>NZ_WIEU01000003.1:0-538241 GCF_012276115.1 Rhizobium leguminosarum bv. viciae | reverse complement strand
TCCAAACTCGCGCCCAGAACACAAACCAGCAATCGCCAATCCGCTTGAGTTTCTTTAGAACGAAAGACTTCGTCGCCAGCAGCGCCGCCGCCCTCGTTCAGTGAGTGGGCTTATAGAACTAACCCTCATAAACAGTCAACACACCCAACCAAAGTTTTTTGACATTTTTGTAACAGGTTGAAAATGAAGGGCTTTTATCGCCTGCCTCCAAAAACGAGCAAATCCACCACCCAATCGGACGGTTTTTGAGATTCGTTTTTGCCGAATCCTGAAGGATAGGCTTCGGCGAGGGAGATGAGCCTTATATGGGGCGCCTGACGCGGAATTCCAGGGTGCTTGCCTATGCCGCGCCTCACTCGCTAGTTTGGCGATGAAGAACGATGCGGCGGAGTGAAGAATGCTTGTCCTTGATGAAGAACAAACGCGCGCGGCCCTGCCCTGGCCGGAACTGATCGAGGCGATCGCCCGCATGTTCCAGAGCGAATGCGTGATGCCGGTGCGCCATCACCATGAGATGGAGGTACCGGGTGAGGAGAGCGCCACACTGCTCCTGATGCCGGCCTGGGTTCCTGGACGCTATGCCGGGGTGAAGACTGTCTCGGTCTTTCCAGGCAATGTGCGGCGGAGCCTGCCGGCGATCTTCGGAACCTATCTTCTTTCCTCCGGCGCTACCGGGGAAATGCTTGTCGCAATCGACGGCGGCGAGTTGACGGCGCGGCGGACGGCGGCAGCATCGGCGCTGGCGGCCCGATATCTCGCCCGTGCCGACGCGGAAGAGCTGCTCGTCTGCGGAACCGGGCGGCTGTCGCTCAACCTGATGCTTGCCCATGGCACGACCCGGCCGATCAAGAGGTACCGGGTCTGGGGCCGTAACGGGCAAGCGGCGGAAAAGATCGCAGCCGAAGCCCGGGCGCTCGGACTGAATGCCGAGGCGGTCGCGGATGCTGAAGCCGCAGCGCGGACGGCCGATATCATTTCCTGCGCCACGCTTTCCAGCACGCCGCTGATATCAGGCGGATGGCTGAAGCCCGGCGCGCATCTCGATCTCGTCGGCGCTTTCAAGCCGAGCATGCGCGAAAGCGACGACGAGGCCATCCGCCGTGCCTCCGTTTATGTCGACACCCGCGCCGGCGCCATCGCCGAGGCAGGCGACATCGTCCAGCCGCTGAAAAGCGGCGTGCTGAAGGAAGGCGACATCAGGGCTGAGCTTGCGGAACTCGTCAGCGGCGCCCATGGCGGACGAAGCCATGACGCAGAAATCACGCTGTTCAAGTCGGTGGGTGCGGCGTTGGAGGATCTCGCCGGCGCCATCCTTGCCTATGAGACAGTGACGGGCCAAAAGTGACAATCAGTGCATCCTTGCCGGAGCTTCCGGTTTCACATGTCCTGCCGGCCGTCGCTACCGCGCTGGAAAAGCAAAAACGCGCCGTTCTTTCCGCCCCGCCCGGTGCCGGCAAGACGACGCTGGTACCGCTTTACCTGCTCGACAAGACCTGGCGCGGCGACGGCAAGATCATCCTGCTGGAGCCACGGCGGCTGGCGGCGCGAGCAGCGGCAAGCCGGATGGCATCGCTCATCGGCGAACAGGTCGGCGAGACGGTCGGCTACCGCATGCGCCTCGACAACAGGATATCGGCAGCGACACGGATCGAGGTGGTGACCGAAGGGGTTTTCGCCCGGATGATCCTCGACGATCCGGAACTGAACGGCGTCTCGGTCGTGATCTTCGACGAATTCCACGAGCGTTCGTTGGACGCAGACTTCGGGCTGGCTCTGGCGCTCGACGTCCAGTCGGCGCTGCGCGAGGATCTGCGCATCCTCGTGATGTCGGCAACCCTCGACGTCGAACGCGTGGCCGGCTTGCTCGACCATCCACCTGTTATCGAAAGCCTGGGGCGCAGCTTTCCGATCGATATCCGTTACCAGGATCGGCCGGGCGGCGAGCGTATCGAGGATGCGGTGACGCGGGCGATACTCGATGCCCATGCCAATGAGGCCGGCTCGATCCTCGCCTTCCTGCCCGGCCAGGCGGAAATCACCCGGACCGTCGAACGACTGCAGGCGCGATTCGGAGCCGAAACGCTGATTGCGCCCCTTTACGGCAATCTCAGCCAGAAGGAGCAGGATGCGGCGATCCGGCCGGCATCCCAGGGGACGCGCAAGATCGTGCTTGCGACATCGATCGCCGAAACATCGATCACCATCGACGGTGTCAGGATCGTGATCGACAGCGGGCTGCAGCGCCTGCCGGTGTTCGAGGCGTCGACCGGGATCACGCGGCTGGAGACGGTGCGCGTGTCGCGGGCTTCCGCCGATCAGCGGGCCGGCCGTGCCGGACGAACGGAACCGGGCATCGCCGTCAGACTGTGGCACCAGGGACAGACGGCGGCGCTGCCGGCCTTCACCCCGCCGCAGATCCTTTCCAGCGATCTCTCGGGGCTGGTGCTCGATCTCGCGCATTGGGGCGTTCAAGATCCGGCATCCCTTGCCTTTGTCGATCAGCCGCCGGAAACGACGCTGAGGGAAGCGCGGGTGCTGCTTGGCCAGCTTGGCGCGCTCGACAAGGACGGAGCGCTGACAGCGCGCGGCAAGGTGATGCGCGATCTGGCTTTGCCGCCGCGGCTTGCCGCCATGGTCGTCTCGGCGGGAGAAGCGGGATATGCACGCGATGCGGCGATGATCGCCGTGCTGCTCACCGAACAGGGGCTTGGCGGAACGAGTGTCGATATCGAGGAGCGGCTGCGACGCTTCAAGGCCGAGCGGGGCGAAAGAGCGGAGGCCTCGCGGCGGCTGGCGGGGCGGCTGGCGAGCGGCCTCGACAGGGTTGCCTCAACAGCGCCGGCGCTTGCAGGTCAGCTGCTGCTGCATGCGTTCCCGGATCGAATCGCACTTCAGCGCGGCGGGCGCGGCCGATTCGTGATGGCGAACGGGCGCGGAGCAGAGCTGCCGGAAACCGAGAGGCTGGCCGGCAGCCAGATGCTGGTGATCGCCGACCTGACCGGACGGGCGGCGCAGGCGCGGGTTCTGGCGGCAGCCGAGGTGACACGCGGCGACATCGAAGCCGAACTGCCCGGTGAGATCAAAACCGGCGACCAGATATTCTTCGACCGCCAGAGCCGGCAAATCCGGGCGCGGCGGGCAACCCGGCTCGGCGCGATCGTCTTCGAAGAGACGCCCTTGCCGCGCCCTTCCGGGGCAGCAGTCACCCAGGCGCTAGTGGAAGGGGTACGCGAGTTGGGGCTCGATCAGCTTGCCTTCTCGAAGGAGGCCATTCAGCTTCGCGAGCGGATCGGCTTTCTCCACAGGACGATCGGTGAGCCCTGGCCCGATGTCAGCGATAGTGCCCTGCTTTCCCGGCTGGACGACTGGTTCGCACCCTTTCAGACGGAAGCCCGCGGCCTTTCCGAGATTTCCGCAGCCGGGCTTTCGAACGGACTGATGTCGCTGGTGCCGCACGAATTGCAACGCGACCTTAGCCGGCTTGCGCCGACTCATTTCGAAGCGCCGACCGGCCAAAGGCATCCGATCCAATATGAGGGCGAGGAGCCGGTGCTGATGATCCGCGTGCAGGAGCTGTTTGGACTGAAGCAGCATCCAGCCATTGCCGGTGGCCGCCTGCCGCTGCTGCTCGAGCTCACCTCGCCAGCACACCGGCCGATCCAGACGACACGCGACCTGCCGGGCTTCTGGGCCGGATCGTGGAAGGATGTGCGCGCCGATATGCGCGGGCGCTATCCCCGGCATCCCTGGCCGGAGCGGCCGGAGGATGCGTTGCCGACGACACGGGCAAAACCGCGTGGTACATGAGGGCCACTCAAGGAGCCGTCGGCATGATCGATAAGCCTGACATGATCGACAAGACGGAAGGCTATACGCTGGAGGACCGGCATAGTAGCCGCAGGCTGCGCCTGCAGACACTGGTGCGGCTGCGCTGGCTTGCCGTCGGCGGACAGGCGCTGACGGTTTTCATCGTTGCCTTCTGGCTGAAATTTCCCCTGCCGCTGATTGCCAGCTCTTCGTTGATCGCCGCCCTGGCCTGGGTGAATTTCTACCTGACGATCCGCTATCCGCCGACGCATCGGCTGGAACCGCCGGCCGCCTTTGCGCTGCTCGGCTTCGACCTTTTGCAGCTCTGCGCGCTGCTCTTCATCACCGGCGGCCTTGCCAATCCCTTCGCAGCGCTCGTCTGCGTGCCGGTCATCATCTCCTTTGCCTCGCAGCCGATTCGCTACAGCACCGCGCTGATCGGCGTTGCGATGGTCTGCATTACGGTGCTTGCCTTTTCGCCCTTTCCGCTGCCCTGGTTCGACGGGGCCGAGATCAACGTGCACACCGTCATGCAGTTCGGTGTCTGGTGCTCGATCGCCTCGACCATGGCATTCGCCGCTTTCTATGCCTATCGGGTCTCGATGGAAGCAAGCCAGCTCGCCGATGCGCTGGCTGCGACCGAACTGGTGCTGCAGCGGGAAAAGCACCTTTCGCAACTCGATGGGCTGGCCGCCGCGGCCGCCCATGAACTCGGCACGCCGCTGGCGACGATCAGCGTCGTTGCCAAGGAAATGGAGCGGGAACTCAAGGATGACGATCGTTTCCGCGAGGACGTCATGCTGCTGCGCAGCCAGAGCGAACGCTGCCGCGACATCCTGCGGCGGCTGACGACGCTTTCCTCCGAAGGCGAGGCGCATATGCGCCGGCTGCCGCTTTCCTCGATGATCGAGGAGATCGTCGCGCCGCACCGGGAATTCGGCATCAGATTGGAGCTTATCGAAAAGAGCCCGCGCAAGGGCGAGCCGGTCACCGACCGCAATGCCGGCATCATGTATGGGCTCGGCAATCTGATCGAAAATGCCGTCGATTATGCGCGGGAGAAAGTGACCGTTACCGTCGAGCACGATCACGACAAAGTGCTGATCGTCATCGAGGACGACGGCAACGGTTATGCGCCCGATATTCTGACGCGGATCGGCGAACCCTATGTGACGAAGCGGCAGAAAGAGGATACGGCGGGTGGCCTCGGGCTCGGGCTTTTCATCGCCAAGACGCTGCTGGAGCGCTCCGGCGCATCGCTGATTTTCGAGAACCGCGATCCGGAAAGTGCGGGCGCGCGTATCCGGATCGAATGGCCGCGCATGCTGATCGACGCAAATTCGACAAAATGACTTGGTCGGCATAAACAGGATATAAGCGGTTGACGCAGATCGGGCGTTCAACCGTCGGGACCGGGACGATGACAGAACAGAATCATGACAATTTCGCCGCGTCGGATGAGGACCATATCGGTCCCGACGCCAGCCTGCTGATCGTCGATGACGACGGGCCGTTTCTGCGCCGCCTGGCACGGGCGATGGAGACACGCGGCTTCCAGGTGGAGACGGCCGAATCAGTGGCGGAGGGCGTTGCGAAATCGAAAGGCCGGCCGCCAAAATATGCGGTGGTCGACCTTCGGCTCGGCGACGGCAATGGGCTCGACGTCATCGAGGCGATCCGCCAGCGGCGCGACGACACCAGGATCATCGTGCTGACCGGCTATGGCAATATCGCAACGGCGGTCACGGCCGTGAAACTCGGCGCCGTCGATTATCTTGCAAAGCCTGCGGATGCCGACGACGTGTTTTCGGCGCTGACGCAGCGGCCGGGTGAAAAGGCCGAGCTTCCCGAAAATCCAATGTCGGCCGACCGGGTGCGCTGGGAGCACATCCAGCGGGTCTATGAAATGTGCGAGCGCAATGTTTCCGAAACGGCGCGCCGGCTCAACATGCACCGGCGGACGCTGCAGCGTATCCTTGCCAAACGCGCGCCGAAATAGACGCGCACGTCGCGCCCATTAAATATCATCCACGGTGAACGGTTTTCCGTTCGCCCATTCGGCCATCATCAGCCTTTGCGCGGCGGCACGCGAGAAGTTGAGCGTGACGGATTTGCGCGTGGCCGGCGCCATGCGGTGTTCCGGCGCCTCGCGAATCATATGGGCGCCATAACCATCCGACAGGAACAGTCCGCATTCCTCGGGAAAGATCTCCAACGGCACATCCTGGTGAGTCGCGAAGAACAGGCGGTCGCAATGCAGCCTGTATTCCGGCCATTTGCGATCCACCCTGAAATCTTCGATCGAGGTCTTGATTTCGATGATCCAGACCTCGCCCTTTTCAGAAAGAGTGATCAGATCGGCGCGGCGACCGCTGGCCAGCGGCAGTTCGGGCAGCACGGCGTGGCGCATTTCATGCAGCAATATCTGCGTTCCGCGCCGCACCATCATGGCCCTGTCCGATTGCCGGCCATCGATTAACGGATTGTTATTGTAAACACTCAAAATCGTCATGGATAACCACCGCGGGGACTGGCGTGTTGTTGCAAAAAAACCATGCGCTTCTAATTTGCGCGGCAGACGGATTTGTCGCGCTGCAGTAGTCTTGCAAAGCGCAAGTTAATCGAAAATAAACCATAATCAACGATGGTCGAAAGACCGTTCTCCTTGCCCCAAAACTTCAAGAGTCATCCATGCGCATCCGCAATGCATTCCCTGTCTTTGGCCTGCTGGCGACATTCGCTCTGGCCGGTTGCTCCACGACCTCAGACAGCGCATCCGTCGACGACAAGGGCGCAGGCCCGACGGTTCAGACGGCACAGATCTTCAATGACGCCTACGGCCTGACGAAGGATGCCGGATACTCCCTGCCGGCGATCCCGATCGACAGGGTCAAGCCGCAGTTCCGCCGCCAGGTCGTCAGCTACCAGACCACAGAGCGTCCAGGAACGATCATCGTCAACACGCGCGAGCGCTTCCTCTATTACATCCTGGCCAACGGTAAGGCGATGCGCTACGGCATCGGCGTCGGCAAGCAGGGCTTCGCATGGGCCGGCACCGCCTACGTCGCCTGGAAGCAGGAATGGCCGAACTGGCACCCGCCGAAGGAAATGGCTGTCCGCCGGCCTGATCTCGCCAAATACGTCGAGGATGGCATGGGTCCGGGTCTCAGCAATCCGCTCGGCGCGCGCGCCATGTATCTCTTCAACGAGGACGGCAAGGACACGCTCTTCCGCCTGCACGGCACGCCGGAATGGGCCTCCATCGGCACCGCCGCATCCTCGGGCTGCATTCGCCTGATGAACCAGGACGTCATCGATCTCTACAGCCGCGTCCGTCCGGGCAAGGGCACGTCCAAAGTCGTCGTCATTCAGTAAGCTAATTATCGAATTCGGTATAAAAAAGGCCGCCGAACTATCGTTCCGGCGGCCTTTTCGTATTCTCCGTCAGGCAGTCTGCTTCGCCTTGAGCTCGAGGCGGCGGCGGTGAAGCACCGGCTCGGTGTAGCCGTTCGGCTGTTCTCTGCCCTTGAGGACGAGATCGAGGGCAGCCTGGAAGGCGATCGAATCGTCGAAATTGCCGGCCATCGGCTGATAGGCGGGGTCCGACGCATTCTGCCGGTCGACGATGGCGGCCATGCGCCTCATCGTCTCGACGATCTGAGCTTCGGTGACGACCTTGTGATGCAGCCAGTTCGCCATGTGCTGGGCCGAGATGCGCAGCGTGGCGCGATCTTCCATCAGGCCGACATTGTTGATGTCGGGCACCTTCGAGCAGCCGACGCCCTGATCGACCCAGCGCACGACATAGCCGAGGATGCCCTGGGCATTGTTGTCGAGCTCGCGCTGGATTTCTTCCGGCGTCCAGTTCGGCCGCACCGTGACCGGCACGGAGAGAATATCGGAGAGCTTGGCGCGGGCGCGATCCTTCAGCCCCTGCTGAACACGAGCGACATTGACCCGGTGATAATGGGTGGCATGCAGGGTTGCGGCCGTCGGCGATGGCACCCAGGCGGTGTTGGCGCCGGCCTTCGGGTGGGCAATCTTCTGTTCGAGCATTGCCGCCATCAGATCCGGCATCGCCCACATGCCCTTGCCGATCTGGGCGTGGCCGGAAAGGCCGCATTCGAGGCCGATGTCGACGTTCCAGTTCTCATAGGCGGAAATCCAGGCCGCCTGGCGCATGTCGCCTTTGCGAATCATCGGGCCGGCTTCCATCGAAGTGTGGATCTCGTCGCCGGTGCGATCGAGGAAGCCGGTATTGATGAAGACGACGCGCTCGCGGGCGGCACGGATGCATTCCTTGAGGTTGACGGTCGTGCGGCGCTCCTCATCCATGATGCCCATCTTGATGGTGTTGCGCGCCAGGCCAAGCGCATCTTCGACCCGCGAGAAGATCTCGACGGCGAAGGCGACCTCTTCGGGCCCATGCATCTTCGGCTTGACCACATACATGGAGCCGGTGCGGGAATTCTTCCGCCGGCCGGAGGGACCAATATCATAAAGCGCGATCAGACCGGTGATCGCAGCATCCATGATGCCTTCAGGCACTTCGTTGCCGTCGCGGTCGAGGATCGCCGGGTTGGTCATGAGGTGGCCGACATTGCGCACCAGCATCAGCGAGCGGCGGTGTACCTCGAAGGCGGCACCATCCGGGCCAGCATATTGCAGATCCGGGTTGAGCTTGCGGATGAAGCTCGTTCCGCCCTTTGCCACCTCTTCCTGCAGGTCGCCCTTCATCAGACCGAGCCAGTTGCGATAGACGACGACCTTGTCCTCGGCATCGACAGCGGCAATCGAATCCTCGCAGTCCATGATCGTCGTAATTGCCGATTCCAGCCAGACATCGGAAATATCAGCCGGATCGGCTTTTCCGATCGTCGTCGCCGCATCGATGACGATTTCGATGTGAATGCCGTTGTTCTTCAGGAGAATATGGGTGGGAGCGGCGGGATCTCCGCGATAGCCGGCAAAATGCTTGCCGTCTGTCAGCATGGCCTGCTCGCCATCGACCGATCTGACGACCAGCGCTCCATCCTTGACGGCGAAGCTTCCGACGTCCCTCCAGCGGCAGTCCTGCAGCGGCGCTGACGTATCGAGGAAATCGCGCACCCAGCTGATGACCTTCTCGCCGCGCTTCGGATTGTAACCCTTACCCTTCTCTGCGCCATCGCTCTCCGGAATGGCGTCCGTGCCGTAGAGCGCATCATAGAGCGAACCCCAGCGGGCATTGGCGGCGTTCAAGGCGTAACGGGCGTTCATGACGGGAACGACGAGTTGCGGGCCGGCGGTGGAGGCGATCTCCGGATCGATATTGTCGGTCGAAACCTGGAAGTCGGATCCCTCAGGCAGGAGATAGCCGATTTCGCGGAGGAAGGCCTGGTATTCGTCCATATCGGCCGGCGCGCCGTGCCGACGGTACCAGTCGTCGATCTTTACCTGCAGCTCGTCGCGTTTTGCCAGCAAAGCACGATTTTTCGGGGCGAGATCGTGGATGATCGCCGAAAAATCGGCAATGAACTTGTCCGCATCGACCGCCAGACCCGGCAGCACCTCCTCGACGAGGAAATCATGAAGGACGGTTTCGATGGCAAGACCGTTCTTATCAACGCGGCTCATGCGACATTCTCCCTGGCAACGACTTTTGAATGCTGGCACTTTGCCCGGCTTTCATTCACAGTCAATTCTGCAATAATTCGAAAGATTTATGCCTTGGTGGAAACTATGCGCGGCGTCACCCGCATCGGCAGTCCGTTCTGCGGCTGCGTCGTCAGCTTCTGCACCGGCCAGGGATTGGTCTGATCGGTGGAATCGAAGCGATAACGATGCATCAGGACAGCAAGGGCGATCACCGCCTCCTGAAGCGCAAAGGTTGCGCCGATGCAGACACGCGGGCCAGCGCCGAAAGGCAGGAACTGAAAGCGGCCGATAGAGCCGCGATTTTCCGGCAGGAAGCGTTCGGGCATATAGGCGCGCGGCCTGTCCCAGTGAAGTTCGTGGCGATGCAGCGTCCAGGGCATGACGAGCACCGTGACACCGGCCTCAAGCTCGACCCGCTCGCCCTTGGCGCTTGTCCAGGAATCATCCGATATGGCGGCGCGATTGATCGATGGCGCCGGCGGATAAAGGCGCAAGGCCTCCTCAAAGGCGGCGCGCGTCTGCGGCATCATCTCCAGCCATTCCACAGGTTCGGCCCCAGTGGCGAGCACCGCGTCGATTTCTGCTTCCATCGCCTCACGGATATGCGGGCTGTTCGATACGCAATACAGCGTCCAGGCCAATGCCCGGGCGGTGGTTTCATGCCCCGCGCCGATGAAGGTCAGAATATTGTCTTCGATCTCTTCTTTGGTCAGCCCGTCGGGGCCGGCCTGCTCCAGGAGCAGGGTCAAGAAATCCTCGGGCGCTGTGCTGCGATTCGCTTTCATCTTTGCGAGCCGCATATCCATCGTGTTGCGCACGATGGCACGGAATTTCTCCAGCACTTTCTGACCGCCGATGCGTGTCACACGTGGAACCCAGGACGGAGCGCGCATCAGGTCCATCGGATCGACGCGGCCCATGCGATGCAGGAGTTCATTGACATCGTCGGCGAAATGGCCGCTCGATGTGACGATTTCGCCAGAGAACAATGTGTCAGCCAGAATCGCGAAGGTCAGCTCGGTCATATCGGTGCTGATATCGAAAATTGCGCCTGCCTCGCCTGCGCTCTCATATTTGCGGGCATAATCTTCGGACTGGCGCAGCATCTGCCCGGCAAAGCCTTGGGCATGGCGGGGTGTGAAAATAGGCGCCACCGCCTTGCGCGATCTTTTCCAGACAGGACCTTCGGCGGTCAGAAGGCCATCGCGGAGGATCGGACGCAGGACGAGCTGGCGCACATCCGACATGCGGTAATTATTGGCATTGTCGACCAGCACATGCTTAATCAAGCCGGGATCGTTGACGATCAGCGTCCTTTGGCCGAAGAAATTGGTGCGGATCCAGGGCAGCGTGTAGGACGGCTCGCCCCAGAGTTCGAGCGGATTGCGCAGGATGATGCTAATGATTTCCAACCGGCTCGGCGGCACGGTACGCGGCAGCGGTGCTGGCGGTACGAAGGGGTCCGGACGCATGTCCATCGTAAAAGCCTTTCGGGGAAGATCTAGGCCTTCCCGGCAAGCTTGAAGCTAGAGCAGGCCCTTGAGTTCGTCCAGCTTGTCGTTGATCAGCCAGCCGTAATAATTCTCTTCCGGCCAGACCGTTGCACCGGCGCCGCGGTTCTTCGCAGCAAGTGCTGCGGCGCGCTGGCGCGAATTGCCGACATTATAGAGCGTCGCCGTCAGGCCGGGATTGCCCGAGATATCCATGCCGGCGATCTCCTTGTAATCGTCGATCGACCTGCGGATCGAGGCCGCGACGAAGGCGAGCGAGATATCGGGATCCATGATGGCCCTGTAGACGGCGCCGGCATTCTTCTCGTTCAGCTTCGGATAGCCGGACACGCGGGTCACGAGATCGGAGAGCATCAGCGCCGTCAGCGGATTGACCTGGCCGAGGCCGAAGGTCTGGCCGGCATAAAAGGGCTGGAAGAAGACCGCGCTGAAACGGTTATTGGGAAAGCTCGTACCACCCACCGTCTTGCCGCGGAAATCGGTTTCCCAGACATCTTCGCGGCAGGACCAGAGCGTGTAGGAATCGCTCTTGCCCTTGCATTCGGAAAATTGCGGCCGCGCCACGAATTCGTCGACGCTTTCGCCATCATAGGAGAAGCGGAAGCTTTCTCCGGCATAGGAGGCAGCCTTGACATAATAGGCCTGCAGCCGGTCGTAGGCATCGACATTATAGGTGTGTTCGCCGACGATCGCGCCGACGACATGGATGGGATTGATGCCGTACGCGCTGGAAATCTTGCGGATCTTGCCCATCAGCTCGCGATCGGTCGCCAGAAGCTCATGAACCTTTTCGTATTTCAGATCGAAGCTGCTCTTGGTGCCCTTGGTGCGCCGGATGGAAGCGCCCGGAATATCGGGCTGCTCGGCATGACGATTGCCCGCCGGCACCGTCTGCATTGCGAAGGCAGGCGCCGAATTCACCAGGGCAACGGCAATCATAAGGCTTGTCAAAAGGCGTCGCACGATCCGTTATCCCGTCCGTTCCATCGTCCTGTTTTGTGATGCGGCTGACTGGACCAGAATCTTGGCCGAATAAAGCCGGAGCGGAAAACAAAACGGGCCTTCACTAGAAAGTAAAAGGCCCGCTGTCGAGAGTTGTTTTCGTCACAACCGGTCGTCACATCGGTAAAGACAAGGACCGGTGCGCCGATATCACAGAATGAAGCGCGAGAGATCGGTATTCTGTGCGAGATCGCCGACATGTTCGCGCACATAGGCGGCATCGATCGTCACGGCCGTCCCGCCGCGATCCGGCGCGTTGTAGGAAATATCGTCGAGGACCCGCTCCATCACCGTCTGCAGACGGCGTGCGCCGATATTTTCGACGGAGGAGTTCAGATGCACGGCGACATCGGCAAGCGCGTCGATCGCGTCGTCGGTGAATTCGAGGCTCAGGCTTTCCGTCTCCATCAGCGCGCGGTACTGGCGGATGAGGCTTGCTTCCGTCTCGGTCAGAATCCGGCGGAAATCATCCTTGTTCAGCGGACGCAATTCGACGCGGATCGGCAGGCGGCCCTGCAATTCCGGCAGAAGATCCGAAGGCTTGGAGACATGGAAGGCGCCGGAGGCGATGAACAAGATATGGTCGGTCTTGACCGGCCCGTATTTGGTCGAAACCGTCGTGCCTTCGACGAGCGGCAAGAGGTCGCGCTGCACGCCTTCGCGCGAAACGCCGGCGCCCATGCCACCGTCGCGGGCTGCAATCTTGTCGATTTCGTCAAGGAAGACGATACCGTCATTCTCGGTGGAGCGAACGGCTTCACGCTGGATCACTTCGTTGTCGATCAGCTTGTCGGATTCGTCGCGGATCAGGTCACTATACGAGGCCTTGACTGTGGTGCGGACCTTCTTGGTGCGGCCGCCCATCGCCTTGCCGAACATTTCCGACAGGTTCAGCACGCCGATATTGGCGCCCGGCATGCCGGGAATTTCGAAACCTCCCATGCCGGAACCGGCATCGGCCACTTCGATATCGATTTCCTTGTCGTCAAGTTCGCCGTCCCGGAGCTTCTTGCGGAAGTTTTCGCGCGTTGCGGGTGATGCTGTCGTGCCGACCAGCGCATCGAGAACACGCTCCTCGGCGCTCACATGCGCCTTGGCCTGCACCTCGGCCCGCTTCTTCTCGCGCACCAGGCCGATGCCGACCTCGACGAGGTCGCGGATGATCTGCTCGACATCGCGGCCGACATAGCCGACTTCGGTGAACTTGGTGGCTTCCACCTTGATGAAGGGCGCGCCGGCGAGTTTTGCCAGACGGCGGGAGATTTCCGTCTTGCCGACACCGGTCGGGCCGATCATCAGGATGTTCTTCGGCATGACTTCGTCTCGCAGGCTCGGATCGAGCTGCTGGCGGCGCCAGCGGTTGCGCAGCGCAATCGCAACGGCGCGCTTGGCGTCATGCTGGCCGATGATGTAGCGATCGAGCTCGGAAACGATCTCGCGGGGGGAAAAAGTGGTCATTGCGTATCATTCTCCTGGCGGTCCAGGGCCATCAACAGCGCCCGGCCGTAATTAGTCGTTGTTTCGCCAAGTCCTTGAAAGCCCGCCTTGGTATAGGCTCTGATTGCGAATGCATTGTCAGGATGCGGATCGACGAGGATCCGCTGCGCGCCCTTTGCAAAGAGCACATCGCAGAACCCTACCATAAAGGCCGGTCCATGACCCTTGCCCGCGAGTTCCTCGATGCCGATGAACTGGTCGATGCCGTAGGTGCCCTTCGGCTGATCGGCGAGCGCTTCATCGTCCACGTCGTCGAGATCGGCCGCCTGGATAAAGGCGAAGTCCCTTCCATTCAGCGTGACGATGAAGCACGAGACGGAGGCCGAATCGATATGCTTTTCCATCGAAGCCAGCGCCTTGGCCGGTTCGCTCCACCAACGCCTGACATGCCGGCTTTCCAGCCATTCGGCGAGGAGCGGCAGGTCAGTCGCGGCAAGCGGCCGGAAGGCATAGGGTTCAGCCTTCGGCATCCAGCGATTCCACCACGACGTTGTGGTTTGTGTAGACGCAGATGTCGGCGGCGATATCGAGGGCGCGGCGAGCAATCTCTTCGGCCGATTTGTCGGTATCCATGAGTGCGAGGGCGGCGGCGAGGGCAAAATTGCCGCCGGAACCGATCGCCGTCGTGCCATGCTCCGGTTCCAGAACGTCGCCATTGCCGGTGATCGCCAGCGTGATCGACTTGTCGGCGACGAGCATCATGGCTTCGAGATTGCGCAGGTATTTGTCGGTGCGCCAGTCCTTGGCAAGCTCGACGGCAGCGCGCATCAGCTGACCGGGATATTGCTCAAGCTTCTTTTCAAGCCTTTCGAGCAGGGTAAAGGCATCGGCAGTGGCGCCGGCGAAACCGGCAACGACTTCGCCCTTGCCGATACGGCGCACCTTGCGGGCATTGCCCTTCATGACGGTCTGGCCGAGGCTCACCTGGCCGTCGCCCGCCATCACCACCTTACCGCCTTTTCGAACTGTAATGATTGTTGTCATAAAACACCTGTCTGCCGGGCCGCATGCCGGCCCCGTTGAGCCCTATGTAAGTGGACTGGCGCCGATTGCAAATGGGCCGGCTTTTCTCTTGCCCGGCTTCTGGATATTTCCCGATGCGCCTGATAAGGAACGGCCTTATTCCCGATGGAGGGCCATATGGCCGAGACCGCAGCAAGCCGCACGGGCAGCGTTTCCCGCAAGACCAACGAAACCTCGATTTCCGTTTCCGTCAATCTCGACGGCACCGGCAAATCGACGATTTCGACTGGCGTCGGCTTCTTCGACCACATGCTCGACCAGCTTTCGCGACATTCGCTCATCGACATGGAGATCGATGCCAAGGGCGACCTGCATATCGACGACCATCATACGGTCGAAGATACCGGCATCGCCATCGGCCAGGCGATCTCCAAGGCTCTCGGCGACCGGCGCGGCATCACCCGCTACGCGTCGATCGATCTCGCCATGGACGAGACGATGACCAAGGCTGCGGTCGATCTTTCCGGCCGGCCGTTCCTCGTCTGGAATGTCGCCTTCAGCGCGCCGAAGATCGGCACTTTCGACACCGAACTCGTTCGCGAATTCTTCCATGCGCTCGCCCAGAATGCCGGCATCACCTTGCATATTCTCAACCATTATGGCGCCAACAATCACCATATTGCCGAGACATGCTTCAAGGCCGTTGCGCGTGCATTGCGCACGGCGACAGAGATCGATCCGAGACAGGCAGGCCGTGTTCCCTCGACCAAGGGCACGCTCGTCTGAGCCCTTCAAGGGAGCGGCGGCAATGACATCCAGCTATATCTTCCTGACACCGCCCGGTAGCACGAGCGCCACGGCCGACGAGACGCGAACCATCCGTGACGGCTTCACGCTGCTCGGCTTCCTGTTTCCATGGGTTTGGCTGCTGGCGCATCGGCTTTGGCTGCATGCGGCCGCGGCCTTTCTGCTGCAGGGGATTGGTGGTGCGCTGATGGACGAACCCGGCCTCGGGCCGGCGGGAGCGGCAATCTTGCTGGGCGTGAATATGCTGGTCGGTCTCGAGGGCCAGAATTTCCGGGTCCGCAACCTTGCTGCCAAGGGCTGGAACGAAGACGCACTCATTGCAGCCGATACGATCGGCACTGCTGAGCAGGTCTATTTTTCGGACAGGGCGGCTATCGCAACCAGTGACGACGCCGCGGCACCGGACTGGCAGAACAAGGCCCGTCCGAACGGCCCGCACGGCGATGCAACATCGCTTGGTCTCTTTGGTTTTGATGGAGGACGCTGACGATGCGCGTCGCGATTATCGACTATGGCTCCGGCAACCTGCGCTCGGCGACCAAGGCTTTCGAGCGTGCCGCCCACGAAGCTGGCATCGATGCCCATATCGATCTCACCGACAGGGCGGAGGATGTTGCCGCGGCCGATCGTATCGTGCTTCCCGGTGTCGGCGCCTATGCCGATTGCCGGCGCGGCCTCGATGCCGTGCCTGATATGGCCGAGGTGCTGATCGAGGCTGTCGAGAAGAAGGCGCGGCCGTTCCTCGGCATCTGCGTCGGCATGCAGCTCATGTCCTCGCGCGGCCTCGAGAAGACCGTGACGCAGGGTTTCGGCTGGATTCCCGGTAACGTCGTCGAGATGACGCCGGATGATCCGGCACTCAAGATCCCGCAGATCGGCTGGAACACGCTCGACCTGAAGCGCGAACATCCGCTCTTCGAAGGAATTCCGACGGGGTCGCAGGGACTGCACGCCTATTTCGTGCATTCCTACCATCTTGCCGCCGAAAACGCCGAGGATGTTATTGCGACGGCCGACTATGGCGGTCCGATGACTGCTTTCGTCGGGCGCGACAACATGGTCGGGGCGCAGTTTCACCCGGAAAAGAGCCAGAAGCTCGGCCTGGCCCTGATCGCCAATTTTCTGCGCTGGAACCCGTAGAGCCCCGCACCCGTCAAGCATTGTTCACACAATCCCGAAGCAAAACGGCTACACGGTTTTGCTGGAATTTCTCCAAGGGCTGGCTTTTAATACAGCCGTCTATGTCCCTAGAGCATGATGCCGAAAAATGTGAGCGGTTTTCGGACGACATCATGCTCTGACTGTATAATGTGGAACAGGATTCAGATTTTAGGCCGACCCGGCCTAAAATCATCCTGTTCGAGTATGGAACGGCGGAACAGGAGTGCGCTCGATGCCGGCTTCACGGAAATCAGGCAAGGTGTTCTACACGTTGCGGCCCTCCAGGGAAGGCTTGCCCCCCTTTTCTGATATCAAGCTTCCCGGCGGCACGGTCATCCGCCGTGTCGACGAAGCCATCCACAGGAAGGCGCTTTCCAATGCAGCCAAGGCGCTGAAAGAAAGGCTGGACCGATGATCCATGACTCTTTCCCCGCAAACGACGGTTCGAGCCGGCGGCAAAACGGGGTCAGCGCCGGCGATATCGCCGAGGCCGTGCTGGAATTCTATATAGAAGGTGAGGACGATCTGATCGGCCTGCTCGCCTACGCACTCTACGAGCGGCAAAAGCGCGATTTCGTTCTCAGCCATCGCAAGCGAAATGCCGGCCGTTCGCCCGATGAGGCCGAGCTTGCCGCCGTCAACAGCAATTATCTCTCGACCGACCTGCGCAACACGCTGCGCGACCGCGCCTCGCAGATCCTTTCGAGTTATGCCGAAACCTATGTCGAGGCGATGGAGCCGCAGATCCGGCTGACCGCCGTCAACAGCGATGCGTTGCGCCAGGTGCGAAACATCGAGAAATCGATCAAGAGGCGCCTGGGCTTCTGGCGTCAGGTCCGGGCCGGCTTTGCCGTCACCCTGCTCCTCCTTCTGCTTTTCGGCGCGGCTGCCATTGCCGCTGTCTTTTTCCGATCGGATATCGTAGATGCGTGGAATGCGCTGATGGTACCGACCACTCTACGGACGTAAGACGACATGATCCTTTTTCCCGCGATCGACCTGAAAGGCGGCCAATGCGTCCGCCTGAAGCTCGGCGACATGCAGCAGGCGACGGTCTACAACACCGATCCGGCCGCCCAGGCGAGATCCTTCGAAGATCAGGGTTTCGAATGGCTGCATGTGGTCGATCTCGACGGCGCCTTTGCGGGACATTCGGCCAATGGCGATGCCGTCGAAGCGATCTTGAAGGCAACGGATAATCCCGTGCAGCTCGGCGGCGGCATTCGCACGCTCGATCATATCGAGGCCTGGCTGTCACACGGGCTGCGGCGCGTCATTCTCGGCACCGTCGCGGTCAGAAATCCGGCGCTGGTCATCGAGGCCTGCCGGAAATTTCCCGGTCATGTCGCCGTCGGCATCGATGCCAAGGGCGGCAAGGTGGCCGTCGAGGGTTGGGCGGAGGCCTCCGAACTCGGTATCATCGAACTCGCCAGGAAATTCGAAGGCGCCGGCGTCGCTGCGATCATCTACACCGATATCGACCGTGACGGTATTCTGACCGGCATCAACTGGAGTTCGACGCTGGAACTTGCCGACGCCGTTTCCATTCCCGTCATCGCCTCGGGCGGCCTTGCCTCTCTCGACGATATCCGCCGCATGCTGGAGCCCGATGCGCGGAAGCTGGAAGGGGCGATTTCAGGCCGTGCGCTTTATGACGGCCGTATCGATCCCAAGGAAGCGCTGGCGCTGATCAAGGCGGCCCGGGCCAAGGAGACCGCATAAATGACCCTCAAGGCCCGTGTCATTCCCTGCCTCGACGTCAAGGACGGCCGTGTCGTCAAGGGCGTCAACTTCCTCAATCTGGTCGATGCCGGCGATCCCGTCGAAGCCGCGAAGGCCTATGATGCGGCCGGCGCCGACGAACTCTGCTTCCTCGACATCACCGCTTCCTCGGACAATCGCGAGACGATCTTCGATGTCGTGTCGCGCACGGCCGACCAATGCTTCATGCCGCTGACCGTCGGCGGCGGGGTGCGCACCATCGCCGATATCCGCAAGCTGTTGCTGTGCGGTGCCGACAAGGTCTCGATCAATTCGGCAGCCGTCAGCAATCCCGACTTCGTCACTGAGGCAGCCGACAAGTTCGGCGACCAGTGCATCGTCGTTTCGATCGATGCCAAACGCCGGCGCACGCAGGCGGTCGGCGGCGACAATCTCAGCGCCTGGGAAATCTATACGCATGGTGGCCGCAACGCGACCGGCATCGATGCCGTCGAATTCGCGGAGAAGATGGTGGCGCGCGGCGCCGGTGAGCTGCTGGTCACCTCGATGGACCGCGACGGCACAAAGGTCGGCTACGATCTGGAGCTGACGCGGGCGATCGCCGATGCGGTGCGTGTGCCCGTCATCGCGTCCGGCGGCGTCGGCGATCTCGACGATCTCGTCGCCGGGGTGAAGGAAGGCCATGCCAATGCGGTGCTTGCCGCGTCGATCTTCCACTTCGGCACCTATTCCGTCAGCGAAGCGAAGCACTATATGTCGAAGTGTGGCATCGACATGCGTCTCGACTGAACTTTGAAAGCGGACCTATGAGCGGATTTTCCCTTTCCGATCTCGAAAGCATCGTCGCAGAGCGATCGAAAGCCTCGCCGGAGCAATCCTGGACAGCCAAGCTCGTGGCCGCCGGCCAGCCGAAAGCGGCAAAAAAGCTCGGCGAAGAGGCGATCGAAGCCGTGATGGCGGCGGTGACGGGCGACCGCGACAATCTGACCTATGAGGCTGCCGATGTGCTCTATCACCTATTGGTCGTATTGAAGATTGCTGAAATACCGTTAGAGAATGTCATGGCCGAGCTCGAGCGCAGAACCGCGCAGTCCGGCCTCAAGGAAAAGGCCAGCCGGCAGAGTTCATGAGTATCGCGACTGAGATTATCGGGGTGCCGGAAACGTTGGATCATTTCCAGTCGGAATCCTATTCGCCTTACCACTTCTTCTCTTCCGAGCAATGGGCGAAATTCCGCGCCGATACGCCGTTGACGCTGACGAGCGACGAGGTCAAACGGCTGCGTTCGATGGGCGATCCGATCGATCTCGACGAGGTTCGGCGCATCTATCTGTCGCTGTCGCGGCTGCTCTCGGCGCATGTCGAATCCTCGCAGATGCTGTTTGAACAGCGCAACCGCTTCCTCAGCCTGTCCGATGTGACGAAGACGCCCTTCGTCATCGGCATCGCCGGCTCGGTCGCGGTGGGCAAATCGACCACCGCCCGTATCCTCAAGGAGCTCCTGGGGCGCTGGCCTTCCAGCCCGAAGGTCGATCTCGTCACCACCGACGGCTTCCTCCATCCGAACGCCGTGCTGCAGCGGGAAAAGCTGATGCAGCGCAAAGGCTTTCCGGAAAGCTACGACACGGGTGCGATCCTGCGCTTCCTCTCGGCGATCAAGGCCGGGCGGCCGGATGTGAAGGCGCCCAGCTATTCGCACCTCGTCTA
Organism: Rhizobium leguminosarum bv. viciae; assembly: GCF_012276115.1. Classification (GTDB taxonomy): domain Bacteria; phylum Pseudomonadota; class Alphaproteobacteria; order Rhizobiales; family Rhizobiaceae; genus Rhizobium; species Rhizobium leguminosarum_T. Next base: position 518,427 of record NZ_WIEU01000003.1, on the reverse strand, counting down.
TGACGTGCTGCCGGACGAATACAAGATCGTCGACCGGCCCGACATCCTGATCTTCGAGGGCATCAACGTGCTGCAATCGCGCGACCTGCCGGCCGGCGGCAAGATCGTGCCGATGGTCTCCGACTTCTTCGACTTCTCGATCTATATCGATGCCGCCGAAGACGAGATCCACAACTGGTACGTCACGCGCTTCATGCGGCTGCGCGAGACCGCCTTCCGCGATCCGAATTCCTATTTCCATCGCTATGCCTCGATATCAGACGCGGAAGCGCTCGAAATCGCCGAGGATCTTTGGGCAAACATCAACCTGAAGAACCTGCGGCAGAACATTCTGCCGACGCGTCCACGCGCCGATCTCATCCTGAAAAAGGGCAAGGATCACCTGATCGAGCAGGTCGCGCTGCGAAAACTATAGCGGCGGTCGTTAGAGCCTTTCCGTTTTTCTCCGAATCACGGAAACGCTCTATCGCTTTGTTTTTACGCAATTCCGGACGCAAAACCGCTGCACACTTTTGCTGGAATTGCTCTAGTCAGGGATTAACGCGGCGCAGCGTCAGATTGATGCGGCCGCCATTCTTCAGCAGCGTCGACGTCGCCGGATGGATACGGTCGACGCCGTGGAAACACAGCCTCCCCTCGCCGCCCAGCACGACCAGATCACCGCTCGAAAGCTTGAAAGATAGCGTTCGCTCATTGCGGCTGAGGCCGCCGACGCGAAAGAGGCAGCTGTTGCCGAGCGAGATCGAGACGACCGGGGCTTTGAGATCCTGTTCATCCTTGTCCTGATGCAAGCCCATGCGCGCTTCGTCGGAGTAGAAATTAACGAGGCAGGCTTCCGGCGGCTTGTCGTAACCCGAAACGTCATTCCAGATATCGAGCAATTGCTGCGGCATATCAGGCCAGGGCCTGCCGGTTGCCGGGTGCGTCGGCTGGTAGCGATAGCCGCGCTCTTTGTCCGTCACCCAGCCGAGCGGCCCGCAATTGGTCATGCGCACGGACATCGGCTTGCCGGTGCCAGGCATGGCGGGCACATAGAGCGGCGCTTCGGCGACGACGGTGCGGATTACCTCGACCAATGCCTCCTGACGCGCTCGGTCGAGGTAACCGGGGAGATGGCGGATGCCGCTCAAGAGCTCCGGCATGTCACTCACCGCTGCTGCCGCCGGGGCGGCCGCGCATCTTCTTGACTTCCGAGCGACCGGATTTTTCCTTCAGGCGGCGTTCGACCGAACCCTTGGTCGGCCTGGTCTTCTTGCGCGGCGGCGGCGGCGGCTTGGCGGCCTCGAGGATCAGTTCCTTCAATCGGTCGCGCGCATCCTCGCGGTTTCGGTCCTGGCTGCGAAACCGGCTCGCCTCGATCATCAGCACGCCCTCCTTCGACAAACGCCGGCCGGCGAGCTTGATCGCATTGGTTTTGACACGATCATTGAGGGACGGCGAATTCGCGATGTTGAAGAACAGCTGGACAGCGGTCGAGACCTTGTTGACATTCTGCCCGCCGGGACCGCCCGCCAGAACGAACTGTTCCGTCAGCTCCCATCCCGCGATGGTGATCCTGTCATCGATATAGAGCGCGTCGCTGGCCATGCGGCGTTCTATCTCACATCGGCGGCGAATTGAAAATATCGGCTGTGACATGGAAAACCCGGCGATCTTGCGATGCCGGGTTTCACGTGAGTCAGAGGTTTGATCTGCTTATTCGGCAGCGACCTTTACGCCGGGGGCTGCATCGCGGACGCCGCCGTCGACATGATTCTCGAATTTGGCGAAGTTCGCGATGAACATCGAGACCAGCTTTTCGGCCTGCGCGTCATAGGCTGCCTTGTCGGCCCAGGTCGAGCGCGGATCGAGAATGCCGCCGTCGACACCGTCGACGGAGACCGGCACGGCGAAGCCGAAGTTGGTGTCAGCACGGAATTCGGCCTGTCCAAGTTCACCGCTGAGGGCGGCAGCGAGAAGCGCACGCGTCGCCTTGATCGGCATGCGCTTGCCGGTGCCGTAGGCGCCACCGGTCCAGCCGGTATTGACAAGCCAGCATTGGACGCCATGCCGACCGATCAACTCTTTGAGCAGATTGCCATATTCGGCCGGATGCCGCGGCATGAAAGGAGCGCCGAAACAGGTGGAGAAGGTCGCTTCCGGCTCGACGACACCCTTTTCGGTGCCGGCCACCTTGGCGGTGTAGCCGGAGAGGAAGTGATACATCGCCTGATCAGGCGTCAATCGGGCGATCGGCGGCATGACGCCAAAGGCATCGGCGGTCAGCATGATGATCGTCTTCGGATGCCCGGCACGGCCGGTTTCCGAAGCGTTCGGGATGAAGTCCATCGGATAGGCGCAACGGGTGTTCTCGGTCAGCGACCCGTCGTCGAAATCCGGCTCGCGGCTTTCGTTCAGCACGACGTTTTCCAGCACGGTGCCGAAGCGCTGCGTTGTCGCATAGATTTCCGGCTCGGCTTCGGCCGAGAGGCGGATGGTCTTGGCGTAGCAGCCGCCTTCGAAGTTGAAGATGCCGTTTTCGCTCCAGCCGTGTTCGTCATCGCCGATCAGCGTCCGGGCCGGATCGGCCGAAAGCGTCGTCTTGCCCGTGCCGGAAAGGCCGAAGAAGACCGCCGCGTCACCGTCCGGGCCGACATTGGCCGAGCAGTGCATCGGCATCACGCCCTTGGCCGGCAGCAGGTAGTTGAGCACGGTGAAGACCGATTTCTTCATTTCGCCGGCATAAGAGGTGCCGCCGATGAGGACGAGGCCGTTGGTGAGATCGCAGGCGATCACAGTTTCCGAACGGCAGCCGTGGCGGGCCGGATCGGCCTTGAAGCTCGGCAGATCGATGATTGTCAGCTTCGGCACGAAGCTGGACAGCGCTGCGGTGTCAGGGCGGATCAGCAGATTGCGGATGAACAGCGAATGCCAGGCGAATTCGGTCACGACGCGGGTCGGCAGAGCATGGCCTTCCTCGGCACCGCCGACGAGATCCTGTGCGAAAAGCTCCTTGCCCGCGGCATGCGCCAGCATATCGTCGCGCAGCACGGCGAAATGCTCCGGCGAGATCGGCTTGTTGTTGTCCCACCAGATTTCGCCATCGGTGTTGATATCGCGAACGACGAACTTGTCGCGCGGCGAACGGCCGGTGTGCTGGCCGGTGATGGCCCGCAGTGCGCCTTGAGCGGTCAGTTCGGCTTCGCCCCGGCGGATCGCTTCTTCATAGAGCGCGGCGGCGGAAAAGTTGTAGCGAACGCTGGCTGCGCCGCCCAATCCAACCGTTGCCAGCTCTATTGCCGGGTTATGAACTCCGAACATTTCCATGGCTAGTTCCCTTCACTCAGGCTCGTTGCCGTTAAAACTAACCGCGAAAATACGGGCAGAAATTTTAAAACACAAGATGGAAAACTTGAGAAAATTCAGTGATATCAAACAATTAATCGATTTAAATTTATCGTCTTAATTTTAAATCGTTTGAATAGGGCACGTTTAAACTTTCGAATGCGCTACCTCAGATTGCCGGCGAATTTAACGACAATCCTCCCCTTTATCTTTGCCACAATTTGTTCCACCTTTATCCTCCATAAGCGCATCCGGTCACTGAGACCGCCTGGGGAGAGCAAATCCGGGAGATTGCGCACTGATGACGGAGACCAACACCATGCCGACAATCGCGCTCGTTGATGACGACCGCAACATCCTCACCTCGGTGTCGATCGCACTGGAGGCCGAAGGATATAAGGTCGAGACGTATACGGACGGTGCTTCGGCGCTCGACGGCCTGCTGGCGCGACCGCCGCAGCTGGCGATCTTCGACATCAAGATGCCGCGCATGGACGGCATGGAACTGCTGCGCCGCCTGCGGCAGAAGTCGGATATTCCCGTCATCTTCCTCACCTCCAAGGATGAGGAGATCGATGAACTCTTCGGCCTGAAGATGGGCGCCGATGATTTCATCACCAAACCTTTTTCGCAGCGTCTGCTGGTAGAGCGCGTGCGCGCCGTCCTGCGCCGCGCGTCAAGCCGCGAAGCCGCCGCCGCCGGCACCAGCTCCAGCGGCGCGCCGAAGACCGGCGCGGTGCAGCAGGCCCGCTCGCTGGAGCGCGGGCAGCTGGTCATGGACCAGGAACGCCATACCTGCACCTGGAAAGGCGAGGCCGTGACGCTGACGGTGACCGAATTCCTGATCCTGCATTCGCTGGCGCAGCGCCCCGGCGTCGTCAAAAGCCGCGACGCGCTGATGGACGCAGCCTATGACGAACAGGTCTATGTCGACGACCGGACTATCGACAGCCACATCAAGCGGCTGCGCAAGAAATTCAAGATGGTCGACACCGACTTTGATATGATTGAAACACTCTACGGAGTGGGATACCGCTTCCGCGAAGCAGCCTGAGCCCCGGCGGCGCAGCGCGCTCCTGCATGATTTCCTAAATCGGCATCGATTTAAGGATTAAATTATGCAGCAGTTCAAAATGTCACAGCGTCCTTTGCGCGTCTGAAACGACGCGCGGCGCTGTCGGAAATGTTGAGGGCTGCGGGCCGGTCCATCCGGCCCCGCCCTTCGAAAGGGCCTGTCATTGGCACAGTTGGTGCAGGAAAGGGATCTCGACGATGCGGAGGGCGTGAGCACCCGTCGCGTCCGAGGCCGCCGTTGGTCGCATCCCTTCACGCTGATCCGCCGCATCTTCGGCAATGCCGTCTTTTCGAGCCTGACGCGGCGCATCCTGTTCTTCAATCTCGTCGCGCTGGTGGTGCTCGTCGGCGGCATCCTCTACCTTAACCAGTTCCGCGAGGGATTGATCGACGCTCGCGCCGAAAGCCTATTGACGCAGGGCGAAATCATCGCCGGCGCTGTTTCGGCCTCCGCGTCGGTCGATACGAACTCGATTACCATCGATCCGCAGAAGCTGCTCGAGCTGCAGGCCGGCCAGAGCATCACCCCGGTGCCGAACGACGAGGACCTTGAATTCCCGATCGATCCCGAAAAGGTCGCGCCGGTCCTGCGCCGGCTGATCTCTCCGACGCGCACCCGCGCGCGCATCTTCGATGCCGATGCCAACCTGCTGCTCGACTCGCGCCATCTCTATTCGCGCGGCCAGGTGCTGCGCTTCGACCTGCCGCCGGTGGAGGAAGAGAAACAGACCTGGAGCGAGTGGTTCGCTACCCTGTTCAACAAGGCGTTGCAGCCCGGCAATCTGCCGCTCTATAAGGAAGCGCCGGGCGGCGACGGCTCGATCTATCCCGAAGTGATGAACGCGCTCACCGGCGTGCGCGGCGCAGTCGTGCGCACCACCGAAAAAGGGGAGCTCATCGTTTCCGTCGCCGTGCCGATCCAGCGCTTCCGTGCCGTGCTCGGCGTGCTGTTGTTGTCGACACAGGCGGGCGACATCGACAATATCGTCCACGCCGAGCGGCTTGCCATCATGCGCGTCTTCGGCGTGGCGACACTCGTCAACGTGCTGCTTTCGCTGGTGCTGTCGTCGACCATCGCCAATCCGCTGCGCCGTCTTTCGGCAGCTGCCATCCGTGTGCGCCGCGGCGCCAAGACGCGTGAGGAAATCCCCGACTTCTCTGCCCGCCAGGATGAAATCGGCAACCTTTCCATCGCATTGCGCGAGATGACGACGGCGCTCTACGACCGCATCGATGCGATCGAAAGTTTCGCGGCCGATGTCAGCCATGAGCTCAAGAACCCGCTGACCTCGCTGCGCAGCGCCGTCGAAACGCTGCCGCTTGCCAAATCCGACGATTCCAAGAAGCGGCTGATGGACGTCATCCAGCATGATGTCCGCCGCCTCGACCGGCTGATCAGCGATATCTCCGACGCCTCCCGTCTCGACGCCGAACTCGCACGCGTCGATGCCGGTTCCGTCGACATGGAGGTGCTGCTGCGCGACCTCATCGAGGTTTCGCGCCAGGTCAGGAGCACCAAGAAGCAGGTGGAAATCGAATATGCGATCGAACGCAAGCCGAACGTCAAGACGCGCTTCGTCGTCAACGGCCACGATCTACGCATCGGCCAGATCATCGCCAACCTGATCGAGAATGCCCGCTCTTTCGTGCCGGAAAAGGGCGGCAAGATTACCGTGCGGCTGGTGCGGACACGCTCGCGCTGCGTCACCACGATCGAAGACAACGGCCCCGGCATCCAGGCAGAAAATATCGACCGTATCTTCGAGCGCTTCTATACGGACCGGCCGGAGGCGGAAGGCTTCGGCCAGAATTCGGGGCTCGGCCTGTCGATCAGCCGGCAGATCGCCGAAGCGCATGGCGGTTCGCTGAGAGCCGAAAACATCACCGATGCCGAGAGCGGGCATATACTCGGCGCGCGCTTCATCCTCTCTTTGCCAATCGGCGCCGCAGCATGACCGAGGCAGGTTTCAACGTCCATGCGACGGCGATCGTCGTCGGCAAGACGGGGCTGCTGTTCAGCGGCCCCTCCGGCTGGGGAAAATCGATGCTGGCCTTCACCTGCATGACCGAGGCGCGGCGGCTCGGTCTTTTCACGGCGCTGGTCGCCGACGATCAAGTTCTTCTCTCAAGAGAGGCCGGCGCGGTGATCGCCTCGTGCCCGCCGTCGATCACCGGGCTGATCGAACTTCGCGGCACCGGCATCGTTCGTCAGGACCATATTCCCAGGGCGGCCATGCATTATGCCGTGCTTCCGGGCAGCGCTACCGGTGAAAACCGGGTGCCTCCCGAGGGCGAAATGGTGAGCCTTGCCGCCGGTTTTTCACTTCCCGCATTGCGGTTGCTCACAGGCGTTTCCTCACCCCTTGCGATCCTGATGGCAAAAGTGCCGGATATCGGGCGCTGAGGCCTTCCGGATTGGTCAATCTGCCTTATATATTCGCATTTTTATCTTGCACTTCGGCTTTTCATAGCCAAGATGTGCCCCCACCGGTGGACGTAATTGCTGCATTGCGATATTGGGGCCACCGTTTGTATATGGGAGCAGTAATATCATGATCGGACTTGTGCTTGTCACTCATGGCAAGCTGGCTGAAGAGTTTCGTCATGCTGTCGAGCACGTCGTCGGTCCTCAGAAATTCATCGAGACGGTCTGTATTGGCCCCGAAGACGACATGGACCAGAGACGGCAGGACATTCTGGAAGCCGTTTCCGGTGCCGATGATGGCCACGGCGTCGTCATTCTGACCGACATGTTCGGCGGCACACCGTCCAATCTTGCCATATCAGTCATGAGCAGCGGCCATACCGAGGTCATTGCCGGCGTCAACCTGCCGATGTTGATCAAGCTTGCCGGGGTGCGCGGCGAGAACAACATGGAGAAGGCGCTGGTGGAGGCCTCCGAAGCCGGGCGAAAATATATCAACGTCGCCAGCCGTGTGCTCAGCGGAAAATAACGGGCATTCATGACGTCGCTCTCCCGGGAACTCCTTATCATCAACAAGCGCGGTCTTCACGCGCGCGCTTCCGCCAAATTCGTGCAGATGGTCGAGACCTTCGATGCCGCCATCACCGTTTCCAAGGACGGAATGACGGTCGGCGGTACCTCCATCATGGGCCTGATGATGCTTGCGGCAAGCCCCGGCTCGAGCGTCGTCGTCTCGGCAAGCGGCAGCCAGGCCGAGGAAGCGCTGGAGGCGCTGGACCAGCTGATCCAGAACAGGTTCGGCGAGGAGATGTGAGCTCGGATCGCGTTCATATAAACATATAAAGACTTCTTTATATCCTTATTGCCATCACCGGCGAAGCCTGCTAAACGGCGGACATGCCGTGCGCTTGCACGTGGGTCATCCTTCGCGCCTGCGCCAATTTTGAGACGTTTTTCAGCCTGGAGGCCTCTATGAGCACTGAAAAAGATTATGTCGTCGCCGATATCGGGCTTGCGGATTTCGGCCGCAAGGAAATTACGATCGCCGAAACCGAAATGCCGGGGCTGATGTCCTGCCGCAGCGAATTCGGCCAGACAAAGCCGCTGAAGGGCGCGCGCATCACCGGCTCGCTGCACATGACTATCCAGACGGCCGTGCTCATCGAGACGCTGGTCGCGCTCGGCGCCGAAGTCCGCTGGGCCTCGTGCAACATCTTCTCGACGCAGGATCATGCCGCTGCCGCGATCGCCGCTTCCGGCGTGCCTGTCTTCGCCATCAAGGGCGAATCGCTCGAAGATTACTGGGTCTATACCGACAAGATCTTCCAGTGGGCCGATGGCGGCCTTTCCAACATGATCCTCGATGACGGCGGCGACGCCACCATGTATATCCTGCTTGGCGCCCGCGCAGAAGCCGGCGAGGATGTGCTGTCTCATCCACATTCCGAAGAAGAGGAAATCCTCTTCGCACAGATCAAGAAGCGTCTTGCCGCTTCGCCCGGCTGGTTCACCAAGCAGCGCGACGCGATCAAGGGCGTCACCGAGGAAACGACGACCGGCGTCAACCGCCTTTACCAACTCAGCCAGAAGGGCCTGCTACCCTTCCCGGCGATCAACGTCAACGACTCGGTCACCAAGTCGAAGTTCGACAACAAGTATGGCTGCAAGGAATCGCTGGTCGACGGCATCCGCCGCGGCACCGACGTCATGATGGCCGGCAAAGTTGCCGTCGTCTGCGGATACGGCGACGTCGGCAAGGGTTCTGCCGCTTCGCTCTCCGGCGCCGGCGCCCGCGTCAAGGTGACCGAAGCCGATCCGATCTGCGCATTGCAGGCTGCGATGGACGGTTACGAAGTCGTTCTGCTCGAGGACGTCGTTTCCTCGGCCGATATCTTCATCACCACCACCGGCAACAAGGACGTCATCCGCATCGACCATATGCGGGCGATGAAGGATATGGCGATCGTCGGCAATATCGGTCACTTCGACAACGAAATCGAAGTCGCTGCACTGCGCAATCTCAAGTGGACCAACGTCAAGCCGCAGGTCGACCTGATCGAATTCCCCAAGGGCAACCGCATCATCCTTCTGTCCGAAGGCCGTCTGCTCAACCTCGGCAACGCCACCGGCCATCCGTCCTTCGTGATGTCGGCTTCGTTCACCAACCAGACGCTGGCGCAGATCGAGCTCTTCACCAAGCCCGACCAGTATTCCAACCAGGTCTATATCCTGCCGAAGCATCTCGACGAGAAGGTCGCACGCCTGCATCTCGACAAGCTCGGCGTGAAGCTGACCGAGCTTTCTGCGGAACAGGCTGCCTATATCGGCGTCTCGCCGAAGGGCCCGTTCAAGTCCGACCACTACAGATATTGATTTGATCGTTAATATCCACAAGATGTAGAAGCCGCGGCATTGACAAATGCCGCGGCTTATTTTTTGGACGCTCCCTTCCCGCAGATTCCCTTCCGAAGTATTGTTTTAAGACTTGATTCGTGGCGCAGGACCCTGTCCGACCGCTGCGAAAATGGGATGTCTTGTCGTAATGCGGCACATTGAAGGACGGAGACATACCGCGGATGTCGGAAATGAAAAGCAGCCTGCCCGGTCAGGTCGATGATGGCGCTCGCGCCGATCGCCGCCCGCTCATGGCAGGCCAAGGATATCAATCTGCAACGGCGCACGAGGCCGTAAAGCAAGAGCACGGACCATTGGCGCGCTTCCTGAAAAGCTGCGCGGCCGGGACGGCGCTCGCCACCCTGGCGCGGCCGGCTCTGGCACAGGCGGAGCAGCAGGCGGCGGCCTCGGCTCACCTCTTCACATCCTCGCAGGTGATCGGTGTTTCCGTCGTCATCGGCGTCATATCGGCAGCCCTGCTGTCGACGCTGTGGCTGGTGCGCCAGCGCGGCAACCTGGAAAACGAGAGCCGGGAAATCCGCTCGGCGCTCTCCGATGCCCAGCAGCGCATTTCGCAATACCAGGCTCTGATCGCCGACAAGAACCGGCGGATCGTCATCTGGGACGGCAATGCGCGGCCCGAACTGCTCGGCCAGCTTCCGCCCGAGACCGGCGCGCCGCAAGACGGCGAATTCCTGGCCTTCGGCCTGTGGCTGAAGTCACGTTCGGCTTCCGAGCTGGAAAAGGCGATCGACCGGCTGCGCGACGAGGCGCAGAGCTTCGACATGGTGGTCGAAACCATCCGCGACGAGATCCTCGAGGCGCAGGGCCGGGTTTCCGGCGGGCGTGCCTTCGTCCGTTTCGTGGCGCTCAACAATCTGCGCGCCGAGCTGGCAGAGCTCAGGATCGAGCGCGACCGGCTGATGACCTCGATCTCGGCCTTCCAGACCATGCTCGACGCGATCGACATGCCGGCCTGGCAGCGCGACCCGGTGGGCCGCCTCACCTGGGTCAACCAGGCTTATGGCGAGGCGGTCGAAGCGCGATCGCCGCAGCAGGCGATCAATGAAGGCCGCGAGATGCTGACGACCGTCGCGCGCGAACGCATTCGCGCCACGACGACGCCGGAATCGCCCTTCCACGACAAGATCTCGACGGTCGTGCACGGCAACCGGACATTCTTCGACGTTGTCGACGTCAGGGTTCCCGGCGGCTCGGCCGGCATCGCGATCGATGTGTCCGACATAGAGGCCGTGCGTGCCGAGCTGGAACGGACGCTGAAGAGCCATGCCGAAACGCTCGACCATCTCGCCACGCCGGTTGCCATCTTCGACGGCGAGCGCCGGCTGCAATTCTACAACCAGGCCTTCGTCGCGCTCTGGGAGCTTGATATCGCCTTCCTCGAAGGCCGGCCCGACAATAGCGAGTTGCTCGAGCGGTTGCGCGCCGCCAAGAAGTTGCCGGACCAGCTCAACTGGAAAAGCTGGAAGGAAGCCGCGCTTTCCGTCTATCGCGCGCTCGACACGCAAACGGATCTCTGGCACCTGCCGAACGGGCAGACGTTGCGGGTCTTCGCCACCGCTCATCCGCAGGGCGGCGCCACCTGGGTGTTCGAAAATCTGACCGAGCAGGTCGACCTCGAAACGCGCTACAACACGCTGGTCAAGGTGCAGGGCGAAACGATCGACCATCTTTCCGAAGGTGTGGCGGTGTTCGGTCCTGACGGACGCATCCGCCTTTCCAACCCGGCCTTTCGCGCGCTTTGGGGGATCACCGAAACCGAAGCCAAGCCCGGCACCCATATCCGTGCGCTGGGCGAGGCCTGCGCCCCGTCCTATGACCGGCCGGACGGCTGGAAGACCTTCGCGGAACTGATCACCAGCTTCGACGACGAACGCCGCTCGGGCCAGGGAACGCTGGAACTCTTCTCCGGCCTCGTGCTCGACTATGCCGTCATCCCGCTGCCGAACGCCCAGACCATGCTGACCTTCGTCAACATGACGGACAGCGTGCGCGCCGAGCGGGCGCTGACCGAGAAGAACGAAGCGTTGCGCAAGGCCGACGAGCTGAAGAACGACTTCGTCCAGCACGTTTCCTATGAACTGCGTTCGCCACTGACCAACATTATCGGCTTCACCGATCTCCTGCGCACACCGGGCGTCGGGCCGCTGACCGAACGGCAGGCCGAATATATCGACCATATCTCCACCTCGTCCTCGGTTCTGTTGACGCTCGTCAACGATATTCTCGACCTTGCGACCGTCGATGCCGGCATCATGCGCCTCAATTATGCGGATATCGATCTCAACGGCCTGCTCGACGACGTCTCGATGCAGATCGCCGATCGGCTCCACGAAAGCGGCGTCGCACTTGAAATCACCGCTCCTGCCTATCTCGGCTCGATCGTTGCCGATCCGCAGCGGCTGAAACAGATCCTTCTGAAGCTTCTGTCCAATGCGGCGAATTTCTCGCCCGAAGGCACGTCGATCTCGCTGGAATGCCATCGCGAAGGCACGGATTTCGTCTTCGCCGTCAGTGATCGCGGCCCCGGCATCTCACCCGACATGATCGCGACCGTCTTCGACCGTTTTGCCACGGGAGCGAAAAGCGGCAAACGCGGCGGCGCCGGCCTCGGTCTCTCGATCGTCGACAGCTTCGTCAGTCTGCATCATGGCGATGTGACGATCGACAGCGAGCCGGGCAAGGGGACGACCGTCGTCTGCCGTATCCCCTCGGTCGATGTACCGCATTCCGCCGCAGCCGAATGACCACCGGTGATACGATTTCGCTTTTCCTGAAAGACGAGGCGGCCACCATCCGCCTCGGTGAGGACCTGGCGCTGGCCCTGAAGGCCGGCGATTGCCTTGCCCTTTCCGGCGATCTCGGCGCGGGGAAATCCTCGCTCGCCCGCGCGATCCTGCGTGCCATGGCCGATGACGAGGGGCTCGAGGTTCCGAGCCCGACCTTCACGCTGGTGCAATCCTATGATCTGCGCATCGCCGTTTCGCATTTCGATCTCTACCGGCTCGGCGATCCTGCCGAACTGACGGAGCTTGGCTTCGACGAGGCTCTGCAAAATGGCATCTGTCTCGTCGAATGGCCGGAGATGGCGGGGAGCGAACTGCCCGCGGAGCGCATCACCCTGACGTTGGCGCATGAAGGCAGCGGCCGGCGGGCGACGATCGAAGCTGCTGGCGCGCAAAATACACGCATCCACCGCGTCCTGGCGATCCGCGATTTCCTTGACGGTGCAGGTTATCCCGAAGCGAAACGCCGATTCCTGACCGGTGATGCCTCGTTGCGCGCCTATGAGGCGATCTATCCGAAGGCCGGGAACCGACGCATCATCCTGATGGACTGGCCGCCGCTTGCTGAAGGCCCGCCGGTTCTCGACGGCAAACCCTATCCGAAAGTCGCGCATCTCGCCGAAAACGCTTATCCCTTCGTGGCGATCGCCGATGCGCTGCGCAAGAACGGTTTTGCGGCGCCCGAAGTCTACAAGGTGGATTATGACAAGGGTATCCTGCTGATCGAAGATCTTGGCAGCGAAGGCGTGCTGGATGCCCACGGACAGCCGGTTGTCGAACGCTATCGCGAAAGCGTTGCCTGCCTGGCCAGACTGCACGCCCTGAAATTTCCGCAGGACATCCCCGTTGGAAAGGGGCATGTCCATCATATTCCTGATTTCGACCGCACGGCGATGAAGATGGAGGTGCGGCTGGTGCTCGACTGGCACCTGCCCTGGAAGCGCCAGGGCGCACCTGCAACGGAAGCCGAACGGGCGGAATATCTGGCGATCTGGGACGCGCTCATCGACGAGCTCGCAACGGCCGAGAAGAACCTGCTGCTGCGCGACTTCCACTCGCCGAACATCATCTGGCGCGAACATGAAAGCGGTATTCGCAAGATCGGCCTCATCGATTTCCAGGACGCGATGATCGGACCAACGGCCTATGATCTTGCCTCGATCGTCCAGGATGCGCGCGTAACGATCGAGCCGGACCTCTTCCGGCAGCTGATGGATGATTATCTGACGCTTCGCCGCGCAGAGCGCGGTTTCGACGAAGCCGGATTTATGAAGGCCTGGGCGATCATGTCGGCGCAGCGCAACTGCAAGCTTGCCGGCCTCTGGGTGCGGCTGTTGCGGCGCGACGGCAAGCCGGGCTATCTGAAACATATGCCGCGCACGCTTTCCTATCTGCACGTCGCGCTCGAGCATGAAACGCTTGCCCCCTTGCGCGATTGGTGCGCAAGGGCTGGAATAGGCCAGAGCGAATCATAAGTTCCGGATCAGAATGACCATCAGACAAGCCATGGTACTGGCCGCGGGTCTCGGAACCCGCATGCGCCCGATCACCGACACGATCCCGAAGCCGCTGGTGAAGATCGACGGCAAGCCGATGATCGATTACGCGCTGGATTGCCTGGTGGCCGCCGGTATCGAACGCGCCGTCGTCAACGTTCATCACCACGCCGACCAGATGCTCGAACATCTCAGGAATTATCACGGCCTCGACATCGTCATATCGGACGAGCGGGACGCACTGATGAATTCCGGCGGCGGCCTTGCAAAGGGGTTGAGGCTGCTTGACCGCGACAATATCTTCGTCATGAACGCCGATCTCTTCTGGATCGGCGAACAGCCGGGGCGGCCGACGAACCTGGAACGCTTAGCCGGATTCTTCGATGCCGAGCGCATGGATATGGCGCTGCTTTGCGTCGGGATCGAGGATACGACGGGTCACAATGGCAAGAACGACTTCAGTCTTGCGGCCGATGGCCGGCTGACGCGTTATCGCGACGATCCGTCCAATCCCGTCGTCTATGCCGGCGCGATCACCATGAACCCGTCGCTGTTCGACGATGCGCCGAAGGATGCCTTCAACCTCAATATCTATTTCGACAAGGCGATTGCGCGTGGCCGGCTTTTCGGCATGGTGCTCGAAGGCCATTGGCTGACGGTCGGCACGCCCGAGGCGATCGGCGAGGCGGAGGAAACGATCCGGCGATTGCGGACGTTTGCGTAAGCCATGGCGGAGCGGCACCAGCCACGCATCCTGACGATCCCGGCGGGCCTCTCCTTCCTGAAAACGCTGGCAACGACACTTTGCGACGGCCGATTGACGCCGATTTTCCGGCACGACGCCAATGATCCGCTATCGCTTGCCAAAGTAACGATCTATTTGCCGACCCGGCGCGCCGTGCGTGTGCTGCGTTCCGAATTCGTCGACCTGCTCGGCGGCCGCTCGGCGATCCTCCCCGTCATCCGCCCGCTCGGCGAAACCGATGACGATAGCGGCTATTTCGACGAGGCGCTGCCGGCAACGATCGATCTCGCTCAGCCGCTATCGAATACCGCCCGTCTGCTGGAGCTTGCGCGTCTGATCCTCGCCTGGCGAAACAAGCTGCCGGAGATCGTCCGCCACATTCACTCGGACTCGCCGCTCGTCGCGCCGGCAAGCCCGGCCGATGCGATCTGGCTCGCCCGCAATCTTGCCGAGCTGATCGATTCCATCGAGACCGAGGATCTCGACTGGTCGGAGCTGTCGAAACTCGATACTGGCGATTATGCCGCCTGGTGGCAGTTGACGGCGGAGTTCCTGCAGATCGCCAGCGCCTTCTGGCCCGAGCGGCTGTCCGAGCTCGGCAAATCCTCGCCGGCGCGGCACAGAAACGCCATTCTCCGGGCCGAAGCAAGCCGGCTTTCGGCAACGAAACCCGCCGGGCCGATCATCATCGCCGGTTCGACGGGTTCCGTTCCCGCCACTGCCGATCTCATTGCCGCGGTCGCCCATCTGCCGGAAGGCGTAATCGTGCTTCCGGGGCTCGATCTCTCCATGCCCGAGAAGCACTGGCAGATGGTCGCGCCGGAACCGGCGCCAGGCCAACATGCCAATCCGGCAAGCCGGAGCCATCCGCAATATGGTCTGTCGTCGCTGCTCAAGCGGCTGAAGCTGACGCGGGCCGATGTCACGCTTCTCGACAGACCGGAGGCCGATCTTGAGCGGCGTGCCGAAATCCTGTCGCGGGCACTTGCCCCGGCGGAGGCGACCAGTGACTGGGGAGCATGGAAAAACAACCTGCCGGCAGGCGCGCTGTCTTCGGCGGTCTCCGATATCTCGCTGATTGAAGCCGCCAATGAGCGCGAGGAAGCAACCGCAATTGCCATCGCGCTCCGGCTTGCGTTGGAGAGGCCGGGACAGGACGGCGAGAGCCGGGCAGCGCTCATCACTCCGGACCGCAATCTCGCGCGGCGGGTGATGGCCGAGCTTTCCCGCTTCGGCATCCTCGCCGACGATTCGGCGGGCACACCGCTTTCGGCCATGCCGCAGGGTACCTTGCTGCAAGTGCTGCTGGAGGCAGCGCTGCGGCCGGGCGATCCGGTGGCGATCGTCTCGCTGCTCAAACATCCGCTTGCCCGCTTCGGCCTGGAGCGCGGCGCCTTGATTTCCGCTACCGAGGCGCTCGAGCTGCTGGCGCTGCGCGGCGGCGTGTCAGAGGTGGATATCAGCACGCTGGAATTGCTGCTCACGCACCAACTTGCCGAACAAGCCCTGGACAGGCACGCGCCGCAATGGCGAAAAGCGTTTTCGCGGGATGCCGCCGACGCCGCATACGACCTTGCCCGGCGGGTCACACAGGCGACCGAGCCTCTGGCTTCGGCGCTGATGCGGCACCGGCCGGAAGATCGCGGAAGAACAGCGCGCTTCACATTGTCCGAATGGGCGGAACGCACCGGCCGTTCGCTTGAAGCGGTCGCAGTCGATCCGCAAGGCAATCTCGCCGATCTCTGGTCGAACGAAGCGGGAGATGCCCTCGCCGCCCTGCTCGGTGAAGTGATCGACACGGACGGCCAGATGGAGGCCGACGGACCGCAATGGATCGACATCATGGCAGCCCTTGCCGCCGGTCATGCGGTGAAGCCACGGGCGCTCAGCCATCCGAGGCTTTTCATCTTCGGCACGCTGGAAGCCCGCCTGCAGAGCGTCGATACGTTGATCCTCGGCGGCCTGAACGAAGGCACCTGGCCGGGACAGACCGCCAACAATCCCTTCATTCCGCGAATGATGAAGACGGAAATCGGCCTCGAGCCGCCGGAGCGGCGCATCGGCCAGCTGGCGCATGATTTCGAGATGGCAAACGGCACGCGCCATCTGATCTATTCGCGCGCGCTGCGCCAGGGCTCGACGCCGACCGTTGCCTCGCGTTGGCTGCAGCGGCTGCTGGCGCTCGGCGGAGAGGCGTTCGAAGCGGAATTGAAGGGACGCGGCAATCGTTTCCTGCAGTGGACCGCTCTCATCGATCGGGGCGACAGTCAGGCGCCGGCGCAACGACCCTCGCCGAAACCGCCGCTGGCGCTGCAGCCGAAATCCTATTCCTTCAGCGAAGTCGGCCGGCTGCGCCGTGATCCCTATGCCATCTATGCCCGCCGCATCCTGCGGCTCGACCCCGTCGACCCGTTCAATCGCGACCCGGGTGCGGCCGAACGCGGGACGCTCTACCACAAGATCATCGACCGTTTCATCCGCGAAGCCCATATCGCCGGCACGCCGGATGCGGCAGCGGCGATGGAGCACGTCCTTTCCGAGCTTTTCGACATGGAAAAGTTGCCGCCGCATATCGATGCCGTGTGGCGGCCGCGTTTTCGCGCCGTCGCCCGCGTCTTCCTCGAATGGGAGGCCGGACGGCGACATGGCATCCTGAAAACGTTGACGGAAGTGCGAGGCGGCATGGAGCTGGAGCCGATCAATATCCGGCTCACCGGCGTCGCAGACCGGATCGACGTCACCGGACCACACTCGGCCGACATCATCGACTATAAGACCGGCTACAATCCCTCGCCGGCGCAGGCACGCGTGCTTCTCGATCCGCAGCTGGCACTTGAAGCAGCGGCCTTGAGCGCCGGCGCTTTTCGCGATGCCGGCAGCCTCGTGCCGCAGGACCTTCTCTATGTGCGTCTGCGACCGGGAAGCCGCTTTCAAGTCGATACCGTCAACAACGAGAGCTCGGCCCGCAGCGACAAGGCGAAATCGGCGATGGATCTCGCCGCCGAATCGATCGACCAGCTGGTCAAATTCGTGGGGTTGCTGCAATCCAACGAAAGGGGCTTTACCTCGCGGCTGATCCCGGCCCAGCAATTCGATTTCGGCGGCGACTACGATCATCTTGCCCGCGTCTCCGAATGGTCGACGGCCGAAACCGAAGAGGGCGGCGATGAGTGATGTGACCGCCCTTCCCAACGACGACGATCCGGGCGCCTGGATCGGCTGGACGACGATCCAGCAGGCGATTGCCTCCGATCCGCTGCGGTCGGCATGGGTCTCGGCCAATGCCGGTTCCGGCAAGACGCATGTGCTGACACAGCGCGTCATCCGGCTGCTGCTATCAGGCGCGCGGCCTTCCGCCATTTTATGCCTCACCTACACCAAGGCTGCGGCGTCGGAAATGTCGAACCGCGTTTTCGAACGGCTGGCGGAATGGGTGGTGCTTGACGATGAAGACCTCGGCCGGCGCATCACGCAGATCGAAGGCGTGGCTCCCGACGGACTGAAGCTTGCCGAGGCTCGCCGGCTGTTTGCCAAGGCGCTGGAGACGCCCGGCGGACTGAAGATCCAGACGATCCATGCCTTTTGCGAAGCGCTGCTGCATCAGTTCCCGCTGGAGGCCAACGTTGCCGGCCATTTCTCGGTTCTCGACGATCGCGCGGCGGTGGCGCTGCTTTCCGATGCGCGCCGGGCGCTGCTGACGGCAACGGCGCCTGACGAAGACAGCGCCCTTGCCGAGGCATTCGCCTACGTGCTCAATCTCGGCGACGAATCCGGGCTGGAGAACCTGCTCGGCGACATCGTCGCCAACCGCAATGCCATTCGTCGTTTCACCGCGACGGCCGAACGGCAGGGCGGCGTGGAAATGGTTCTGCGCAAAAGGCTCGGCCTTGCGGCCGGTGACACGGAAGCCAGGATCGCGGCGCAATATTGGCCTTTGCCCGCGCTTTCGGGTGGCACGCTGGAGCTTTATCTCTCGCTGGCCGACCAGAAGGGTGGCACGAAGGCGCAGGAGGTTGCCTACGGCCTCAGGCTGGCCGGGCGGGAGCGCGATGACGCAAGACGCGCGCAATTTCTCGAGAAGATCTTTCTGACCGTGAAGGGCGAGCCCAAGGCGGACTCGCAATTCTTCGTCAAGGCCATGCTTGCCGAGGCACCGCAGCTGGCAGAGGCCATCGCCATTGCCCGCGCGCATGTCGCAGCAAGTCGCGACCGGCTGAAGCTGATGCGGATGTACGGCGCCACGCATGCAGCGCTCGTGCTCGCCGATCGGCTGAATCACGACTATGAGGAGTTGAAGAAGCAGCGCAGCCAACTCGATTTCGAGGACCTAATCACCCGCACTGCCGACCTGCTGACCAAAAGTGGCGTCGGCCCCTGGATCCACTACAAGCTCGATCGCGGCATCGATCATATCCTCGTCGACGAGGCGCAGGATACCAGCCCGATCCAGTGGAGCGTCATCCAGTCGCTCGCCGAAGATTTCTTCTCCGGCGAAAGCGCCCGGCCGATCGTGCGCACGCTTTTTGCCGTCGGCGACGAAAAGCAGTCGATCTATTCCTTCCAGGGGGCGCGGCCCGAGCGTTTTTCCGAGGAGAGCGACCGGACGCGGCGGCGCGTTTCCGATAGCGGGCAGAGTTTTTCCTCGGTGCGGCTGCCGCTGTCGTTCCGCTCGACTGCCGACGTGCTCGAGGCTGTCGACCACATTTTCAAGACACCCGAGAATGCGCGCGGCCTCAGCGCGCTCGGCGAACCGGTCGTGCATCGTTCCAGCCGCATCGGACATCCCGGCGCCGTCGATCTCTGGGAGATGGTTGCGCCGGAAGCGGTGGTGAAGGAGGAGGACTGGACGGCGCCCTTCGATGCGACGCCGGAAAGCGCGCCGGCCGCAATCCTGGCGCGGCGGATCGCCCATTCGATCGGCACGCTTGTTGGCCGCGAAACGATCGTCGACAAAGGCAAGGAGCGCCTGATCGAGGCCGGCGACATCCTGGTGCTGGTGCGCAAGCGCGACGCCTTCGTCAACGCGTTGACGCGGGCGTTGAAGCGCCGCGGCGATATTCCCGTCGCCGGCGCGGACAGGCTGGTGCTGACCAGCCATATCGCCGTGCAGGATCTGCTGGCGCTCGGCCGTTTCCTGCTTCTGCCGGAAGACGATCTTTCGCTCGCCGCCGTGCTGAAGAGCCCGCTTTTCGATCTCTCGGAGGACGACATCTTTGCGATCGCCGCGTTGCGCGGCGACAATGAAAGCGTCTGGAGCCATCTCAAAAGCTTCGCCGCCGACGGCACCGAACGTTTCCGCGCTGCCGTCGAGAGGCTGGAGCTGTTTCTCCGGCAGTCCAGGAGCCTGTCGGTTCACGATTTCTATGCGCGCGTGCTGGGCAGCTATGGCGGGCGGCGGCAATTCCTTGCCCGTCTCGGCACCGAGGTCAGCGATATTCTCGACGAATTCCTGACCTTCACGCTCAACCACGAGAGCTCCGGCCTTCCCGGGCTGCAATCCTTCATCTCGACGCTGGAGCTCGAAGCACCGGTGATGAAGCGCGAGCAGGACAAGGGGCGCAACGAGGTGCGGATCATGACGGTGCATGCCTCCAAGGGTCTTGAAGCACCGATCGTTTTTCTCGTCGACGGCGGTTCGAAGGCCTTCACCCATACCCATCTGCCGAAGCTTCGCCTGATCGAGACCGGCCCCGACGAGCCGCCGATGCCCGTCTGGGTTCCTGTCTCCGATCTCGCCAATTCGTTGACCCAGGACGATGCCGCGCGTATCCAGATGCTGGCGGAAGAAGAATATCGCCGGTTGCTCTATGTCGCCATGACGCGTGCCGCCGACAGGCTGGTCGTCTGCGGCTATCGTGGCGTGCGTGTGAATAACGACACCTGGCATATGATGATTTCGACGGCACTGCGCGACGACCATCCGCATGTGGAGGCAACCACATTCTCCGGTCCCGATGGGGAATGGCCGGGCGTCAAATGGCGCGTGCCGCGGGTGGAACGACGCTTCGAGCGTATCGATCGCAGCGAAGAGCGCGGCAGCGAGGAGACCTTGCCCGACGGTCTGTTGCGGCCATTGCCGCCGCAGGCTGAGCTGCCCCGGCCGCTCAGTCCTTCCGGCGCCGGGACGATTATCGATGAGGATGAGGGCGGTCTGCTGGTCGTCTCGCCGCTGTTCGGCGAAAAGGAGCGCAGCGATCGTTCGCTGGAAAAGGGCAGGCTGATCCATCGCATGCTGCAGGCGCTTCCCGAAATTCCGCTTGGCGAACGACCTGACGCGGCGAGCCGTTACGCCGAAAGGGCGGCCCGATTCTGGCCGGAAGCCGAACGGCGCAAGCTTGTCGATTCGGTTCTGAAACTATTGGACGAGGAAGGTCTACAGGCTGTTCTCGGTGCACAGGCCCAGCCCGAGGTCTCGATCATGGGAACATTGACGCTCGAAGACCGGCGCTATGCCGTCTCCGGCCGCATCGACCGGCTTGCCGTCCTTGCCGATCGCGTCGTCATTCTCGACTACAAGACCAATCGGGTGCCGCCGGCAACGGAGGAGGCTATCCCCTTCGCGCACCGGGCGCAGCTGGCGATCTACCGCGAGATTCTGACGCCGCTCTATCCTGACAAGCGTATCGATTGCATGCTTGTCTATACCGAGAACGCTTCGCTCTTCACGCTGAGCGAAAAGGCGCTCGGTTTGGCGCTTGCAGCGGTCAAGACAAAGTGAAATACCGGACATTGAAAATTCGGCACCGGACCATCACATGTGGTTCAACACCCAATTCCGTTAAAGGAGCAGCCATGGCTACCGTGAAAGTCGATATCAATAACTTCCAGTCGGAAGTTCTGGAATCCGCAGAACCCGTCGTCGTCGATTTCTGGGCCGAATGGTGCGGCCCGTGCAAGATGATTGCTCCGAGCCTCGAAGAAATCGCCGTCGAGATGGAAGGCAAGGTCAAGGTCGCCAAGCTGAATATCGATGAAAACCCGGAACTCGCCGCACAGTTCGGTGTGCGCTCCATTCCGACCCTTGCGATCTTCAAGGGCGGCGAAGTTGCCGATATCTCGGTCGGCGCAAAGCCGAAGACGGCTCTTTCGAACTGGATTTCGAGCGCTGCCTGATTGATATCGACGAACTATATCACATTGACGAAAAAGCCCGGCTCGACCGGGCTTTTTTCATTTCGCAGCCTTCATTTTGGCGGCGTGCCGTTGTCGGCAAGCACGTCGCCGACAAGATAGAGAGAGCCGCCGACCAGGATGCGCGGCGGCAATGCCTCCGGATCGGCGACGGCTTTTATCGCTTCCAGCGCATCGCCGACCGTCGACATCGGTTCGGCAACCAAGCCGGCATCATAAGCGGCATTCGACAAGATCACCGGGTCGATCATCGCTTCGCTGCCGCGGATCGGCACGCAGAAAACCTTCTCGACCAAGCCGGCAAAGGCCTTGAAATAACCGACCGGATCCTTGGTGTTGATCATGCCGGTAATCAGGAAAAGCGGCCGCGACTGGCGCTCCTCGAAATTGGCCATGGCTTCGGCGATCACTTCGCCGGCACCGGGATTATGCCCGCCATCGATCCAGATCTCGGCGCCGGCGGGCGCATGCGACAGCAGCCGGCCCTCGCTCAGACGCTGCAGCCGGCCCGGCCATTCGACCGAACTCATCGCCTTTTCCATCATCGTCTCGGTGACGGTGAAACCCGCCGCCTTGACGGCACGAATGGCGGCGGCGGCATTGGCATATTGATGCCGGCCGGGAAGGCGCGGCAACGGCAGGTCGGCAAGACCGAACTCGTCCTGGTAGACGAGCCGGCCATATTCCTCATGCGCCATGAAATCCTGCCCGAAAACGGCGCTCGGGCAATGCAGCCGTTCGGCCGTCGACATCAGCATGTCGAGCGCTGCGTCATATTCCTGATGACCGATGACAACTGGAAATCCCGGTTTCATGATGCCGGCCTTTTCGGCCGCGATCAGCTCGACCCTGTCGCCGAGATAGGGCTGATGATCCAGCGAAATCGGCATGATGACCGAGACGGCCGGATCTGAAATGACATTGGTGGCGTCGAACCGGCCGCCGAGACCGACTTCGATGATCGCGGCATCGGCCGGATGTTCGGAAAACAGGATGAAGGTGACCGCCGTCAGGATTTCGAAGACGGTGATCTGCTGTCCGGCATTGGCATCGGCCACGCGACGCACGGCCTCGGCAAAGACGGCGTCGTCGACAAGCTGTCCGCGTCCGCCCTTGACGCCAATGCGATAACGTTCGTGCCAATTGACGAGATGCGGCGAGGTGTGCACATGAGCGCTGTAGCCGCCGGCTTCGAGCAGGGCGCGGCAGAAGGCGGTGAACGACCCCTTGCCATTGGTGCCGGCGACATGAATCACCGGCGGCAGTTTCCTGTGCGGATTGCCGAGTTGATCGAGAAGACGGGTGATGCGATCGAGAGACAGATCAAAACCCTTGGGATGCAATCCCATGAGCTTGTCGATCTCCTGCGCTGCCTCACTCACCGCGGTTTGGCCTCTGGGTATCAATTCGGCACCCCGCCTGCTTGTCGGTTATCAGGCGCTCGCCGCCAGGGCAATCGCGCCGCCATTCATGTCGTTCGCCGCCGAAACCGGCTTCTTCGTCAGGATCTTCAAGAGGCGCGCCAGCGTTTCCGGAATATCGTGACGCTTGACGACCATATCGACCATACCATGCTCCAGCAGATATTCGGCGGTCTGGAAGCCTTCGGGCAGTTTTTCACGCAACGTCTGCTCGATCACGCGCTTGCCGGCAAAGCCGATTTCGGCGCCGGGCTCGGCCAGATGAATATCGCCAAGCATGGCATAGGAGGCCGTGACGCCACCCGTCGTCGGGTTGGTCAACACGACGATATAGGGCTGGCCGGATTCTTTCAGCATGTCGACGGCAACCGTCGTGCGCGGCAGCTGCATCAACGACAGGATGCCTTCCTGCATGCGCGCACCGCCGGAAGCGGGAAACATCACCAGCGGGCACTTTTCAGACGTCGCACGCTCGAAAGCCTTGACGATCGCCTCGCCGGCGGCCATGCCGAGCGAACCACCGATAAAGTTGAATTCGTGCACAACGGCCACGAGTTTCAGTCCCTGCACCTTTCCGACACCGGCGAGGATCGTATCCTCCTGTTCGGTCTTCAGGCGGCTGTCGCGTAGGCGATCGCTATATTTCTTCGAATCGCGGAACTTCAGCGGATCCTGCGCGACCTTCGGCTGCGGCAGCGATTCGAACTCGCCATTGTCGAAAAGATCGGCCAGGCGGGCCTTGGCCGGCATCTTCATGTGATAACCCGACGCCGGAATGACCCATTTGTTGCCTTCCAGGTCCTTATGGAAGACCATCTCGCCCGTTTCCGGGCACTTGATCCAGAGGTTCTCCGGCACTTCGCGACGGCCCAGCATGGAATTGATCCGCGGGCGAACGTAGTTGGTGATCCAGTTCAACTCGAATACTCCTGATAGTCTAAAGCGCGTCGCGATCTTTCAGATTCGCTGCCACGCTTTAGGTCCTGGTTTCCTGCATGTCGTTGCCGCAAAACCGCTGCACACTTTTGCGCGACATGCTTTATTGCCAATGTGGGCAAACTATTCGGCAGCAACAAGGCGCGCCGAACGTGTTCCCGTGGAAAGGCCGCGCACCAGCGTGGCAACCGCCTGAACCGTGTCCGCCGTCGCCTTTCCGTCATGCGTCAAGCTGGTCGCGACCTGATTGACGATCGCGGTGCCGACGACGACGCCGTCGGCCGAACTGCCGATGACCTTTGCATGTTCCGCCGTCTTGACGCCGAAGCCGACGCAGACGGGCAGCTTGGTGTGCTGCTTGATGCGCTCGACCGCGCCCGAAACCAGCGACGGATCGGGCAGCGCCGAACCGGTGATGCCATTCATCGAGACGTAGTAGACGAAGCCTGAAGTGTTCTTCAGGACCTTCGGCAGGCGCTTCTCATCGGTCGTCGGCGTCGCCAGGCGAATGAAATTGATGCCTTTGCGGATGGCCGGAATACAGAGTTCGTCATCCATCTCGGGCGGCAGGTCGACAACGATCAGGCCGTCGATGCCGGCGGCGAGCGCGTCGTCGAGGAATTTCTCGACGCCGTAAATATAGATCGGGTTGTAGTAACCCATCATCACGATCGGCGTCGCATCATTGGTCTTGCGGAAATCGGCCGCCAGCTGCAGCGTCTTCTTCAGCGTCTGGCCGCCTTTCAGGGCGCGCTGGCCGGCCAGCTGGATCGCCGGGCCGTCGGCCATCGGATCGGAAAAGGGCATGCCGAGCTCGATGATGTCGGAGCCCGCCTCCGGCAGCGCCTTCATGATGCCGAGCGAAGTGTCGTAATCGGGATCGCCGCCCATGAAATAGGTCACAAGTGCCGGACGGCCCTCGGCCTTCAGCTCGGCAAAGCGTTTGTCCATGCGTGCGGTCATGTCTTACAGTCCCATTCCCAGAATCTTGCCGACGGTGAAGATATCCTTGTCGCCGCGGCCGGAGAGGTTCATCAGGATGATCTCGTCCTTGCCCATCGTCGGTGCGCGTTTGATCACCTCGGCAATCGCATGCGAGGGCTCGAGCGCCGGGATGATGCCTTCGAGGCGGGTCAGGGTCTGGAAAGCCTCGAGCGCTTCGTGATCCATGATCGGCACATAGTCGACGCGGCCGGTATCGTTCAGCCAGGAATGTTCGGGGCCGATGCCGGGATAATCGAGACCGGCCGAAATCGAATGGCCTTCCTTGATCTGACCGTCGCCATCCTGCAGCAGATAGGTGCGGTTGCCGTGCAGCACGCCCGGCGAACCGGCAGTGATCGAGGCGCAATGTTCGTCGCCCTGCAGACCCTTGCCGCCGGCTTCGACGCCGACCATCTTCACAGAGGGATCATCCAGGAAAGGATGGAAAATGCCGATGGCGTTCGAGCCGCCGCCGACGGCAGCGATGACGAGATCCGGAAGACGGCCTTCGGCCGCCAGCATCTGCTCTTTCGCTTCGATGCCGATCACCGACTGGAAATCACGGACCATCTCCGGATAGGGATGCGGACCGGCTGCCGTTCCGATCAGGTAATAGGTATCCTCGACATTGGTGACCCAGTCGCGAAGTGCCTCGTTCATGGCGTCCTTCAGCGTGCCGCTGCCTGCCGTGACCGGCTTGACTTCCGCGCCGAGCAGCTTCATGCGGAAAACGTTCGGCGCCTGACGCTCGACGTCGGTGGCGCCCATATAGACGACGCAGGGAAGGCCAAAGCGGGCGGCAACGGTCGCGGAGGCGACGCCGTGCTGGCCGGCACCGGTTTCGGCGATGATGCGGGTCTTGCCCATGCGCTTGGCGAGCAGGATCTGGCCGATGCAGTTGTTGATCTTGTGTGAGCCGGTATGGTTCAGCTCTTCGCGCTTGAAATAGATCTTGGCGCCGCCGAGTTCGGCCGTCAGCCGCTCGGCGAAATAGAGCGGGCTCGGGCGGCCGATATAGTGCGCGCCGAGATGCTTCAATTCGGCCTGGAATGCCGGATCGTTCTTTGCCCTGTTCCACTCGTCCTGCAGATCAAGGATCAACGGCATCAATGTTTCGGCCACGAAACGACCGCCATAAATGCCGAAACGGCCATCTTCATCGGGGCCGGAACGGAAGGAATTCGGTTTAGGCGTCTCGTTCACTCTCAACTCCCTGAGGCCATGACAGGCGCATTCGCCTTTTCGACCGCGTCAAAAAATTCATCGATCTTCGCGACGCTCTTCACGCCAGGCGCAGTTTCGACTCCCGAGGAGACGTCGATACCCGGTGCCTTGGTGATGAAAAGCGCTTCCGCGACATTGTCCTTGTTCAGCCCGCCGGAAAGCATGTAATCGACGCTGCCGTCAAGCCAGCTGAGAAGGCTCCAATCGAAGGAAATACCGTTGCCGCCAGGCAGTTCCGAACCCTTCGGCGCTTTGGCGTCGAAGAGGAAACGGTCGGCGATGCCGATATAGGCCTCGACGCGTTTCAGGTCGTCTGCCGTGCGCACCGAAAAGACCTTCATCACAGGCAGACCATAGAGCGCCTTTATGGTCAGCACATGTTCGGGGCTCTCGTTACCATGAAGCTGGAGCATATCCGGCTTCAACAACGTTACGATCTCGTCGAGTTCGTCATTGGTCGGATCGACGACGACGGCGACGATCTTCGCCTTGCCGCGCGCAGGTTCGGCCAGTTTTGCCGCCAGGTCCGGCTCGATATAGCGCGGGCTCTTTTCGAAGAAGATAAAACCGATATGGGTCGCGCCGCGCTTCAGCGCGCGATCGACAGCCTCAGGCGTCTTCAAACCACAGATCTTGATATCCGGTCTCATGGCAGCGAAGTGACACGAAATGCGGAAAGAGTCGAGCCAATTTGCGACGAACACTGAATTTAGCGCGGCTCTCGGCTAGAGCGCCGCGCGTCCAAAGGACGCGCTAAGGACGCTCTATCACTTTAAATCTGCGCATAATGCTTTCCGAAAAATCGACTCAGATTCTCGGGGTTACGCGCTAGTCGAAATCGATGGCATGCAACTGGCTGCCATGCCGCTTGAGCCAGGATTTCGCCTCGTCCATGCCGGGGCAAAGTTTGCCACAGAGCGCCCAGAAGTGCGGGCCGTGATTCATTTCCTTGAGGTGGGCGACCTCATGGGCGGCGAGATAATCGATCACCGAAGGCGGCGCCATGACGATACGCCAGGAAAAACTCAGATTTCCCTCAGACGAACACGAGCCCCAGCGGCTACGGGTATCCTTCATCGAGATCGAACGGATCGGCGCCCGGATCGTTGCGGCATGCATCGTCGCCAGTCTTGCGAGATCGGCGCGCGCCTCTTTCTTGAGAAAAGCCGCAATGCGTCGTCCGACATGTTCCGGCATGCCGCTGACGCGCAGCACCGGCCTTCCGTCTATGGAAACCGCCTCCGTCAGCCCGCGCAAGCTGCCGCTATGCTGGATGCGATGGGAAACGCCGCGAAGGAGGATTTCGCCGCCGTCACGCAGGCCGGCATCGGTCGAAAACTTGGCAAGCTTGGTGAGCAGCCAGCCCTGGTGACGATCGAGGAAGGCATTGACCTCACGCGCCGCAAGGCCTTTCGGAACCGTCATCTTCAAGGCGCGGCCACCCGGTTCGATGCGCAGCGTGATGCGTGTCGCCCGGTCATGCTGCTTGATCGTCAGCGGCATGAGCCGGCCGGCGACATCGAGCGTCCGCATTTCATGCGGAGCCGGCTTTCGCGCCTTCGACCTTGTTTTCAGAAGCGAGAACATGCGTGTTTTCTATACGATTCGCCGGCAAATCTAAATGCCGGAAGGGCAGACATGGAAAAACCGGCATCGCGAGATGCCGGTCATCATTTCATCGTTCAGGCGTTTACGGCGTCTGATATTCAGCCACCGGACCGTTGTCATCGCGCTTGGCGTTCCTGCGGTCGCGCATGAAGCGGTCGAACTCTTCCTGATCCTTGGCGCGGCGGAGTTCGCGCAGATAGGAGTCGAATTCCTCGCGCATTTCGTCAAGCTTTCGGCGCTCTTCCTCGATTCGGTCGAGTTCGGCCTTGCGCCAGTCGTCAAAGGCGACGTTGCCGGTCGAAAAATGCGGGCGGTGACGGCCATGCGGGCGGCGGCAGGAGGCAAAGAAGCCATCGGTCGCCTGGTTGACGTCACTCTTGAAGCCGCGCAGACGGTCGCCGAAGATGATGTAGGCAAGCATGGCAAGACCCAGAGGCCAGAAAACCATGAAGCCGAGAATCATCAGGGCAATGGTAGCCGGAGTCCAATCCGGTCGAAGCAATGCTGACTGGTTCATCGTGCGGGTATCCCTCGCTTTCCGCGCCCGGCAGAATACCGAACGCTGAAATCGATGTGGTTACCGCAATAACCGCCTTCAAGACGATTGCCCGCGAAATCGGACAACACCTTGAATCCGTTTTGCTAATTCAGCTATTCCTGATTCAGCCCGTTCGGCCGCCCTTGATGACACGCGGGAGCGGAGGCCTAACGGCGGAACGGGAATGCTGGCGGACGAAATCGATGATGCGCGGCGCGATCTCGCGGCGGAAACGTGAGCCGTTGAAAACGCCATAATGGCCGACATCCGGCTGAAGATAATGCATGCGCATATCTTCGGGAATGTTCACGCAGATGGTCTGCGCCGCCTCCGTCTGGCCGACCCCTGAGATATCGTCATTCTCACCTTCGACGGTCAGCAGCGCCACATTGCGAATGGCCGCCGGATCGACGCGTCTGCCGCGATGCATCAGTTCGCCCTTCGGCAGCGAATGCTTGATGAAGACCTCCTCCACCGTCTGCAGATAGAATTCGGCGGTCAGATCCATGACGGCGAGATATTCGTCGTAGAAATCGCGATGCCTTTCCGGCTCGCCGTCGTTCTTCACGAGATGCATGAAGAATTCCTTGTGTGCGACGAGATGGCGATCAAGATTCATCGACATGAAGCCCGAAAGCTGCAGGAATCCCGGATAGACCGGGCGCATGAAGCCCGGCTGCGGCCAGGGCACGTTCATGATGACATTGTCGGAGAACCACTGCAGCGACCGCTCCTGGGCGAGCTTGTTGACCGCCGTCGGGTTGATGCGCGTGTCGATCGGGCCGCCCATCAGCGTCATCGACGCCGGCGAAAGCGGATCCCTGGCTTCCTCCATCACCGCAGCGGCTGCCAGCACCGGAACGGAAGGCTGACAGACGGCGATGACATGCGTGTCGTGACCGAGGAAATGCAGCATCTCGATGACGTAGTCGACGTAGTCGTCGAAATCGAACGTGCCTTCCGTCATCGGCACCATGCGGGCATCGATCCAGTCGGTGATGTAGATATCGGCACTCGGCAGCAGCGCCTCGACCGTGCCGCGCAGCAGCGTGGCATAGTGGCCGGACATCGGCGCGACGATCAGGATGCGTGGATCATTGCCGCGGGCGGCTGGAATACTGCGGGCGAAATGCAGAAGATTGCAGAAGGGTCGCGACCAGACGACCTCTTCGCGGACGGACACCGTCTTGTCACCGATCGTCGTCTGCTTCAATCCGAATTCCGGTTTCCCGTAGCGGCGCGTCGTGCGTTCGAACATTTCGAGACTTGCCGCCATCGTCCGGCCGAATGGCGTATGGGAGAACGGGTTCAGCGGATTGGCATAGGCAAATCGCATGATATCGGCCGCGGCGCGAAACGGCGCCATGGCGGCATGGTTCAATTCATAAAGCTGATAAAACATTGGAAGGCGCCACCTTTCTCTATCGAAAAGATGACACCGATTGAGAGGCATCGACTCTTTTCGTAACGCGGGCACGTAACGCAGACTAACAGGTTTCTGTTGCACAGCAACATTGACGCACCAGACCCGCACAAGAAATGCCGGAGAATTGATCCCCGGCATCATAATCGACCTGAGAACTTAAGTTTCTCAACAGGAAGCGTCGTTAACGATCCGCTACGAAGGTCTGTTTCTGCGTGCCGAGACCTTCGATTCCGAGTTCGACCACGTCGCCGTTCTTGAGATAGCGCGGTGGCTTGAGGCCCATGCCGACGCCCGGAGGCGTACCGGTCGAGATCACGTCGCCGGGATGCAGCGACATGAACTGGCTGAGGTAGGAGACGAGGAAAGCAACGCCGTAAACCATCGTCTTCGATGAACCGTTCTGCATCTTCTGACCGTTGACCGTCAGCCACATGCCGAGGTTTTGCGGCTCGGCAATTTCATCCTTGGTCACGAGCCAGGGGCCGATCGGACCAAACGTGTCGCAGGATTTGCCCTTGGTCCATTGACCGGAACGCTCGGTCTGGAAAGCGCGCTCGGAAACGTCATTGGAAACGCAATAACCGGCGACATAATCCAGCGCTTCGGCTTCCGTCACATATTTGGCGGTCTTGCCGATGACGACACCGAGTTCGACTTCCCAATCGGTCTTTTCCGAACCGCGGGGGATGACGACATTGTCGTTCGGTCCGACGATTGCGGATGTTGCCTTCATGAAGATGATCGGCTCGGGCGGCACGGTCGCACCGGTTTCGGCAGCATGATCCGAATAATTCAAGCCGATGCAGATGAATTTGCCAGTACCCGCGACGCAAGCGCCAATGCGGCCGGGTGCGATTTCCGGAAGGCTCTTCGGATCGATGGCCGCTATCTTTGCAAGGCCTGTCGGTGTGATCGCTTCACCGCCGATATCGGCGACATGACCGGAGAGATCACGGATCTTGCCATCGGCATCGAGAAGTGCTGGTTTTTCACTGCCCGCTTCGCCAACACGCATCAGCTTCATGGAATTCCTCCTCATCGAAAACGGATTTGCAGCCACCTATGAACGAATTATTCATCGGTGTCATTACGGCTTTGCCAGGAAGCGGTACGGCTTTGCCGCGATTCGGATGATTTTCTGCCGAAAACCGCCCGTACCTGCCGGCATCATGCTCTAAAAATTTCCGCCAGATCCGGGCCGGAGGGAATGATCTTCGTTGGATTGAGGCTTTCGATCGAATAGTAGCCGCGCTTGATATGATCGAGATTCACCGTTTCACCGATGCCCGGCCAATCCAGCATTCGGCGGCAGAAGGCGCGCAGATTGGCATAGTCGGAAAGCTGGCGCAGATTGCATTTGAAGATGCCGTGATAGGCGACGTCGAAGCGCACCAGCGTTACAAAAAGCCGGATATCGCTCTCGGTGGGATGATCGGCGAAGAGAAAAGACCGGCCCTCGAACTGCTGCTCGACCCAGTCGAGGCAGGCAAAGACATCGGCAAAGGCTTCTTCGTAGGCGATCTGCGTGGTGGCGAAACCGGCGCGGTAGACACCGTTGTTGAGGGCAGGATAGATGCGATCGTTGAAAGCATCGATCTCGGTGCGCCTCTCCGCCGGGCAAAGATCGATCGGATTTTTTGCCAGACCGCCGAAGCCGCTGTTCAGCATACGCAGAATATCGGCGGATTCATTGTTGACGATGGTCTTTTTCTGTTTGTCCCAGAGAACCGGCACGGTGGCCCGGCCGGTGAAATCGGGTGCTGCCCTGGTATAGATTTCATGCATATAGGTTACGCCGTTGACGTGATCCTCCGTCGCGCCGGGATAATCACCGAAGCGCCAGCCCTGCTTGCCCAGCAGCGGCTCGACGACCGAGATCGAGATGATATCTTCCAGGCCCTTGAGCTTGCGGCCGATCACGGTGCGCGAGGCCCAGGGGCAGATATAGGCGACATAGAGATGGTAACGGTCGGCGCTGGCTGCAAAGCCGGCTTCGCCGGTCGGCCCGGCGCTACCATCCGGGGTCACCCAATTGCGGAAACTCGAGGTCTGACGGATAAAGCCGCCCTTTTCGTCCTTTGCCTGAACGGGCTGCCAGTCTTCCGTCCACTTTCCGTTCACCAGCATGCGCAACTCCCCGATCGATTGATTAAGACAGTTCATTATCCTGCTTCGACGCCGGCGTGAGGCCGCGTTTATGAAGACAGTCTGTACACCCAAACTGCGACGATGCTGCGCTTGCCAAGCCGGTGAAGCAGGAAATATGTCTCTGCTATACAAAATGACGTGGAGTTCGAAATGCATCTCTCGAAGGCCGTCGTGCCGACCGAACATGCGAGCCGCTACCTGCAGCAGCTCTGCAAACACTGGAGCCACAAGTTCAGCGTCGATTTTGATCCTCTGAGGGGCCGGGTGCCGTTCAGCGATACGGCCGAGGTGACGTTTGCGGCCGACGATGCGGCGCTGACCATGACACTTTCCGTCGCCGATCCCTCGCAGCAGGAAAGGATGCAGCAGGTCATCGACGATCATCTGAAGCGATTCGCCTTTCGCGAAAAACTCGACATCGTCTGGTCGCACTAAGCCCGGCCCGATCCAAATTTTTTATCCCTAACCCTGGAACAAGCATGACGAAGAGCAATCACCGCGAATCCGACTATCCGATCGATCCGATGTTTCTTGATCGCTGGTCGCCCCGCGCCTTCACCGGCGAAATCATCGAGGAAGCACAGCTGCTCGGTCTGCTCGACGCTGCCCATTGGGCGCCGTCCTCGGCCAACCACCAGCCATGGCGCTTCATTTATGCGCTCAAGGGTTCAGGGCATTGGGAGAAATTCGTCGCATTGCTCGTCGACGCCAACCAGGAATGGGCCAGGAATGCGTCGGCGCTGATCTTCGTCGTGTCGCGTGCCTTCACCGGGGCTGCCGGCTCAGCTGAGGAAAAGCCGAGCTACACTCATTCCTTCGATGCCGGTGCGGCATGGGGGCATCTGGCGATGCAGGCGCGCCTCGCCGGCCTTTACGCCCATGGCATGGGCGGCATCAAGCATGAAGAGGTCAGGCAGGCTTTCGCCATTCCCGAGGGATACCGGGTCGAAGCAGGCGTCGCCATCGGCCGCCTGGCCGACAAGAGCGTTCTTTCCGAACGCAATCAGGCGCGCGAATTCCCCAGCCAGCGCAAGCCGCTCTCCGAGGTCGCCTTCAACGGGCGCTTCGTCGCGAATTGAGCGAAGCCAGAGGCTGAGCAGATATCGGGCAAACGAAAGCCCCGCCATCCTAGAGATAGCGGGGCCATTTATTTCTGCAATATCAACTAGATATCGAGGTTTGCAACGCTTAGCGCATTCTCCTGGATGAATTCGCGCCGCGGCTCGACTTCGTCACCCATCAGGCGGGCGAAGAGACCATCGGCGTCGGTGGCGTCGTTGACCCTGACCTGCAGCAGCGAGCGAACGTTCGGATCGAGCGTCGTTTCCCAGAGCTGCTCGGCATTCATTTCGCCGAGGCCCTTGTAGCGCTGCATGGTGAGGCCTTTGCGGCCGCTTGCGAAGATCGCGTCGAGCAGGGCGCGCGGGCCAGAGATTTCGACGTCGCCTTCGCGGCGATGCAGCGATGGCGGCGTCTGATAGATTTCCTTGAGGCGTGCCGTCAGCTGGTCGATGTGACGGGCATCCGAGGAACCGATCAGCGCCATGTCGAGCACGACGAGTTCCTTGACGCCGCGGACCATGCGCTCGAGGCGCAGGCCGCCATCGGTTGTCAGATCGCCCCGCCAGCCGCGCTCGGTTTCCTCGGCGATGATATCGAGGCGCCCAGCCACTTCGTTTGCCAGCGCCAGCGCCCTCCCCGGGTCGCTGGCGAGCTCGGCATTGAGCGCGCCGGCAATCGCCGCTTGTTCGACGGCGGAACGATTGTAGCGCGAATGGAGATTGTCGAGCAGCGCGCGCATACGCAGGGCATCGAGGATGACCTCGCGCAGATCCTGGCCGGTGCGAACCTCGCCGCTACCGAGCCTCAGCGAAGCATCTTCCAGGCCCTGGCTGATGAGATATTCTTCGAGCGCCTTCTCATCCTTCAGATACTGCACCGACTTGCCGCGCGAGACCTTATAGAGCGGCGGCTGGGCGATATAGAGATGACCGCGCTCGATCAGTTGCGGCATCTGGCGGAAGAAGAAAGTGAGCAGCAGGGTGCGAATATGGGCGCCGTCGACGTCAGCGTCCGTCATGATGATGATCTTGTGGTAGCGCAGCTTTTCGACATTGAACTCGTCCTTGCCGATGCCGGTACCGAGCGCGGTGATCAATGTGCCGATTTCCTGGCTCGACAGCATCTTGTCGAAACGGGCGCGTTCGACGTTCAGGATCTTGCCGCGCAGCGGCAGGATCGCCTGGTTCTCGCGCGAGCGGCCCTGTTTGGCCGAACCGCCGGCAGAATCGCCCTCGACGAGGAAGACTTCGGATTTTGTCGGATCACGCTCGGAGCAGTCGGCGAGTTTGCCCGGCAGCGAAGCGATATCGAGGGCGCCCTTGCGGCGGGTCAACTCGCGGGCCTTGCGGGCCGCTTCGCGGGCGGCGGCTGCCTCGACGACCTTGCCGACGAGGATCTTGGCTTCGCTCGGATGTTCTTCGAACCAGGTGTTCAGCGCCTCGTTGACGAGACTTTCGACAACAGGACGGACTTCCGAGGAAACCAGCTTATCCTTGGTCTGCGACGAGAATTTCGGATCCGGCACCTTGACCGACAGAACCGCGGTCAGGCCTTCGCGGCAATCTTCGCCCTGCAGCGTCACCTTTTCCCTTTTGGTGATGCCGGAACTGTCGGCATAGGAAACGACCTGGCGCGTCAGCGCCGCGCGGAAGCCGGCCATATGCGTGCCGCCATCGCGCTGAGGGATGTTGTTGGTGAAGCACAGCACGTTCTCGTGATAGCTGTCGTTCCACCACATCGCGACTTCGACGGTGATGCCGTCCTTTTCGCCGTGGATGGCAACCGGCTTGTCGACGAGCGACTTCTTGGCGCGGTCGAGATAGGCGACGAAAGCCTCGAGGCCACCGTCATAACGCAGTTCTTCCTGCTTGATATCGGAGTGGCGCTTGTCGGTCAGCAGGATGCGGACGCCTGAATTCAGGAAGGCGAGCTCGCGAAGGCGATGTTCCAGCGTGCCGTAGTCGAACTCCGTCATGGTGAAGGTGCCGGTGCTCGGCATGAAGCTCACTTCCGTGCCGGTTTCATTCGGCGCGTCGCCCGTAACCTTCAGCGGAGCATCGGCCACGCCATGGGTGAAGCTCATTTCATGGATCTTGTCGTGACGGCGGATCTTCAGCTTCAGCCAAACGGACAGCGCGTTGACGACGGAGACGCCGACGCCGTGCAGGCCGCCGGAAACCTTATAGGAATTCTGGTCGAACTTACCGCCGGCATGGAGCTGCGTCATGATGACTTCGGCAGCCGACACGCCTTCGCCGGTGTGAATGTCCGTCGGGATGCCGCGACCATTGTCGGTGACGGTCACCGAACCGTCCGGATTGAGAGTGACGGTGACGATGTCGGCATGGCCGGCAAGCGCTTCGTCGATCGCGTTGTCGACGACTTCATAGACCATGTGATGCAGGCCGGAACCGTCGTCGGTATCGCCGATATACATGCCGGGGCGTTTGCGCACGGCATCGAGGCCCTTCAGAACCTTGATGGAATCTGCGCCATATTCGGTGCTTACGCCGTTTTCCGTCGCGGATGTATCGCTCATTCTGTCGAGATTTTCCCTGTTGTCGTAAAGCTGCGGTGCGCCTTGCGAATCACCGGCTTTCTTCACTCTCGTATATAGGTTTTTTGAACCCACTTCCCAATGGCAAGCCCCTAGAACAAGGCATAAAACAGGGGATTATGACGCTTTTCCGTCGCCTTTGCCGTCATTTTCGAGAAGAGCCGATAGCCGGCCTATCTCCGCGCTGTCAAGGCTGCGGATTCGCCGGGCCAGCCGGTTGGCAAAATCGGTATATTCGGGGGGCAGGCCGGAGGTGTCGATCACGACGCGCGGGTCCGAAGAGCGGGCGAGCAGGAACAGTTCCTCGGCCTCATCCCAGATGATGTTGAAATAACCGGCGATGCGCTGCAGCAGATCGAATGTCGGCAAACCACGCTTTCCATGTTCGAGTGCCGAGAGATAGGCGGGAGAGACATTCAGTGCCTCCGCCATCTCCTTCTGCGAGACGCCCTTGCGCGCTCTCAGTCTGCGAACCGCCTCTCCGAAGGGTGTCATGGCCTTTCCCCATGTCGCCGCGACAGGCGAATGTAGAGCGCGCCCTCACCGCCATGATGCTGTGCGGCCGGTTCATAGGAGGAGATCAGGTAGCGGAATTCCGGCTTCGAGAACCAAAGAGGCACAGCCCGCTTCAGCGCGCCGTCGCTGCCCATGGAGCTGCCCTTGCCAGTAATGACCAGCACATGGCGCATGCCGCGCTCATGGGCGCGGATCAGGAAATCGAGAAGGATGGCATGGGCCTGGCTCTGCACCAACCCGTGCAGGTCGATCCGCGCTTCGAGCGCCAGCCGGCCCTTGGCGATCTTCCGCTTGACCGGCTTTTCCAGCGGATGATGCACCCCGGCCGATGGTTTCGCCGTTGACGGTGCTGCCGGCTGCGGCGGCGTGGGTGTGGCGGGCGTCTGCTTTTCCTGCTCCCGTTCGGCTGCCGCTTCGGCTTCGGCAAGAAAGGCATCGAGTTCGGTCAACGCCCCTGCCTTGCCGGGCATCGGCCGCGTGCTGCGGGCGACCTTGCCCCAGAGTATCCTCTCATCGGCGCTCAGCTTGCGGTCCCTGGCCATCAGTCGAATCGTCCGGCGGCGGCATTGGGAATGAGGATGACGAAATCGGC
Organism: Rhizobium leguminosarum bv. viciae; assembly: GCF_012276115.1. GTDB lineage: Bacteria > Pseudomonadota > Alphaproteobacteria > Rhizobiales > Rhizobiaceae > Rhizobium > Rhizobium leguminosarum_T. Next base: position 482,019 of record NZ_WIEU01000003.1, on the reverse strand, counting down.
GTCGTTGCGGACGGTGCCGGCACTTTCCCCGGCGATATCCCCCGAGCCGGTGAAGATATCCCCGCGCGACGGCCCGACGATCGCCGAGCCGGTATCGAGCGCCAGCATCAGCCTGCGGAACGGCCGGCCCTGGTCGAGATGGGTGAGGCTTTCGGCGCGAATGAAAAAGGGAAAACCGAAGGTATGGATCATCCGGTCGACCGCAAGCGCGCGCCCGGCGAGAAGCGGCACCTTGGCGGCTGCGATCGGACCCGCCTCAGGATCGGCAACCGGCGCTTCACGGAAGAAAATATAAGAGCGGTTATGCCATAAGACTTCGTCGACGTGCTCGGGATTTCGCGCCAGCCAGGCACGGATCGCCTGCATCGAAATCTCCGCCCGATCGATCTCGCCGCGCTCGATCAGCAGCTTGCCGATCGCCGAGAAAACATGGCCAGCCTTCGCGGCATAGGTGATGCGGCCGATACGACCATCCTCATAACGCAGGCGGGCAGCACCTTGCACATGCACGAAGAAGACATCGACCTTCGACTTCGCCCAGGCGATTTCGAGGCCGCGGCCCTCGAGAAATCCCTGATCGATGGCGCGGCGGTCCGGATGGGCAGTGACGTGGCCCTCATGCAGACGGCCGAAAGCATAGGCCTTGTCGAGTTCGGCGGGGCGATTGGCGTCGTCGAGATCGATCAGATCGTCCGGACGCCGGTAGAAGGGAAAACGGAAAATTTCGTCCGGCCGCTCCGACACGTCGATATCAGGTTCGTAGAAGGCGGTGACGAAGCCGGCCTTGTCGTCCTTGCGGCAGACCAGAAAGGGCCGACAGTGCGTCTCGAAAAAAGCGCGTGCCGATGCCGGAGATGACGGGATGAAATCTTCGGCGGCGGCGAGAAGCGGAAGCAGGTCTTCCGAGCTCAGGCCCAGCGATCCGGTGCGGTACGGTTTGACATCGGTGATCTGCCGCCGGCAGCTTCGCATGGCTTCAAAAAGGCCGGAGGGATCATCATCCTTCCAGCCTTCCAGAGTGTCGAAGCTTATGGCCTGCAGGACGAAGTCCGATGCGTGGTCACTCATGTTCCGATTCGGTCGCCACGAGTTTCCAGTTCGGATCGCGCGAGCGGGTGTCGCGGGCAAAGGTCCAGAGGTCGTTGACCTCGGCGACGTTTTCGGCGTCGCCTTCGATCAGCACATCCGCCTTGTCGTAGGTGGCCGATATCAGCTGGCTGACGATGCGCACGGAGATCTGCGCTTCGCTGCCCTTTGTTTCCGCATGGGTGATTTCGGCCTTGTCGATGCCGACGAAAGTGGACTTCACCTTCTCGCCCCGGGCTTCACGCTCGCCGATCGCCGCATCGAAGCCGTCATAGACTTCGCGAGACAGCAAGTTCTTCAGCGTTTTCCGGTCGCCATCCGCATAGGCCATGACGATCATCTCATAAGCCATGCGGGCGCCGTTCAGAAACTCCTTCGGGCTGAAGGCGGGATCGGCCTTGTTCAGCGCACGCAGCGATTCGTTGAGCGGCGTTCCGGGCGCCGCGAAAGCATCGATGGCGGCGAAGCGATCCTCATCCTCCGTCGTCGCATCGCGCCGCGGCAGCGTCACGACCTTGCCGGCTTCGGCCGGGGCCGCATCCCGCGGCGTATAGAGATCGCGCGGCGGCTTCTCATTTCCTGTACGGCGCCCGAGCACGGAGCGGAGCTGAAAGAAAATCAGCACAGCCGCCACCAGGAAAAATAATGTGATGAAGTCGTTCGAACTCATATCGTATCGCAGCCGCCGTTAACATCTCTGATTTGTACTCCCATATAGTCTGCCTATACAGATGATTCAAATGATGGCTGGCATCTTCGCCGGCGCAAAGAGGAGACCGGCGAGCCCGGGACATGACCGACATGCGTTTTTCGATCCTGCCAGCCTTCATTCTGCTGCTGCCGTTCGCCGAAATTGCCGGTTTCGTCGTCGTCGGCCAGGCTATCGGATTGTGGCTGACGCTTGTTCTGGTCATGCTGGGTTTCGTTGTCGGCGTGGTTCTGCTGCGCCGGCAGGGAATCGGTATTTTGCGCCGCATGTCGAGCGAAGGACGAAATGGGGTGATGCCGGGCCGCGACCTGCTGCGGCCGGCGATGAACGTCATCGCCTCGCTGCTCCTGATCATTCCCGGCTTCCTCACGGATATCATCGCGATCCTCATTCTCATTCCGCCGGTGCGCGATCTCGTCTGGCGGGCGATCGCCAAACGCTTCGTCGTCGTCAACGCCAAGGGCGGCTCTTCCTCCGGTCCGCAACCCGATTTCCGCGACCGCAAGCCGAACTCGAAGGTGGTCGATCTCGACGAGGAGGACTATCATAGGGAGCCGGATCGCAACTCGCCGTGGTCCGGCAAGCATCTTGGCGATTGAGGCACTGCGGCTGATCAACCGGGCCAAGCGCCCAGGGTTGTAAGCCCTTCCCTGAAATGTTAGATGGCGGCACCATTCCCATGCCCCTCGAGGAAAAGCCAATGGCAGACGATAACAACAGCAACGGTGCGGCCAACCCCACCCTTTCGATCCTTGCGCAATATACCAAGGATCTGTCCTTCGAAAATCCGGGTGCGCCGCGTTCGCTGCAGGCCCGCGACAAGGCGCCGACGATCAACATCAATGTGAACGTCAACGCCAACCCGCTTTCCGATACGGATTTCGATGTGGTGCTGTCGCTGAATGCCGAAGCCAAGGACGGCGACAAGACGGTTTTCCATGCCGAACTCACCTATGGCGGCGTTTTCCGCGTTGCCGGTTTCCCGCAGGAACACATGCTGCCGGTTCTCTTCATCGAGTGCCCGCGCATGCTCTTCCCCTTCGCTCGTCAGATCATCGCCGACGTCACCCGCAACGGCGGTTTCCCGCCGCTGATGATCGACCCGATCGACTTCACGCAGATGTTCGCTCAGCGCGTTGCCGAAGAACAGGCCCGCGCCAAGGTTCAGGCCGTTCCGAACTGACCGGCTCTTTCATGTCTGAAATGCGGATGCCCGGGCTGGTCCCGGGCATTTTCAATTGAGGACCGGTTTAATCGAGGTTGGCGTATTTCGCCCAGACGCTTTTTTCACCGAGCTTGGCGACGAGCGCTTCATGCGCCTGCTCCTCGGTTTGGCTGAGGCGCGGGGCGAGCGGCCGGGGCCGCTCGAGCACGGCGGCAATCACCACGTCGTCTTCCATCCCCATGTCACCGCGCGCTGCCTGGTTGGATTTGCCGACCATGCCGAGGCCAAGGGCCGCCTGTCTGCCGCCGATCATCTCGATATAGACTTCGGCAAGCAGTTCGGAGTCGAGCAGCGCGCCGTGTTTGGTGCGGTGCGAATTGTCGATGCCGTAGCGCCGGCAAAGCGCATCGAGCGAATTTGGTCCCATCGGGTGTTTGCGCCGCGCCATCGATAGCGTGTCGAGCACCCGTTCCGGCAGGATTGGCGGCAAACCGATCCGCGCGAATTCCGCGTTGATGAAGCCCATATCGAAGGTGGCGTTATGGGCAATCCACTTCGCATCGCCGAAGAAGGTGAGGATTTGTTCGGCAACTTCCGCGAAAGGCTGCTTGTCCTTCAGGAATTCATCGGTAATGCCGTGCACGGCGAGCGCATCCGGATGAACCTTCTGATCTCCAGGATTGATGAAGATATGGATCGTGTTGCCCGTGGGGAAATGATTGAAGAGCTCGATGCCGCCGATTTCGATGATGCGGTCGGCGCGGTTGTCGAGGCCGGTTGTTTCCGTATCGAAGATGATCTCACGCATTCCGGAAATCTCCCTTGGCAATCCGCGTTTTCAGGTCGGCGACGATTTCAAGCACTCGTTCCCTCGTCGTCGCGATACTGTGACTGGTATCGACCAGATAATCGGCCCGCCGCCGTTTTTCGGCGTCCGGCGTCTGGCGGGAGAGAATCATCTCGAATTTTTCCTCGGTCATGTCTTCGCGCGCAAGCACCCTTTGGCGCTGAATCTGTGGATCAGTGCTGACGACGACGATGACATCCACTCTTGCCGCGGCGCCGGTTTCGAAAAGTAATGGAATATCGAGCAATACCATGTCGGCGCCGGCGGCGCGTTGCCGCTTCAGAAATTCCGTCTCGCGTTTGCGAACCAGCGGATGGACGATCGCTTCCAGGCGTTTGAAGCCGGCAGGATCAAGAGCGAGCTGGCGGCCGAGTTCATGCCGGTCGACGGCTCCATCCTTCATCGTGCCGGGGAAGGCAGCATTCACCAGGGGTGCAGCCTCGCCGGCATAGAGATCGTGGACCACGGCATCGGAATCGTTCACCGGGATTCCGGCATCGGCGAAGAGCCTTGCCGCTGTCGATTTTCCCATTCCGATGGAGCCGGTGAGACCTATCTTCAGCATCAGTGTGCTTCCATATCCGCGATGATGAGCGCGCGTAGCGCCGCGTCGACGATGGGACGCCGGCCGAACCATTTCTCGAATCCGGGCACGGCCTGGTGCAAGAGCATGCCGAGACCGTCGACGATGGGAAATCCTTGCTCTTCCGCCTGTGCCAGGATCGGCGTCTTCAACGGCACATAAACGATATCGGTGACGACGGCATTGGCTGCAAGAGGCGAGAAATCGAGTTGCGGCGCTGGCTCGCCGTCCATGCCGAGCGAGGTTGTGTTGATGAAGAGGCCGGCGCCCTTCATGACTTCGGCAAGCGCCCCGATCGGGTGGGCCCGAACACGCGGGCCAAAACGATCCGCGAGTTCACGCGCGCGTTCGACGGTGCGGTTGACGACGTGGATCTCCTTGAAACCGCGATCACGGACCGCCTGGATGATCGCCCGGCTGGCGCCGCCGGCGCCAAAGACGACGGTCGTGCCATGCCGGTCCCAGCCCGGATGGCGTTCATCAAGATTGGCGATGAAGCCACGACCGTCGGTATTCGTCGCATGCAGGGCGCCTTCCTCCAGCCAGAGCGTGTTCGCGGCGCCGAGCTCTTGCGATAGCGCGTCCGGTTTGTCGGCGAGCCGGAACGCCAACTCCTTGTGAGGAATGGTGACATTGCCTCCGGTAAAGCCGGAACTGCCATCCTTCAACGAGTGAATGAAATCGGCAAAGCCCCCGGGTGCCACTTCATGAGCGCGATAACTGCCCGGCAGGCCAAGCGTCTTCAGCCAGTATCCGTGGATCAGTGGCGAGCGCGAATGCTTGATGGGAAAGCCCGTGACAAACGCTTTCGGCCCGAATGTTTCACGTGAATCACCCATCGATCGCTCCGAGTTCTCGCAATTTTTTTAAGAGCGGCAGCATCGGCAGGCCGAGAATGGTGAAATAATCACCCTCGATCTTTTCGAAGAGCTGGATGCCCTCCCCCTCCAATTGATAGGCGCCGACGCTGGAAAGCGCCCGTTCGCCAACCCGCGCCAGATGTCTGGCGATGAACTCCACCGTCAGCGGCCGCATCGTCAATTCCGCATGCGCAAGATGTTCCCACAAGACCACGCCGTCGCTGACGATGGCGACGGCGCTGTTCAATCGGTGGGTTACGCCGGAAAGAGCTTGAAGGTGGCTAGCCGCGTCGGCCAGGTCCCTCGGCTTATGGAAGACGCTGTCGCGGAGCGACATCGTCTGATCCGAACCGATGACCAGGCTATCCGGAAAACGGTGGCTGACATCCTCGGCCTTGGCCCTGGCCAGGACGAGGGCCACGGCATCAGGCTTAGCGCCGGCTCTTTCCAGCGGCGCTTCAACGGCCCGTTCATCGATCCTTGCGGCATGCGCCTCGAAGGACAGACCGGCATTTTCCATCAGCATCCGGCGAAAGGGGCTCGACGATGCAAGGATGAGTTTCGGCGTCATGGGTTCCTCGGCGTGCCGGCTTTTCGTCAGCGCTTAGCGCAGCTTCGGCCGCAGGGCAACGATTGCCGCGGCTGTTTCCTCGATTGAGCGGCGTGTGACGTCGATCAGCGGCCAGTTATGGCGGGCGCAAAGCGAGCGGGCATATTTCAGCTCCTCCGAAATCGCGGCGCGATCGGTGTAGTGTTCGCGATCGAAGCCCTGTGTCACCCCGAGCACACGATTTTCCCGCACCTGGGAAATACGGTCGGTGGTGGCGATCAGGCAGACGATCAACGGTTTGCTCGCCACGAAGAGGCTCTCCGGCAATGGCACGCCATAGACGATTGGAATGTTCGCCGTCTTGATGCCTCGGTTGGCGAGGTAGATGCTGGTCGGTGTTTTCGACGTACGGCTGATGCCGATGATCACGACATCGGCATCGTTGTAATCGTCGGGCATCTGGCCGTCATCGTGATCCATGGTGAAATTCAGCGCTTCGATGCGCGCGAAGTAGCCGGCATTCATCACATGCTGGGCCCCGACACGACGGCGAGACGGGGCGCCGAGATAGATCTGGAAGGCATTCATCACCGGCTCCAGCACATTCACCGAGGCGACACCCATCTCGATGCAGCGCTCATCGATCAGGCTCGCAAGCTCCCGGTCGACAATGGTGTAGAGCACGATACCGGGTGCGTCATCGATCGCCTGCAGAACCGGCAGCAGCTGCTTGCGATTGCGGATCAGCGGATAGACATGTTCGATCGGCTGCGCCGATCTGAACTGCGCCGACGCGGCGCGCCCGGCGGAGATCAGAGTCTCTCCCGTTGAGTCAGAAATCAGATGCAGATGAAAGAAGTTCGTTCTGTTCTCCACGCTATTTTCCGCTGCCTGTTGAAAAGACTGGATGAAACAGAGCTACGGCGGCGAGGCCGTCTCCGGCAAGGGAAAACATGCCCCCTTATCCACATTTCGGATTCTGCGGATCGGTTTCGATTGGCCCTGTGGACGATGGGGAAGAGATCTATTTCCTGAAAGCTGGTCCACAGGCTATCCACAGCAAAGCGAAAAATTGCCGGTCCGGAAGGATTTGGAATCATTTTCAGATTCGGCTTCTCCCCGAGATTCGGAGGAGACCGGCAAATCTTTCCGATGTTCTTTTGCAGGCGCGCGACAAATAGCATCGGCGGTGGATGGATTTTAATCCTTGATAGTCACCGACTCTAAGAAATAGAAACCTTTTAAAATATCTTTGATTTTATATAGGGAAGAAGCGCTTGAGCGATACGCGCCGAAAGATCATGAGGGTTTTGAGTGGCGAGAGCCTCTCCCCTCCTCCTGTCTGGCTGATGAGACAGGCAGGACGTTATCTTCCGGAATATCGGGAGACACGGGCAAAGGCAGGGAGTTTTCTCGATCTCTGCTACACACCCGACCACGCCGTCGAAGTGACATTGCAGCCGATCCGCCGCTATGGCTTCGATGCGGCCATTCTGTTTTCCGATATCCTGGTCATTCCAGACGCGATGAAGCGGAATGTCCGGTTCACCGAGGGCCATGGCCCGGAGATGGATCCGATCGATGAAGCCGGGATCGGCAGTTTGAACGGCGAAGAGGTTGTCGATTATCTCAGGCCGGTTCTGGAAACGGTACGGCGGCTGCGTGAAGAGCTGCCAGCGGAGACGACGCTGCTCGGTTTCTGCGGCGCACCCTGGACGGTTGCGACCTACATGATCGCCGGTCACGGCACGCCGGATCAGGCCCCTGCCCGTCTCTTCGCCTACAAGCATGCCCGCGCTTTCGAGCATCTGCTGATGCTGCTTGCCGACGTATCGGCTGATTATCTCGTCGCCCAGATCGATGCCGGCGCCGATGCCGTGCAGATCTTCGATTCCTGGGCAGGTGTTCTCGGCGAAAAGGAGTTCGAGGCGTTCGCGATCAAGCCGGTTGCGCGGATGATCGCTTCCGTCAAATCACAACGGCCGCATGCTCGCATCATCGCTTTTGCCAAGGGCGCCGGCTATCAGCTCAAGACCTATCGCCAGAAGACGGGTGCTGATGCGATCGGCCTCGACTGGTCGGTTCCGCTGGCCTTTGCGGCCGAACTTCAAAAGGATGGACCGGTTCAGGGCAACCTCGATCCGATGCGTGTCGTTGCCGGCGGCCAGGCGCTGATTGACGGCATCGATGATATTCTGCAGCACCTCGGAAATGGTCCGCTGATCTTCAATCTCGGTCACGGCATTACACCGCAGGCTGACCCCGAGCATGTGCGTCTGCTGGTGGATCGCGTGCGAGGCGGGGCGTGACGATGGAAAAGCAGACCGATCGGAGATCTGGCGCCTACGCCCGGCGCCGGGCTCATTTTGCGCTGGCCTTCTTTGCGCTGGTGGCGGTCGGGCTTTTTGCCTGGAACCCCGATAATCTCTACCTCTGGATCAAGGCGCTGCACATCATCGCGGTCATTTCCTGGATGGCCGGGCTGTTTTACATGCCGCGGCTGTTCATCTATCACACCGATGCGGAGCCCGGCTCGGTACAGTCGGAAACCTTCAAGGTGATGGAGCGTCGGCTGCTTCGGATCATCATGACGCCGGCGATGATGCTGACGTGGATTTTCGGGCTCTATCTCGCCTGGTCGGTTTATGGATTCCAGGGCGGCTGGCTGCATGCCAAGATTGGTCTCGTTGTCCTGCTGACCGGTGTTCATATGTTCTTCAGCCGCGCTGTCAGGGCGTTCGAGCGAGATGAAAACCGCCGCTCGGCGCGCTATTGGCGATTCATGAACGAAGCCCCGACACTGCTGATGATCGTGATCGTCATCCTTGTCGTGGTGAAGCCGTTCTGAGGAAAATCGTCCTCAGGTTAAATTTGCTTCATTTTAACCAGCCCTCTTGCGGCAACGATTGCGAGTCGCTATTTTCCGCGCACCTCATCTACGTGGCATGTGTGTAGAGTTCAGTCGTCTGCGAGCCCTTTCGCGGTACCGAATACGACCCAACATCGCCTTTCCCCTTTGAAATTGAAAAGAGTATTGGTCACTTCATGGCTGAAATGAAGCTTCAGGAACTTAAGAGTAAATCCCCGACGGATCTGCTGGCATTTGCCGAATCGCTCGAGGTCGAGAATGCAAGCACAATGCGCAAGCAGGAGCTGATGTTTGCGATCCTCAAGATGCTTGCCAGCCAGGATGTCGAAATCATCGGCGAAGGCGTCGTCGAAGTGCTGCAGGACGGTTTCGGCTTCCTGCGGTCGCCCAATGCGAACTACCTGCCGGGCCCGGACGATATTTATATCTCCCCGTCGCAGATCCGCCGTTTCTCGCTGAAAACCGGCGATACGGTCGAGGGCCCCATCCGTGGGCCGAAGGAAGGCGAGCGCTATTTCGCGCTACTCAAGGTCAACACCATCAATTTCGACGATCCGGAAAAGATCCGTCACAAGGTTCATTTCGACAATCTGACGCCGCTCTATCCGAACGAGCGCTTCAAGATGGAACTGGATATTCCCACCACCAAGGATCTGTCGCCACGTGTGATCGACCTGGTGGCGCCGCTCGGCAAGGGCCAGCGTGGATTGATCGTCGCACCGCCGCGTACCGGCAAAACCGTGTTGTTGCAGAACATCGCGCATTCGATCACCGCCAACCATCCGGAGTGCTATCTGATCGTCCTGCTGATCGATGAACGTCCCGAAGAAGTGACCGACATGCAGCGTTCGGTTCGCGGCGAGGTAATCTCCTCGACCTTCGACGAACCGGCCGTGCGTCACGTGCAGGTGGCCGAGATGGTTATCGAGAAGGCCAAGCGCCTTGTCGAACACGGCCGCGACGTTGTCATCCTGCTCGATTCGATCACGCGCCTGGGCCGTGCCTATAACACGGTCGTTCCCTCGTCAGGCAAGGTCCTGACCGGCGGTGTGGACGCCAACGCTCTGCAGCGGCCGAAGCGCTTCTTCGGCGCGGCGCGTAACATCGAGGAAGGCGGCTCTTTGACGATCATCGCGACGGCGCTGATCGATACTGGCAGCCGCATGGACGAAGTGATCTTCGAAGAATTCAAGGGTACCGGCAACTCGGAAATCGTCCTCGATCGCAAGGTCGCTGATAAGCGCATCTTCCCGGCAATGGACATCCTGAAGTCCGGCACGCGTAAGGAGGACCTTCTGGTTCCGCGCCAGGATCTGCAGAAGATCTTCGTGCTCCGCCGTATCCTGGCTCCGATGGGCACAACCGATGCGGTCGAATTCCTGATCGACAAGCTCAAGCAGACGAAGAACAATTCCGACTTCTTCGAATCGATGAACACATAATCCTTAGCCGGATTCACCCCTTAAAGCTGGAGGCATCTCGCGATGCCGCCAGCTTTTCTATTTGAGAGGAATCGATTTCGATTCCAACCGATGAACCAGGCGATATGGCCATGTTGAACGATACCATATATGCACTATCGAGCGGCGCCCTGCCTTCGGGTGTTTCTGTCGTTCGAATCAGCGGCCCGCTGACCAGAGACATATTGGTGAGGCTCGTCGGATCCGTTCCGGCAGCCCGGTATGCGTCTTACCGAACGATTCGGACTCGTAACAATCAGCCGATCGATAGCGGCCTGGTGCTGTTTTTTCCTGCTCCGAATTCGTTTACCGGCGAGGATGTTGCCGAGCTGCAGATCCACGGCAGCAGAGCCGTGCTGGCGGCGCTGTTTCACACTCTTGGCGATATTCCGGGTGTTCGGATGGCGGTCGAGGGTGAGTTCTCCCGCCGGGCCTTCGAAAACGGCAAGCTTGATCTCGTCGAGGTGGAAGGGCTGGCCGATCTCATCAGCGCCGAGACCGAAATGCAGAGACGCCTTGCGGTCGAACATAGCGCAGGCGGGCTTTCTGCAATTTACGATTCGTGGGCGGAACGATTGACGCGCGCCCGCGCGCTGATCGAGGCGGAACTTGATTTCCCCGACGAGGATGACGTTCCAGGGTCGGTATCGGATGCAGTCTGGGCCGATATGGCGAAGCTTCGCAGCGATATCGGGGATCACCTGGCGGCAGCTTCGGCCGGCGAGATTATCCGAGACGGCTTCAAAGTGGTCATCGCCGGTGCTCCGAATGCTGGAAAATCGAGCCTGTTGAACGCTTTGGCGCGTCGAGACGTCGCAATCGTGACGGAGATTGCCGGAACCACCCGCGATGTCCTGCAGGTTGATCTCGATATTGATGGTTACCTGATCAAGCTCTATGACACTGCGGGTCTTCGCGAGGCGGACGACAGAGTCGAAATGGAAGGTGTGCGGCGCGCGCGCGTAGCACTCCGTGATGCCGATCTTGTCCTGTTGCTGGTCGACAGGACGAATCCTCTGATTCCCGACGACTTGGAGCAGTCCGCTGCGCATGTTACTGTCGGGACAAAGAAGGATCTGACCGAAATCGCTTCGGGTCGGTATGATTTGCAGATTTCGACGGCGACGGGTGACGGTCTGCCGGAACTACGGCGGTTGATCGGCGACATCGTTGAGAGACGTTTTGCCGGCCTGTCTATGGCAATTCCCAGCCGGCAGCGGCATAAGGATTCGCTCGCGAAATGCTTGGCGGCGCTTGATGCGGCCATATCGCAGCCGGATGTGAATCTTGAACTGCGGACCGAGCAGCTGCGAATTGCCGCTGAGTATCTGGGCAGAATTACCGGTCGAGTGGATGTCGAACAACTGCTCGGGGTAATCTTCTCCGAATTTTGTATTGGCAAATGATTCACGTGAAACCTTTAGGGCTAAAGATCCTGCACGGTTTCACGTGAAACGTCTACCGGATATGGAGTCTTGAATGACGGATAATGTCTTCGATGTGATTGTGATCGGTGGCGGCCATGCGGGGTCGGAGGCTGCCAGCGCAGCTGCGCGCCTGGGGGCAAAAACCGCTCTGATTACGCATAGGCGGGACACGATCGGAGTCATGTCCTGTAATCCGGCAATTGGCGGGCTGGGCAAGGGCCATCTTGTTCGGGAGATCGATGCGATGGATGGCCTGATGGGTCGCGTCGCCGATGTTGCAGGTATTCAATTCAGGATGCTCAACAAGAAGAAAGGCGCTGCCGTCCGAGGACCGCGGACGCAGGCCGATCGAAAGCTCTATCGCCTGGCAATGCTGGCGGCGATCGAAGCGACGCCGAACCTGGATGTCATCGAGGGTGATGCGTTTGATCTGGACGTTGTCGATGGTTGCGTCGCTGGGGTGATCATGAAGGATGGTCGGACCCTGAAAGCACCGGCGGTGGTTTTGACCACTGGAACCTTTCTGCGCGGTCTTATTCATATCGGGTCGGAAAAGACACCGGCCGGACGTGTCGGTGAAGCGCCGTCGATCGGATTGTCTGCGACCCTCGCCCGGCTGGGGCTGCGGCTGGGACGCCTGAAGACCGGCACACCCGCCCGGCTGGACGGAAAGACGATCGACTGGCAATCCATCGGTCGACAGGGGGCTGACGAGGAGCTTGTCCCCTTCTCCTTCATGACCGACACGATTACCACGCCACAAATCGACTGCGGGGTCACCAGGACGACCGAAGCGACCCACCGCATCATTGTCGACAACATCATGCGCTCGGCAATGTATTCCGGGCAGATCGAAGGTGTCGGGCCTCGTTATTGCCCGTCTATCGAAGACAAGTTGGTGAAATTCGGAGAGCGGGATGGACATCAGGTCTTTCTCGAACCTGAGGGACTGGACGATGACACGGTCTATCCGAACGGGATTTCTACCTCCTTGCCGGCGGAGGTGCAGTCAGACTTCATCAAAACGATCCCCGGCCTCGAAGCGGCAAGAATACTGCAACCGGGCTATGCGATCGAATATGATCATGTCGATCCGAGAGAGCTTGCTCCATCGCTGGAGGTCAAGCGGCTGAGAGGCTTGTTTCTCGCTGGCCAGATCAATGGCACCACCGGATATGAAGAGGCGGCCGCGCAGGGACTGGCAGCCGGGCTGAATGCCGCATTGCGAAGCAGCGATTCGGATCCGTTCCATTTCAGCCGGACGAGTTCTTATATTGGCGTCATGATCGACGATCTCACGTCACGAGGCGTTACGGAGCCGTATCGAATGTTTACATCGCGTGCGGAGTATCGGCTGAGTCTGCGGGCTGACAACGCCGATATGCGCTTGACGCCGCTTGCCATGCGGCTTGGATGCGTCAGTGACGCGCGAGCGCAGCGATTCACATCCTATCAGGCAGAGATCGAAACCAGTCGGGCGCTGCTGCAGTCGCTGGCGGTGACACCGAATGAGGCACGCCGCGCGGGCTTGAATATCAATCTCGATGGGCAGCGCCGAACCGCGTATGACTTACTGTCCTATCCGAATTATGATTTCGCCGCGCTTCGGCATGTTTGGCCGGAGAAGCTCGACATGATTGGACGGAAAGTTGCGGAAGCCCTGGAAATCGAGGCAGGCTATTCGGTTTATCTCGATCGACAAGCCTCGGCGATTGCCGATCAACAACGCGACGAGGAGCGGCAGATACCGTTTGATTTCAACTATGATGCACTGTCCGGTCTCTCGAACGAGCTGAAGGTCAAGCTCAGCGCTGCTCGCCCTTTCAATATTGCCCAGGCCGCAATCGTTGAAGGGATGACGCCTGCGGCAATCGCGTTGCTGCTCGTGCACTTGCGTCGACTATCCTCTGCCGAACGCCATAGCGCTTGATACAAGATTTGAGAGTCTTTCAGAATGGAATTAAACGGTTTGCGTGTTTCACGTGAAACACAGGAGCGGTTGCAACACTTTGCAGCGCTGTTTCAGAAGTGGGCAAAAGCAATCAATCTGGTGGCGCCGTCGACACTGGATGATCTGTGGCACCGGCACATCGCTGATAGCAGCCAGGTCTTTCAGATTCATCCTCAACCGATTACTTGGGTTGACCTCGGCAGTGGGGGCGGCTTTCCCGGTATTATTACGGCGATTTTTCTGGCCGAGCTGCAAGGTGGATGGGTCCATCTGGTCGAAAGCAACCATAAAAAGGCAGCGTTTCTGCGGACAGCGCTACGGGAGACAAATGCGCGCGGCAGCGTCCATAGCATTCGAATCGAAGATGCTTATACGGAGGTTGGCGAATGTGGTGCGATTTCGGCGCGCGCCCTTGCGGATCTTGATGGGCTCATCGGTTATTCATCCCCCTGGATGCTTGGCAAGGAGAATTGTCGTGGCTTCTTTCATAAAGGCCGGGATTACCTGAGGGAAATTGACAAAGCACGTGGTCGGTGGGAATTCGATCTGTTAGAACATAAGAGCGCCGTCGAGCAGGAATCTGTTATTCTGGAAATATCAAATCTCCGGCGCTTGGTTTAACAGATCGGATATTGCGGCAATGGCTGGCGAACGACATCGGATTATCACCATCGCAAATCAGAAGGGTGGCGTTGGCAAAACGACCACAGCAATCAATCTGGCAACGGCGCTTGCTGCTATTGGCGAGCGCGTCCTGATCGTCGATCTCGACCCGCAGGGCAATGCCAGCACAGGCCTCGGTATCGATCGTCGTGATCGCAAGCTGTCTTCCTACGATCTGATGGTCGGTGATCGTGGGATTCCCGAAGTGACTCTCGAAACAGCGGTTCCTAATCTGTTTATCGTCCCGTCGACGATGGATCTTCTTGGCATCGAGATGGAAATCTCGCAGCAGAGCGATCGGGTGTTCAAATTGCGGAAGGCGCTCTCTTCGCCCGAAGCCATGGCGTTTTCTTATATTCTTCTGGATTGCCCGCCGTCGTTCAATCTGCTGACGATGAATGCCATGGCGGCGGCGCATTCGGTCCTGGTGCCGCTGCAATGTGAATTCTTTGCGCTGGAAGGGCTGAGCCAGCTGCTTGAGACCGTGAGCCAGGTTCGGCGGACGGTGAACCCGCGTCTGGATATTCAGGGTATCGTCTTGACGATGTTCGATGCGCGCAACAATCTTGCCCAGCAGGTTGTCAATGACGTGCGTACGCATCTGGGAGACAAGGTTTACCACACGTTAATTCCGCGCAACGTCCGGGTTTCCGAGGCTCCGTCCTACGGTAAGCCGGCTATTCTCTATGACTTGAAGTGCGCGGGCAGTCAGGCCTATCTGCAGCTGGCCTCCGAGGTCATCCAGCGAGAACGCCAAAGACTGGCCGCGTGATATCATTTTAGGGGTGTAGGTGAGTGTAGATCATGAATGACGATGTATCAAAGAGGCGATTGGGCCGCGGCCTTGCGGCGCTGATTGGTGAAATGGATCAGCCTGTCCCGGTGGAAACCGAGCGGACGATCAGCGCCGACAGAATGATCCCGATCGAGTTCGTCAGCCGCAATCCCCGCAATCCCCGTCGGTTCTTCGATGACTCGGAGCTGCACGATCTCGCAAGCTCCATTCGTCAACACGGTATCGTTCAGCCGATTGTTGTGCGGACGATGTCGCGGGATCGATATGAGATCATCGCCGGCGAACGACGCTGGCGCGCAGCTCAGCTTGCCGGGCTGATCGAGATTCCTGTCATTATCCGTGATGTGGATGATAAGACGGCGCTGGAAATCGCCATTGTCGAAAACGTGCAGCGCGCGGATCTCAATGCGCTCGAAGAGGCCTTGGGCTATGAGCAGCTGATCGCGGAATACGGCTACACCCAGAACGACCTCGGCGAGATTATCGGGAAGAGCCGCAGCCATGTTGCCAACTCGTTGCGTCTGTTGAAATTGCCTGATCCGGTTCGCGATCTGCTTGCTGCCGGCAGCCTATCGGCTGGTCACGCGCGCGCACTGGTTTCGACATCCGACCCGGCAAGTCTTGCCCGTACGATCGTTGCCAAGGGCATGTCGGTGCGTGATGCGGAAAAGCTGGCGCAAAACAATATCAAGGCCCAATCGGAGCCGCAGCAGGCGGCCTTGCGGCGAGATCAGAAAGATTCCGACACGCTGGCGCTGGAACGGACACTTTCCGATGCGCTCGGCCTTGATGTTGCGATCAATCACAAGGCAAGCGGCGGCCAGATCAAAATTTCCTATAAGTCGCTAGAGCAGCTCGAGGAAATCTGCCGCTTGCTCGAGAGGCGCTAGAACAGGATGATTTTAGGCCGAGTCGGCCTAAAATCTGAATCCTGTTCTACATTATACAGTTAGAGCATGATGTCGTCCGAAAACCGCTCACACTTTTCGGCATCATGCTCTAGAGCACCGACGCTTTAACTCCTTGAAACAACGGCATCGTGCTTTCCGAAAATCGGTTATGATTTTTGGGCCGACATGCGCTGGTCAGGCGGATTTTCGGCCGGATTGAAGGGTGGTGGACAGAAGCGTTTGCATCGCAACGCTGTCTTCCAGCACCTGCCGCCGTCTGGTTTGCAGAATAGCGGCCTGTAGCCGATTGGATTCACGGGCGATGCTTTCCGCGGTCCATTGGCGCAGCGCCTGTTCGATGACCGGCTTGCGGCGGAAATGCAGATGCCGGCCCATTGTCTGCATGATTTGAGGCGGTTGCAGCCGTTTTTCATCCATTTCGGCGCGCATCGCATCCAGAAGCTGGAATTGCTTCAGGCATGCCTGCAGAACCAGAAAGATCGCGGTTTTCGAACTGCTGATCTTTTGCATGGCGTGCAGAAAAGCGTTGAGATCACCGGTGAGGATGGCATCGACGGCGTCGTCAACCGAGATGGCGCTGGCGTCGCCGATTATTTCGGTAACGTGATGTTCTTCGACGGTATCGAAGCCCCGGCAATAAAGAGCAAGCTTGCGCACCTCGTTTCGGGAAGCGATCCTGTCGCCGCCGATCAACGCGATCAGCGCTTGTCGCGCGGCCGGCGTAATGCCGAGCTTCTCTGCACCGAGCTCCGTATCGATCAAAGCATTCAGGGCGCGGCTGTCATCGGGGTAGGAGGGGATCGTCATGACGGATCGGGCGGCTTCCGCGGTCTTGCGCAGCAGGGAACCTTTCTTGAGGTCACCGGCCTCGACGATCAGATAGGCGGCTTCGAGTGGTTTTTCAGCCAGCAGTGCCAAGGAATCGACGAGATATTTCTCGTTGGCGGCACCGCGGATCCAGATCAGTTTCTCGCCGCCGAACAGACCGATCGACTGGACCTCGTCGACCAACCGACCGGGGTCTTTCTGCAGGTCGCCGATATCGAGCTTGGTCAGCGAAAAGGGATCATCGAGAGCAACACCGCTCTTGCCGGCGAGCAGGCTTGCCCGTTCGGAAACAAGACCGCGATCCGGCCCGTAGATGACGTAAATCCGATAGTTCCGTGCCGATTTCTGCAGGAAAGTCTCGAATTCGTGGGATTTTATCTCGGCCACATCTCCGCCCTCAGCGGCTGAGGGCAGCGGCGATATCGGCCCCTACGAATTCCGCCACCTGATCCGCCGCACGATTTTGGGCATCACGGATCGCCCGCTGCTTGGCGAATTCCTGGTCAGGGAAATCAACCAGCGCCGTGGTAGCGCGGCTGCCGGCCTTGATGACGTGATTGTCGGTCGCCGAACGCAGCGTGTAGGTGACGCTGACGGTCACACGGCCAGCGCGCGACGTATCGTCGGATTCCGTCAGCAACGTATCGGCAACGGTCGACGTGGCGTGCATTTCGACCAGATATTCCGGTTTTTCCGGCTCGCCGGCACCGCGCGATGCAAGGAAGATCAGGCGATTGCGCACCTGCTGCTCGACGCGGCTGCTGGCTGGGGAAAAGCCGACCGAAGAAAGCTTTTCGACGACACCGGAACTCTCGGAGTAAAGCGGTCGGACCTGGCAGGCGGAGAGAAAAGCCGCCGAGGCAAGGATCATGGCGATGCCAGCATTGCGGGCCAGCTTGCAAGCGATATCAGACGACAATGTTTACAATCCTTTGGGGAACCACGATGATCTTCTTCGGTGTCTGTCCGTTCAGCGCGTTCTTCACCGCATCCAGATCCAGCACGGCGTTGGTGACGGCATTCTGATCTGCATCGCGAGAAATTGTCAATTCAGTGCGTTTCTTGCCGTTGATTTGTACCGGCAAGACGACATCGTTTTCGATGACGAGTGTTTCGTCGTATTGTGGCCAGCTTGCCCGGGCAAGCAGGCCTTCATTGCCGAGCGCGGCCCAGCATTCCTCAGCCAGATGCGGCGTCATCGGAGAGACGAGCTGAATCAGAATCTCGGCGGCATCGCGCACCGCCGCGCGATAGGTGGCATCACCCTCACCTGCCGCAACCCTCGTCATCGGTGCGGCCAGCGCGTTGACGAGTTCATAAATTCGAGCAACGGCCTTGTTGAACCAGAGCTTGTCATAGTCGTTTTCGACAGCCTTCAGCGTCTTGTGGGCGGCCTGCGAGATCGATAACGCCTCCCCATCGGTTGCCGGCGCAGGTACCACGGCGGAGAGCGCGCCGGCTGCTTCGGAAATCAAGCGCCACAGACGCTGAGTGAAACGATGAGCGCCTTCGACGCCCGCTTCGGACCAGATGACGTCACGCTCGGGCGGGGAGTCGGACAGAACGAAGAAACGGGCGGTATCGGCACCGTAGGAGGCGATGATATCGTCGGGATCGACAACGTTCTTTTTCGATTTCGACATCTTCTCGATCGAGCCGATCGCAACTTCCTCATTGTTCGTCAACAGGAAGGCTCGGCGTTTGCCGTCGAGTTCGTCGATGCGGACATCGGCGGGTGCCACCCATTCGCGGCTGGCGCCGGCGCCGCGGCTATAGGTTTCGTGGACCACCATGCCCTGGGTGAAGAGACCCTTGAAAGGTTCGGTGGCGGCGACGTGACCGGTCTCGCGCATGGCGCGGGTGAAGAAGCGGGAATAGAGCAAGTGCAGGATCGCGTGCTCGATGCCGCCAATATACTGGTCGACCGGCAACCAGCGGTTTGCCGCCTCCGGATCGGTCGGCTTTTCTTCCCAGGGCGCGGTAAAGCGGGTGAAATACCAGCTCGAATCGACGAAGGTGTCCATCGTATCCGTCTCGCGGCGGGCATCCTTGCCGCAGTTCGGGCAGGAGACATGGCGCCAGGTCGGATGACGGTCGAGCGGATTGCCCGGCTGGTCGAAGGTGACGTCGTCGGGCAGCTTGACCGGCAGGTCCGCCTTCGGCACCGGCACGACACCGCAATCGTCGCAATGGATGACCGGGATCGGGCAGCCCCAATAACGCTGACGGGAAATGCCCCAGTCGCGCAGACGGAAATTGACCTTGCGTTCGCCCTGCGGCGCATTGCCGAGCGAAGCAGCCGACAGCCGGTCGGCAACGATACTGAAGGCTTCCTCGGTGGTCTTGCCGTCGAGGAAGCGTGAGTTGATCATCACGCCATCGCCGTCATAGGCGGTGTCGCCGACGGCAAAGCTTGCCGCATCGCCATCTTTCGGCATGACGACGGCCACGACCGGTAGGCCGTATTTGCGAGCAAAATCGAGGTCGCGCTGATCGCCTGATGGGCAGCCGAAGATGGCGCCCGTGCCATAATCCATCAGGACGAAATTGGCGATGTAGACCGGCAGTTCCCAGGAGGGATCGAGCGGGTGTCGGACGCGGATACCGGTATCCATGCCCTTCTTTTCGGCGGTCTCGAGTGCTGCGAGCGAGGTGCCGGCGCGGCGGCACTCGTCGCAGAAGGCGTCGATATCAGGGTTCTTCGCGGCGGCATCCTTCGCCAGCGGATGATCGGCGGCGATTGCCAGGAAGGAAGCGCCGAACAGCGTGTCCGGCCGGGTGGTATAGACCGTCACTTCGCTCTCGCCGGCAGGTGCCGTTTCCGGCACGATCTCCCAGCGGATCGTCAGGCCTTCCGAGCGGCCGATCCAGTTCTTCTGCATCAGCCGCACTTTTTCCGGCCACTGGTCGAGCGTATCCAGCGCGTCGAGCAGATCCTGGCTGAAGTCGGTGATCTTGAAGAACCATTGCGTCAGTTCGCGCTGTTCGACCAGCGCGCCGGAACGCCAGCCGCGGCCGTCGATCACCTGTTCGTTGGCGAGCACGGTGTTGTCGACAGGATCCCAGTTGACCTTCGACTGCTTGCGATAGACCAAGCCCTTTTCCAGGAAATCCAGGAAGAGATGCTGCTGGTGCTGATAATATTCGACGTCGCAGGTGGCAAACTCACGGCTCCAGTCCAGTGAAAGCCCCATGGCCTTCAGCTGCGCCTTCATCGAGCCGATATTTTGGTACGTCCAGGAAGCGGGATGCACGCCGCGCTCCATGGCGGCATTCTCCGCCGGCATGCCGAAGGCGTCCCAGCCCATCGGATGCAGCACGTTGTAACCGCGGGCTCGCTTGTAGCGGGCGACGACGTCGCCCATGGCGTAATTGCGGACATGACCCATATGGATGCGCCCCGAC
The DNA here is from genome assembly GCF_012276115.1 of Rhizobium leguminosarum bv. viciae. Classification (GTDB taxonomy): domain Bacteria; phylum Pseudomonadota; class Alphaproteobacteria; order Rhizobiales; family Rhizobiaceae; genus Rhizobium; species Rhizobium leguminosarum_T. The sequence continues at coordinate 461,909 of NZ_WIEU01000003.1, read as the reverse complement.
GGATAGGGGAACATTTCGAGGACGTAATATTTTTCGCGCGGATCGGCATTGTCGGTCTCGAAGACCTTGTCTTCATTCCATTTCTGCTGCCAGCGGGGCTCGGCATCGCGCGGATTATAACGTTCGGTGGCCATGGTATTCGTATTTCCGGAAAATCAGGGGAGGTTGGTCGAGACCTTCACCATGAAACCACTGTAGCGTCAAGTTTTGCAGGCGCTGCAAGCGTGCGATCTTGATCGTGACCAGGCGATTTCGCCGGGGCGGGACTTGGCAAGCACAGAATGGCTGGCTAGTTCATTCCAATCCTTTCATGCAGGTATGTCGAGGCAGAATGATGGAACTTCAAGAGCGCTTGAACGAGGTGCGGTCGCGGATCGCCGCCGCGGAACGCGAAGCAGGCCGTTCGGCGGGTTCGGTTCAGCTCGTCGCGGTGTCGAAAACCTTCGAGGCGGACGCGATCCGCCCGGCCATCGAAGCCGGACAGCGTGTCTTCGGCGAGAACCGGGTGCAGGAAAGCCAGGGCAAGTGGCCGGCGCTGAAGGCCGAGCATCAGGATATCGAGCTGCATCTGATCGGACCGCTGCAATCAAACAAGGCGGCGGATGCTGTGGCGCTTTTCGACGTCATCGAGACAGTGGACCGGGAAAAGATCGCCCGCGCACTTGCCGAGGAGATGAGGCGGCAAGCCAAGGCGCTACGGCTCTATATCCAGGTCAATACCGGGCTCGAACCGCAGAAGGCCGGCATCGCTCCTGACGACACGCCGGCCTTCGTCGCTCTCTGCCGCGACGAACTCGGCCTTTCGATCGAAGGTTTGATGTGCATTCCGCCGGCCGAGGAAAATCCCGGACCGCATTTCGCCCTGCTGGCAAAGCTCGCGCTCAAATGCGGCGTCGGAAAACTTTCCATGGGCATGTCGGGCGACTACGGGACGGCGATCGCCTTTGGTGCTACTAGCGTGCGTGTGGGGTCAGCGATTTTCGGCACGCGCTGAAACGCTGCTTTGGTCGGGCTTCCTGTTCCCCTCAATGCCGCCTAGATTAGGTTTGCATGTCCTGGGGAGGAGCAGATGCGGAACGGCTATCATCAGGCCTATGCGGCCTGGAAACGCGATCCCGAAGCCTTCTGGCGCGAAGCGGCCAGTGACATCGATTGGTTCAAGCCGCCAGAGCGGATTTTTTCACCCAATGAAGGCGTCTATGGCCGTTGGTTCTCAGACGCCGAAACCAATACATGCCACAATTGCCTGGACCGGCATGTGGCTGCCGGCCGGGGCGGCGAGACAGCGGTCATCTTCGACAGTGCAATGAACGGCGAGAAGCGCCGTTTCACCTATGATGAGGTGCTTCGGGAGGTGATGGCCATCGCAGCAGCACTGGTCGAGCGTGGCATCGGCAAAGGCGATCGCGTCATCCTTTATATGCCGATGGTGCCGCAGGCGGTCTTTTCGATGCTTGCCTGCGCCCGCATCGGTGCGGTTCACTCCGTCGTTTTCGGCGGGTTTGCCGCCAGCGAACTTGCGGCGCGCATCGACGATTGCGCTGCGAAGCTGGTGATCACCGCGAGCTGCGGGCTCGAGCCCGGCCGCATCGTCGCCTACAAGCCACTGGTCGATCAGGCGATCGAGATCGCGCGTTCGAAGCCGGAGCGCTGTCTGGTGATGCAGCGGCCGGAGCTTCGGGCAGATCTCGTCGGCGGTCGAGATCAGGATTTCGAGGTGGCGGTGGCGCAGCATCGTGGCGATGAGATCGCCTGTGTCTCCGTCAAGGCGACCGATCCGCTCTACATCCTCTATACTTCGGGCACGACGGGCCAACCGAAGGGCGTGGTGCGCGACAATGGCGGCCATATGGTCGCGCTCAACTGGTCGATGCGGAATATCTACGGCTCGAAGCCGGGCGAGGTCTTCTGGACGGCTTCGGATATCGGCTGGGTCGTCGGGCATTCCTATATCGTCTATGCCCCGCTGCTATCAGGCGTAACCACTCTGATCTTCGAGGGAAAACCGGTCGGAACTCCGGATGCCGGCACATTCTGGCGCATCGTTTCGGAATATCGGGTGCGGGTGCTGTTCACGGCGCCGACGGCATTCCGCGCCATCCGGCGGGAGGACGGTGACGGTGAACTGATGCGCCAATATCCCATGCCGGATTTGCGCGCACTGTTTCTTGCCGGCGAGAGGGCGGATCCGGAGACGTTGAAATGGGCCGAGCGCATGCTTGGCATACCCGTCATCGATCATTGGTGGCAGACGGAGACCGGCTGGCCGATCGCCGCAAATCCGCTCGGTCTCGGCGCCCTTCCCGTCAAGCACGGGTCGCCGGCGCTGCCGATGCCCGGCTACGATATCGCGGTGCTCGACGATGCCGGTCATCCGATCGAGGCGGGAACGCTCGGCAATATCGTCGTGAAGCTGCCCCTGCCACCCGGCTGTCTGCCGACCCTCTGGAACGCCGACGAGCGTTTTCGCTCGGCCTATCTCGGTGAGTTTCCCGGCTATTACAAGACGGCCGATGCCGGCTATGTCGATGAGGACGGCTATCTCTTCATCATGTCGCGCACCGACGACATCATCAATTGCGCCGGTCATCGGCTCTCGACAGGGGCGATGGAGGAGGTCTGTGCGCGGCATCCCGATGTCGCCGAATGCGCGGTCATTGGCGTGATCGATGCGCTGAAGGGTCAGGCGCCCTGCGGTTTCCTGGTGTTGAAACGACATGTTTCCCGTGACGCGACGGCGATCGAATCAGAGGTCGTGGCGATGATTCGTGATTCGATCGGGCCGGTTGCCGCCTTCAAGACGGCCATCACCGTTAACCGGTTGCCGAAGACACGCTCCGGCAAAATACTGCGCGGCACGATGCAGAAGATCGCCGACGGCATACCCTGGAAAATGCCAGCAACCATCGATGATCCAACGATTTTAGAGGAAATTGCCGAGGCGCTGCGCGGACGCGGTTTAGGCTCCTTGCCGATGTGAATTAAATTTTCGGTAAGCCTAATTGAGGAATTGTTAACTATGTTGATGCAAGCATTTGTTAACGGCAATGGCTTGCATAGCAGGCTTTGCATGACGCGGTCGCCGTTACCGGCCTACTGCATAATTTCTTAAATCGGAATCGATTTAAGGACAAAATTATGCAGCAGTTGAAGTGCTACGGCGTCCTTTGCACGTCTGAAAGACGTGCGGCGCTGTAGTCCGGATTGCCCCCTTTCTCAACGATTGTGGAACGGATCATGACAAGCATCCTCACCAACAACGCTGCTATGGCAGCGCTGCAGACTTTGCGCGGCGTAAACGATAGCCTCAAGGACACCCAGGGTCGTGTTTCATCGGGTTATCGTGTGGAGAAAGCGGCCGACAACGCCGCCTATTGGTCGATTGCTACGACCATGCGTTCCGACAACATGGCGCTTTCAGCCGTCTCCGACGCGCTCGGGCTCGGCGCGGCAAAGGTCGATACCGCCTATTCGGCCATGGACAGCGCACTCGATGTCGTCAGCGAAATCAAGGCCAAGATCGTCGCCGCCACCGAAAAGGGCGTCGACAAGACGAAGATTCAGCAGGAACTCGACCAGTTTCAGGAGCAACTGCTCAGCATTGCCCAATCGGCGTCCTTCTCCGGCGAAAACTGGGTTGCCGGCGCCTCCGGCACGAAGAGCGTCGTTTCGTCTTTCGTGCGCGATGGCAGCAATGCCGTTTCGGTCAAGATGACGGACTACGTGCTCAATGCGGGCACGCTTGGAAACGTGCTTTTCGGCATGACCAGTACCGGTGCGATCGAGACGACCAGCGGTATCATTGGTACGGCCTTCAACGGAACCTATGGCGGCGCCGTCATCGTCATGCCGTCGATATATGCTCTCGACATCACCAATTTCACCCAGGGTCAGCTCGACGCAGCCCTGACCGGTATCGAACTGGTTCTCGGCGCCATGACCGCCGCCGGCTCGGCGCTCGGCTCGATCTCGACCCGTATCCAGCTGCAGGAAACGTTCGTCAGTGGCTTGCACGATTCGATCGACTCCGGTGTCGGACGCCTGGTCGATGCCGATATGGAAGAGGAATCGAGCAAGCTATCGGCGTTGCAGACGCAGCAGCAGCTTGCCATCCAGTCGCTCTCGATCGCCAATACCTCGGCGCAGAACATCCTCACCCTGTTCCGTAGCTAATCGAAACAGGTCATCCGCAATAAAAAACCCCGCCGGTCAGCTCATACCGGCGGGGTTTTTTATAAGATGGGCTGATATCTCAGTACTGATCGTCGTCCTCGTCCTTCGGCGCCGAGCGTAGCGAGCTCAGCTTGCGGAAGACGGCATCGGCGTCGATTTCTTTTTCCTTTTCCTCCTCGCGCTCGTAGCTCGGGCTCAGCCGCTCGGTCTCCTGGGCCGATTGCAGCGTCGCGCCAAGCTCGGCGGCGGTCGGCAGTGGACGGCCCTTGGAGGCCTTTTCCACTTCCATGTCGAGATCAATCTGGCTGCAGAGGCCGAGCGTGACCGGATCCATCGGCGCCAGGTTGGCGGAGTTCCAGTGGGTGCGCTCGCGGATCTGCTCGATCGTCGATTTCGTCGTGCCGACGAGGCGGGAAATCTGCGCGTCCTTCAGCTCCGGATGGTTGCGAACGAGCCAGAGAATGGCGTTCGGGCGGTCCTGACGCTTGGAAACCGGGGTATAACGCGGACCGCGGCGCTTGGATTCCGGCACCCGCACCTTCGGTTCGGAAAGCTTCAGCTTGTGGTTCGGATTGGCCTCGGCGCGGGCAATCTCGTCGCGGGAAAGCTGTCCTGTCGAGATCGGGTCGAGGCCCTTGATGCCCTGCGCCGCTTCGCCGTCGGCGATCGCCTTGACTTCGAGCGGATGCAGTTTGCAGAACTGCGCAATCTGATCGAAAGACAGTGCCGTATTGTCGACGAGCCAGATGGCGGTCGCCTTCGGCATGAGCAGTGTTTGAGCCATGGATATAGTCCTTCTATCGTCCGCGCCGGTCGCGGTCCGTGGATTGTCACCACAATGTCCGGGAAATATGCCGCTATATAACCGCACTGTCGCAGAATTGCAATTCTTCCGAAATGAAATGACCTTCGTCTAATTGCCGTGGCGATGCGAACTGCTATGAATTGCCGTGATTTCAAGTCCGGGCCATAGCTCACGCGGCCCGTCGCATGTCCCATGAGGAGGAGTTGCATGTCGGAGAAGATCTATCCGGTCACGAAGCCGGTGAAGGCGCGCGCCCTGATCGATAAGGAAAAGTACCTGAAATGGTACGAGGAAAGCGTCGAGAACCCGGACAAGTTCTGGGGCAAACACGGCAAGCGCATCGACTGGTTCAAGCCCTATACCAAGGTCAAAAACACTTCCTTTACCGGCAAGGTTTCGATCAAGTGGTTCGAGGACGGTCAGACAAACGTCTCCTACAATTGCATCGACCGTCATCTGAAAACGAATGGCGACCAGGTGGCGATCATCTGGGAGGGCGACAATCCCTATATCGACAAGAAGGTCACCTATAACGAGCTCTACGAGCATGTCTGCCGGATGGCGAACGTGTTGAAGAAGCACGGCGTCAAGAAGGGCGATCGCGTCACCATCTATATGCCGATGATCCCGGAAGCGGCCTATGCGATGCTCGCCTGCGCCCGCATCGGCGCGGTGCATTCGGTCGTCTTCGGCGGTTTCTCGCCGGAGGCCTTGGCGGGGCGTATCGTCGACTGCGAATCCACCTTCGTCATCACCTGCGACGAAGGCCTGCGCGGCGGCAAGCCGGTGCCGCTGAAGGACAATACCGATACGGCGATCCATATCGCCGCCCGCCACCATGTCAATGTCAGCAAGGTGCTGGTCGTTCGCCGCACCGGCGGCAAGACCGGCTGGGCACCGGGCCGCGATCTCTGGCATCACCAGGAAATTGCCACGGTGAAGGCGGAATGCCCGCCGGTGAAGATGAAGGCGGAAGACCCGCTCTTCATTCTTTATACGTCAGGCTCGACCGGCAAGCCGAAGGGCGTACTGCACACGACGGGCGGTTATCTCGTCTATGCGGCGATGACGCATGAATATGTCTTCGATTATCACCACGGCGACGTCTACTGGTGTACGGCCGATGTCGGCTGGGTGACCGGCCACTCCTATATCGTCTATGGGCCGCTTGCGAACTGCGCGACGACGCTGATGTTCGAGGGCGTGCCGAACTTCCCGGACCAGGGCCGTTTCTGGGAAGTCATCGACAAGCACAAGGTCAACATCTTCTATACGGCGCCGACGGCGATCCGCTCGCTGATGGGTGTCGGCGATGACTTCGTCACCCGCTCTTCGCGCTCTTCGCTGCGCCTGCTCGGCACGGTCGGCGAGCCGATCAATCCCGAGGCCTGGGAGTGGTATTACAATGTCGTCGGCGACAAGCGCTGCCCTGTCATCGATACGTGGTGGCAGACGGAAACCGGCGGTCACATGATCACGCCGCTGCCCGGAGCCACCGATCTGAAACCCGGTTCGGCGACGATCCCGTTCTTCGGCGTCAAGCCTGAGCTGGTCGACAATGAGGGCAAGGTGCTGGAAGGTGCTGCCGACGGCAATCTCTGCATCACCGACAGCTGGCCGGGCCAGATGCGCACCGTCTATGGTGACCATGAACGTTTCATCCAGACCTATTTTTCCACATACAAGGGCAAGTATTTCACCGGCGACGGCTGCCGGCGCGATGCGGACGGGTACTACTGGATCACCGGCCGCGTCGATGACGTGCTGAACGTCTCCGGCCACCGGCTCGGCACGGCGGAGGTGGAATCCGCGCTTGTCTCGCATAATCTGGTTTCGGAAGCGGCGGTCGTCGGTTATCCGCATCCGATCAAGGGCCAGGGCATTTATTGCTATGTGACGCTGATGTCCGGTCACGAGGGATCGGATACGCTTCGCCAGGATCTGGTGAAACATGTGCGGGCCGAAATCGGCCCGATCGCCGCGCCCGACAAGATTCAGTTTGCGCCCGGCCTGCCGAAGACGCGCTCCGGCAAGATCATGCGCCGCATCCTGCGCAAGATCGCCGAAGACGATTTCGGTGCTCTCGGCGACACTTCGACGCTTGCCGATCCGGCAGTCGTCAACGATCTGATCGCCAACCGGCAGAACAAGGCGACCGCCTGATAGATCGAGCCGTTCCGGTCCCCCTTCGGGCTTCCGGGGCGGCTCTTTTGTTTCCGCGTATTCGATGCGTGGTTTGCGGCATCCAAGCATGTTCAGGGGCGAAGCCCTGAGAACATTCCCGGCGAGGTCATGCCCGCTAGATGTGGCTGAAATACTTGTCGCCTAAGGTGTCGTTAGTCGGATTCTTAACTCCATTCTGCTGCGGCCGGGGAAGGCACAGCAATATTGGCCTAAAAATCGATCGCCCGGCCATTGATTTCGTAATCGCCGAAACGCGCCGGCTCGGCTCCGCCGCGGCCGCCGATCTCCGGCGGCAGCTCCAGCGGCTTCTGGTTCTTTTGCCGCTCCTCGGCTTCGGCAAGGGCGCGCCTGGCAGCCGGGGGCAGCATCTTGCGCGGCGGCTCCGATCCCTCGGCCATCGGCGTTTCGCTGTTGTCGTTATCGGCGTCCTGCATGGCCGTCTCCTGCCGGAAATATTGAAAATGGCTGATGAATAACCAAATCATAATGCGCCGGTGCCGGGATTGAAAGCTTGTGGCGCCGAAATCGGAGATGGAGATCCGCCATGAACCTCGTTCGCACTGCGATGTTGCTTGCCTTCATGACGGCGCTTTTCATGTTTGTCGGCTTCCTGATCGGCGGTCGGGCCGGCATGATGATTGCATTCGTCATCGCTGCCGGCATGAATTTCTTCTCCTACTGGAATTCCGACCGCATGGTGCTTTCGGCCTATCGCGCGCAGGAGGTCGATGAGCGCAACGCGCCGGAGTTCTTCCGGATCGTGCGCGATCTCGCCCGCAATGCCGGCCTGCCGATGCCGAAGGTCTATCTCTACGACAGCCCGCAGCCGAATGCTTTCGCCACCGGCCGCAATCCCGATAATGCCGCCGTCGCCGCCTCGACCGGCCTGCTCAGCGCCTTGTCTGCCGAGGAGGTCGCAGGCGTGATGGCGCACGAACTGGCCCACATCCAGTACCGCGACACGCTGACGATGACGATCACGGCAACACTTGCCGGTGCAATCTCCATGCTCGGGAACTTTGCCTTCTTCTTCGGCGGCAATCGTGACAACAACAGCAATCCGCTCGGCTTCGTCGGCGTCATCGTGGCGATGATCGTGGCGCCGCTCGCCGCCATGCTGGTGCAGATGGCGATCAGCCGCACCCGCGAATATTCGGCCGACCGCCGCGGCGCCGAGATCTGCGGCGACCCGCTGTGGCTTGCTTCGGCGCTCGGCAAGATCGCGCGCGGTGCTGCCCATGTGCCGAACGAGGATGCCGAGCGCAACCCGGCGACAGCGCATATGTTCATCATCAATCCGCTCTCCGGCGAGCGCATGGACAATCTGTTTTCGACGCATCCGAACACGGAAAACCGCATCGCCGCGCTGCACGACATGGCGCAAGGCGGTATGAATGTCTCGACGCAGCCGGCTCGTGCTGCTAATCCGTCGCGCAAATCGCGCTCTGTTCCGGATACGGGTCTTGGTCGCGGTGGTTCGCAACCGCCAAAAGGTCCGTGGTCTTGAATTCAGACGGCACGAAGAAGCCATTCCGCAAGCATAAGCCCTCCACTGAGCGCTCTGCGCCTGATAAGCCTGGCCTGCAGGCCCGGGCCGCGGCGGCAAAAATTCTCGGCGCCGTCGTCGACCGCAAGCTGCCGCTCGATGGCGCTCTCGATCATGAACACGGCAATCCGGCCTATAGGGCGCTCGGCGAAAGCGACCGGGCGCTCGTCCGTGCCATCCTGAACACGACGCTGCGCCATTTGCCGCGCATCGATGCCGCGATTGCCGGGCTGCTGGATTCGCCGCTGCCGGAGGGCGCAAGGGCGCTGCATCACGTGCTCGCGATCGGGGCAGCGCAGATCCTTTATCTTGACGTGCCGGATCATTCGGCCGTCGATCTCGCCGTCGAGCAGGCCAATCAGGATCCGCGCAATCGCCGTTTCGCCAAGCTGGTCAATGCCATCCTCCGCCGGCTCGGCCGCGAGAAGGAGCAGGTGCTTGCCGACATCGGCAAGGTTGCGCCGATGCCGGCCTGGTTTATCGCCAGGCTGGAAATGGCCTATGGCCGGGACGCGGCGCTGGCGATTTCGGAATCCCAGCTCGAACCGGCGGCAATCGATCTGACCGTCAAGTCCGATCCCGAAGGCTGGGCGAAGCGGCTGAACGGCGTCGTCCTGCCCACGGGCGGCGTGCGTCTCGCCGCCTTCGACGGCGGCATCCCCTCGCTCGAAGGCTTCGACGAGGGCGCGTGGTGGGTGCAGGATGCGGCGGCAAGCATACCGGCGAAGCTTTTCGGCGATCTCTCGGGCAGACGTGCCGCCGATCTCTGTGCTGCGCCCGGCGGCAAGACGGCGCAGCTCATCCTTGCCGGCGGCGCGGTCACGGCACTCGACCAGTCGGAAAACCGGCTGAGACGGCTGCGCTCGAATCTCGAGCGGCTCGGCCTCAAGGCGGAGACGATTGCGGCAGATCTGACGACATTCGAGCCGGCGGAGCGCTTTGACGCGATCCTGCTCGATGCCCCTTGCTCTTCCACCGGCACGACGCGCCGGCACCCTGATGTGTTGTGGACCAAGGGGCCTGAGGATATCGCCAGGCTTGCGGCGCTGCAGGAGCGGTTGCTGCGTCATGCGCTGACATTGCTGAAGCCTGATGGAACGCTGGTTTTTTCGAATTGTTCGCTCGATCCTGTCGAGGGTGAGGACGTCGTCGCCCGTGTTCTTTCCGATACGGATGCGGTCGAGCGCGTTCAGATCGGCGCCGGTGACTGGCCGGGCCTTGAGACGGCGATCACGCCGCTCGGTGAATTCCGCACGCTTCCCACCATGCTGAAAATGCCTGACGGCATCGGCTCCGGCCTCGACGGCTTCTATGCGGCGGTGCTGCGGCGCCTGGCCTGATTGCAAGGCGTGAGCGCTCGCGGCGAGCCTGGCTATACGAGGTGCTTCATAGCCTCGCGTCAGGCATGCCGTTCTCCAAAACCGTTCGCATGATTTCAGGCGAAACGCGTCAATGTGCGTATATTCGAACTTTGTCACGAATTAATTCATTGCGGACGATGAAATCGGCCACTTTTCACCTATTCTTAACCACGAGGGTCAATAGACAATAGAATATGCAGTCCGGTCGGCGTTTTGCGAGCATGTATGTTCGGGAGGCTTGGCGGCGCGCCTTGCGCCGCGTCGCGTTGCTGCGCCTGAAGCTCTTTCGTCATTCGATCAAGGTGCCCGAGCGTTTGATCGTCGCGCCGACCGATCTGCGCAGCATCGATCCGCATGTGGCTGACGAGATCCTCAACGGACGGTTTCTCCTGGCCGGGCGCATGCTGGAAACCAACGAAAAGTCGCCCTTCACCTTCACCCTGCCTTCGCGCCCCTTCGCGATCCGTCTTCATAGCTTCGGCTGGCTGCGGCATATGCGGGCGAACAAGACGGAGCGCAGTTCGGCTGCCGCCCGCGCGATCGTCGACAGCTGGCTTTCCATCCATGCCGGTCGCATGGAAGGGGTTGCCTGGGAAACCGACGTCACCGCTCAGCGCGTTATCGCCTGGCTGTCGCATTCGCCGGTGGTGCTGCAGAACGCCGACCGCGGCTTTTATCGCCGCTTCATGAAGTCGCTGGCGTTCCAGGTGAGGTTCCTGCACCGGATGGCGCCGTTCACCCTCGGCGGCCTGGAGCTGTTTCGGCTGCGTATCGCGCTGGCCATGGCCTCCGTCGCCATGCCGGCGCGCGCCTCTACGCTCAGAAGGGCGGCGCAGGCGCTCGACCGCGAATTCGATAGCCAGATTCTGCCGGATGGCGGCCATATCTCGCGCAATCCGCGCGTCGGGCTGGAATTGCTGCTCGACCTGCTGCCGTTGCGGCAGACTTATGTCAATCTCGGCCACGATCTGCCGCAGAAGCTGATCTCCGGCATCGACCGCATGTATCCTGCCTTACGGTTTTTCCGCCATCAGGACGGGGACCTTGCGCTTTTCAACGGCGCGACCTCCACGCTCGCCAATGAGCTGATGTCGGTGCTCAGATATGACGAGACCGCAGGCCAGCCATTCAAGGCTTTGCCGCAGTCGCGTTATCAGCGGCTTTCGGGGGGCAAGACGGTGATCATTGCCGATACCGGCACGCCGCCTTCGGGAGGCGCGCTTCGCACCGTGCATGCCGGCAGCCTCTCCTTCGAGATGTCGTCCGGCCGTCATCGCTTCATCGTCAATTCCGGTTCGCCGAAATTTGCCGGGCACCGTTATGTCCAGATGGCGCGCACGACGGCGGCGCATTCGACCGTTATCCTCAACGACACCTCGTCCAGCCGTTTTTCGCCCTCGCCTTTTCTGAACCACGCAATCACCGAACCGGTGAGGACAATCACCGTCGAGCGTGCCGAAACCGAAGACGGACGCGACGGCATAAAGCTCAGCCATGACGGTTATCTCAGGGTGTTCGGGGTGCTGCACGAACGTGAGCTGACACTCAATGCCGCAGGTTCGATCGTGACCGGCCGCGACCGGCTCGTTGTCCGCGAAGGATATGAGAATGACGAGCCCCTGAAGGCCGTCGCCCGTTTTCATATCCATCCTTCGATCGTCCTGCATCAGAGTGACGGAGAGTCCGTGCTGCTGACGGCGCCGGACGGCGAAAGCTGGCTGTTTTCGGCGCCCGGCAATGAAGTGCTGATCGCCGAGGACATCTTCTTTGCCGACAGTTCCGGCATCTGCGGCTCGGACCAGATCGAGATCGACTTCGATCTTGCCGAAAAGACCGAAATCCGCTGGTTTTTGTCCCGCAAAGGCTAGAAGCGGATGATTTTGGGCCGAGTGGTCAAAATCGGGATCGCATCCAGATAATGGAAGTAAAGTACGATGCCGTCCAAAAATGGCTCGTGCTTTTTGGCGTCATGCTCTCACGCCTGTTTGCGTGGCGGCAAAGCTGTGCTAACGCGGCGCCAGCATGCGAACATCCCTTGCGGATGTCCTCCCGAAGCCCGAACGGAGAAGGTTTCATGGCCGTCATTTCCAAGAAGATCCCCGCCCCCGACAAGGTCGAAATCAAGACCGCGCTCATCTCCGTCTTCGACAAGACCGGGATCGTCGACCTCGCCCACGCCTTGTCTGCCAGAGGTGTGCGTCTGCTCTCGACCGGCGGCACCTATAAAGCGATCACTGCTGCCGGTCTTGCCGTGACCGATGTTTCCGAAATCACCGGTTTTCCGGAGATCATGGACGGGCGCGTGAAGACGCTGCATCCGATGGTGCATGGCGGCCTGCTGGCGATCCGTGACGACAGCGAACACCAGGAAGCGATGAAACAGCACGGCATCGAGGGCATCGACCTCGCCGTCATCAACCTCTACCCCTTCGAGGAAGTGCGCGCTGCCGGCGGCGACTATCCGACGACCGTCGAGAATATCGATATCGGCGGTCCGGCGATGATCCGCGCATCGGCCAAGAACCATGCCTATGTGACGATCCTAACCGATCCGGCCGATTATGCCGAGCTCACGGAGCAGCTATCCGCAGATGACGGCAAGACGGCCTATGCCTTCCGCCAGCGCATGGCCGCCAAGGCGTATGCCCGCACCGCGGCCTATGACGCGATGATCTCCAACTGGTTCGCCGAGGCGCTGTCGATCGACACGCCGCGCCACCGGGTCATCGGTGGTGCGCTGAAGGAAGAGATGCGTTACGGCGAAAACCCGCACCAGAAGGCCGCCTTCTATGTGACCGGCGAGAAGCGTCCAGGTGTTTCGACGGCCGCTCTTCTCCAGGGCAAGCAGCTCTCTTACAACAATATCAACGATACGGATGCGGCCTACGAGCTCGTCGCCGAGTTCCTGCCGGAGAAGGCGCCGGCCTGCGCGATCATCAAGCACGCCAATCCCTGCGGCGTCGCCACCGGATCGAGCCTGGTCGAGGCCTACCGGCGGGCGCTCGCCTGCGATTCCGTTTCCGCCTTCGGCGGTATCATCGCGCTCAACCGGACGCTGGATGCCGAAACGGCCGAAGAGATCGTCAAGCTCTTTACCGAAGTGATCATCGCGCCGGACGTCACGGAGGAGGCGAAGGCGATCGTCGCCCGCAAACCGAACCTGCGACTGTTGTCTGCCGGTGGCCTGCCCGATCCGCGTGCCGCGGGCTTGACGGCAAAGACCGTTTCCGGCGGCCTGCTCGTCCAGAGCCGCGACAACGGCATGGTCGAGGATCTGGAACTCAAGGTCGTCACCAGGCGCGCGCCGACGGCGCAGGAACTTGATGATATGAAGTTCGCCTTCAAGGTCGGCAAACATGTGAAGTCGAACGCCGTGGTCTATGCCAAGGACGGCCAGACGGCCGGCATCGGCGCCGGCCAGATGAGCCGCGTCGATTCCGCCCGCATCGCCGCGCTGAAGGCCGAAGAGGCTGCCAAGTCGCTTGGCCTTGCCGTGCCGATGACGCATGGCTCGGCGGTCGCCTCCGAAGCCTTCCTGCCTTTTGCCGACGGTCTTCTGTCGATGATCGCCGCAGGGGCGACGGCAGTTATCCAGCCGGGCGGCTCGATGCGCGACCAGGAAGTCATCGATGCCGCCAACGAACACGGCGTCGCAATGGTCTTCACCGGCATGCGCCACTTCCGGCACTGATCGGGTGCCGGCGGTGGCCGGCGCTCTTCCTCGAGGTTCGTCCCTATGCGCGATCGGCCGGATAGGGTGTGCGGATCAGGAGTATCAATCCGCCGGCGAGGAACAGGATCAGCGTTGCCATTCCAAGCCGCGGTGATCCGCTCATATAGGTCACCAGCGAGAAGAGCAGCGTTGCCATGAAGCTGGTGGCGCGCCCCGAAAGCGCGTAGATGCCGAAGTAGCGGCCGGCTTCCTCGATATTGACGCTACGGGAGAGATAGGAGCGCGACGAGGCCTGCACCGGCCCGAAGGCGAGCCCGATCAGCAGGCCATAGAGGATATAGGCCTTTTCCGCCGCCGTACCGAAGAGACCGCCGGAATCCGCCGCCGGCAGCGGCATCAGTCCGAACAGAGTGTAACCCGGTCCTGTCGAGATGATGCCGATGGTGGCGAGAAGCAGCATCGTGAGGCTGATGACGACGGTCACCTTCGAACCGACGCCTTTATCGATGCGGCCGGCGATCAGGCAGCCGAAGATCGCAACGACATTCAAGATGATGCCGTAGATGCCGATCTCGATCGTCGCCCAGCCGAACATGCCGGCTGCGAAGATACCGCCAAGGATCAGCAGGCCGTTGACGCCGTCCTGATAGATCATGCGGGCGATGAGGAATTTCAGGATGCCGCGGCGCTCTCTGAGCTCGCCAAGCGTGTTTCTGAGTTCCCGCAAGCCGGAGCGCACGGCGGTGCCGAAGGGAAGACCCTTGCCGACATCGGGCGTGAAGAAGAACATCGGCAGGATGAAGATCAGATACCAGACGGCGGAGATCGGCCCGGTGATGCGTGCATCCTGGCCGGTCTTCGGATCGAGACCGAAGAGCGGATCGAGGCCGAGAATGGTCTTGCCGGTCTCAGGGCTTGCCGCCAAAAGCATCACGACGGCAATGAGCACAATGATGCCACCGAGGTAGCCGAGCCCCCAGGCGGTGTTGGAGAGCCTGCCGACCTCGTGCTTGCCGACCAGGCGCGGCATCATCGAATCATTGAAGACGATCGAAAACTCGGCCGAGATCGAGGCGAGGATCATGAAAATGACGGGATAGAGAACAGGTGAACCGGGTGCGGCGAACCACAGGCAGAACAGGCTGGCGATCTTGATGATCGCGAAGAAACCGATCCAGGGCTTGCGCGCGCCGGACTGGTCGGCGATCGAGCCGAGAACGGGTGAAAGCAGGGCGATGATCACCGAGGAGATCGTCGCCATGTTGCTCCACGTCGTCTGCGCGGAAACCGGGTCATCGGTCAGGCGGGAAACGAAATAGGGTCCGAAGATAAAGGTGGTGACCACGGTGAAGAAGGGCTGTGCTGCCCAGTCGAAGAACATCCACCCCCAGATGCCTTTCTCCGTGGCCTTCGGCGGCTGCGTTCCTGTCCAGTCGATGCGATTCAACATCCGCTCCTTTTTTCGCGGACTGTCTCACCTCACCCGGTCGCGCGCAAGATCGGTCAGGATACCTGCAGCAACAGTAATACGCGCAAGGTTGGGATCGCCGCCGTCGCTGAGGCTTGAAAGCTCCTCGAGGATACGGTTGATGCGGATCCGATCCTGGGCATGCCAGGCTTGAACGGGAAGCTTTTCCCTGCCGTGATCGGAAAGGGCCGAGATAACGATGTCGCGTCTTGCGCTGGCGATCTGGTCGATGCTGCGGGCAAGCGCCAGATTCTCATAATGGTCTGAGGTGAAGATCCGCCCGCCAGCCGCCAGCAGCCTGCCGATACGGAAGGTCTGCGACACGGCGATGTAGTTCTCGGCGGCGCGCACAAGGGGTTCGCCGGTGCGCTCGGCAATCTGCATGATCTCCGGCACCAGTGCGAAGATCGGGAGACTGGCGATCTCGGCCGCAAGTTTTTCGGGCAGGCCCGCCTGGCTGTACTCCGCCTGGCGAACGGCGACCTCGTCGGCCAACTGTCCGGCGAAGGCGGTTTTCAGCTTCTTCAGGGCTGCCTGCAGCCGGCTAATCACTTCCGCCATATCGGCCTTGGTCATGCCCGTTTTCAGCAGCAGGCGCGTCAGCACGATAAAGCTGTGGCTGATCTCCTCGTAGATGCGGTTCTGCAAATCGCCTGATATCTTGCCGTCCAGGGCGTCCGTCTCGGCCCAGAGGTGGGTCAGGTCGAAACCGTCTCTCGCGACGATTGCGGCGCGCACCACTTCCGGCGCCGAAGCCGCCGTTGCGTCCATCATGGCGACGGTGAAGCTTGGCCCGCCGCGGTTGATCGCTTCGTTGGCAAGCACGGTCGCAACGATTTCGCGCTTCAGCCGGTGGCTGGCAATATCGCCGGCATTCGACTTCTGCATCTTCACAGGGAAGTAATTCAAAAGCGTTGCGATGAAATAGGGATCATCAGGCAGATCGCTTGCGGCCAGTGCATCGAAGAGCACGATTTTGGCATAAGACACCAGCACGCCGATTTCCGGCCGCGTCAATGGCTTGCCGGCCGTATAGCGTTCGGCCAGGGTCTGGTCGTCCGGCAGCGTCTCGACCTTGCGGTTCAGCTGGCCGGCGCCCTCGAGCACGCTCATGAAGCGGCCAAGCTCCAGGCCATTTGCTGTGCCCTTGCGTTCCGTCAGCGAGATCGCCAGCGACTGCAGGTAGTTGTTGCGCAGAACCAGGGTCGCCACTTCGCTGGTCATCGAAGAAAGAAGCTGGTCGCGTTTTGCGCGCGTCAGGCGCCCGTCATGCATGGCGGCTGCCAGCGCGATCTTGATGTTGACCTCGACGTCCGAGGTATTGACGCCGGCCGAGTTGTCGATGGCGTCGGAGTTGCAGCGCCCGCCCTTCAGACCATAGGCGATGCGGCCCTTCTGGGTGACGCCGAGGTTTGCACCCTCGCCGATCACCTTGGCGCGCACCTCCGCCGCGGTGATGCGGATCGGGTCGTTGGCGCGGTCGCC
The DNA here is from genome assembly GCF_012276115.1 of Rhizobium leguminosarum bv. viciae. Classification (GTDB taxonomy): domain Bacteria; phylum Pseudomonadota; class Alphaproteobacteria; order Rhizobiales; family Rhizobiaceae; genus Rhizobium; species Rhizobium leguminosarum_T. Next base: position 445,214 of record NZ_WIEU01000003.1, on the reverse strand, counting down.
GACTTCGGTGTCTGTTTCGGACGAGGCTTTCACATAGGTGCCGATGCCGCCGAACCAGAGCAGGTCGACCGGGCTCTTCAGGATCGCCGTCATGATCTCGAAGGGCGTGGCCACAGCCTTGTCGATGCCGATTGCGGCAACCGCTTCCGGCGTCAGCGTGATCGATTTCGTTGCGCGCGAAATGATCATTGCACCCTTCGAAAGCACGTTTCTGTCGAAATCCTGCCAGCTTGAACGCGGCAGGTCGAAGAGCCGTTGGCGCTCGGCAAGCGTCTTTTCCATATCGGGGTCGGGATCGATGATGATGTCGCGGTGATCGAAGGCGGCAATGAGCCGGATCTTCGGAGAGAGCAGCATGCCGTTGCCGAAGACGTCGCCCGACATGTCGCCGACGCCGGCGACGGTGAAGGGCGTCGTCTGGATGTCGATGTCCATTTCGCGGAAATGGCGTTTCGCGGTTTCCCAGGCGCCGCGGGCGGTAATGCCCATCTTCTTGTGGTCGTAACCGGCCGAGCCGCCGGAGGCAAAGGCGTCGTCCAGCCAGAAGCCGGCTTCCTGCGCCAGTGCATTGGCGGTGTCGGAAAAGGTCGCCGTGCCCTTGTCGGCGGCGACGACGAAATAGGGATCGTCGCCATCGAGCCTGACCGTATCCTTCGGCGGCACGATATCGGCGCCCGATATATTGTCGGTGATCGAAAGCAGCGTGCGGATATAGGTCTTGTAAGCCTCGCGGCCGGCATTGAAGATGTCGTCGCGGCTGCCGCCGCTAGGGAGCTTCTTCGGATAGAAGCCACCCTTGGCGCCGACCGGCACGATGACCGCGTTCTTGACCTGCTGCGCCTTGACGAGGCCGAGCACCTCGGTGCGGTAATCCTCGGCGCGATCCGACCAGCGCAGGCCGCCGCGCGCCACTTTGCCGAAGCGCAGGTGCACGCCTTCCACCTCGACGCCATAGACGAACATCTCGCGGAAGGGTTTCGGCTGCGGCAGCCCGTCCACCAAATGCGGATCGAGCTTGAAGGCCAGCATCGGTTTCGGCGAGCCATCCGGGTTCTTCTGGAAATAATTGGTGCGCAGCGTCGCATCGACGATATTGACGTAGCGGCGCAGGATACGGTCGTCGTCGAGGCTCGGCACGTCGGCAAGCTCGGCCTCGATCGCCTGGTGCAGTTCGGCAAGCTTCTTGACGCGGGCCTTCTCCGTAAGCCTGGTGTCGAGCGTGTCATGGAAGAGACGAAAGATAGCAGCGGCGACACCGGGATATTTGTCGAGCGTCGTCGCGATATAATCCTGCGAATAGGCGATGCCGGCCTGGCGGAGATAACGCGCGTAGGCGCGCAGCACATTCGTCTCGCGCGCCGAGAGCCCGGCCGAAAGGATCAGCCGGTTGAAGCTGTCATTGTCGATCGTGCCGGCGAAGGCGGCGACGAAGCCTTCCTCGAGAGCGGCGCCGTAACGCTGCAGATCGATCTCGCCGCCATTGCGGGCCTCGAGCTCCATATCGTGCAGCACGACGAGCTTTTTTTCTCCATCGGCGACCGGCACCCCGATGTCGAAAGTGCGTTCACTGACGACATTGAAGCCGAGATTCTCGAGAAGCGGCACGCGGCGCGACAGCGCCAGCTGGCCGCCGGCGTGGAAGATCTTCAAGGAAAGGATGCGGTCCTGTTCTTCCTGACGATGGTAGAACTGGATGCGAAGCGGCTCGCCGGCGGCGCAGGCACCGATATCGGCAAGGTCGGCCACGGTTTCCTCCGGCGTGAAGGAATCCTGGAAGGCTTGGTCGACCGATATCTTCGGCGCCTTGGCGCCTGCCAGCGCCTCGAAACGGTCGTCCCAGCGGGCGGTGATCTCGCGGATCACCTGCTCGAGCTTTGACTGCGGAATGCGTGGCGTCTTGCCGCCCGAGCGGCCGATGATGAAATGCACGCGCGCCACGCCGCCTTCCGGGAAAGCCGGGTAATAGGCGGACACACGGCCGTCATAGACAGTCTTCAGATAGGTGCCGATCCGTTCGCGGACGATCGAGTCGTATTCCTCGCGCGGCACGTAGACGATCACCGAGACGAAGCGGTCGAAATGGTCGATGCGCGGCAGGACGCGCACGCGCGGTCGATCGCCCAAATCGTTGATCTGTTCGGCAAAACTTGCAAGCAGCGTCGTGTCGATCTGGAAAAGATCGTCGCGCGGATAGGATTCCAGCGTATTGTCGAGCATGCGGCCGGAATGGCTCATCGGGTCGAAGCCGAAATGTTCCTTCACCTTCTCGATCTTGGAACGCAGCAGCGGGATTTCCGAGGCGAGCGAGGTATAGGCCGTCGAGGTGAAAAGGCCGACGATGCGCAGCTCGCCGGTGACGTTGCCGTCGGCGTCGAAGCGCTTGACGCCGACATAATCCATATAGGCGCGGCGATGGACGATCGATTTCACATTCGCCTTGGTGACAATCAGGAAGTCGGGGCCGTCGAGGAAGGCAAGGATCTCCGGCGTCGTCGTCACGGCGTCCTTGCCGGTGCGCAGCACGAGAACATCGGGATTGGAAAGAATGCCGAGGCCAGCACCCTTGTCGCGTTCGACCTTGGCTTCGGTCCCTTTGCCGGAATAGACATATTCGCGCATGCCGAGGAACGTGAAATTCTCATCGCGCAGCCAGGTCAGGAAAGCGACGGCTTCGTCGCGATCGGCCTTCTTCCGGCTGGCGCCATTGGCCGCAAGCTCTGCGATCACTCCGTCGATCTTGGAAAGCATCGGCTTCCAGTCGGACACCGAGAGGCGGACCTGTTCGAGCACTTTTTCGATGCGTTTGACGAGATCGGCGGCCTGGGTGGAATTGAGGGGCGCAATATGAAGCTGGATATGGCTGACGCGGTTGGCCGGATCGCTCGGGTGATCGGCGGAATAAAGCGCCGGCGCCTTGCCCTTTTCCATGACCAGGATGGGATGCACGGCCATGAACAGGTCGCGGTAGGTGCTCGTCACTTCGCCCATGACCGATTCAAACAGAAAAGGCATGTTCTGGTCGGTGACCGAAAGCACCGAGACGGCGATGCCATCAGGCGTCACATCGGCAATCGTGTCGATGCTGACGCGGGGCGCCTTGCCGTTCCAGGCGGCAAGTTCCTTTGCCGAATGCACCGCGGAGAGCGCCAGCATTTCCGGCGTATAGAGTTCGAGATCGTCATTGCTTGCCCGGCCGAAGAGAATTTCCGGATCGAGATGCGCCTCGCCTGTCGCTTTGGCGATCTTGCGCGCGCTTTCGATCTGCTTTTCCCGTTTCGGATTGTTTCTGGCAGCCATGGATCGCCTCCCTCAATGTCTGATTTTTTGCAAGCTAGCAGAAGATTCTTCGAAAAAATCTCTAAAAGAGAGGTCCGAAGGGGTGTTTTGACGTTTTTTTGGCGCCGGAAACGAGAAATTGTAAGAGATTTTCCGCCTTCTTCGCCAAGCGAAAGCGAAAGTCCCGTCTTCCGGTTTTTCGTTCTGCCGAACATTTCCACGCCCGCATGAAGAATGGTTGACAGCGTGGCGTCAAAAAGATCATCAAACGCTGTCATCATTCGGATCTTGGATATCATGTCGGAAAATGCAGCGGGCGCAGTCATCGTCATTTCCAGCCATGTGGTGCGGGGCTCGGTCGGAAACCGGGCAGCCGTCTTTGCGCTGGAGACACTCGGTCATCCGGTCTGGGCCCTGCCGACCATCGTGCTGCCCTGGCATCCCGGCCACGGCCGCTCGACGCGGCTGACTTTTGCGGAAACGGATTTCGATGCAGCAATCGACGATCTGATCCGCGCGCCCTGGATCGGCGAAGTCAAGGCGGTGCTTTCGGGCTATTTCGGCAATGCCGCCCAGGCGCGCTCCGTCGCCCGGCTGATCGGCGCGCTGAGGCAAAACAATCCCGAGCTGCTCTATGTCTGCGATCCCGTCATGGGCGATCTTGGCGGTCTTTACGTGCCGGAAGCGACTGCTGAGGCCATTCGTGACCATCTCATTCCGCTCGCCTCGCTCGCGACGCCGAACCGCTACGAGCTCGCATGGCTTTCGGGGGCAGCCCTCGAAGACAACAGCGCGATCATGGAGGCGGCGCTGGCGCTCGGACCATCGCGCATGCTCGTCACTTCGGCGGTGCCGATGATGGCGGGCGGTACCGGCAATCTCTATCTTTCCGGCCGTCACGCCCTTCTTGCCGAGCATCGCGTCGTCGACAATCCGCCGAATGGTCTCGGCGACCTCATCGCCGCCGTCTTCCTGTCTCGCCTGCTTTCCGGGATCGAGGACGAAAAGGCGCTGCAGCTTGCCACCGCCAGCGTCTTCGAGGTGCTTGCGCGTGCCGTCAAGCGCGGCAGCAACGAGTTGATGCTGGCAAGCGATGCTTCCAGCCTTTCGACGCCGATGGCCATGGTGCAGATGCGCCGGCTCGTGCACCCGGCGCAGCGGCGGAAAAAATGACGCATCTGCCAATATGTTCATTTTGCGGTGCAGCAGTTGATCTTGTCTTCCGCGCGCGCTAATCCAGACGCATGCAGCGTTTTCCAAATCCCCTTCTGGACGGCTATCGCAACTTCATGAACGGGCGTTATGCCGACGCCCGCGACAGGTATCGGCAGCTTGCCGAAAACGGTCAGAATCCCCATACGCTTGTCATTGCCTGTTCGGATTCTCGCGCGGCCCCGGAGTTGATCTTCGATGTCGGCCCGGGCGAGCTCTTCGTCATCCGCAACGTCGCCAACATGGTGCCGCCCTACGAGCCGGACGGGCATTTTCATTCGACCTCGGCCGCACTCGAATTTGCCGTGCAGGTGCTGAAGGTCTCGGATATCGTCGTGATGGGCCATGGCCGCTGCGGCGGCATCCGCTCGGCGCTCGATCCGAATGCCGAGCCATTGTCGCCCGGCGATTTCATCGGCCGCTGGATGTCGCTGGTCAAACCCGCCGCCGAGCAGATCCAGAGCAACGACGTGATGACGGCCGCCGAGCGGCAAACGGCGCTGGAGCGTGTCTCCATCCGCAATTCGATCAACAATCTCAGAAGCTTTCCCGACATCAAGGCGCTCGAGGAGGCGGGAAAGATTCATCTCCACGGTGCCTGGTTCGACATTTCGACCGGTGAACTCTGGGTCATGGACGCCGAGACACGCGACTTCATTCGTCCCGAAATCTAGGGACATGCCAGCTTATCAGTTTTTAAGGATTGTTGTTAAGCTCGCCGTCAATTGGTCGCGCACGATCGACGTTTTGATCACCGTGGCGATTGGCGATGAAGTTCGAAACGTTCTTCGGTCAATCAATACTGGAACCTCGAAAAGGACCGGCAGTTCGCCGATGTGCTTGCCCGTGGCGGGTCGATCGCCGCCACGGAGATTCTGACTGAAATTGGCGCCACCCGCCGCTAGGCCCCGGTGCAGGAGGAGCGACGCAAGGCGGCTTCCGGCAGCGGCTTTGATTCCCGCATATGAAAACGCCGCATATCGCAGCGGCGTTTTGGCGTATTCTATCGGGCCTATCTGCCGTCGATCTGCTGACCGATATAGGCGATCGCCTGCTGGTAGACGCTGGCGGCGTTCCAGCCCTGGATGGCGACGAAATTCGGCTCTCCAGGTTGATAGCCGGCGCCGGCGCGCCAGCCGTGGCCTTTGAGGAAATTCGCCGTCGAGGCCAGTGCATCGGCGCGGGAGCCGACCATGTCGACGCGGCCGTTGCCGTCGCCGTCGGCGCCGAAGCGCACGACATTGCGCGGCAGAAACTGCGTCTGGCCGATTTCACCATGGGCAGCGCCCTTGGCCTGTGGGCTCAGATAACCCTCGGAGACGAGCTGAAGTGCTGCATAGAGCTGGTCGGTGAAATATTCCGAACGACGGCAGTCATAGGCAAGGGTCGAAACAGCCGACAGCGTATGCTGGTTGCCCATATAGCTGCCGAAACCGGTCTCCATGCCCCAGATTGCAATCAGCGGGCCGGCCGGAACGCCGAAACGGCGCTCTATCGAGGCAAAAAGCGCCTTATTGGCGGCCTTCATGCTGCGACCACGGGAGATGATCGTGGCACCGCCGCGCTTCTGCATGAAAGCGTCGAAGGAGAGCTTGAAGCTCTTCTGGCCGCGGTCGGCGGAGATCGTCGGCCTGTTGTAATTGACGTTGGCGAAGGCGCGGTCGAGGACCGAGCGGCTGACGCCGTTAGCTGCTGCTTCCTGCTTGAAGTCGGCGACCCATGCACCGAAACCGCTGCTATTATTGCCGCATTGAGCGCCCTGGGCCGCTGCCGGCAGCGCGTGGAGGACGCCCGCCGCCGTAAACGCCGCCAGAAAGAATGTTGTCATGCGCATGAGAAACCCCGCTTCCGATCTACTGAAGCGCGCCGCAGCCGATCAGGGCCATGCGACGCGCTCAAAGTCTTCGTTCTGTTCATGTCGCTGTCCCGAACCGCTGCACGGTTTTGGACGGCATGCTTGGCTTGATGCCGGGCAGAATGCCAGCCGAAGGCGATCTTGTCACGATCACCTTTTTCAGCAAACGCTTATGGACAGAAGCGTCCACAATTCGGCAAAAAGCCCTGCCTTCATCATCGGCAGGGCTTTAGCATATTATGGTTTACAAATGGTATCAGGCGGCCTGCTTGCGCGGCTTGACGAGACCACGATTGACGAGCAACTCGGCGATCTGGATGGCGTTCAACGCAGCGCCCTTGCGCAGATTGTCGGAGACCACCCAGATGTTGAGGCCGTTTTCGACCGTCGCATCCTCGCGGATGCGCGAAATGTAGGTCGCATCCTCGCCGGCGGATTCATATGGCGTGATGTAGCCGCCATCCTCGCGCTTGTCGATGACGAGGCAGCCCGGTGCATCGCGCAGGATGTCGCGGGCCTGGTCGGCGGTGATCTCGTTTTCGAATTCGATGTTGACCGATTCCGAATGACCGATGAAAACCGGCACGCGCACCGCGGTGCAGGTCACCTTGATCTTCGGGTCGAGCATCTTCTTCGTCTCGGCCAGCACCTTCCACTCTTCCTTGGTGTAGCCGTCCTCCATGAAGACGTCGATGTGCGGGATGACATTGAAGGCAATACGCTTGGTGAACTTCTTGTTCTCGATCGGATCGGCGACGAAGACGGCGCGCGTCTGGTTGAAGAGCTCGTCCATGCCGTCCTTGCCGGCGCCGGAGACCGACTGGTAGGTCGAGATGACGACGCGCTTGATCTTGGCAAAGTCGTGCAGCGGCTTCAACGCCACCACCAGCTGAGCGGTCGAGCAATTCGGATTGGCGATGATGTTGCGCTTGGTGAACTGGCTGATGGCATCCGGGTTCACTTCCGGCACGATCAGCGGCACGTCGGCGTCGTAGCGCCAGGCCGAGGAATTGTCGATGACGACGCAGCCCTGCTGGCCGATCTTCGGCGAGAACTTCTTGGAGACCTCGCCGCCGGCCGACATCAGGCAGATGTCTGTATCGGAGAAATCGTAATTCTCCAGATTGGAGACCTTCAGCGTCCGGTCACCGTAGGAAACCTCGGTGCCCTGCGAACGCGAGGAGGCGAGTGCCACGACCTCATCGGCGGGGAAGCCTCGCTCGGAGAGGATGTTGAGCATCTCCCTGCCGACATTTCCGGTCGCTCCCGCAACTGCTACTTTGAAACCCATTTCTCAAGCTCTCTTTCTCTTCTCTCCTCTTGTCCGGCGAGGGGAAAGGCGCGATTAATCGCGTCTTCCTGTCCCCAGCCGAGCCGGGGAGAGAGCGGCAGGCCAGAGACGTCAGACGGTTTTCGTCGTCGTTTTGGCCTTGGTTTTGGAAGAAACCGGAACGGCAATGTCCACCCCGGCAACTCGTGCCCGGTCACTGCAATCAGCAATGGCGTGTTCGTCGCGAACCATGGAGATTCCTTTTCCGCTGTTGCTCTTAGAAGGTTTTCCACAGGAGTCAAGGTTTTTGCGCACAGAGCCGGCAGGCGAAAGCGGCGGCCGCAATGCTGCGACGTTTTGTCATGCCGCTGTCATCCTCGGCAGGTATCCCGGCGCGGTTGTTAATGTCTGCAACGAAAACGGGGGTTTTCCATGCGTACGCTTCTTGCCGCCTTTGCGGCCACCACCATCCTTGCGGGCGCCGCTCAGGCGACAACGGTCTATCCGCTTGACCGCGCGACGATCCTTGCCGGTTCGCCGTTCGATTTCAAGGTCGAACTCAACAAGCAAGTCAAGCCCGAAGACGTGAAGATCACGGTCAACGGTCAGGATTACAAGGCCGTCCTCGGCGGTGAGGCGCAGTTTATCGAGTTGGAAAAAGGCAAGGATGACAAGGCTCTGGGCTCCGCTCTCCTGCTGCGCGGCCTGAAGATTTCCGCTCCTGGCGACTACAAGATCGAAGTCGCTGCCGGCGACGAAACGAAGTCCGTCACCTGGAGCGTTTACGAAACCGCGGCCCAGCCGAAGGCAAAGAACATCATCTTCCTGCTCGGCGACGGGCTCTCCGTAGCGCATCGCACCGCTGCCCGCGTCATGTCCAAGGGCATGACTGAGGGTAAGGCGAATGGCCGCCTGAATATGGACGACCTCGAGCGTATGGCTTTTATCGGCACGTCGGCGACGAATGCCGTTGCCACGGACTCGGCCAACACCATGTCGGCGTTCATGACCGGCCACAAGACGGCCGTCAACGCGATCGGCGTTTACGCGGACCGTACGCCGTCCTCGCTCGATGATCCGCGCGTCGAAACTTTCGGCGAAGCCGTTCGCCGCACAACGAAAAAGTCTATCGGCATCGTTGCGACGTCCGAAGTCGAAGACGCTACGCCGGCTGCCGTCGTGGCCCATACCCGCAACCGCGGCGACAAGGCCGACGTCGTCGGCATGCTGCTGGACGTCAAGCCGGAAGTCCTGCTTGGCGGCGGCTCGGCCTATTTCCTCGGCAAGGAAGTTCCCGGTTCCAAGCGCAAGGACAATCAAGATTACATCAAGCTTTTCCAGGATGCCGGCTACAAGCTAGCGACCGACAAGAACGAGCTCGCAGCCAATGCATCGGCTGAAGGCAATCTCCTCGGTCTCTTCCACACCGGCAATATGGACGTCACGCTTGACCGCGAGTTCCTGAAGAAGGGCACGGTCGACAAGTTCCCGAACCAGCCGGGTCTCGTCGACATGACCAAGGCCGCGCTGGACCGTCTGTCCAAGAATCCTGATGGTTTCTTCCTGATGGTCGAAGGCTCCTCGATCGACAAGATGTCCCATCCGCTCGATTGGGATCGCGCCGTCGTTGATACTATCGAATTCGACCAGGCGATCGGCGTCGCCCGCGACTTCCAGAAGGCGCATCCGGATACGCTGATCGTCGTCACCGGCGACCACACGCACGGCGTATCGATCATCGGCACCGTCGATGACGAGAAGCCAGGCACGGAAATGCGCGAAAAGGTCGGGACCTATGCCGAAGCCGGCTTCCCGAACTACAAGGACGAAAACGGCGACGGCTATCCCGATAAGATCGACGTCAGCCGCCGCCTGTTTCTCAGTGCCAATAACGGCCCTGACCACTACGAGACCTTCCGTCCGAAGCTCGACGGCCCCTTCGTTCCGGCTGTCCAGAACGAGAAGAAGGAATACGTCGCCAACGAGCAGTATAAGGATGTTCCAGGCGCAGTCTTCGTTCAGGGCAATCTTCCCAAGAGCAGCGAGAGCGGCGTCCATGCGGTCGACGACGTGGTTCTGCAGTCGGCTGGTCCGGGCGCTGAAGGCTTCCACGGCTACCTGGAACAGAGCGACGTCTATCGCGTGCTCGCCGATACCTTCGCTCTCGGCGCCAAGCAGACCAACTGATCCGGCTAGGCCGCTTGCCGGCCTTGTCCTCTTTCATCGATCATGGTCCCGGCCGTTCAGCGGCCGGGATCTGCTTCTTGGAGGTCACCATGGAAACAGTTTCTTCGTTGCATCTCAGCCGCCGTCGGCTGATCGGCGCCGCCATGGTGCTTCCCTTCACCGCTTCCCTCGTTCGCGCTGCCGAGTCTTTGCTTGCCTTCGATGAGCTTTACGGCAAGTTCGGCGTGCTCGGCCTTGAATTCTCCGACAAGGTGAAGCGCCTTGCCGGCAAAGGGATCAGTATGAAGGGTTTCATGGCGCCGCCATTGAAGGCCGAGGCCCAGTTCTTCGTGCTCACCGAGGTGCCGATGTCGCTCTGCCCCTTCTGCTCCTCGGATGCGGACTGGCCGGACAATATCGTCGTCGTCTATCTCGGCGAGAAGCAGACCTTCGTGCAGCCGCGCCAGACGATCGAAGTGCGCGGTACGCTGGAATACGGTTCGTGGACGGATCCGGACACAGGCTTCGTCAGCCTGCTGCGGATCCGCCAGGCCGAATATTCCGCCGTCTGAACCGATATGCTCGCTCTCGATATCGAAAACCTGACCGTTGCCTTCCCCGGCCTGTCCTCGCCGGCACTGGCGATCGGCCGCCTGTCGATCGATGCCGGCAGCAGGGTCGCCATTACAGGCGCGTCCGGCTCCGGCAAGAGCACCTTCGTCAATATCGTTGCCGGGCTGGAGCGGACACGGCAAGGCCGCATCCGCTGGAACGGCGAGGATATAGCGAGTTTTTCAGAAAGCCGGCGGGATCGGTTCCGTGCCGCCAATATCGGCCTGGTCATGCAGGAGTTCCATCTCTTTCCCGGCCTATCGGCGCTGGAGAACGTATTGCTGCCGGCGCGGCTTGCCGGCGCCGCCACGGCTGATGTCATCGAGCGGGCGCATGCGCTATTGAGCACGGTCGGTCTTTCCCGCCCCGGCCAGAAGATCGAAACCATGTCGCGCGGCGAGATGCAGCGTGTGGCGATCGGCCGGGCGCTGCTGCGCAAGCCCGGTGTCATCATCGCCGACGAGCCGACCGCAAGCCTCGATGCCGAAAGCGGCAAGGCGGTCGGCGATCTCATCCTCGATCTGGCCATTGCCGAAGGCAGCACGCTGATCGTCGTTTCACACGACCAGCGTTTGGCCAGCCGCCTCGACCGGCGCATCACCTTCGGTTCCGGCCGGATCAGCGAAGATTCCGCGGTAACGGCGGGAGAAGCTGCATGATCCGCTTCATCCTTTCCGATCTTCGTCGCCTCTGGGCGGGATCGCTGGTGGTCGTGCTGCTGGTGGCGCTTGCGACGGCGCTCGGCGTTTGCGTCGTCCTGCAGGAGCGGGCGCTTCGTCTCGGCAGCGCACGCGCTGCCGACAAGTTCGATCTTGTCATTGGCGCCGGCGGCAGCGAGACGCAGCTCGTGCTGTCCTCCGTCTTCCTGCAGCCCTCGCCTTTGCCGCTGATGCCGGGCGAAGTGCTGGGCAGGCTTGCTGCGGATCCACGGGTCGATTGGGCAGCCCCGATCGGCTTCGGCGATTCCTTCTCCGGCTATCCGATCATCGGCACGACGACCATGCTGGCGCAGAACCTGTCCGGCGGCTTGGCCGAAGGCAAGATTTTCGCGCGCGAGGGCGAAGCCGTGATCGGCGCCGCTGTCAAGCTGTCGCTCGGCGGCGAGATCAAGCCGATGCACGGGTCGCTGGAAGAGGGCGGCGAGACCCATACCGAGCTCGTCTATCATATCGCCGGCCGCTTGCGGCCGACCGGCACTGCCTGGGACCGGGCGATCCTCGTTCCGATCCAAGCCGTCTGGCACATCCATGGCATGGAGGCGGAGGAACATGCGGGGGACGGCGAGCACGAGCATGAAGCGGCGTCGGGCACGGATAGCGCTGAACATGATCATGAGCATGAGAAAGCCGGCGCCGATCACGATGGGCATGAGCATCACGGGGAAGCCGATCCGGATGCCGCGCTTGATGAGAGCTGGACTGCGGGCGCTCCCGGCCTTCCCGCCATTCTGGTCAAGCCGAAGACGATCGCCGATGCCTACAAGCTGCGGCAGGACTATCGCAGCGGCAATACCGTTGCCGTCTTTCCCGGCGAGGTGCTGACCAATCTCTACGCCACGCTCGGCGACGCCAAACAGATCCTCGTTGCAGTCGCCTCCGGCGCGCAAGCTCTCGTCGCAGCCTCGCTGGTGCTGGTCACGGTCATCCATATCGGCCAGCGCCGCCGTCAGATCGGCGCACTCAGGGCCTTCGGCGCCCCGCGCAGCGCGATTTTCGGCATCGTCTGGCTGGAATTCTTTTTCCTGGTGGCGGTCGGCATCGCACTCGGATTCGCGCTCGGTTATGCCGCGGCCCTCACTTTGTCCGGCATGTTCTCGCAAACGAGCGGGATCACCATGCCGGTCGGTTTCGCCCGTGAAGATGCAGCGCTTGCAGCGGTGCTGCTTGCCTTTGCCACAATTCTTGCCGCGCTGCCGGCAGTGCTCGCCTACCGGCAATCGCCGGCGCAGGCGCTAAGAGCATAACGGACCACATCACAAATCGCCCGTGAAACCTTCTTCCAAACTTCCGGCAGCTCTATCGTCACGGGCGGCGGAGAGCTTGATGTGCATGACAAAGCGTGGCGCCATTAGACTAAAGTCATAATCCGAAAGCCTCTCTCTTTTTGATCTGTCGTTTCTGGCACACTCCCGTCAGGCGTGTCGCGGCCAAGGGTATGCTTTGAGGAGAAGCAGGCCGCGCGCGTTGATCATCACTCTGTGGAGGACAGACAATGGCAAATGTCGCAAGCATGGACGGCGCGAAGGCCGGTCCGATGACCGGCGAGGAGAAGAAGGTCATCTTCGCCTCTTCGCTGGGCACCGTTTTCGAATGGTACGATTTCTATCTCTATGGTTCGCTCGCCACCTATATCGGTGCGACCTATTTCACCCAATATCCCGAGGCAACGCGTAACATCTTCACGCTGCTCGCCTTTGCCGCCGGCTTCCTGGTTCGCCCCTTCGGCGCGCTGGTGTTCGGCCGTCTCGGCGATCTCGTCGGTCGTAAATACACCTTCCTGGTGACGATCATGATCATGGGTCTGTCGACCTTCCTCGTCGGCATTCTGCCGGGTGCCGCCACCATCGGCATCGCAGCCCCGATCATCCTGATCGCGCTTCGCCTGCTCCAGGGTCTGGCGCTGGGCGGTGAATATGGCGGTGCGGCAACCTATGTCGCCGAACATGCGCCGAACGGGCGCCGCGGCTACTTCACCTCGTGGATCCAGACGACGGCGACGCTCGGCCTGTTCCTGTCGCTGATCGTCATCGTCCTTGTTCAATATCTGATGGGTGCGGCTCAGTTCGCTGCCTGGGGCTGGCGCATTCCGTTCCTGGTCTCGGTCGTTCTGCTCGGCATTTCCGTCTGGATCCGCCTGAAGATGAACGAATCGCCGGCGTTCCAGCGCATGAAGGCGGAAGGCAAGGGCTCCAAGGCGCCACTGACCGAAGCCTTCGGGACATGGAAAAATGCCAAGATCGCGATCATCGCGCTGCTCGGCGCTACCATGGGCCAGGCGGTCGTCTGGTATGGCGGCCAGTTCTATGCACTGTTCTTCCTGCAAAACGTGCTGAAGGTGGACCTGTTCTCGGCCAATGTCATGGTCGCCATCGCACTTCTCCTCGGCACGCCGTTCTTCGTCATCTTCGGCGGCCTCTCCGACAAGATCGGCCGCAAGCCGATCATCATGGCAGGCCTTCTCATTGCGGCGGTGACCTATAATCCGCTGTTCAAGGCCATGACCTGGACGGCAAACCCGGCGCTAGCCGAAGCGCAGGCTTCGATTCGGGCAACGGTGACAGCTGATCCGGCGGACTGCAGGTTCCAGTTCAACCCGACCGGCACGGCGAAGTTCACCAGCTCTTGCGACGTGGCGACGGCGTTCCTGACCAAGAACTCGGTGCCCTACGACGTCGTGCCCGGTACCGCCGGACAGCCGGCAACGGTGAAGGTCGGCAACGCGACGATCCCGAGCTTCGACGTCGTCGCTGCCGGCGACAAGGCCAAGGGCATGACCGCCGCCTTCGAAAAGGGCATCAACATCGCGCTCCAAGGTGCCGGCTACCCGCTGAACCGCGGCGCCGTCAAGGTGCCGGATGCCAAGCTCGATGCTTTCATTGCGGCCAATCCGGAACTGTCGCTTAATGTCGATGCCGTGCGCGCCGGCGAGAAGGAAACCGTACCGGCGGCCAAGCTGGTCGAAGGCAAGCTGCTGACGGCGGAGGAGGCCAACGGCGTCACCGACATGGCGGTCTACAACATCGCCAATGGCGGCACTTTCGCCATGACCGCCGATCCGGCCCGCGTCAACTGGATCGGCACGATCGCCGTGCTGTTCGTCCTCGTCCTCTATGTGACGATGGTCTACGGCCCGATCGCCGCTCTGCTAGTCGAGCTCTTCCCGACCCGCATCCGCTATACCGGCATGTCGCTGCCCTATCACATCGGCAACGGCTGGTTCGGCGGCCTGCTGCCGGCGACGGCCTTCGCGATGAGCGCTGCCGCGGGCGATATCTACTACGGTCTCTGGTATCCGATCGTCTTTGCTGCAATCACGCTGGTGATCGGCCTGATCTTCCTGCCGGAAACGAAGAACAGGGATATCCACGCAATGGATTGATGACGCATTCGCGTCCTTCAAGCCTGAAAAAAGGCCCGGCGCTTACAAGGCGCCGGGCTTTTCCATTTGACGCGGCCGCACGTCTTTTCGGACGTGCAAAGGACGCTGTAACATTTTGAATTGCTGCATAATTTTATCCTTAAATCGATTCCGTTTTAAGGAATTATGCCGAGCGAAACAGCTGCTTCGAGAGCGGCCAGCCATCCGGCGCCAGCTTGAAGAGCAAGCCGCAGCGGGCAAAGACGATCGCCGTCAGCAGCGAGAACCAGCCGCCGAAGGCAAGGCCGGCGATGACATCGCTCGGGTAATGGGCGCCGACCATGACACGCGTCATGCCGAGCCAGATGGCGCAGGCGATGAAGGCGACGCGATAGCGCGGAAACAGCAGCGCGAAGGCGGCGAAAAAGGCGCCGACCGTGGTGGCATGGCCGGACGGGAAACTTTCGAAAACGGAATGGCCCGAAAAGGGCGCGAAGGAAAACATGCCGTAGTCGTGGAAATGATCGGGACGCGCCCTGCCGATCGCACGCTTCAGCAGATTGGCGAGAAGTCCTGAGAAGACGATGGTGGCGAAGAGATAGGCGCCGATCCAGCTGACATAAAGCGCCTGCGCCTTGGAGCGCGCCGTCTTCAAAAGCTTGTAACCCGCCCTGCCCTGAAAGAACAGCAGGATGCTGGTGTAGATCAGCCAGGCGGAATCGCCGAAACCGGTCAGCAGCTCGCCGAGTTGTTTCACCGGCGCGGGAGCTTGGCTGGCACCGATCGGCGCGTCGAAGAGCAGCATCGAAAGGATCACGGCATTGATCGTGACGAAGAGGCAGGCCTGCCAGCGCAGAGGCGGCATGCCGACGTCGCTCCGGCGCCAGCGCCTGTCCAGGGAAGCCCAAAATGCCCGCATTTCGTCGTCCGTTCGAATTTGGCTAGAGCATGATGCCGAAAAGTGTGAGCGGTTTTCGGACGACATCATGCTCTAACTATATAATTTAGAACAGGATTCAGATTTTAGGCCGACCCGGCCTGAAATCATCCTGTTCTAGAGCGCCACGCGTCCAACAGGACACGCTAAGGACGCTCGATTATTTGAATTGACGCATGATCCTTCGTCGAAAATTGCTCCGACTTCGGGTTACGCGCTGATTGAAATCCGGCGCAAAAATACACGAGATTGTGGCCGAGAATAGTCCGTTTCAGATAATTCGACCAAGCGGGACGTGCTTCACCGCCCGCAATGAAAAGCCCTCCGCATACGCGATGCGAAGGGCCGGAACTGTTTCACGTGAAATATCAGGCGGAAAGCGTCTTGAACTCGGCGAGGATGGCATCGCCCATTTCGACGGTGCCGACCTGCCTTGCGCCATCGGCCATGATGTCGCCGGTGCGGATGCCCTTGTCGAGCACGTTGGCGATCGCCTTTTCCAGATCGTCGGCTTCCTTCACCAGATTGAAGGAGTAACGCAGGCACATGGCGAAGGAGGCGATCATGGCGATAGGATTGGCGATGCCCTTGCCGGCGATGTCGGGTGCCGAGCCGTGCACAGGCTCGTAGAGCGCCTTGCGCTTGCCGGTCTTGCCGTCGGGCGCGCCGAGCGAGGCCGACGGCAGCATGCCGAGCGAGCCGGTCAGCATGGCGGCGACGTCGGAGAGCATGTCGCCGAAGAGATTGTCGGTAACGATGACGTCGAACTGCTTGGGCTGGCGCACCAGCTGCATGCCGCCGGCATCGGCCAGCATGTGCTCGAGCTGGACGTCGGAATATTTTGCCTTATGCGTCTCGGTCACCACCTGGTTCCAGAGCACGCCCGACTTCATGACGTTGCGCTTTTCCATGGAGCAGACGCGATTCTGCCGCGTGCGGGCCATTTCGAAGGCGACGCCGGCGATGCGCTCGATCTCATAGGTATCGTAAACCTGCGTGTCGATGCCGCGCTTCTGGCCGTTGCCGAGGTCGATGATTTCCTTCGGCTCGCCGAAATAGACGCCGCCCGTCAGCTCGCGGATGATCAGAATATCAAGGCCTTCGACCAGTTCCGGCTTCAGCGACGAGGCCGCAGCAAGGGCCGGATAGCAAATGGCGGGGCGCAGGTTTGCGAAGAGCTGCAGATCCTTGCGCAGGCGCAGCAGGCCGGCTTCCGGGCGCACTTCGTAAGGCACGCTATCCCATTTCGGGCCGCCGACGGCGCCGAACAGAACGGCATCGGCGGCAAGCGCCTTCTGCATGTCGGCTTCCGAGATGGCAGCGCCATGTGCATCATAGGCGCAGCCGCCGACAAGTCCTTCGTCGGTGACGAAACCGGCATTCATCGCCTCGTTCATATAGGCGATGATCTTGCGGACCTCGCCCATGGCCTCGGGACCGATGCCGTCACCCGGCAGCAGGAAAAGATTGCGCGCTGTCATGAAACCCTCCTGGGAAAAACAAGTTGCGATTTCTTAGACCCCGGAAATGGGCATTTCAAGCGACAGAAGCGGTGAATCGGTACGCTTCGCTCCGAGCCGCGACGGTTGCTCCTGCGTCCGCAAACGGATTAGAACGGTGACCCTATCTTTATCCTGGATGGTTTCCATGCCTTTCGCGCCTCTCCACCTCGACACGCCCTTGCTCCAGACCGCACCTGGCTACAGCGTCAGCGGCAAACCGCTCTGGCTGAAGCTCGATGCGCTGCAGCCTTCCGGCAGCTTCAAGCTGCGCGGCGTTGGCCGGCTTTGCCAGTACGAGGTGGAAAATGGGGCGCGCGAAATCTTCTGCGCTTCCGGCGGCAATGCCGGCATTGCTGCCGCTTATGCCGGCCGGGCGCTCGGTGTGCCGGTTACGATCGTCGTGCCGGAGACGACGGCGGCCGACGTGCGGCAGACGATTGCCGCAACGGGCGCGAATGTCCTCGTTCATGGTTCGGTTTTCGATGAGGCCAATGCCCATGCGGTCGAACTCGCCCGGAGCCGCAAGGCAACCTATGTGCACCCCTTCGACCATCCGCTTCTGTGGGATGGCCATGCCACGCTGATCGACGAGGTGGTGGCGAAGGGGGCAAAATTCGATTGCGTCGTCACCAGCGTCGGCGGCGGCGGGCTGCTTGCCGGCATCGTCGAGGGGTTGAAGCGCAACGGGCTTTCCGATGTGTCTGTTATCGCCGTCGAAACGGAAGGGGCGGCCTCGCTCCATGCCAGCCTCAAGGCGAATGAGCGTATCACCCTTCCCGCCATTACCTCGATTGCCACTTCGCTCGGCGCGCGGCAGGTGGCGCAGCATGTCTTCGACCTGCCGCAGCAGCATCCGATCGAAAGTGTTCTCGTCAGCGACGCCGATGCCGTTGCCGCCTGTCTGAAATTTGCCGATGCGCAGCGCATTCTGGTCGAGCCGGCTTGCGGTGCGGCCCTTGCTGTTGCCGATGTGCATGCCGGGCTGCTTCAGCGCTTCGATAATCCGCTTATCGAAGTCTGCGGCGGCATCGGCGTATCGCTCGAAAAACTCAGGGCCTGGAAAGAAAAGTTTCTTTGACCCACACCAAAGAAAAAGCCGGGCATAAACCCGGCTTGATCGGTAACTGATTGGAAGGGCTCAAGCTGCCCAGGGGTGCGAAGCGGCGTTCTTCTTTTCGAAGCTGTCGATCGCCTTGCCCTTTTCCAGGGTCAGGCCGATATCGTCGAGGCCGTTCAGCAGGCAGTGACGCTTGAACTCGTCGAGATCGAACTTGATCAAGCCACCATCGGGGCCGGTGATCTCGAGGTTTTCGAGGTCGACGGTCAGGATGGCGTTGGAGCCGCGCGAGGCGTCGTCCATCAGCTTGTCGAGATCTTCCTGGCTGACCTTGATCGGCAGGATGCCGTTCTTGAAACAGTTGTTGTAGAAAATATCGGCGAAGCTGGTCGAAATAACGCAGCGGATGCCGAAATCCAGAAGCGCCCAGGGCGCGTGCTCGCGCGAAGAGCCGCAGCCGAAATTGTCGCCGGCAACCAGGATCTTGGCATCGCGATAGGCCGGCTTGTTCAGCACGAAATCCGGGTTTTCTGAGCCGTCTTCGTTATAACGAGCTTCCGCGAAGAGACCGGTGCCGAGGCCGGTGCGCTTGATCGTCTTCAGATAATCCTTCGGAATGATCATGTCGGTGTCGACGTTGACGACCGGCAAGGGCGCTGCAACGCCCGTGAGCTTCACGAATTTATCCATGACCCATGCTCCATTTCAGCAAATCTACTTCCTGAATTTGCATCTAGTCCAGTTTTTCGCCGAAATGAAGGAGAATCTTTCACAGACAGCGGCCACGCGACGTCTCGCGCGGGCCGCCGATTGCGACTGTCCCCTTATTTGGACGGTGCGTTCAACCCCCAGAGGACGCCGAACGGATCACGAAGCTGGCCATAACGGTCGCCCCAGAACATCAGTTCAACCGGCATGACGACTTCGGCGCCGGCAGCAACCGCGCGATCCCACCAGAAATCGATATCGTCGATGATCAGTTGAATGGCAAAACCTTCATGGCCTTTAAAGGGATCGCCGTATTCGGGATAGACGTCCGACAGCATGAGGGAGCTGCCGTTGATGTAGAGATGCACATGCATCGTTCTGCCGCTCTCGTCGACGGGCACGAGATATGCCTCTTCGGCGCCGAGAGCCTTCTTGTAAAATTCCGCAGCTTTCACCGCGCCGTCGACCGTCAGATAGGGCAGCAGGCCGTTCTTGACCGGTGGCATCTTGGTCGGGTTGCTCTCTGTCGTCGCATCCATGCTTGTCCTCCATTCGTTTTTGAGCGCCGGCTGAATGCCTGGCTGCTTCAAGGACGTAACATGGAAGCGTGATCCGACAGTGTCGGCCGAAATTTTCAGCCAACCAAATTTTTCAACGAACCAAATTTTTCAGCGAAAAGGTGATCAGAGATCGATGATCGTGCCGCGGCCGTCGTTCCACACGCGCATCTCCGGCTTACCGTTATTTGCCTTGGCGCGGACCGGAGCGGGCTTCATCTTCATCGAAAGCGCGCGTCCGACCATGAGCACGGTCAGGATGCCGCCAACAGCGAGCGTCACCGAGAAGGTGAAAAGCAGCATGGCCACGAAAACGGTGGCGCCGGCAAGCATGAGGAAGATGGAGCGAATGTTCTGCATGGTTAGAGACCTTTCTTCGGAAAGGAATGTGGTCCTTCTCCTTCCTCTCTGCAAGGCAAGCATGGCTTTTTGTTGTTCTGCTGGGCGTTCTGGCATGGGCTGCTTGCTTCGGCTTTCAAAGCTTGGCACTAATTCGCCATGAGCCGAAACCCCGCGACCCGCTCCATCCGCCTGCACCGTTCGGTGCTGAGCGTGCCTGCCATCAATCCCCGCGCCCTCGAAAAAACCCATGCGGTCGATTGCGATGCGGTGATCTTCGATCTCGAGGATTCCGTGGCGCCGGAAAAGAAGGCGGAAGCGCGGGAAAATCTGAGGAATTTCTTTTCGGCTCGGCCGCTCCAAGGCAAGGAGTGGATCATACGCATCAACAGTCTGTCCACCGATTTCGGCCTGGCGGACATGGAGCTGGTGACGGCGCTCGGTCCCGATGCCGTGCTGCTGCCGAAGGTCGACGAACCGCAGGATGTCATGGCGCTCAGTGACCTTCTCTCCGAGGCCGATGCACCTGATGATCTGCGCATCTGGGCGATGATCGAGACACCGCGCGGCATCCTGAATGCGGCTGTTATCGCCGAAGCCGGGCGCACGCCGGGCTCACGGCTCGATTGTCTCGTCGTCGGGCTCAACGACCTGCGCAAGGAAACCGGCGTGCTGCCGCAGCCGGGGCGGAGCTATCTCGTGCCATGGCTGATGCAGGTCGTCCTTGCGGTCAGTGCCTATGGGCTCGATGCGATCGACAGCGTCTTCAACGATTTCAGGGACGAACAGGGTTTCGATGCCGAATGTCTGCAGGGCCGGGCCATGGGCTTTGCCGGCAAGATGCTGATCCATCCGGCGCAGATCGAGCCCGCCAACCGGCATTTCAGCCCGGATCCGGCAGCGATTGCGGAAGCGGAGGCGATCATATCAGCCTTTGCCGACCCCGCCTCCGATGGGCTGAACGTCATCAATGCAGGCGGGCGGATGGTCGAGCGGCTGCATCTTGTCCAGGCGGAAAGTCTGGTCCATAAAGCGCGCCTGATAGCAGCCCGCCAGGCTGCAGCACGAAAGACGATGTGATGAAACTCTACCGCTTCCTGACCGGTCCCGACGATGCTTCCTTCTGCCATAAGGTCACCGCCGCCCTCAACAAGGGCTGGTCGCTGGAGGGCTCGCCGACCTATGCCTTCAATGCCGCAACCGGTGCGATGCAGTGCGGCCAGGCCGTCGTCAAGCATGTCGAAGGCAAGGACTACGATCCCGAGATGAAACTCTCCGAGCAGTGAGGTTTTAGCGCATAATCCTTTCCGAAAATCGTAATCGATTTTCGGAAAGGATTATGCGTGATTGAAAGTGATAGAGCGTCCTTAGCGCGTCCTTGGACGCGCGGCGCTCTATCGTTCGGCGGTTTCCTCGGCGCTTGCCTCGATCCGTTCCATGTCATCATCGCTCAGCCCGAAATGGTGGCCGATCTCGTGGATCAGGACGTGGGTGATGATATCGCCGAGCGTCTCGTCGTTCTCAGCCCAGTAGTCGAGAATGGGGCGGCGGTAGAGGCGGATGCGGTTCGGCATCTCGCCGGTTTCCACCGTGAAACGTTCGGAAATGCCCCTGCCCTCGAAAAGGCCGAGCAGATCGAAAGGGGTTTCCAGCGCCATGTCCTCGAAAACGTCGTCATCGGGGAAATCTTCGATCTCGATCGTGAGGTTGGTCGTCAGCTGGCGGAATTCATCCGGGAGATGGCTGTAGGCCTCCATCGCCAGCGACTCGAAGGCGCTGATCGTCGGCGCATGGCGGTCCCGCCAATCATCGCTCTGGTCTATGCGGGCCATGAATATTCCTTCCTTTGCGGCCGATATAGAACCTTTATCGCCGATTTTCGAGTGCGGAATCAAAGGCAGGAATATTTTCATAGAAAATGGCCGTTGACTCTTCATTAGCTCTCTGGAATCTATAAGAACATAACAGGAACAAGACGGATCGGAGAACGCCATGGCGCAGCACGCCCTGGCGCGCGAGCGGCTTTTTGCGCTCCGCGAAACCATCGCCAGACTGGAGGGACGGCCCGCGCCGGCGCTTGCCGCAGCGGAACGGGAAGCCCTGGCGGAAGGACGTAAGACCCGCCAGGAGCGCACGCTGCCGCCCCTGCCGTTTGGGGTGGAGCTTCTCGACGGGGCGCTGGAAGGCGGCCTGCCGCTCGATGCGATCACCGAATTCCGTTCCGCTCTGTCTCGCGATGCCGGTGCTGCAAGCGGGCTGGCGATGGCTGTTGCCGCGCGGCTGCAAAAACAGGAAGCGGATGTCGGCCGCCTTCTGCCGTTGCTCTGGATAGGCGATGCCGTCGGCACACTGGAGGCAGGCCGTCCCTATGCCCCCGGGCTTCGGGATTTCGGGCTGAGCCCGGAGCGGTTTCTCCATGCGGCGCCGCGTAAGCTGGACGAGGCGCTCTGGCTGGCGGAGATGGCGGTGGAAAGCGCTGCCTTCTCGGCCGTCATCTTCGAAGTGCGGGGCAATCCCGTCCATTTCGGCCTGACCGAAAGCCGCCGGCTCAGTCTCAGGGCGCATGCTGCCCGCCGTCCGCTCTTTCTTGTCCGTCAAGCCGGAGCGGAGGAGGCAAGCAGTGCGGCCTTGCGTCTGCATGTCGAACCGGCCCCGTCCAGTCTGCGGTCGTTGCCGGATGGATCGAAACTTTCCGGCAGCATCGGCAATCCGATTTTCCGTCTCACACTGGAGAAGAGCCGAAATCCGGCCCCGCTCTCCTTTCTTCTGGAGTGGAATCCCCATGAACGCGAATTTCTCCCTGTCGCCGAACCAAACCTCGTTCGTCCTCCAGGCGAACAGTCAGCGCATTCTGGCGCTCAGCTTCCCGCATCTGCCAACGGACCGCATCGCCCGCAGGCGATGGGGGCTCTCCTGGCGTTCGAAAGGGCGTCCTGAGACGCCGCCTATCGTCTGTTCCGGCAAGCTCAACAATGCCATGCGGCTGACGGCACTGGACGAGTTGGCCGAGAGGCTGGGGCTGAAGAAGGAGCTGGGCGTTGCCGAAGCGCGCGCCATGTATCCAATGCTCGAGGTCGCGGAAGAAGATCCGGCGGCCGACCGCCGGTTGCTTGAGGCAATTGCCGACTGGTGCGACCGTTATACGCCGCTGGTGGCGTTCGACGGCAGGGACGGCCTGTTTCTCGACATTAGCGGCTGCGCCCATCTTTTCGGCGGTGAAAAGGCGCTTCTTAGGGACGTGCTGTCGCGGCTTTTTCATATGGGGTTCGATGCCCGCGGCGCGATCTCATCGTCACCCGGTCTTTCCTGGGCCGCGTCCCGCTTCGGGCAAGGCGGCGTGATCGAGGACGAAGAGACGGAACATGTGCTGATGTCCTTGCCCGTTGCAGCCTTGCGGCTGGGAGGACAAACCGTCGATGCCCTGAAGAAGCTCGGCCTGAAATATATCGGCGACGTCATCGATGCACCGCGAGCGCCATTGACCCGCCGGTTCGGCCCGGAGCTGCTTCTGCGTCTCGACCAGGCGCTGGGACGTGAAGAGGAGCCGGTCTCGCCTCGGCGTCCTGTTGCCAGCCTCTCGGCCGAAAGCCGCCTGATCGAACCCATCGGGACGGAAGAGCAGATCCTTGCCGTCACCAGGCAGGTCGCCTTCTCGCTGCAGCCGTCGCTGGAGGCGCGGGGGGCTGGCGGGCGGGTGTTCGAACTGGTCCTGTTCCGCGTCGACGGCAGGGTTTTTCGTATCTCCGTCGGCGCTTCGCAGCCGCTTCGCGAACCAAAGTTTATCGCCGGGCTTTTTTCCGAACGATTGCAGGCGGTCTATGACGATCTCGATGCCGGCTATGGTTTCGAGATCCTGCGGTTGAATGTGTTGCGGCACGATCCCTTCAACGAAGCGCAGGGTGATTTCGAGGGCGACCGTCAGGGAGAGATCTCGCTTTCGGCTTTCGTCGACCGGGTCTCGGCCCGACTGGGTGCGGATTGCCTGCAAAGCTTTCAGCTCCGCGAGAGCCATGTGCCGGAACGCGCCGTCATCACGGTTCCTGTGATGGAGAGCCTTCCCAGGCGGAAGGCGGTCCAGAACATTCCTCTTCCTTTCCGCGAAGAGCGCCCGCTGCGGCTCTTTGCAAAGCCGGAGCCGGTCGAGACCATACTTGCCGAAGTGCCCGATGGTCCGCCGCAG
The DNA here is from genome assembly GCF_012276115.1 of Rhizobium leguminosarum bv. viciae. Taxonomy (GTDB): domain Bacteria; phylum Pseudomonadota; class Alphaproteobacteria; order Rhizobiales; family Rhizobiaceae; genus Rhizobium; species Rhizobium leguminosarum_T. Next base: position 421,466 of record NZ_WIEU01000003.1, on the reverse strand, counting down.
ATCTTCCGCTGGCGGCGCATGCAGCATCAGGTGGCAAGAAGCGAAGGGCCGGAACGGATTGCCATGGAGTGGTGGATCGATGGGGATGACGCCGAGGCACGTGACTATTTCCGCATCGAGGATGAGACCGGACATCGCTTCTGGATCTATCGGCGGGGCTTTTATGGTCAGGAGCTTGATCCTCGCTGGTTCATGCATGGCGTGTTCGCATGACAACCACGCGCGCATTCTTCGAGATCGGCACAAGGACGAATTTCTCGTTTCTTGAAGGCGCCTCTGGTCCGGAAGAGATGGTCGTACAGGCCGCTTATCTGAAGCTCGGCGGCCTCGGCGTAGCGGACCGGAATTCGGTTGCCGGCGTGGTGCGGGCGCATGCGCAGGCGGAGCAACTTGAGGAGAGATACAAGAACAGGGATGAGATTCTGGCCCAAGCGAAGAAGGAAGGAAAAATGGAGGTCATCCTCGATCCTATCCGGGTTCAACCGGGCGCCCGTCTCGTCTTTTCCGACGGAACCCCTGATATCCTTGCCTATCCGCAAAACCGGCGAGGCTGGGCAAACCTCTGCCGCCTTCTCAGCGCCGGCAATCTGAAGGAGGAAGCGGTCAAGGGAAGCTGCATTCTGACGGAAGCGGAACTGATGGAATGGGGAGACGAGATGATGCTTGCCTTCGTTCCCGATCGCACCCTTGTCGATCATCAGACGGGTCAGTCGTCGCTGGAAGATTATCTGGAACGGTTTCGCAGACGCTTCCGCAAGGCTTTTTTTATGGCGCTGGCGCCAGCCTATGACGGCCGCGACAGGCAGGTCTTTGCGGTGCTTGCCATGCTTGCTGCTCGAAACCGCGTGCCGCTGATTGCGACCAATCAACCACTTTATCACCACCCCGAACGCCGGCCGCTTTCGGATGTCGTGATCGCGATCCGGGAGCATGTACAGATAGCGCAAGCCGGTTTCCTGCTGGCGCCGAATGCCGAACGCTACCTCAAGGATTCACGTGAAATAGTCCGGATCTTCAGGGACTACCCTGATGCGGTCGAGAACACGCAGGTATTTTTCGACAGGCTGACGTTTTCGCTGAAGGAACTGGAGCACAATTATCCGCTGGAAAACGATCCCGGTGAAACACCGCAGGAGACACTCGAAAGGCTGACAAGAGCGGGAGCCGCAAGACGCTATCCCGAGGGTATTCCGCCCAAGGTGGCGCAACAGATCGATTATGAACTGAAACTCATTGGGGATAAGAAATATGCCTCTTACTTCCTGACGGTTCACAGGATCATCCAGCACGCTCGTTATGAACTCAAGGTCTTGTGCCAAGGCCGCGGATCGGCGGCAAATTCGGTCATCTGCTATTGCCTCGAAATAACGGAAGTCGATCCCGAAAAAAGCACGCTACTCTTCGACCGCTTCATTTCGATGGATCGCGACGAACCGCCGGATATCGATGTCGATTTCGAGCATGACCGACGTGAAGAGGTCATCCAGTTTATTTACAAAAACTACAAAAGAGAACATGCGGGACTGACGGCGGGGGTGACCACCTACCGCACCCGTTCGGCCGGCCGCGAGGTCGCCAAGGCCTTCGGGCTTTCGGAGGATGTCCAGTCGGCGATCAGCAGCCTCGTCTGGGGCTGGTCGGAGGACAATCTTTCCGAACGTGATGCAAAGGCGGCCGGTCTCGACGTCAAGGATCCGGTGACGCGGAACGTGCTGAAATATGCCTCCGAGCTTCTCGGCTTCCCGCGCCACCTCACCCAGCATGTCGGCGGCTTCGTCATCACGCGGGACCGGCTCGACGAGGTGGTGCCGATCATGAAGACGGCGATGCCGGATCGCTACATGATCGAATGGGACAAGGACGACCTCGACAACGTCAAGATCCTCAAGGTGGATGTGCTGGCGCTCGGCATGCTGACCTGCCTGCGGAAGGCCTTTTCGCTGCTTGAATTGCATTACGACGTGAAGAAGACGCTCGCAGACCTCGGCAACAAGGAGCATGGGGATGAGGGCAAGCCGGTTTACGACATGATGGGCCGCGCCGATACGCTTGGCGTCTTCCAGATCGAAAGCCGGGCGCAGATGAGCATGCTGCCGCGTCTTCGGCCGACGCGATTCTACGACCTCGTCATCGAGGTGGCGATCGTGCGGCCAGGTCCGATCCAGGGCGACATGGTGCATCCCTACCTGAAGCGACGGGAGCAGCGGGCCAAGAACATTCCGATCGAATATCCGAGCAAGGAACTGGAAACTGTTCTGGAAAGAACCCTCGGCGTGCCCTTGTTCCAGGAACAGGCCATGCAGATCGCCATTACCGCAGCAGGGTTCAGGCCGGCGGAAGCCGACAAGCTTCGCAGAGCGATGGCGACATTCAAGAGAACGGGTACGATCGGTAACTTCGAAAAGCGTTTCATCGAAGGAATGGTCTCAAAAGGTTATGCCCAGGAATTCGCGCAGCAGTGTTTCAACCAGATCAAGGGTTTCGGCGAATATGGTTTTCCGGAAAGCCATGCCGCCTCCTTCGCGCTGCTCGTCTATGCCTCCTCATGGCTCAAGGCCTATTATCCCGACGTCTTCTGCGCGGCGATGCTGAACTCCCAGCCGATGGGCTTTTATGCGCCGGCGCAGCTGGTGCGGGATGCGCGCGAGCACGGGGTAAAGATCCTGCCGGTCGATATCAATGAATCGGACTGGGATTGCGGTCTGGAGGAAGCTGCCTTCGATCGGAATGCCATCGATTTCCGGCATGACAAGATGCGCGAGATCATCAAGGCCCGGCATGCGGTGCGGTTGGGTTTCCGGCAGATCAAGGGCCTTTCGACAGACGATATGGAACGGCTCGTCAGCCATCGAGGCGAAGGCTACAGCTCGGTGCGCGATCTCTGGCTGCGGTCCGGTCTGCAGAAATCGGTCATCGAGCGACTGGCGGATGCCGATGCGTTCCAATCCCTCAAACTGTCACGACGCGACGCGCTCTGGGCGGTACGGGCGCTGGATGTGAGGAGTGCTACTGAGGAGCTGCCACTTTTCGAGCAGGTCCGTCATGTCGACCTCCAGGCCGAGCCTGTAGCGAAGCTGCCGGAAATGCTGCCGGGAGAGCAGGTCATCGAGGACTATCGTTATCTCTCACTGTCGCTGAAGGCGCACCCCGTCTCCTTCCTGCGTGAGGAATTGTACAAGGCCGGTGTGACACGCAATGTCGATCTGTTGAAGGTCGCGAATGGAAAGAGGGTGACGATCGCGGGCCTCGTGCTGGTGCGCCAGCGGCCGGGTTCGGCCAAAGGCGTGATCTTCATGACGCTGGAAGACGAGACCGGCGTGGCCAATGCGATCGTCTGGTCGAAAATGTTCGACAAATACCGCTCGGTCGTGATGGGCGCCCGGCTGGTGAAAATCCGCGGCAGGCTGCAAAGCCAGAGCGGGGTGATCCATACCGTCGTCGAGCATATCGAGGACATGACGCCGGCGCTCGGTATCCTGCAACGCGAGGCCCGGCGTTTCGGCGTCTGTGAGCGGGCAGACGAGGTGCTGAGGCCGGGTGCCGATCAGCGGCAGAAAAAGCTTGCGAATGCGCATGAGAGGGCGGAGTTGGAAAAGCGGATGATTGCCACAGGCCGCCATGCGGGTGCGGCGGAAACCGCTGAGGTGATGCCGCGCGGACGCAACTTTCATTAAAAATGCATTGCACCGATCAAGACCATGCGGCGCGCCTTCATTTGCCTTATGGCGTCATCATCCTGAAACCGCTGCATAATCCCGGACGATATGCATGGGGCCTTATCCGCACACCGCTGTTTGATGCTGCGGGACTCGAATTTTTTCTTGACAGCCACCATCTTCTTTAGCAAAAAACACGATAGTCAGTGTCATGTTTGGAATGAAGACGTGCTTGTCTGCAGCTGCAATTATATAACCGATAAAGAAATCCGGGAGGTTATCACCAACCTTCTCGATGAAGACTGTTGGCAGCTTATCGTGCCTGCGAAGGTCTACCACGCCATGGAAAAACGCGGCCGCTGCTGCGGCTGTTTCCCCAACGTGGTCGACCTGATTATCCAGACAACCGAGGAATATCACGCCCGTCGCCACTCGACGGAGACCGAAATATTTGATTTCATGTCCCGCTTGAAACAATTCCATGAGGAAAACAGGAGAGCGGACATTGAAAGGCGACAAAAAGGTCATCGAGCGGCTTAACGAGGCGTTGTTCCTCGAACTCGGTGCGGTCAACCAATACTGGGTTCATTATCGTCTTCTTGAAGACTGGGGCTATACCAAGCTCGCCAAGAAGGAGCGCGCCGAATCCATCGAAGAGATGCACCATGCCGACCGGCTTGTTGCGCGCATCATCTTCCTCGAAGGCCATCCCAATCTGCAGACCCTTGCACCTCTGCGCATCGGCCAGAACGTCAAAGAAGTTCTGGAAGCCGATCTTGCCGGCGAGTACGACGCCCGCGCGGCCTACAAAAAGTCGCGCGATATCTGTCATGACGCAGGCGATTACGTTTCCATGAAACTTTTCGAGGATCTGCTGGCGGACGAGGAAGGTCACATCGACTTCCTCGAAACGCAGATCGACCTGCTCGAGAAAATCGGCGAGAGCAAATACGGCCAGCTTAACGCCGATTCCGCCAACGAAGCCGAATAATATTCGAACGAGATGCCGGCCGCCTATGGCGGCCGGTGTTTGCGATCTGACGCCGTTGAACGCGAATCGGTGCAGTCGGCATTCTTCGGAGGCATCATTGCCGAGCGCAAACGGAGGCGGTCATCCTGCCGTGATCAGTCTTCCGATTGAAGTGTTTCCAAGTGCTGGAACTCGGCCACCACCTGGTCGTAGACGGCGCGCTTGAAGGGGACGATCAGCCCCGGCAGTTGCCGCATCGGCTTCCATTCCCAGGCATCGAATTCCGGCTCGTGGCCGCCAGGCGGCGGATTGATGGCGATCTCGCTGTCGTCGCCGTCGAAGCGGAAGGCGAACCAGCGCTGCGTCTGGCCGCGGAATTTCCCCCTGAGCCCGATGCCGATCAGTGCCGGCGGCAGATCGTAGTTGATCCAGTCTCTCGCTTCGGCAAGCAGGGTCACCGTCTTGATGCCGGTCTCCTCGTAAAGCTCGCGGTAGGCGGCGTCCAATGGATCCTCGCCCTTGTCGATGCCTCCCTGCGGCATCTGCCAGAGCTGTGGCGAGCCGTCATATTCGGAATTGCCGTCGGAGATGCGCCTTCCGGCCCAGACGAGGCCATCGCGGTTTAAGATCATCACGCCGACGCAGGGGCGGTAGGGCAAATCCTCGGCTTTGGCCTGGCTCATCTTCTTCTCCGTTCTGGGATTCTTCTCAAGGAATCCGGGGGTCGTTGGAAAGGGCGGCAACGCCGACGATTTCGATGCCGCGCATTGCGGCCTCCTCGCTCCATTTGGCGATGGCGTCAACGCTCTCATCGAAAGCCGAAGCGACACCGATCGCCTGGCCGTTCTTGCGGGCGATGCGCTCGAGCTCGTCGAGCTTCTTCAGGACGGCGTTGATATCGAGCTGGCCGTCGAGCTGCAGGTCGGCGAAGGCATAGGGCAGTTCGGTTCCCTTGGCGATCGCCGCGGTCTTCGACTGCGCCGATGTGCCATCGTCGAGAAACAGCAGCCCGCGCTTGCCGATGTCGCGCATGACAGGTTCCATGGCGGTGGGATCAGAGAGAAAACGGCCGCCGAGATAATTCATGACGCCGGTATAGTTGGTGATCTCGCCCATCGCCTTGTGCAGGTTTTCGATGTTGCGAGCGGCCGGCTTCGAGGTCAGCAGGGTTTCGGGGCCTGGATCGTTCGCCGGGTAATCAAAAGGCTCGAGCGGCACTTGCAAAAGGATCTCGTGACCGCCGCGGCGGGCTTCCTGCATCCAGCGCTGCAGGCTGTTGCCGCTTGCGGCAAAAGCGAAAGTGATCTCTTCCGGCAACTCCGCGATGGCGCGCTGCGTTCCGGTCTGGCTGAGCCCGAGGCCGCTGACGACGATGGCGATGCGGACGCCACGCGCGCCGGACGAGGGGCGCGCATATTGATCCATCGGCCGCCGGCCATCGGGGCCGATAATCGGCAGCCTGCCAAAGGGCGTCTCTTCGAGCAGTGCTTCATTGGGCTGGGCCGCCATGCGCGGATCCTGGCCGATCTGCATGGCGTCGACCAGCACCGGTCCGCCGCCATCGCGCGGGCGGGGGCTGTATTTGGTGACGACCGAGCCGTCGCCGGTGACCATTTGCTCGACATTGGCGCCCGAGCGCGGGTCGGCGCGGGGCATACCGTCTGCCGCTTGGCCCGTAGTGGCCGCCGGCGGCTGAGGAGTATTGGCAGGGGGTGTTGCCGCTTGCTCGGCGGCCGGCAGTTTGGTGCGTTCGAGCTCATCGCCGCGAAATGCCGTATAGAGGGAAAAGCCGCCTATCGCAAAAAGGCAGAGACTGGCGGCGATACGGCCGAGGCGCAGGATACCTGGGCGTCGGCGGCCGGTTTTGCGGTTGCGGCCCAAAGGCGCATGCAGGTCCGTTCCCAATTTTTCGCCCGCTCCAAAACCGGGAAACAGCAGAAAGGGTCAAGGCCGGGCGAGTGCCCGGCCTTGAGTTGATCGATCACTTGGCGACGACGGCCTTGTCCGGGTTCGGCGGGAAGGCCGGATCGGTCTTCTTGCCGCGCAGAAGGTCGAGCGCGTAGTTCAGCTGAACGTCGTCCTTCGGGTCCGGCGGAACATAGGCAACGGAGCCCGAACCTTCGTCCGTCTCGCTCTGGCCCTTGATGTGGCCGCGCAGGCTGGATTCGCCTTCGGTCACCATCTTGCCCTGCAGTTCCTCCGGCAGCGGCTCCTCGACCTTGATGTCGGGGGTGATGCCGGTGCCCTGGATCGAGCGGCCCGACGGCGTGTAGTAGAGCGCCGTGGTCAGGCGCAGCGCGCCGTTTTCACCGAGCGGGATGATCGTCTGGACGGAGCCCTTGCCGAAGGAGCGCGTGCCGAGAACGGTGGCACGGCGCAGATCCTGAAGAGCGCCGGCGACGATTTCCGATGCGGAAGCAGAACCGCCATTGATCAGCACGATCACCGGCTTGCCATCCGTCAGGTCGCCTGGGCCGGCATTGAAGCGGCGGGTTTCATCCGGATTGCGGCCGCGGGTCGAAACGACTTCGCCACGCTGCAACAGGGCATCGGAGACGTTGATCGCCTGGTCGAGCAGACCGCCCGGATTGAGGCGCAGATCGAGAACATAACCCTTCAGCTTGTCGGCCGGAACGGTGTCCTTGATCTTCTTGATCGCCTTTTCCATGTCGGGATAGGTCTTCTCGGTGAAGGAGATGATGCGGAGATAACCGACATCGTCCTCGACACGCGACTTGACTGCCTGGACGGCGACGACGTCACGGACGATCGTCAACTCGATCGGCTTGTCGGCACCCTTGCGGATCAGCGTCAGTTTGATCGGCGTGTTGACGGCGCCGCGCATCTTCTCGACTGCATCTTCCAGCTTCAGGCCGCGCACGGACTGGCCGTCGATCTCGGAGATGTAGTCGCCGGCGAGAACGCCGGCCTTGGCGGCGGGCGTATCATCGATCGGGGTGATGACCTTGACGAGTTCGTCTTCCATCGTGACTTCGATGCCGAGGCCGCCGAACTCACCCTTGGTCTGGGTGCGCATATCCTCGGCGTCCTTCGAATTCATGTAGCTCGAATGCGGATCGAGCGAAGAGAGCATGCCGTTGATGGCGTTCTCGATCAGCTTGTCTTCCGCAGGCGGCGTCACATATTGCGCACGCACACGCTCAAAGACATCTCCGAAAACCGAAAGTTCCTTGTAGGTCGAGGATCCGGCCGCTTCTGCCGGCACACTCGCCGAGTAAATGACGCTCATTGCGGTCGCACCCATCAATGCGCCGACCAGAACAAGAGAAGCCCTACGAATCATTGCGTGCCTTTCCAGTGTCTTTGGCGGTCCACCACGGCCGGGAATCGACCGGTTTACCGTCCTTTCGAAATTCAATGTAAAGCGTTGGCCGGTTCGTTTCCAGCGCCAATGCAGTTGCGCTTGCCACTCTTTTCGCGCCCATCACGGCAAGCGGCTCACCGGAGAAAACGAATTTTCCCTGACGGGTATTGATCGTATCCATTCCCGAGAGAACCAGGTGGTATCCATCGCCCGCGTCGAGGATGATCATCTGGCCGTAACTGCGGAATACGCCGGCGAAAACCACCAGACTATCCGCAGGCGCCGTCACCACTGTCTCTGGATTGGTGGCGACCGTCATTCCCATGGCCTCGTGCCCGGTGCCGTCGGCATCGCCGAACTGGCGCAGGATATCGCCCGTAACGGGCACCTCCAATTTCGCCTTCAATTCTCCGAAGGGATATGCGGGCGCAATGCGGTTTTTATCGGGCACGCCGCTGTCGGCAAGCGCCTTGGCCTGGGCGCGCTGCTCGTCCGTCAGCAGCTTGCGGTTCTCCTCCGCCTGGCGGGCGGCAGCGGCGGCGTCGCGCACCGAAGCGATCTCGGATTCCATCGATGCGACCAGGCCTTCAAGGCTCGTCGCCTTGCCTGCCAGTTCCTCCGAGCGTTTCCGTTCGGCCCCGAGTTCGGCGGCGTTGCTGCGGCTGAGCTTGTCGTTTTCGGCAAGCAGTAGGTCCATGCGCCGCTCTTCCTCGATGCCATCAGTCATGGTCGCTGTCAGCGAGGTTTTCTCGGCAGCACTTGCGGTCTGCAATGCGGCGAGGCTTGCGAGGTCTGCGGCAAGCTTGTCGGTCTCCTTGCGGATGCCGGGCACGACGGCGCCGAGCAGAATGGCGCTGCGCACGGAGCCAAGCGCGTCATCGGGGGTGACGAGCAAGGCGGGCGGCGGGTTGCGGCCCATGCGCTGCAGCGCTGCCAGCACCTCGGCCAGCAGGCCGCGGCGCTCGTGCAGAGAACGGCGGATGCCATCCTCCTTGACGCCGAGATCGGCAAGCTTCTTCTCGCTGTCGAGGATCTGCTTTTCGAGCGCCTTGCGGCGGGCAGCGGAATCGATCAGTGCCTGGCGGATGCTTTCCGTGCTCTTTTCGAGATCGGCGATGCTTTGCTGAAGCGCGCTCACCTTGTCGGTGGAGAGGCTGATCGTCTTCGACAGGGTTTCGAGTTCGGCACGGGTCTGATCACGCTTGGCGGCAAGTTCGGCCGCGGGATCGGGCGGCGGCGCGAGTTCGGCTGCCGGCTGCGGCGCAGATTGTGCCGCCTCGGGCGCGGCATCCTGCGCCCGGACGATGAACGGGTTTGCCGACATGACAATCACCGCCACACCGACGCCGGCCGCGATAGCTGGCAGGATCATGCGGTGTCGCCTGGTGGATGCTCTCGTCATGCGTGTTGGGGCACTTTCTCAAATCGCGCGGAGACTAAGCTGATTTGGTGCGCTTTGCCATAAGGTTTGCAGGAGAACGGGGTGGCCAAGCAAACACGGCTGCGTGATATCGCGACGCCTTTGCCGGGGTGTCGCGCCGACGCATCAGGCCGATGCGGCATCAGACGCGGTGATAGGGGTGGCCGGACAGGATGGTGACGGCACGATAGAGCTGTTCGGCGATCAGTGTGCGCACGAGCTGATGCGGCCAGGTCATCTTGCCCAGGCACAGCGTGGCGTCGGCACGGTCGTAAAGCGAGGGATCGAGGCCATCGGCGCCGCCGATCGCGATAGTCAGCTCGCGTTTGCCTTGGTCGCGATAGGAGCCGAGCAGGTTTGCGAAGGCTTCGCTGTCGAGTGCCTTGCCACGTTCATCGAGAAGAATGAGGATGCTGCCATCGGCAAGCGATTTCAGAAGCATCGCCGCCTCTTCACGCTTGCGGGTCTCCGCATTGGAGGCACGGCTTTCGGCAACTTCGGCAACGCGGGTCAATTCGAGGCCGACGGCAGGGCCGGCCTTGGCGAAGCGGTCGAAATAACGAGCGGCAAGATCCTTTTCCGGGCCGGACTTCAGCCGTCCCACCGCAAAAAGACCTATTCGCATTCCTCCGCTCCCGCTCATGCGGCACATTGGGCGCACACCGCGCCACCGGCCGGCTTATGATGTTTGCCGGCCAGCCAATGCCACGTCTCAGGCGCCGGACAGAATGCCGGCTCGCCAGTCAGTGCCGTGTTTTTTCATCCATATCCGGAGCCGCCCACATCTTTTCGATGTTATAGAACTCGCGGATTTCGGGACGGAACACATGCACGATAATGTCACCGGTGTCGATCAGGACCCAATCGCCGCCTTCCTGACCTTCGACGCGGGCCGTACCGAGGCCGTCGTCCTTAAGGTCGGTGAGCAGGTGATCCGAGATCGCCATGACATGCCTGTTCGAGCGGCCGGAGACGACGATCATGTAGTCTCCCAGCGCCGATTTTCCGGCAATGTCGATGGTGACGATATCTTCAGCTTTGGAGTCCTCGAGGCTGGCGAGGACGGTTTCTAGGGCACGGGCGGCGGCATCGGCGCCACGTTCCGCACTCTTCGGGATAACGGCGAACGTTTTTCCCTTGGCGTGTACTGTTGTCAGTGCTTTCCCTTTCCTGGAATGACAAACTATGCACAACACAGATCCGATCGCGACCGGATCATGGTTAAGATAGGCATCAAACCATTAATGTTTCAAGACATGCTAAGGTACAGAACGGCCGAAAATCCGATCTGCCGTTCGAATTGAAGTATTTGACTGCTCGGGGCGGCCTCGTGCGGGCGGTGTACAGTTTCCATGCCGCAGCGTAAAGTGCAGCAAATTCCACGATCTCCAGATTCAATGACCGACTCAGCCGCAAAAACACTCGTGCCCGTCCTGCGAATCAGCTTCCCGGATGAGGATCGCCTCGGCCATGGCAAGATGGAACTGCTGGAGCATATCCGCCAGACCGGATCGATCTCGGCCGCCGGGCGGGCGATGGACATGTCCTACCGGCGGGCATGGTTGCTGGTCAGCGAGATGAACCGGATGTTTAACGAACAGGTGGTGGAATCGCAGCGCGGCGGGCAGAAGGGCGGCGGCGCGGCGCTGACGCCGTTCGGCGAGGAATTGCTCGGGCGTTTCCGCCGGATGGAAAGGACGATGCGCACGAGCCTTGCCGAAGATCTCGCCTGGCTCGAGGCCAAGCGCAACCTGCAGCAGGGCGAGCGCAACTGATCAGGCCTCCAGGGCAACTGTCTTGATGACGGCGAAAACCGCCCTTCCCGGTCGAAGATCCAGACGCTCGCAGGACAGTGTGGTGATCCGGGAAAGAATGATATCGCCGCCGCAATCGAGCCGGACTTCCACCGTTCCGTCCTCAGTCGACGACATCCCTTCTATCCTTGCTTCCAGGATATTCAGCGCGCTGAGCCCCTCGGGCCTTGCGGTCGCCAGCATGACATCGCGGGAGGGAATGCGGATGCGGACCGATTTGCCGGGCGCAAGGGCCGCACCCGGAATATGGAGCCGACTGGATTTCAGCGCGACCGTCGATAAATGGTGCCGCGCATCGAAGCTTTCCACCGTGCCTTCCAGCAGTGCGCCGGCCTCGCGCCGGTCGGAGGCAGCGGAGGGGCGGCTCAATATGTCGATGGCGGGGCCGGTCGCTTCCACCTTGCCGTCGCGCATGACGACGACCTGGTTTGCCAGCCGCGCCACCTCGGCGATCGAGTGGCTGACATAGACGATCGGGATGTCGGTTTCGTCGCGCAATCGCTCGAGATAAGGCAGGATTTCGGCTTTGCGCGCATCATCGAGGGCGGCGAGCGGCTCGTCCATCAACAGCAAGCGGGGCGAGGAGAGAAGGGCGCGGCCGATGGCGACGCGCTGCTTCTCGCCGCCGGACAGCTTCGCGGGGCTGCGCGCGAGCAGCGTCTCGATACCGAGCAGGTCGACGATGCGGTCGAAGCTCTCGCCGCGCGCCGTTCTCGCCGCGAACCATCGGCCGTAGAACAGATTGGCGCGAACGCTGAGATGCGGGAAAAGCCGCGCCTCCTGGAAGACATAACCGAAGCGGCGGCGATGTTTCGGGACGAGAATACCGGTTGCGGTTTCGGTCAGGGGCTCGCCATCGAGGACGACGCGGCCTTCATCCGGGCGGGCAAGGCCGGCGATGATGCGGATCATCGAGGTCTTGCCGGAGCCGGAACGGCCGAACAGCGCGGTGACGCCACGGTCGGAGGTGAAGGCGGCATCGAGCGAAAAGGCGCCGAGCCTCTGTTTTGCCTCGACGATCAGCGTCATTCCGGGTCGATCCTCCGGCCAGCGAGACGGGCAAGGAATTCGGAGGCGAGCAGGGCGGCCATCGAAATGATGACGGCGACAAGCGTCAGGCGGAGCGCGCCGGCATCGCCGCCCGGCACCTGGGTAAAGGTGTAGATCGCCGCCGACAGCGTCTGGGTTTCGCCGGGAATGTTGGAGACAAAGGTGATGGTCGCGCCGAATTCGCCCATCGCCTTGGCAAAAGAGAGGATCATGCCGGCAATGATGCCGGGTAGGGTCAGCGGCAGGGTGATCGTCATGAAAACCCAGCCAGGGCCGGCGCCGAGCGTTCCGGCCGCCTCTTCCAGCTTGCGGTCGACCGCCTCGATCGACAGGCGGATGCTGCGCACCATCAGCGGAAAGGCCATGATGGCGCAGGCCAGTGCAGCACCCGTCCAGCGGAAAGACAAGACGATGCCGAAATACTGGTCGAGCAGGCTGCCGATCGGGCCGCGGCGGCCAAACAGGATGAGGAGAAGAAAACCGGTGACGACCGGGGGCAGGATCAGCGGCAGGTGAACGACGCCGTTCAGCACCGATTTGCCCCAGAAGTGGCCGCGGGCAAGCAGCAGGGCGACGAGGATGCCGAAGGGCAGGCTTGCCAGCATGGCGACAATCGAGACGCGCAGGCTGAGCAGGATCGCCGTCCACTCCTCATTGCTCAAGCCCAGAGCGTCCAGCAAGCGCTTCTATTCCTCTCAAAAATGAAGGCTCGCAGATGCAAGCCATTTGTTGCCAAATCACGCTCTTTACTCGGCGTCATCCTCGGCCTTGTGCCGAGGATCTGCTGCCTATCCAAAAATCGACCGGATGCAGATGCTCGGGGCAAGCCCGAGCATGACGATAGAGTAGTTAGCGGTCCTCGTCAGCAGACTGAAACATCGTGATGTGAGCCTCAAATCAGGCACTGACGTGCAAATCCGCAATCATTTCCGGCCTCGATCATTTCAGTGTGGTGAAACCCTGCGCCGTGAAGAAGGCGGCGGCCTTGTCGGATTTCAGGAAGTCGAGATAGGCGGATGCATCCGGGTTCTTGCTCTCGGCGAGGATTGCGATCGGATAGATGATCGGCGGATGGGAATCGGCGGGGAAGGTGCCGACGACGGCGACACCCTTATCGGCTGCGGCATCCGTCTGGTAGACGATGCCATAAGGCGCTTCGCCGCGCGAAACGAGGGCCAGGGCGGCGCGCACGCTTTCGGCGCCGGCGATCTTGGTTTCGACTGATTTCCAGACGCCGAGCTTTTCGAGCGCGGCCATGCCGTATTTGCCGGCCGGAACCGATTTCGGCTCACCCATGGCAAGCTTGCCGTCACCGAGGAGCCCGGCGAGATCGAAGCCCTGCTTGATCTCGACCGGCTTTGCCTTGGCCTTTTCGGCAACGAGCACGATCTTGTTACCGAGCAGATTGGAGCGCGTATCAGCCTTGATGAGGTTCTTGTCGGCGACGTAGTCCATCCATGCGAAGTCGGCCGAGATGAAGATATCGGTGGGTGCGGCGTTTTCGATCTGTTTGGCCAGCGCGCCGCTCGCCGCATAGGAGACGACGACTTCCTTGCCGCTTTCCTTCGTCCAGGCGGCATTGGCGGCGTCGAGCGCATTCTTGAGGCTCGCCGCCGCAAAGACGGTAAGTTTTTCGGCTGCGGCGGCAGGCGCCGGGAGCGCTGCTGCGCCAAGCCACAGGACTGCGATCGCGGCGGTTGCCAGTTTCATCCATCGGCGGCGCTTTTGCATAATTCAATTCCCCGGAGTTCGAGATATTGCGACGAATATAACGAGAGGGCTGCCTTGACTAGGGATATATCCAAGAAAATATAACCGCATCGGGCGTTCGCGTTCTCAGCGGCGCAATGTTCACGCATTCGTGAGGTGCATGGCTTCCGCCGCAAGTGAGATCGGCTGGGCGAAAATACCGGGAGTCAGTTTGCGAACTGCAAGGACTCCCGGCGACCGGGGCTGGTTCCCTAATTTTTGCTAATAAAAACGGCAATGGTGAAGTCAAATCCACCTCTAGATTTGCATCCGATGCATTGCTGCAATGCACCAATCGATATTCATCTTCCTGCGAAATATGGTACAAATACCTTCATCGACACGGCTTCTCCTCCTCCCATAGCCGTTCGATAGGGTCGACAACACTCCTCCTCCCAGTTGTCGATCGAGTTTATAAGCCCGACGGATCTCCTCCCCCGTCGGGCTTTCTCGTTTTTGGGATCTTCTGAAAATTAGGCTATTCGGCGTCGCTGTGCGACGAGCCGTTGCGGATTGCCGTCGAACTCAGGCCGGAGCGCGGTCCATGGATGAAGGTCCAGGCCGGCGCGCGCTTCTTCCAGAGAACACGGGCATCATCCTCGTCGACACGGGCGAAATCGAACGTCCTTGCCATTTTCGAGGAGAGGAAGGAGAGCGTCGCGCCCGGCCGGTCGATCACCGCGATCGGGAAGGTGCGGGCAATCTCCTGCCATTTCTGCCATTTGTGAAAGGTCTGCAGGCTGTCGGCGCCCATGATCCAGATGAAATGCACATGCGGATTGCGCGCCTTGACGCGGGCAAGCGTATTGGCGGTGTAGCTGGTGCCGAGCGTCTGTTCGAAGGCGGTGACCTTGACGCGCGGATCGGCGGCCACACGCTCGCTTTCGGCAATGCGCTCGGCAAGCGGAGCGAGCTGGTTGCGGCTCTTCAGCGGATTGCCCGGGGTGACCATCCACCAGAGCTGGTCGAGGCCAAGCCGCTTGAGGGCGATTTCGGCGACGAGCGCGTGGCCCTGATGCGGCGGATTGAACGAACCGCCGAACAGACCGACAACCATGCCGCGCTCGCTGTGCGGCATGCGGAGATAGTGCCGGTCCACATTCTCGGTCGTCACGTCAGGGCCGCGTCTGTCCGGCACCATGCACCCGATATTTGAAAGAGGTGAGCTGTTCGACGCCGACGGGGCCGCGGGCATGCATCTTGCCGGTGGCAATGCCGATTTCCGCACCCATGCCGAACTCGCCGCCATCGGCAAACTGCGTCGAGGCATTGTGCAGCAGGATTGCCGAATCGACTTCAGTGAAGAAACGCGCGACGACGGCAGGGTCCTCGGCGATGACCGCCTCGGTGTGGTTGGAGGAATATGTCTGGATATGGGCGATGGCGCCCGATATGCCGTCGACGACGGCAACGGAAATGATCGCGTCGAGATATTCGGTCGACCAGTCCTCCTCGGTCGCGGGCTTCAAGCCGGGTGCAACCTTCAGCACCGTTGCCGAAGCGCGGATCTCGCAGCCGGCCTCCGCCAGAACCTCAAGCAGCGGCGTCAGATGCGTGCCGATCGCGGCGCCATCGACGAGCAGGGTTTCGGCCGCCCCGCAGATGCCGGTGCGGCGCATCTTGGCGTTGACGATGATCTTCTTGGCCATTTCGATATCGGCCGAAGCATCGACATAGATGTGGCAAAGGCCTTCGAGATGGGCAAAAACCGGCACGCGAGCCTCGCTCTGCACGCGGGCAACAAGGCTCTTGCCGCCGCGCGGGACGATGACGTCGATCGCCCCGTCGAGGCCCCGCAGCATGGCGCCGACGGCGGCGCGGTCGGTGACCGGCACGAGCTGGATAGCATGCTCTGGAAGTCCCGCTGCCTTCAGGCCCTCGACCAGGCAGGCATGGATAGCCTGCGATGAACGGCGCGAATCCGAGCCGCAACGCAGGATAACGGCATTGCCCGCCTTGAGGCAGAGGGCGCCGGCATCCGCCGTGACGTTCGGCCGGCTTTCGAAGATCACGCCGATGACGCCGAGCGGCGTGCGGACGCGCTCGATCTTCAGGCCGTTCGGCCGGTCCCAGGCAGCGATGACTTCGCCGACCGGATCGGCAAGGGCAGCGATGGCGCGGATTCCCTCGGCCATTTCGGCGACGCGCTTGTCGTTCAGTGTCAGCCGGTCGACGAAGGAAGCGAGCATCTCGGTGCCTTCGATATCCTTCAGGTCCCTCGCGTTCTCGGCAAGAATATGCGCCTTATTCGCCAGGATCGCATCGGCCATGGCGTTCAACGCGCTGTTCTTCGCCTCAGTGGACGCAAAGCCCAGCGGCCGTGCGGCAGCCTTTGCCTTGCGGCCGATGTCGTTCATCAGCACGTCGATGTCAGGGCCCGGCGCAACGGTATCAAGCATAGCTCGCGTCCTTCTTCTGCCTTTCCGATTTCGAACCGATCTGCGCGGTCATCACCATGTCGTCGCGATGGACCATGGCGGCGCGTCCGGGATAACCGAGAATGGCCTCGATCTCCGCCGACTTGCGGCCGGCAATCCGACGGGCGTCGTCGGCATCGTAGCTTACCAGGCCGCGGGCAATCTCGCGGCCGGCCGGGCCGATGATCGCCACCGTATCGCCGCGGCTGAAGAGGCCGGAAACGCTGCGAACGCCAGCGGGAAGCAGGCTCTTGCCGGCCCCGAGGGCGACGACGGCGCCGTCATCGACATGCAGTTCGCCGGCCGGCTGCAGCTGCCCGGCAATCCAGGTCTTGCGGGCGGTAACGGGTGTGCCAGACGGTGCGAACCAGGAGGAACGCGCGCCGTTTTCGATCGCCGACAGAGGATTGTCGGTTTTGCCGGAGGCGATGATCATGGCGCAGCCTGATGCCGTCGCAATCTTACCGGCATCGATCTTGGTGCGCATGCCGCCGCGCGAAAGCTCGGAGGCAGCACCCCCGGCCATTGCCTCGATCTCCGGGGTGATTTCGGCAATCGTCTCGAGGAAAGTTGCGTTCGGATCCAGATGGGGTGGTGCGGTGTAGAGACCGTCGATATCGGAGAGAAGAATGAGCAGATCGGCGCCGGTCATCGTCGCGACGCGGGCGGCCAGCCGGTCGTTGTCGCCATAGCGGATCTCGCTGGTGGCGACCGTGTCGTTCTCGTTGATGATCGGAACGGCGCCGATCTTCAAAAGCTGATTGATGGTGGCGCGCGCATTGAGATAACGGCGGCGCTCCTCGGTATCGCCGAGAGTCAGCAGGATCTGGCCGGCGACGATCTCGTCGCGTGACAGGCTTTCCGACCAGGCGCGCGCCAGCGCAATCTGGCCGACGGCGGCGGCCGCCTGGCTTTCCTCCAGCTTCAGCGCACCCGAGGGCAGGTCGAGCACCGAGCGGCCGAGCGCGATTGCGCCCGAGGAGACGACGAGCACGTCGATACCCTTGGCCTTCAGGCCCGAGATATCGGCGCACATGGCGTCGAGCCAGGATTTCTTCAGCCCGGCCTTGCGGTCGACCAGAAGCGCGGATCCGATCTTGATGACGATGCGGCGGTAGCGGCCAAGCGGCTTACGGCTGGTCATCGTCCTCGCCCTTGTCCTCGCCCTCATCGCTGACGACCATGTCGCGATGACGCAGCTTCGGCACCTTGGCCGGCTTCTCCTCGGTATTGGCTTCGACGATAATGTCGCGCAGCGCGCGCAGCACCTCGGTCATGCCCTTGCCGGTTACAGCCGAAATCTGGAATGGCATCTTGCCGCAGGCCTTGGCCAATTCCTTGGTCTTCTTCTTCAGTTCGGCATCGTCGAGCACGTCGATCTGCGACAGCGCCACGATCTCCGCCTTGTCGGTCAGCTCGTTTCCGTAGGCTTCGAGTTCGTGCTTGACCGTCTTATAGGCCTTGCCGACCTTTTCTTCCTGGGCGGAGATGAGGTGGAGCAGCACGCGGGTGCGCTCGACATGGCCGAGGAAACGGTCGCCAATGCCGACCCCTTCATGGGCGCCTTCGATCAAGCCCGGAATGTCGGCCAGGATAAATTCGCGCTCGTCGATGGTGGCGACGCCGAGATTGGGATGCAGTGTGGTGAAGGGATAGTTGGCGATTTTCGGCCGTGCACGGGTGACAGCGGCCAGGAAGGTCGACTTGCCGGCATTGGGCATGCCGACGAGGCCGGCATCGGCAATCAGCTTCAGGTGCAGCCAGATGGTCTTTTCCTCGCCGGGCAGACCGGGATTGGCCCAATCCGGCGCCTGATTGGTCGAGGTTTTGAAATGGGCATTGCCGAAGCCGCCATTGCCGCCATGGGCGAGACAGTAACGCTGGCCTTCGACGGTCAGGTCGCAGATCAACGTTTCCTGGTCTTCCTCGAAGATCTGGGTGCCCACGGGAACCTTCAGCGTCACGTCGCTGCCGTTGGCGCCGGTGCGATTCCTGCCCATGCCATGGGTGCCGATCGTCGCCTTGAAATGCTGCTGATAGCGGAAATCGATCAGCGTGTTCAGGCCGTTGACGGCCTCGACCCAGACGTCGCCGCCGCGTCCGCCATCACCGCCATCCGGGCCACCGAACTCGATGAATTTCTCGCGTCGGAAGGAAACGCTGCCGCCGCCGCCGTCCCCGGACTTGATATAGACCTTTGCTTCGTCGAGAAATTTCATTTTACTTCCAATATTCAGTGGCGGTTGGACGGCCCCGTCTTGGCCCATTCGATATAGGCGGTTCCGACGGAGGTCAAAGATTATCGTGAATTTTGCGAGCTATAACATACAGTACGGCTTCGGTCTCGACGGCAGATACGATCTGGCGCGCATTGCCCGGAGTCTCGAGGGTGCCGATGTCATCGCGCTGCAGGAGGTGACCCGCGGCTTCTCCCGCAACGGTTTTGCCGACATGGCGGCCGATGTTGCAGCCTTCTTTCACGACTATTTCTGGGTGTATGGGCCGGCCTGCGACATGCATGTCGAAGCTGATGAAGGCAGGCTCCAGCCGGTGCGCGGCACGCGATTCCAGTTTGGCAACATGGTGCTGTCGCGCTGGCCGATCCTCTCGACCCGGACGCTTCTTCTGCCGCGCAGCCGCACGATCGGCAAGATCAACCTGCAGCGCGGCGCGACCGAGGCGGTGATCGATGCACCCGGCGGTGCGATCCGCGTCTACTCCGTGCATCTCGACCATGTCTCCGCCGACGAGCGCATCCGCCAGCTGCAATTCTTGAACGCGCGTATCAATGCCTTCGTCCAGGAGGGTGGGTCGCTGACGGGGGGTGGTGAATTCGACCTGCTGGAGCCGCCGCTGCCGGAGGATTATGTCATCATGGGCGATTTCAACATGGAGCCGGAATCGCCGGAATATTGCGCGCTTGCTGGGGCTGGCGGCGGATATTACGGCCGTGTCGCCAGAATCGGCACGCCGGTCGACGCCTTTGCGGCGCTGGAGGCCTACTCTCCGGAGAGCTACAGCTGGATGGATCCCGAAGATCGCGGCAAACGCATGCATCTCGATTACTGCTTCGTCAGTTGCGGCCTGCAGAGCCGGTTGAAATCCGCCCGGATCGATACGCAGTCCGTCGGTTCCGATCATTTCCCCGTATGGGTCGAGATCGGCGATTGAAGGAGACGCCGCCGATGCGGCGGCGTCTCGAGTTTGATCAGTCAGGCCACTTTTCGCGGCTGCAGCGTGCCCGGCTGCAGTACGGTCTCGATGTGCGACACCATGGTGTTGCGGGCGAAACAATAGATTTCGCCGCAACCCGTCATGCTGAATCCGAGCTTCTCCTGCAATCGCAGCGAAGCCGGGTTGTCGGCGAAGACGCCGGAATGGACCGGCGTCTCCGGCATGCGGCGCGAGAAGCGCTCGATGATCGCCGTCACCGCCTCGCTCATATAGCCGCGCCGCCAGTAATAGCGGTTCAGCCAATAGCCGAGGTGCCAGCGGCCGTGGCGCAGCTCGATCGAGACGTTACCGATATGGACATCGTCCTTGCCGGTAATCGCCAGCGGCCAGTCGGGCAAGGTGCCCGAGGTGACCGGGATCAGCCAGTCCAGAGCATCCTGCCGGTCGAACGGCGCGGGTACACGGGACAGCATGCGCGTGACCGCGAAATCGGAAAGCGATTCCGCGATATCAGGCGCGTCGCTCAGCCTGTGGGGACGGAGCGTCAGCCGGGCGGTCGAGATAACAGGCGCAGGGCCGGGCATCATCGGCTTGACCTCCGGCCTTTGCAGCGCAGTCGTGCTCATGCGATGTTCCCCCAGCTTCGGAGGGACATCCAGGTCTTGCGGTCGAGCCTGTACCATTCGACCGGGACGTTGCTGCCGAGCGCCAGCGAGGCGGCGAGTCCCGAACCCTGGAACTGGAAGCCGCACTTCTGGATGACGCGGCGCGAGGCGACATTCATGACCCGGCAGCGGGCGTCGATCTGATCGACGTCCTGACGGGTCCTGAACACCATATCGACGAGGGCGTGGCAGGCCTCGGTCGCATAACTCTTGTTCCAATAGGGCTCGCCCAGCCAGTAGCCGATCTCGACGGTTCTGCCGTCCGCATGCGGCTCGACGCCGCAGCAGCCGATAAAGGCGCCGTTTTCGGCCTTGGTGATCGCATAGACGCACTTGCCAATCTCGCCATTTTTCGTGCGACGCACGAAGTCGGCAGCATCATCGGCGGTATAAGGGTGCGGCATACGCGATACCATGGTGGCGACTTTGGCGTTATTGGCGAGATGGGCAAGGGCGTCGATGTCTTCTTCGTGGGGCGCGCGCATGACGAGCCTTTCCGATAATAAGACAGGGCAATCGGTCCTTAACCGTTCCGGCCTCAGCCGTTCTTCGGAAGACCGCTGGTCTTCCCGGGGAGACCGTGATTGGTCTGCCCTTAACAATTCGCCTTGCATGGTTCAGTCCTCCTTGAGGGGTAAAGAAAAAGGGGAGATGGCGCCCCATCTCCCCTGTTTTCTAGACTGAACCTGATACGGCCAGCCGGGTCGATGAGACGCCGGCTGTTTTTGAGCGCTACCGGCTTATTCCGCTGCTTCCGCTTTCGGCATGACAGACACGTAGACGCGACCGTTGGCCTTGGTTCGGTAGTTCACATTGCCGGCGGTAAGCGCAAAAATCGTGTGATCCTTGCCGAGGCCGACGTTGGAACCCGGATGCCACTCAGTACCGCGCTGACGCACGATGATGTTGCCTGCGATGACGGCTTCGCCGCCGAACTTCTTCACGCCAAGGCGCTTGGACTGAGAATCGCGACCGTTGCGCGATGAACCGCCAGCTTTTTTGTGTGCCATTGGAGTTCTCCTTTAAACCTTGTCCCGTTGATCTTACTTGGCAGCCACGATGTCCGTGATACGGACGACCGTGTGATGCTGACGATGGCCGCGCGAACGCTTCGAATTCTGACGGCGGCGCTTCTTGAAGGCGATGACCTTCTTGCCGCGGTTCTGTTCGACGACTTCTGCCTTGACAGAGGCGCCGGTAACGAAGGGCGCACCGATCGCAGCGTCGGCGCCTTCGCCGATCACGAGCACTTCGGTGAATTCAATGGAGTCGCCAGCGGTGGCTTCCAGCTTTTCGATGGTCAGCACGTCGTTGGCTGCCACACGGTACTGTTTACCGCCGGTCTTGATGACTGCGAACATTTTTTATCCTTTCATGTTCGTTCCAGCGCTCCCCGCTCATCCAGCAGGTGGCTGTCTTTTTATCAGTCGAAGTTAAGCAGGGATTTCAGAGGTCTAATCCTCGAACTCGTCCTGCCGGTGAAGCCCCGCGCGAGCGCGGGACGAGCTAGGCGCGGATTTCTCCAAACCTATTGCGCAGCCGAGATAGCCGAGTGGCAAAAAGGTGTCAAGGCAAAAGGATGGAATGGTTCGACTTTTCGGCTTGCCAGCCTGTCATTTGCCCGTTATGAGAACGCCCGCGCCGAACAAGCGCCGACCAGACCGCGGAGAGGTGGCAGAGTGGTCGAATGCACCGCACTCGAAATGCGGCATACCTGCAAGGGTATCGTGGGTTCAAATCCCACCCTCTCCGCCATAAACCTAATATGATGCAATGGAGCACGTGTGAAAACGTGCGGTTGGCGTACGTCACATTCGATTGCAGGGCCACATCTGCGGCGCGGCTGAAGCAACCCGTTCCCAAGAGGCCGACGCAGGTGGCTATGGTCCGTTGATGATGCGATAGACGGAAGCATTGCCCTCAACTCCGTGGAGTGAGGAACCAAACTCCACGACATGGTGGCCAGTCAGAAGATGAATGACACCTGGCGCCGTATAGAGCGCTTCCGAGATACAAATCTCGCCGGCGTCTGCCAGAGATTGCACGCGGGCGGCAACATTTACGGTCTGACCAAAATAGTCGAGATTATCGTTTAGTGTGACAGCTATCGATGGGCCGCAGTGTGCGCCGATTTTGATGATGATGCCCGGCTCGCCATGTTCGAGATTGAAACGCTCGATTTCCTTTAAGATCCCCAATGCCGCCGAAACTGCGTCTGTTGGACGAGAGAAGACGGCCATCACCGCGTCGCCGATCGTCTTTACGATGGCGCCGGAATGTTGCTGCGCCGTCAATTCGAGGAGAGCAAAATGCTCCCTCACCAAGGCGTAGGCGTTGAGGTCGCCCAGGCGCTCATAAAGAGCCGTTGAACCTTTTAGGTCTGTGAA
The DNA here is from genome assembly GCF_012276115.1 of Rhizobium leguminosarum bv. viciae. Lineage (GTDB taxonomy): Bacteria > Pseudomonadota > Alphaproteobacteria > Rhizobiales > Rhizobiaceae > Rhizobium > Rhizobium leguminosarum_T. The sequence goes on along the minus strand of NZ_WIEU01000003.1, from coordinate 398,839 downwards.
GAGGAAAGTCACCTGGCGAATGCCGAGCCCTTCCCGCTCGTCGACTCGCTCGGACCGGAACAGGCGCCTGAAGGTCTGCCTTGCTAGCAACATCCCGCCGGAGATATACGGCTCGAATTCGAGCTGCGGCTTGATTGTCAGGGCTGCCACCTCGGGCGGCCAGTTTATCAAAAGCAGCGAGCCACGAACGGGTCCTGTATTTTCCACCTCGATAATACAAGGACCCGGCGGTAAAACGGCCAGCGCCGGGGAAAAGCGTTGCCCATCATACCTGACCCGCAGCAGCGTCGGCGCTATGGCCGGCTCACCTGATATCGGCGTCATGAAGGCAGCTTGCGTTTGGACATTCACACCGGAGAGAACACCAGGACCCAGCTCCGCCCGTAGCGTGACGGTCGAGCTCGGCGGCAGATAAGTGAGGCCTCGGACCAGTCCGCGCAGGTAGTCGAGAAATCGAGCTTGCTGGCCGGGCAGCTTGCCGTCGTTGGCGAAGCGAAGCTTCCAGTGGAAGTCTTCGACCGAGAGCGAGTCGGGATCATGAAACGGCAGCCGCCGAAGATGCGGCGACACGGAGAACGTAACTTCGATGAAGTCATCGAGGTCAGTTTCGCCCGATACGTCGCACAAGCCACAGACATAGTGGGTCTTGAGCGTGCGCAAGGCGCCGAAGCTGTCGAGCACCATTCCAGATTGGGGACAAAGCACATCCCAGGTCATCTCGAACAGGCCGCATCGGGTGGCATGGAGGAACAGGTCAATGGATTCTGCGTCAGTTATCGCGCGGTCGCGTGCGAACGCCAGCGGATTGACACGATAAAGGGAGACATCGTTGCCGTCCCTGATCAGCGCTTCGAACTTAGAGATCACGCGCGGGCTCCAGGATCGAGCCTGCTCGATCTGGATCATCTTACTTTCGAGAAGCCGATCGTCGACGCCAGTCATGGTCAACTTGTCCGAAGGCGTTACGAGCGGAATTTCGGTGCGTCGCCGGGATCGAGTTCCCAATGACCTACATGTTCGAACCTTCACCCGCCGCTGTAGATTGCCAGCCCCAATTCTACCGAATGAACCCTGCTGACACAAGGTCGTGACCGGAGCGGGGGTTTTGCGAATACGCTTCCAGAGGCGCACCATGCAGGTCGTCACCAAGTTATTGGAGACCAGATGGCGGACGATCCGAAAACTCAGAGGCCGCTGGCAAGCCTGGGTCCGGCGGCGTGGCACGCAGCTACATGTCTACATGGCGTTTAGCTTGCGAAACCAGTCTTGAACCCGGGAATAAGCGGATTGGGAAGATCGCGACACATGATATTCATGGCGGTCGAGAACTGGCAGCAGATAAATAAGCGGGGGAGATAGCCTCTGGCACTCGGCCCGCTTCAGTTGCCCAGCGCCTTCATCACCCAGACTCCAACCTCATCGCCGCTAACTCATGTCGGCTTGGACCCAGCCCGTCGATCATGAAGGTCGGCGAGACATGGATGCCAGACTGTCGCGGCTCATGGGCGGATGATCCTATAGACCAGCAAATTATTCAAATCCACAAGCTTGGTTGCGGTCCTGTCCAGATAGTCGATAACCCCATCATGATGCTCGATGAACAGCCGGCCCTCCTTGTCGGCTGGCCGCGGCCGAAGTCATCGCAGCGATAAAAGAAAACCTGTCCATTCTCGGTGGCGATGCAAGCGACCTGTTCACCTCGAAGCTACCTGCCGGGCACCGGATGCGGAAAGCCATCCGCTCATCCATCCTGCCGAACGCGCCGCATCTGGGAGCCTGTAAGTTCGGGGAGATCGTGACTGGTCGCAGCCAGGATGCCTTCGCAGTAACGCAGTTATTTATCGCGAACTTCGATGGCGACATCGACACCACCGCCGGAGGCGCAAACCTCTACAAGCCCCGGAGCCAGGATTTCGACCAGATGTTTTTCGGCCTTCACCTAATATTGGGCCGCGATGGGAATCTGCTTGGCTTCAATCAAAAGCTTGGTAACAAAGGCGTTTCTTTCAAGACGAAGGACATCACCACTGCGCTCTACAATGTTGCATCAGTAAGCACTGGCCTATCCATGGAAGTCCTCCAGGCGCTGTCAGCGGTAAACCGGACGGTAGCCAGATAGACTAGTTGCTCTCCTTCTCCCTACGGCCGACCTGAGTGGCGACGAATTTTGCCACCAGATGGACGAGGTTCTTCGCGTCAAATCGGTTTTTCAGCTTGTCTATTCGGTGCTCGATCGTCCTTGGCGATAGGTGCAGAACCTCGGCGATTTCTTTCGTGGTCTGCCCTTCGATAAGAAGCTGAATGATATTGTCGTCCGTGATGTCGGTCTTTGCCTCCCGTGTCGGCGAGACGAAGAATCGCCCTTCGACAAGGCTGATGCACCAGCCGGGCTTTCCATTGCCTTTCTGCGGCAGGATAACGCGTTCGTAGCCTATCCGGACACCAAGAAGTCTGGTCCTGACAAGCTCGAGTGTCGGGCGTCCCACTTCTATGGCACGCGAATAGGCGGGAATAATCGCGTCGTCGACAAAGCTTCGATCAAGATCACGTAGGGCGGCATCAGGAAACTGTTGCTTCATCTGGTTCAGCAGGTGGCTCTTGAAGCCGAAGTCTTTCACCCGGAGAAACCGCCAGTCATAGGGATTGTCGGCGACCGTCGTGACGACGGAGAGCGCCATTTTGATGGTCAACCTGTTGATGATCCCGGCATACACGCTCTCCGGGTTTGTCATCTCATCGGACCGTAGCCACACATCGATGAGGTCTTGGGAAATCGTATTGAATGAACTCATATTCTTCGGCAGGAGCAGGAGAAATTTCCATTTGTTTCAACTGCATATACATCGAGTATTTGTTATCAAATGATTGCCAGAACGCGAACATTGGCCAATCCCCTCGTTTTCATGGAGATGATTGCCCTGGCGCACGACATCCACGAATGCTAGCTGCTGAGCAGCATACGAAATTTCCTTTGGAGTTCACGGCTCTGTGGCGTGGAAACTTATTGCTATCCATTATTCACCACGATCAAAAACAAGTTTTGCATTGGGACTCTTGTCGCTGTACCCGACGACATTGCATCCATCACGGACCGGTGCCTTGCCCTGCAATGTCAACCGCAGTGAGCCATTGTCGTATCCGCTGACGAGGTACGGTGCCGGATCGCAGCCCTTCTTGAATGTGTATGCGACGCCAGAAATCCACTCGTTCGGAACACTCCAGCCACGGAAAAGGACGGTCTCAGGCTTGATGGATCCTGCGATTGAAGCCTTGGGTTGCGAATAGACGATGATGTGCTGCTTCTGATGATGGAATATCAGGGATCCGTTGTGGCCCATGAACTCACCGTAGCGATCCTCAGTCGCGAATGTCCGCTGAACGGGGATACCATTGTAAGGCCATCCCACCGGACACAGCTTGAGCCACATAGCTCCGAATTCGCGGCCACGATCTGCATTTGACATTCCGACGCGTTTACCTGTCTCGGTATCTTTCATGCTGATGTAGCCGTAGAAGTCCTTGCTTTCGGTTTCGGGGCCGTCAAAACGGTAGTGCTTGCCCTCCGTCCATAGGTCACCCGTATCGCAGTCTGCGCGGGCTTCATACACCTTTCCGTCAACTTCTCGCGACGCAGCACATGAGGCATCTCCCGGATGCCAGTTGCCACACCAACTCTGAATGGATTCAGGTGTGATCTTCGCCTTCATCGTCGAGTTTTTGCCGCCGTAGTCAGAGAATTCGAATATTATCGGAGCGACCGCTTTGGAATTCCACGGAAATTCGTCACCGATGGGCGGCGACGGCATTGAAGGAATGGTGGAGGCGAGAAGAACAAGAGAAGATAAAAACGACATAAAACACCCAGCGCAATCAGTTACTGCATTCAGCACAATGCCTCACCTTCAAGCTGGCGAAGCGCGTTCCTCCTAGAGGGCTACCACGCAGAAAAATCGTCAAAAAACACCTGGAGCTGCCGATTTGTCTTGGGCCACACGGCGATGACATAGGGCAGGAGAACCAGATACTGAAACGCGAGGACGAAAAGCCCAGACAGAAGGACGCCGCCGATCAGCGCCAGCAAGACACTACCAGATAGGCCGTAAAGTGAAACCGCCAGCAATGCGAGGACAATCAGAAATGCCTTATTGTTGAGGAATACCGACGGCTTGAATACGCCAAGGCGAGCACATATATGCTGCAAACCATTGCGGTCCTGTGTGAACGATTGGCTGATATTATGGTTTTGAGCCGCGGCCGTGTATCCGTCTCCGCCTACCCTGTAGAGACTGATGATGCTCATCATATCGTCTTCACCGACGCTGACGGCAAACGGCAGCTTGAAGAGCCTTTCTTTCCCGTCCTCAAACCTTAACCGGACTTCGCTCGTTTCCCATTGTTCGTTTCGAACCGTAGAATATACGTGATTATCACCGTTAGCCGTGTAGTTGTTGTGATGAGTCGTATAGATTTGATTATGCTGCTTTATCCTTGAGCCGACAACTCTTCCGGAGATGCGCTCTGCATCAAGTTCCACGCCATTGATGAATACACGCTTGCTCTCCTCGCGAGGAAGGACATCATTATCACGATGGTTGGAAGTATACTGTGGATTCTGAATTTCAGGCACGAGAACTGCGGAAAGTGACATAACTACCCCCTCTATTGTTGACAATTTTAAACGCTAGAAAACAAAAACTGTTCAGCTGAGGAAACTCAGCCACAAACGTTAGTTTTTTGAAAAAGGGCGAGGGGGAAAACCCCGCATGTGTACAAAATTGCGCCAAAGAGAGGTGTAGCGTTAAAGAACTATGCCGCCATTCCAAACAAAAATAACAGCTTCTGAATCAAAAGTGGAAGTATCGAGTTCCTGCGCCACGGCCACAAACGCAAGGTGGAAAAAAGAGACAGTCCACGGCAGCGTTCCGGGAGAGGTATGGAATGCGGACGTCGGGGGCAGTCAGTCCCGCGTCCCGCCTGGGCGGCGCTTCGCTGATGCTCCTATGGCTGCCACCGGAAACGATCGCCGCATGCGCGAATGCCCGCGGTCCCGTCGATGGCGGCGCGATGCTGCCCGCTTCGATAGCTCACTGTGATTGGGTCCCGGAACGATCCAGGCGTCCTCAGGGGCGCTCCAGTCGAGAGCGGGAGGAAGGAATGAAACCTCCACGACAGAACGTCCCGGCTGTCAGGACTGCCGTGCTTCGGCTGACGCAGTACCATCGGGAACGGGATTTCGTGACTGTTTCCGGATGGGTTTGGATACGGCAGCACTTGCCAGACGCACTGTACGGCCCTGAATCCGGCCTTCAATTGTGGACAGAGGTTAATTTGGCGAAAATCACGGCCTCAGCTTCGCCAGTTCCCGCCAGGCGGCGTCGAAGGCCCAGGAGCACTGACTGTCGCGGCTCATGGACGGGTGATCCTATAGACCAGCAAATTATCCGAATCTGCAAGTTTGGTTGCGGTCCTGTCCAGATGGTCGATAACCCCATCATGATGCTCGATGAACAGCCGGTCCTCCTTGTCGGTGGCATTCTTGGCCACGCCGAACAGATCCGCGCCCTGCGCGCGCAGTTCCTCGAGCTGTGCGATCGCGGTGGTATCATCCGCGACGAATTTCGACCATTCGGCATCGCCTCCGCCAGGCGGGAACACCCAGCCGCGCGCCCTGCTGTAATAAACTGCGACGGGATCGCCGACCTCAGGGGCAATGGCGACGACGAGGTCGCCCGGTTGCGCCAACCGCGCCAGTTCCTCACCGAGCAGCTTGCCATTCATGGCGATTGGCTTCTTCATCGTCCTGACGAGGGGCAAGGTCGACCAGGCAAGCGCGATGGCCACGATGAAGACCGAGCGAAGCACCACCGCCGGCGTCAGAGCGGTTCTCGATGCAAGCGTTGCCAGAAGAAGCGCGCCGTGGCCGCAGAACATCGCGATAGGCACATGGAAGATATGGAAGTTCCACACATTGCTGGTGATCTCGCCCGCCGCCGCCAGATAGAGGATGATGGCCGCAGTCAGCCACACATAAGGAATGGCCGAAAGGCTGCGTTGCTTCGGGTCTTCGGCGCGGCTGAGCGGTATCCACAAGCCGACGGCCAGCAGCACCAGGAACGGATAGCCGTAGAACCACAAGACCGAGGTGTTCCACAAGGATTTGAAGTAGAATCTGTCCCTGACATAAGTCCAGAAGCCGTCATCCCAGATATAGCCGCCGGTGCCGGCGACATGAAACGGCGGATAGCTGCGGCCGAGATAAATTGCCCAGCTGAAGTAAGCGCCGATGATGGCCAGGCTCAAAAGCCCCGACAGGAAGACCCAGGTCGCTTGCTTTTGCTTCTTCTCCCGAATCCAGCAGACCATCAGATAGAAGATGGCGGCGCCGGCAGCGATGCCTGGTGGCTTTGACAGCACGCCGAGCGAGAAGCTGACCGTGGCGAGCGGCAAGAGCCAGCCGCTGCCGCCGGCCCAGTATTTGGCGAACAGCCAGACGCCAAGAGTGACCAAGGCCAGCATCGCGGGATCGGGAAGAAAGGAGCTGTCGATCATGATCGCCGCCGGCATCAGCGCGTAGGCAAGTGCCGCCGCGTGGGCGTGCATCTCGCCCCAGCATAGCGCCGTCAGCCGATGCAGCGAAAACACCGTCACCAGACCGAAGAAGGCCGCAACCACGCGGCCGAACCAGTCGTGCCAACCGAAGAGTTGGTAGAGCAAGGCTGTGAGATAACTGACGATCTGGAATTCGCGGCCCTGATAGCTTGGCCCGGGCCCGGTCCAGCTGACCTCAGGAAAGAAGATGTTCCAGCTGCGCTGCTGGAAATTGTCGGCCATCATTGCGGTGCTTATCTCGCGCCAGCTGAAGCCGTCGACCAGCGGCAAGGTGATCTTGTGGAACCTGAAGACGATGGCAATAAACAGGATCCCCAGCAAGATCGCGGTGTCGAGGCTCGGGTATTTGCGAGAAACCATGTCCCAGTCGCTCGTCTGCTGCTGACATTGCTGACCTTCGGCACGATTCAATTTCGGGTCGTCGCTCATCTGAACCGTGTCCTTCCCACTGACGCCCGACACGGCGCGACACGCGCCGGCATCTGATCGAGAGGAAGATTTGGTTGAGCGGGATTAGGCCGTCGGCGCTGTCGGCTGCGAAGTGGCTCGTAGGCTTCACCGAGCAGCGGTTTGAAAGGCTTGCGGGGCGGCTTTGTCATGAGGGCAGTTCACCAGCAAAGCCTTAAAAAGCAATTAGCCCAGATTCATTACTGATTCCATCCCCGTACGAACACAATAAGGGCAGCGGCGAGACGGCTCACCTTGATAGTCTCTGGCACATGGCCAGCGTCAGCTCCCCAGTGCCTTCTTTACCCAGGATCCAACCTCATCGCCGCTGCTCATGTCAGGCTGCACCAGCCCATCGATCATGAAGGTTGGCGAGACATGGATGCCGTTCTGGCGGGCATATTTGCAGTGCCATTTGATCTCCCGGTCGAGATCCGGGATTGCGAAGGCTTCTTTCAGCTTGACGCCGCTGTAGGCTTCCAGGCGCTCGATGATCTGGTTCGGCGTCACATCCATATTCGGGCCGCTGGCATGACGCTCGAATTCGAACTCCTCGCGATGGGCGGCGATGGCAGCCATCACCTGCTTTGCAGTTTCCTTGCCACCTTCCAGCGTCGAGGCTGCGATGATGCAGCGGACGAGGACGCCCGAATACATATGCCAAGGTTGCGACTGCAGGCGGATCTTCACGATGATCTTGTCTTCGCCGGCCTGGCCGAGCAGGTCATCGAGCTTTTTGAACGTTTTGACGGAATAGGGGCACGTCGGCTCCAGAAAGACTTCGAAGATGCGGGGTCCATTGCCCCAAGTCAGCGGATCTGCTTGCCAGGAAGTGGTCGTCATGGAATTCCTCTCTGAAGGTTAAGGCATCGAAGCGACTTAGGTCACCCGGCTCCAGAAGCCATGCTTCTTGCCGTGCCGACGCTTAAGTTCCGCGACATAGGCGTCATGCGATCTTGTGTTGCCGAAGTCATCGATATGAGGCGCAAGCAATGCGCAGTCCGCAAGATGCCTCGCCGCGTGCTTATAGCGGCTGGACCGGCCGCTATCGAGCGTGAAATCGATCATGGAGCGCAAGACGATGGTTGCCGCGAGCGGATGTTTCTCCGCCAGAGCTTCGGCCGCCAGCGGCATCAGCTCATAGAGATTGCCATCCAGTTCCGCCTTCCGCCTCATCACGAGTTTTGCTGCCTCGGCAGGTGCCGGCCAATTCAGAAAAAATGTAAGCGCCTGGTGGACGTCCGGGAAAGCCTGGGCATGGGCGAATGCCTTCTCCTCTGCCTCCAGATCGTCGAAGTCCGGCAGTCGCTTGAGGAAGCCGCGGAGATGTTGGTCGTGCAGCGACTGCTCGAAGCACGTCCATCTATAGGTCTGCGCCTCCTCCTGCTGCCCCAAGGCCTCGAGCGTCTCGACGCGTGCGAGCTGCCATTCGAATGGCATGTCGGCCCGGCCCGTCGCATCGACCTCATTCAGCACCTCAAGTGCTTCCTTCGCCCGGCCGGCCGAGACCAGGCGATTGGCGATGTCGGCCGCAGTCATCGGCATCTTGCGCGTTTTCTCAGGGTGTTGGGCGATGTAGGCATCAACATCGCCCTGGGCGTCGGCAATTTCCTGCAAGGCTATGCGCACCGTCAGATCCCGGTGCGTGCCGAAGATCTCATCTTCGTAAAGCGGACCTCCGCTGCTCCAGCCGATGATCTCGCGTCTACCCTTCGCCGGCTTGTCTTTCGGCTCCTTGGACCATTGGACGAAGAGCGTCTTCAAGCAATCGAGACCATCCTTGCCGAGAGCTGGCGCCATCGCCGCAATGAGGTTGTCGTACTGGCCGTAACCATCGTCCTGCACGGCTTTGAACACCTTTTCGGCCAGGACATTGGCGTTGATCTTGGCGGACTCGGCGATTGCGGCAGCATCCTCGCAAGCCTGATGAAAACTTTGGACGAGAGAATCGCTGTTGTCGCTGGATCTTTCAAAGATCGGATTCGCCAATGCGAGGAACTGCCATATCAGTTCGAACGCTTCCTGGGGATCATCGGCGGCAACCGTCTCTGCAATCGTCTTGCGCTGGGTTTCGAGATCGCTCTTTAGCGCTTTCATTTTACGCCAGTTGATGACGGTGCGGGCGCGGGCAATGCTGGCAAGCCGCTTTCGCACCTCGCGCGCCACCTCGGCGCTGCCGTGGTTGCCGGCAAGCTCCATTCGAAGCCGTCGCTTGTGGGCAGCGCTGCCCATGCTGACCTCGATCAGCAGCTCGGCAAGGCGCTGCGCACCAAGGGATTCGAGATTCTTCGCATTGAGTGTTGTCTTGGCTGCCATCGGTCATCGCTGTCGCTTCTGCGGGTGACCCTACCCTGGAGGCGGTACGAGGCCAAGGTCCAGGAATGTGTGCACGGAATAATCTCTCGGCACCTCGGATTAGCTAAAAACTAACGCTGCCTCGTAACGACTCCTAAAGCCGGTTTTGGCACCTTGTTGCCTGTCGAATATTGCTTCCAAATTTCTCGCTGGGGTTGATTATGAGTCATAATAGAGACGCCTGGGTCAGCCAGCGCGCTTATTCGCTATGGGAATCGGAAGGCAGGCCGGATGGGCGTGGGGAAAGCCATTGGGCGCAGGCGCTGAGGGAGTTCGAGCAGATGGAGCTGACGAAGGCCTCGCCTGATGGAAACGACCTCATCGAGAAGCTCAAGGCAGCCGGGCGGCTGATGCGGATCTATGACGAAGCGGCTCCCGCCTTGGAGAACGACCGGCAGATCAAGGCGGCCCGCTAAGCCATATTATCAATCCCTGGGTTGCCGAAATATTCAGCGGCATTCCAGGCGAACGACCGGTCTTGCAGGCAGGCGTCTTGCCACTTCGGTGAAACCGGCATCCAGAAACATCGAGAGCGTTCCCGGATAAAGCTCGGCTCCGTTCGAGGCACGGGCCGCCTGGTCGACAGGGTATGCCTCGAGACATTCGGCTCCGTTTACCGCCGCAAATTCGACGGCATATTTCAGCAATAATCGCGATAATCCCTGCTGCCGGAACGCCTTACGGACGATGAAGCAATTGATCGACCAGGCCGGCCTGTCATCGACTGGAGCAAAGGGTTTTGAACGGCGCAGCCGGTCGAACACGACGCGCGGCGCGACACCGCACCATCCGGCCGGCTCATTTTCACAATAGCCGAGAATGCCGGGCGGGCGCGGTTCGGTGAGGAGGCTTCGGAACCAGTTACGATTCCCCTCGCCCCATCCTGCCTTGTAGTCGGCATTCGGAAGATACCAGTAGGCGCAGCGACAATTCCGGCCGTCGGCGCAATCGTCGAAGACCGCTTCTATGTCGGCCAGGCGGTCGGCGGTTGCGGGGAAGAAAGAGAAGCGATCCTGCATCCGGGCAAGTTATGGCGTGGGCAGACGATCGGCAAGCGGCCACCCCATGCCGGCCGATCAGGCGAGGCTGCCCCCCAGCCTGAAATCCGCGTTCTTTAGCCGCCGACATCGCCCGGATATCGTTGCCGATCCTCATCCGCGGGCGATCGTTCTGGTGCTACTGGCGTGCGGCCCAGCTGAAGCCACGCCGCAGGATGAGGGGCATGTAGGGATGGTCGAATTCGGCCGCGACATGGCCGAGGGCGCAATAGAAGATGCGGCCGGCGCCGAAATGGCGCTTGAAGACGACGGGCATTACCACATTGCGGGCCGCCGGATCGTAGGCGCCGGTGAAGGTGGTGGTTGCGAGGATTTCGACGGTTGGATCGTAATGGAGATAATATTGCTCCGAACGATAGTCAAAATCGGGAATGCCCTCCATGACGGGATCGTCGTGGCGGGTGACGGCAACGCGGAAGTCGATGATGTTGCCGGGATGGGCGACCCAGGTGACGCCGGAGACATAGCGGAAAGGCGCGCTTTCCTTGAAGGACGTGGCGAGCGCGCCGTGATGGCCGGCGAGCCCGAGCCCGCCGCGCACGGCTTCGACCAGGCCAGCGGCATGCTCCTTCTCAAGCTTTTCGCCGGTAATGATCGGCACCAGCAGATCGGCTTTCGCCAGCGTCGGCGATCCGAACACGCCGAGATCACCGGTCACCTCGACGCTAAAATCGTCCTCGCGCAGCAGATCGGCGACAATATGAGCGCATTGCTCCGGCTCATGGCCTTGCCAGCCGCCCCAAACGATCAATGCCTTCCTCATTCGCGCTCTCCCTGCTTTATAGCTGCAGACCGTTGATCATCACATGGTGGTGGGAAGCCCATTAGATCGGGCGACTGTGCAAATCACGCGAATAATTCAAGACTATTTGCTGATCCGGCACAAACCGCACGAATGGGGTGACTTCGGCATTTGACGTATTGTCCATTGACGCCGATTGCAGTTCCTTCTTTTTATTGACGTGTATCTCGTCTAGGTTTCTTCCATCTCTCACTGAATAATAAGGGTGGTGCATGGCAGGTGAAACGGTTCTTGTCGTCGGCGGTGCCGGCTATATCGGCTCGCATACGTGCCTCGACCTGGCGAACAAGGGCTATAGGCCTGTCGTCTTCGACAATTTTTCGAATGGCCATCGCGAGTTCGTCAGATGGGGGCCGGCCGAGGAAGGCGATATTCGCGATCGCGCCCGGCTGGATGAGGTACTGGCCAAGCACAAGCCGGCAGCAATCCTGCATTTCGCGGCGCTGATCGAGGTCGGCGAATCGGTCAAGGATCCGGTTGCCTTCTATGAGAACAATGTGATCGGCACGTTGACGCTGCTTTCAGCGGCACAGGCGGCCGGCATCAACGCCTTCGTCTTCTCCTCCACCTGCGCCACCTATGGCCTGCCGCAGAGCGTGCCGCTCGACGAAACGCACCGGCAGGTGCCGATCAATCCTTACGGGCGGACGAAATATATCGTCGAGCAGGCGCTTGCCGATTACGACCAGTACAGGAGCCTGCGCTCGGTGGTGCTGCGCTATTTCAATGCGGCCGGCGCCGATTTCGAGGGCCGCATCGGCGAATGGCATCAGCCGGAAACACATGCGATACCGCTTGCGATCGACGCGGCACTCGGCCGCCGTCAGGGTTTCAAGGTGTTCGGCAGCGATTACGAGACACGCGACGGCACCTGTGTGCGCGACTATATCCATGTGCTCGATCTTGCCGATGCGCATGTGCGCGCCGTCGAATATCTGCTGAAGGGCGGCGATTCCGTCGCGCTCAATCTCGGTACCGGCACCGGCACGACGGTCAAGGAATTGCTCGGCGCGATCGAGGACGTGTCGAACCGGCCTTTCCCGGTCGAATACATCGGCCGTCGCGAAGGCGATTCGCATACGCTGGTCGCCAATAACGACAAGGCGCGTGACGTGCTCGGCTGGGTGCCGCAGTATGATCTGTCTCAGATCATCCGCTCCGCCTGGGACTGGCATGCAAAATCCAACCAGCATTGAGCCAACCAGCATTGAGAAAGCCCGCCGGCCGAACATCCTGCTGATCACAGCGGACCAATGGCGCGGCGATTGCCTGTCGGCTGTCGGTCATGCCTGTGTAAAGACGCCTGGTGTCGATGCGCTGGCGCGGGAAGGCACGCTCTTCCGCCGGCACTATGCCGGTGCGGCACCCTGCTCACCGGCGCGGGCCACGCTCTATACCGGTCTCTACCAGATGAACCACCGGGTCTGCCGCAACGGTTCACCGCTCGATGCCCGTTTCGACAATCTGGCGCTGGCCGCCCGGCGGGCGGGATACGACCCGACGCTATTCGGCTATACGGATACGGCGCCCGATCCGCGCGGGATGGATGCTGGCGATCCGCATCTGACGACCTACGAAGGCGTGCTGCCGGGCTTTACCGCCCGCCAGCTTCTGCCGGAGCATGAGAAACAATGGCTCTCCTGGCTCAGGTCCCGCGGCCATGCTGATGCCGTCAGCCGCGATATCCATATTCCGGTCGGTGCAAGAGCCGGAGACATCTCCGATGCGGCGCCGGCTTATTCGCGCGACGAGACCCAGACGGCGTTCCTGGCCGGCGAGTTCATCCGCTGGGTTGGCGAGCAGGACAGGCCGTGGTTCGCGCATGTCTCTTTCTTGCGTCCGCATCCGCCATTTTCCGTGCCGGAGCCGTTCAACCGCATGTTCACGCCGGGCGAGGGACCGGCTTTTGCCCGCGCGGCAAGCCGCGAAGCGGAAGAAAACGGTCATCCCTACCTCGCCTATGCCATGCCGCGCTTTGACAAGGGCAGCTTCATCCACGGTGCAACGGGGCCGTTCAGCGGCTGGAACGGTGAGGATTTCGCGGCGATCCGGGCGATCTACTATGGCATGATATCAGAGGTCGATGCGCAGCTCGGCCGCATCTGGCAGGCCCTCAAGGATGCGGGTGCCTGGGACGACACACTTGTTATCTTCACCTCTGATCATGCCGAGATGGCGGGCGATCACTGGATGCTCGGCAAGGGCGGCTTCTTCGACGGCAGCTATCATATTCCGCTTGTCATACGCGATCCCGCAAGTAGTGCTGCGGGTGGGGTCGTCGACAAATTCACCAGCGCTGCGGATATTTTTCCGACACTTTGCCAAAGGCTCGGTATCGACGCGAAGAACGGGCTCGATGGCCGGTCGCTCATGCCGTTTGTCCAGGGTGGGAGCGGAGAGGGCTGGCGGGACGCAGCATTCTGGGAATTCGATTTCCGCGATATTGCCGGGGGCGAGGCGGAGCGGCATTTCGGGCTGCGGTCCAACGAATGCAATCTCGCGGTGATCCGCGACGCCCGGTTCAAATATGTGCATTTTACCGCTTTGCCGCCGCTGCTCTTCAATCTTGCCGACGATCCGATGGAACTCGACAATGTCGCAGCGGATCCAGCCTATGCGGCGATACGGCTCGATTATGCCGAGAAGCTGCTGTCGCTTAGAGCACGCCATCTCGATCAGACGCTCGCCTATACCGAGCTGACGGAAAGAGGGCCGGTGACGCACCGGCCCTGATATTCACTCAATCACTCAACCGAGCCGAACCAAGGTTCAGCCGAGATAATCGCGCTTGCCGATCGGGGCACCCTGGCTACGCAGGATGGCGTGGGCCGTCGCGACGTGGAAATAGAAGTTCGGCAGGGCGAAGGTGGCGATATATTCGTCACCCGGCAGCACGATACCACTCTTTCCCGGCAGGGTGATCTGGCGGGTTTTTGTGCCTTCCAGTGCTTCCGCCGAGAAACCGGCGAGATAGGCTTCGGTCTTTGCCAGGCGCTCACGCAGGTCGTCGAACGTCGTTTCGTTGTCCTCGAATTTCGGGGCATCGGTCGCGGTCAGGCGGGCGAGCGCAAATTTGGCGGTGTCGCTGGCGCGCTGATACTGGCCGGAGAGCGGCAGCATGTCGGGCGCCAGGCGAGCGGCGACCAGTATGGCAGGATCAATATTCTTTTCCTTCGCATAGGCTTCGGCCTTGTCGAGGTAGGTTTTCAGGCTGGCGAGGCCGCGCTGGAACATCGGAACGGTGAGGCGATACATCGAAATGGACATCTGTCCTGTCTCCAAAATCTTCAAATGATTGGGTCGCGGCGAGAGGTCGAAGGCGTCTGCGGCCGTGAGCCTGTCGTCGACCCTCCCATAGATGGATGCTCACGTGGTCTTTCACAACAGAGGGAATGCGGGCGTCGGTCGGGAAGCCTCGCATGGCATTGCGCTCTCATCCCTATCTCGCCGCCGCTAAAGAGACTTGACGTCGCTCCCAGAAAATGGAATGAATATTCCGCAGGACGGATTTGACGGTTTGTTTGTTCCGTTTTGCGGAGCGCCGCGGGAGAGGTGGCGCGGGGAATTGCGGCTTCAGAGCAAATGCCTGGAGCTCCGGCGTGAGGAGGTGCAGCCGGGCACCGCTTTGTGGAGGAAGTGAAAATGAAAAAGTTTATCCTGGGCACTGCGATGGCGCTCGTCATGTCGACGGCGGCTCACGCGGAAACCGTCGGCGTCTCGATGGCGAAATTCGACGATAACTTTCTGACCGTTCTGCGCAACGGCATGACCGATTATGCAAAGACACTGAGCGGCGTGACGCTGCAGGTCGAAGACGCGCAGAACGACGTTTCCAAGCAGCAAAGCCAGATCCAGAATTTCATCGCCTCCAAGGTCGATGCAATCATCGTCAACCCTGTCGATACCGATGCGACCACGGCAATGTCGAAGCTCGCGGCCGATGCCGGCATCCCGCTGGTTTACGTCAACCGTCAGCCGGTCAACGTCGACACGCTGCCGGACAAGCAGGCCTTCGTCGCTTCCAACGAACAGGAATCCGGCACGCTGGAAACCAAGGAAATCTGCCGCATTCTCGGCGGCAAGGGCAAGGCCGTCGTCATCATGGGCGAGCTCTCCAACCAGGCTGCGCGCATGCGCACGCAGGACGTCCATGACGTCATCAAGACGGATGAATGCAAGGGTCTGGAGATCGTCGAAGAGCAGACGGCGAACTGGGACCGCACCCAGGGTGCCGACCTGATGACCAACTGGCTCTCCAGCGGCATCGAATTCGACGCCGTGATCTCCAACAACGACGAAATGGCGATCGGCGCCATCCAGGCGCTGAAGGCAGCCGGCAAGGATATGAGCAAGGTCGTCGTCGGCGGCGTCGACGCCACGCAGGACGCGCTTGCCGCCATGCAGGCGGGTGATCTCGACGTCACGGTGTTCCAGGATGCCGCCGGCCAGGGCAAGGGCTCGCTCGATGCAGCGCTCAAGCTCGCCAAGGGCGAGAAGATCGAAAAGAAGGTCTACATTCCCTTCCAACTCGTCACGCCTGCCAACGTCAAGGACTTCGTCGCCAAGAACTGAGGCGAATGCCAAGCAGGATGCGGGCTTTGCCCGCATCCTTTTCGCCTACCCGTATCTGGAGGAGATGATATGGCCGTCAGCCCGACAACCATGGCCGCCGTTCGTGCAAGCGGCGCCGTCCCGAATGCGGAATATCTCTTGAGCGCAGAGGGTGTCCGCAAGGAATTTCCTGGTGTCGTCGCACTCGACGACGTGCAGTTCCGGCTGAAGCGCGCTTCCGTGCATGCACTGATGGGCGAAAACGGCGCCGGCAAATCGACATTGATGAAGATCCTCGCCGGCATCTACACGCCCGATAAGGGCAATATTCGCCTGAAGGGGATCGAGATCCGGCTGAAATCGCCACTCGACGCGCTGGAGAATGGCATTGCCATGATCCATCAGGAACTGAACCTGATGCCGTTCATGACGGTCGCGGAAAACATCTGGATTCGCCGCGAACCGAAGAACCGCCTCGGCTTCATCGATCACGGTGTGATGCACCGCATGACCGAAGATCTGTTTACTCGGCTCAATATATCAATCGATCCCGATATCGAGGTCCGGCACCTCTCGGTCGCCAACCGGCAGATGGTCGAGATCGCCAAAGCGGTTTCCTACAATTCCGACGTGCTGATCATGGACGAGCCGACTTCGGCGCTGACGGAGCGCGAGGTCGAGCATCTTTTCCGTATTATCCGCGACCTCAGGGCCCAGGGCATCGGCATCGTCTACATCACGCACAAGATGAACGAGCTTTTCGAGATCGCCGACGAGTTCTCCGTCTTCCGCGACGGCCGATATATCGGCACCCATGCCTCGACCGACGTCACCCGCGACGACATCATCCGCATGATGGTCGGGCGCGAGATCACCCAGATGTTTCCCAAGGAAGAGGTGCCGATCGGCGAGGTCGTGCTCTCCGTCAAGGATCTGTGTCTCAAGGGCGTCTTCAACAACGTTTCCTTCGAAGTGAGAGCCGGCGAAATCCTCGGCGTGGCCGGCCTCGTCGGCTCCGGGCGGTCGAATGTCGCCGAAACGCTGTTTGGGGTGACGCCGGCAAGCTCCGGCTCGATCGAGCTCTACGGCAAGCCGGTGACCATTTCTTCGCCGACCGAGGCCATCCGCAACCGGATGGCGTTTCTGACCGAAGACCGGAAAGACACCGGCTGCCTGCTGATCCTCGATATTCTCGAGAATATGCAGATCGCCGTTCTGCAGGACAGATACGTCAAAGGCGGCTTCGTGCAGCAGGGCGCAGTCGAGGCAACCTGCGAAGACATGGCAAAAAAGCTGCGCGTAAAAACGCCCAATCTTTACGAGCGGGTGGAGAATCTTTCGGGCGGCAATCAGCAGAAAGTGCTGATCGGGCGCTGGCTGCTCACCAATCCGCGCATCCTCATCCTCGACGAGCCGACGCGTGGCATCGATGTCGGCGCCAAGGCGGAAATCCACCGGCTGGTCACGGAGATGGCGCGAGACGGTGTGGCGGTGGTGATGATCTCGTCCGAGATGCCCGAGGTTCTCGGGATGAGCGACCGCATCATGGTCATGCACGAGGGACGCGTGACCGGTTTCCTCAATCGCGATGAAGCAACGCAGATCAAGGTGATGGAGCTGGCTGCGCAGTGATGCGTTGACGGCGATCGCCCAAGGGAGGTTTGACATGACTACCAAGGCAGCAGAGGGCGCGGCTCCGCTCGCAACCCGGCAAAGGCGGCGGCGCATACCGACAGAACTCAGCATTTTCCTCGTGCTCGTCGGCATCGCGCTCATCTACGAAGTGCTCGGCTGGATGTTCATCGGCCAAAGCTTTCTGATGAATTCGCAGCGTCTGACGATCATGATCCTGCAGGTCTCCGTCATCGGCATCATCGCCGTCGGCGTCACGCAGGTCATCATTACCGGCGGCATCGATCTTTCGTCGGGTTCGGTCGTCGGCATGACGGCGATGATCGCAACGAGCTTTGCCCAGTCCTCGACCTGGGGACGGGCCGTCTTTCCCTCGCTGACCGACCTGCCGGCTTTCGTGCCTATCGTCGTTGGTCTGCTGATCGGGGCGGCCGCCGGTCTCGCAAACGGCGCGCTCATCGCCTACACGAAGATCCCGCCGTTTATTGCAACACTTGGCATGTTCGTTTCGGCCAGAGGTGTCGCGAAGTGGTATACGAAGGGACAGCCGGTTTCCGGGGTCACCGAGCAGTTTCATTTCATCGGAACGAAAGCCTGGCCGGTTGTCGTCTTCCTGGTCGTTGCACTGATCTTTCACATTGCGCTGCGCTATACGCGCTATGGAAAGTTCACCTATGCCATCGGCGCGAATCCGCAGGCCGCGCGTGTTTCCGGCATCAACATCGAGGCGCATCTCGTCAAGGTTTATGTGATTGCCGGATTGCTTGCAGGTCTTGCCGGTATCGTCACGGCGGCACGTGCGGAAACCGCACAGGCCAGCATGGGCGTCGGATATGAACTCGACGCGATCGCTGCGACCGTCATCGGCGGCACTTCGCTCACCGGCGGTGTCGGGCGCATCACCGGCACCGTCATCGGCACCATCATCCTCGGCGTCATGACCTCAGGCTTCACCTTCCTAAGGATCGACGCCTACTACCAGGAGATCGTCAAGGGCCTCATCATCGTCGCGGCTGTCGTCATCGACGTCTACAGGCAGAAGAAACGCCGCAAACACTGATCTCTGGCCTGCGATGATTTTTTACGGGAGCTTCGGCTCCCGTTTCATTTTCAGCATCGACGGATTTCTAAAAAAAGAGGTGGCGAATTCCGTCAGCTTTTCTATTCTGGCCGCTTCATTCGCCCTCTACAGCGCCGCGCGTCTGAAAAGACGCGCAAAGGACGCTGTAGCACTTTGAATGCTGCATAATTTTGTTCTTAAATCGATTCCGATTTAAGGAATTATGCAGTAGGGCAGCGCAGGAAGACAGATGCAATTCGTATTTGACGGTCACAACGACGTTCTCCTTCGACTCTGGACACATTCAAAAGACGGCAGCGACCCGATCTCGGAATTCGCAGACGGCACGACGGTCGGCCATATCGATGCGCATCGGGCTAGAGAGGGCGGTCTTTCAGGCGGTCTCTGCGCCATCTATATTCCTTCGGGCGATCTCGTCTTCGCCGATCCGGATGCCGACGGCCGCTATGTGACGCCGATGGCGGCCCCTCTCGATCCGCTGCCTTCGCTTGCCATCGCCAATGAAATGGCGGCGATCGCGCTGCGGCTCGACCAGGCCGGCGCCTGGCGGCTCTGCCGGACGGTGAAGGATATCCGGGGCGCCATGGCGGACGACATTTTCGCCGCCGTCATGCATATGGAAGGCTGCGAGGCGATCGGCGCCGATCTCTCGGCGCTCGAGGTGTTCTATGCGGCAGGGCTGCGGTCGCTCGGTCCGGTCTGGAGCCGGCACAATGTCTTCGGTCACGGCGTGCCCTTCGCCTTCCCGATGTCGCCGGACACGGCGCCGGGCCTCACCGATGCCGGTTTCGCGCTGGTCAGGGAATGCAATCGTCTCGGTATCCTGATCGACCTTGCCCATATCACCGAGAAGGGTTTCTGGGACGTGGCGAAAAAGACGGACCAGCCGCTGGTCGCCAGCCATTCCAATGCCCACGCCCTGACGCCGGTCGCGCGCAACCTGACGGACAGGCAGCTCGATGCGATCCGCGAAAGCCGGGGGCTCGTCGGCATCAATTATGCCACCGCCATGCTGCGTGCCGACGGCCGCTCGGACAGCGACACGCCGCTTGCCGACATGATCCGCCACATCGACTATCTTGTGAACCGCATCGGCATCGACTGCGTGGCGCTCGGATCGGACTTCGACGGGGCCACCATTCCCGAGGAAATCGGCGATGCAGCCGGTAATCAGAAGCTGATTGCCGCTCTCAGAGAGGTTGGCTATGCTGACGCCGACCTGGCAAAACTCGCCCGTGAAAACTGGCTTCGCATTCTGGCTCAGACTTGGCGGGAGGACCACGCCTAAGCCTTTCATATCCAATCAAAAAACAGGGGAACAGACCATGATGATAACCAAACTCAGCCGCAATTTTCGCCTGCTTTCGGCGGGAGCCGCTCTTTCGCTCCTAATGATGGCCGCACCCTCCGCCTTTGCCGAGACGCCGAAGGACACGCTGGTCGAAGGCTTCGCCATCGACGACATCATCACGATGGATCCGGGCGAGGCTTTCGAGCTGTCGACCGCCGAAATCACTACCAACAGCTACAGCCTGCTCGTCCGTCTCGACATGGACGACACGTCCAAGGTGAAGGGCGATCTGGCCGAGAGCTGGAGCGTTTCCGATGACGGCCTTACCTATACGTTCAAGCTGAAGTCAGGCCTCAAATTCGCCTCCGGCAACCCAATCACCGCCGAAGACGTTGCCTGGTCGTTCGAGCGTGCCGTCAAGCTCGACAAGAGCCCGGCCTTCATCCTCACCCAATTCGGTCTGACCGGCGACAACGTCGCGGAAAAGGCCAAGGCTGCCGATGCCGGCACCTTCGTCTTCACGGTCGACAAGGCCTATGCGCCGAGCTTTGTGCTCAATTGCCTGACGGCAACGGTCGCTTCCGTCGTCGACAAGAAGCTGGTGCTGGAGCATGTGAAGGCGGTGACGCCCGATGCCGACCACAAATACGACAACGACTTCGGCAATGAATGGCTGAAGACCGGCTATGCCGGCTCCGGTGCCTATAAGATGCGCGAATGGCGCGCCAACGAAGTCGTCGTGCTGGAGCGCAACGACAATTATTATGGCGACAAGGCAAAGCTCAACCGCGTCATCTACCGCTACATGAAGGAAAGTTCGGCCCAGCGCCTGGCGCTCGAAGCCGGCGATATCGATATCGCTCGCAATCTCGAGCCGGGCGACATCGACGCCGTTTCGAAGAATCCCGATCTCGCGACGACGAGTGCGCCGAAGGGCACGATCTATTATGTCAGCCTGAACAACAAGAACGAGAACCTGAAGAAGCCGGAAGTCCAGGAAGCCTTCAAATATCTGGTCGATTACGATGCGATCGGCGCAACGCTGATCAAGGGGATCGGCGAGATCCACCAGACCTTCCTGCCGAAGGGCCAGCTCGGCGCGCTCGATGAGAATCCCTACAAGCTCGATGTCGCCAAGGCCAAGGAACTGCTGGCCAAGGCGGGCGTACCCGACGGTTTCTCGATCACCATGGACGTGCGCAACAGTCAGCCGGTAACCGGTATCGCCGAATCGATGCAGCAGACGCTGGCGCAGGCCGGCGTGAAAATGGAAATCATCCCCGGCGACGGCAAGCAGACGCTGACCAAGTATCGCGCCCGTACCCATGACATGTATATCGGCCAGTGGGGCTCGGACTATTTCGATCCGCATTCCAATGCCGATACCTTTACCGGCAATCCCGACAATTCCGATGCGGGCACGGTGAAGACGCTCGCATGGCGCAACACCTGGGAAGCGCCGGAGCTCGACAAGCAAGCCAAGGCAGCACTTCTGGAGCGCGACGCCGCCAAGCGCGCCGCCATATATCAGGACATCCAGAAGAAGTACCTTGCAAACAGCCCCTTCGTCTTCATCTTCCAGCAGACCGAGGTGGCCGGTTACCGCAAGAACCTGAAGGACTTCAAGCTGGGTCCGAGCTTCGACACCAATTTCGTCGGTCCGATCGCCAAGGAATAGTTCGGCAGGATTGGTCGCTTGAGCACCGTCGAAACAACGCAGGAGGTGCGGCCCCGAAAGGGCCGCGCTAGGGCCTTTGCAAAGGCGTTAGGGCGGTTTCTGTTTGCCGCCGTCACCACCTATCTCGGCCTGCTGGCCGTCACCTTCTTCATCGGCCGCGTCGTGCCGATCGATCCCGTGCTCGCCATTCTCGGCGACCGCGCGCCCAACCACGTCGTCGAACGGGTACGACAGGAGATGGGCTTCAACCTGCCGCTCTATCAGCAATTTTTCCTTTATATCAAAGGTGTACTGTCCGGCGATTTCGGCAATTCGGTGCTGACGACCAATCCTGTCATGGTCGATATCCGCCGTGTCCTGCCGGCGACAATCGAGCTCGCAACGTTCGGAACGCTCATCGGCGCCTTCGTCGGCGTACCGCTCGGCGTTCTCGCAGCAGTGCGCCGCGGCAGCATTGCCGACCAGGTGGTGCGCGTCGTCGGCCTTGTCGGTTATTCGGTGCCGATCTTCTGGCTGGCGCTGATCTCGCTCGTCATCTTCTACGCGCAACTGCGCTGGGTGGCCTTTCCCGGCCGCATCGACATCGTCTTCGAATATACGTTCACGCCGATCACCGGTCTCTACCTGCTCGACAGCGCCTGGCAAGGGCAATGGGACGTCTTCTACGATGTCTTCCGCCACATCATCCTGCCCGCCTCCCTGCTCGGCTATTTCTCGCTCGCCTATATCAGCCGTATGACGCGCAGCTTCATGCTGAACGAGCTTTCACAGGAATACATCGTTGCCGCGCGGGCCAAGGGGCTTTCGGAAACGCGGGTGATCTGGGGCCATGCGCTGCGCAATGCCGCCGTGCCGCTCGTCACCGTGATTGCGCTTTCCTATGCCGGCCTGCTCGAAGGATCGGTGCTGACGGAAACCGTCTTTTCCTGGCCGGGCATCGGGCTCTACATCACCAATTCGCTGCAGAATGCCGATATGAACGCCGTGCTCGGCGGCACGATCGTCATCGGTACGGTCTTCATCGGCATCAACCTACTGTCCGATCTTCTCTACCGGACGCTCGACCCGAGGACGCGAAACCGATGACGGTTCCCGCCAACCCATCCCCGCCGATGAGCCGCCGCGAATGGCTGCTCTCCGACCGGCCGCAATCGCGCCTGCAAGCCCGCCTCGGCCGCACCTATGTCACCTGGCGGCAGTTTACGGCAAACAGGCTCGCTGTCGTCGGCCTGCTGATCATCGTGGCGCTGCTTTTCATCGCCGCCTTTGCCGATGTGCTCGCCACGCATAATCCCGTTGTCGGCGATCTGCGCAATGCTCGGCTGCTGCCGCCCGGCACGGGCGAGTTCTGGCTCGGTTCGGACGATCAGGGTCGTGATATCTATTCGCGGCTGATCTACGGATCGCGATTGACGCTGCTCGTCGTCGTGCTCGTTGCCGTCATCTCGGCGCCGGTCGGGCTGATCGTCGGTACGGTCTCCGGTTATGCCGGAGGCTGGGTGGATGCGACGCTGATGCGCATCACCGATATCTTCCTCGCCTTTCCGAAGCTGGTGCTGGCGCTCGCCTTCGTCGCAGCCCTCGGTCCCGGCATCCAGAACGCGATCATCGCCATCGCCATCACCTCCTGGCCGCCCTATGCCCGCATTGCGCGCGCCGAGACGCTGACGGTCCGGCGTTCCGACTATATTTCGGCGGTGAAGCTGATGGGCGCCTCGCCGCTTCGCATTATCGTGCGCCATGTCATGCCACTCTGCATTTCCTCGCTAATCGTGCGCGTGACGCTCGACATGGCGGGCATCATCCTGACGGCGGCCGGTCTCGGTTTCCTCGGCCTCGGGGCGCAGCCGCCGCTGCCGGAATGGGGTGCGATGATCGCCTCGGGACGGCGCTTCATCCTCGATCAATGGTGGGTCGCGGCGATGCCCGGCATCGCCATCCTCATCGTCAGCCTCGGCTTCAATCTCCTCGGCGACGGCCTGCGCGACGCGCTCGATCCGAAGGAGAGCGGCCAATGACGACACTTCTGACGGTGGACAAGCTCAAGGTCAGCTATCCCACGCGCACCGGCGTGATCGAGGCCGTGCGCGGCGTCTCCTTCACGCTCGGCAAGGAAAGGCTCGGCATCGTCGGCGAATCCGGTTCCGGCAAGTCGCAGACCGGACGGGCAATCATGGGCCTGACGCCGAAACACGGCATCGTCACGGCCGACAGGCTTAATTTCAACGGCATCGATCTTATCAATGCCTCGGCCGGCGAAAGGCGCAGGCTGCGCGGCAAGCGCATCGCCATGATCCTGCAGGATCCGAAATATTCGCTCGATCCCGTCATGTCGATCGGACGGCAGATCTGCGAAACGCTGCGCACGCACGAGAAGGTCGGCAAGGCGGAGGCGCGCGAGCGCGCGCTCGCGATGCTGGAAGCGGTGCAGATCCGCGACCCGAAACGTGTCTTCGACCTGCATCCGCACGAGGTTTCGGGCGGCATGGGGCAGCGTGCGATGATCGCCATGATGCTGATTGCCGGGCCGGAACTGCTGATTGCGGACGAGCCGACCTCGGCGCTCGACGTGACGGTGCAACTCGACGTGCTGAGGATCATGGACAGGCTGGTGTCCGAGCGCGGCATGGGGCTGATCTTCGTCTCCCACGATCTGAGGCTGGTCTCTTCCTTCTGCGATCGCGTCATCGTCATGTATGCCGGAAAGATCGTCGAGGAGCTGGCGGCGGCCGATCTCAAACATGCGCAGCATCCCTATACGCAGGGACTGCTGAACTGCATGCCCGAGATCGGCGCAAACCGCCACCCGCTGCCGGTGCTCGACCGCAAGCCGGAGTGGGCGGCATGAGTGCAGCTCTCGAGATCGACGATCTCAGCGTCGTCTACGACCATTTTCATGCCTTGAAGAATGTCAGCATCGCTGTCGAACGCGGCGAATCCTTTGGTCTCGTCGGCGAATCCGGCTCGGGAAAATCGACCTTGCTGCGGGCCGTTGCCGGACTTGCGCCGGTCAGCGGCGGCGCGATCAACATCGATGGCGAGCCGCTGAAAGGTTCGAAACGCAGCAAAGTCTTCTACCGACGCGTGCAAATGGTCTTCCAGGACCCTTATGGATCGCTGCATCCGCGCCAGACGATCGACAGGCTTCTGCTCGAACCGCTAGCAATCCACGGCATCGCTGACGGCGAGAAGCGCATCGCCCGCGCGCTTGACGAGGTCGGCCTCGGCAATGGTTTCCGTTTCCGCTACCCGCACCAGCTCTCCGGCGGCCAGCGTCAGCGCGTGGCGATCGCCCGGGCGCTGATCGTCGAACCGTCGATCCTGCTGCTCGACGAGCCGACATCGGCGCTCGACGCGTCGGTGCAGGCCGAGGTGCTGAACCTTTTGGAAGAGATCCGGCGCGACCGCAGGCTCACCTTCGTGATGGTCAGCCATGACCTCGGTGTCGTCACCCATATGTGTGAAAGGCTCGCCGTGATGCGCAACGGCGCCGTCGTCGAGCGGCTGAGCTCGCAGGAACTGGCGAAAGGCGCGGTTCACGAGGACTATACGAGAAATTTGATGATCGCGAGCAAAGGGTTCGTCAAAGCCTGAAAGTCAATCTTTTCAAACCGTTGAAAAGAAAAAACCGGCGGCGGCGTTAAGGATAATGCTTCCCTAAAAGACGACCATTCAGCTAGACTATTGACAGCTGCCTCGCTTCTGTCATGATCCCGTTAACGATTGTTAGCTTTCGTGATCGATGGAGGTTGATGCATGTTCTTTCTCGGTGGGATGACCATGGGTTACCTCGATCCTCCTGTTCGAGCCGATCGCCGGGAACAGATTTCGGCATCCATTCCTGCGGAAAAGGACCGTCGGCTGATCGAGACTTCCTCCAACCCGTCGCAGAACGAGAACGCCGTCGAGCGCTCGTTGATCTGGGCATGGCGCACGCTCTGCTAAAAGGGCTGGTTGAATTTTCTCTTCCGCTCGCTCTGGACGGAAATTTATCTCTACCTACTTGATAGAGAAAATAAGAATATAAGCGCGAGCCGCACAACCGGCCGCACGAGAACAACGGAGGCGACATATGGCAGACCTGGGTATTTCGCATGCTCACGTGAACCAGTATGGTTCCGTACCGACCAAGAAGCCGCTCACCACGCGCCACAGGCTTCAGACGATGCTCCATGGCGCGATCTTCACCGCAGCATTCCTGTTCGTCGTAGCCATGGTTTGCGGCGTCGTCGGATAATCAAGCGTCGGCCGATGTCGGCGCTGCGGCGGTTTCCGCCCTTATAGAATTTCGGAACATTTCATTTGTCTCGGCACTCTCCTGACACTCGAATGTCAAAAGGAGAGTGGTCGCGAGAGGCATTTTGTTATGGTTGGTCGGCATTCCAATCTCCATCATCCTTCTTCTGTACTTTTTTCACGCCATCTAAAACGCACCACGGCGGCCTCGATCTCAAGCGCAAGCAGCGTGGGGCGCCAGCCGCCCAAGCCGCCGCCGGCGCATGGTCGGGCAATCATGCGTCTTTCGTTTTTCTGAAATCGAAGAGCTCTTGCATTGCCGGAACCAGGTGCCGGCATTTCGCCATTTCCACCGCTCAGACAAGATCGCCGGGGCGGCGCGCATGCCGCTTGACTTGAATTTTCCCGAGGGTGTCCAAATTTTCGACATGGCTTTCGCAGAGAGGGTATCGATGGTCTTGATCCCGTCGGGTCACGTCCTGAACAGGGCTTAGCCCCTTTGCATTGCTTGGCCCAACTGTCGCTCACCCCGGCTTCATCGATCTTTGAAGAATAGGGCTCCGTTCATGTAGCAGTCATGATAAGCAGTGCAAAAGGCTGAGCAAAACAGCCATAACTTTGTTTGGATCCAGAACCGAACCCATGTCTATTTCTCATCTTTCTCCGAGCCTTCCGCGCGAACCCGAGACGAAGCAGATCGATCACAACGGTTCGATCCGCTCGACCTATCTTTCGAACGAGGACATCAAGGCGATGGGCGATGCGGTCGCCCGCAACGGCGTCGACAAGCTGCCGGCTTTCGCCCCCTTCGATTTCTTCGCTCGGCATAAGGAAAACGAGAAGGAAATCCTGCGCGTCTACCGGACCACGGCGACCGATGTCGAGGCCGGCGATACCATCACGCCGGCGGCAGAATGGCTGCTGGACAATCACTATATCGTCGAAGAGGCGATCCAGGAGGTGCGGCGCGACTTTCCCCGGCGCTTCTATCGCGAATTGCCGACCATGGTCGTCGGCGGCGTCGAGGTGCCGCGCACACTCGTGCTTGCCTGGCTCTATGTCGCCCATACCCACAGCACGATCTCGCAGGAAAGTCTGACGGCGTTGGTCGACGGCTTCCAGGCCAGCGAGACGCTCAGGATCGGCGAACTCTGGGCGTTGCCCTCCCTCGTGCGCTACGTGCTCGTGGAAAATCTTCGCCGCATTTCGAGCCGTGTCGAAGCCAGCCGCCGGCTGCGCCGCCGCGCCAACGAGGCGGCCGACGAATTGGTGCGCCTGACCGACCCGGCCGCGGCAGCCGCCTATCTGAAGACGCTGGAACCGCTTGCCGAGGACAATACCTTCTCGACGCAGTTCCTCTATCGCCTGCGCGACGGCTCGCAGACGTCGAGCCTGGCGATCACCTGGCTCGACGAGCGGCTGGAAGAACTCGGCCGCAACACCGAAGAGGCGACGACGGCCGAACACAGCCGGCTCTCTTCCGGCAACGTGACGATGGGCAACATCATCCGCAGCCTTCGCGAGATCGACGATGCCGAATGGTCCGTCTGGGTCGAGCAAGTCAGCCATGTCGACAAGCTGCTCTGGGAGCATTCGGATTACGGCATCCTCGATTCCGGCTCGCGCAACAAATATCGCAAGCAGATCGAGAAGCTGGCCAAGCGCTCGCCGCTGTCGGAAATGGAAATCGCCCAGCTGGCGCTCGACATGACCGATGCCGCCAAGGCCTCCGGCGAGCCGCAGCCGCATGAACCGAATGTCGGCGGCTTCCTGTCGGGCGCGCAGCGGCCGAAACTCGAAGCGCGGGCGAATTATCGCCCGACGGTCATCCAGCATTTCGTGCGCGCCGTGCGCCGGTTCAACTGGCTGGCGATTGCCGTGCCCGTCATGCTGCTGACGGTCATCGCGATGGCGATCGTCGGTAAGTTCATGGCGAATGCCGGCATGGGTGCTTTCGAAATCGCCCTGTTGCTGATCATGTTCTCAGTGCCGGCATCGGAGGGGGCGACAGGTCTCTTCAACACCTTGCTGTCCTTCTTCGTGACGCCGGCGCGCCTCGTCGGCTACGAGTTCAAGGAAGGCATTCCGGAAGATGCGCGCACGCTGCTCGTCGTGCCCTGCCTGATCTCGAACCGCGACAGTGTCGACGATCACGTGCGCAATCTCGAAGTCCATTATCTCGCCAATCCGCGTGGCGAGATCTATTTCGCGATGCTCAGCGACTGGCCGGACAGCGAGGCCGAGGAAACGCCTGCCGATCTCGAAGTTCTCGATTATGCCAGGCGCGAGATCGCCAATCTCTCCGCCCGTTATGCCTATGACGGCAAGACGCGTTTCTATCTGCTGCATCGCCGCCGCCTCTACAATCCCTCGGAAGGCGTCTGGATGGGTTGGGAGCGCAAGCGCGGCAAGCTGCACGAGCTGAACATGCTTCTGCGCGGCGACCGCGACACGACCTACCTGCCGGGCGCCAATACCGTGCCGGCCAATGTGCAATATGTCATGACGCTCGATGCCGATACGCGCCTGATGCGCGATGCCGTCACCAAGCTCGTCGGCAAGCTCTATCATCCAATCAACCGCCCGGTCATCAATCCGAAAACCGGCCGCGTCGAAAGCGGCTATGGCGTGCTGCAGCCGCGTGTCACCCCGTCGCTGACGACGGGCAAGGACGCGTCGGTCTTCCAGCGCGTCTTTTCGATCAACCGCGGCCTCGATCCGTATGTCTTCACAGTTTCCGACGTCTATCAGGATCTCGCCGGCGAAGGCACCTTCACCGGCAAGGGCCTTTACCATGTCGACGCCTTCGAAGCGTCGCTGAAGGGCCGGATCGACGAGAACTCCGTGCTCAGCCACGATCTTCTCGAAGGTTCGATGGCGCGTTGCGCGCTCGTCACAGATCTCGAACTGGTGGAGGATTTCCCGATCCGCTACGAGGTGGAAACCTCGCGCCAGCATCGCTGGGCGCGTGGCGACTGGCAGCTTCTCCCCTACATGTTCAATCCGAAATACGGCGTCACGGCACTCGGCCGCTGGAAGATGTTCGACAATCTGCGCCGCTCGCTGACGCCGATCGCCTGGTTCTTCGCCTCGGTGCTCGGCTGGTATTTCATGGGGCCGCTCGGCGCGCTCATCTGGCAGATTCTGCTGATCTTCTGCCTCTTCGTCGCGCCGACGCTGTCGCTCATCAACGGCATCATCCCGCGCACCAGCGATATCATCGCCCGCGCTCATCTCTATACGGTCTGGTCCGATATCACCGCCGCCAATGCGCAGGTTGCGCTGCGCATCGTCTTCATCGCCGATTCGGCTTGCATGATGGCGGATGCGATCGGCCGTTCGCTCTACCGCCTGTTCGTCAGCCGCAAGCTGATGCTGCAGTGGCGGACCGCCGCCAGCGTTCAGGCCGGCGGCCAGGGCACGTTGATCTCCTATTACAAGGCGATGTGGCATGCACCGGTGCTGGCACTGCTGGCGCTCGGTTTTGCTGCCCTTCCCGGCGACAACGCCTTCCTCGTCGGCATTCCCTTCGCGCTGCTGTGGATCCTGTCGCCTGTCGTCGCCTGGTATGTCAGCCAGTCGGCGGAGACCGAGGACCGGCTTGAGGTCGCCGATTCCGTGTCGAGCGAACTGCGCAAGATCGCCCGGCGCACCTGGCGTTATTTCGAGACTTTCACGACGGCCGAACAGAATTATCTGCCGCCGGACAATATCCAGGAAACGCCGCATGTGATCGTCGCGGCGCGCACTTCGCCGACCAATATCGGCGTCTATCTGCTTTCCGTCGTTTCCGGCCGGCATTTCGGCTGGTTCTCCTTCGAGGAGACGCTCGAGCGGCTGGAGCAGACGATCGCGACGATCGACAAAATGGAGAAATTCCGCGGTCACCTGTTCAACTGGTACCACACCGATACGCTGCAGACGCTTGGCCCCCGTTACGTCTCGGCTGTCGACAGCGGCAATCTCGCCGGCCATCTGATCGCCATTTCGTCGGCCTGCCGCAACTGGGCCGAGGCGCCGTCCGCTCATATGCAGGGCAATCTCGACGGCGTCGGCGACACGGCCGGCATTCTCGGCGAAGTGCTGGCGGACCTGCCCGACGATCGCAAGACCGTGCGCCCGCTGCGCCGACGCCTGGAGGAGCGCATCGTCGGCTTCCAGAACGCACTCGCCGCCGTCAAGCGCGAGCACGAATTTGCCTCCATCCGCATCATCAACCTCGCCGTTCTCGCGCGCGACATCGAGAAGCTCGCCGCCAATCTCGACCATGAGGTCAAGTCGAAGCAGAGCGAAGAGGTCACCTTGTGGGCGGCATCGCTGGTGAAAGTCTGCGAGGCGCATATTTCCGACAGCACCTTCGATCTTTCCAAGGTCGATGCGCTGAGACCGCGGCTGGTGGCGTTGCGCGACAAGGCGCGCGATCTCGCCTTCTCGATGGATTTCGGCTTCCTGTTCCGGCCGGAGCGGCGTCTGCTGTCGATCGGCTATCGCGTCGAAAGCGGTGAACTCGACCAGGCCTGCTACGACCTTCTCGCCTCGGAATGCCGCCTGACCAGCCTCTTCGGCATCGCCAAGGGCGACCTGCCGACGGAACACTGGTACCGTCTCGGCCGCCAGGTCGTGCCTGTGGGGTCGCGCGGCGCGCTGGTCTCCTGGTCCGGCTCGATGTTCGAATATCTGATGCCGCCGCTCGTCATGCAGGAGCGCGGTGGGGGTATTCTCAACCAGACGAACAATCTGGTCGTCGTCGAGCAGATGAATTATGCCCGCAAGCTCGGTATCCCCTGGGGCATTTCGGAAGCGGCCTTCAATGCCCGCGACCATAATCTCAATTATCAGTACACGAATTTCGGCGTGCCGACGCTCGGCCTGAAGCGCGGTCTCGGCCACAATGCCGTCATCGCGCCTTACGCTTCGCTGCTCGCCGCCCAGTACGACCCGCCGGGGGCGCTCGAAAACCTGCAGAGGCTGCGCAAGGTCGGTGCGCTCGGCAAGTTCGGCTTCCACGACGCCGTCGACTTCACGCCGACGCGCGTGCCGGAAGGCAAGAAATGCGCGGTAGTCTACAATTATTATGCCCACCATCACGGCATGTCGATCGCGGCGGTCGCCAACGTCGCCTTCAACGGCCATCTGCGCGAGCTCTTCCACTCCGATCCCGTCATCGAGGCAGCGGAACTGCTGCTGCAGGAAAAGGCGCCGCGCGACATTCCGGTCATGAGCGGCAAGCATGAATCCGACACGCCGGCCAGCATCCAGGACGATCTCCTGCGGCCGGAGATCAGGAAGATCAGCGATCCGGCTTCGCGCGACCGCGAACTCGTCTTTCTGTCGAACGGCCATTATTCGTTGATGCTGACGGCGACGGGCGCCGGTTATTCCCGCTGGAACGGTCTTGCCGTTTCCCGCTGGAAAGCCGATCCGACCGAAGACCGCTGGGGCAGCTTCATCTTCCTGCGCGATACCGCCACCAACGAATGGTGGTCGGCGACATCAGAGCCGAAGGGTGTCGAAGGCGAAAAGATCAAGGTCGAATTCGCCGACGAGAAGGCGCAGTTCACCAAGATGGTCGGTGACCTCACAAGCGAGGTGGAGTGCATCGTCGCGACCGAGCATGATGCCGAGGCCCGCCGCGTCACGCTGCTCAACATGGGTACGGAAGACCGTTTCATCGAGGTCACCTCCTATCTCGAACCGGTGATCACCTCCGACGATACCGACAATGCGCATCCGGCATTCGCCCGCATGTTCGTCAAGACAGAGATCGGCAAGCGCGGCGACGTCATTCGCGCCGAACGCAACAAGCGCGATCCAAACGAGCCCAATATCAGCATTGCGCACCTGATCGTCGACAATGCCGGGGATACCCGCCATACCGAATTCGAGACCGACCGGCGCAAGTTCATCGGCCGTGGCCGCAGCCTTGCCGATGCGGCGGCCTTCGATCCGGGTGCAACACTTTCCGGTAGCGACGGCTTCATGCTTGATGCCATCATGTCGCTGCGCCGCACCGTCCGCGTACCGGCCGGCAAGAAAGTCAGCGTGATCTTCTGGACTATCGCGGCGCCGAGCCGCGACGAAGTCGACAAGGCGGTCAATCGCTACCGTCATCCCGACGCCTTCACCCACGAGCTCGTCCAGGCCTGGACGCGTACGCAGGTGCAGATGCGCCATGTCGGCGTCACCTCGCAGCAGGCGGCGGCCTTCCAGCACCTCGGACGCTATCTCGTCTATCCCGACATGCAACTGCGCAAGGACGAGGCGACCGTCGAGGCCGGCCTGCAGTCGCAATCGGCGCTCTGGCCGTTGGCGATTTCCGGCGACTTCCCGATCTTCACGCTGCGCATAAACGATGACATGGATCTCGACATCGCCCGCGAGGCGCTGCTGGCGCAGGAATATCTGCGCTCGCGCGGCGTCACCGCCGATCTGGTGATCATGAACGAACGCGCTTCGTCCTATGCGCAAGACATGCAGCATGCGCTCGACGCCATGTGCGAAAACGTGCGCCGCATGGGCCAGGCCGACGGGTTGCGCCAGCATATCTTTGCGGTTCGCAAGGACCTGATGGAGGAAGCCACCTATCATGCGCTGATCGCGGCTTCCCGCGTAACGCTGCATACCAAGAACGGCAAGGTGGTCGATCAGATCAACCGCGCCGTCGCGCTGTTTGCACCCTCCAAGGAGGAGTTGCAGGAGATGGAGCGGGCCGAGCGCAACAAGGCCCCCGTCAAGCGTGTTGCGCCGGTGCCGCCACCTGTCGTGCCCGCCGTCGTCATCGAGGAGGAAGGCGATCTCGACTTCTGGAACGGCATCGGCGGCTTTGCCCGCGACGGACGGGAATATGTCGTTCGGCTGCCAGGAGGTCATGCGACGCCGCAGCCCTGGATCAATGTCATTTCCAACGACAGCTTCGGCTTCCACGTGTCGGCCGAGGGCTCGGGCTTCACCTGGAGCGTCAATTCGCGCGACTATCAGCTGACCTCCTGGTCGAACGATGCCGTGGTCAACCGTTCGGGAGAGGCGTTCTATCTCACCGATCTTGACAGCGGTGCCGTCATGACGCCGTTCGCAGCGCTTTCCTGCAGGCCGGACATTCGTTTCGAAGCCCGCCACGGGCTCGGTTATTCCGTCTTCTCCAGTGTTCAGCACGAGATCGCGCTGGAGCTGACGCAGACGATCGATCGCGAAAAGCCGGTGAAACTGCAGCGCCTGCGCCTGCGCAACACCGGTTCGACCAGCCGCAAACTGCGCCTCTATGGTTATGTTGAATGGATCCTCGGCAGCAATCCGGGACGCACGGTGCCTTTCATCCTGTCGAGCCATGATGAGGAGACGGGCGCGCTGTTTGCCACCAATCCCTACAGCATCGATTTTTCCAACCGCACCGCCTTCTTCGCGGCGAGCGAGACACTTTCGAGTTTTTCGGCAAGCCGACGCGAATTCATCGGCAAGGCGGGGACGATCCAGGCACCGCAGGCCGTCACTTCCGCCGCCGCCCTTTCCGGTGTGACGGAACTCGACGGTGATCCGGCCGCGGCGCTTGCAATCGACATCGAGCTTAACGCCGGCGAGGAGCGCGACTTCACCTTCTTCCTCGGCGATACGCCGACGGAAGAAGAAGCGCGCACTGTTATCGCCGATATCCGCAAGGCTTCGTTCGACGAGACCGTCGAGGCAAACCGCGCCTTCTGGCGGGATTTCACCGGCAGGCTGCAGATATCGACGCCGGATCGCGGGATGAACAATCTCGTCAACACCTGGCTACCGTATCAGAGCCTCGGCTGCCGCATCATGGCCCGTACCGCCTTCTACCAGGCAAGCGGCGCCTTCGGCTTCCGCGACCAGCTGCAGGACACGCTGGCCTTCGTGCTGCACGAACCCTCGCTTGCCCGCCGGCAGATCCTGAATGCCGCTTCGCGGCAATTCCGCGAAGGCGATGTACAGCATTGGTGGCTGCCCGGAACGGGTGCCGGCGTGCGCACGCTGATCTCGGACGACGTCGTCTGGCTCGCTTACGCGATCCATCACTATTGCAGCGTCACCGGCGACAAAGACGTGCTCGACGAGGAGATCGCCTTCCTGGAAGGACCGGCACTGCTCGAAGGCCAGCACGACTCATTCTACAAGCCGGAAATTTCCGAGGATAAGGCGAGCGTCTACGAACACGCGGCGCTGGCGCTCGATCTCGCCATCGCCCGCAAGGGGGCAAACGGCCTGCCGCTGTTCCTCGGCGGAGACTGGAACGACGGCATGAACCGCGTCGGCATCGGCGGGCGCGGTACCAGCGTCTGGCTCGGCTGGTTCCTGGCGGGCGCATTGCGCTCCTTCATTCCCTATGCAGAAGAGCGTGGCGACACGCCCCGCACGGAGCGCTGGTCGGCGCATCTCAGCGAGCTGAAGAAGGCGCTCGAAACCGCGGCCTGGGATGGGGGCTATTATCGCCGCGGCACGTTCGACGACGGTGCACTGCTCGGCTCCAGGGAAAGTCCGGAATGCCGGATCGATTCGATCGCGCAGTCCTGGAGCGTTCTGTCCGGCGAGGGCGATCCGGCCCGCGCCGTCACGGCGATGGATGCGGTGCTCGATCAGTTGGTCGATGAGGATGCCCGCATCATCCGGCTGTTCACGCCGCCTTTCGTCAATTCCGCCAGGGATCCCGGCTATATCAAGGCTTATCCGCCGGGTGTGCGTGAAAATGGCGGGCAATATACCCATGCCGCGACCTGGGTGGTGATGGCGCTGGCGGAGCTGAAGCGGGGCGACGATGCCTTCCGCTGCTTCCAGATCCTCAATCCGATCACCCACGCGCTCGACAAGGCTTCAGCGGAGCAATACCGCGTCGAACCTTATGTCGTGGCGGCGGACGTCTACGGCCATGATCCCTATGCGTCGCGCGGCGGCTGGACCTGGTATACCGGGTCTGCCGGCTGGCTCTACCGCGCCGCCGTCGAGGGCATCCTCGGCATCCGGCTGAGGGACGGCCGGCTCTATGTGCGCCCGTCGCTCCCGTCGGAATGGGACGGTTTTGCGGCAGAGGTGGAGCAAGGCGGCGGCAAATACCGCATTTCGGTCTCAAAAGCGTCCAATGACAGCGGCTACACTCTGTCGATCAACGGCTGCGAAGTCACCGATCCCGAAGAGGGATATCCGCTCGGATAACAGCGTTCTCCACGCTGAAAAACACGGCGATTCGCGATGGCCAAAAGGGAACCCTTTTGGCCATCGTCGCGTTTGCAAATCGGATAATAAGGAGAAACCCATGGCAAGCACGCCGACCGAAGCCATCGTCGCCGGGCGCAATTCCCTATCCGCAGCTGCGCCGGTGCGTGACACCAGGCTCGACGTCTTGCGCGGCGTGGCGCTGATCATGATCTTTATCAATCATGTTCCCGGACAGATCTTCGAATATGTCACGACGAAGAATTTTGGTTTCTCCGATGCCGCCGAAGCCTTCGTGCTGATCTCGGGCATTGCCGTCGGCCTTGCCTACGGGTCCCGCTTTCAGCCGGGCAACCGGCTGACGGTAGCGATCAAGGCGGTAAAACGCGCCTTCACGCTCTATCTCGCCCATATGATCACCACCTTCATGACGCTGGCGCTCTTCATCTGCGGTGCCTGGCTGTTCCATCGGCCGGGGTTGCTGGTCGAAATCAATATCCTGGCGGTTCTGATGAACCTGAAGGAAGGCATTCCGGCGCTGCTCCTGCTCGGCCACCAGATCGGCTACAACAATATCCTGCCGATGTACGGCGCACTGATGCTGATGGTGCCGATCATCCTGCTGTTGAATGCGCGCAGCCCTTGGCTGGCGCTCGGCGTGTCGGCTGCGGTCTGGCTGCTTGCGGGCATCTACCAGGTGGCGCCGCACAACATGCTGATTGAAGACTACTGGTTCCTCAATCCGCTCTCCTGGCAGTTCCTGTTTTCGATCGGCATTGTCTCGATGCTGCATATCAAGCGCGGCGGCACGATCCCGCGCCATCCGCTGCTGCTTGCGGCCGCTGCCGGTTACGTCATGTTGTCCTTCATCTGGGTGACCGGCCATCTCTGGATCTGGGGCAATTCGCTGGCGGCCCTCGGCCTGCCGACTGTTATCACCGGTTTCGACAAGACCTTCCTGTCGCTGCCGCGGCTGCTGCATGTGCTGGCGCTGACCTATCTCGTCATCAGCATCCCGGCGCTGTCACGCATCCTGCGCCGTCCTGCGGACCATCCGTTGACGATCCTCGGCCGTCATTCGCTGAACATCTTCGTCGCCGGCACGATCCTCGCCATGATCGGCCAGGTGGTGCTCTACATCACCAACAAGGATCAGCTGGCCGGTCCGCTCGTCGTGATTGCAGGGATCGCGATACAATTTGCCTATGCCTATTATCTCGAGCGCAAACGCCAGCAGGGCAAGGTCAAGGGGAAACTTGTGGCCGATACCGCCTCTATCCCCGTTCCCGTCCGCATTGGCGGGACGGCGAATGCCTATCGCCAGAACGATCGAAAATAGCGCTCGGACTTTCCCGACATGAAGGAGCCGGTGGCCGATGGCCGCCGGCTCAATTTTTATGGACGAGGATGTTTACCAACTTGCCACTGCATAATTCCTTAAATCGGAATCGATTTAAGGATAAAATTATGCAGCAATTCAAAGTGCTACAGCGTCCTTTGCGCGTCTGAAAAGACGCGCGGCGCTGTAGGGATCGCGCACATAAAAGCGCCTGACGCCCCAAGGCTCGTCGGCCGGGCCGTACTCAATCGGGAAGCCTGAGGCCGACATCGCCGCGAAAGCAGCATCGAGGTCATCGACTTCGATCGAGAGGTCGGGCACCGGCGTTCCGGAGCCGCCTTCGCTGGCAATGCTCAGCTGAACGTTCATCGAGCGCGGGGCGCCGAATGTCGTGATCCAGCCGTGATCCATGATGACGTCAAGACCGAGGATATCCTGATAGAAGCGCCGGGCCAGGGTGATATCCGATGCCTGGATATTGGCGACGATGCGCAGGACCTTCATGGGTTTTCTCCCTATGCTCCGTTGACTGGCGAAGGTTAGGGAAGATCGGCGGGGTGATCAATCCGCCTTGGGAAGCGGAGACGTTGCTGCATGTGATACCCCCCTCTGCCCTGCCGGGCATCTCCCCCACAAGGAGGGAGATTGGCAAGGAGCTTGCTCCCCGTAAGGCAGCAACCGTTCTGGTTGCCGTGCCAAATCGCCTTCAGTTTGGATTCATGTGACGGGTACTTGTTGGTGAAGCCGTCGCGCCCAGCCAATCTCCCCACCTGTGGGGGAGATGCCCGGCAGGGCAGAGGGGGGCGACCACGGCACGCCGCCGCTATACTCCTGGCAAACAAAAAGGCCGGAAGGAGTTAACCTTCCGGCCTTTATCTTGAAACCCGAACCGATCAGGCGGCTTCGGTGGTGTGGGACTTGCGGACCTCTTCGTCCGTCAGGATGCCGCTGGCGCGCAGCAGGGCGGCGAAGCGGCCGTTGCTGTGGCTGAGTTCGTCGAAGCTACCCTGTTCGACGACGCGGCCGTCATCCAGGAAGAGCACCATATCGGCTTCGCGGACCGTCGACAGGCGGTGGGCGATGATGAAGGTGGTGCGATTCTCACGCAGATTGTCGATCGCGGCCTTGACGCGGGCTTCGGTTTCGACGTCGAGCGCCGAGGTCGCCTCGTCGAGCACCAGGATCGGCGCGTCCTTGAGGATGGCGCGGGCGATCGCGATGCG
The DNA here is from genome assembly GCF_012276115.1 of Rhizobium leguminosarum bv. viciae. GTDB lineage: Bacteria > Pseudomonadota > Alphaproteobacteria > Rhizobiales > Rhizobiaceae > Rhizobium > Rhizobium leguminosarum_T. Next base: position 361,375 of record NZ_WIEU01000003.1, on the reverse strand, counting down.
CTGGCGCTCGCCGCCGGAGAGCTTGTTGCCGCGTTCACCGACATGCGTTTCGTAGCGATCCTCACGCGTCTCGATGAAATCGGCAGCGGCGGCGGCTTCGGCCGCACGGCGCATTTCCTCTTCGCTGGCGCCCTCGCGGCCAAGGCGGATATTGTCGCTGATCGAACGGTTCAGTAGGCCCGCATCCTGGAAGACGGTGGCGATGTGGCGACGCAGCGACTTGCGGGTCACCTTGGTGATATCGGTGCCATCGACGAGGATCTTGCCGCCCTGGGCATCGTAGACACGCTGCAGCAGGTTGACGAGCGTCGTCTTGCCAGCGCCGGTCGGGCCGACGATCGCGACCGTCTGGCCTGCCTTCACCGAGAAGGAGACATTGTGCAGGCCCTGTGAGCTGTTGCCGAAGCCGAAGGAGACGTCGCGGAATTCGATCGCACCCTTGACGTCCTTGATCTCGCCGTTGCCGGCAGGCTCTTCACGTTCACGCACCGAGTCTTCAAGCGTATAGAATTCCTCGAGCTTGGAACGGGCCTCGAAAATCTGCGTAGCGAACTGGCGCATCAGGTCGAGACGGCCGATCAACAGGTTGGCAAAGCCGATGAAGGCGATGACGTCACCGACGCGCAGCTGGCCGGCCTGGACGAGCATGGTGCCGATGATCAGGACCACCATCATCGCGATGGTCGACGCCATGCGGTTCAGTGCGCTGGCGATCGCCCACCAGTCGAGCACCGGATACTGGGCTTCGAGCAGACGGTCGGCAAAGGATTTCAGCGCCCTGGTTTCTGCCTCGATGCGGTTATAGCTGTGCAGGACCGAAACGTTGCTGATCGAGTCGCTGACATGCGAGAAGACGGTATGATAATGGTTCTCGACCGAAGCCTGGCCGTCCTTGGTGCGGCTCATGACGACGCGGCCGATCAGCCAGTAGGCGATGGCGAGCACCATGAGCACGGCCGAAAGGCGCAGGTCCATCGACATTGCGGTCGGTATCAGAAGGGCAAGCGCGATGACCGTCGACAGGTGGTTGCGCATGAATTCCAGCCAGAGGCCGAACAGCGTCTCGCAGGCGCGCAGTAATGTGTGCAGCGCGTTGGAGGTGCCACGCTGATGGTGCCAGCCAAGCGGCATGGAAATGATGCGGCCGAAGGCTTCCGTCAACAGCGTCGCCCGCCGGCCATGGGCCAGCCGGTCGGCCTCGCGGGCCACCAGGACGAAGGCAATGGTGTTGAAGACGGCGAAAGTCGCCCACATGAAGAGGATGGGCTTGACCTCACCCTTGCCCGAAATCGCATCGATGATACGACCGAACAGGATCGGCTCCGCGATAGTGATCGTCGCAAGAACAATGTTTGCGACAACGACCAGGGATACGCGCAGCTTGTAGGCGCCAAGATAGCGCAGAGCTCTTGCATAGACCTTGAATAGCGTCACGTCGAACCTCTTGTGCATCTGCGAAAACGGGATGATGCGATGCTACAAAAGGCTACCTGAACGGGCGATTAACGGAGTATCCAGGGTTCGACCGATGTGATGATTGATACGATCGTATTATTGCAGGATGCGACGAGATGGCCGTGGCGCTGAAATTGCCGTTCGGCTATATCTCGCGACAATTTGCGCTTGCATTTTATGAAATGTTTAGCACAGCATTAAATTACAGACTGCATTTATTGAAGACCGTTTCGCGACCAGCTTGACCAGCCGCCGACGGCCTCATGCGGGCATCAGGTCCGGGCAAGGGGCATTTTTGTGAAAATTAATTCGTTAATTCAATTGCTTGTAATTCTGGAAGAATGCTCAAATCCTGAAGCCGTCATCACCGAAATGCAGCAGATCCTCCGGGGTTGCGGCTTCGAATATTACGGGCTGCTGCGCCATGTGCCGCAGAGCCCGGTGCAGCAGAATCCGGAGCCCTGGCCTGCGGCGCTTGCCGGCCGCTGGCCGGAGCAATGGCCGCAGTTATATGCCGCAAAAAAATATGCGCTGATCGATCCGATGGTGCGCTATCTCGCTCATGCGCAGCGGCCCTTCCGCTGGCGGGAGGCGATGGCGGCCTTCCACAAGGACGCACATCAGCGCCGCATGGAGCAGATGATGGTCGATGCTTTCGGGCATGGACTGGAGGATGGCTACACCTTTCCGATCCACGGTCGCAACGGCATTCTCGCCAGCCTTAGTCTCGCCGGCAAGCCGATCGAACTGTCGCCGGTGGAAATCGCATTGCTGGAGGCGGTGGCGCGCAAGGCCTTCTGGCGGTTGCTCGATCTAAAAGGCGAGGCGCAGGCACTGGAAACCGTGCTGCCGGCCGACACGCCGCTGACGCGGCGCGAGATGGAAATCCTGCATTATCTCGCCGAAGGCATGACTTCGATGGAGATCAGCAAGATGCTGAAGATCTCAAACCACACCGTCGACTGGTATATGAACGGCTTGCAAGACAAGCTGAAGGCGAAAAACAGGCAGCAGGCGGTAGCACTTGCCTTCCGTCATGGCCTGATAAGTTAGAGCAATTCCGCTTCTCATCGAAGCGAAACCGCTCTGTTTTTATTTTTTACGCAAGTCCGGACGGAAACCGCTTTCGCACTTTTCCTGGAATTGCTTCAGCATGTCGAAAAATTGCATTTCGCAGTCGCAAGATAAATTGAACTTTCTGTGACAAGAAGTTAAGAATTTTCTTCGCGGGTGCAGCATTCCCGCGTCTGAACGTCTGAGGAGACCGTTTTGCCCATTTCCAAGATTCTCGTTGCCAATCGCTCCGAAATTGCCATTCGCGTGTTCCGCGCGGCCAACGAGCTTGGAATAAAAACCGTGGCGATCTGGGCGGAGGAGGACAAGCTGGCGCTGCACCGCTTCAAGGCGGACGAGAGCTACCAGGTCGGCCGCGGTCCGCATCTATCCAAGGACATGGGCCCGATCGAGAGCTATCTGTCGATCGAGGAGGTGATCCGCGTTGCTAAACTCTCCGGCGCCGATGCCATCCATCCCGGCTATGGCCTGCTGTCGGAAAGCCCCGAATTCGTCGATGCCTGCAACAAGGCCGGTATCATCTTCATCGGCCCGGAGGCCGATACGATGCGCCAGCTCGGCAACAAGGTCGCGGCGCGCAATCTGGCGATCTCGGTCGGCGTTCCCGTGGTGCCGGCCACCGGGCCGTTGCCGGAGGACATGGCCGAAGTGGCGAAGATGGCGGAGGGGATCGGCTATCCCGTCATGCTGAAGGCCTCCTGGGGCGGCGGCGGGCGCGGCATGCGCGCGATCCGCGATCCAAAGGATCTCGCCCGCGAGGTGACGGAAGCCAAGCGCGAGGCGATGGCGGCCTTCGGCAAGGACGAGGTCTATCTGGAAAAGCTCGTCGAGCGCGCCCGTCATGTCGAAAGCCAGGTTCTCGGCGATACGCACGGCAATGTCGTGCATCTCTTCGAGCGTGACTGCTCGATCCAGCGCCGCAACCAGAAGGTCGTCGAGCGCGCGCCGGCGCCCTATCTCTCGGAGGCGCAGCGCCAGGAACTCGCCGCCTATTCGCTGAAGATCGCTGCCGCGACCAATTATATCGGCGCCGGCACCGTCGAATATCTGATGGATGCCGATACCGGTAAATTCTACTTCATCGAAGTCAATCCGCGCATCCAGGTCGAGCATACGGTGACCGAAGTCGTCACCGGCATCGATATCGTCAAGGCGCAGATCCACATTCTCGACGGCTTTGCGATCGGCACGCCGGAATCGGGCGTGCCGCGCCAGGAAGATATCCGTCTCAACGGCCATGCGCTGCAGTGCCGCATCACCACGGAAGATCCGGAGCATAATTTCATTCCGGATTACGGCCGCATCACCGCCTATCGCTCGGCGTCCGGTTTCGGTATCCGCCTGGATGGCGGCACCTCCTATTCGGGTGCGATCATCACCCGCTTTTATGATCCGCTTCTCGTCAAGGTCACGGCATGGGCTCCCAATCCGTCCGAAGCGATCGCCCGTATGGACCGGGCGCTGCGCGAATTCCGCATTCGCGGCGTGGCAACCAACCTGACCTTCCTCGAAGCGATCATCGGCCATCCCAAGTTCCGGGACAACAGTTACACGACGCGCTTCATCGACACGACGCCGGAGCTGTTCCAGCAGGTGAAGCGCCAGGATCGCGCCACGAAGCTGCTGACCTATCTCGCCGACGTCACCGTCAATGGCCATCCCGAGGCCAAGGACAGGCCGAGGCCGCTTGATAACGCTGCCGAGCCGGTGGTTCCCTACGCCAACGGCAATGCGGTCAAGGATGGTACGAAGCAACTCCTCGACACGCTCGGCCCGAAGAAATTCGGCGAATGGATGCGCAACGAAAAGCGTGTGCTTTTGACCGACACGACGATGCGCGACGGCCACCAGTCGCTGCTTGCCACCCGCATGCGCACCTATGACATCGCCCGCATTGCCGACACCTATGCGCATGCGCTGCCGAACCTTTTGTCGCTCGAATGCTGGGGCGGCGCGACTTTTGACGTCTCCATGCGCTTTCTGACCGAGGATCCGTGGGAGCGCCTGGCGCTGATCCGCGAGGGCGCGCCGAACCTTCTGCTGCAGATGCTGTTGCGCGGCGCCAACGGCGTCGGCTACACCAATTATCCCGATAATGTCGTCAAATATTTCGTCCGCCAGGCGGCCAGGGGCGGCATCGATCTCTTCCGCGTCTTCGACTGCCTGAACTGGGTCGAGAACATGCGCGTCTCGATGGATGCCATTGCCGAGGAGAACAAGCTCTGCGAGGCGGCGATCTGCTATACCGGCGACATCCTGAACTCGGCCCGTCCGAAATACGATCTGAAATACTACGCCGACCTTGCGGTCGAGCTCGAGAAGGCGGGCGCGCATATCATCGCGCTCAAGGATATGGCGGGCCTTCTCAAACCTGCGGCTGCGAAGGTTCTGTTCAAGGCGCTGCGCGAGGCGACCAGCCTGCCGATCCATTTCCACACGCATGATACATCGGGTATTGCGGCCGCGACCGTTCTTGCCGCCGTCGATGCCGGCGTCGATGCCGTCGATGCCGCCATGGATGCGCTGTCCGGCAATACCTCGCAACCCTGTCTCGGCTCGATCGTCGAGGCGCTGCGCGGCACGGAACGGGATCCGGGCCTCGATCCGGAATGGATCCGCCGCATCTCCTTCTATTGGGAAGCGGCGCGGAACCAATATGCCGCCTTCGAAAGCGATCTGAGGGGCCCGGCATCCGAAGTCTATCTGCACGAAATGCCTGGTGGTCAGTTCACCAACCTCAAGGAACAGGCCCGCTCGCTCGGGCTCGAGACCCGCTGGCATCAGGTGGCGCAGGCCTATGCCGACGCCAACCAGATGTTCGGCGATATCGTCAAGGTGACGCCGTCTTCCAAGGTCGTCGGTGACATGGCGCTGATGATGGTGTCCCAGGACCTGACGGTTGCCGACGTCGTCAGCCCCGACAAGGAAGTCTCCTTCCCGGAATCGGTGGTCTCGATGCTGAAGGGCGATCTCGGCCAGCCGCCGTCAGGATGGCCTGAAGCGCTGCAGAAGAAGGCGCTGAAGGGCGACAAGCCCTATATCGTGCGCCCCGGCTCGCTGCTCAAGGAGGCTGATCTCGATGCGGAGCGCAAAGTCATCGAGACGAAACTCGAGCGCGAGATCAGCGACTTCGAATTCGCTTCCTACCTGATGTATCCGAAAGTCTTCACCGACTTCGCGCTCGCCTCCGATACCTACGGCCCGGTCTCGGTGCTGCCGACGCCCGCCTATTTCTACGGTCTCAAGGACGGCGAGGAACTGTTTGCCGATATCGAGCGCGGCAAGACGCTCGTCATCGTCAACCAGGCGATGAGCGCCACCGACAGCCAGGGCATGGTGACCATCTTCTTCGAGCTCAACGGCCAGCCGCGCCGCATCAAGGTGCCGGACCGGGCCCATGGAGCGACGGGTGCCGCCGTCCGCCGCAAGGCCGAACCGGGCAATGCCGTTCATGTCGGCGCGCCGATGCCGGGTGTCATCAGCCGTGTCTTCGTCTCGCCCGGCCAGGCCGTCAATGCCGGTGACGTGCTCGTCTCGATCGAGGCGATGAAGATGGAAACGGCGCTGCATGCGGAAAAGGATGGGACGATTTCCGAAGTACTGGTGCGGGCCGGCGACCAGATCGACGCCAAGGACCTGCTCGTCGTCTACGCAGGCTGAAGGGTTGCCATCCTCCGCAAAGGCGTGCATCAGCCGACTTTGCGAGCGGGCTTCATTCACTCGATTGTGTACGATCGGCCTGTCAAAAAGCTGATTTTTCGAAGCCTCCGCGCCTTGCCCGGCGCGGAGGCTTTCTCATAAAGTTGCGCTCCCACTATCCGCCCCCAAGACCCATCAGGAAATGATATCCATGAGCAAGTTGAAGATTGCCGTCATCGTCGGCAGCACGCGTATTGGCCGCTTTGCCGAGCATCCGGCCAAGTGGATTGCCGCTATCGCCGGCGAACGGCAGGACATCGAGGTCGAGGTTCTCGACCTGCTCGACTACCCCATGCAATTTTTCGGTGAGCAGCGTGCCACGACTGGTGAAAGCGAGACGGCAGAGCGCTGGAAAAAGAAGCTGCGTGAATTCGACGGCTTCATTTTCACCGTCGCCGAGTACAATCACGGTCCGACGGCGGTTCTGAAGAACGCCATCGACCTCGGCGAGTTCATCCACAAGCCGGTCGGCTTCGTCGGTTACGGCGGCGTCGGCGGCGCACGTGCGGTCGAGCATCTCCGGCTGATCTTCGTGGAGATGGGGGCGGCTTCGGTGAAAACCGGCGTGCATATTGCGCTTGGCGAATATCTCGGCGTCCTCAAGGAAGGCAAGAGCCTCAGCGATTACGCGCATCTCAACGAAGCGGCGAAGAACCAGCTGGACCAGCTCACCTGGTGGGGCAATGCGCTGAAGGCGGCGCGCGCCGTCGTCACGGCCTCCTGATTGGAGTTCCAGCAATGCCGGGATGTTCGCATCCCGGCACTCAAATATCGTAAGTATGGGCGGCGTTGATCGTCGAGATGAAACGTTTGGTGCGTTCGCGCTCCGGCGCGCTGAAGATCGCTCTGGCGCTGCCCGTTTCCACCACGCTGCCGGCTTCCAGGAAAACCACGTCATTGGCGATCTTCGAGGCGAGCCGGAGATCGTGGGTCGCCATCACCATCGTCGTGCCTTCGCTGGCAAGTTTGCCCAGCACATCGACCACTTCGGCCGAAAGCTCGGGATCGAGGGCGGATGTCGGCTCGTCACACAAAAGCACGCGCGGCGAGGGCGCCAGCGCGCGGGCGATCGCGACGCGCTGCTGCTGGCCGCCCGATAATGTCGAAGGCCAGGCATCGGCCTTGTGGGTCATGCCGACCTTGGTCAGCAATTCCATCGCACGCTCGCGAGCTTTTGGCCTCGGCCATCTCAGCACCGTCACCAGGCCTTCCATGACATTCTCGATCGCGGTCTGATGCGGAAAGAGCTGAAAGTTCTGGAAGACCATGCCGGTCTGGCGGCGGATCTTCTGGATCGCCGGCCAGCTCGTTCGTTTGCCCGGTGCAAAGGCCAGCGTTTCCTCTCCGAGGCGGATGGAGCCGGCGGTCGGAATTTCGAGAAGGTTGATGCAGCGCAGCAGCGTGCTCTTGCCGCCGCCGGAAGGACCGACGAGCGCGGTAACGCTGCCTTCGGGGATGCGGATGCTGATATCCCTGAGGATGACGGCGTCGCCGAAACGCTTTTCGATGTTGGAAAGCTCGATCATGCATTTGCCTCCAGCATGCCGCCGTACCGCGCGAAGCGGCGTTCCAGCCGCACCTGCAGCTGCGAGAGGACGGAGCTCAGGACGAGATAGACCAGCGCTGCCTCGATATAGAGGATCAACGGCTCATAGGTGGTGGCGACGATGCGCTGTGCGGCCTGGAACAGCTCGGGCACGGTGATGGCGGCGGCAAGCGAGGTGTCTTTGACCAGCGAGATGAAGGTGTTCGACAAAGGTGGCACGGCGACGCGGGCGGCCTGCGGCAGGATGGTGCGGCTCATCGCCTGGCGCCAGCTCATGCCGATCGAATAGGCGGCTTCCCACTGGCCCTTCGGAACCGAGGAAATGACGGCGCGGATGATCTCGGAGCTATAGGCGCCGATATTCAGCGTGAAGCCGATGAGGGCGGCTGGAAAGGCATCGAGCAGGATGCCGAGGCTCGGCAGGCCGTAGAAAATGACAAAGAGCTGCACGAGCAGCGGCGTGCCGCGAATGACCCAGACATAGAAGCGGGCGACGGCCGAAAGCGGCATCGGCCCGAAGAGCCGGGCGATTGCGGTGGCGAGCCCGAGCGTCAGGCCGAAGACGAAGGATAGCAGGGTCAGCGGAATGGTGAAGATCAGCCCCGCCCAGAGGAGCGAGGGTAGCGATTCCGCCATCAGTTGGAGCCAGTGCGCCAAGGGCGTTCTTTCTGGTCGGTTGGGTCGTTGAAGTGAATACCCCTCCCCAACCCCTCCCCACAAGGGGGAGGGACTTATCCAGGTGCCGCCTCGCAAGAAATAGCGACCGAGCGGCAGGCCGAAACGGTTGTTTGGAGATGAGGCGGTCCGCCGCCAAAGCCCCTCCCCCTTGTGGGGAGGGGACTTTTTCCTGAGTGGAGTTTACTTGGAAACGTCCTGGCCGAAATACTTGTCGGCAATCTTCTTGTAGGTGCCGTCGGCCTTGATGTCGGCAAGCGCCTTGTTGATTTCGGCGAGAAGCTCCGGCTCGTTCTTGCGGATGATGATGCCGGAGTAATCGGCATTTTCCTGTTCGGCGACGATCTTCACCGGCGCGTCCGGCTTGTGCTTCTTGAAATCGAGGAAGGAGAGGCTGTCGTTGATCGTGGCGTCGGCGCGCTTGGTCAATACCAGCTGGATCGATTGATCGAAACCGTCGGTGCCGACGAGTTCGGCACCGGCTTCGGTTGCGAGCTTGCCGAAGTTGCTGGTCAGCGACTGGGCGGCCTTCTTGCCCTTCAGGTCGGCGAAGGACTTGATGCTGTCGTCGCCGTCGCGGGCGATCAACACGGCCTTGGAGGCGATATAGGGCTCGGAGAAATCGTATTTCTGCTTGCGGGTTTCGGTGATGCCGACCTGGTTGATGACGGCATCGTAGCGTTTGGCATCGAGGCCGGCGATCAGGCCATCCCACTTGCCTTCGACGAACTCGGCCTTGACGCCGAGCTTGGCGGCGATCGCTTCGCCGATCTCGACATCGAAGCCGACAAGCTTGCCGCTTTCGTCATGATAGGTGAAGGGCGCATAGGTGCCTTCGGTGCCGATCTTGAAGACGCCGGCCGATTTGATGGCGGCGAGATTTTCGCCGGCATGGGCAGGCAGGAGGGCCGCAGCCTGAATGAGGGCAGCGGCGGCGACGGTTTTCAACCAGTTCATTGTTTTATCCATCCTTGGGAGGTTGTCATCGGGTGAGGATAATTTGCAGAAAATTAGGGCGCCGGAAGCGTAGAAAACTGCGAATAAAAGCAGCAACTGCAAATATTTTTCTCAAGCGGCCGTCTGAATCACGAATCCTGCAGAAACAGGCATCAGGCCGCGATGCGGCGGCGCAGCTTTTCGCTGACGATGATGATCAATCCGGCGCCGAGGATCATCGCCGCGCCGACGACCACATTGGGCGTGGGGATATCGGCCCAGATCAGATAACCCAAGAGGAAGGCCCAGATGAGAGAGCTGTATTCGAATGGTGCAAGGACGGAGACGGGCGCCTGGCGCATGCCTTCGAAAAGGGCGAACTGCGCGCAGCCGGCAACGACGCCGGTGGCGATGAGAAGCGCGAGCTGCGTCATATCGGGTGTCTGCCAAGTGTAGAGAACGGCAACGCCGGTCATGGCAAGAAAAAAGACGTTGGAAACGGCGAGCTGGATAATCGTCTTCTCATGCAGCGAGGTCTTGCGCAGCAGCACCATGGCGCAGGCCCAGAGCACGGCCGCCTGCAGCGCCAGGTAGACCGGCCAGGAGATGGTGAGACCGATCGGATTGCAGGCAATGAAGACGCCGACGAAGCCGACGCCGACGGCCAGCCAACGCGCTGGCGTGACTTTCTCCTTCAGGATGAACCAGGCAAGCAAGGTGCCGACGACAGGTGCGGCGTAGTAAAGCGTGGTCACTTCGGCAAGCTGCAGGCGGCTCGCGGCAGAATAATAGGAAAGCCATGCGCAGAGCAGAAGCACACTGCGGGCAATCATCGGCTTGATGATCGGCGACGTTAGCGTCTGACGGACGAGCTTGCCGCGCCCATAGGCGAGACAACCGACGAGGATCGTCAGACTGCGGAAAAACAGGATCTGCCAGACTGGAATGGTTGAAGCCAGGACTTTGATGATCGCGTCATGGAAGGTGAACGCCATATAGGCGAGGGTCGTGAGCAGGATGCCCAGGCTGACGGGGTTTTTCACGGGGAGAACGCACCAAGTGGCGGATATGCCGGCGGAATCGGGAATGTCCAATCGATATTCCCGCCTCTCGGACCGGTCAATAGGGCATATTTGCTCTGGCGGTGGAGCTTTGTTTCGAAACGTCAGAAAACGTGTGACCGTGCATATTGCCTGCATGGTCATAAGCGGTTATGCACGTTTCTTGTTTATGAGATCTCGATCCGGTAGGAACATGCAGGATTTTCTGTTGCGAGAGCGCCAAGGCGTGATTTCCGAGAGGCTGCGGCTGAATGGCCGCGTGCTGGCGACGGAGCTGGCGCTCGAATTCGGTGTCTCCGAGGATACTGTGCGGCGGGATCTGCGCGAGATGGCGGCGGCAGGGCTCTGCGAGCGGGTTTATGGCGGCGCATTGCCGGTCTCGCCGGCGCATGGAAGCCTGACGCAGCGCATCGGCATTGCCGCTGACCGGAAACAGGCGCTGGCGCGCGCTGCAGCAAAGCAGATTGCCGCCGGGTCGACCGTGTTTTTCGATGCCGGCAGCACCAATCTGGCGATTGCCAACGCGTTGCCGGCCGAACTTGCGCTGACGGCTGCAACGAATGCGCCGGCGATTGCCGCAGCGCTGATCGACAAGCCTGGCGTCAACGTCATCCTGATCGGCGGGATGGTCGACCGGCAGACGGGCGGTTCGCTCGGCGCCAAGGCCTTGCGGGATATGGAACAGATTTCGCCCGATCTCTGCATTCTCGGCGCCTGCGGTGTCGATCTCGAGGCCGGCATCACGGTGTTCGGCTTCGAGGATGCAGAGTTCAAGCGCTTTGCGGCGTCCAGGAGCAGAAAAGTGTTGGTGGCTGCAACCTCGGAGAAATTCGGCACCGCGGCCCCCCATAGCATCCTGCCGGTTGCCCATTGCGAATGCCTGGTCGTCGAGCACGACGCCGATCCGGCCATTCTCGCCCGTTACCGCGAGCGCGGATGCAGAACTGTTCTCGCCGAGAAAACGAACTGAGGCGACGTCGTAGAGTTTAGGGAAATCGGGCGCGTGAAAGCCCGGCAATGAGAAAGACCAAAAAATGGATAGTCATGTGAGTACGCCGGGAGTCCGGAGCGGCTTCATTACCAGAAGCAGGGCGGCGGTTTCCCTGCTCTTTCTTATGAATGGTTTTGTCGTCGGCTGCTGGGCGCCGAAGATTCCGGATTTTGCCGAGCGTCTGGCGCTGACCAAGTTCGAGCTTGGACTGATGATCCTGGTCTTCGGCGTCGGCTCGCTGGTCATGATGCCGATCACCGGCGCGCAGATCGCCAAACACGGCTCGCGTATCGTCGTTCAAGTCCTGGCCGTCTGTCTGCTGCCGTTGCTGCTGGCATTGACGCTCGCGCCAAATGTGATCACCGGGGCAATTTCGCTCTTCCTGTTCGGCGGCTTCATCGGCGCAATGGATGTGGCGATGAATGCCAATGCGGTCTCGGTCGAGAAATCCATGCGCCGCGCCATCATGTCGTCCTGCCACGCTTTCTGGAGCCTTGGCGGACTGATCGGCTCCGGTCTCGGCGGCATCGTGATCTCCAAGCTCGGCATTCTCGGCCATGCGCAACTGTCGACGGTGCTGGCGGCGATCTTCCTTGCTCTGGCATGGCCGATGATCCTTGCGGATCCGCCGCATCCAGACACCAAGAAGGAAAAGACGAAGCTGCCGATGGTGCCGCTGCCATGGTTGCTCGGATTGATGGCGCTGTTCAGCATGGTGCCGGAAGGTGCTGTTCTCGACTGGGGCGCCCTCTATCTTCGGCAGGAAATGGATGCGTCCGTCGCGCTTTCCGGTCTTGGTTTCGCAGCCTTTTCGGCCACCATGGCAATCATGCGCTTTGGCGGCGACCTGGTGCGTGACCGTCTGGGGGGCGTCAAGACGCTGCGGATCTGCACTTTGTTTGCCATTGTCGGCATGCTGCTTGCAGGCCTGGCGCCCAATGCCGAGATTGCCATCCTGGGCTTTGCCTTTTGCGGTATCGGCATTTCCAACATGGTGCCGATCGCCTTCTCGGCGGCGGGCAACATACCCGGCCTCAAGCCCGGCATCGCCATCTCGGTGGTCACGACCATGGGCTATTCCGGCATGCTGGTTGCGCCATCGTTGATCGGCTTCGTCGCCGAGCATATCGGCTTTGCCGTCGTTTTCATGGCGCTGCCGGTGCTGCTGCTCGTCGTTCTGCTGCTGTCCAACCTGGCTCATTATGCCGATGAGACCTCCGGAGGCGGTCACTGAGCCGCCTCCCAACAAAAGTGATATCAGGGGCGGTTGACAAGCAGCCGGCCTTGATCCACCTGAAAAGCACTGTGTCTAAAGCGCGTCGCAATCTTTCAGATTTGCTCCTCGCGCTTTAGGTTTTTATTTTTCGCATGTCGTTATCGCAAAACCGCTGCACACTTTTGCGCGACATGCTTTAGGGGTGCAAGAACTCTCCATGTTGTCAGCCGCCGATTTTGATCCGAAACCGCGCCGCGCTTCCGTTGCCGTCGATGTCGGCGGCGTCATCGTCGGCGGCGGGGCGCCGGTCGTCGTGCAATCCATGACGAACACCGATACCGCCGATATCGATTCCACCGTCGCGCAGGTCGCCGCTCTCCACCGGGCGGGTTCGGAGCTGGTGCGCATCACCGTCGATCGCGACGAGAGTGCGGCCGCCGTGCCGAAGATCCGCGAGCGGCTGCTGCGCCTCGGCATGGACGTGCCCTTGATCGGCGACTTCCATTATATCGGCCATAAGCTGCTTGCCGATCATCCGGATTGTGCCGAAGCGCTGGCGAAATACCGCATCAACCCCGGCAATGTCGGCTTCAAGGACAAGAAGGACAAGCAGTTCGCCGAGATCATCGAGATGGCGATCCGCTATGAAAAGCCGGTGCGCATCGGCGTCAACTGGGGCTCGCTCGATCAAGATCTGCTGACGGCGCTGATGGACCGGAACGCCGAGGCTGGGTCGCCGCTTTCGGCCCGGCAGGTAACGCGCGAGGCGATCGTGCAGTCGGCGCTGCTGTCGGCAGCCCTTGCCGAAGAGATCGGCCTGCCGCGCAACCGCATCATCCTGTCGGCCAAAGTCAGCCAGGTGCAGGACCTGATCGCCGTCAATTCCATGCTCGCCGAACGCTCCAATCATGCGCTGCATCTCGGCCTGACCGAGGCCGGCATGGGCACCAAGGGCATCGTCGCCTCGTCGGCGGCGATGGGCTTCGTGCTGCAGCACGGCATCGGCGATACGATCCGCGTGTCGCTGACGCCCGAACCGAACGGCGACCGCACACGCGAAGTCCAGGTGGCGCAGGAAATCCTGCAGGTCATGGGCTTCCGCCAGTTCATTCCCGTCGTTGCGGCCTGTCCGGGCTGTGGACGCACAACGTCGACCGTGTTCCAGGAACTTGCCCAGAACATCCAGAACGACATCCGCAAAAACATGCCGGTCTGGCGCGAGAAATATCCCGGCGTCGAGGCGCTGAACGTCGCCGTCATGGGCTGCATCGTCAACGGACCGGGCGAAAGCAAACATGCCGATATCGGCATTTCGCTTCCGGGCACCGGCGAGACGCCGGCCGCCCCCGTCTTCATCGACGGCCGGAAGGCGCTGACGCTGCGCGGTCCCAATATCGCCGCCGATTTCGAGGCGCTTGTCGTCGACTATATCGAGAAGCGTTTCGGTCAGCGGACGGCGGCGGAATGACCGCCCGCAAACTCGGATGAGCCAGTACTGGTCGCCAATCGTCAGCAGGCTTCGGCCCTATGTCGCGGGCGAGCAGCCCCGTATCGCGAACATGGTCAAGCTCAATACCAACGAAAATCCTTATGGGCCGTCTCCAAAGGCGATCGAGGCGATCCGGGAGGCGGCGGACGATCGTCTGCGGCTCTATCCCGACCCCACTGCTACGGAATTGCGTGAGACTATCGCGGCCCGTTTCGGCCTGACGGCGGAAGAAGTATTCGTCGGCAACGGCTCCGACGAGGTTCTTGCGCATGCGTACCAGGCGCTGCTGAAACATGAGCGACCGCTTCTCTATCCCGATGTGACCTATGCCTTCTATTCGACCTATAGCCTGCTATACGGCGTCGAAACCATCGAGATACCTGTTGATGATGGGTTCCGGATCCGGCTGGAAGATTACGACAGACCATGCGGCGCGATCATCATCCCCAATCCGAATGCACCGACCGGTATCGGCCTGCCGCTTGCCGGTATCGAAGCACTTCTTGCCGCCCATCCGGATGCAGTCGTCGTCATAGACGAGGCTTATGTCGATTTCGGCGGTGAAAGCGCTATCCCGCTGATATCCAGGCATCCCAACCTGCTGGTAATCCAGACCCTGTCGAAATCCCGTTCGCTTGCAGGTCTGCGCATCGGCTTCGCGCTGGGGCAGCGGCCGCTGATCGAGGCGCTGGAGCGGGTCAAGGACAGTTTCAATTCCTATCCGCTCGATCGTCTGGCGCAGCTTGCTGCGACGGCGGCGATCAAGGACGAGGCGTGGTTCGAGACATGCCGAGGGAACATCATCGCCAGCCGAGAAAGCCTTGTTGGGCAACTCGAAGCGCTGGATTTCGAGGTTCTGCCGTCCCAGGCGAATTTCGTTTTTGCAAGGCACGAAAGCCGTTCGGGGGCAGCGCTTCAAGCCGCCCTGCGGGGGCGCGGCATTCTCGTCCGGCATTTTGCCAAGCCGCGTATTTCGGACTTCCTGCGGATCAGCATCGGCACGGACGAGGAGTGTGCTCGTCTGGTTTCGGCTCTCAAGGAGATACTGGCAGCCTGACCTGCGGTTCAGTTCTTCCGGTCGGCTATGAAATGCGCCGCAGCGATGAGGGTCGAGGCACGGGCACCGTAGGGGGCCAGCAACGCCTCGGCATCGCGGACATGCTCACGGAGTTGGGCCTCGGCCCATTGCATACCGCGCAGGGCCACAAGCGTTCCCTTGCCGCGAGCTGCATCCTTGCCGGTTGCCTTGCCCATGGTCGCCGCATCCGAGGTCAGGTCGAGAATGTCGTCGGCAAGCTGGAAAGCAAGGCCGATCTTTTCGCCGAAGGCGCGCAGGCGGCGGCGATCGTCCGGCGGGCTTGCCGAGATGACGGCGCCGGCTTCGCAGGCGAAGCGGATCAGCGCGCCTGTTTTCATCGCCTGCAGGCGGATGATGCCGGCCTCGTCGGGCGCCTGCTTTTCCGCCGCGAGATCAAGCGCCTGGCCGCCGGCCATGCCGCCGAGACCGGCTGCGCGGGCAAGGGCCAGCACCAGCGATGCCTTGCTCGTATCGGCAAGGGGCGTTTCCGACGCGGCGATGATGTCGAAGGCATAGGTCAGCAGGCTGTCGCCGGCGAGGATCGCCGTCGCTTCGTCGAACTTGATGTGTACCGTCGGTTTTCCGCGACGCAGGTCGTCATCGTCCATGGCCGGCAGGTCGTCATGCACGAGGGAATAGCAATGGACGCATTCGAGCGCGGCGCCGACGCGAAGTGCCGCCTCGGCGTCGCCGCCGAGAAGGGCGGCACTTTCGACGACCAGAAACGGGCGCAGCCGCTTGCCGCCGTTCAGCACGGCATAATGCATGGCATCGCGCAGCGTCTCGGGCCTGGCGATTTCATCGGAAAGGGCACTCGGTGAAAGCAACGCGTCGAGCAGCGCCTCGATGTCGCGGGCGTTGTTCTTCAGCCTCGTCTCGAAAGTGTCCGGGTTCGCGTCCATGGGCGCTGTTTGGCATGAGCGCCCCCGGGCTTGCAACGGAATTGTCGATGGCGGCAGCAAGATTCGCTGCGCACTCTGGCATAAGCTCCGCACAGGCGTTATGAGAACCACAGGAGCGAAATCGGACTGGGGACATTGGATATAGCGCCGGAGAGAGAGGACAGCGTCGACATGCCGGCTCGTCGGCGATGGTTCGAAGACAGGCGTGTGTTGAAACGCATTGTTCTTACCATGCTGATCGTGCTGATCCTTCCCTATGCGCTGATCTTTTTCTATCTGCTGCCGTTCATTCATCCCGTCTCGACACTGATGCTGCGCGATCTCGTGCTGCTGCGTGGTTACGACAGGCAATGGGTGTCGCTTGATAACATCGCCCCTGTTGTGGTGCAGTCGGTGATGATGTCGGAGGACGGGCAATATTGCTTTCACGGCGGCGTCGACTGGGCGGAAATGCGCATGCTGGTCGAGGATACGCTGAAAGGTCAGGCGACGCGCGGCGGCAGCACGATCCCGATGCAGACGGCGAAAAACCTCTTCCTCTGGAACAGCCGCTCCTTCGTGCGCAAGGCGCTGGAGCTTCCGCTCGCGGTGACCACGGATTTCGTCTTGTCGAAACGGCGGCTGATGGAAATCTATCTCAATATCGCCGAATGGGGTCCCGGCATTTACGGCATCGAGGCGGCGGCCCGGCACCATTTCAAGGTGCCGGCCTCGAAGCTGACGCGACGCCAGGCATCGCTGCTTGCCGTCTCGCTGCCGAACCCGATCGACCGCAATGCCGGCAAGCCCGGACGAGGTCTTCGCCGGCTCGCCGGCGTGATCGAGAGACGTGCGCAAGGTGCGGGCGATTACATCAAGTGCATCTATGATTGAGATCAGAACTTGTCGTTAGAACAGGATGATGCCCGAAAACCGCTCGAGCTTGCCCCGCCGGCATTCTGCGTGTTCGAGGACATGAACCATTTCCACGAATTGCTGATTTTCGATTTTCAAGCCTGAACGGGAGAGGCCTATGGATAGACCGACGCTCTACATCGCCAACAAGAACTACTCCTCCTGGTCGTTCCGGCCGTGGATGGCGCTGACGGCTGCCGGCGTCGATTTCGAGGAGGTGCTGATCCCCTTCGACTATCCTGGTGGCAATCCCGAGATCAAGGCGATTTCGCCGACCGGGCGGGTGCCGCTTCTGCAGCACGGCGTTTTGAAGATCTGGGAATCGCTGGCGATCATCGAATATGTCGCCGAGCTTTATCCGGACGCCGGCCTTCTGCCGAGGGATCGCACTGAGCGGGCGCTCGCCCGTTCGGTTTCGATGGAAATGCTGTCGAGCTTCCGGGCACTGCGCAGTGCCTGCCCGATGAATATCCGCCGGCCGAACGGCAGGATCGCGTTGCCGGATGGTGTCGACGCCGATATCAGCCGCATCGAGACGATCTGGCGCGACCTCCTGCAGCAATCCGGCGGACCGTTTCTGTTTGGCGCGTTCAGCGGGGCGGATGCGATGTTTGCGCCTGTCGTCAACCGGTTCGACATTTATGACCTCGTCGGCCGAAACGATACGCTGGCCTATATGGAGACCATGAAGGCGCATCCGGCCTGGCGGAAATGGGAAGAGGCGGCCCGCGCCGAGCCTTGGATCGTGCCGGAAGACGAAGTCTGAGCCTGGAATCATCGGCTTTGCAAAAAATACGCATGGGGACTGGTCAAGGTCACCCCTTGCATGTATAAGCGCGCCAAATTCCGAAATCGCGACATGTCCGTTTCGGCCGCCGGTGTGGCCGTGGGAATGTTTTGCCCGCAAGTGGAGTAAGAGAAATGGCTGTACCGAAGAGAAAAACAAGCCCGTCCAAGCGCGGTATGCGCCGTTCGGCAGACGCCCTTAAGGCTCCGACCTATGTCGAAGACAAGAACTCCGGCGAACTGCGCCGCCCGCATCATATCGACCTGAAGACCGGCATGTATCGCGGCCGCCAGGTTCTGACGCCGAAGGAAAGCGCATAATTTCCCCATTCGGCTTGTCCGATCGAAGTTTCAAGGCCGGCGCCATGCCGGCCTTTTGCATTTCGACAATATAATATTTGCAATGACTTGCGGTGGGGCAAGGGTTTGCGGCAGTATTCTTCCATGATGCGCTGGGAGATTGCCGATGATAGCCGCCATGCCCCTGATGATTATCCCGTTTATTCTTTACAATCTTGCGATGCTGGGCCTGATGGGCGATGGCGGCATTCCGGCACTGCAACATGATATCATCGTACTGTCGATGATCTCGGGCGCGATCTGGAGCATGGCGCTCGGCGATCTTTTCATCGTCATCGCCCTTGTCGTGCTGTTCTTCGAAATCCTCAAAGCGACCAGAACCGGTCCCGGCAATCTCGTCAACCACATGCTGTCGATGCTGGTGTTCATCGCCTTCCTGGTCGAGTTTCTGCTCGTCCGGGATGCTGCGACGCAGGTCTTCTTCATTTTGATGACGATCGCTCTGATCGATGTCATCGGCGGTTTTGCCGTGTCGATCCGGAGCGCCGGGCGGGATGTCTCGATCGGACTATAGGTTGTCGAGCTTGTTCTGAAGGGCGCGGAGCTGTTCCTTCAGCTCGTCGATATCCTTGGCCTCGGCCTTGCGGCTTTCCTTGGCGGGCGGCGTCATGAAGGGCGAGAACATCTGCATCGCTTGCTGAAACAGCTCGGTGTTGCGGCGAACATGGTCCTCGACCATCTGCATCGGCAACTGCAGGTTCTTGCCGAGCGGCGTTTCGCCGAAGGCGCGGTTCACCTGCTCGCGCATCTGAGCCTGCTGTTCGGTGAAGGAGCGCATCGAATGTTCGAGAAAGCTCGGCACGACCATCTGCATCTGGTCGCCGTAATAGGTGATGAGCTGGCGCAGGAAGGAGATCGGGAGCAACGTGTTGCCGGTCTTCGATTCCTGTTCGAAGATGATCTGGGTCAGCACCGAATGGGTGATGTCATCTCCGCTTTTTGCATCCTGGACGGTAAATTCTTCGCCCTTCTTCACCATCTCCGCCAGGTCTTCCAGCGTCACGTAGGTGCTGGTGCCCGTGTTGTATAGGCGTCGATTGGCGTATTTCTTGATAACGATCTGACCCTCATGCTTCGCCATATCAGTCTCCTGAACCCCCGTCTGATTTATGGATATTCCTCCATTTGCGACTGTAAACGCAAAAGAAGCCTGGTGACAATCTCTTTGTGCGATGCGGCAAACCTTTAACAGAGCAGATGAATCAGGCCTTGACGGGCTTTGCCTAAAAATGACGGCGGCCGGTCTTCGCGTTTGACTTGTGCTCCAAGCTTTGCCAGTTTCCACTTATGTAAGTGAGACGAAAACGAGGAGCGTCCCCATGAGCAATCCATCCATCGTCATCGCCAGCGCAGGGCGAACAGCAGTCGGCGCCTTCAACGGTGCTTTCGCGACGGTACTCGCGCATGAGCTCGGGGCGGCCGTCATCAAGGGCGCGCTCGTGCGCGCCGGCGTCGATGCCGGCGAGGTGGATGAGGTCATCCTCGGCCAGGTGCTTTCCGCCGGCGAAGGTCAGAACCCGGCCCGTCAGGCGGCGATGAAGGCCGGCATTCCGCAGGAAGCGACGGCCTGGGGCGTCAACCAGCTCTGCGGCTCGGGCCTGCGCGCGGTCGCGCTCGGCATGCAGCAGATCGCCACCGGCGATGCCAAGATCATCGTTGCCGGCGGCCAGGAATCCATGTCGATGGCGCCGCATGCCGCGCATCTACGCGGCGGCGTCAAGATGGGCGACATGAAGATGATCGACACGATGATCAAGGACGGCTTGACCGACGCCTTCCATGGCTACCACATGGGCATTACGGCCGAGAATATCGCGCGTCAGTGGCAGCTTTCGCGCGACGACCAGGATCAGTTCGCGGTCAGCTCGCAGAACAAGGCGGAGGCGGCGCAGAAGGCCGGCCGCTTTACCGACGAGATCATCCCCTACGTCATCAAGACACGTAAGGGCGACGTTACGGTCGATGCCGACGAATATATCCGTCACGGCGCGACGATAGAGGCGATGGGGAAGCTGCGCCCGGCCTTCGATAAGGACGGCACGGTCACGGCCGCGAACGCGTCCGGCCTCAACGACGGTGCCGCTGCGGCGGTGCTGATGAGCGAAGCCGAGGCCGTCCGGCGCGGCATCCAGCCGCTCGCCCGCATCGTTTCCTGGGCAACGGCGGGTGTCGATCCGCAGATCATGGGCACCGGACCGATCCCGGCTTCGCGCAAGGCGCTCGAGAAGGCCGGCTGGTCGGTCAGCGATCTCGATCTCGTCGAAGCCAACGAGGCCTTCGCGGCGCAAGCCTGCGCCGTCACCAAAGATCTCGGATGGGATCCGTCGATCGTCAACGTCAATGGCGGGGCGATTGCGATCGGCCATCCGATCGGCGCCTCGGGTGCGCGCATTCTCAACACGCTGCTGTTCGAAATGAAGCGCCGCGGCGCGAAGAAGGGTCTTGCCACGCTTTGCATCGGCGGCGGCATGG
Source organism: Rhizobium leguminosarum bv. viciae (assembly GCF_012276115.1). Lineage (GTDB taxonomy): Bacteria > Pseudomonadota > Alphaproteobacteria > Rhizobiales > Rhizobiaceae > Rhizobium > Rhizobium leguminosarum_T. Next base: position 340,741 of record NZ_WIEU01000003.1, on the reverse strand, counting down.
GTGTGGCCATGTGCTTTGAAGCGCTTTAAATAGCCTACGATCCATATTTGATTGAAGATCCCGCCACGCGGCGAGGCGAAAAACAAAAGGGGAGCGGAACATGAGCAGAGTGGCTTTGGTCACCGGGGGTACACGCGGCATCGGCGCGGCAATATCCATGGCACTGAAAAATGCCGGATACAGGGTCGCCGCCAGCTATGCCGGCAACGACGAGAAGGCCAAAGCCTTCCACGACGTTACCGGCGTTCCGGTGTTCAAATGGGATGTTTCGGATTACCTCGCCTGCGGCGAAGGAATTGCCAGGGTCGAAAGCGAGATCGGCCCGGTCGAAATCCTCGTCAACAATGCCGGCATCACCCGCGACGCGATGTTCCACAAGATGACGCAGCAGCAGTGGCACGAGGTGATCAATACCAACCTCACAGGCCTGTTCAACATGACGCATCAGGTCTGGACCGGCATGCGTGACCGCAGCTTCGGCCGTATCGTCAATATCTCGTCGATCAACGGGCAGAAGGGCCAGATGGGCCAGGTGAACTATTCGGCGGCCAAGGCGGGCGATCTCGGCTTCACCAAGGCGCTGGCCCAGGAAGGGGCGAACAAGAACATTACCGTCAACGCCATTTGCCCCGGTTACATCGGAACGGAAATGGTGCTTGCCGTGCCGGAGAAGGTGCTGAACGAACGCATCATTCCGCAGATCCCCGTCGGCCGTCTCGGTGAACCGGAAGAGATCGCGCGCTGCGTCACCTTCCTCGTCTCCGACGATGCCGGCTTCATCACCGGTTCGACGCTGACGGCCAATGGCGGACAGTTTTTCGCCTAGGCATTCCTGTCTTGGAGTCGACAGTAGAGATCAGATTCAAAGCAATTGGCGCGTCCGGCTGAACGCGCCAATCTCTGTTTATGGACGTCGCTGTGGCCGAGCTCTGGCCGGCACTTTGCGCAGCGAGCGATTTTCGCCGCTAAGGGCTGATATCGCGGTCGTCAGGAAAGCCGATGTAACCAGAACAGCGACGAGAGAATTAAGCAAAATCTGGGTCATTGGAGGCGTTCCTTTCAGCTGCGCCGGGCGGCTTTGCCATTCCGTTGCGCTCGTGAAGGAAATATGTGTCTGGCAGTTGGGCGGCGGTAGATTTGACTTTCGCAACCGATTGTCAACGTTACGTTGACGGATGCAGCAGGCCAAAAGAAAAACGGGCGCCAAGGCGCCCGTCGGGAGTCCGATATGCTTGCCGATCAGTAGCGGCAGCGGGCCTCGTAACGGCGGCCGTAGCGGTCGCGATAGACGCAGTAGCCGCGGCGTTCGACCGACTGGCCGATCAGAGCGCCGGTCAAACCGCCGGCAACGGCGCCGACGGCGGCACCACCCCAGCTGTTGGTGACGGCACCGCCGATGACCGCACCGGTGCCGGCGCCAATCGCCGTACCTTGCTCGGTCGCTGTGCAGGATGCCAAGGCGCCGACGAGGGCACCAATAAGAACAATCTTCTTCATCATGTCGTAACTCCCCAGGTTAGTTGGGCTTTAGATGCGGCCCATTAGTACAAGGATAATGATAATCACGAGAACTAGCCCCAAACCGCCGGAAGGTCCATAGCCCCAGCCACGGCTATAACCCCAATTCGGCAAGGCTCCGATCAAGAGCAGAATGAGGATAATAAGAAGTATCGTGCCAAGCATGGTGTGTTTCCTTCATTTCATCCGCAATTTGAATGAACGAGAAACACACATTGGCGATTTTTGTTCCCGGTTAAGCGCCGGAAATGTGACGGCGCCTGATTCACGGTCTAAGTTCCGTTATTTCCGGAAATTGCCGTTATGGTTAAAAAAGACATATAAATACAATATGTTGCGGTGAACAAAACGGGAAGGTCGCAATGTCGCCGATTCGTCAGCGATTCGTTCCGTATTTGATCGGAACCCGATATTGGCCGCCTTGACTTAACGCCGTCTGAATCCGGCTCCTGAAAGATTAATGCCGATGCGACGAGGCGGCGCGAAAGGATCTCCGCCGATATGCATCTAGTGCCCAGACCTGAGACCGCTACCAGATGTGGCCGTGAACAAAAGGCGAAAACGATGGTGTGAACGATTCGTCTCCGATTCGTTCAGGCTTTGGTCGAGAGGTTAATTTCGGGCGGATTTTTGCCTGTTCAAAATCGGCGCGGGAATCGTCACCCACGACAGCGAAAATGCGAACAAGAGAGAGTCTCACGATTCAGCATCTAGTGGGAAAAAGTGATTCAAAATCAATACTTAGCCGTGAACAAAAGCTGAATCAGCGAGAGTCAGCGATTCGTCGCTGATTCGTTCTCACGCTGTTCCGAATCGTGAATTCGAGTGTTCCGCGAGACTCGCAAAGGTCGTAATCGCCGGTGCATTTTGAAATCTGCCCTTGCGTTTGCGGCGGCAGCTGTCCATGTGTTGTCCAGCTTCCATCGAGGAGCCGAGATTTTCCTGGGGCCACCCGCCTCATTTGCATGGACCCATGACTCTGACTTCGCAGCCGATGATTCTGAGTGGGCGCGGTGTGACCGCGGTGCTCGGGCCGACCAATACCGGCAAGACCCATTATGCCATCGAGCGCATGGTCGCGCACGGGACGGGCGTGATCGGCCTGCCGCTGCGGCTGCTGGCGCGCGAGGTCTATACGCGGGTGGTCGAGAAGGTCGGCGTGCAGAATGTGGCGCTGGTCACCGGCGAGGAAAAGATTTCGCCGCCCAATGCGCGTTTTTCCGTCTGCACTGTCGAAGCGATGCCGCGCGAGACCAGAGCCGCCTTCGTCGCGATCGACGAGGTGCAGCTCGCCGGCGATCTCGAGCGCGGCCATATCTTCACCGACCGCATCCTGCATCTGCGCGGCCGCGAGGAAACGCTGCTGCTCGGCGCGGCGACGATGCGGCCTATCCTGCAGCAGCTCCTGCCCGGCATCACTATCGTCGAGCGGCCGCGGCTTTCGCATCTTTTCTATGCCGGGCAGAAGAAGATCACCCGGCTGCCGCAGCGTTCGGCCATCGTCGCCTTCTCCGCCGACGAGGTCTATGCCATCGCCGAGCTCATCCGCCGGCAGCGCGGTGGCGCGGCGGTCGTGCTCGGCGCGCTTAGCCCGCGCACCCGCAATGCGCAGGTGGCGCTTTATCAGGCAGGCGACGTCGAATATCTGGTGGCGACCGATGCGATCGGCATGGGCCTCAACCTCGATGTCGATCACGTCGCCTTTGCCCAGGACCGGAAATTCGACGGTTACCAGTTTCGCAATCTCAATCCGGGCGAACTCGGCCAGGTCGCCGGGCGCGCCGGGCGGCATGTGCGGGACGGGACCTTCGGCGTCACCGGGCAAGTCTCGCCCTTCGACGACGAGCTGGTGCAGCGCATCGAAGGACACGAGTTCGACAACGTCAAGGTTTTGCAGTGGCGGACAACGGAGATGGACTTCGCCTCAATCGCGTCGCTGCGCGCCAGCCTCGAGGCGGGTCCGCGCGTGCCGGGCCTGACGCGGGCGCTGCCTGCGGTCGACCAGCAGGCGCTGGAACAGCTTTCGCGTTATCCCGAGGTCATCGATCTCGCCGACAGGCCGGCGCGCGTCGAAAAACTCTGGGAGGCTTGCGCGCTTCCCGACTATCGGCGTATCACCCCAGCACAACATGCCGATCTTATCTCGACCCTCTTTTCCGATCTCGTCCGCTATGGCACGGTGAACGAGCAGTTTCTTGCGGAGCAGGTTCATCGCTCCGATCGAACAGATGGCGAAATTGACACGCTTTCGGCGCGAATCGCGCAGATAAGGACCTGGACCTACGTTTCGAATCGGCCCGGTTGGCTTGCCGATCCGACACACTGGCAGGAAAAGACGCGGGAAATCGAAGATCGATTGTCCGACGCGTTACATGAAAGGTTGACGAAACGCTTTGTTGATCGCAGGACATCTGTGCTCATGAAGCGCCTGAGAGAGAATGCGATGCTGGAAGCTGAAATCAGTGTGAATGGCGATGTCTTCGTTGAAGGACATCATGTGGGGCAGTTGAGCGGATTCCGTTTCACGCCGGTGGCGGGAACGGACGGACCGGATGCCAAGGCGGTTCAGGCTGCGTCGCAGAAGGCGCTCGGGCTCGAGTTCGAAGCCCGTGCGGCCCGGATGCACGCCGCCGGCAACAGCGATCTGGTGATCGGTTCGGATGGGTTGATCCGTTGGCTGGGCGACCCGGTGGCGCGGCTTTCGGGCAGCGATCACATCATGCGTCCGCGCGTGATTCTGCTCGCTGATGAACAACTGACGGGCAATGCCCGCGATCACGTTGCCGCCCGCATCGAGCGCTTCGTCAATCATCATATCAGCACGGTGCTGAAGCCGCTCGATGATCTGTCGCGCGCCGAGGACCTACAGGGTCTCGCCAAGGGGCTTGCCTTCCAGCTCGTCGAGAATCTCGGGGTACTGTTCCGCCGCGACGTGACCGAGGAAGTGAAGTCGCTGGACCAGGAAGCCCGCGCCTCCATGCGCCGCTACGGCGTGCGTTTCGGCGCCTATCATATCTTCGTCCCGGCACTTCTGAAGCCGGCGCCGGCCGAACTCATCACGCTGCTTTGGGCGCTGAAGAACGACGGTCTCGACAAGCCGGGCTACGGCGATCTCATTCCCGTGCTTGCCGCCGGTCGCACCTCTGTCGTCACCGATCCGAGTTTCGAGCGGATGTTCTACAAGCTCGCCGGCTTCCGTTTCCTCGGCAAGCGTGCCGTGCGTATCGACATCCTGGAACGGCTTGCCGATATCATCCGTCCGCTGCTGCAATGGAAGCCCGGTCAGAACAACCGTCCGGAGGGCGCCTATGACGGCCGCCGCTTCACGACGACGACGGCGATGCTGTCGATCCTCGGTGCGACGCTCGAGGACATGGAAGAAATCCTCAAGGGTCTCGGCTATCGCGCCGATGCCGTGAAGGCGGAAGAAGCATCGGTCCATCTTGCGGCGCAGGATGCAGCCTCAGTGCCTGCCGCCAGCGCGCAAACGCCTGCGGAAGAGACAGCCGAGAAGGCCGACCACGACGATGCCGATGGCGCCGCGGAAGAGACTGCTGCCGAGCCATCCACAACCGAGGCGGCTTCGGCGGTCGCCGACGCGCCGGTGACGGAAGCCGTCGAAAGCACCGCTCCGGCCGAAGCGATCGAAGCAGCCGCTCCGGCGGAAGCCTCTGCTGCCGGGGAAATCTCCGCTCCTGCGGAAGCGGAAGCGGCTTCCGAGGAAGCAGGACCTGCTCCTGGGGAAGCCGGCGAGCCGACGGAACCGAAGCCGGTTCTTCTGTGGCGTCTTGGCGGTCGCAACGACAATCAGCGCCAGGGGCGCGGCGGGCATGGCGAACGCCGTGGCGCCCAGGGCCAGGAGCGCGGTCAGAACCAGGAACGCGGCGACCGCAATCGCCGGCCGGGCGGCGGTGAAGGCGGCGAGGGCAATCGTGGCGGCGACGGCCGCGACAACAATCGCCAGAATCGTGGCAAGGAAGGCGGCGGTCGCGATGGTGGCCGACCGCAGCAGGCAAGAGGCGACCGCAACAACCAACCACGGGGCGACCAGCCGCGTGGCGATCGGCAGGATCGTGGCGATCGCAAGGATCGCGGCGAGCGTAACGATCGCAACGACCGCAACAACAATCGTGGCGGCTCGCAGCCGTTGCGCTTCGAGGCCAAGCCGCCGCGCAAGGAGAAGCCGATCGATCCGGATTCGCCTTTCGCCAAGCTCGCAGCTCTCAAGGAGCAGATGAAGAAGTAATCATGAGCGGGGAGATACAGCCGACAAGCGGTTCGCGCCAGCGCATCGACAAGTGGCTGTTCTTCGCGCGCATGGTGAAGTCGCGCTCGCTGGCGCAGAGCCATATCCAATCGGGCCATGTGCGCATCAACGGCGAGCGTTGCAGCCATCCAAGCCAGATGGTCAAGCCGGGCGACCGTATCGAGCTGACGCTGGAACGGCGCGATGTCGTTCTCGTCATGCGCCTTGCCGGCGAACGGCGGGGACCTTACGAGGAGGCGCGTCTGCTCTACGACGACCAATCCCCGCCGCCCGATGAGGCAAAACGTCTCACGCCCTACGAGCAGGCGATCCGGGCGACCGGCACCGGCCGTCCGACCAAAAAGGAAAGACGTGCAATCGACAGGCTGATGTCGGACGAGGATTAGAAAACTCTGTCTGCGGCGACGGCTTTTGCAGATCGTTTATCCTTGAAATCCGGCGATAAAGCCGATAGGTCACTGACAACCTGCCGGAAGCGTGCTTGCCTCCCAAGCCTGCTCACGCTTTTCCTCCGGCACGGGGATAGGCGCGACGTTCCAGGTTGCCCGGCCCCATCCGCATGGAAATCCTGGAGTTCTTCATGACCTATGTCGTGACCGACAATTGCATCAAGTGCAAATACACCGATTGCGTGGAAGTCTGCCCTGTCGACTGCTTCTACGAGGGCGAGAATTTCCTCGTCATCCATCCCGACGAATGCATCGATTGCGGCGTCTGCGAACCTGAATGTCCCGCCGAGGCGATCAAGCCCGATACCGAGCCTGGCCTCGACAAATGGCTGAAAATCAATACCGAATATGCCACGATCTGGCCGAATATCACGGTCAAGAAGGACCCGTTGCCCGAGGCCAAGGAAATGGATGGCGAGACCGGAAAATTCGAGAAGTATTTTTCGGAGAAGCCCGGTTCCGGCGATTGAGACAGCGCCCATATCCGGTCCCCGGATTCGGGCGACCGCGAGGCGAAACGTTTTAAAAGTTGCGTGAGGCATATGGGTGACATGTGTTGCCCGCATGACTCAAGCGAAGCAAATTATTGATTTCCTCATATTTTTATGATAGGTTTCGTCTACTGTTCCATTTGTGGCATGACGCATGCCCAAAACCATCACGAAAGCAAAACAAATCCGTACACGGTTTCCGTGACATATCAACGCTTTGAGCGCCGGGTCCCAAGATCGTGCGCAAGAAGTCTTTGCTTTTGCCCGATGGGACCAGAGTGAAGTCACCCGACGGATACTACCGTCTCACCCGGGCCTGACTGACCCGGCTCCGGCCGCCGCCGGAAGCGTAACAGGGAGTTTTTGAATAGAATGACGACTCAGCAGAAAAAGCCTTCTACAGCACGTCACGGCTTCAAGACCGGTGAATCGATTGTCTACCCCGCTCATGGCGTCGGTACCATCACCGCTATCGAAGAGCAAGAAGTTGCCGGCATGAAGCTCGAACTTTTCGTTATCGATTTCGAGAAGGACAAAATGCGTCTGAAGGTTCCGGTCGCGAAGGCCATGAGCATTGGTATGCGCAAGCTTTCGGAAACGGATTTCGTCGAGCGTGCTTTGAAGGTTGTGCAGGGCAAGGCGCGCGTCAAGCGCACCATGTGGTCCCGCCGCGCCCAGGAATATGATGCCAAGATCAATTCCGGCGACTTGATTTCCATCGCTGAAGTCGTGCGCGATCTCTATCGTGCCGAGAACCAGCCTGAACAGTCCTATTCCGAGCGTCAGCTTTATGAGGCTGCGCTCGACCGCATGGCGCGCGAAATCGCCGCGGTCAACAAGATGTCGGAAACCGAAGCCGTCCGCCTCGTGGAGACCAATCTCAACAAGGGTCCGAAGCGCGGCAAGGCCATCGAAGAAGACGATTCACAGGACGAAGCCGCATAAAGCGACCCTGTTTTTTCTGTCAAAAAACCCGGCCTTCGAGCCGGGTTTTTTTATTGGAACTTTTTCCCGATTGCTGCGTTTACCAGACGTAATTGTGGACTGCTCGTCGGGCAATGGCCTCACGGGCGAACTGCTATTCCGTCAATGTTCGATGAGGAGCGGATCATGCCTTTTCTATATTGCCCATCCGGCAAGGTGAAGAAACAGATCCTGCCCAGCCGTCTTACCGGCACATGATGAGAAATAGGGCCTCCCCCTGAAAAGTCCAGGGGCGAGGCTTTTATGCATTCAAAACCCCATTCAATCCGGACAGCGATGTTCCGGAAGATGAGTTTTATTGTTCATTTCAGGGCGAGAGGCCTGTTTCGGGAGATTGAAATGAAGAACATGTCTGCAGATCGGCGCATGATCAAAATCGCGATGGCCGCGCCTTATCTCGCCCGCCAGGAAGAGCACGATCTCGCCACCCGTTGGAAGGATCATGACGACCGTGGTGCGCGCAACCAGATCGCCATGGCCCATATGCGCCTCGTCATATCCATGGCCGGCAAGTTCCGCAATTTCGGCCTGCCGATGAGCGATCTGGTGCAGGAGGGCTATGTCGGTCTGCTCGAGGCCGCCGCCCGCTTCGAGCCGGAACGCGACGTGCGCTTTTCCACCTATGCAAGCTGGTGGATCAGGGCGTCGATCCAGGATTATATCCTGCGCAACTGGTCGATCGTGCGCGGCGGCACGAGTTCGGCGCAAAAAGCGTTGTTCTTCAATCTGCGCCGTCTGCGCGCCAAGCTCGCCAAGGGTGACACGCAGCTGACGCTGCAATCCATTCACCAGGAAATCGCCGCGGCCCTCGGCGTCAGCCTCTCGGATGTGCAGACGATGGATGCTAGGCTTTCCGGCAACGACGCCTCGCTGCAGGCGCCTTCGGTCTCCGGCGATGCCGAGAGTGCGGAGAAGATGGACTTCCTCGTCAGCGACGATCCCCTGCCGGACGAGCAGGTGTCCAACATGATCGACGGCGAGCGCCGCCGAGTCTGGCTCGCCTCGGCGCTGAAACATCTCAACGAACGCGAGATGAAGATCATCAGCGCCCGGCGTCTGGCGGAAGACGGTGCCACGCTCGAAGAGCTCGGTGCCGATCTCGGCATTTCCAAGGAGCGCGTGCGTCAGATCGAAAGCCGGGCGATGGAGAAGCTTCGCAGCGCGCTCGTCAGCGCCGATCCGCATATGGCGGCCTACGCCTGAACCTTATCCCCTCCAGCAGCACAGACTGGCCCGGCGCAAACCGGGCCTTTTTTATTCGGCGATGATCTTGACGCGATCGCCTGTTGCAACGGCTGCACCAGTGGGCAGGGCGTTGATGAGCTTGAAGAGATCGAGCTTGCGGTCTGTGCCCATCATGCGGGCGGCGAGCGTCGAGATGTTCTCACCCGGCCGGACGGTGACGACGCGGATGCGCAGCGGCTTCAGCGAGGCGGTCTCTGCCGGCGTCATGCGGCGGAAGCTCGCCCGCAGCACATTCGCCGTTGGCTCAAGGGCGCCGCTGCCTTTCGGCACGGCGGTCAGGAAACGGAAGATCTGCGAATTGTTGCGGATCACGGTCACATCGAAATCCCAGCGGTCGGCGCTAGCGCGCGCGGTGGCTGCTTCCATGCCGTTGATGGTGATCGGCTGGATGGTCGACGGGTCGAGCCCGGTCACCCAGCCGCTGGAAATATAGTTGGTGAGGCTCTGGTTCTGATTGTCGGCGACGCCGTCGAAGCGGACGGCGATGTCGTTCGGGCCGGTGGCCATCACCGCTTCGACCTTGTTGTCGATGTGGAAATCCGGCGGTACGTCGAAACGGATGCCGAGGCCGCCATGCAGGAACGTCTGGCCGCGCACATAGCCTTCTTCCGGGCTGTCGCCGTAGAGCAGTCCGTCTATGCCGTCGAGATAATAATTGCGACCCTTGTCGCCGACCGAGCCTTCCTGGCCGAAGGCGCGGGCGTGGGTGCGGGCAAGTTCTATGCGCTGGACCGAATTCGGATGGCTCGACAGGAAGTCGAGGCTCTGGTCGGCTTCGGGATCAACCGACATGAAGCGACTGTAAGCGGCCATCGAATCGAGGAACCGGGTGGCGGCATAAGGGTCGTAGCCGGCTTCGCCGAGCATGCGCACGCCGATGACATCGGCCTGCAGTTCCTGCTGGCGGGAGAAGGCGGCGAGCCGTAGTTTGCCGCGGGCAAGCGCCTGCTTGCCGGCGATGTCGCTGGACAGGACCTCGGCGACGACGCGGCTGGCGATGACCTCGGCCTCTTCGCGCTTCTGCCGCTCGATGCCGTGGTTTGCCGTCACATGGCCCATTTCGTGCGACAGCACAGCAGCGACTTCCGAGGCGTCGTTGGCAAGGGCGAGCAGGCCGCGGGTAACGTAGAGATAACCGCCCGGCAGCGCGAAGGCGTTGATCGCCGGCGAATTCAGAATGGTGATGCGGTAGGACTGGCTCGGATTTTCCGACACCGCCGTCAGCGCGCCGGCGATGCGGGCGACGAGGCGCTCGGTTTTGGCGTCCTTGTATTCGCCGCCATAGCTTGCCACGATGCGCGGATGCTCGCGGGCGCCCATTGCCGCGCGCGGATCGTTCTTCTGCACCTCGTCGACGATCTGCGGATTGGAAGAAGGCGAGACACTGGGCTGATAGGATTGGTCGATCAGCGATTGGCAGCCATTCAGCGCCATTGCGAGGGCCGAAAGCAGCATCATGCGACGCGCGAAGCGCCGCGGCGCGGAGATGGCATCACTGGAAAGCGCGGGCGATTTCCACGTCGTCGAGCTGTCCAGTCTGATTCTCCGCATCATGTCGCTGTTTTGCCGGTTTGCCGCAGATTCGGACCGACCGTGGCAAGGGGAACTCAACAGGTGCGCACCCCTGATCTCGCGCTGCACAATCGGCCGATACAAGTCGTTGCTGTAGCTGATTTACGCATCGGTTGCATAGCGAGACTTCGTTTAAATGTGGCGCCGTTGCATTTTAGCAAGCCTCAGGCATTAAGGCTTCCTTTCGCTCGGATGAAATTATGGCGAAAGTTCCGTCACAAAGCGGAGATTCGTCGACGGCGCGGAAAAAGAACGGCCCGATTGAAGCAACCGGCTCGATAGCGACAGTCTTGCGAGAAAATTGCAACCCTTGATATAGGCGTCGAGAGGAAGGCCTCCCGATGAAGCATTCTCTCGCAGTAACGATTCGACTATTCGGCAGCTTCCGCCGTCGCCGGTTGCGGCTTCGTGGTTTCGCCGGCGCGAGGCAGCTGCACGGGTTTCAGCATGATGGCGGCGGCAAGGCCGATCAGCGCAATGGCGCAGGAAGTCATGAAGAGCGGCGAGAAAGCGGCGGCATAGGTATCGGCGACGGCCCGGCGGCTCGCTTCGGGAAGGGCGGCCATCATTTTCGGCGTCAGCTGCTCGATATCGGCGACGCCGGGAATGGAGATGCCGACCTTGCCGAGCTGAGAGGCGATGATGGCGCCATAGATGGAAATGGCGATCGAGGCACCGCCCATGCGCGACAGCGTCACCGAGCCGGTGGCGGCGCCGACATCGCGGGCGGGTGCTGCATTCTGTACGCCGATGACGGGAACCTGCTGGGCAAGGCCGATGCCGATGCCGTGCAGCATCATGACCGCGCCGATCAAGGCGATCGGCGTTCCCGCGTGGATCTGCGACATCAGTGCAAAGGCGATGGCACTGCAGGTGAGGCTTGCAATGGCGAAGGGCTTGTAGCGCCCCGTCTTCGAGATGATGCGGCCTGCGGAAAGCGACCCGCAGACGAGGCCGCCGGTCAGAAGGATGAAGAGCAGGCCAGCGGCAGACGGCGAAAGGCCGGTCGTGGTCTGCAGGAAGAGGGCGAGATAATTGACCATGCCGATGGCGATGGCGCCGCCCATGATCGAGATTACCAGGAGCAGGCTGAAGGTCGAATTGCGAAACAGCTGCAGGGGAACGATCGGTTCGGGCGCGCGGCGCTCGACGAACACCCAGGTGACGGCGCAGACGACGCCGAAGGCGACGATGCCGATACTCTCAGGCGAAATCAATGCACCGAACAGTTCGCTGCTGTCGGTGGCAAGCACGATGCTTGTCGTCGTCATGGCAAGCAGAAGCGCACCGGCATAATCGATCTTGGGGCGGCGATGCGGTTTGCGGTACGGCAGCATGAAGGCAAGGCCGGCGAGCACGATGAAGCCGATCGGCACGTTGACGAGGAAGATCGAGCGCCAGCCGAAAAGATCGCTCATCGTGCCGCCGAGCACCGGGCCGATCGCGCCCGATGCCATCAGCACGAGGCTGGAATAACTCTGGTAGCGCGCCCGCTCGCGTGGCTCGAACAGGTCGGCGTTGACGGCGAAGATCGATACCATGATGCCGCCGCCGCCAAGACCCTGCAGCACGCGGGCGGCGATCAGCGTATTCATCGAGACCGCAAGGCCGCAGACTGTCGATCCGACGGTGAAGATCATGATCGCCGTCATCATCACGTATTTGCGGCCGAACAGGTCGCCGAGCTTGCCGTAGAGCGGCATGACTGCGCTCAGCGACAGGAGATAGGCCGAGCCGATCCAGCCGAAACGCTCGAGATGACCGAATTCGCCGACGATCGTCGGCAGCGCAGTGGAGACGATCTGATTATCAAGCGTCGCCATGAACATGGCGGTCATCAGGAAGAAGAAGAGGATAAGCCGGCGACGAGGATCCGTCACGAGCGGCGCAGGCGCGAGTTGCATGTCCATGGGAGGCATCGTTCCGGGTTGAAGTGCATTTATGTGCTAACAGCATATAGTTGTCAATGGCACATTAATGACATCGGCATATTCAATTTTTGAATCGGCTCTGTTATGGTCCTGTGATGAGCGACGTCCTGACCAAGACCCCTTCTGTGGAGCCGGCCGCGCCGGATCGTGAAAACGTGCCGCGTATCGGCCGGAGCATGGCGCGCATGCGGCTGATGACCGGGCGGCGGCTGATCGGCCGGCTGGCGATCCAGAGTGCTGCACCGGGCCTCGAGCTATCGCATCTCGACGTGCTCGATGCCGTGCGGAGGGCGCAGCCTGCCGGCGAGGTCACGGTCGGCATGATCGCGGAGATGCTGCGCATCGATCCGTCACGGGCAAGCCGGGTGGTGGCCGACATGGTCGGCCGCAACGTGCTGCGCCGCGAGGCCTCGCAGGCCGATGCGCGGCGGATCGTCGTCGTCATGACCGAGGCCGGCCAGGACCTGCTTGCCGAGATCGTCGCGCAGAAGCTTGCGATCATTTCCGAAATCGTTTCGGACTGGCCGCAGGAAGATGTCGAGCGCTTCGCGGCGCTTTTCGAGCGCTTCATCGGCGGCTACGAGGCGGTTTTCCTGTCGCGCGACAAGGATACGCCGGGCTGAGGCAGACGCCGTCGTTCGCCGGCCCTTCCCCTCGACCCCTCGTTTGCGCTAAGGGCAATGCCCATGAGCCAATCCACCTTCACCATTCTCCTTGGCGGCGAACTCAGCCTGACGGAGCGCCTGCGCGATGCCATCGAAGACAGCCGCTTCATTGCGGCCGATGGCGGCATGCGGCATGCGGCAGCACTCGGTATTACGCCGGAGCTCTGGGTCGGTGATTTCGATTCGACACCTGATGATCTCGCGGGTGCATTTCCCGATGTGCCGAAACAGCCCTATCCGGCAGCGAAGGCGGCGACGGACGGTGAAATCGCCGTGGCGGAGGCCATCGCGCGGGGCGCGCGGCGGCTGATCCTCGCCGGTGCGCTCGGCGGCGAACGTTCCGACCACGCGCTTCAGCATCTGCTGTCGGCCGTCAGCCTGGCGGAAGAGGGTTTCGACCTGCTGCTGACCTCGGGCAAGGAAGAGGCAGTGCCGCTGGTTGCCGGTGCGATCGAACTGGACCTTCCCAAGGGCAGCCTGTTTTCCGTGCCCGGATTCAGCGAGCTGAGAGGGCTTTCCATCGAGAATGCGCGTTATCCGCTGGCAGATTTCCATCTGCCTTTCGGCTCGTCGCGCACCATTTCCAATGTTGCGGAAGGCAAGGTTCGCTTTTCGCTCCGCAGTGGCCGAGCGTTCGTGCTCGCCCGGCCCTATGATCTTACCGGAGTCTGATTTTTGGCCCCTCCCATTCTGAAACTCGACGATATCTTCCTGAGCTTTGGCGGTGCACCGCTTCTGGCGGGTGCCGGCCTGCAGATCGAGCCCGGCGACAAAATCTGTCTCGTCGGGCGTAACGGCTCGGGAAAATCGACGCTGCTGAAGATTGCCGCCGGCCTGGTCGAGGCGCAGTCCGGCGAGGTCTTCCGCCATCCGTCCTCGACGGTGCGTTATCTCGAACAGGCACCGGATTTTGCCGGCTTCAACACGGTGCAGGCCTATGCCGAGGCCGGCCTCGGCCCGGGCGATGACCCCTATCGTGTCACCTATCTGCTGTCGCATCTCGGGCTGAGCGGCGATGAGGACCCCAAGATGCTGTCCGGTGGCGAATCGCGGCGCGCAGCCCTTGCCCGGGTTATGGCACCGGAGCCGGACATTCTTCTGCTCGACGAACCGACCAACCATCTCGACCTGCCGACGATCGAATGGCTGGAAGGCGAGCTGCAAAAAACGCGCAGCGCCTTGGTGCTGATCTCGCACGACCGGCGTTTCCTCGAAAAGGTCTCGACGGCAACCGTCTGGCTCGACCGCGGCACCTCGCGCCGGCTCGACAGGGGCTTTGCACATTTCGAAGCCTGGCGCGATCAGGTGCTGGAGGCCGAGGAGCTGGAGCAGCACAAGCTCGGCAAGTCGATCGAGCGCGAGGAGCACTGGCTGCGCTATGGCGTCACGGCGCGGCGTAAGCGCAACATGCGCCGTCTCGGCGAGCTGCAGACGATGCGCTCGAACTATCGCGGCCACAAGGGACCGCAGGGCACGGTGCAGGCGACGGTTTCGGACGCGCAGGAATCCGGCAAGCTGGTGATCGAGGCCGATAAGATCACCAAGAGCTTCGGTGAGAGGGCAATCGTCACGCCGTTTTCGATCCGCGTGCATCGCGGCGACTGCATTGGTCTGGTCGGACCGAACGGCGCCGGCAAGACGACGCTGCTGAAGATGCTGACCGGACAGCTTTCACCCGATAGCGGCATCGTCAAGCTCGGCACCAATCTGGAGATTGCGACGCTCGACCAGAAACGCGAAGATCTCGATCCCGAGGATACGCTTGCCAACTATCTGACGGATGGGCGCGGCGAAAACCTGCTCGTCAACGGCGAGCAGCGCCATGTCACCGGCTACATGAAGGAATTTCTGTTTCAGCCGGAACAGGCGCGTACGCCGATCAGAAACCTCTCCGGCGGCGAACGCGCCCGGCTGATGCTGGCGCGCATCCTTTCGCGCCCGACGAACCTCTTGATCCTCGACGAGCCGACCAACGACCTCGATATCGAAACGCTCGATCTCCTGCAGGAGATTGTCGCCGGCTTTCCCGGCACCGTCATCCTCGTCAGCCACGACCGCGATTTCCTCGACCGCACCGTGACCTCGACGATCGCACCCGCCGTGCCGGATGCGCCTGATGGTCGCTGGATCGAATATGCCGGCGGCTACTCGGACATGCTTGTACAGCGCAAGGGCGCGCTTGAGGAGCGCAGAAAAGCCGAGAAGGCGGCGGAGAAGCCGAAGACGCAGCAAGCAACAGCTTCAGGCAGCTCGAAGGTCAAGCTCTCCTTCAAGCAGAAATTCGCACTGGAAAACCTGCCAAAGGAAATGGCGAAGGCCGAAGCCGAAATCGCCAAGCGCGAACAGGTGATGGCAGACCCCAATCTTTTCACGCGCGATCCCGCAGCCTTCAACCGGCTTGCCGGCGAGATGGAAAAACTGCGCGCCAGCCTGACTGACATGGAAGAGGAGTGGCTGGAGCTCGAAATGCTGCGGGAAGAGCTGGAAGGCTGAGATTTTCTCGAGGCTCAAGGCTCACTTTTCCTTGATTCGTCAGTGTGTCGTCCTGCGGCGTAAGGTGCCGTCCGGCAGCCGGGGATATTGCCGATCGCAATGGCGACAAGGAAAAGTCATATGTCTCGCAAGCCTCGTTCCCGTTTTCTCACAGCACTTAATGCCGGCAGCCTCGTGGCGCTTGCCCTGTCGCAAGCCGCACAGGCGCAAGACGCCCAGCGCATTCGTGTTCGCGGCGCCATCGAAAGCCTCAGCGGCGATACGCTCGTCGTCAAGACGCGCGAGGGCAGCGATGCGACGGTCGCGCTGAAAGCCGGCTGGAAGGTCGGCGGCATCAAAAAAGCTTCCGTCGAGGATATCAAGCCCGGCGATTTCGTCGGCGTCGCTTCGCTTCCGAAAGGCACCGGCCCGGACGGGGCGATCGAGGTGCTGATCTTTCCGGCGTCGATGAAGGGAACCGGTGAGGGCAACCGTCCCTGGGATGCGCAGCCGAACAGCCAGATGACCAACGCGACTGTCAGCAACGCCGTCAAATCCGTCGACGGCCACACGATCACGCTGACCTATCAGGGCAAAGAAAAGACCATCTCGATTGCCGATGGCACGCCGATCGTGACGTTGGCGCCTGCGACCAAGGATGATCTGAAGCCCGGTGCCGGTGTCGTCATCACCGGCGAGACGGCGGCGGATGGCAGCATCTCGGCCAGTCAGATCGCCGTCGGCCTCAACGGCGTCATACCGCCGATGTGACGGCCGGCTTCAGAAAAAAATGGCCATAGGTCCAACTCTACGCAAAGAGGCTTTGCCAGGGATGGAGCCGCATCGGCGGGTTTAGCTCACGGCGCTCACGGGCCACGCGTGGATTATCGGCCAACAATTCAAACGCGTCGAACAAGTCATCGACGTATCGCTCCGACTGCAAAGCGCCGAACTGATCGGCGCCGAGAACGTAGAACGCGACTACGTCCCGATCCGCTTCGACGGTTGTGCGGTATTTCATACACGCCGTGCAGCCAGCCGTTCGCGCGCCTCTCGAAGAATATCGGCCTTGGGACGATCACTGACGCCGCTTTCCAGCCCGTCCGTGATCAAACGCTGCAATTCCGCCAGCTTACCTGCGCGCTCTTGATCACGCCGTATCAAGTCGCGGACATAATCGCTCGCATTGCTGTAACGCCCGGTTTTGGTCTGAGCGTCCACCCATTCCTTCATTGGATCGGGCAGGGAAACATTCATCGTCGCCATATACATCACCTCGCCCCATATTTTGGCGAAGATCGCATCATCCTCGCCATACCGTGGCAACGAGATTTTCCTCAACACGCTGGGACGCGCGGCGTTTTACAGCGCCGGCGCGGGCACGGCGGCAGCGCCGGCACTGGCGCTGGCGCCGGTCTGGACGACAGGCGGCTGTTCCTCGGATTTTGACGGCAGCGCCTGCAGATGCAGCACGCGCGGCTTCAGCACCTCGAGATAGGCCTCGGAGCGGCCGATGTAGATCATGCCGCTTTCGGGCATCGAGGTGAGCAGTTTGGCCATTGTTTCCTGAAATTCCGGCTCCATGCCTTCCAGCACTTCGTCGAAGATGATCCAGCGCGGGCGCACGAGAAGCAGCCGGGCAAATCCGATCGCTTTCTGCTGGTCGCTGTCGAGCAGCTTGTCCCAGCGGGCGCGGGTTTCGAGCCTTGCGATCAGCGAATGGAGACCAACCTTGTCGAGGGCCGCCTCGACGTCGGCTTTCTCGTAGGCTTCGGGACGTTCGGGGAAGGCCAGCGCCTCGCGCAGCGTGCCGCCGGGAACATAGGCAACCTGCGGAACGAAGAGCATGTCGTCGATCGGCGGCAGGCCTATCGTGCCGCTGCCGCACGGCCAGAGCCCGGCCATCGCCTGGAAGAGCAGCTTGCGATTGACGCTGTGATCGCCGTTGATCATGATTTTTTCGCCGGCCTTGATCACGACATCGGTTTCACGCAGGCGGAAACCGCCGCATTCCTCGATGTCTTCGCCGATCTTGGCAACGATCACCACGTCCTTCAGCGTCAGCGTGTCGGGCGCGGCGTTTTCATAGGCGATGCTGTCCTTCAGGTCGAAGTCCTCTTCCATCTCGACCAGCGCCTGGCGGAAATCGGTGACGCGCATCAGCGTGGCGCGCCATTCGGCGATCGGGCCGAAATTGGACACATACCAGCGCAGCGCCGTGTTGACCTGGTTGAAGGCACCGACGGACATCATCAGCTGGCCGAGGGTGAGACCGCCGGAGAAATAGGCGGGGGCGGCAACGATGATCGGGATGACGATCACCAGCCAGCCATAGCCGGCCGAAACCCAGGTGAGATTGGTATTGGCCATGGCAAGCCGCTTGACGACTGTCAGGACCGAGCTGATATCGGTGTTGATGCGCCGACGCTCGTTCTCCTCGCCGCGGGCGACGGTGATTGCCGGCATGTTTTCGTTGGCGTGCATCAGCGTGAAGCGAAGCTCGGCCTCTTTCGAAAAACGATCGGCATTGAGCTTCACCAGCTTGCGGCCGACCACCTGGCTCAGCACCGAGGCGGAAGCGGCATAGAAAATCGCCGCCCAGACCATGTAGCCTGGAATGGAGAAGCTGTGGCCGCTGATGCGGAAGATGAAGCCGCTGGAAAGTTCCCAGAGCACGCCGATGAAGCTCACAAGAAGAATGGTCGACTGCAGCAGGCCGAGAACCAGTCCTGTCGTGCTTTCGGCAAGGTTGCGGGAATCCTCGTGCAGACGCTGGTCTGGATTGACGCCGATCAGGCCGCTGGAGGCGAGCCGCAGCGCTCGCTTGCGCTTCAGCCACTGGTCGACCAGATCGCGCGACAAGCCTTCGCGCATATAGAGCGCGGTCATCTGGTTCAGCCAGGCCTGCAGCACGTTGAGCAGCAGCAGCGTGCCGGCGATCATCGCGAAGATTTCGAGCTGGTGGAAGAATTCGCCGAGGTCGCGGCGCTCCAGCGAGTCGTAGAAAGGAGCATTCCACTCGTTCAGGATGACCTGGCCGTAGGATGTCGCCAGGATAACGAGGATCAGCACGGTCGCCAGAAACAGCACCTTGCCACGCACTTCCGAATTCCAGAATGCTGAGAACATGACGCCGAGGCGATATGTCAGGCTTAAATCATACCCTACCCTATCCTGCCTCCGGATGCCCGGCCTCCTCTCGATCTTATCTGCCATTACGCTTTTCCAAATCGCCCATGCCCCTATAAATAACATGGTGGCGTTACCGGTCTATCAACAGATTCTATCAGTCATTAAAGTGTGATGATGCTTGCATGAGTCTCTCCTGCATGCATTCGCCAGTTGATTCGCAATCAGACTGGGTCTAATTAAGGCCTCCGTGGTGATTTGGCCGGCCGGCTTGCAGCCACGTTAAAAAAGTCGCTAAAGGGCCGCGTGCGGACCGGTAGCGATTTTTGTCGCCGCCGGTTTTTGTTTTTGATCGAGTGACCGCAATGCCCATCAAGATCCCCGATACGCTGCCCGCCTTCGAAACCCTGGTTCAGGAGGGTGTGCGGGTGATGACCGAGACGTTGGCGATCCGTCAGGATATCCGACCGTTGCAGATCGGGCTGCTGAACCTCATGCCGAACAAGATCAAGACCGAACTGCAGATGGCCCGTCTCGTCGGCGCCTCGCCGCTGCAGGTGGAACTGTCGCTTATCCGCATCGGCGGCCACAAGGCGAAGAATACGTCCGAGGATCATCTGCTTGCCTTCTACCAGACTTGGGAAGAGGTAAAGCACCGCAAGTTCGACGGCTTCATCATCACCGGGGCGCCGATCGAGCTTTTGCCCTATGAGGACGTCACCTATTGGCCGGAGATGCAGGAGATTCTCGACTGGACGGAAACAAATGTCCATTCGACGATGAACGTCTGCTGGGGCGCGATGGCGGCGGTATATCATTTTCACGGCGTTCCGAAATACGAGCTGAAGGAGAAGGCCTTCGGTGTCTACCGTCACCGGAACCTCAAGCCGTCCTCCATCTATCTCAACGGCTTTTCCGACAATTTCGAAGTGCCGGTGTCGCGCTGGACCGAAGTGCGCCGCACTGACATCGAGAAATCCGAAAGCCTGGAGATCCTGATGGAGTCCAGCGAAATGGGCGTCTGCCTCGTGCACGAGAAGAGAGGCCGGCGGCTCTACATGTTCAACCATGTCGAATATGATTCCACCTCGCTTTCCGACGAGTATTTCCGCGACGTCAATGCCGGCGTGCCAATCAAGATGCCGCACAACTACTTCCCGCATAACGATCCGGCGCTTGCGCCGCAGAACCGCTGGCGCAGCCATGCGCATCTCTTGTTCGGCAATTGGATCAACGAAATCTACCAGACGACGCCCTTTGATGTGGAAGAGATCGGCACCGATCTCTGACCGTTGACGATCGCGCCGCGAGCCTATGCCGCCGCATCACTGCTGCGGCTTTTCTTTCTGATCCGCCGGTTGCGGATCGAAGCAAATCCGGGCAGGTTCCTGTCCTGAAGCCTACCACACCGCGCGTCTTCGTCGGACGTGCAATGCACAGTTTGAATCGCTGCAAATTCAGCAGGGACAGAATGGACGGTCGATCATGTCGGATAAGTTGGAGCGGGACGTTTTCGGGCAGACGCAGGCGGGCGAGACCGTCTATCGCGTCGAGATCAAGGGCGGCGGGCTGACGGCCAAGATCATCAGCTGGGGCGCGGTCATCCAGGATCTGCGTCTCGAGGGACATGATGCGCCGCTGCAGCTTGGCTTCGACGATTTCGACAGCTATCTGCTTTATTCGTCCTACTTCGGCGCGACGCCCGGCCGCTGCGCCAACCGCGTCGGCGGCGGCAGGTTCACGCTTGACGGTAAGGACTATCAGCTCGAGCCGAATGAAAACGGCGTCACGCATCTGCATGGCGGCAGCGACAATATCGCCAAACGCAATTGGACGATCGTCGAGCATGACGTCGACCGCGTGGTGCTGAAGATCGTCGATCCTGATGGCCGCGCCGGCTATCCCGGCAATTGCACCATCCAGGCGACTTTCTGGGTGCATGGCAATGGTGAACTGTCGATCACCTACGAATCGACCAGCGACCAGCCGACGCTCGCCAATGTCTGCCAGCACGCCTATTTCAATCTCGACGGCCGCGAAGACGCGCTTGGCCATGACATCATGATAGCCGCCGATCACTATCTGCCGACCGATGAGAAGCAGGTGCCGACCGGTGAGATCCGTCCCGTCGAGGGCACGGAATTCGATTTCCGCGAGATGGCGCCGATGAAGCGTTTCGTCGGCAGCCAACAAGCATTTTACGACCACAATTTCTGCCTGTCGGGCGAGCGTACCGCCAAGCGGAGCGTCGCGCTTGCCCGCAGCCTTTATTCCGGTGTGTCGCTGGAAGTGCGCAGCACGGAGCCAGGCGTGCAGTTCTATGCCGGCTTCAAGCTCGATGTCGGAGCGCCCGGCATCGGCGGGCGCAAATACGGCCCATTCGCCGGCTTCTGCCTGGAGACGCAGGTCTGGCCGGATGCCATCAATCACCAAGGTTTTCCGAATGCGGTCCTGCGCCCCGGCGAAGTGCTGCGCCAGGAGACGGATTATATCTTCACCAAGAACTGAGTGTTTCTGCCGCACGCACGGCTGTCAAATTCGAGCGCTATGAAACCCTTGCTGGTCCGCCGGTGAGGGTTTTTTCGTTCCATATTCGATTCTGACTTGCCGATTGGTTCTATATAGGTTCTATTGTGTGTCCATGGATAGAACCAGTCTGATAGCGGAACTGAAGAGCCGCGGCCTGCGTGACGAGGCGCTGACCGGGCCGCTCTACAAGCGGCTGGCGCAGACGCTGACCGGCCTCATTCAGGAAGGGCTGCTGAAGCCCGGCACAGCGCTGCCGGGCGAGCGCGACCTTGCCGAGGCTTTGAAGCTCGGCCGTGTCACCGTGCGCACCGCCTATCGCGACCTGATGGCGTCAGGCGCACTGGAATCGCGCCACGGAAGCGGTACTTTCGTATCGAGCAGGGTGGAGCGCATGGAACAGTCGCTGTGGCGGCTTTCCTCCTTCTCCGCCGACATGCGCTCGCGCGGGCGTCTGCCGGCCGCACGGATATTGTCGCGGGCGGTCAATACGCCGTCGCCGGAGGAATCCTTCCTGCTCGGCCTCGGCGGCGACGAGCCGGTGCTGAGACTCGACCGCTTGCGCCTTGCCGACGGCCTGCCGCTGGCGATCGAACGCGCCGTGGTGCCGATCAAGTTCCTGGGACACGATGCCGGCGGTGAGGGATCGCTCTACGATGCGTTGACGGCCAGCGGCCACAGGCCCGTGCGCGCGCTGCAGCGGCTGACTGCGGTCACGCTTGATCCGTCCTCTGCCGCGATCCTGAACGTCAAATCAGGCGCGCCGGCGCTTCTGATCGAACGTGTCTCGCGCCTGGAAGACCAGCGCGTCGTCGAATACACCCGCTCGCATTATCGCGGCGATGCCTATGATTTCGTTGCCGAATTGAGAATCGGAGATGACCTATGAATGACAACCAGTCACTGATGCTGCAGGAAGCCGGCCAATCGCCCGAGGTGGTGGCCACGCTGCTCGAAAAGGAAAAACCGGTCTTTGCCGAGATCGCCCGGCTGTTTTCGTCCGCCCGCCCGAGCGTGGTGACGACGGCGGCGCGCGGCTCCTCGGACCACGCCGCCACCTTTTTCAAATATCTCTTCGAGATCACCTGCGGCGTTCCGGTCGCCTCGGTCGGCCCGTCGATCGCTTCGGTCTATGGTGCGGCGCTGCATCTGAAGGGCGGTGTCCATTTCACCGTCTCGCAGTCGGGTGCCAGCCCCGACATCGTCGCGCTGCAGGATGCGGCGAAGAAGGGCGGAGCAACGACGATCGCCGTCGTCAACGTCACCGACAGCCCGCTTGCGAAGCAGGCCGATATTGTTCTCGGTCTCAATGCAGGTGCTGAAAAGAGTGTCGCGGCGACAAAATCCTTCATCGCCTCGGTTGCAGCCCTTTCCGGGGTAACGGCTGCGATCGGCGGTGCGTCCGATCTGCAAGCCGCGCTCGGCAAGCTGCCGGAGGCGCTCTCGGCAACCGCCGGCATCGACACGGCGGCAGCCGAGGAGGTGCTCTTCAATGCGACCTCGCTCTATACCGCCGGCCGCGGCCCGGCTTTCGCGATCGCGCTCGAAGCGGCGTTGAAGGCCAAGGAGACCTCCGGCCTGCATGCCGAGGCCTTCTCGCTGGCGGAACTGATGCATGGTCCGATGCGCCTGGTGCAGCCGGGCTTCCCGATCGTCGCCTTTGCGCCCGACGATGCGGCTTTCGCCAACAATGTGCAGGCGCTGGAACGCCTGCAGAAACTCGGCGCCAACACCGTCGGTTTCTCGACGCAGCCGCTTTCCGGCGTCCATCTGCGCGTGCCGACGACGGGCAACGGCCTCGTCGATCCGCTGGTGTCGCTGCTCGTCTATTACCGGCTGATCGAGTCGGTGACGCGCCGCAAGGGCTTCGATCCCGACAAGCCGGCAAACCTGCTCAAGGTGACGGAGACGGTCTGATGGTCCGCAAGATCTTCCTCGGCGCCCGCATCTTCGACGGCGAGCGCTTCCATGACGACAAGGCCCTCATCGTTGTCGGCGGCCGCGTCGAAGCGATCGTCGCGAAAAACGATCTGCCGGACGGCGAGGTGGTGACGCTTGCCGGCGGTGTTCTGTCCGCCGGTTTCATCGATGCGCAGGTCAATGGCGGCGCCGGGCGGATGCTGAACGATGAGCCTTCCGCCGCTTCGATGGACATTATCGCCGGGGGACACCGGCCCTATGGCACGACGTCGCTGCTGCCGACGCTGATCACCGATACATCAGAGGCCTCCATTGCCGCCATCGAGGCGGCCAAGGAGGCAGTGAAAATGAACCGCGGCGTCGCCGGCCTGCATCTCGAAGGCCCGCATCTGGCGCCTGCGCGCAAGGGCGCGCATCTGGCGGAACTGATGCGGCCGGTGGATGACCGCGATGTCAAGGCCTTCATCCAGGCGCGCGAGGCGATCGGCACGCTGCTGGTCACCATGGCCGCCGAGCAGGTCACGGTTGCCCAGGTGCGCGAGCTTGCGGAAGCCCGCGTCATCGTCAGCATCGGCCATTCCGATTGTTCGAGCGAGGCGGCGGAAGAACGTTTCGATGCCGGCGCGCGGGGAGTCACGCATCTCTTCAACGCCATGAGCCAGCTGGGACACCGTGCGCCCGGTCTCGTCGGCGCGGCGATCGATCATCCTTCGACCTGGTGCGGCATTATCGCCGACGGCCATCATGTCGATCCGAAGGCCCTGCGCACGGCGCTGCGCGCCAAACGCGGCGAAGGCAAGCTGTTCTTCGTCACCGATGCGATGTCGCTCGTCGGGTCGGAGAAGGACTCGTTCACGCTGAACGGGCGCACCGTCCGGCGCGAAAGGGGCGGCTTCTGCTCGAAGCTGGTGTTGTCCGACGGCACGCTGGCCGGTTCCGATGTCGACATGATCTCGACGATCCGTTACGGCGTCACCTATCTCGACCTGACGCTCGCCGAGGCTTTGCGCATGGCGACCCTTTATCCGGCCCGGTTCCTCAGGCTTGCCGATCGCGGCCATCTCTCGCCGGGTGCGCGTGCCGATCTCGTGCATCTCACCGATGCGCTTGCCGTCACCGCCACCTGGCTCAGCGGCGAAGCGACCTGAAATCAAGGATAAGCCGGATGACTGATATCACCGATGCCTATTTCTCCAACCTCATCGGCCGGCTGGAAGAACTCAAGCAGACGCTTGCCGAGCCGATGGCGCAGGCAGCAGCCGTCATCCTCGATGCTGCCCGCGGCGACAAACGCGTCTATGTCTTCGGCACCGGCCATTCGCATATGCTGGCGGAAGAGGTGCACTATCGTGCCGGCGGGCTCGCCTTCACCGTGCCGGTACTCGTCGGCTCGGCCATGCTGCATGAGGGCGCGGTCATCAGTTCGGTCTATGAGCGCACGCAGGGCCTGGTACGGCCGATGCTGGAGCGTTACGGCATGCAGCCGGGCGATGTCATCATCATCGCCTCCAATTCGGGCGTGAACGCCGCGCCGATCGAGGCCGCCGATTATGCGCGTGAAATCGGCGCAAAGGTGATTGCCGTCACGTCGATCGCCTATTCCTCAGCGATCGCCAATGGCCGCCGGCGGCTCGCCGACGCGGCCGATGTGGTGCTCGATAACGGCCTGCCACCGGGTGACGCCGTTATCGATCTCGAAGGCACCGGGCTTCGGGTTGGGCCAGTCTCGACAGCAGTCGGGGTGACGGTCATCAATGCGATCTTCGCGGAAGTCGCCTCGGAGCTTTCGAAATCCGGCGATGCGCCAATCTATCTCAGTGCCAACATGCCGGGCGCCGCTGAGATCAACCAGAAGCTCGTCAAGAAATACCGTCCGCGCAACCCGCATCTCTAAAGCATGTCGCGCAAAAGTGTGCCGCGGTTTTGCGTCCGGAATTGCGTGAAAACAAAAAGATAGAGCATGATGCCGAAAAGTGTGAGCGGTCTTCGGACGACATCATGCTCCGATTATTAATCGAGACGGCGGATACAAAAAAGGCCGGCGTGAGCCGGCCTCTTCGATAAGCTGAAACCAGGATCAGTCCTTGGCGCGTTCGACGTAGGAATTATCTTCCGTCGCGATGACGACGCGGGTGCCGGTATTGATGTGCGGCGGCACCATGGCGCGCACGCCGTTCGACAGTATGGCCGGCTTGTAGGACGACGAAGCCGTCTGGCCCTTGACGACCGGTTCCGTCTCCATGATTTCGAGCGTGACGTGGCGTGGCATCTGGATTGCCAGCGCAATGCCTTCATGCATTGACAGAACGCAGGTCATGCCTTCCTGCAGATAAGCCTTGTCGTCCCCCATCGTGTCGACATCGACGACGACCTGATCGTAGTTTTCAGGGTTCATGAAGTGAAAGCCTTCGCCGTCTTCGTAGAGGAATTGATGGTTCACGTCCTCGACGAAGGCACGCTCGACCTGTTCGGTGGTGCGCCAACGCTCGGAAACCTTCACGCCGTCGACGATGCGGCGCATGTCGACCTGGGTGACCGGCGTGCCCTTGCCCGGATGAAAGTTCTGCGCAGTGAGAACGACGTAGAGCTTGCCGTCGACATCGAGAACGTTGCCCTTGCGGACCGAAGAGGCGATGACCTTGACCATAAGACTTCCTTGTAACTCGGCTTTCGGCGTCGTAGATGACTGTCGAGACGCTCCGAAGACGCAAATGTTTTTCTTTGGGGCGCAACTAACCTAAAATCCGGGAAATAGCCACCCCCTATACCGGCCTCTCCGGCGAAGAAAGCTTGGAATGAACTCTTCGGCGAAAGCGTCCCCCTGGTGGACCCCGTCCGTGCATGCCGACCGCCGTCCGTTCCTGATCGGGCGCAATGCGATCCAGGCGGCGTTGCGCGGGTTTTTCGCGCGCGAGGATTTCATCGAGGTGGATACGGCGGTGCTGCAGGTCTCTCCCGGCAACGAGGCGCATCTGCATGCCTTCGCGACGGAAGCGCTGACGACGGATGGGCAAAAGGCGCCGTTCTACCTGCACACCTCGCCGGAATTTGCCTGCAAGAAGCTGCTTGCGGCCGGCGAGGAACGCATCTCGTGTTTTGCCCATGTCTATCGCAACCGCGAGCGCGGGCCGCTGCATCATCCTGAGTTCACCATGCTCGAATGGTATCGGGCCGGCGAAAGCTACGAGAGCCTGATGATGGATTGCGTGCGGATCCTGGCGCTGGCGGCCGAAACAGTGAAGACCGGGAAGCTTGCCTATCGCGGCGCCGAGAGCGATCCTTTCGCCGGGCCGGAGCGGATCAGCGTTGCCGAAGCCTTCGAGCGTCATGCCGGCATCGATCTTCTCGCCTCCGTCGCTGCCGACGGTTCGACTGACCGCGACCATCTGGCGGCCGAGACGAAGCGCGTCGGCATGCGGGTTGCCGATGACGACGGCTGGGCCGATCTCTTCAGCCGGGTGCTGGTCGAAAAGATCGAGCCGCATCTCGGTTTCGGCCGCATCACCATCCTCGACGAATATCCGATCTCGGAGGCAGCCCTTGCCCGTCCCTCGGCACGCGACCCCAGAGTTGCCGAGCGTTTCGAACTCTATGCCTGCGGCGTCGAGCTTGCGAATGGCTTCGGCGAACTCACCAACGCTGCCGAACAGCGGCGACGGTTCGAGATCGAGATGGCCGAGAAGGCGCGGGTCTACGGCGAGACCTATCCGATCGACGAGGATTTCCTCGCCGCGCTGTCGCTGATGCCTGAGGCAAGCGGTATCGCGCTCGGCTTCGACCGGCTGGTGATGCTGGCGACGGGAGCATCGCGCATCGACCAGGTGCTCTGGGCGCCGGTGGCGGAGGTTGGAAGATGAATGTCGTCAAACCGATCAAGAGCGTCGACGATCTTGTGAAGGCGGGGCTGGTCGCGCCTGCCGATCGCGTAGCGCTCGAGGAGGTGGCGGCGCGTTACGCGGTTGCGCTGACGCCTGCGATCAGCAAGCTCATTGATCGAGCCGATCCCGATGATCCGATCGCTCGGCAATTCGTGCCCGATGCAGCCGAACTCACGATCGTCCCGGAAGAACGCGCCGATCCGATCGGCGATCATGCCCACAGCCCCGTCGCAGGCGTCGTTCACCGCTATCCCGATCGTGTGTTGCTCAAGGCCGTGCATGTCTGCCCGGTCTATTGCCGCTTCTGCTTCCGCCGCGAAATGGTGGGGCCGCAGGGCCTCGGCACGCTCGATGCGGCGGCGATGCAGGCCGCTTTCGATTATATCCGCGGTCATGAGGAAATCTGGGAGGTCATCCTCACCGGCGGCGATCCGCTGGTGCTTTCCCCGCGCCGGCTCGGCGAGATCATGGAGGCGCTTGCCAGCATCGCGCACGTCAAGATCATCAGGTTCCATACGCGTGTTCCGGTCGTCGATCCCGAGAAGATCGATGCGGCGCTGATCGCCGCGCTGAAGGCGAGCGGCAAGACGGTCTATATCGCGCTGCACGCCAACCATGTCAGCGAACTGACGACCGAAGCGCGGGCGGCCTGCGGCCGCCTCGTCGATGCCGGCATCGCCATGGTCAGCCAGTCAGTGCTGCTCAAGGGTGTCAACGACGATCCCGACGTGCTCGCGAAGCTGATGAAGGCCTTCGTCGAAATCCGCGTCAAACCCTATTACCTCCATCATCCGGATCTGGCGCCCGGCACCAGTCATTTCAGAGTGACGATCGACGAGGGGCAGGAGATCGTCGCGGCGCTGCGCGGGCGAATTTCCGGTCTCTGCCAGCCGGCATACATCCTCGATATCCCAGGCGGTCACGGCAAGGCCGTCGTCACTGGGAGTGCGATCCGTGCGACAGGCGACGGATGTTATTCCATCACCGATTATCGCGGCGGCGAGCATTCCTATCCACCGGCCGGTTGAGACAAAACGCGGCGTTTTGCGTGTCATTTCTGTACTCGCCACGCCAGAAACCAGACTGTGTCGCAGTATCGAAATTATCTTAAGTCATTGATATAAGGTGGTTGTTTACGACGGCGCGGGAATGATCGCTAAAATCCTAACTATGAGCCTTAGGCATATTTAACTCAATAAATTAGCGGAATGTTCTGTTTTCCGCACTAAAAGAACGCTCATGACAAGGCGATGAACGCCGGATCGGGATCATGAGAATCTTGGAGTGATGGGATGAATAAGGCAATCCGCGACCTCGTAGCCAAATTCGGCAAGCTTCCTGGGCCGATCGATCAGGTCGCCGACGACGCCGATCTTTATGCGGCAGGTTTGACGTCCTTTGCTTCTGTGCAGTTGATGCTTGGCCTCGAAGAGGCCTTCGACATCGAGTTTCCCGACAATCTCCTGAACCGCAAATCCTTCGCGAGCATCTCGGCCATCGCCAGAACCGTCGATCTCATCCGGGACGGCCGGAAGGTCGCCTGATGAATTTCCCCGTCAAGATCATGCAGGACGGTCTTGTCACAAGGGTGGCCCGCGTCGCCGAAATTGCGGCGAAACACGCGGATACCGTTGATGCCGAAGCCCGTTTTCCTCGGGAAGCCGTCGATGCGATGAAGGCCGAAAGGCTGCTCGGCATCCAGGTGCCGCGCCATCTCGGCGGCGAATCCGCCTCGATCACCGAGATCGCCGAATTGTGCTCGATGCTCGGCCAGGCCTGCGCCGCAAGCGCCATGGTCTTCGCCATGCACCACATCAAGCTGTCGAGCCTCGTTGAACACGGCGCCGATAGCGAATGGCATCGCAGCTTCATGCGCGGCATCGCCGCCGAACAGCTGCTGATCGCATCCGCCACCACCGAAGGTGGTATCGGCGGAAATCTGCGCAACAGCATCTGTGCGGTCGAGGTCGATGGCGACACGTGCCGCCTCGAAAAGGATGCGACTGTCATTTCCTACGGCTCGCACGCCGACGCTATTCTTATCACCTCGCGTGCCCACGCGCAGGCGGCTTCCTCCGATCAGGTACTGACGGCCTTCCTCAAGGACCAGTACACGCTCGAGAAAACGCATGTCTGGAATACGCTCGGCATGCGCGGCACCTGCTCCGACGGCTTCCTGTTCAAGGGCGAAGCGCCGGCTTGCCAGATCCTGCCGAAGCCTTTCGCTGAGATCGCGGCGCAGTCCATGCTTGCCTCCTCGCACCTCTTGTGGAGTGGCGTCTGGTACGGCATCGCCGTCGACGCGGTTGTGCGCGCCCAGGCTTTCGTGCGTGCCGCAGCCCGCAAGGCGCCGGATGCCCAGCCGCCGGGCGCGCTGCGCCTCGCCGAGGTTTCGAACCTGCTGCAGATGGTGAAATCCAACGTGGTTGCCGGCCTCAAGGCCTATGAAGATGCCAAGGCCGATGCCGACCGGCTGTCCTCGATGGGCTTTGCAGTGGCGATGAACAACCTCAAGATCGCCTCGTCCGAGACGATCCTGGAGATCGTCAACCATGCGATGCTGATCTGCGGCATCATGGGCTATAAGAACGGCACGCCCTTCAGCCTCGGACGCCATCTGCGCGACGCGCATTCCGCACAGCTCATGATTTCGAATGACCGCATCCTCGGCAACACGTCGAGCATGCTTCTTGTCCATAAGCAGGACACTAGCCTATTGGGGTGACAGTCATGGATATGCAGACCTCGTTTCTGGACCGGCTTTTCGAATCCGGTCTGCTGATAGATACCGGCATCGACGGACTCTACGGCCGCAGCGGCCAGTTCGAAGACGTGATCGCTGCCTTCGAGCGCCTGATCGACACGTTCGGCGGCGCCGATGGTGCCGAAGCCATGCGCTTTCCGCCCGGCATGAACCGCGCCTTCTTCGAAAAGAGCGGCTACATGAAGAGCTTTCCGCAGCTCGCCGGCACGGTGCACAGCTTCTGCGGCAGCGAGCTCGATCATGTCAGCCTGCTGCAATGCATGGAGGTCGGCGAAGACTGGACCAAGGGACAGGAGGCGACCGATATCGTGCTGACGCCGGCTGCCTGCTATCCGCTCTATCCGACGATCGCCAAGCGCGGCAACCTGCCAAAGACGGGCGGCCTCTTCGACCTGCAATCCTATTGCTTCCGCCATGAGCCGTCGAAAGACCCTGCCCGCCAGCAGTTGTTCCGCATGCGTGAATATGTCTGCATGGGCACCGAGCTGCACGTCACCGATTTCCGCCAGCGCTGGATGGATCGCGGCGTCGAGATGATGAAGGCCGTCGGCCTCGATGTGACGATCGACGTCGCCAATGATCCGTTCTTCGGCCGCGCCGGCAAGATGCTCGCCAATAATCAGCGCGACCAGAACCTGAAGTTCGAGCTGCTGATCCCGATCACCTCGGCCGCCAATCCGACCGCCTGCATGAGCTTCAACTACCATCAGGATGCCTTCGGCACGAAGTGGGGTCTCAATCTCGAAGACGGCAGTGTCGCACACACCGCCTGCGTCGGCTTCGGACTGGAGCGCATCGCCCTTGCCCTCTTCCATCATCACGGGCTCGATGTGAAGCAATGGCCGGCCAGCGTACGGAAAGCGCTGTGGGGCTGAGCAAATCGATGACGTCGGTATTTTCGGGGGTATTTTCGGGAATCGACCCGGAAACCTACCGGGCGCATCCACTGCATTCCGGCGAGCGCGCCTGGCCGGAAACCAATTGCTATGTCGATCTCTGGATCGAGGTTCTGGCAACATCAGGCGTTGCGCCAGAGGCGATGCTGGGTTTTACCCTGACGCAGGATTTCGAGGGCGACCAGTTCACCTTCTTCAAGGTGCCGCTTGAGGATCTCGAAGCGCTCTATGACATTCGTGCGACTGAGCTTGCCATCTACGACCGTGTCGAACGCCATGTCGAGGTTCAGATTGCGCGAGCCCGTCTCTGCCTGATCGAAATGGATTCCTTCTACATGCCGGATACGCGCGGCACCGCCTACCGGCAGGAGCACGGCAAGACGACGGTTGCGATCAATCGGCTGGACGTTGCGGCCAAGCGCGTCGATTATTTCCACAATGCCGGTTATTTCCGGCTCGAAGGCGAGGATTTCGACGGGCTGTTCCAGCTGCATCTGACGGAAAACGACCCGCCGTTCCTGCCCTACACGGAATTTGCACGATTCCCGGAAAGGCCGGCCGATGAAACGCATCTGCGGTCGACCGCGCGGCGGCTTGCCGGCTTTCACTTCGCTCGGCGTCCCCGAGAAAATCCGATCCGCGCCTTTGCAAGCGTTTTTCCACAACAGGTCGAAGCGGTGGCGGAACGGCCGTTCGGCTTCTTCCACAAATACGCCTTCAACACGCTTCGCCAGGTGGGCGCCAATTTCGAGCTGGCGGCCGATTACCTCACCTGGCTTTCCCCTGGTGAATTCGCGGCTGCCGCCGAGCATGCCAGGCGTATTTCGGAGGTGGCGAAATCGGTGCAGTTCCAGCTTGCCCGCGCCGTCACCCGCAGAAAGTTCGGGCCGTTGCAGGCAGCACTTGATCCGGCCGCCGATGCATGGGATTCCATGATGGCGTCGCTTGCGGGGCGAATCTGAGGCCGGAGATCTGACCATGCGGGGGCGTTTGGCAAGCATCGGTGCCGAGGAAAGTCTACTTTCCGAAGGCTGGAACCTGATCCTGACGGAGCCGGGCGCCTGCGCCGTGCCGCACGACATCCCGCTTTCCGCACAGTTCATTCCAGCACCCGTTCCCGGCACCGTCGCCGCCGCGCTCGAGAAAGCCGGGCTCTTCGACCGGGAAAATCCCGAGCCGCTGAACACGCGGGATGCCTGGTATCTCTGCCGGCTTTTCGATGCCGAGCCCGGCGACGCGATCCTGCGTTTCGAAGGGCTGGCGACACTCTGCCACGTCTTCCTGAACGGCCAGGAAATCCTGTTTTCCGAGAGCATGTTCACGGCGCACGAGATTCCGGTGACGCTTTCGGGCGGCGACGAACTGGCACTGTGCTTCCGGGCGCTCGGCCCCCGCCTGTCGGAGCCGGGCCCGCGCGCACGCTGGCGGCCGCAGATGATCACGCCGGCGGGCTTGAAGAATTTCCGCACGACGCTGCTCGGCCATATGCCGGGCTGGTGCCCCGATATCCATGCCGTCGGACCATGGCGGCCGATTTCGATGATCCGGCGTCATCCCGTCTCGATCGACAATGTCTCCATCCGCGCCGTTTTGGAGGAGAGTGGCGTCGGCCGTCTCAGCGTGTCCCTGCATAGCAATGCCGAGGATCCGGCAATGCTGCTGCGCTGCGGCGGAATGGAGCAGTCCTTCGAGAAGGTCGGCGACAGTCATTACTCGGCTATCCTCAAGCTTTCCGACATAGAGGCCTGGTGGCCGCATACGCATGGCGCTCCGCGTCTCTACGCGCTGACGCTGGTTTCCGATGGCGCGGAATATCCGCTCGGCAGGACCGGCTTCCGGCGTATTGACGTCAACCGTGGTGCCGATGGCGACGACTTCGCGCTCCTCGTCAACGGCGAACGCATCTTCTGCCGCGGCGCCGTGTGGACGACGGCCGATATCGCGCGATTGCCGGGCGGGCGGGCGGATTATGAGCCGTTCCTGCGGCTTGCCGCTGCAGCCGGCATGAACATGATCCGCATCGGCGGCACCATGGCCTACGAAACGCCTGATTTCTTCGCGCTCTGCGACGAGCTCGGTCTGCTCGTCTGGCAGGACTTCATGTTCGCCAATTTTGATTATCCGCGCAACGACAAGGCTTTTCTCGGCCACGTGCATGCGGAGGTTGAGGAATTCCTGCACGGCGTGCAGGCGTCGCCTTCGCTGGCCGTGCTCTGCGGCGGCAGCGAAATCCACCAGCAGGCGGCGATGCTCGGCCTGCCGGCGGAATTCTGGAGCGGGCCGGTCACCGATGAAATCATCCCGGCGGTCGTCGCGCGCATCCGCCCCGACGTGCCCTATGTCTCGAACTCGCCCTATGGCGGAGCGATGCCCTTTTCGCCCAATGCCGGTATTGCGCATTATTACGGCGTCGGCGCCTATATGCGGCCGATTGCCGATGCGCGCCGCGCCGATGTGCGTTTTGCCTCCGAAAGCCTCGCCTTCGCGCATGTGCCGCAGCAAAGAACGCTGCAGCGCCATCTCGATGTGCCCGCCGTCCACAGCCCGCTGTGGAAGGCCCGCGTGCCCCGCGACCGCAGTGCATCGTGGGATTTCGAGGATGTTCGCGACTTTTACCTGCAGCTTCTCTACGGTTTCGATCCGGCTGAGCTGCGCCGCGAAGATCCGGAACGCTATCTCGATCTCTCCCGCGCCGTTACCGGCGAGGTGATCGAGGAGACTTTTGCCGAATGGCGGCGCAAGGGCTCCGCCTGCAACGGCGCGCTCGTCTGGACGCTGCAGGACCTGCTGCCCGGCCCCGGCTGGGGGGTGATCGACTCCACCGGAGAGCCGAAGCCGGTCTGGTATGCGATGCGCCGTGCATTCCGGCCGGTGCAAGTGGTCTTCACCGACGAGGGAACGAACGGTCTCGACGTGCATGTCGTCAACGAGACGGACGCAGCACTCGATGTCGAGCTCGAGGTCGTCTGCCTGCGCGGCGGAAAACAGCAGGTCGTCAGCGGCAGCAGGGCCTTCAAGCTGGCGGCAAGAGACACGGAGCGCCTTGCCTGCACCGCGCTGTTCGGCGCCTTCTTCGATACGACCTATGCTTTCCGTTTCGGGCCGCCGGCGCATGATGCCAGTGTGGCGCGCCTGCGCTCGCTGGCGGACGGTACCATCCTCGCCGAGAGCTTCCACTTCCCGTGCGGACGGGGGAAGGCGCTGCATGATGCAGGTATCGAAGCATCATTCACCAGAGACGGCGACGACTGGTTCGTTGACCTCAGGACCGACCGGCTGGCGCAATCTGTGCATATCGACGTCGAAGGCTATCGGGCCGACGACGACTGGTTCCACCTTGCCCCCGGCGCGATGCGGCGCGTGAAGCTCCACGCGCTGTCCGGCGTGGAAAGCGATATTCCGCCTGCGGGCGAGATCAGAAGTCTAGGCAGTTCGCATCGCGTCGCAATCGAGGGCTGAAGCCGCTGCGAAGGATGATGCCGATCCATTGGGAAAGACCGTGATTTGAGAACGATATACCGCTTTCTGCGCGCCCATGTTCTGCAGCGGCTGATCCCGCGGTCGCGTCTTGCCTTCAATCCGCGCAGGCCGGTGGAAATCGTCGGCTATCTCTCGATGGCGGTCGGCGTCGGCGAATCGGCAAGGCTCTGCGCCGGCGCTCTGTCGGAGGCTGGGCGGGCGATTTCGCTCTCCGACGTCAGCACGCATCCTGACGAGAATTCCTTTGCCGGATGGATGCCGTCGCATCTCTCCACCGAAGCCGCAGGGAGCCGGATCTGGCATCTCAATCCGCCGATGCTGCCGCGCGCCATCCTGAAGAAGGGCGTTGCCAATTTCACCCGCGCCTTCAACATCGGCTATTTTGCCTGGGAGCTCGAAGTCGTGCCGGCCGAGTGGCGCAATGCGATGCATTACATGAATGCCGTCTTCGTTCCGTCGGAATTCACCAGGCGGGCGATTGCGCCCCTCACTGCGGCACCGGTCATCGTCGTTCCGCATCCCGTCACCGAGAAGCCGGCGACGGAAGGAATGCGCCAGAAATTCGGCATCGAGGAAGACGCCTTTCTCGTCAGTTTCATTTTCAGCGCCGGCTCCTCGATCAACCGGAAGAATCCGCAGGCCGTCATCGAGGCCTTCCGGATATTTGCCGCCGATTGCCCCAGCGCCTTCCTGTTGATGAAGGCCAGCGGCGATATCAACAAGGATGAGGGCCTGCGCGAACTGGTCGCCTCGGTTAAGGGCAATACCCGGATCAGGATCGTCACCGACAGGATGTCGGACTCCGATATCAACGGCCTCATCCGCTGTTCAGACGCCTATCTTTCACTGCATCGTTCCGAGGGTTTCGGGCTGACGGTGGCCGAGGCGATCGTGCAGCGTACGCCCGTCATTTCCACGGCCTGGTCGGGCACGGTGGATTTCTGCGATCCCGACAATAGCTGGCTGGTTGCCTCTCCCCTCATTCCGGTGGTCGATACCCATCCCGAATTTGCCGGGCTCGAAGGCGCGGTCTGGGCCGATCCCTCACCCGAGGCTGCGGCCGCGCACCTGCAAGATATCTTCCGCGCACCCGAGCGTGCGGAAGAGAAGGCCGAGAAGGCACGGGAGTTCCTGCTGCGTTACCTCGCAGAAAACAGCTACGAGAAGGCGCTTCAGACGCTGGCGGCGATGCAGGCGAGCTAAGCTGAGGTCGTCACTCCGCTTTATTTTAACATTTTCGCATTAGAGATGGCGGGTATGCGGCGGTAGGCCGATCCTGACGGATGGACAGATGTCGAAGGGTATTATCGCAAACTCGGTGATGAACGCGGCGGCAGGCATGCTGCTGCTTCTGACGGGCTTTGTTTCATCGATCATAACCGCGCGGCTGCTCGGGCCGGAAGCCAACGGCATCGTCGCCTTCTCGCTCTGGCTGGTGGTGACCGGCGCCTCGATCGCCGAGCTCGGCTCCAGCATCACGCTGCTGAAGACCTTGCCGCAACTTTCGGCGGAAGGCTTCGATGCGCGCCGCCGGCGGGGTTTCGCCGCCATCCTCGTCAGCTTCATGATGTTCTCGACCGTCGTGCTGCTGGCGCTCTACGCGCTGTTCTTCCTGACCTCCGAAAAGATGCACTGGGCCGACACGGCGCCATCCGTCGCTCTGGTCACGGGCGTGCTGTTCTTCATCCAGGCGATCGGATCCTTCGTCAAATTCTACCTGATCGGCGAAAAGAAGCTGGGCGCCTTCTTTAAGCTGACGGTCGCCGTCTCGATCGTGCAGCTTGCCGGCGTTGCCGTCGGCGCCGTTTTCTACGGCGTCGAGGGCGTTCTCGTCGGCTATGCGCTCGGCCAGCTCGTGCTGTTTTTCGCCACGCTGCCGATCCTGCTTGCGCGGCGCGACTGGTGCGGGGTCTCGTTGAAATATCTCGCCTCCTCCTCCGTCATCCTGTCGATCCAGTTCATCATCGATTCCATTTTCCTCAATCGGCTCGAGCTGCTCTTTCTGCAGCAGTTCTGGTCGGTGGAGATGGTCGGCTATTATGCCGTCGGTCTGTCGATCGCGAATATCGCGCTGCAATTGCCGATCCAGATGACCGGCAGCCTGCTGCCCTATTATTCCGAGCGGCGGCACAGCAGCGACGATTCGACATTGCCGGTCGAGGTCTTTACCGCCGTCACCCGCAGCATGGCCTATATCGTGCTGCCGATGAGCCTGGGGCTTGCCGCGATCTCCAGTGAACTGGTGCTCGTGGTGTTCGGCGAAGCATTCCGCCGCAGCGGGACGGTGGTGGCGCTGCTTGCGCTTGTTGCTCCCGCCTATACCTTCATGCAGATCCTCAGCCTCTACCTTTTGTCGATGGACAGGGCCCGCTCCCGCCTGAACATCAGTGTGATAGGTGGCCTTCTGATGGTAGCGGGTTGTTTACTCATCATACCTAGGCTTGCAGCCGAGGGTGCCGCACTCGTGCGTATCCTCGTATTCGTTGCGATGTCGGTGATGATGATCAGACAGACAGGATTCGGATCCCAGCTTTCGGGCCTCTACGCGAGCTTGACGAAGGTGACGCTCGCCTCCGTGCTGTGTGCTTGCGGCGCGATTTCCGTGCTGGAATTCGTCCAGGGTCCGCTCGGCCTCGTCGGCGCGATCATCGCCGGCGCATTCTGCTATTTTGCAGCACTGCGGGTGCTGCGCGCCGTGCCGGGCGAGGATGTCGAAGTCATGCGCTCCATTCTTGAGAAGATGCCGTCCCTGCTGCGCCGGCCGATCGGCCACGCGATCAATTTCATCGCGCCGCGGCTTCCCGGCGATCCCGATCGCGCCAAGGTCGCGCCTGGCGAATTCTCACTCGAACCGGCCGAGGGTGCGGGACGCAGCGCCGCCCTGCCTGTCGTCTTCGACGGCACGATCGGGCTGTTCATGCCTGAAAATCCTCTCGCCAGGAAACGTTCGGCTGCGGTGCTCTTCGTCAGCCCCTGGGGTTTCGAGGAGATGTGCAGCCGGAAATTCTTCCGCGTCGCGGCCGAGCATTTCTCCGATATCGGCGTGGCGAGCCTGCGCTTCGACTATCGCGGCACTGGCGATGCGCTCGATTTCGACGCGCTGCCGGCAAGGCTGGAAACCTGGGAAGATTCGATCCGTGCGGCCGCCGCGAAGCTGAAGTCGCTGAGCGGCTGCGACCGCGTCATCCTCATCGCCCAGGGCCTCGGTGCGACGCTTGCCCATCGCGTCGGTTTATCGATCGACGGCGTCGACAGCCTCGTCATGCTGGCGCCGGTGCTGAGCGGCAGAGCCTATTTACGCGAACTCAACATGTGGTCCAAGATCATCGATGCCGATCTCGGCCTCGGCAAAGAGCATATCCAGACTGCCAAGGTGCAGATTGCCGGGCTCGTCATGCCCGAAGAGATCGCCGCCGAGCTCGGCAAGCTCAACATCACCTCGCCGCAGGGGCTCGCAACCTCCCGCTACCTGATCCTCGAACGTCCTGCCAAAGCCGAGGATACCGGCTTTGCCGATGCGCTGAAGGCGCTTGGCGCCGATGTCGAGCAGAAGGCTTTCGAAGGCTATGACGAACTCGCCACCAACCCGCTGTTTGCCAAAACGCCGATGACTGTCGTGGCGCTGCTGACGGCGTGGCTGGAGACAAGGACGACGGCGACATCCGCCGCCCATTCACCGGCAGCGATCGACAACCCGCCGCTTGCCGGCGACGGTTTTGCGGAAACGCCGGTCCGTTTCGGAAGCCATAATCATCTGGTCGGCGTCGTCAGCCGGCCGCTCGGCGAGATCAAGGGCAATGCCGTGCTCTTCCTGTCGACTGCCTATGACCGGCATGCCGGCTGGGGACGGACGACGGTTGATATGGCGCGCGAGCTCGCCCGCCAGGGCGTCGTTTCGCTGCGCTTCGATTCTGCCAATGTCGGCGACAGCCCGCCGCGGCCGGATGCGCCGGAACAGGTGCTTTATTCGGATACGCAGACCGCGGATGCAGTCGCTGCGCTGGATCTGCTCGAAAGCGTCGTCGCCGGCCCCGTCATGGTCGCCGGCCGATGCAGCGGCGGCTATGTCGCCTTCCGCGCCGGCGTCGCCGACGAACGGCTGAAGGCAGTCGTGTCGATCAATCCGTTCGTCTATTACTGGGATCCTGACATGCCGGTGCGCCGGGAGCATGTCGTCTCCGTTCCCCGTAGCCTCGATGATTACAGCCAGCGCCTCGCGCGACTCGACACGCTGAAGCGGCTGCTGCGCGGCCAGGTCGACGTCGTTGCGGCGCTGCGGAACATCATCATCGCCGCTGGCCGCCGGCTGTCGCCGTGGATCGCGCCCCTGCTCGAGCTGCTTCCCGACCGGCGCCATATCGCCCGCGAGGTCCGGCACTCCTTCGCGCTGTTCGGCAAGCGCAAGGTGCCGCTGACGCTGATCTACAGCGAGGGCGATGTCGGGCTCGACCACGTCTATTTCCATTTCGGGCCGCGCGGCGCCAGGCTTTCGCGCTATCCGAACGTGCGGCTGCTGATGCTGCCGGATGCCGACCACAATCTGACGCCACCGCAATCGCGCAAATTCGTACTCGA
This sequence comes from Rhizobium leguminosarum bv. viciae, assembly GCF_012276115.1. Classification (GTDB taxonomy): domain Bacteria; phylum Pseudomonadota; class Alphaproteobacteria; order Rhizobiales; family Rhizobiaceae; genus Rhizobium; species Rhizobium leguminosarum_T. Next base: position 301,979 of record NZ_WIEU01000003.1, on the reverse strand, counting down.
CGAGATCATTCGTCTCGCCAGAGCATGACCGGAATTTAAGCCCACGCGTCTTTTCACACGCGAAATGCTGTAGCTTATGCGGCAGGAAGACAAGATCAGATGCTTTCTGCGGCGACGATATCCAGCGATCTGTAGAGATTGATATAACGTCCGGCGACGATATCCCAGGAATAGCCGCGGGCGGCGTCGAGAAGCACGGCGCGAACGGCGTCCGGCTGGCGCGAAAGGTGTTCATAGGCGGTTTCGAGCGCCGTGGCGGCGGTCTCAGGATTGGTGAAATCGGCAAGCATGAGAACGGGATGCCGGTCGGCGAGCGTCGAAAAGGCATCGTTGGCGTTCAGCAAGGGCAGCAGACCGGCGCTCATCGCCTCCAGCGCCACCAGGCCGAAACCTTCATATTCCGAGGCGGAGGCGAAAATCGAGGCTTCTGCGATGATGCGCCGGATGGTGTCGTTCTCGGGCGACACATGCAGGGTGACGCGGCCGGAAAGATGACGGCTTTCGATTGCGCCTTCGACATCCGCCCGGTTCAGGTCGGATTCGGCGCCGACAATGTCGAGATGCCATTCCGGATCGCGGGTCTTCAGCATGGCCATCGCATCGAGCAGGTGGTCCAGACGTTTGTTCACCGAGAACCGGCCGATCGTGACGATGCGGCGTTTTGCCCGGCGCGAAGCGGTGTCGGCGAACTTGCCGATATCGGCGCCGTTTTCGATCAGCAGGCTGTCGGGCACGATCTCGGAAAACTGCTTGAGGTCGGAGGCGCTGCAGCAGACGACGCGGCGGTAGGCCATCGCCGAAGCGCGGGTCAGAGTCCGGAACCAGATCTTCTTGATCGCCGCGTATTTCTGCGTATGGAAGAAGCCACCATGAGTGGTGACGATCATCGGCTTGCCGTGCAGCAGCCGGCCCCAGGCGAGCGCGTCGAAGAAGAAGTCGATGGCATGGACATGGACGAGATCGGCATCGGCGAGATGGCGGAAAACCTGCGGTGCCAGCGGATAGCGGCTGCTGCCGAACCAGGGAATGCGCACCACTTCGATGCCGTCGATATCTTCGCGAAGCGGCAGCTTGTCTTCAGGCGCGGTGAAGAGCGAATCCAGCGTGACGACGCGCACGCGGTAACCGCGGCGCACGGTCTGGCGGGCGAGATTGGCGACCACGTCTTCCAGGCCGCCGCGATTGGGCAGGAACTGGCGCACGACATGGACGATCAGCGGGCTTGTTGCCAACTGCGGGCTTTCGCGTACCCTATCTGCCTCGATGATCGACATTTTCCACCTATCGCTGCACGCCGGCCCGTGTTGATGCGGGCTTTTAACACAGCAACGACCAGATATGTGCGGCGTTAAGGCGCGGTTTAAGAGACCACTTGCGAGGGCCAATCTTCGCGAAAAAGGTTAACCGCGTCTGACGGGAATTCAGAAGGCCTTGAAGGTCAGCGTTGTCAGCGAGCGGACGATGCCGGGAATATTGGCGATGTTGTCGTTGATGAATTTGCCGATATCCTGGCCTTCCTCGATATAGACCTTCAACAGCAGGTCGTAGTCGCCGCTGGTCGAATAGAGCTCCGAGACCAGTTCGGTCTGGTAGATCGCGTCGGCGACATCGTAAGTCTTGCCGGGTGCGCATTGGAGCTGGACGAAGATCGGCTTCATGGAGATTTCCTGCAAAGTTGTTTGGAGCGCATAATGGTCGAAAGCGCCATGCCGATGCAAGCCGTTCGTCACGCAGCCGGGTTGGCGGTGGCTTCTGCGACGATCCAGTCGCGAAAGGCGGCAAGCGGCGCATAATCGGCGCGCTCGGGCGGAAAGGCGAGATAATAGCGCTCGCGGCTCTCCATTTCACGGTCGACAGCGGCGATGAGATCGCCGCGCCTGATCTCCTCCTGCATCAGGAATGTCGGCAGCAGGGCGACGCCAAGGCCGGCGATTGCCGCCTGCGCCGCCGTGGCGAACTGGTCGAAGAGCATGCCGTGCACGCTTTCGAAGGAAACGCCATTGCCGGCGAACCATTGCTCCCAGGCGTCAGGACGCGTCGTCAGATGCAGAAGCGGAACGGCGAGCAGATCCTCTGGTCCTGAGATCGCATATTGCTTCAGAAAATCCGGACTGCAGGCCGGCACCGTGCGCTCCGACATCAGCAGTGCGAGTTCGGCGCCCGGCCAGTGCGGGTGGCCGAAATGGATGGCGGCGTCGATCGAATCGAGGCGGAAATCGAAAGGCGAAAGCCGGGTCACCAGATTGATGGTCACGCCGGCATTGGCGGCGAGAAAGCGTCCGAGGCGCGGCGCCAGCCAGCGCGTGCCGAAGGTCGGCAGGATGGCGAGATTGAGCGTGCCGCCATGCGGATTGGCGCGCAGGTTCAGCGAAGCGCTCGATATCCGCCGCAGCGCCTCGCGAATCTCGCGGGCATATCCATCGCCGGCAAGCGTCAGCCGCATGGTCTGGCGTTCGCGCAGGAAGAGCTCGACGCCAAGTTGCTCCTCCAGCGCGCTTACCTGGCGGCTGACGGCGCTCTGTGTCAGATCGAGTTCGCGCGCCGCTGCCGTCACGCTGCCGGTGCGGGCGACCGCCTCGAAGGCGACGAGATGCGAAATCGACGGCAGAAAACGTCTAGACGTCAGCATGATCATTCCGTTTCAGAATGGGCTATTTCCAAAATGGCGATATTTGCCGCTTTCTGGCGCGTGTAAAGAGGTTCATCCTGCAAAAGCGGAATGAGCCGGAGTTTCCCAATGCCGCAAGCCTTCGTTTCCCCAGACCGCATCCGATCGCTGTTTACCGAGGCGATGTCGCAGATGTACCGGGCGGAGGTGCCGCAATACGGCACGCTGATCGAACTGGTGGCGGATGTGAATGCCGGCTGCCTCGAAAAAGATCCCGACCTGCGCGATCGCCTGGCCCGGGCCGGCGAGCTGGAGCGCATCGATGTCGAGCGCCACGGCGCCATAAGGCTCGGTACGGCCGACGAGCTTTTCACCATCCGCCGGCTGTTTGCGGTCATGGGCATGCAGGCGGTCGGCTACTACGACCTTTCGGTTGCCGGCGTGCCGGTTCATTCCACCAGCTTCCGGCCGATCGACGAGGCAGCGCTCAACGTCAATCCGTTCCGCGTCTTCACCTCGTTGCTGCGACTGGAACTGATCGAGGACGAAGGGCTGCGCGGCGAGGCCGAAGCCATTCTGGCAAAACGGCGGATCTACACGCCGCGCGCCGTCGCGCTGATCGAGCGCCACGAACAGAACGGCGGCCTGACCGAGGCGGAAGCGACGGAATTCGTCGCCGAGGCGCTGGAAACCTTCCGCTGGCATGGCGAAGCGACCGTCAGCGCCGACACCTACAAGCGCCTGCACGATGCCCATCGGCTGATCGCCGACGTCGTCAGCTTCAAGGGGCCGCACATCAACCATCTGACGCCGCGCACGCTCGATATCGACGCGGTCCAGGCCCGCATGCCGGAGCGCGGCATCACGCCGAAGGCGGTCATCGAAGGGCCGCCGCGCCGCCATTGCGATATCCTGCTGCGGCAGACGAGTTTCAAGGCGCTGGAGGAAATGATCGCCTTTTCCGGTGATGACGGCGCGATACAAGGGACGCATACCGCCCGCTTCGGCGAGATCGAACAGCGCGGCGTGGCGCTGACGGCGAAGGGTCGGGCGCTCTATGACCAGCTGCTCGCCTCGGTTCGCGGCGAGGTGCAGGTGGGCGCTGGCGGCGCCAAGGCCGGCGCCTACGACCACGAACTCGCCGCGCGTTTCAAGGCACTGCCGGACAGCTGGGATGAGCTGCGCAGGGCGGATCTGGCCTTCTTCCGCTATTCCGCGACGCCTGCGGGCATTGCCGCTGCGGTCGGGAACACCCTGCCCTGCGATCTGGAGGCGCTGATCGCCTCGGGTTATCTCGCCTTCACCCCGATCGTCTACGAAGACTTCCTGCCCGTCAGCGCGGCCGGCATCTTCCAGTCGAACCTCGGCACCGACCAGCAGCAGAACTATGCGACCCGCTCGAACCGTGACGCCTTCGAGGCAGCACTTGGCGCCACGGTCCAGGACGAGCTGGCACTTTACGCCGAACGCCAGGCGGCCTCGCTGGATTCGGCGCTGGAGGCGCTCGGCCTTGCCGCCTTGCGGGCTTGCCGCTGAAGACCGTTGCGTGAAATGGCAGGTTCAACGCTTCCCTTTATGCATTAGAGTATCCGCGATTTCGCTCTGATCGGACTGAGCCATGCTGAATGATCCGCGCTCCCACGGCCTCTGGGAAAAGACAGCGCCCGAAGCGCCGACGACCTCGCCTCTCGACGGCGCGATGTCGGCCGACGTCGTCATCGTCGGCGGCGGTTACACCGGTCTCTCTTCCGCCCTGCATCTTGCCGAAGCCGGGTCGAAGGTGGTGCTGCTGGAGGCCAAGGAGATCGGCTTCGGCGGTGCCGGGCGCAATGTCGGGCTGATCAATGCCGGCATGTGGGTGATGCCGAACGATCTGCCCGACGTGCTCGGCCCGGTGCATGGCGAACGTCTGCTCGATCTGCTCGGCAATGCGCCGACGCTCGTCATGGAGCTGATCGACAAGCATCAGATTGCCTGCGAACTGGAACGGAACGGCACGCTGCATTGCGCGGTCGGCGCCGACGGGCTGAAGGAGATCGAGGCACGCGCGGCGCAATGGTCCGCCCGCGGCGCAGCCGTGACGCTGCTCGATGCAGCGGAAACGGCCAAACGTATCGGCAGCGATGCCTATACCGGCTCGCTGCTCGACAAACGCGCCGGCACCCTGCAGCCGCTTGCCTATGCGCGCGGCCTTGCCCATGCCGCCGTCAAATCAGGCGTCGCCATTCACACATCCAGCCCGGTCATCGCGACGGAGCGCAATGGCGGCTGCTGGACCGTGAAGACGGCGAGCGGCGAGGTCAGCGCGGATTGGATCATCGTCGCGACGGATGCCTACAGCACCGGTCCGTGGGAGCAGGTGCGCAGCGAACAGGTGCGTCTGCCCTATTTCAATTTTGCCACTGTGCCCCTCGGCTACAATCTGCGTCAGTCGATCCTGCCCGAGCGGGAAGGCGCATGGGATACCAAGGAAATCCTCTCCTCATTCCGTATGGATCAGGCCGGCCGTCTCGTTTTCGGCAGTGTCGGGGCGCTGCGCAATGCCGGGCTTGCCGTACACAAAGGCTGGGCCAAACGCGCGTTGAAGCGGCTCTTCCCTGATATCGGCGACGTCGAATTCGAATGTGGATGGTATGGCCAGATCGGCATGACCGACAATGCGCTGCCGCGCTTCCACAAATTCGCACCTGGTGTCGTCGGCTTTTCGGGCTACAATGGCCGCGGCATTGCCCCCGGCACGGTCTTCGGCCGTACGCTGGCGGAGCATATCCTCGGCCGGCTTCCGGAAGCCGATCTGCCGCTGCCGCTGACTTCGCCCACCGAGCCAAGCTTCCGTGCACTCAAGGAAATATGGTACGAAGCCGGCGCTCAGGTCGCCCATTTCGCCGATGCCCGCTTCTGAGAATAATAAGATTGGAAACACGACAATGACCATCGCCGTCCTCGATCTCGCCACCGAAACCGCCAAGCTGCTTGCCGAACTCGGCGTCGATGCCGGCCGCTATCACGGCGGCACGCTTTCCGTCACCTCGCCGGTCACCGGCGAGGAAATCGGCAAACTCAGGGAACATTCCGTTTCCGAGACGAAGGCGGCGATCGAAGAGGCGCACCAGGCCTTCCTCGAATGGCGTGCCGTGCCGGCGCCGAAACGCGGCGAACTGGTCCGCCTGCTGGGCGAGGAGCTGCGCGCCTCCAAGGCGGCGCTCGGCCGTCTCGTTTCGATCGAGGTCGGCAAGATCACCTCGGAAGGCCTGGGCGAAGTGCAGGAGATGATCGACATCTGCGATTTCGCCGTCGGTCTTTCCCGTCAGCTCTACGGCCTGACGATCGCCACCGAGCGCTCCGAGCACCGGATGATGGAAAGCTGGCATCCGCTCGGCGTGATCGGCATCATCTCCGCCTTCAACTTTCCGGTTGCCGTCTGGTCGTGGAATGCGGCGCTCGCGATGGTCTGCGGCAATTCCACCGTCTGGAAGCCCTCGGAAAAGACGCCGTTGACGGCGCTTGCCGTGCAGGCGCTGTTCGAAAAGGCGCTGAAGCGTTTCGTCGCCGAGGGCGGTAGCGCACCGGCCAATCTGTCGACGCTGATCATCGGTGGCCGCGAGGTCGGCGAAGTGCTGGTCGATCATCCGAAGATCCCACTCGTCTCTGCCACGGGCTCGACGGCCATGGGCCGCGCTGTCGGTCCGCGCCTGTCGCAGCGTTTTGCCCGCGCCATTCTCGAACTCGGCGGCAACAATGCGGCGATCGTCTGCCCGAGCGCCGATCTCGACCTGACGCTGCGCGGCGTCGCCTTCTCCGCCATGGGTACGGCCGGCCAGCGCTGCACGACGCTGCGCCGTCTCTTCGTGCACGAGAGCGTCTACGACCAGCTGGTGCCGCGCCTGCAGAAGGCCTACGGCTCCGTCACCATCGGCAATCCGTTGGAAAGCGGTACGCTTGTGGGACCGCTGATCGACGGCCAGGCTTTCGAGAAGATGCAGGCAGCGCTTGGCGAGGCGAAATCGGCTGGCGGCACGGTGACCGGCGGCGAGCGCGTCGACAATGGCTCGGCTGACGCCTTCTACGTTCGCCCGGCGCTTGTCGAAATGCCGGATCAGACCGGCCCGGTCGAGCACGAGACCTTCGCGCCGATCCTCTATGTGATGAAATACAGTGACTTCGACGAGGTGCTGGCGCTGCACAATGCCGTGCCGCAAGGGCTATCGTCATCGATCTTCACCAACGACATGCGCGAGGCCGAAACCTTCGTCTCCGCCCGCGGTTCGGATTGCGGCATCGCCAACGTCAACCTCGGACCATCGGGCGCCGAGATCGGCGGCGCCTTCGGCGGCGAGAAGGAAACCGGCGGCGGGCGCGAATCCGGCTCGGATGCCTGGAAGGCCTATATGCGCCGCTCCACCAACACGATCAATTACGGCAGGACGCTGCCCCTTGCGCAGGGCGTCAAGTTCGACGTCGAATAAGCCGGCTGCAAAAGGCTGTAAAAGAGAGGCGGCGCTCGGGAGCGTCGCCTTTTTTGATCAATCGCGATTTATTCCGCTGTAACATGAAATATTCAGTCAAGATATTGTGATGGCTTTTCCGGCCAAGACAAACTTGAAATCCGCAGTCAGGAAAAATATACGCCTCTCATCGCCCTTGGGAGCTCGGGCGCCATTGCCACGGAGGCCATCATGAACATTGCTCTTAATCGTTTTTCCCTTGCGCTTGCCGCTTCTCTTCTCGCCGCCACCGCGCTCGCCGGCAGCGCCCATGCGCAGGACGAAGGTCTCGTCGTCTACAATGCCCAACACGAAAGCCTTGGCCGCGAGTGGATCGATGCTTTTACTAAGGAGACCGGTATCAAGGTCACCATGCGCCAAGGCAGCGACATGCAATTCGCCAACCAGATCATCCAGGAAGGCGACGCCTCTCCGGCGGATGTCTTCCTGACCGAGAATTCGCCGGCCATGACGTTGGTTGATGGCGCGGGCCTCTTCGCCCCTATCGAAAAGGAAACGCTGGATCAGGTTCCGGATCAGTATCGCCCGGCTGACGGCATGTGGACCGGCATTGCCGCCCGCACCACCGTCTTTGCCTATGACAAGACCAAGCTCACCGAAGACAAGCTGCCTAAGTCGATGCTCGATCTCGCCGATCCGGCCTGGAAAGGCCGCTGGGGTGCAGCACCTGCCGGCGCCGATTTCCAGGCCATCGTCGCCTCGCTGCTGCAGCTCAAGGGCGAAGACGCCACCAAGGCATGGCTGAAAGGCCTCAAGGACAACGCCACCCCCTACAAGGGCAACAGCGTCGCCATGAAGGCCGTCAATGCTGGCGAAGTCGAAGGCGCGATCATCTATCATTACTACTGGTTCGGCGATCAGGCCAAAACCGGCGAGAACAGCAAGAATGTCGGCATGCACTACTTCAAAAACCAGGATCCTGGCGCCTTCGTCAGCGTTTCGGGCGGCGGCGTCCTGAAATCCACGCAGCACATGAAGGAAGCCCAGGCTTTCCTGAAGTTCGTCACCGGCAAAGCAGGCCAGGCGGTTCTGAAGGACGGCACGTCCTATGAATATGCCGTCGGCAAGGATGCCGCCTCCAACGACAAGCTCACGCCGCTCGCCGATCTCAATGCTCCCAAGGTCGAGGCTTCGACGCTGGACAGCAAGAAGGTGGTGGAATTGATGACGGCCGCCGGCCTGATCTGACCTTTCTGCCGCAGGCTTGCCGGGCCAAAACTATTGCTTTTGGCTCAAGAAAACCTTAGGGCATGACGAAATCGGGCAACCGCTCCTCAAAAGCGGTTGCCTTCCTTTTCAGCGTGTAAAGGCATCGGCCTTGCTGCAAGACAACAGATTGCTCGCATCCGGCAACCAGGCGCCGGTCGCGCCGAGGGCCACGCGAATGGCCTTGCCGCGCGGACGCGTGCCGCACGCTTCCGTGATCCTGCTTGCAACCGTCGTCGCGATCTTCAGTCTCGTGCCGCTCGGCTTCATCGGCTGGGTAACCTACGATGTCGGCTGGGAAACGGTGAGGGCGCTGGTCTTCCGGCCGCGTGTCGGCGAACTTCTCGTCAATACGGTTCTGCTGGAATCGATCACCATCCCGCTGTCAATCGTGCTTGCCGTGACGCTTGCCTGGCTGACGGAACGGACGGACATTCCTTTGGCGCGGCTCTGGGCCTGGCTTGCGATCGCCCCGCTCGCCGTGCCTGCCTTCGTGCACAGCTATGCCTGGGTCAGCCTCGTTCCCGGCATGCGCGGCCTGCAGAGCGGCGTCTTCGTCTCGGTCATCGCCTATTATCCGTTCCTCTACCTGCCGGTCGTCGCCGCGCTGCGCCGTCTCGATCCGGCCATCGAGGATGCCGCGGCCTCGCTTGGTCTTAATCCCTGGCGGGTCTTCTTCCGCGCCGTGCTGCCGCAGCTGAGGCTTGCCATCTGCGGCGGCTCACTGCTGATCGCGCTGCATCTGCTTTCGGAATACGGCCTGTTCGTCATGATCCGGTTCGACACGTTCGCGACGGCGATCGTCGATCAGTTCCAGTCCTCCTACAACAGCCCTGCCTCCAACATGCTCGGCGGCGTGCTCGTCGCCTGCTGTCTTTTTCTGCTTGGCTTCGAGGTGCTGGTGCGCGGCAATGAACGTTATGCCCGCGTCGGCTCCGGTTCGCCGCGTCCGGCGGACCGCCGCCGGCTGGGCTGGTTCGTTGTGCCGGCCGTGTTGCTGCCTGTCATCCTGGCGGCGCTGACGCTCGGCGTGCCGCTGGTGACGCTTGGCCGCTGGCTCTATCTCGGCGGCGCCGATATCTGGCGCATCGAAGTCGGCAGCGCCTTCCTGCAGACGATCGTGCTTGCCGTTATCGGCGGCGTGCTGGCGACGATTGCCGCAGCACCGATGGCCTGGCTTTCCGTGCGTGCGCCCGGCCGCTTCCAGCGTGTGCTCGAAGCCTGCCATTATTATGTCGGCTCGCTGCCGGGCGTCGTCGTGGCGCTGGCGCTGGTGACGATCACCGTGCGTCTCGTGCTGCCGTTCTATCAGACCTTCGCAACGCTGCTCGTCGCTTATGTGATGCTTTTCCTGCCGCGGGCCATGGTCGGCTTACGCGCCAGCATCGCCCAGGCGCCGGTGGAGCTGGAGCGCGCCGCGATGGGTCTCGGCCGCACCCCGGGTCAGGCGGTGCGGCAGATCACCATGCGGCTTGCAGCACCGGGAGCGGCCGCCAGCGTCGCGCTGGCCGCACTCGGCATCACCAATGAACTCACGGCGACACTGATGCTATCGCCCAACGGCGTCGATACGCTGGCGACGAAATTCTGGTCGCTGACCAGCGAGCTCGATTACGTCTCGGCCGCCCCCTACGCCTTCATGATGGTCGTGCTGTCGCTGCCGCTCACCCTGATGCTCGATACTCAATCGAAACGGACCGCCGGCCAATGACGCTGCTTACGATCGAGAACATCAGCAAGCGCTATGGCCCCGTCCAGGCGTTGAAGGATATTTCGCTCGACGTCGCGGCGGGCAGCCGAACGGCGGTCGTCGGCCCGTCTGGTTCGGGCAAGACGACGCTGCTGCGCATCATTGCCGGCTTCGAACAACCGGATGTCGGCAGGGTGACGCTGGATGGCGACGTCCTTGCCGACGGTCCGGCGACAGTACCGGCGCATAAACGCGGCATCGGCATCGTCTCGCAGGACGGCGCGCTGTTTCCGCACTTAAGCGTTGCCGAGAATATCGGCTTCGGCTTCGAACGAGGGGCGGCGGATCGCGAGAAGCGCGTGCTCGAGCTGCTCGATATGGTCGAACTCGACCGCGGCATGCTGGCGCGGCGCCCGCATCAGCTTTCCGGCGGCCAGCAGCAGCGTGTGGCGCTCGCCCGCGCGCTCGGCCGCAAGCCGCGGCTGATGCTGCTCGACGAACCTTTCTCGGCACTCGATACCGGTTTGCGGGAAAATATGCGCAAGGCGGTTGCGCGCGTGCTGCAGGCGGCCGGCATCACCACCATCCTCGTCACCCACGACCAGGAAGAGGCGCTGACCTTTGCCGATCAGGTCGCGGTTCTGAGGGAGGGACGGCTGATCCAGGCTGGGTCGCCGCAATCATTATATCTGCATCCGCGCGATCGCGAGACGGCGCTGTTTCTCGGCGATGCCGTGCTGCTTCCCGCCATCATCCGCAACGGCTTGGCAGACTGCGCCCTCGGCCATGTCGCCGTCGAAGGCAGTCGTCAGGGCAAGGCGGAGATCATGCTGCGGCCCGAGCAGATCCGCGTCGTTGCCGATGAGAGCGATCGCGACTATGGCGGGCGTGTCGTCGAGGTGGAATTCGGCGGCGCGGTCTGCACCGTCGCCGTCTCGCTCGATGGCGTGGCGCTGCCGCCGATCCTGATCAAGACCTCGAGCGTCGCTCTTCCCTCGCGAGGCGATCTCGTTCGCCTCGACATCGCCGGCAAGGCGCATGTCTTCGAGAACTGATTAGCTCTAGACTTAGCCGAACTTGCGTACCACTTCTTCCGGCTCGATGCCTTCGAGCCAGCCGCCGGTAAAGCCGGCGCGTTCGAGGCCGAGGCGGATGACCGGCGATTGCCGCATCAGTTTCCAGATGAAATCCGAACGGTCGTTCTCGATGGTCATGACGACAAGCCCCTGGTCGATGCCGACGGTGCGGTCGTCAACCCAGCCTTCCGGTCGCTTGGTCTTGACCGTCGGGTTGAAGCCGCCGGGGAAGCCGCCTTCCAACAGCAGGTTCGGATAGGTGGTCAGAAGCGCCTTGGTACCGTCGAGCGCGGCCTGCTTGTCATAGGGCAGGCAGGCGAGGGCCGCCCAGGGTGCGATCGTGCCGTCGTCGGGGCCGAGCGGCGCGCCGCGTGCGGCGTAACCCAGAACCTTCGGCTGGCGGCCGCCGCGCATGCGCCGTGTCGGCGGCGGGCCGTCACAGGCGGAGAAACCCCAGATATTCCTGTTATAGCCGACGAACTGGCCGGGATTGCGCTCGGCATGGTCACGCTGGACGTTGATCATCACCTGCGTGTTGCGGAAATAGTCCCAGTTCCGCTCCGCCATCGGCTTGTCCTGAATGGTGCGGAAATCGATCCAGGCATGCGAGAAGAGGTGGATGAAGAGCGGTCCGGCATAGAGATAGGACTGCTCGCCATGCAACATCCACGAATAGCTTGACGTAAAGGCGTCGTAGCTCGATTGCGGGATGGGGTGCGTCGGTGAGGCGAGCGCCAGCGTATAGAGGATGATCGCCTCGTCGAAGCCGTGGTAGCGCCAGCGCAGGAAGCCGGAAGAGGGCTTCCAACCCATGGCAATCGTGTCGCCCTTGTTCAGCGCCCAGCGCCAGTCGACGCGTTCGTAGATGAAGGTCGCGAGCTCGCGGATTTCGGTTTCCGTCTCGTCGTCTTCGCGATTGAAATATTGCGCAGCCGTCAGGATGCCGGCGACGAGCAGCGCTGTATCGATGGTCGAAAGCTCGCTGTTCCAGGCGCGATGGCCGGTATCCATGTGCAGGAAATGATAGAAGAAGCCGCGGTGGCCGGTCGCGTGGCGTTCCTCGCCCTGACGCGCCTCGGCGAAGAACCGCAGCGTATTGACCGTGCGTTCGGCCGCTTCCTCGCGGCTGATCCATAAACGCTCGACACCAACAGGATAGGAGGAAAGCGCAAAGCCGACGGCTGCGATGCTGCACGGAACCCCGCCGATCGATGTGTCCGCCACAAGGCCGTTTTCGGGACTGGAATATTTCAGGAAGTACTTGAACGCCGAATGCTGCAGCCTGTCGACGAGCGCCGCATCAATGTCTTCAATCCGTTGCAGCATAGGCTCCTACCCAACTGTTGCATCGCCCCATGCTTCAACATGGTGGCCGTCCCCGAGCAAATCAAACCTTTTTGATTCGTAGGGATAAGAGAACACAAATGGGTGGAATTGGTCGTTAACAATTATGGGTGAAATAATATCTAGGATAAGTGATATAAGCGGTGCAGCAAAACGGGTGATCTGCACCTCGTCGGCACAGCTCATTTCCTGAAATACTTGGCTCCTCAGATGCTCTACAGAGTGGGTTTTCCCGCTCAGGCCGCTTCATCGACCCGCACCAGATGGCCTGCCGTCACTTCCCGGTATCGGCGTGGCGGCGCGACGTAGCCGACCGGGCGGACAGGGCTCTTGAGCTCGTCGGTTCCGAGGTTGCGCTTGATGCCGCGCCGTGAGGGATCGGGAACAGGCACGGCTGCCATCAGCTTCTTCGTGTAAGCGTGCTGCGGGTTGCTGAACAGTTCCGCGCGGGGGCCGATCTCGACGATTTCGCCGAGATACATCACCGCGACGCGGTGGCTGACGCGCTCGACCACCGCCATATCGTGGGAAATGAACAGGAAGGCGAGGTTGAGGCTTTGCTGCAGGTCCATCAGCAGATTGCAGACCTGCGCCTTGATCGAGACATCGAGGGCTGAAACGCTTTCGTCGGCGACGATCACCTTCGGATCGAGTGCGAGCGCGCGGGCTATGCAGATGCGCTGCCGCTGACCGCCGGAGAATTCATGCGGATAGCGTTTCATCATGTCGGGTTTCAGCCCGACGCGTTCGAGAAGATCGGCCGCCTTGTCGCGGGCCTGGGCGCCGGTGCCGAGGCCATGCTCCGTAATCGGTTCGGCGACGGCGGCGCCAACGGTCATGCGCGGGTTGAGGCTGGCGAAGGGATCCTGAAAAATCATCTGGATGCTGCGGCGCATCCGTCTGAGACTGGCCGCGTCAAGGCTCAGCACGTCATAGCCGTCGAGGCTGACGCTGCCGCCGTTCGGCTGGACGAGGCGGGTGATCGAGCGGCCGGTGGTCGACTTGCCGCAACCGGATTCGCCGACGAGCGACAGCGTCTCGCCCTGGAAGAGATCGAAGGAGACGTCCTCGACCGCATGGATCGCGCCGGTCTTGCGGCCGAGCAGGCCGCCGCGGATATCGAAACGGGTAACGAGGTTCTTGACTTCGAGGATCGGTGTCCGGCGGCGGTCGACGGTATCGGCCACCTCGATCGGCTCGCGGCGTTCGCCGGTCGTGGTATCGACGACCGGGAAACGCAGCGGCCATTTCCGGTCGGCCATCGAGCCGAGGCGAGGCACGGCCGAGAGCAGAGCGCGGGTATAGGGATGCCTGCCGCGATGGAAGATGTCATCGGTCGTGCCGGTTTCCACCGCCTCGCCGCGATACATGACGATGGTGCGGTCGGCGATTTCGGCGACGACGCCCATGTCATGGGTGATAAAGAGCACGGACATGCCCTCCTCTTCCTGCAGCATCTTGATCAGGTCGAGGATCTGGCCCTGGATCGTCACGTCGAGCGCTGTCGTCGGCTCATCGGCGATCAGCAATTTCGGCCGGCTGGCGAGCGCCATGGCGATCATCACGCGCTGGCGCATGCCGCCTGAGAACTGGTGCGGATATTCATCGAAGCGCGAGGCGGCGTTCGGGATGCGGACCTTTTCCAGCAACCTGATCGTCTCGGCCCGCGCCTCAGCCTTGCCGATATCGCCGTGGCAGGTCAGCGCTTCGGAGATCTGGCGGCCGATGGTGAAGATCGGGTTGAGGGATGTCATCGGCTCCTGGAAGATCATGGCGGCGTCGTTGCCGCGCACCCGCCGCATCTCCTTTTCCGAAAGAGCGAGAACATCCTTGCCGTTCAAGGTGATGGCGCCATCGATGCGGCTCGATCCCTTGGCGAGCAATCGCATGATCGAAAGGGAGGTGACGCTCTTGCCCGAGCCGCTTTCGCCGACGATCGCCACCGTCTCGCCTGACATGACGTCGAAGGAGACATCGCGCACCACCGGCTTCCAGTCGCCATCGACAAGGAAAGAGGTCGTCAGGTTCCTGACCGAGAGAACCGGGGAGGCGGAGGCCGAAGAAACATCACTCATGTCGTTCCCTTGTTCTTGTCTGGGGTCACGTCTTCAAAGGTGTGGCAAAGGAGGCGGATGGCCTGCCTTCAGCGATGCGGGCCGCTTCCAGCGCCGCGATCTTTTCATCGATCTCGCGCCTGTCCGTCATGCCGTTCGGATTTTGCCGCGTCGCCATCGTCTCCGCGACATGCAGGTAACGTTCACCCGCCACCGCATGCAGGCGGACAAGCTCGGCGAGCGGATCGGGATGATCGTCGGCGCGGAGGCTGAGCCAGGGATAATCCTGATCGCGATGGATGACGAGGGCGGCGGACTGCCTGCCGCGTTTGTCGCCGCCGGCATCCTCGCCTGCCTGCATCGCCAGGAGCAGGCGTTCGGCCAGCGGCTTGTCCATCGCCTTGTTGTAGGTGGCAAGCGTCTCAGTGACGACGTCAGGACATGCGAGCATGTTGCCGGCGACCGAGACGTTTTCGTCGATCAGATGTCCCGCCCAGTCGATGCATGCGGAACCGGTGAAGGCGGCGTTGCGCCCCTTCGCATCGATGAGATGCAACTGCCGCTGATTGCGGCCGGCGTCGCGCGCAGTCAGCCCGGCGATGATCTCCTCCGGCGTCTTGCCTGCAGCCAGCAGCGACAGGCCATCGACGCCGTAAAGCGGGCTGACGAAGGCCTGGGTGGCGACGGCGCCGATGCCGCCGCGAATATGCGGCACAAGGGCGCCGACGGCAAAGAAGCGGCTCGCGACGGCGATGCCGAGATGACCGGTCACGGGATCACGGGCGACGATGGACCAGGTCATGGCTATCTCCCGATCGCATAGGCCTGCATCAGGCGCGGGGTGGCTGCGGCGCGCAGCAGTCCATCGGCATCGCGTCTCGCGGCGGTCAGCCGGCCGATCGTCCAGGGATCGGCGACCGTCAGCGTGTGGCCCTTGCGGCGCAGGGCATCGAGGACTTCAGGGCCGAAATTCGCTTCCGCCATCAGGCTGCCGGGCTCTCGGGTGCGCGGATAGAAGGAGCCCGGAAAATGCGAAGTGTGGAACAAGGGCTGGTCGATCGCCGCCTGCAGGTTCAGCTTGTGGTGCGCATACCGCAGGAAGAAGGAAAGCTGCCACTGCTCCTGCTGATCGCCGCCAGGCGTGCCGAAGGCGAGCGTCGGTCGGCCCTCATAGAGGCCGAGCGACGGCGTCAGCGTCGTGCGCGGCCGCTTGCCGGGCGCAAGCGACGTCGGCAGGCCTGATTTCAGCCAGAACATCTGGGCGCGGGAATTGAGGCAGAAGCCGAGGCCGGGCACGGTCGGGGAGGATTGCAGCCAGCCGCCTGATGGCGTGACGGAGACCATGTTGCCGTCGCGGTCGATCACGTCGATATGCACGGTGTCGCCGCGCTTTTCGGAAAGATGCGCCATGGTCGGCTCGTAGACGGCGCCGGTCTTGGAATCCGCGCCGAGCATCTTCATCGTCAGATCATGCTGCGCTTCGAAGCCAGGCACGATGCCGGGGCGAAGATCGAAGGAGGCGTCCGGACCGACCAGCTTGCGGCGCTCGGCGGCATAGGTCTCCGACAGCAGATGCGCGATGGGAACCTCCGAAAAGTCAGGATCGCCGTAATAGACTTCGCGGTCGGCGAAGGCGAGCTTCATCGCTTCGACGACGGTATGGACGAAATCGGCGCCGGCGGGATCCATCGCGGCGAGATCGAAGCCTTTGAGGATCGACAGGGTCTGCAGGAAGACCGGACCCTGGCCCCAGGGGCCGATCTTGGCGATCGTCCAGCCATGATAATCATAGGTCAGCGGCTCCTCGATCGTCGCCGACCAGTTCGCCATGTCGTTGGCGGTCAAAACGCCCTTGTGGCGATTGCCGCTTGCATCCATCACCTCTGCGGTCTTCAGATAATCGTCGATTTTCTCGGCGACGAAGCCGCGATAGAAGGCGTCGCGGGCCGCCTCGACCTGCGCTTCCCGGCCGCTTTTCGCTTCCGCCTCGGCAATGACGCGCTTCCAGGTTTCGGCAAGCACCGGGTTCCTGAAATTCGCATGCGCTTCGGGGGCGCTGCCGCCTGGCAGCCATGTCTCGTAGGAGGTTGGCCATTCCTTCTGGAAGAAGGCGGCAAGCCCCTTGATCGTGGCGGAGACGCGCGGCAGCATCGGATGGCCGTGCTCGGCGTAATAGATCGCCGGTTCCAGCACATCGCGCACGCTCATCGAGCCATAGTCGCGCAGCATCAGCATCCAGCCATCGAAGGAGCCGGGGATGACGGTCGCAAGCAGCCCGTCGCCGGGGATCAGGCTCAGGCCTTCCGCCGTATAGTGTTCGATCGTCGCACCGGCGGGGGCAGGCCCTTGCGCGCAGATGACCTCGACCTTGTCCTTTTTCTTCGAATAGATCACCGCCGGCAGGTCGCCGCCCGGGCCGCAAAGATGCGGCTCGACGATCTGCAGCACGAAACCCGTCGCCACTGCCGCATCGAAAGCGTTGCCGCCCTTTTCGAGAATGCTCATGCCGACAGCCGAGGCGATCCAGTGCGTCGAGGTGACGACGCCGAATGTGCCGAGGATCTCGGGGCGGGTCGTGAATGCGGTCATATCGAATGTCCTTTCAAGAAATCATGCTTCGCGCGGATCGAGCGCATCGCGCAGGCCGTCGCCTAAAAGATTGAAACCGATGACGACGAGGAAGATCGCGGCACCCGGCCACATCGCCATCCATGGCGCCTGGGAGAGGAAATTCTTGGCGACGTTCAGCATCGAGCCCCAGCTCGGCGCCGGCGGCTGCTGTCCGAGGCCAAGAAAGGAGAGGCTCGCCTCGGCGATGATCGCCGTTGCGATGGTCAATGTCGCCTGTACGAGGATCGGCGCAAAAACATTCGGCAGGATATAGCGGGTGATGATGCTCGAGGACCGGAGGCCGATCGAGCGGGCGCCCTCGACATATTCCTCGGTTTTGACCGAAAGCACCTGGCCGCGCGTCAGCCGCACGAAGACCGGCATGGCCGAAAGGCCGATCGCAATCATCGCATTGGTCAGGCTCGGACCGAGAAAGGCGGCAAGCGCGATGGCGGTGATGAGGAAAGGCATGGCCAGAAAGGCTTCGGTGATGCGGGAGATCACCATGTCGATCCAGCCGCCGAAATAACCGGAGATCAGGCCGAAAGGCACGCCGATGACAACGGCAATGGCGACCGAGAAGACGCCGGCCATCAGCGAGGCCTGCGCACCCCAGATCATCCGGGAAAGAATGTCGCGGCCGATGTCGTCGGTGCCGAGCCAATGGGCGGCGGAGGGCGCCTTGCGGATTGCCGACCAGCTTGTGGCGTTCGGATCGGGAATCGGAAGAATGGGGGCGGCAACGGCGAGGATCGCAAAGAAGGCGATGATCGCCAGGCCGACGAGGGCGCCCTTGTTGGCCTTCAGCTTGCGCCAGGCGCGGCTCGGCGTACGGTCGATCGCGGAGGGAATGCCGGTTTCTCCGATCGCGGTCATAGGGCAGCCCTCATGCGCGGATTGAGCAGGACGTAGAGAATGTCGGCCACGAGGTTCATCAAGATGAAGCCGATCGCCGTGCAGATCACCACACCCTGAACGACGGCGTAGTCACGGTTGAAGACGGCGTCGACGATGAGCTTTCCGAAACCCGGAATGGTGAAGATCTGCTCGGTCAGCACGGCGCCGGCAAGCAGTTCGCCGAAAAGAAGGGCGGTCAGCGTCACGATCGGCAGCATCGCGTTGCGGAAGCTGTGCTCGAGCACGACGGTGCTTTCCGGCAGTCCCTTGGCGCGGGCGGTGCGGATATAATCGGCGCTCAGCACGCTGAGCATTGCCGAGCGGGTATGCCGCATCAGCGTCGCAGCCAGCGCATTGCCGAGCACGAAGGAGGGCATCAGCATAGTTTCCAGCGAACGCAGCGGGTTGCTGAAGAAGGGTTCGTAGCCGGATGCCGGCAGCCAGCCGAGATTGACCGAAACCAGCAGGATCAGCATGATGCCGAGCCAGAAATTCGGGATCGACAGACCGGTCAGCGCGATGATGTTGGCGAGATAGTCGATCATCGTGTTCTTCTTGACGGCCGCCAGGATGCCCATCGGCACGCCGATGACAAAGGCGAAGATCATCGACATGATGGCGAGCTGGATGGTGACCGGCAGCTTTTCGCCGATGAGCTGCAGAACCGGCTGGTTGGTGCGCAGCGAGATGCCGAGGTCGCCCTGCAGTGCCGCACCCAGCCAGCGGACGTATTGATAGGGCACGGGATCGTTCAACCGGTATTTCTCGCGCAGGAATTCGAGAACCTGCGGGTCGCGTTCCTCGCCGGCCATGGCAAGGATCGGGTCGCCGGGCAGCAGCTTCTGCAGCGAGAAGACGAAGACCGAAATGATCAAAAGCGTCGGTATGGCGACCAAGAGCCGTTTGGCGATGTAGGTGTACATGGGCGATCCTGACACGACTGGGGTCATGCGGCGGAGGTTTCCGCCGCATGATTTGCTGGATCAAAAAGTAGAGCATGATGTCGTCCGAAAACCGCTCACACTTTTCGGCATCATGCTCTAGGGATCAGCCGGCTTTCTTGACGCCGACGAGGCGGATCATGCCATCCGGCGACGGAACGAAGCCGGTGATGTTCTTGTGCAGCGCCCAGATCCAGGACTGATGGCCGAGATAGATGATCGGCAGATCGCCGTTGAGGATGACGGCGGCGGCATCATACTTCTGTTTGCGCACGGCCTCGTCGGTCGATGCACGGGCTTCGTTCAGCAGCTTGTCCACCTCGGCGTTGCAGTATTTCGTGTCGTTGATGCCGCCCTTGCAGGTGATGAACTGATGGATGTTGCCGTCGGGATCGACGCGGCCGGACCAGTCGGAACGGCTGAGCTGATAGTTGCCGGCCGTCTGCTCGCTCAGCAGCGTGGCGAATTCCGTCGATTTCAGGCTGACGTCGAAGCCGGCTTCGCCGACCATCGACTGGATGATCTGCATCATCTGCATGGCAACGGGATTGTTCGGGATCTGCAGTTCGATCGGCACGCGGTCGAAGCCAGCTTCCTTGATCAGCGCCTTGGCCTTGTCGAGATCGCGGGCGGGGACGGCAATATCCTTGTCGAACCACGGGCTGCTCGGGGGAAAGGGCTGGTTGCCGGCAACCGCCGTGCCCTCATAGACGATCTGGTTGACGGCATCGCGGTCGATCGCCAGCGAGAAGGCCTGGCGCAGGCGCTTGTCCTTGCCGAACGGATTGTCGGCGCGTGCGCCGTTGCCGATATTGGTGTAGAGCGCCATGTAGCCGGTGCCGACGGCATCGGCATAGACCAGGCTCGAATCGGACTTCACGGCTTCCGCGTCGGTCGCGGCCAGGCGCTCGATCATGTCGAGATCGCCGGACCGCAGATTGGCGAGGCGCACCGTCGTATCCGGGATCGGCAGATAGGTGAGCTTGTCGATGAAGATCTTGTCCTTGTTCCAGTAGTCCTGGAACTTTTCGAGCACGATGCGGTCTTGCTGGACGCGCTCGACAAACTTGAACGGACCGGCGCAGACCGGGTGATCGCCGAACTTTGCGCCGAGTTCCTTGGCGGCCTTCGGCGAGACGATCATGCCGGCGCGGTCGGAAAGCTGGGCAAGAAGGGTGACATCAGGCGCCTTGAGGGTGAACTTGACCTCGTATTCGCTTGCCGCCTCGACCTTTGCGACCGAGGCTAGCTCGCTCTTGCGACGTGATTCCGGCAGGGTGATATTGCGCTCGATGGTGGCGACGACGGCTTCGGCGTTGAAGGGGGTCTCGTCATGGAACTTGACGCCTTGGCGAAGCTTCATGGTGAGCTCTTTGCCATCGGCCGACCAGCTCCATTCGGTGGCAAGCTGCGGCACGATCTTCAGATCCGGTGAGACGTCGACCAGCTTGTCGCACATCGCGGTATAGACGATGCGGCCGACGAAGGTGCGCGACTGCGCGGGATCGAGCACGTCGGCATCGTCCTGCAGGCCGATCTTCAGATCGACGGCGAAGGCAGGAAGGGCAAACAGTGCGCCGGCAACGGCGGTGGTCAGCAATTTGGCGATCTTCATTCCATTCTCCTCTGTCTATTTTTGTTTGGTTTTTGCTTCCATTCCGGCGGTTATGGCCCGCCCTTATTTTTTCTCCCGGTTCACTTCCCGGCTTAGGCGAGGGTCTTGTCGACCTCCATTTCGCTGTGGTCGAGCGAGGTGATGCGGACGAGGCTTTCCTGCAGCGTCAGCAGATGCTGGCGCATCGCTTCGCCCGCCCTGGCCGGATCGCGGGCGGCGATCGCATCGACGATCGCCGTGTGCTGGTTAAAGGTGACGGGCCGCGTCCGGCTGGCACTGCGGGCGCGCTCGCGGATCGTCTGCCAGGCCTCGTCCTGGCGCACCCGGTTGATGACATCGAAGATGGTGAGGAAGAAACCGTTGCCGGCGCATTGGGCAATCTGGCGGTGCAGCGCCCCGTCCCAGAGTTCGCGCCCGTCGGCATCGGTGCTTTCGTAGATCTTCTTCACCAGTTCGTACATGCGCTCGATATCGGCGGCCTTGGCGCGCATGGCGGCAAGCTGGGCGAGCTGCGGCTCGATGCGCAGGCGCACTTCCATCACTTCCATGAGATCGGTGCCGGCAACGATCGAGCCGACATGATCGCTCCAGCCGTCGGGGCGCGGGCCGGCATAGGTGCCGGAGCCTTGGCGGCGCCAGATGCGGCCCTCGGCCTCCAGCACTTCGAGGGCGCGGCGGACGGCACGGCGGCCGACGCCAAGCATTTCCGAAAGGGTGCGCTCGGTCGGCAGCCTGCCGTCGGCGTCGAGACTGTCGGACCGCAGCAGAGCCCTCAGCCTCTCCAGCGCATAATTCGAATTGCCCTGCGTCTCATCTATCGGCATTCGCTTAAATGGTCCGTACCAATTTTCTATTGGTTCAGAGCAAACCAAATCGCGCCGACCGTCAAGCGCTTTTTTGTGCAAATCGAAATCTGCCCGTTTTTTGCTCAGATCCCGCTGTCGCCGCGATATGGAAATACAGTCGATCGCGGTGACAGGGCGCCGCCGCGATCGACAATATCATCCAGAAAACGCAATTGGTTCAGGTGGAACTCAGGCCGGCGTCGAGCGTGCGGAGAGAAAGACCTGCGGCTCGAAGGCGAAATCCTTGTCGAAGGGGTAGGTCGGATGCTGCTTGCGCAGCCGCGGCAGGCGCTCGACGAACTGGTCGACGACACCTGTTGATAGCGCCATCAAGTTCGGATTGGCAATCGGCGCCAGTTCCGGCGAGAGATAGCCCGATTTGACGACGATGATCTTCGCCCGGTGCGGGTCGAGGCCGAGCCGGGTGAAATCGGCGATATTGTGATAGGGCCGGCGCTTGGCGGAAAGCACCAGATCGATGCCGCCGGTCGAAACCACCGCCTGCCGGTCGCTCGGATCCGAAGTTTCGTGCAGGAACTTGACCGTGAAGCGGCCGTGAACGGGTTTGCTACCCTTGGTGTCGAGCGAGGCGCCGACGCTGAGGGCCAGGTCCGCGCCGATGCCGGCGGCATAACAGGCCTCGGTCGCCGCCTTGTCGGCAATGCCGGCAAAGACGACGCCGGTGGCCGCCCTGGCGATCAGTTCGGCCAGCACATCGGCTCGGTCCCCGACACCGCCGCCGGTCGGATTGTCGCCGGATTCGGCAAGCACCACTGGCGCGGTCGGGCTTGCGATCGCCTTGGCGACGCATTCTTCGAGCGAGCCGGTCTCGCAGCCGAAGACAAAGTCCTCGCGCGCATCCCAATAAGCCCTCGCGAGACGTTTGGCCTCACGCTCCAGCACGGCGCGGTCGGTGCCGGTCATGATGGCGGCGGCGGTGGCGCGCGGTTCATCGGCCCAGACATAGCCGACCATCAGCGATGCATCCCAGACGCCGTCGATCGCATCGATCCCGGGTAGCATATCATAGAGGCTCTTTGCCGGCTCATCGACGGTGCTGGTGCGCTCGCCGGGCAGCACCACCGGGATCGGCGCCCAGAGAACGAGCGGCCTCTCGCCGGTTTTCAGGCTCTTGACCAGCATGGAGACGGAGCGGCGCATCGTCTCCTCGACATCGATATGCGGCGCGGTGCGATAGGTGGAATAGATGTCGAGCGCATCGATGATGCGCTGGGTGACGTTGCCGTGCAGGTCGTAGCTCGCCGAGACCGTGCAATCCTCGCCGACCAGCGCGCGGGCCGCACTGATCCAGTCGCCCTCGGCATCCTCCATGCCCTCGACATACATGGCGCCGTGCATGGCGAGATAGAGACCGTCGAGCGGCAGCATCGGCTTCAGCCGCTCGAGGAATTCGCCCTTGAAGGCTTCGTAGGTGGCGCGCGAAACCGGGCCGCCGGCAATAGCCCGGGCATGGATCGTCGGCAGGAACTCGGCATCGTAATCCCTGAGGAAGGCGAAATAGGGCGCGGCCAGCAGCGCCTCGCCGCGCAAGACTCGAAAATCCTTCTCCTCGTTCAGGACGGGATTGTATGTGCTGCACTCGGTATGAATGCCACCGACGGCGATGCGCATGGGAGACCTCAGTTGGTGTTGGGAGCAATCAGGAAGTCATGGGCGATGCTGGCAACCCGGCTGCAGCGCCGGTATCGACGCGCCGGGTGCGGATCTGTGTCGGTCGACGGAGTTTGTGCTGCGATAAACTGAACATTCGGGATCCGAAGACGCGTCCTTTTGCCTCGACAATAGGTTCACAAACGAACCAATCAACCAAAATAAATTACAATCTTGATCTTCTAAACCGGCGTCGAGGTGGAAGGCGCTGTAATCGCTGAGCCTCCGACCGACTCGGTTTCTTCCGTCGGATGCCGCGCCGATTGCTGCCGACATACGCGTCAGCATCGCCATAAAGAAAAAATCCCACTTCGGGATCCCGAAATTCCCCCGCTTCGGGATTCCGAAATTCGTCGCGTTTTGGGCGGTGTCGCCGCGGGGAAACATCCAACGATTTCAAAACCGCAGCCAATTTCGGGATTCCGAAGTGCTATATAGATTTATGGTGGGGGTCTGGCTTGCCGACGAATTCAGCGAAGCTCTCGCCAGGTTCGCCGAACAGGAAGTCGATGCGCCCACCCACTCGGAGGTCGGAACCGATCGCCCTTGATGCGAGAGTTGAAGCTCATCGCCAAAAAGTGGCGAGCTAAAAATGTTTGAGCATCAGTCATTCGCTGCTGCACCAGGATTTCGAGATGAAATCGAGATTCGGAAACACATGAGTTTCGGAACCCATACGGTCCCTTGCCGTGCGTTGGCGCAAGGGCGTCAATCGTGGCGCTATGCAAACATTTAAATTTTACCGGTTGAGAGCGAGGTCCAGTGGCGAAGGCAACCTATCCTAGAGAATAGGTTTTTCCCCTCGAAAGTTTTGATATTTACTTGGCATCACACAACGCGAATAGGCAAAAGCACGGCGGAATCGCTCGACATTTGGGGCATGTCATGGGTAGTAGGACTGACGATGTCGGCCACCATAGGCGGACGCTCAATGAGCCCGCGATTGTTATCGGGATCGCACATAAGCAGCGCCTGTCAACGAGCGCGCAACCATGAGCTTGCCTTGCTCCAGCGATCCTCTCGAGAGCTCGCCGGATGAGACAATCGAGGCTCGCCGGGACGAAATGCCGGCTGCTGACCACAATCCTGCAAACGAGATGTCGCGCGTTCTGAGGACTGCGCCAATTCATCTTGCGGCAGACCCCTCCGGCGGTGCAATCGCCCACTGGAATCATGGCCCCTTGCATGATGTCGTCGAGCCCATGACCGACCACGTCATCATGGCTTACAACGGCGCGATACAGCGCATGGAACGGCGGTCCGGAAGATCGATCGAGAGCGGAACGTTTCGTCGCGGGGTTGTGATCATCATCCCAGCTGGATCAAGCTCCCGATGGGATATTCCAAAACCGGTTGACGTCGTTCAGCTTTATCTTCCCCGCACGACACTGACGCGCATCGCCGACGAAACCGATACTTTCACGCCGACCGATCTCTTGGAGCGAACGGCGCATCCGGACCTCATTACATCCCGATTGCTCCTGAGCGCAGCCGACGTCCTAGAAGGCAATACGGCACTGGATACACTGTTCAGGCAGCAGTTGACCGACCTTCTGGCCACGCGCCTGCTGGCTGCGCACACAGGCAAGGCACCGAGCTATCAGCCGGCGCTCGGCGGCCTCGCGCCGAGCGTTCTGCGCCGGGCCATCGAACGATTGCGGTCGGACGCCGACGCGGACGTCTCCCTCGGCGCCCTCGCTGCCGATTCCGGGCTGTCGCGTTTTCATTTCTGTCGCGCTTTCAAGGAAAGCACGGGGCTTTCGCCTCACAACTGGTTGCGTCAATATCGGCTCGAGCAAGCCATAAACATGCTGCGCGATCCTCAAAATTCGATCGCGTTGGTCGCAGCCTCCCTTGGTTATGCCTCGCAAACAGCATTTGCAGCTGCATTCCGAAAATTGATCGGTGAAACACCGACTGATTGGCGCCGCCGCCACGGCTGACCGTAATCTCCTTTCGCCCTCGCCTCAGATCCGGACGGTTCCGTTCTTCGCTTCCACGCCATCGGCTCGACTACGCGACGACCATGCCGCGCAATCCCCTGGCATGGCGTTGGTCGCAGTCTCACTTGACTGCGCCTCGCAAACAGCCTTGGCCGCCACATTGCCGAAGCTGACCAGTAAAACGCCGGGCGATGAACTGCGGCGCACCCGCTAAACCGCAATTGCTCTGCAATGGCGCCAATCCCTCTGGCGCAGCCGTAGACGTGTTTCGCTAAACCAGCATTGCGCCCATGCCAATGGATCCTGCGGAGACAAAGGATGGTCTGGGACACCGATTACGGGTCGGTCGCAACGAAGCGACCCGTAGCGGCTTACATATCCGATTTTAGCAACTGTCCGTCAGCGATGACGGGCGCCGAAACAAATATTCTCCAAAGGATCAGCACAATGACCTCCATTACAACCAGCGACGGTGTTCAGCTCTTTTACAAGGACTGGGGACCGAAGTCCGCTCAGCCGATCGTCTTTCACCATGGCTGGCCCCTCAGCTCCGACGATTGGGATAATCAAATGCTCTTCTTCCTCGGCAAAGGCTTTCGCGTGATCGCTCATGATCGACGCGGCCACGGCCGATCGAGCCAGGTGAGCGACGGTCATGACATGGATCACTACGCCTCCGATGTTGCCGCAATGATCGACTACCTCGATCTTCGTAACGCGATCCATGTCGGCCACTCTACCGGCGGCGGTGAAGCCGCGCGGTATGTCGCGCGGTACGGCAAAGGTCGCGTTACCAAACTGATCCTGATTGCGGCCGTGCCGCCATTGATGTTGAAGACCGGCGCCAATCCCGGCGGTTTGCCGATCGAGGCGTTCGACGGATTGCGCAGCCAGCTTGCTGCCAACCGTTCGCAGTTCTACCGCGATTTTCCGAGCGGCCCCTTCTACGGCTACAACCGCCCGGGTGCCGAGCCGTCGCAGGCGGTGATCTCAAATTGGTGGCGTCAGGGCATGATGGGCGGCGCGAAAGCGCATTACGAAGGCATTAAGGCATTCTCGGAGACGGATTTCACCGAGGACCTGAAGAGCATCACCGTGCCAACGCTGGTGCTGCATGGCGATGACGACCAGATCGTTCCCATCGGTGCTGCCGCCCCATTGTCGGCGAAGCTCCTGCAGGCCGGCACGCTGAAAATCTACGAGAAACTGCCGCATGGGCTGTGCACGACCCATGCAGATGTCGTCAATGCCGACATGCTGGCCTTCATCACCGCCTGAGCGACATCGCTTCACCAATCCGCGCGCCATCGTTACCGACCATCTCGCCGCCCATCGGGAGCGGCAACGATGACGCGCGGCCCTTTGAAACTACAAACCGCGGAGTGAATAACATGAGACTTGTGATTGTAGGCGCCGGATTCGCCGGCATGTACGCTGCACTTTCCGCAGCCCGCCTGCGCGATATCGAAGGCGTTTCGCCCGAAGAGCTCGAAATCGCGCTGGTGTCCCCGGAACCGACGCTCGTCATCCGCCCCCGGCTTTATGAGCCGAAGCCCGAGAGCCTGACGGCACCTTTGCAGGATGTATTCGATGCCGTCGATGTCGCCTACGTGCAGGGCAGCGTTGAAGCGGTCGACACGAGGGCCTGCACCGTAGACGTCGTCAATGCCAAGGGCGAACGAAGGTCCCTTCAGTATCATCGCCTTGTGCTCGCCACCGGCAGCCGGCTGTTCCGTCCGAATATTCCCGGCCTCGCCGAATACGCCTTCAGCGTCGATAACGTCGATGACGCTATTGCCCTTGATCGCCACCTGCACGAGCTTGCGAAGATGCCGGCCTCGGCCGCGCGCGACACAATCGTTGTTGCCGGCGCCGGTTTCACAGGTATCGAGGCGGCGACCGAGATGCCTTCGCGGCTGCGGACCCTGTTCGACAATACCGCCAATCCACGTGTCATTATCGTCGACCGCAGCAGCGCGGTAGCCCCCGACATGGGCGAAGGTCCGCGGCCGATCATCGAGGAAGCACTTCGCAAGCTCGGCGTGGAAACGAGGCTCAATGCCGGCGTTTTATCGCTGGATAGATTCGGAGTTACGCTGAGTACCGGCGAGCATATCGAAACCATGACCGTCATCTGGGCGGCAGGCATACGTGCCAATCCGCTGACCACCAAAATTCCCGGCGAGCGTGACAAGTTCGACCGGCTACTTGTCGATGGCTGCCTGCGCGTGCCGTCCGTACCCGGCGTCTTTGCCACCGGGGATGCGGCGCGCGCCGCTTGCGACGACTGCGGCAACTACGCACTGATGTCCTGCCAGCACGCCACACGCATGGGCGCCTTCGCCGGCAACAACGCCGCCGCTGAACTGTTGGGCGTGCCAGCACGGCAATATCATCAGGAAGCCTATGTCACCTGCCTCGACCTCGGCGATGCCGGAGCCCTCTTTACGCGAGGATGGGATCGCAAGGTGGAGATGGTCGGGGAGAAAGCGAAGGCGACCAAGCAGGAGATCAACACCGTCTGGATCTATCCGCCGAAGCCCGAGCGCGCCGCAGCGCTGGCCTCAGCTGATCCGGAGCACGTGACCAAATTGTGATCGGATCCCGAGATGAGGCTGCGCTCTGAATAAGAGCGCAGCTTGCCATTTTCCGGCTTGTTCCTGATGCAACTCATCTTTTATCGATCATTTCTTCCCGAGCGCTTTCTGCGCCTAAGCGATCTTTGAAGGCGTGCCGCAAGGAGCAGACCGCCTGGTTCTCGCCTGGAAACCTGATCGTCTCCCTATTTGCTCAAATCAAGCTTTGCATTGTCCCGATATCGGGAAAGTCCGCCGCGTTTTCTGTAAGCCGGTTGAGGCCGAAGCCCCGCAACTCCCAGAGTGTTGATCGGGACAAGCCGCAGGAAGTTGTCACACCAAATAAAGCTGGGTTTACCGATCATGGTTTTGCGTCAAAGGGCGGCCGGGCACGGCATCGTGTGCCCGGCCAGATCGCCTATTTCTTGATCGGGAAGGTGAGTTCCTGCTCAGCGGTATCGACCACGAATACAGCGAGAAGCTTTGCCGGCTTAGTCTTGCTGGCGTTTTCGCTGACACCGTGGCGATCGCCCGGAAATTCCGAAAAGCTTTCACCGGCGCTATAGACAGTGACGGGGCCATCGTTGACTTGACTGCGGATCGCGCCTTCGAGAACGGTCGCGTATATGAAGGCGGACACTGGATGTGTATGGCCCTCCGAGAAGCCACCCGGAGCATATTCGACGAGAACGCCCTTCATGCTCTTGCCGGGTACGTTCGGCAGTTTGTGGTCATAGACCAGCGTAACCTTTGCGCCGTCCCCGCCACCGGGCGCATCATGCGCAAGAGCCGAACCTGACAGGAGAGCCGTCAATGCGACGGCAAAAGCCAATGACTTGATCATGTTTATCGTCCTTTCATGATTTGGAGTAGATCGTTCGTTCTATAACGTGTTGTTTTCATACATCTTTTCGATGTTTTGCGTAGCCATCAAAATGTAGTGCTACGGGCGCATGGGCCGCTTATCAGGCGGCCCATGCGCAACTCGTTATTTTCTGGGTGTTGTCGCAAACCAATCGTCGAAACCGATACGGCCGATGCGAGGATGATTGTCGGAGACGAGTGAACCGTCTTCCAGTTTGGTGCCGAAATAGCGGGCATCCGGATCTGCGACAACGGTGCGGGAATCTCCGATCGCCTTGAGGTAGCGCGCGGCGAAATCGCAGAGACGCGCGCGCTCGGGGCCGCAGATTTCGATAATGCCGTTAACCGGCGCGGCAAGCGCCGCGTCAGTCACGAAATCGGCGACGTCGTCGGACGCGATCGGCTGCAGGGAACCCGTCGACAAGCGGGCCGTGTCGCCAACCGTGCCCTCCTGGGCGATGCCGCCGAGAAATTCCATGAACTGTGTGGAACGCACGATGGTGTAGGGAGTGCCGGCTTCCCGGATGATCTTTTCCTGCGCGACCTTGGCTCGAAGATAGCCGCTATCCGGCAACCGATCCGTGCCGACGATGGAAAGGGCGATGTGGTGTTTCACGCCGGCCTCGACTTCCGCTGCCATCAGGTTCTTGCCCGCCGTCTGAAAGAATTCAAGCACGGCCTTATCCTCGAAGGACGGCGAGTTCGCGAGGTCGATCACCACGTCGGTATTCTTCAGTGCTTCCGCCAAGCCCTCCCCGGTAAGGGTATTAACGCCGGTTTTCGGGGCAGCGGCAATGACCTCATGCCCTTTCTTGCGCAGGCGCTCTGCGGTCTTGGAACCGATCAGGCCGGTTCCGCCGATAATCACGATTTTCATAAGACGCTCCATTTGTTATGCGCCCATGCGGTGCGCGTGGTTCGATAGGTGGATAGGTGAAGGCCTGGTCGACGCTCGGGCTTGAAGGCCGCGCTGGGCACGGCCTTCAAGGACGCACGCTTTGGTTCGGCCTCAATTCAACAAGCGGTCAGTAGTCCCAGAAGACCGGGACCCAACGAAAGGCGTCGCCGTCGACCGCGACATGTCCTACGGAAGGAAACGGCATATGCGTTGCCACCAGCAGTTCGCCGGTCGCCGCCAGCTCCCGCAAAAGCCGGACCCGAACGCGGGCAGCCTCCTCGGGGTCATGTTCGAAACCATTGTGCCAGTCGGGATGGTCGAACCCGACCGCGAACACGGCGTCGCCGGCAAACATCAGCCGGTCGTTGCCTGAGGCAACGCGGACCACGCTGTGCCCGGGGGTGTGGCCACCGGTACGAGAGACGACCACGCCCGGCGCCACCTCATGCTCATCCTCGAACAGCCGCAGCTGGCTCTGATAGTCTTTGCTGAACCGTTTGGCGGCTGCCCGCAGCGCGTCAGGGAAGCCCGCCGGCATCGAGACGTGGGAGAAGTCGGGCGACTCCCAGAATTTGACCTCGGCAGCGGCCACGTGGATCCGCAGTTCCGGATTCAGCTGTTCCTTCACCCCGTCGACGAGCAGCCCGCCAACGTGGTCCATGTGCATGTGGGTCAGCACCACGTCGGTCACGGATGCCAGGTCGATGCCGGCGGCAGCCAGCCGCTTCATCAACTGCCCGGCCCGCGGCAAGTTCAAGTCCGGGTCGAGGCCCAGCCCAGCGTCGATAAGGATGGTCTGTCCGCCGCTGCGCACCACGACCACGTTCAGTGCCCAGTCGAAAGCGTCCTGCGGCAGGAACATATCGCCCAGCCAGGCAGCCCGGGCGGCCGGCTCGGCGTTGTGTCCCAACATCACGGTTGGGAGCGGTAGCACGCCATCGCTGATCACCAGTACGTCAATCTCGCCGATCCGCACCGCGTAGCGCGACGGAACCAGCTCTTCGGGTGCCGGTCTGCTGGGATGTGAGGTGTTGTCCAGTTTCATGCTTGCCTCCTGAGTGTTATTGATCATCTGGTTCATCTTTGAAAACTCCTGTGTTCTATCCTGGTGCTAATCCTGGGTGGCTTACGCTTCCTGGGCGGGAGGCGCGGTCAATGCGGGTGAAGTCTTTAGCGATCGGCGACACACTCACTGCTGGCGTGTCCTC
The DNA here is from genome assembly GCF_012276115.1 of Rhizobium leguminosarum bv. viciae. Taxonomy (GTDB): domain Bacteria; phylum Pseudomonadota; class Alphaproteobacteria; order Rhizobiales; family Rhizobiaceae; genus Rhizobium; species Rhizobium leguminosarum_T. The sequence goes on along the minus strand of NZ_WIEU01000003.1, from coordinate 271,428 downwards.
TAATGATCTAGCGAAACCGATCTGCGGCTGCGCCAGAACGATTGCTGCCGCTGCAGAGCAATTGCTGTTGACGCATGCGCATGCGGCAATCGCCCGGGGTTTCGCCGATTTGTTGGATGCAACCGCGAGAGAAACGTCCCGCAATGATCCTCAACGACATCCTGGCCTTCGGGATCGTCGTTTACGTGGTTCTCGACTGCTTCGAGCTTAGGGTCGGCATCCGATATCTCCGCTCCGTCGGTGAGCTGATCGGGGCATGGGAGACCTTACCCCGACGATGCGCGAGACCGGCGGACCTGGATTCTGACAAACCCCAACATCAGGTGCTCAGATGGCTTCGAGGGTTTTTGCCTCGCGGGCGATGAAATCGCAGACCAGTTTTACGCGCAACGGCACGGTGCGACCAAAGGCGTGCAGTGCATTAAAGGGAGCGCTCGGGAACCCAAACCCCGCAGCGAGTGTAACAAGCGTGTCGTCTGCCAGGTCTTTCGCGACCAGACATCGCAGAAGATAGGCCGCTCCCAGCCCACTGAGCGCAGCCTGAATGAGTGCGGCCGCTGAGTCGCAATCGACGCGCCCGAAGGGAATGAAGCTCGTCCCGTCCGGCAGGCGCAGAGGCTGCGTGACACCACCTAGCGCATAGCGGGCAAAGGGCAGAGCCGCCAGCGCTTCGGCAGTTGCAGGATTGCCCCAGGTCTTCAGAAAGGTCGGAGACCCGACAATCGTCATCGGCAGGTCGGCCAGGTGACGAACCATGAGGTCCCTCGGCGCGGGATTTCCAACGCGCAGCGCAACGTCGTAGTCCTCCCTGATCAGATCGACGAACCGATCCGTAAGTCCGACTTCGAGATGCAGGTTCGGATAGTCGGCTGCAAAGCTTCCGAAGAGGCGCGGCAGCAGTAGAGGCGCCATTTCGCTAGGCATGCTGATGCGCAAGCGACCCGAGGGCGCAACGTCGGACCTGATCGCCTCTTCACTTGCATCCAGGTCCCGCAACAGTGGCGCAACGCGGTCGAAGAAAAGTTGCCCGTCCTGGGTAAGCGTCAGGGCGCGCGTGGAGCGCAGGAACAGCCGGGCGCCAATCTTCTTTTCCAGCCGGGCCACGCTCTTCGACACCGCTGACGGTGTCGTCGCCAGATCGCGGGCCGCGGCGCTGAACGAGCCGGCCTCTACCGTCCGCACAAAAGCCATCAATCCGGGCATCTCGTTGAGCAGATTCGGCATTTGCACCTCCGCGGCACAGATCATGTGCCCGCCCATGATCTAATGACGAAGGGTGGCAGCGTTTATCTAATTTCTCGTTGAAAGGAGATAAACAATGCAACACCTCAAAGACAAGGTCGCCGTCATCACCGGCGGCAATAGCGGCATCGGCAAGGCGACCGCTCGGCTGTTCGCGGAAGAAGGAGCGCAGGTCATCATTTCCGGGCGCCGGCAGGATGCTGTCGACCGCGCCGTGCAAGAAATCGGTCCGTCGGCCATCGGCTTCGTGGGTGATGCCGCCGACCTAGAAGCTCATCGCAGGCTGGCGGACACCGTGAAGAGCCGCTTCGGCGGGCTCGACATCTACATGGCCAATGCTGGGATCATCAATCTCACCACCTCCGCCGAGGTGACTCCGGCAGACTATGACCGGCATTTCGCAATCAATACGCGCGGCGTGTTCTTCGGCGTGCAGACGATCGCCCCTCTGATCCGCGACGGCGGAAACATCATCGTTACGAGCTCGCTCGCGGCCACGAAGGTCCTCCCGGACCATACCGTCTATGCCGGTTCAAAGGCAGCAACCGCCGCCTTTGCGAAAAACTGGGCGATCGAATTCAAGTCGCGGCGGATCCGCGTCAACATCCTGAGCCCGGGACCGGTCGAGACGGAAATCCTCGCCAAGCTAGGGGTATCGGAGGCCGAGCGGCCGGCATTCGAAGATTACATGGCTTCCTTGATCCCCGCCGGCCGTCTCGGCCGACCGGAAGAGTTGGCGCGCGCCGCACTCTTCCTCGCCTCCGATGCAGGAAGCTTTGTCAACGGGATCGAGCTTCATGTCGATGGCGGTATGACCCTGGCTTAAAAGGCCTGCCCTTTGCCAGCCCCAACGGGCTCTGCAACCTGTCGAACCTGTCGAACCTGTCGAAGCTGTCGGTCTGGTGGCTGAGGCTCGGCAGGTATCGAACGCATCAAACCATCCGCAGCAGAACGGCCGCCACGAGCGCATGCATCTGACGTTGAAAAAGGATGCCACCCGTCCGGCACGAGGTTGTCACCCCTGTCTCAGGGACAATCTGTTGTCTTCGGTATGGGAAATTGGAAAACTGGAGCGGGCGAAGGGATTCGAACCCTCGACCCCAACCTTGGCAAGGTTGTGCTCTACCCCTGAGCTACACCCGCTCAATCCGCCTCGGTCCGGGGTAGTTGTTGGACCGCGGGCGCCGCCTCGCGGCGACCGGCGCTATATGGCCTAACGGGTTTTCAAATGCAACAGGGAAATGACGGAGAGGCGAAGAAAAATTCCGGTGTTCGCAGACGCCCGGCGGAAAGGCCGCAAATGCGGGGCAAAGCGTCGGTCGCAAAGATTGCCAAACGATGTGGACCGACTTAATCAGGACGCCTCGCTTTTTTCCCTTCCTGCCCAATGGATTGCCCCATGTCCGAAAATGCCCCGAAGACAAGAGAAGAATTGTTTGCCTTTCTCGATGGGCTCGGCATCGCCCATAAAACGGTCGATCATGCGCCGGTCTTCACTGTCGCCGAATCGGTCGCCTTGCGCGACGAGATCCCCGGCGGCCACACCAAGAACCTGTTCGTCAAAGACAAGAAGGACAGGTATTTTCTGCTGACCGTGGAGGAAAATGCTGCCGTCGACCTCAAGCAGGTGCATAATGCCATCGGCGGCTCCGGCCGGGTCTCCTTCGGCAGACCGGAGAAGCTGATGGAGTATCTCGGCGTCGCTCCGGGTTCGGTGACGGCGTTCGGCGCGATCAACGATACTGCCGAGAATGTCACCTTCGTGCTCGATGCCGAGCTGATGGCGCACGAGATCGTCAACTGCCATCCGCTATCCAACGATGCGACGACATCGATTGCGGGCAGCGATCTCATCCGTTTCATGGAAGCGACGGGACATAAGCCGCTTGTCTTGAAAGTGACGTCCTGACATACGATTTTAGCGCTAAAGCGCGTCGCGATCTTTTAGATTCGCTTGCCGCGCTTTAGTCTTTGGTTTTGTGCATGTCTTTATCGCAAAACCGCACCACAGTTTTGCGCGAGATGCTTTAGCAAAGACGCCGGCAGGATCGGCGCGGCGGGAGATACCTATGAGCGGCAGCGACAACCCCTATAACGGTTCCTTCGGAAATCAGATGACGGCGACGACAAGCTTCGGTGCTACGCCGGAACCCGCGGCTGCGGCCGGCAGCTACATCACGGAGACGACGACCGCGAATTTTTCCAAGGATGTCATCGAGGCATCGCGCAGCCAGCCGGTGCTGGTCGATTTCTGGGCGCCTTGGTGCGGTCCGTGCAAGCAGTTGACGCCGGTATTGGAAAAGGTGGTCAACGAAGCCAAGGGCCGCGTCCGGCTGGTCAAGATGAATATCGACGACCATCCGTCGATCGCCGGTCAGCTCGGCATCCAGTCGATCCCCGCCGTCATCGCCTTCGTCAACGGCCGTCCTGCCGACGGTTTCATGGGCGCGGTGCCGGAAAGCCAGATCCAGCAGTTCATCGACCGCATCGCCGGTCCGGCCGGCGCCGATGAGGCGGCCGAAATCGAAGCCGTGCTTGCGGAAGCGGCGGAACTGCTTGCCGCCGGCAACATCAATGAGGCCGCTCAGCTCTATGGCGCCGTGATGCAGGCCGATCCCGAGAATGCCAAGGCGCTTGCCGGCATGGCCGAATGCATGATCGCCGCCAACCAGCATCAGCGGGCGCGCGAAGTACTGACGGAATTGCCGGAAGAGCTGGCAAAAGATGCCGGCATCCAGGCGGTGCTGATGAAGCTCGAGCAGATCGAGGAAGCCCGCAAGCTCGGAGACCCCGTTGCGCTCGAGCGTGAACTGGCCGCCAATCCCGATGACCACGAGGCGCGGATCAAGCTTGCCAAGATCCGCAATGTCGAAGGCCGGCGCGACGAGGCGGCCGACCATCTGCTGCTGGTCATGCGCAAGGACCGTGCCTTCGACGATGACGGCGCCCGCCGCCAGCTGCTGCAGTTCTTCGAGGTCTGGGGCTTCAAGGATCCGGCGACGGTCGCAGCGCGCCGCAAGCTTTCGGCGATGCTGTTCTCGTAGGGCGCCGCGCGTCCGACAGGACACGTCACGGACGGTCTATCGCATTGAATCCGTGCGTGATCTTTTCCGAAAATCGATTCCGATTTTCGGGTATTCGCCACTGCATAATTCGCTAAATCGGAATCGATTTAGCGATTAAATTATGCAGCGATTCAAAGTGTTACAGCGCCGCGCGTCTAAAAAGACGCGCGGCGCTGTAAGTTTCGAGCATCTGCCCTTGCGTTTTCGGACGAGGGCACCACATTCTCGTCAAGACGGGCATGCCCGTTACAAGAATGCGGGACGGTTTCATGCAAGTCGGGAATGCCAGATACCTGAAGCCGGGCGATCTGCCTGATGTGATTGCTGTCTTTCCCCTGACCGGCGCCCTCCTCCTGCCGGCCGGGCAGCTTCCCCTCAACATTTTCGAGCCGCGCTATCTGGCGATGCTGGATGCCGCGCTGACCGGAAACCGGCTGATCGGCATGGTGCAGCCGGCGCTCGGCGAACATGAGGACAAGGGCGGCGAGCCCAACCTTGCCGCTGTCGGCTGCCTCGGCCGCATCACCTCCTTCGCCGAGACCGGCGACGGGCGCTATATCGTGTCGCTGACCGGCGTCTGCCGCTTCCGGCTACTGGAGGAGAAAGCGACCAGCGATCCCTTCCGCACCTTCCGCATCGCTCCCTTCATCGCCGACCTCTCGGCCGAGAACGAGGAGGAGGCAGTCGATCGCGCAGCGCTTCTGACCGCCTTCAAGGCCTATCTCGATGCCAACAAGCTGGAGGCAGACTGGGAGAGCGTCGAGCGGGCGAGCAATCTGACGCTCGTCAATTCGCTGGCGATGATGTCGCCCTTCGGGCCGGCGGAAAAACAGGCGCTGCTGGAAGCGCCCGACCTGAAGACGCGGGCCGAGACGCTGATCGCCATTACCGAAATCGTGCTGGCGCGCGTCTTCGGTGACTCCGACACGGTTCTGCAGTAGACTTCAGCCATGGATGAAAAACTCAGCCGCGTCGATCCCAAGCTGCTCGATCTCCTGGTCTGCCCGCTCTCCAAGGGCCGGCTTTCCTATGATCGCGAGCACAATGAGCTCGTCTCGGAAAAGGCGCGGCTTGCCTATCCGATCCGCGACGGCATTCCGATCATGCTGGTGTCCGAAGCCCGCCGCCTCGACGATTAGTGCGAAGCGCTTTTGCCGGGAATGGCGTAGAAGGTTAAATCGTCTCTCCCGCTAGCAGCCGCGGATTATCCTTTGCCGTCGTTCCGGCCGCCTGGCCGATGAAGAAGGATTTGAGACGCGGCAGCCGGTCGACGATGCCGAGGCCGACGTCGCGGGCGATGCGGATCGGCGTCGCGTCGTTGGAGAAGAGCCGGTTCAGCACGTCGGTCGTCACCCCCATGCGGAAAGTGTCGAAGCGCCGCCAGGTCTGGTAGCGCTCGAGAATGTTGATCGAGCCGATATCCAGGCCGAGGCGGTCGGCCTCCACGATGGTTTCGGCAAGTGCCGCCACATCCTTGAAGCCGAGATTGAGCCCCTGACCCGAAATCGGGTGGATGCCGTGGGCGGCGTCGCCGGCCAGCGCGAAACGCGGCGCGACGAAGGAGCGGGCGAGCGTCAGGCCGAGCGGGAAGGCGCGCTTGTCGCCGATCACTTTCAGGCTCCCAAGCTTATGGCCGAAGCGGCGCTCAAGTTCTTCCTCGAAGATCAGGTCGTCGGCGGCGACCAGCCGGTTGGCATCCGGCGTGCGCTCCGTCCAGACGAGCGAGGAGCGGTTGTTCTTGAGCGGCAGGATGGCGAAGGGGCCGGCCGGCAGAAAATGTTCCTCGGCGCATCCGTCATGCGGCCGCTCATGCTCGACCGTCGCAACGATGCCGGACTGGCCGTAGTCCCAGGTGACGGTCCTGATGCCGGCGAGATCGCGCAACGTCGAGCGCACGCCGTCGCAGGCAACCAGCAGCCGGGTTTCCAGCGTGCTGCCGTCTGAGAGCGTGACGGTGGCATGGGTGTCGTGGGTCTTCAGCTCCGTCGCGCCAAGCCCGTGGCGGATGTCGATGCCGAGCCGTTCGCAGGCGCCGCGCAGGGCGGCGACCATCGCGACATTCGGGATCATGTGGGCGAACGGCCGGCCGTCGGCCACTTCGCCGTCGAAGGTCAGAAATACCGGACGCACCGGATCGGAGGTCTTGGAGTCGGTGACGATCATCTTGGTGATCGGCTGGGCCTCCGGCTCGATCTCCTTCCAGATGCCGAAGACTTCGAGCATCTTCGCTGCCGCCGCGATGATGGCGGAAGCGCGCGTATCGCTTTTCCAGACATGTTCGGGGGCCGCCTCGACAACGGCGACATTCAGGTGGGGTGCTGCCTGTTTGACCGCGACAGCGGCGGAAAGGCCGACATAACCCCCGCCCACAACCAGCATGTCCAGCATCGCGCCGCTCCCGTACCTTGTGCCTCAGATGTGACCTATATAGATCATCGCAACTTCACTTCCTACCGCTGGGAGACATGGAAATGACGGGCGAGACATCAGGGCCTTCGGCGATGGAGACGCTGCTTTCGACGCTCGACCTCGAGCCGATCGAGGTCGATATCTTCCGCGGCCGCAGCCCCAAGGTCGGCTGGCAGCGGGTCTTCGGCGGCCAGGTGATCGGCCAGGCGCTGATGGCGGCGCAGCGGACCATCGACAGCGAGCGTTTCGTCCATTCGCTGCATGCTTATTTCATGCGTCCCGGCGATCCCTCGGTGCCGATCATCTACCAGGCGGAGCGCATCCGCGACGGATCGAGCTTCAACACGCGGCGCGTCGTCGCCATCCAGCACGGCAAGGCGATCTTCGCGCTGTCGGCCTCCTTCCAGGTGGAGGAGCCGGGCTTCGAGCACCAGATCGCAATGCCCGAGGTCGAGATGCCGGAGGCGCTGCTCGGCGAGCAGCAGATCAAGGAACAGTATCTGGCGCACGCGCCGGAAGCGATCCGAAAATACCGGCAGCGTGAGCGGCCGATCGAGATCCGCCCCGTCTCGCTGACGCATTATTTTTCCGACAGGAAGCTCGATCCCAAACAGGACGTCTGGGTGCGCGCCACCGGCCCGGTTCCCGACGACCGGCTCTATCAGGCGGCGGTGCTTGCCTATCTTTCGGACATGACGCTGCTCGATACGTCGCTCTATGCGCACGGAACGTCCATCTTCGACCAGAGCCTGCAGGTGGCGAGCCTCGATCACTCGATGTGGTTCCACAAGCCCTGCAAGCTCGACGACTGGCTGCTTTATACGCAGGACAGTCCGTCGGCTTCAGGCGCCAGAGGATTAACCCGGGGTAGCCTATTTACACGATCCGGTAGCCTGATTGCATCGGTCGCGCAGGAAGGCCTGATTCGGAAAAAGGCAAATGAATAAATAATGTGCAACTTTATAAATTTGCGCGTTATTTGTGCGCTTATTGGCCAATCATTTGCCTGTTTATTGGCACTCTTTATTATAGCCTTTACTTTTCAATAACTTACGTCTTGCTTCGAATCTGGCACGTCCCTTGAATGTGTATTGGCCGGTCGCTGTTCAGAAACGTCAGCGGCAAGGAGAGTCGGCTCCGCGCCGAGGATAACGAAGGATGGGAAACCAGATGAAAATTGTGATGGCCATTATCAAGCCGTTCAAGCTCGATGAGGTCCGCGAAGCCCTTACGGCGATCGGTATTCAGGGGCTGACCGTAACCGAGGTGAAGGGCTACGGGCGCCAGAAGGGGCACACCGAAATCTATCGCGGCACCGAATATGCAGTCAGCTTCCTGCCGAAGCTCAAGATCGAAATCGCGGTTGCATCGGAACTCGTCGACAGGGCGGTCGAGGCCATCGCGGCAGCGGCCAAGACCGGTCAGATCGGTGACGGCAAGATCTTCGTCTATTCGATCGACCATGCCGTGCGCATCCGTACGGGCGAAACCGATTCAGAAGCGCTGTAAGAACGGCAGATCAAGGAGCTTTTTCCAATGTCAATTTCGAAGTTTTCTTCCACCTTTGCGCGGATTTGCGCAGCTTCGGCCGCGCTTCTCGCGCCGGCCGTCGCTTTCGCGCAGGAGGCTGCGCCAGCCGCCACTGCCGCTGCTGCTCCCGCTCTCACCATGGACAAGGGTGACAATACCTGGATGCTCGTCTCCTCGGCGCTCGTCCTGCTGATGACCATCCCCGGCCTTGCGCTTTTCTACGGCGGTCTCGTGCGCGCCAAGAACATGCTCTCGGTGCTGATGCAGGTCTTCATGATCACGGCCGTCGTGGCGCTGATCTGGGTGACCTACGGCTATTCGCTCGCCTTCACCGACGGCGGTTCGCTGAACAGCTTCGTCGGCGGCTTCTCCAAGGCCTTCCTTGCCGGCGTCAACACCTCGTCGCTCGTAGAAACCTTCTCGAAGGGCGTCGCCATTCCGGAATACACCTTCATCGTGTTCCAGATGACCTTTGCCTGCATCACGCCCGGCCTGATCGTCGGCGCGTTCGCCGAGCGCATCAAGTTCTCGGCCGTCATACTCTTCGTCGTGCTCTGGGTCACCTTCATCTACTTCCCGATGGCCCACATGGTCTGGTTCTGGGGCGGTCCGAGCTCCTACACCTCGCCGGCCGGCCTGATCTTCTCCTACGGCGCAATCGACTTTGCCGGCGGCACGGTCGTTCACATCAATGCCGGTATCGCGGGCCTCGTCGGCGCCATCATGCTCGGCAAGCGCACGGGCTATAAGAAGGAAATCATGGCTCCGCATTCGATGACGCTGACCATGGTCGGCGCCTCGCTGCTCTGGGTCGGCTGGTTCGGCTTCAATGCCGGCTCCAACCTCGAAGCCAATTCCTACGCCTCGCTTGCCTTTATCAACACCTTCCTCGCAGCGGCTGCTGCCGCTGTGTCCTGGTGCATCGTCGAAACCCTCAGCCGCGGCAAGGCTTCCATGCTCGGTGGCGCTTCCGGCGCGGTTGCCGGTCTCGTCGCCATTACCCCGGCGGCAGGCTTCGCCGGCCCGATGGGCTCGATCGTTCTCGGCCTGATCGTTTCGCCGGTCTGCTACTTCTTCGTCGACGTCGTGAAGAACAAGTTCAACTACGACGACAGCCTCGATGTCTTCGGCGTTCATTGCATCGGCGGCATCATCGGCGCTCTCGGCACCGGTATCCTGGTCAACCCCGCTCTCGGCGGTGCAGGCATCGTCGACTACTCCACAGCCGACTTCGCAGCCTCCTATGCCGGCACGGCAACCCAGGTCTGGAACCAGGCCAAGGGTGTGCTGACGACGCTGCTGTGGTCCGGTATCGGTTCGGCGATCCTCTACAAGATCGTCGACGTCGTCATCGGCCTGCGTGTCACCGTCGAAGCCGAGCGCGAAGGTCTCGACCTTTCGACCCACGGCGAAGCCGCCTACCACTCTTCCTGATCACAGGGTTTGCGGCGCCCGGCAAAAGGGCGCCGCTTCACAGCCCGTCGCGGCCTATCTAACCATAGACCGCATTTCGCCCGGACCTTTCAAGGTTCGGGCCTTTTTCATTTCCCTGTCCGGAATTGTCGTCCAGCCATGCATGGTTAACATCGCTTTAACCCGGCTCTGATTAGGTAGAGCGGACGCATTTTGGCACGGCGAAGCTTCAGCGATTCGCGTGTCCTCAGGCATTGGACGGGTTAGACACATGGCAAGAAGCACGTCGCCGGCAATGGATGGCCGTCCGGATCGGTTCTCCTTCTCGGCATTCATGCTGCGGCAGATCCAGGCGCTCATCGGCTTTGCGATCTTTCTGCTGCTGGCGTTCTGCGTCGCGGCATTGGCGACATGGAATGTTGCGGATCCGAGCTATTCCTACGCGACCGCCAACCTGCCGACGAATATTCTCGGCTACAGCGGGGCTGCCTTTGCCGATATCGTCATGCAGTTCCTCGGGCTTGCCAGCGTCGTTTCGATGCTGCCGATCGTCGCCTGGGCGCTGACGCTGATCTCGGGCCGCCGCTTCAGCCGTATTCCTGCCCGTGCCGGCGCCTGGTTCGGCGGTTCGGTGCTTTCCTGCGCCGTCCTCGGCTGCTTTCCGCCGCCGCTCACCTGGCCGATCCCGAACGGCATCGGCGGTGTCATCGGCGACATGATCCTGCGTTTTCCCGCACTCTTCGTCGGCGCTTATCCGACGGGCACCTTCGCCATGGTCGTCGGCTGCATCTTCGCCGCACCGACCGCTTGGCTGATGCTTTTTGCATCAGGCCTTGTCGGCCGCAGCGAGGTCGACGAGGAGATCGAGGAAGACTACGTCGATACGCGCAGCAAGGCCCGCGTCGTCGGAGACGAGGACGAGGAGGAAGACGAGTCGCGCTGGGTCGCTCTCAGCGGCGCCGTGACGCATGCCTGGTACATGAGCCAGGGCCGACTGCGGCGGCTGTTCGGCATGGGTCCGCGCAAGCGGCGCCAGGGCGATTACGAATCACCTTATGATTTCAACGATGACGAGTTCGGCACGCTGAACGAACCCGTCCGCGCCAAGGCGCCGACCGTCCGCGGCGAGCGCATGGAACCGTCGATGGAGCCATCGCTGGGGGCAAGGACGGCTTCGCCGCGGCGCATCGTCTCCGCGCCGTCGCTGTCGATCGATGACGACGACGATAATGACGACGACCTGCCCTTCGATAACGACATGCCGCCGCGCCCGGCCGATATCCTGCCCGACGACGATGACGACGACTGGATGATCCGCGCACCGGCAAAGGCGGCCGGCAAGCCGGAACCGCGCGTCGTCCCCGTCGTCGCACGTCCGAAGCCCAGCGCCCGCATCGAGCGGGAGGCGCAGGGCTCGTTCATCCGTCCCGAGGGCTTCCAGCTTCCCTCGATGCATCTGCTCGCCGAACCGAAGAACGTCGTGCGCGACTCCACGCTTTCGGCCGATGCGCTGGAACAGAACGCCCGCATGCTCGAAGGCGTGCTTGAGGATTTCGGCGTCAAGGGCGAGATCATCCATGTCCGTCCCGGACCTGTCGTCACCCTTTATGAACTGGAGCCGGCGCCTGGCATCAAGTCGTCGCGCGTCATCGGCCTTGCCGATGATATCGCTCGCTCGATGAGCGCGATTGCCGCCCGCGTGGCCGTCGTGCCCGGCCGCAACGCGATCGGCATCGAATTGCCGAACCAGACGCGCGAGACCGTCTATCTGCGTGAACTCATCGCCTCCAGGGATTTCGAAGGCAGCAAGGCGAAGCTCGCCATGGCGCTCGGCAAGACGATCGGCGGCGAAGCCGTGATCGCCGATCTCGCCAAGATGCCGCATCTGCTCGTCGCCGGCACCACCGGTTCCGGCAAGTCGGTCGCCATCAATACGATGATCCTGTCGCTGCTCTACCGCATGACGCCGGAACAGTGCCGGCTGATCATGATCGACCCGAAGATGCTGGAACTCTCCGTCTATGACGGCATCCCGCACCTGCTTTCGCCTGTCGTCACCGATCCGAAGAAGGCCGTCGTCGCGCTCAAATGGACGGTGCGCGAGATGGAAGAGCGCTACAAGAAGATGTCGAAGATCGGTGTCCGCAACATCGATGGCTTCAACACCCGCGTCGAGCAGGCGCTGTCGAAGGGCGAGGCGATCTCGCGCACGGTGCAGACCGGATTCGACCGCCATACCGGCGAGGCGATGTACGAGACCGAAGAATTCGATCTGCGGCCGATGCCCTATATCGTCGTGATCATCGACGAGATGGCCGACTTGATGATGGTCGCCGGCAAAGACATCGAAGGCGCCGTCCAGCGTCTGGCGCAGATGGCGCGTGCGGCCGGCATTCACGTGATCATGGCGACACAACGTCCGTCGGTCGACGTCATCACCGGCACGATCAAGGCAAACTTCCCGACGCGCATCTCCTTCCAGGTGACTTCGAAGATCGACAGCCGCACCATTCTCGGCGAACAGGGTGCCGAACAGCTGCTCGGTATGGGCGACATGCTCTACATGGCGGGCGGTGGGCGTATCCAACGCGTGCACGGCCCGTTCGTTTCGGATGTCGAGGTGGAAGAGATCGTCTCCTATCTGAAGACCCAGGGCTCGCCGCAATATCTCGACGCGATCACCGCCGATGACGACGAAGATGGCGATTACGGCGGTGGTGGCGGCGGTCCGGCCGGCACCTCCAATCTTTCCGAATCGGAAGATCCCTACGACCAGGCGGTCGCCATCGTGCTGCGCGACGGCAAAGCATCGACCTCCTACGTGCAGCGCCGGCTCGGCATCGGCTACAACCGTGCCGCCTCGCTCGTCGAGCGCATGGAGAAGGAGGGCATCATCGGACCGGCCAACCATGCCGGCAAACGCGAAATTTTGGTTCCGACCGAGGGCGACATCCTCGACCGCTGACAGAACAGGCATATATTTCCAATACAGCCGCTTTTGCGGAAGCCTGATAGCATCGAAGCCGTTACCTCTCGCAGGCCGATCGCAACGCCTTGAAGACGCCGCCTTTCGGCAGCATGCAGATCGCATAAAGGAGATTTAGATGAGTCACTCCGATACCTTCCTCTCCGGCCTGACGGTAACGCGCCGCAACCTTCTCGGCGCCTTTGCCGTCGCTGCGATAGCGAGCGCCATTCCCCTTGGCGCTTACGCGCAGGCGGCCGCTCCCGCCTCCGGCACGGCGCAGGCGATCGCCGATCATTTCTCCGGCGTCACGACGATGCAGGGCGAATTCGTGCAGTTCGGCCCGCGCGGCGAACAGACCGGCGGCAAGTTCTTCATCCAGCGCCCCGGCAAGCTGCGATTCAACTATGACGATCCGTCGCCGATGCGGGTGATCGCCGACGGCAAGAACGTCGCCATCGGCAATACGAAGCTGAAGACCTGGGATCTCTATCCGCTGTCCAAGACGCCGCTCAGCCTGCTCCTGGCGCAACATATCGACCTTTCGGCCGGCATGGTGAAGGGCGTGAAGGAAGAGTCTGACCTGACGACGATCGCACTCGGCAACAACACGGTGTTTGGAAACTCGACCATCACCATGATGTTCGACCCGAAGACCTACGATCTGCGTCAGTGGACGATCACCGACAATCAGGGCAAGGACACCTCGGTGATGATCTTCAACGTCAAAACCGGCATGCAGTTCGACGATCGCGTCTTCCGCGTGCCCTATGAGACCATTCCCGGCACGCCTCAGTCGCGCGACTGAAACCTTTTCGGTTGATCGGCTGCTCCTTTTACAAGCGGCCGGTTCCCTCGCGTCCGCCTTTGTTTTAAAGCCCTTTTATAAAAGCGTGAAAGGGCATCGGGCATGGGTTTTTCGATCACCACCTGGAACATCAATTCGGTGCGGCTGCGTATGCCGATCGTCGAGCAGCTGGTTCTCAAGCACAGGCCCGATATCCTCTGCCTGCAGGAAACCAAGGTGACGAACGATCTGTTTCCGGCGGCACCGCTCAGGGCGATGGGCTACAATCACATCATCATCCATGGCCAGAAAGGCTATCATGGCGTGGCGATCGCCTCGCGCATTCCGTTGACCGAGGATCACCGGCAGGATTATTGCGGCGTCGGCGATGCGCGCCATATCTCGGCGATCTTCGAGCACGGCAATCGTCGCGTTCGGCTGCACAATTTCTATGTCCCGGCCGGCGGCGACGAGCCGGATCGCACGATCAATCCGAAATTCGGCCACAAGCTCGATTTCATCGAGGAGATGAAGCTGCTGAAAGCCAATGGCGAGGCCAACACCTCAGCCATCCTCGTCGGTGACCTCAACATCGCGCCGCTGGAGCATGATGTCTGGTCGCACAAGCAGCTTCTGAAGATCGTCAGCCATACGCCCGTCGAAACCGAGGGGCTGCTCGAGGTGATGAAACGCGGCGCTTGGCTCGATCTGATGCGCCAGCATGTGCCTGAAAACGAGAAACTCTACACCTGGTGGAGCTACCGCGCCAAGGATTGGGAGGCCGCCGATCGCGGCCGGCGTCTCGACCATATCTGGTCGTCGTCGGATCTCGGGCCGCATCTGAAGCGGATAGAAATCCTGAAGGAGGCGCGCGGCTGGGATCGTCCCTCCGACCACGTGCCGGTGACGGCGCATTTCGATTTCTAAGCGGTGCAGCTTCGTGGAAGCGCAGGGATTCTTATCGCTAACAGGGATCAGTTGAAGCGGTAGAACTGGCTTGCGGCCTTTGCCGCGAGTTCGGCGAGATTGTCGCGGATGCGGTTCTCGATCAGCCGGGCTGCGTCCGGATACTCTTCGATCAGCCGGTGGAAGAGGGCGCGAGTGATGCGGATGATGCTGGTATCCTCGCGCGCTATCGCGGTGAACTTGCGCTCCACCAGCGTCACCAGCGCCAGCTCGGAAACCAGGGTGCCGGGACCGGCGATCCCCTCGGTCCTCTGCATGCCGTCGCTGCTCGTCGCGCTCAGTTCCAGGCTACCGCTGAGGATGACATAGGCGCTCTCGGCGGGCGAGCCCTGGCGAAACAGCATCTGGCCGGCAGCGATCATGCGCCGGTCGGCGCCGAAGGCAATCAACCGCAGCTGATCCTCACTCATGTCCTTGAACAGAGGAAGCTGCGCGAGCATGTGGATGTCGTCGGTCAGCGCCATGCGGGCTTTTCGCCTTAGAGCAATTCCAGCAGAAGTGTCTAGCGGTTTTGCCAGGCAAAACGTGAAACGCTTTTGCCGGGAATTGCGTGAAAACAAAGAGATAGGGCATTTCCGTCATTCGGAGAAAAACGGAACTGCTCTAGGGTATGATCTTGTAGCCGCCGTTTTCCGTGACGAGGATTTCGGCATTGGAGGGATCGCGCTCGATCTTCTGGCGCAGGCGATAGACGTGGGTTTCCAGCGTATGCGTCGTCACCCCGGAATTATAGCCCCAGACCTCTTCGAGCAGCACGTCGCGGGTAACGACCTTCTGTTCGGCGCGGTAGAGATAGCGGATGATTGCCGCTTCCTTTTCCGTCAGCCGGATCTTCTGGCCGTTATCGGTGGTCAGGAGCTTCTGGCTCGGCTTAAAGAGGTAGGGGCCGACGGTGAAGGTTGCGTCCTCGCTCTGCTCATGCTGGCGCAGCTGCACGCGGATGCGGGCGAGCAGCACGGCGAAGCGGAAAGGCTTGGTGACATAGTCGTTGGCGCCGGCTTCGAGGCCGAGGATCGTGTCCGAATCGGTATCGTGGCCGGTCAGCATAATGATCGGCGCCTTGAAACCGCCCTTGCGCAGCAGCTTCACTGCCTCGCGGCCGTCCATATCGGGCAGGCCGACATCCATGATCAGCAGGTCGATCGGCGTTGCGCGGGCGGTCGCGACACCTTTGCCGGCGTTGGCTTCCTGCAGAACCGTGAATTCCTCATACAGCGACAATTGCTCCGTCAGCGTCTGCCGAAGGTCATCGTCGTCATCCACCAGAAGAATGGTGCGTGCGGTCATGCCGTTTGCGTCCTCGTGTTAAGTCCCCTAGTCCTACGCCAAATTCCTGGTTTGGCAAGGATCGGGCAGCGGGCTGTTGCCGGGTCGGTTTCGATATGATTTCAATCGAAGCCCTAGACAAGGCACGACATGCGAGAAAAATGGAAAAAGCAAGGCAGAGGCGGGGTATAACGCCATCGACGATGGTGGTGCGTCCTGCGCCGGGGCGCAAGAGCCGGGCGATCGTCCGGCTCGGCGCCATCACCGTGCCCGCCGCGATCGGTCGCTCCGGCCGCACCGTGATGAAACGAGAGGGCGACGGCGCCACGCCGATCGCTTCGATGAAGCTGATATCCGGCTTTCGGCGCGGCGAGCGGAACGGCCGGCTCGTCACTCCGCTTTCCATCCGCCGCATCCGCCCCGACATGCTCTGGTGCGATCAGTCCGACAGTGCCAGCTATAACCGCCTCGTCAGGGCGCCGTCCGGCGCAAGTCACGAGGAGATGCGGCGCAGCGATGGGCTCTACGACATCTGCCTGGTGATGGACTGGAACATCTCCTCGCGTGCGCGCAATCGCGGCTCGGCGATCTTCTTCCATCTCATCAGGCCGGGCTACGAGCCGACGGCGGGCTGCGTGGCGGTGAGCCTGCGCGACATGCGCCGCCTGCTGCCTCACCTTCGAAAGGGAACGATTGTCCGCGTCGTCTGATTGTCTTCCGGATGCGGTCACCTATATGCTTGCGATGACCGAACGCTCCGGCTGAAATGCGTTCTGGGACGTCCGTACCCTGCGCAATTCCTTAAATCGGAATCGATTTGAGGAATTGCGCAGCAATTGAAAGTGTTACAGCGTCCTTTGCGCGTCTGAAAAAGACGCGCGGCGCTGTAAGGGGGCGCAATTCATGCCTCGTCCAATTCTTCAAACTCCCGGAGATATATTGTGACCGCTCAACCCATCATCACTTTCCATGACGGACATTCCATTCCGCAAGTCGGCCTCGGCGTCTGGCAGACGCCGCAGGACATTGCCGCTCCCACCGTGCGCACGGCGATCGCCGCCGGCTATCGTCATATCGATACGGCTTCCGGTTACGACAACGAAGAGGGCGTCGGCGAAGGCATCCGCTCTTCCGGCCTCGACCGCAAGGACATCTTCGTCACCACCAAGCTCAGGAATACCGATCAGGGCTATGACAATACGCTGCGGGCCTTCGACGGCAGCCTGAAGAAGCTCGGTTCCGAATATGTCGACCTCTACCTCATTCACTGGCCGTCGCCGCATCGCGGCCTTTATACGGAGACCTGGAAGGCTTTCGCCCGCATCCGGGAAGAGGGCCGCGCACGCTCGATCGGCGTGTCGAATTTCAATCCTGAACATCTCGAGCGCATCATCGGCGAAACCGGTGTCGTTCCCGTCATCAACCAGATCGAGCTGCATCCCGATTTCCAGCAGAAGGCGGCGCAGGAGGTCCACAAGAAGCTTGGTATCGTCACCGAATCCTGGAGCCCGCTCGGCCAGGGCAAGTTCATCTCGAACGCGGTGATAGGCGAGATCGCCAAAAAGCATCAGAAGACGCCGGCTCAAGTCATCATCCGCTGGCACATCGACACCGGCCTCGTCGTCATCCCGAAATCGGTGACGCCGTCGCGTATCGAGGAGAATTTCCAGGTGTTCGACTTCAAGCTCGATGCCGACGATATGGCCGCGATCGCCAAGCTCGACAGCGCCAGCGCCCGCATGGGACCAGATCCGATAACGGCGACCTTCTGATCGTCGTCCTGATCATTGCCAGACAATCAGCGGCCGCCTCGGGAGAGATCACCCGCGGTGGCCTTTGTATGACGCGCCCGCCGCTTCAATAATTACATTTGGATGATCCGTTGGTCGGGGTAAAACCGAAGTTGCAGGCATTGTTCAGGGGCTGCGGACGCCCGATCGAACCGGTATAATCGTCCGAAGCGAAGGCGCGCGAGGGATACCAATAGCCATTCGAGCTCTTGATATAGCCGGGCCGAGCGCTGCTATAGCCGCGATAGCCATTGAGCGTGGGCGGCTTGCTTTGCGCGACCTGTTGCCACAAGCCGAAAGAGACCGTGATCGGCGGTGCTGCCGGATGGATCGGCGCAGCCGCGGCGGCATCGATCGATGCCAGCGATACGAACAGGCCCAGGATGGTTTGCGGCAGGCGTCCTGCCATTTTCTGTCTCATGGCCATTCTCCCAGATCACACAACGCGGAGCTTTGCTCCTGCATAATTCCTTAAATCGGAATGGATTTAAGGATAAAATTATGCAGCAATCCAAAGTGTTACAGCGTCCTTTGCGCGTCTGAAAAGACGCGCGGCGCTGTAGCGCCGCCAGGCCAATGATCGCCGAAACCGGCAATGGACGCCCGAAAGCGTGCCTGTCGAAAGTCGCGCGAGATGCATCTGAAAGCGCCATCTCGATGAAGCCACAGGCAGTCCCCGATGTCGATTGCCCGAACGGGTGAAATCGAGAACGCGGGTCATTCACTGACGAGCCCATGGGAGCATTACCCACCAGGCGCCAAAGACGCCGGAGGAGCCATAAAATGTGAAACCCACCGATGCGCAGGGGCACCGGCGGGCTTTTGATTGTCATCCGTTTTGACGGATCAGTTCCACTCGCGGATATCGACGAAGTGCCCGGCGATCGCGGCTGCGGCTGCCATTGCCGGCGAGACGAGATGCGTGCGGCCCTTGAAGCCCTGGCGGCCTTCGAAGTTGCGGTTCGAGGTCGAAGCGCAGCGTTCGCCCGGCTTCAGGCGGTCGTCGTTCATCGCAAGGCACATGGAGCAGCCCGGCTCGCGCCAGTCGAAACCCGCGGCTTTGAAGATCTTGTCGAGGCCTTCGGCTTCCGCCTGTTCCTTGACGAGGCCGGAGCCCGGCACGATCATCGCGTCGACGGTTGGGGCAACCGTCTTGCCTTCGACGACCTTGGCGACTTCGCGCAGATCCTCGATGCGGCCGTTGGTGCAGGAGCCGATGAAGACGCGGTCAAGCGTGATGTCGGTCATCTTCGTGCCCGGCTTCAGACCCATATAGTCGAGCGCGCGCCACTTGGAGGTACGCTTGGTTTCGTCCGGAATGTCGTCCGGGTTCGGAACGATGCCCTGAACGGAGATGACATCCTCGGGCGAGGAGCCCCAGGAAACGATCGGCGGCAGGCTGGCGGCGTCGAGCACGACGACGCGGTCGTAGTGAGCGCCCTCGTCGGTCTGCAGGGTCTTCCAGTAGGCGATCGCCTGTTCCAGTGCCTCGCCCTTCGGCGCGCGCGGCTTGCCCTTGATGTATTCGAAGGTCTTTTCGTCAGGGGCGATCAGGCCGGCGCGGGCGCCGCCTTCGATCGTCATGTTGCAGACGGTCATGCGGCCTTCCATCGACAGCGCGCGGATCGCTTCGCCGGCAAATTCGATGACGTGGCCGGTGCCGCCGGCGGTGCCGATCTCGCCGATGATGGCAAGGATGATGTCCTTGGCGGTGACATGCGGCGGAAGCAGGCCGTCGACCCGCACCAGCATGTTCTTCGCCTTCTTCTGGATCAGCGTCTGGGTCGCCAGAACATGCTCGACCTCGGACGTGCCGATGCCGTGCGCCAGCGCGCCAAAGGCGCCATGCGTCGAGGTATGGCTGTCACCGCAGACGATGGTCATGCCGGGCAGGGTAAAGCCCTGTTCCGGACCGACGATGTGGACGATGCCCTGGCGCTTGTCGCTTGCCGAATAATATTCGACGCCGAATTCGGCGGCGTTGGTGGCCAGCGCTTCCACCTGAATGCGGCTTTCCTCATTCTTGATGCCGAGATGGCGATCAGGCGAGGTCGGAACGTTATGGTCGACGACGGCGAGCGTCTTTTCCGGCGCACGAACCTTGCGGCCGGTCATGCGCAGGCCTTCGAACGCCTGCGGCGAAGTGACTTCGTGGACCAGGTGACGGTCGATGTAGAGAAGACAGGTTCCGTCTGCCTGTTCGTCGACCAGATGATCGTCCCAGATCTTGTCGTAGAGGGTACGCGGTGCGCTCATGGCGTTAAGTCCGTTTTTTTGGAAGCTTTGGAAAATCGAGAAATGGCGGATCAGGCTCCGCCGGCCGTCATTCGATCAACGAAGTCGGCTGTTGAGCGCGCCGGACACGCACGCAAAGAACCGCGCCGGCAGGCGATAATGGTCCTGCAGCACGAAAATATGCGCACCAATGCATCTGAACTTGGATTCCATGGCCCTGCATATAGCGATTTTTCGCGACGGCTTCAATTTGAATCATCAGCAGGCGCTCTGCGGCCAATCAGCGGCGCGGCGGCTATTGATCGCTTACCGCGACTTCATCCACTTCTCCGTCCGACGCAGTGCCAGCGACAGGCCGATCGTCAGGATCAGATAGATATAGGTGACGATCGAATAGGTCTCGAAGAAGCGGAAGGAACCGGCGGCATAGACCTTGCCCATCTGAGTGATGTCGGCGACGCCGAGCACGGAGACGAGCGAGCTGTCCTTCACCATCGAGACGAAATCGTTGGAGAGCGGCGGGAAGATCACCCGGATCGCCTGCGGGAAGACGACGGAGCGGAAGCGCCGGTAGCGCGACAGGCCGAGTGCCTTGGCCGCCTCGATCTGACCGAGATCGACCGACTGGAAACCGGCTCGGAAGATTTCGGCGATGAAGGAGGAATAGCCGACCGTCAGCGCGATGATCGCTCGCCACATCAGCGACAGATCGCGCACCAGGATGGGCTCGGTCACGCCTGACGTCACCAGCGGCGAAATCAAGAAATTATAGGCTGCGACCAGAGCAGGCGCGCCGACGAAGGCGACGTAGAACAGCAGCACGAGGATCGGTATGCCGCGGATGATTTCGATGTAGAATCGCGCGATCTGACGCAGCACCTGGCTGTCAGCCATGCCAAGCAGGCAGATGCCGAGGCCAAGCACGGTGGCAAGCACGAATGCGACCAGCGTGACGAAGATGGTGACGCCGACACCGTTGACGACGGTGCGGAAGACCTGGGCATAGATATTGTTGGCGACGATGACGGCGGCAAGCACGATGCCGATCGTGACGAGGGCGACCAGCCACCAGGGATAGTCGTCCTTGACGTGTCTGTCGCGAGATGGTCGCAAGGCCATCAGTCGTTGCTCGGCGTCATTCGCCCATCTTGTAGTCGAGGAACCACTTCTTGTTCAGCCCATCCAGCGTGCCGTCGGCCTTGAGTGCGGCGATGGCGGCGTTGACAGGGGCGACGAGGTCGGACCCTTTCGGGAAGATGAAGCCGAAATCCTCAGTGCCGAGCGGTTCGCCGATCAGCTTGAGGGCGCCGTTCGAGGCATCGACATAACCCTTGCCTGCGGTGCCGTCGGTCAGCACG
The DNA here is from genome assembly GCF_012276115.1 of Rhizobium leguminosarum bv. viciae. Classification (GTDB taxonomy): domain Bacteria; phylum Pseudomonadota; class Alphaproteobacteria; order Rhizobiales; family Rhizobiaceae; genus Rhizobium; species Rhizobium leguminosarum_T. The sequence continues at coordinate 250,402 of NZ_WIEU01000003.1, read as the reverse complement.
ACGTCGACGTCGCCGGCCTTCAGGGCCTGGACGGTGGCGCCGAAGGTTTCGAAGAGCTTGATGCGCGGGTTCTGCTCGTTGCCATCAAGCACTTCATAGACGGTGGTGTAGAAGGGCGTGGTGCCGGGCTGTGCGCCGACCAGGCCATCCTTGAATTCGCCGAAGGACTTGGCATCGGTGAAGCGCTTCTCATCGCCGCGCACCAGCATGAACTGCTGCGAGCGCATATAGGGATCGGAGAAGTCCACCTTCTGCTTGCGGTCTTCCTTGATGGTGATGCCGGTCATGCCGATGTTGTACTGGCCGTCGGACACCGCCTGGATCATCGCGTCCCAGCTGGTGTTCTGGTATTCGACCTTGAAATTCAGCCGCTTGGCGATCTCGTTCATCGCATCATATTCCCAGCCGATCGCCTTGCCGGATTTCGGATCGACGAATTGCAGCGGCGGATAGGCATTCTCGGTGACGACGACGACGCTCTTGCCGCCGAGATCCGGCAGCTCGGCGGCTAATGCGGCGAGGGGTGCAAGAGCAAGGGCGGCGAAGCTCGCAAGAACGGTACGACGAAACAACATTGAACGGTTCCCCAAATTGAACGGCAAAAACTGTCACGGAAGATAGGTCTGAGGCAAGGCCGCCGGCTGCGCACCGAAGCAAAAAATAGAAAAGGCGACCCGAAGGCCGCCTTTCCAAGCAAAGAATTTTGCGTAGCGCAGATCTTATTCTGCGGCCGGTTCCGCTGCAGCGGCGGCTGCTTCAGCGGCGGCCTTTTCGGCAGCGGCCTTGGCTTCCGCAGCTTCGGCTGCTGCCTTCTCGGCGGCGAGCGCCTGAGCGGCTGCAACCTTTTCAGCTTCGATGCGTGCCTTTTCCTCGGCAATGGCGGCGCGCTCGGCGTCGTTGAGCTTGCGGGCGCGGACGCCGGTGTCTTCAACGATACGGGCAGACTTGCCGCGACGGTCGCGCAGGTAATAGAGCTTGGCGCGACGGACCTTACCGCGGCGAACGACATCGACGCTTTCGATCATCGGCGAGTAGACCGGGAATACGCGCTCGACGCCTTCGCCGTAGGAGATCTTGCGGACCGTGAAGTTTTCCTGCAGGCCGCCGCCGGAGCGGGCGATGCAGACGCCTTCATAGGCCTGAACGCGGGTACGGGTGCCTTCCGTGACCTTGACGTTGACGCGGACGGTGTCGCCCGGGGAAAATTCGGGAAGCGTGCGCTTGGCTTCGATCTTGGCGGCCTGTTCGGCCTCAAGCTGCTGAATGATGTTCATCGTCTTAACCTTTGGTTCTTCTGAAACAGCCAGAGCGCTCGACACTGATCCTTCGGAACTGGCCTCAGGACTTTGCCCGTCAAGGGCGGGAGCGGATTCGCCATTCTTTGTTTGCTGGCAGACGGGGATAAACCCCATTTCCGCGTGCGCCAATACACGAAAGGCCAGGGCTTGTCATCCCTTGGACGGCATTTTTGTGAAAAGGGCTGCGAAATCAGCCGTTTTTCTCACTTTATAGCGCCGCGCGTGTTTTCAGACGCGCAAAGGACGCTGTAGCATTTTGAATCTACGCATCGTGCTTTCCGAAATTCGATCCCGATTTTCCGGGCGATGCGCCGGCCTTTTCCAGCAGATCCGGCCGCCGCTCCCGCGTCAGCCGCACCGCTTCCTGATGCCGCCATTTCTCGATCGCGCCGTGGTTGCCCGAGGTGAGGATCGCGGGGATTTCCCGGCCTTCCCATTCCTGCGGCCGGGTATAATGCGGATGTTCCAGCAGTCCGCCTTCGAAGCTTTCGTGCAGGCCGGAAAGATCGTTGCCCATGACGCCGGGCAGGATGCGGATGATGGCATCGAGCACGATCAGCGCCGCTGGCTCGCCGCCTGACAGCACGTAGTCGCCGATCGAGACCTCTTCCAGTCCGCGCGCCTCGATCACCCGCTGGTCGACGCCCTCGAAGCGGCCGCAGACGATGATGACGCCGTCGCCCGCCGCGAGCGCGCGCACACGCTCCTGCGTCAGCGGCTTGCCGCGCGGGCTCATCAGCAGGCGCGGGCGGGTATCGTTTTCTGAGGCGCTGTCGATCGCGCGGGCGAGAATGTCTGGTTTCAGCACCATGCCGGCGCCGCCGCCGGCCGGGGTGTCGTCGACGGTGCGGTGTCTATCGGTGGCGAAGTCGCGAATCTGCACCGTGTCCAGCGACCATTGCCCCCGCTCCATCGCCTTGCCGGCGAGCGAGAAGCCCAGATGCCCCGGAAACATTTCCGGATAAAGTGTCAGCACGCTCGCCCGGAAAGCCATTACTTCTTCTTTTTCGGCTTGTCGGGAGTGAATTTCGAAAGCTCTTCGGGATCGTCGACCAGCCCCGCCGCCAGCGGATCGATCAGCAGCGTGCCGGCCTCGAGGTCGATCTCCAGCACCGAGGCTTCGGAGAAGGGGATCAGCACCGGGCGCTTGCCCGGACCTTTGAGCTCGAGCAGGTCGCCAGCGCCGAAATCGAAGACGCCGGTAACCGTGCCATAGCTGACACCGTTGTCGTCGCGCGCCTCGAGCCCTTCGAGATCGGCATAGTAGAACTCGTCGTCCTCCAGCTCCTCGTCCGGCAGGTTGTCCCGCTCGATATAGAGTTCAAGCCCGTTCAGGGCCTCGGCGGCATTGCGGTCGTTGACGCCGCGGAAACGGACGACGACGACATTCTTCATCTCGCGGATTTCGAGGACTTCGAAGCTGCGGCCGTCCATGCTGTGCAGATGGCCGTAGTCGCCAAGCGCGCCGGGATCGGCCGTATAGGCCTTGGCGCGCACCTCGCCCCGGAGGCCTTGCGCGCCACCGATCGTCGCCATCAGAACGGGGTTTTCAAGCTTTGTCATGGGTTCCTTCATGTGAAGCCGAAAGACAGGTTTCTCATAAACGAAGTGCGTGCGATTGGAAACGAAAACGGGCGGCATGTCGCCATGCCGCCCGCTCGAAGGGAATGTCGCGATTATTCCGCGGCGTCTGCTGCAGCAGCGGCGGCGTCGGCGACCTTCTGAGCCTTTTCGGCGGTGCGTTCCTGGGCGCGCTTGCCGGGCTTTGCCTTGACCGGGTTGTTCTTGGCTTCGCGCTTGGCAACGCCTGCCTCGTCGAGGAAGCGCAGAACGCGGTCGGTCGGCTGGGCGCCGTGTTCGATCCAGTGCTTGATGCGCTCGGCGTTCAGCTGAACGCGCTTCTCATCATCCTTGGCAAGCATCGGGTTCCAGGAACCGAGGTTTTCGAGGAAGCGGCCGTCACGCGGGCTGCGCGCATCGGCGAGAACGACGTGGTAGTACGGGCGCTTCTTGGAACCACCGCGGGCGAGACGAATTTTCAGTGCCATGTTCTTTACTCCTTGGGCTTTTCTTGACCGCTTTCTTGAGCGGTACGGTTATCGGGCTGCAGCGCTCTGTTCAGCGTGATCCGCAGCGATCTGCTCATGATGCCGGATGACTTCCTTGATGACGAAGTTCAGGAACTTCTCGGCGAAATCCGGGTCCAGATTGGCGGCTTTCGCCAGCTGGCGAAGGCGTTCGATCTGGTATTCCTCGCGCGCCGGGTCGGCCGGCGGCAAATTGTATTTGGCCTTCAGCACGCCGACCTCTTTGGTGCAGCGGAAGCGTTCGGCCAGCATGTGCACGAGAGCGGCATCGATATTGTCGATCGACTGACGATAGCTCGCGAGCTGGGCTTTGACGTCTGGATCAATCATGGGGCAAGCGATCCTTTCACTTCTTCTTCGGCAATCCGGGCAATCCCGGGAAACCACCGCCGAGGCCCGGCAGCTTGGCGCCGCCGAGGCCCGACAAACCACCCGGCAGACCGCCGAGACCGGGCATGCCCCCACCCGGTTTTCCAAGCCCCGCCGCTTCCGCCTGCTTCTGCAAGGCCTCGAGCTGCCGGGGATCGATATTCGAAAGATCGGGCATGCCGCCACCCATGCCGCCGCCGAGCCCCATCTTGCCGGCTAGGCCGCCCATCATCTGCTTCATCATGCCGCCTTTGCCCTTGCCGCCCATCATCTTCATCATGTCCGCCATCTGGCGGTGCATCTTCAGAAGCTTGTTGATGGCGGCGGCATCGGTGCCGGAACCGGCGGCGATGCGCTTCTTGCGCGAATGCTTGAGCAGGTCGGGATTGGTGCGCTCTGCCTTGGTCATCGACTGGATGATGGCGATCTGGCGGCCGAAAAGCTTGTCGTCGAGGCCGGCTGCGGCCATCTTGTCCTTCATGCCGGCCATGCCGGGCATCATGCCCATGATGCCGCCCATGCCGCCCATCTTCTGCATCTGGCGCAGCTGGTCGGCGAGGTCGTCGAGATCGAACTTGCCCTTGGCCATCTTGGCGGCCATGGCGGCCGCCTTCTCGGCGTCGATGTTTTCGGACGCGCGCTCGACGAGCGAGACGATGTCGCCCATGCCGAGGATGCGGTCGGCGATGCGGCGGGGATGGAATTCCTCCAGCTCGCTCATCTTCTCGCCGACGCCGATCAGCTTGATCGGCTTGCCGGTGACGGCGCGCATCGAAAGGGCGGCACCGCCGCGGCCGTCACCGTCCATGCGGGTCAGCACCAGACCGGTGATGCCGACGCGTTCGTCAAAACTGCGGGCGAGGTTGACGGCGTCCTGGCCGGTGAGGCTGTCGGCGACCAGCAGGATTTCATGCGGGTTCGACCGCTTCTTGATGTCGGCCATCTCGACCATCAAGGGCTCGTCGATATGCGTGCGGCCGGCGGTATCGAGGATGACGACATCATGGCCGCCAAGCTTGGCCGCCTGCACGGCGCGGGCGGCGATATCGGTCGGCGACTGGCCTGATATAACAGGCAGCGTGTCGATATTGGCCTGCGCGCCGAGCTGGCGAAGCTGCTCCTGGGCTGCCGGACGGCGCGTGTCGAGCGACGCCATCAGCACCTTCTTCTTCTCGCGCGTCGACAGGCGGTGGGCGATCTTCGCCGACGTCGTCGTCTTGCCGGAGCCCTGCAGGCCGACCATCATGACGACGACGGGGGCCGGCGCATGCAGGTCGATGCCGACCCCTTCGCCGCCCAGCATCTCGATCAGTTCGTCATGCACGATCTTGACGACCATCTGGCCGGGCTTGATCGCCTTTAGGATCTCGGCGCCGACGGCCTTTTCACGCACGCGGTCGGTGAACGAACGCACGACGTCGAGCGCGACATCGGCCTCCAGCAACGCACGGCGAACCTCGCGCAGCGCTGCGGAAACATCGGCTTCCGAAAGCGCGCCACGGCCTGTCAGTCCATTCAGAATGGATCCAAGACGGTCCTGGAGGTTTTCAAACATCGGCTCTTCCTTGATACGTTTCGGGCAGGTTGGGATATGCCCGGAAACGTCGTGCTTTTCCTTGACGAAAACAAGACGCAAAGCCAAAAAGCACCCGAGGGCGCATCGCGCTGTCGGGTGTTGACCTCCGGGATCTTAAGGTCCCGGTCGGCGGCTCGGAGTCGTGTGGCTCGTCGCGGATTGGGCGCGATAAACAGGAAAGCCGCGCGAAAGTCAAGGCGATGCGGACAAATGACCGCATGACCGACTTCTCAGAAGCCGTTTGACGAGAGGGCGGCAGTGTTTCGTCCATTGGTTGCAGCGAAAGTACATACTCAAACAAAGTGATGTATTGGCTTGCGCAATCCGCCAGCGTTTCAGGTTTTGCCGATATATATTGCTACCCCGGCGGCCGAATTCGCTGTCAACGCCAGTTGCAAATTATTCTGCTTATGATTCTATTTTCTACTTAAGTGCGTCCTGTAAAATGATTCGTGAATATCCTTGATGCCGAATGAATCGGCGGAGATATCGAATGCTAAATGCTGATATTGAGAGCTGGGCGCTGGCGCGGGCCCATCATATTGTCCTGAACGAAGGCCTGAATCTGGCGAAGGCGGCACAGGATCTGGATCGCAAGCGGTCCCGCTCGCTGGTCTACGAGCTGAGAAAGGTCATCACCGCAGCTATTCTCGAAGCCCATGCTGCGTCCTTCGATCCCGACGGTGCGCAGCGGTAAAAGCCGAACCGCTGCCTCGACGGGGTCAGCGGGCCGCAACGCCTGCCCGGCACTCACCCACTGGTAATTCCTTCGCATTTCCGCCATATACACCGGAAAGACAGACGGAATGATACCCATGAGCGCAACGGTCGAATTTGCGAGGATGAACGGGCTTGGCAACAAGATCCTGGTCGTCGACATGCGCGGCCGGCCGGACAAGGTGACGCCGGCGGCGGCGGTCGCGCTCAATGCCGATCCGCAGACTGAGTTCGATCAGATCATGGCGATCCATGATCCGAAGGCCCAAGGCACCGATGCCTTCATCGATATCCTGAATTCCGATGGCTCGAAGGCGCAGGCCTGCGGCAACGGCACGCGCTGCGTGGTGCAGGCGCTTGCCGCCGAGACCGGCAGGAAGGTCTTTACCTTCCAGACGGTCGCCGGCATCCTCAACGCCGTCGAGCACGAGGACGGGACGATCTCGGTCGATATGGGCCGGCCTGTGTTCGATTGGGACAGGATCCCGCTGGCGGAAGAATTCCACGACACCAGCCGCATCGAGTTGCAGATCGGCCCGATCGACAAGCCGGTGCTGCATTCGCCCTCAGTGATGTCGATGGGCAATCCGCATGCGATCTTCTGGGTGGACAGGGATGTGATGTCCTATGATCTCGCCCGCTTCGGACCGCTGCTCGAGAATCATCCGATGTTTCCCGAGCGCGCCAATATCACGCTGGCGCAAGTGACGTCGCCGACATCGGTGACGACGCGCACCTGGGAGCGCGGCGCGGGACTGACGCTTGCCTGCGGTTCGGCTGCCTGTTCTGCTGCCGTCAGTGCTGCGCGCACCGGCCGCACCGGCCGCAAGGTGACGATCAATGTGGCAAGCGCCAAGCCGCCGGCCACGCTTTCCATCGAATGGCGCGAGCGCGACGATCATGTCATCATGACCGGCCCGGCCGAATGGGAATGGTCGGGCAGGGTCGATCCTTCGACCGGTCTCTGGTCGCGCGATGGTACCCGAGAGGCGGAGGCGCAGTGAGCGGCATCGAGGTCATTACCTTCGGCTGCCGCCTCAACACATATGAATCCGAAGTGATGAAGGCGCAGGCTGAAAAGGCCGGGCTCAACAACGCCATCCTGGTCAACACCTGTGCCGTGACCGGCGAGGCCGTGCGCCAGGCCCGCCAGGCGATCCGCCGGGCACGACGCGACAATCCGCATGCCCGCATCATCGTCACCGGCTGCGCCGCGCAGACGGAAAAGCAGACCTTCGCCGCGATGGCGGAGGTCGATGCTGTGCTCGGCAACGAGGAGAAGCTGACGAGCGCCTCCTATCTTAGCCTGCCGGATTTCGGCGTTTCGGCCGAAGAGAAGCTCCGGGTCAACGACATCATGAGCGTCAAGGCGACGGCGCCGCAGATGGTCGGGCACATCGACGGCCATGTGCGCGCCTTCATCCAGGTCCAGAACGGCTGCGACCATCGCTGCACTTTCTGCATCATTCCCTATGGCCGCGGCAATTCCCGCTCCGTACCGATGGGAGCCGTCGTCGATCAGGCCCGCAATCTCGTCGACGGCGGTTATCGCGAGATCGTGCTGACCGGGGTCGATGCCACCAGCTATGGCAGCGATCTGCCCGGCGCCCCGACGCTCGGGCTGTTGGCGAAGACGTTGCTGAAGCAGATCCCCGATATCCGCCGGCTCAGGCTTTCCTCGATCGACAGCATCGAGGCCGACGCCCACCTGATGGATCTCATCGCCGACGAGCCACGTTTCATGCCGCATCTGCATCTGTCGCTGCAGCATGGCGACGACATGATCCTGAAGCGCATGAAGCGCCGGCATTTACGCGCCGATGCGTTGCGTTTCATCGAGGATGCGCGCCGCCTCCGCCCCGAGATGAGCTTCGGCGCCGATATGATTGCGGGCTTTCCTACCGAAACCGAAGAGATGTTCGAGAATGCCGTGAGGCTGGCCGAAGAGGCTGGCATCGCTCATCTGCATGTCTTCCCCTACAGTCCGCGTCCCGGCACACCGGCCGCCCGCATGCCGCAGCTCGACCGGTCGCTGGTCAAGGATCGCGCCGCAAGGCTGCGCGCCGCTGGACATATGCTGCATCAATCCCATCTCGATGGGATGATCGGAACCCGGCAATGGCTGCTTGTTGAAAACAACGGCCTGGCGCATACGGAGAACTTCACGCTGGTCGCGGCCCCCGGCCTTCGTCCCGGCGAACTTGTGCCGGTCACGATCACCGGCCACAATGGCAAGCATCTCGACATGCAATTGACGGCCGCAGCCGCGGCCTGACTTTCACGGAATCCCCATGACGCTCAGTTTTATCAAAAAGGTCTTCACCTTCGGCAAGCCGGCTGAAGAACCTGTGCCTGCGGCCGTGGAAAGGGAGCTGGAGCCGCGTTCGCGCGACGAAGATCTGCCGGTTGCCGACGATCCGGTGCTGGCCGAGGAAATGGATACGGCCGGCGGGCCGGCTGCCGATATTGACGACGGCGGAGTCGAAGCACCGGTTGCTGACGATGATGTCGAATCCGCAATCCTGCCCGCCGCCGACCAGTTGAGCGACATGAGTGTTGTGCCGCTCTCATTGCTGGAAGCCGAGGCGGCAGCGGAGGTGGAGGCTGAAAGCCAGACGGTCGCCGAACCCGTTACGGAAATACCCGCTTCTGTTCCTCCGGAACATTTCTCCGACGGGGCAGGAGATCCTCTGGAGACCGGAGCGCTAGAACAGCCGGCTAACCTCGAAGAGATCGTCGAAAAGCTTCCGGAAGAGATTCCGACCGAGCCGGGAGAGATTCCGACTGAGGATGATGCAGGGTTGGATTCGCCCTCCCAGCCAATCTCCCCACCTGTGGGGGAGATGCCCGGCAGGGCAGAGGGGGGTAGCCCCGCGGTAGAACCGGAGACCGGCTCTCCCATCCTCCCCAGAGGTTTTGCCACCGGCCCGAAGGTCGTCGAGCCGGAGCCCGTTGTCCTGCAGCCAAAACTCAGCTGGTTCCAGCGCCTGCGCAACGGCCTTGCACGCACCTCTTCGCAACTGACCGGCCAGATCACTGCGCTCTTCACCAAGCGCAAGCTCGATGACGAGACGCTGCAGGATCTCGAAGACCTGCTGATCCAGGCCGATCTCGGCGTCGAGACCGCCATGCGCGTCACCGACACGCTTGCTTCCGAGCGCTATGGCAAGGATGTGACCGGCGAGGATGTCAGCCGGGTCATGGCGTCGGAAATCGCCAAGGTGCTGAAGCCGGTCGCCAAGCCGTTGCAGCTCGACCTCTCGCACAAGCCGCATGTCATCCTCGTCGTCGGCGTCAACGGCACCGGCAAGACGACGACGATCGGCAAGCTTGCGGCAAAGCTTTCCGGCGCCGGGCTGAAGGTGATGCTGGCTGCCGGCGATACATTCCGGGCAGCGGCAATCGAGCAGCTGAAAATCTGGGCCGATCGGACAAATTCCGAATTCATCGGCACCAAGCTCGGCGCCGATGCCGCCGGCCTTGCCTATGATGCCTTCGAACAGGCAAAGGCGAAAAAATGCGACGTGCTGATCGTCGATACCGCTGGCCGCCTGCAGAACAAGGCAGAGCTGATGGCCGAGCTCGAGAAGATCGTGCGCGTGCTCGGCAAACTCGATCCCGACGCGCCGCATACCGTGCTGCAGACGCTCGATGCCACGACGGGGCAGAACGCGCTCAGCCAGGTCGAGATCTTCCGCAACGTCGCCGGCGTCAATGGGCTGATCATGACCAAGCTCGACGGCACGGCGCGCGGCGGCATTCTCGTCGCCATCTCCGCCAAGCACAAGCTGCCGGTCTATTTCATCGGCGTCGGCGAGGGTGTCGAGGACCTGGAGCCGTTCGAGGCCGAGGATTTTGCCCATGCCATTGCCGGACTTGGGCAATGATGCCACAGATATGCCGCCGAAAGCCTGCAGGGCACGGCCGGAAACAGTTTCCAGGAAAACAGGTTTAAGAACGCATGAGCACCGAGAGCGATATCACCCCGTCTGCTGCCGACCGGCATCACCCGCTGCTGAAACTGGCGCTGGAACTCGGGCCGCTGATGATCTTCTTCTTCGCCAATCTGCGCGGCCAGTGGCTGGTGGAGAAATTTCCTGGTCTTTCCGAGCTGGGCGGGCCGCTGTTCGTCGCGACCGGCCTCTTCATGGCGGCGACGATCATCTCGTTGATCGTTTCGAAGATCGTGCTCGGCCATCTGCCGATCATGCCTTTTGTATCCGGGATCGTCGTCGTCATCTTCGGCTCGCTGTCGATCTGGCTGCAGAACGAGACCTTCATCAAGATGAAGCCGACGATCGTCAACGCGCTCTTCGGCGTGGCGCTGCTCGGCGGGCTGGCCTTCGGCAAGTCGTTGCTCGGCTATGTCTTCAACGCCGCCTTCCAGCTCGATGCCGAGGGCTGGCGCAAGCTCACCATCCGCTGGGGTATCTTCTTTCTCTTCCTTGCCGTGCTGAACGAAGTCGTCTGGCGCAATTTTTCCGACGGTACCTGGGTCGCCTTCAAGGTCTGGGGCACGATGCCGATCACCATCATCTTCACGCTGGCGCAGATGCCGCTGGTGCTGAAACATAGCGTCAACCTGGAAACGGAAGGCGAGAAGTGAGCGCTGTCGACGTAGAATCTCGCGTAAGACACCAGAACTTCTGGTTTGTCGCCTGCCTTGCGATCTTGGTCATTCAGATCGCTGCCGAATTTATGATGGGCCGCGTGCCGATCTGTGCCTGCGGCACTGTCAAACTGTGGGAGGGCGGGGTCAATACCAGCGGCAATTCGCAGCATCTGTCGGATTGGTACACGCCGTCACACATCATCCACGGCTTCCTGTTTTACGGCCTCGCGCATCTCATCCTGCGCGGCAAGCCGCTGGCGGCAAGGCTGCTGCTGGCGCTGGTGATTGAATCCGGCTGGGAACTGCTCGAAAACTCCCCTCTCATCATCGACCGTTACCGCACGGCGACGATCGCGCTCGATTATTACGGCGACAGCATCCTGAATTCGGCGATGGACACCGTCTTCATGTGCGTCGGCTTCTTCTTCGCGCGTCGCGCACCGGTGGCGCTCACGGTGGCGATCGCCATCTTCTTCGAGATTTTCACTGGCTACATAATCCGCGACAACCTGACGCTCAACGTTGTGATGCTGATCTGGCCGGTGGAGGCCATCAAGGTCTGGCAGGGCGGGGTGTAGGGCTTCTTTGTCCCGATAAGACCCCTCCCCAACCCCTCCCCACAAGGGGGAGGGGCTTAACAGGCGGCTCTCGTCGTGAGCCCTATTGAACGTCGACTGTGCGGTTGGTCTATTTGTTTGTGAGGCAGGCGCCACAACTTAACCCCTCCCCCTTGTGGGGAGGGGTTGGGGAGGGGGCTTTGTGGCGCGATCGTTACGAAGCGGGCTTGCCGAGCGCCTTTTCCATCGCGGGGAAAAGGCCTTCCTTCAGGCTGATATCGTCGAAGGGTCCGACGCGCTTGTAGAGGATCGTGCCGTCAGGCCCGACCAGATAGCTTTCCGGAATGCCGTAGACACCCCAGTCGATCGCTGCCTTGCCGTTCGGATCGATGCCGATCGCCCGAAAGGGGTTGCCGAGTTCGCCGAGGAAACGCAGGGCGTTGTCGTTCTGGTCCTTGTAATTGATGGCGACGATGTTCAGCCGTCCGTCTTTTGCCAGTTCTTTCAATATCGGATGTTCGTCCCGGCAGGGGAGGCACCATGAGGCGAAGACGTTGACGAGGGTCAGCTTGCCCTTGATTGCGGCATCGGTCAGCGCCGGCAGGTTGGAGCCGTCGAGCGGCGGCAGGTTCAGCGCCGGCGCCTTGGTGCCGATCAGGGCGGAGGGAATTTCGGCGATGTTCTTGCCATGGAAATCCTGGTCGTAGAGCATCTTTGCGGCCGTGGCCGCAATGCCGCCGAAGACGACGAGCGGCAGCAGCGCCAATGCGTAACGGCTCAGCCCGCGCGGCTTGGCGACGGTGTTTTCCGGCGTGTCGTTCATTCGCCATCTCCCACACTATCCTTGGGGCGCGCCGAACGGCGGCGAATGCCGGCAGCCTCAAGGGCGGCGAGTTCCGTGCGGCGGGCGTGGCCGTCGGCCCAGGTCCAGACCGTGACGGCGACCGTCACCAGGGCTGCAAAACCATAGGAAGCGTAGACGTAGAAGGCATGCGTCACGATTAATCCTCCCGACTCGCCATGCGGGCGGCAAGACGGCGCTGGGCGGCAATGCGGCGGCGCCAGATCTCGTTCCTCATCGCCATGATGTGCAGCGTGAAGAAGAGCAGGGTGAAGGCGATCGCCATGACGAAGAGCGGCCGCAGGAATTCCGGATCGATCGCCGGGCCGTCGAGGCGCAGCACGCTTGCCGATTGGTGCAGCGTGTTCCACCACTCGACCGAGAATTTGATGATCGGGATGTTGACGAAGCCGACGAGGATGAGCACGGCGCTGACGCGTGCGGCCTTCGACGGATCGTCGATGGCGCGGCCGAGCGCAATCAGCCCGAGATACATCAGGAAGAGAACGAAGACGGAGGTGAGCCGCGCATCCCAGACCCACCAGGTGCCCCACATCGGCTTGCCCCAGAGCGAACCGGTGACGAGTGCAAGCAGGGTAAAGGCGGCGCCGAGCGGCGCTGCGGCCTTGGCGGAAACATCGGCCAGCGGATGGCGCCAGACCAGCGTGCCGATCGCCGAGAGGCTCATGATCGTATAGCACATCATCGAAAGCCAGGCCGAGGGCACATGCACATACATGATGCGCACGGTCTCGCCCTGCTGATAATCGCCTTCGGTGGCGAAGCTCAGATAGAGGCCGACCGCGAAACAGAGGGCGGTGATGCCGGCCAGCCACGGAATGGCGCACGCCGCCAGCGCCAGAAACCGCGTCGGGTTGGCGAGATCACTGAATTTGCTGATGGCAAGGCTGGTTTCGCTCATGTCCGCTTCCTTACCTTGATCCGGCTTTTCCCGCAATCGAATGGCCCATCAATCCGCTGTGTTTCGTAGCGCAAGCGCCGCAGCTGCCGGGCCGATGACGGCGAAGAAGAGTGTCAGCGCAATGAGGATCAGGAAGGGCGGCAGGAAGGGGGCGGGATCTTCGACTGCGGCATAGGTGGCGCTGACGCCGAAGATCAGCACCGGAATGGTCAGCGGCAGCACGAGGATCGAGACCAGCAGGCCGCCGCGGGGCAGCGCCACGGCAACGGCAGCACCGACGGCGCCGATGAAGGTGATGGCGGGCGAGCCGACCAGCAGCGTCAGCATGGTGGCAGCAATCGCCGTTTCGTCCATGTTCATGAAGAGGCCGAGCAGCGGCGAGGCGATGACCAGCGGCAGGCTGGTGGCCGTCCAATGGGCGAAGCATTTGACCAGCACGGTGAGGACGAGCGGCGTTTCCTGCATCAGCATCAAGTCGAGCGATCCGTCGTCGCGCTCGGCCTGGAACAGGCGGTCGAGGCCGAGAAGGGCGGCAAGCAGGGCGCCGATCCAGACGATGGCGGGGCCGATGCGCGACAGCAGTTTGAGATCGGGGCCGACGCCGAAGGGGATGACGGCGACGATGGTCAGGAAGAACAGCACGCCGATCAGCGCGCCGCCGCCGGCGCGGATGGAAAGTTTCAGGTCGCGGAGGAAGAGGGCGGTCATGCGGGGCACTCGTTGCGGGGATGTGAGGAAGACCCCTCCCCAACCCCTCCCCACAAGGGGGAGGGGCTAAGCTGCAGTGCGCGACGGTGGCCAAAAGCAACTGGTGTGCACGCTGTTATCGTTTCGCAAATCGCGACGATGCGGTTGGTATGGGACAGCGCGGCACAATAGCCCCTCCCCCTTGTGGGGAGGGGTTGGGGAGGGGTCTTGACGTCATGCGCTGACAAGCTCCTGCAGACCATCATCCCCACACCCCCGCATCCACGCCGGCAAAGCCCGTCATCTTCAATTCCTGCGCATTCCTCAGCCCCAGCGGCTGATGCGTTGCCGCCAGCACGATGCCGCCCTTTTCCAGATGCGCCGTGATCAAATCGGCAAACAGCCGGTCGGCGCTGGCATCGAGTGCTGCGGTCGGTTCGTCGAGGATCCAGACGGGGCGGTGGGCGACGAGCAGCTTGGCGAAGGCTATCCGGCGTTGCTGGCCGGCGGAGAGATAACCGAAGGGAAGGTGGCTGATGCCGGAAAGACCGACGGCGTCAGTGGCGTCCTCGACGGAAAGGGTGGCGGAGCCTGCATTGCCGAGAAAGGTGCGCCAGAAATCGAGGTTTTCTGCAACCGTAAGTTCATTCTTCATCGCATTTCGATGGCCGAGGTAGTGGCTAACCTCACCGGGATGCCTGCCTCCCGGGCTCTCTTCGCCGTGAAATATGACAGTGCCTTTTTCCGGCCTGAGGAGGCCGGCGACGACACGAAGCAAAGTGGACTTTCCCGATCCATTTTTTCCCGTCAGCACAAGCGCCTCGCCGGCTGCCAAGTGAAAGGAAATGTTAACGAAAATGAGATCCTCACCGCGCCTTGCAGCCAGATTGTCGGCGGTGAGATGCATGCGTCGGCTCTTTCTTGGTTTCGGCTTGCGGCGGGGTCAAAAAATGTCCGATTTTGACTGTGCTCGGGTATGGCAAGTTTTTAGGAAATTATCTATAAGACCTGCAACCACGCCAGCGGTCGGCGTGAATTTCATCCTTGCGCCGAACTTGGAGCGTCTGTTCCACGTGCGGACAGCGGAAATGGCCGTACCCGCATCCTGATGTGCATTAAGTGCATAGGCGTTCGCACGACTGTGTTGGCTATCAGAAACGGGGTATCTCGTGTCTAAATCTCTTGACAGTTTCAATTGTCGTTCCACGCTTTCCGTGAACGGGAAGGACTATGTCTATTACAGCCTGCCCAAGGCTGAGGCAAACGGTCTGGCCGGCGTGTCGAAGCTTCCCTATTCGATGAAGGTGCTGCTCGAAAACCTGCTGCGCTTCGAAGACGGCCAGTCGGTCACCAAGGAGCACATCCTGGCCGTTGCCGAATGGCTGAACAATAAGGGTGCGGTCGAAAACGAGATCGCCTATCGCCCGGCGCGCGTGCTGATGCAGGACTTCACCGGCGTTCCCGCCGTCGTCGATCTTGCCGCGATGCGCGACGCGATGGTGTCGCTCGGCGGCGATCCGGAGAAGATCAACCCGCTCGTTCCCGTCGACCTCGTCATCGACCACTCCGTCATCGTCGACGAATTCGGCACGCCGCAGGCTTTCGCCAAGAATGTGGAGCTGGAATACGAACGCAACGGCGAGCGCTACCGCTTCCTGAAGTGGGGCCAGCAGGCCTTCAAGAATTTCCGCGTCGTGCCTCCCGGCACCGGCATCTGTCATCAGGTCAATCTCGAATATCTCGGCCAGACCGTCTGGACCAAGGAAGAGGACGGCGAGACGATCGCCTATCCGGATACCTGCGTCGGCACCGACAGCCACACGACGATGATCAACGGTCTCGGCGTTCTCGGCTGGGGTGTGGGCGGTATCGAAGCGGAGGCCGCGATGCTCGGCCAGCCGGTCTCGATGCTGCTGCCCGAAGTCATCGGCTTCAAGCTGACCGGCAAGCTCAAGGAAGGCGTCACGGCGACCGACCTCGTTCTCACCGTCGTGCAGATGCTGCGCAAGAAGGGCGTCGTTTCGAAGTTCGTCGAATTCTTCGGTCCCGGTATGGATAACATGCCGCTCGCCGACCGCGCGACGATCGGCAACATGGGTCCGGAATATGGCGCGACCTGCGGCTTCTTCCCGGTCGACGGCGAAACCATCAACTACCTTACCATGTCCGGCCGCACGCATGACCGGATCGCCCTCGTCGAAGCCTATTCGAAGGCGCAAGGCATGTGGCGTGAGGGCGACGGCTCCGAGCTCGTCTTCACCGATACGCTGGAACTCGATCTTAGCGACGTCGTGCCGTCGATGGCCGGCCCGAAGCGTCCGGAAGGCCGCATTTCGCTCGAGAACATCGCGACCGGTTTTGCCGGCTCCATGGATGCCGACTACAAGAAGCCCGGCCAGTTGAACAATCGCTATGCGGTTGAAGGCACCGACTTCGATCTCGGCCACGGCGACGTGGCGATCGCTGCCATCACGTCGTGCACCAACACCTCCAACCCGTCAGTGCTGATCGCCGCCGGCCTTCTTGCCCGCAACGCCGTTGCCAAGGGTCTGAAGACGAAGCCGTGGGTGAAGACCTCGCTGGCACCGGGAAGCCAGGTCGTCGGCGAATATCTCGCCAAATCGGGCCTGCAGGCCGATCTCGACAAGCTCGGCTTCAACCTCGTCGGCTTCGGCTGCACCACCTGCATCGGCAATTCCGGCCCGCTGCCGGCGCCGATCTCAAAGACGATCAACGACAAGGGCCTGATCGTTTCCGGCGTTCTCTCCGGCAACCGCAACTTCGAAGGCCGCATCTCGCCCGACGTGCAGGCGAACTACCTCGCATCTCCGCCGCTCGTCGTCGCTTATGCGCTTGCCGGTACGGTGCAGATGGATCTGACCAAGGAGCCGATCGGCGAGGACCAGAGCGGAAACCCGGTCTATCTCAAGGACATCTGGCCGACCTCTAAGGAAGTCCAGGAATTCATCCTGAAATACGTGACCCGCGAACTCTACGAAAGCAAATATGCCGATGTCTTCAAGGGCGACGTCAACTGGCAGGCCGTCCAGGTCCCGCCAGGCCAGACCTATGCCTGGGACGATGATTCGACCTACGTGCAGAACCCGCCCTACTTCGTCGGCATGGGCAAGAAGGGCACCGGCGTCTCCGATATCAAGGGCGCCCGCGTTCTCGGCCTGTTCGGCGACAAGATCACCACCGACCACATCTCGCCGGCCGGTTCGATCAAGGCGGCATCGCCGGCCGGCGCCTACCTCATCGGCCATGACGTCGCCGTTGCCGACTTCAACCAGTACGGCACGCGCCGCGGCAACCATGAAGTGATGATGCGCGGCACCTTCGCCAATATCCGCATCCGCAACCACATGCTCGGCCCGAACGGCAAGGAAGGTGGCTACACCATCCATTACCCGTCGAAGGAAGAGACCTCGATCTACGACGCCGCGATGCAGTACAAGCAGGAAGGCGTGCCGCTCGTCATCTTCGCCGGTGTCGAATACGGCAACGGCTCCTCGCGCGACTGGGCTGCCAAGGGCACCAACCTGCTCGGCGTCAAGGCGGTGGTCGCCCAGTCCTTCGAGCGCATCCATCGCTCGAACCTGGTCGGCATGGGCATCATCCCCTTCGTCTTCGAAGAGGGCACGACCTGGCAGAGCCTCGGCCTCAAGGGCGATGAACTCGTCACCATCGAAGGCCTCGAAAAGATCAAGCCGCGCGAGATGAAGATCGCCAGGATCACCTATGGCGACGGCACCGTGAAGGAGGTTCCGCTGCTGTCGCGCGTCGATACGCTCGACGAGGTGATCTATCTCAACAATGGCGGCATCCTGCAGACGGTTCTGCGCGATCTCGCTGCCTGATTTTTAAGAAACTCGCATGATAATGGCCGCCGGAGAGCAATCTCCGGCGGCTTTTCTTTGGCGCGACGACAGTATTTGGACGGGCTCACGATGATTTGTTTTACGCAGGTTCCGGTCGAGCTTCGTCTCACCCGTTCGTGACTTTTCGTTTGGACCCGGAAGGATTATTCGTACGTTCATATGTCAGGGCCGCCGGTTCAAACATGCCGTCGACGCTGAAAAAGAGGTGCAGGTGAATGTCCCCCCGTTTTTTGCTTCCGCTAATCGCCGGCGTTGTTCTCTCAGGCCCGCTGCAGGCCGAAGACGGCACGCCGAAAGGTGTCGTCGAACTCTTCACGTCGCAGGGCTGCTCCTCCTGTCCTCCCGCTGATGCCGCTTTCCGCAAGCTGGTGAACCAGGGCGATGTCATCGCGCTGGCCTATCACGTCGATTACTGGAATTATCTCGGCTGGGCCGATACGCTGAGCTCCAAGGAAAACACTGAGCGGCAGTACGGCTATGCCAGGACGATGGGCCGCAGCAACGTCTATACGCCGCAGGCCATCGTCAACGGACGCGGCCATCTGGCCGGCGCCGATCTGAATGGCATCAACAGCAAGATCGACAC
This sequence comes from Rhizobium leguminosarum bv. viciae, assembly GCF_012276115.1. Lineage (GTDB taxonomy): Bacteria > Pseudomonadota > Alphaproteobacteria > Rhizobiales > Rhizobiaceae > Rhizobium > Rhizobium leguminosarum_T. The sequence continues at coordinate 232,269 of NZ_WIEU01000003.1, read as the reverse complement.
CTTTAGCAGCGAAGGCAACGGGCTGACTATTCCGATTAGTGCTGCGATGCGCGGCGACGAGCTGGAGATCAAGATCGGCGCCGGACAGGGCAAAGCCAATGTCGTGATGGTCTATTTCGATAAGGAAAAGACGATCGATGTCGAAAAGGGCGAGAACAGCGGCAAGAAGATTTCTTATCTGCACAGCGTCACCAATGTCGAAACCGTTGGCATGTGGGACGGCAAGGCGATCAATCTGACGCTGCCGGCCAGCGTCCTGCAGCGGCCGCAGCTCGAGGGCTGCGCGATCCTGCTGCAATCGGCGACCGCAGACGGCGATCCGGCTGCGATCCTTGGCGCGACCGTAGTGATGGCTGGTAAAAATATCTGACACTTCGTCCGGTTACGGACGAAGTTCCGGGCGGCCCGGCCGAGCGTATTCGGGGCTGGGGTTAAGGTCGATACGCTCCGCCGGGCCCTTTGGCGCGCTGGCGCCAAACCGGAATTCATAAATCTCCTGCAAATGAGGCGCTGTTTTGACTGAAATGCGGCGCTGCGGAGAAAGCGTTGACCTGTCCAGCGCATCATGCTTTCCGAAAATCGAACGCGACTTTCGGAAGGCATGATGCACTGACTCAAAGTGCTACAGCGTCCTTGCGCGAGAGACGTGCGGTGTTGTCGTGCGGTTGAATGTGACGGCTGGCACTCTTGCAATTTGCGGCGGCTCGGGCAAACTGTCACCCTCCTGTCACAAGCGGAGGCCTCGGGAGACTGATGACAGATCAGCCGGATTTGCGACACGGCGAGAGCCGCTCCGTCGACAATAGTTCCTCAGTCGTCGTCGATCTCAGGGAATACAAGCAAAGCAAGGACCCGCTTCCGGTGACCTTCCACCGGCGCGAACTGGACGCGATCCTGTGGATCTACGGCCGGATGGTCGGTGACGGTGAATGGCGCGACTACGCCATCGATCACCTGAAGGACAGGGCGGTCTTTTCCGTTTTCAAGCGTTCCGGCGAAATGCCGCTCTTCCGCATCGAGAAAAACCCGAAGCTCGCCGCCAAGCAGGGCGCCTATTCCGTGATCAGCGTCAACGGCACGATCCTGAAGCGCGGTCACGAGCTGAACCAGGTGCTGAAGGTGTTCGACAAGGCCCTGAAGCTCGTCGACAATTAAAGCGCGTCGCGCTTTAATTCTTTGTTTTATGCATGTCGTTATCCCAAAACCGTTGCACACTTTTGGGCGACATGCATTAAGCCATATCAGCCGTTAAACAGCGTGCCGGGATAGACGGACGAGTCCGGATCTGTGCTCATGCCTTCGCCGAGCGCGCGCTGCATGAACATCGTATCCAGCCAGCGGCCGTGTTTATAGCCGGTGCCCTTCATCAGGCCGACCTCCTCGAAGCCGGCCGTGCGATGGAGCGCGATCGATGCGGGGCTGGCGCCGCCGATGACGGCAGCCATCTGCCGAAAGCCGAGGGTGGTGCAGCGGATGATCAGTTCGGCGAGCAGCGCCTTGCCGATGCCCCGGCCGCGAGCCTCGGGCGTCAGATAAATCGAATCCTCGACCAGCCAGCGATAGGCGGGACGCGTGCGAAACGCCGAGGCATAGGCGTAGCCGAGCAAGGCCCCGTCCGTGCCGATGGCTGCGATATAGGGATATTGCTGGCCGACGATCGTCGAAAAACGCAGTGCCATCTCGGCCTCGGAGGGCGGGACGATCTCATAGCTCGCGACGCCGTTCAGGACCGATTCGCGATAGATATCGGCAATGGCGGGGATATCGGCATTCGAAGCATCGCGCAGGAGGAAGGACATTTCAGCAGCATATCCATAAGGGCGGCAAGGGCTTTCTAAAACCATTCCGTGAAAGCCCGCGCAACAAAAAAGGCGGCCGAAGCCGCCTTTTCGATCTCAGTCGGTCCTGCTTATTTACGGTTGCCCATGAACTGCAGCAGGAACATGAAGAGGTTGATGAAGTCGAGATAGAGCGTCAGCGCACCCATGATCGCCTTGCGGCCGGCTACGGCGACGTCATCGGCTTCCAGGTACAATTCCTTGATCCGTTGCGTATCGTAGGCCGTGAGGCCTGCGAAGATCAGCACGCCGAGTACCGAGATGGCGAACTGCACGGCGGACGACGCCAGGAAGATGTTGACCAGCGAAGCGATGATCAGGCCGAACAGACCCATGATCAGGAACGAGCCCATCGCCGACAGGTTACGCTTCGTCGTGTAGCCGTAAAGCGACAGCGCGCCGAAGGAGGCGGCGGTGACGAAGAAGGTCTGGACGACGCTCTGGCCCGTGTAGATCAGGAAGATCGACGAGAGCGACAGGCCGACGAGCGCGGCGTAGACCGCAAAGGTCGTCTGGGCGGCGGCCACCGTCATGGTACTGATCCGGAAGCTCAGGAAGAACACCAGAGCCAGCGGCGCCAGAATGACTACCCACTTCAGCGGGCTCACATAGATCGCCTGACCGAAAGCGGTCAGCTCACCATTGGCGAAGGCGAATTGGAACGACAGATATGCGGCCACACCGGTGATCGCCAGGCCCAGCGCCATCAGGTTGTAGACCTTGAGCATATAAGCGCGAAGGCCTTGATCAATCATCTCGCCGGTCTGAGCGCGGCTTTGATAGTTACGAAGATCAGCCATAGTTTCCTCTTACAAGCTCCGATGGAAATACGGTGTCGGGGTTTTCGACCCGGGCGCCGCTGCGGAGCTCCAGCATGCCTGCGGATAATATGAGGCTTTCGCCCTTTGCAAACAAGAGGCTTGCATAGGCTCGGTCGGTTAAATCGCCGTAAGGTGAAGGGTTTGGGTGCCGCTGCCCGGTCAAAGCTCGCGCAAGACGGGGGCTGCCTTCTGCCCAAGTATGCGCCAGGTGCCGATGAGGCCGATGCCGACGGTCAGGACGAGCGCGGTCACAAGCGTCAGTCCCGCCACGTCGGGCAGAAAGGCCGAGGGCAGACGCATGATGCGGGCGACGATGAACCAGGCGGCGGCGCTGCCGGCGATCAGCGCGAAGATCGCAGTCGCGAGGCCGAGGATCAGATATTCGTAGCTGAAGGCGCGGATCAGCATGGCGCGCGTGGCACCGAGCGTCTTCAGCACCACCGCGTCGTGGGTGCGCGCCCGGTTTCCGGCGGCAAGCGCGCCGGCAAGGACGAGGATCGAGGCGATCAGGGCGACCGAGGCCGCAGCGCGGATTGCGGTCGCCAGCTGTGCGACCAGCTGGTTGACGATATCGATCGCGTCCTTGACGCGCACACTGGTGATCGTCGGATAGGTGTTGGTGACCGATTTCAGGATCGCCGCATCTTCGGCCGGTGTCGAGGAGGGATCGGTCAGCGTCGCCAGCCACGCATGTGGGGCGCCGCGGAAGGTATTCGGCGAGAAAACCATGACGAAATTGATCGACAGCGATTCCCACTCGACGCGGCGCAGATTGGCGATCTTCGCCGTGATGTTGCGGCCGAGCACGTTGACGGTGACCTTATCGCCGATCTTGAGGCCGAGTTCATGCGCCTCTTCCGAGGAGAAGGAGACGAGCGGCTCGCCGCTGTAATCCTTGTCCCACCATTTGCCTTCGGTGAGGGCGGCGTTCTCCGGCAGAGTTTCGGCATAGGTGATGCCGCGATCGCCGTTCAGCACCCAGCGGCCGGCCGCCGGCACGTTCATCTTGGTGACGTCCTCGCCGTTGAAGGCGATGATCCGGCCGCGCAGCATCGGCACTTCGACGAGTTTGCCCTTCGGCGCCTGGCCCTGGACGAGATCGCGGAAGGCGCCGACCTCGGCGCTCTGGATATCGACGAAGAAGAAGTTCGGCGCACCCTCGTTCATGCGGCCGGTCAGCTGCTGGCGCAGGTTCCCGTCGATCAGGGTCAGCGTCACCAGCAATGCCAGGCCAAGGCCGAGCGAGAGCACGACTGAGGGCGTCAGTGCGCCGGGACGATGGATGTTGCCGATCGCAAGCCGCAGTGCCGGCGAATTGACGCGCGGGCTGCGGCGCGCGAGCCAGGCGATCAGCGCGGCGACGAGGCGCAGGACGACGAAGGCGAAGACGATCGCGCCGACGAAGACGACGGCGATAAAGCGGTCATAGGCGGTCAGAATGGCAAGCCCGGCAAGGCCGGCCATGAACAGGGCGGCAAGCAGGATGTAGGGCCAGGAGGGCAGGCGGCGGGCTTCGAAGCCCTGCTCGCGGAAGAGTGCCGTCGCCGGCACTTCGCGGGCGTGACCGAGCGGCAGGATGGCGAAGGCGAGCGTCGTCAGGATGCCGAAGAGCGTGGCGAGCAGCAGCGCGCCGGGGTAGAGAGCCGGCGCGGTCGAGACCGGTAGAAATTGCGCCAGGAACTGCGCGGCAAGCATCGGCGACAGGGCGCCGATGACGAGGCCGGTCAGGATGCCGCCGAGAGCGATGATGGCGATCTGGAAGAGATAGATCAGAACGACGACCTGCGCCGGCGCGCCGAGACATTTGAAGGTGGCAATGGTGGTGCGCTTGGAATCGAGGAAGGCGCGCACGGCATTGGCGACACCGACGCCACCGACGATCAGCGCGGTGAGGCCGACCAGCGTCAGGAACTGCGAGAAGCGGGTGATGTTTTCGGTGAGCGAGGGCGCGGCGCGGTCGCTTGTGCGGATCGCCCAGCCGGCGGCGGGGAACTCCTTGGAGGCGCGCGCCTGGATGCTCGACATCGCGCCCTTGTCGTCCAGCCGGATCTTGTAGGCATGTTCGACCAGGCTTCCGGTCTGGATCAGCCCGGAGGCTTGGAGCGCCTGGCGGCTGACAAGCAGACGCGGCGCAAAGCCAAAACCTTCCGACAGCGCATCCGGCTCGGTTTTCACCGTACCGGTGATGCTGAGCTTGACGTTGCCGAGCAGCAATTCGTCGCCGACCGCAAGCCCAAGCCGATCGAGAAGCAGGGGCGCTGCGACCGCGCCATAGGTGCCGCCTTGGCCCGAAAGCAGTCTCGCAAGCGGATAGTCCGGCTCGGCCACGAACTTGCCGTAGAGCGGGTAGGCGTCGTCGACGGCCTTGACCTCGACCAGCGCCTGATCGGAACCGTCAGGCTTGCGGGCCATCGAGCGCAGGCCTGTCGACACCGAAACGGTCCCGAGGCCTTCGAGGAAACCTATTTCCTGAGGCGTGGCTTCCCGGTTGTTGAGTTCGAAGCGGACGTCGCCGGCCAGCAGTCCCTGCCCCTGCGAGGCGATCGTGTCGGTGATCGACTGCGAAACGGAATTGACGGCGGCAATCGCGCCGGTGCCGAGCGCAATGCAGGCAAGGAAGATGTAGAAGCCGCGGATGCCGCCGCGCAGCTCGCGCAGCGCCAAGCGAAAAGCCAGCGAGACACGTGGCGTGATGATCCTCATGCGATCGCCGCTTCGCTGCGGCGGGCAGCGCTGTCGCCTTCGATCCGGCCGGAGCGGACGCGAATCTGGCGCGAGCAGCGGTTTGCAAGCGAGACGTCATGGGTGACGAGAAGCAGGGTCGTGCCACGCTCCGCCTGCTTGGAGAACAGAAGATCGGCGATCTGGCGGCCGGTCTCGGTGTCGAGATTGCCCGTCGGCTCGTCGGCGATCAGCAGGGCGGGCGAGGGGGCGAGCGCCCTGGCGATCGCCACGCGCTGCTGTTCGCCGCCGGAAAGCTGGCCGGGATAGTGGTTCAGCCGTTCGCCGAGGCCGACCGATTTCAGCTCGCGATGAGCGATTTCGAAGGCGTTGCCGACATTGGCGAGTTCGAGCGGCACCGCGACGTTTTCCAGCGCCGTCATGTTGGCGATCAAGTGGAAGGACTGGAAGACGATGCCGATGTTGCGGCCGCGGAAATCGGCGACCTGGTCCTCGGTGAGGCTATGGAGCGGCGTATCGTTGATGTTGATCTCGCCGCTATCGAGTTTCTCCAGCCCGGCAAGCACCATCAGCAGGGTGGATTTGCCGGAACCGGAAGGGCCGACGATGCCGACGGATTCGCCGGCCGCGATATCGAGATCAATGCCCTTCAGCACATGGACGGAAGCGGCTGCGCTGCCAAGGGTCAGATCGGCGCTCTTCAACTCGATAATGGTTTTTGCCAACAGGAATCGCCCTATATAAAGTTCGTAATCGAATGGCCGCATGACAGCACTTCGCCAATCTAGGGAAGACACGATGAGATTTAAAGTTGCCGCCCTTCAATTCACCGTCATCGCCGTCTCGCTGATCTTTGCCACCGCAGCCGATGCCCGGACGATCAATCTCGTCGGTTTTGGGGACAGTTTGATGGCGGGCTATCAGCTGCCGCCCGGCGACGGCTTTCCCGAAAAGCTGCAGGCGGCCCTGAAGGCGAAGGGCCTCGACGTCACTATCGCCAATGCCGGGGTTTCCGGAGACACGACGACAGGGGGTCTTGCGCGCATCGACTGGTCGGTACCCGACGGCACAGATGGGGTCATTCTGGAGCTTGGAGCCAATGATGCGTTGCGCGGTATCCCGCCGGAAGAGAGCGAGAAGAATCTCGACCAGATGATTACCCGACTGAAGGAGCGCGGCATTGCCGTGCTGCTCGCCGGCATGATGGCGCCGCCGAACATGGGGGCGGATTATGCCGCACGATTCAACCCGATCTACCAGAAACTCTCGGAAAAACATGGGCTTCCACTCTATGCCTTCTTCCTCGACGGCGTTGCGCTGGAGGCTGGGTTGAAGCTCGACGACGGCATGCATCCGAATGCGAGAGGGGTCGACGTCATGGTCGAAAAGATGGAGCCTGCTGTCACAAATTTCGTCGAAGCGATTTCTTCTGTGAAGAATTAGGGGCTTGCGCGGTTGTTGATTGCATGATTCCGTGTGAGCACCTGCAAAAGATTCGGGGAGTGCTCGTGATGCCGAGACTGTTTACCGCCCTCGAAATTCCGCGCAATGCGGCGATGAGTCTTTCATTGCTGCGCGGTGGCCTCCCCGGAGCACGATGGATCGATGTGGAGAATTACCACATCACCCTGCGCTTCATCGGTGATGTCGACGGCCGGACGGCCGATGAAATCGTTGAACGTCTCGACCGGATCGATCGGCCGGAATTCCAGTTCCGGCTCGAGGGCATCGGTTCGTTCGGCTCGAAGAAACCGCATTCGGTCTGGGCGGGCGTCTCGCAATCGCCTGAGATGTATGCCCTGCAGGGCGAGATCGAGCGCATCTGCCAGCGCATCGGCCTGCCGCCGGATCCCCGCAAATTCATGCCGCATGTGACGCTGGCGCGGCTCAAATCCTCGCGGCTCGACGATGTCGTGCAATATCTGGCGGGACGCGGCAACTTCCACACCGCAACCTTCACCGCGCCGCGCTTCGTGCTGCTTTCGTCGCGCGAATCGGTCGGCGGCGGGCCTTACCTCACCGAAGAAGTATTCCCGCTGCACGAGGCGCGCTCGACGCCCAGCGTTTCGAGCAGGCTGCTGCAGCCGGTCAAGAGCTTGGTGTAGACCAGTTCGAAGCCGCCTGCGCCGCCATAATAGGGATCGGGGATATCCTCTCCGGTTCCCAGCGCGATATCGCCAAAGAGCCGGATGTTCGTCCCAGGCGGTGCGCTCTTGCTAAGCGCCGCCAGGTTGTCACGGTCCATGGCGAGGATCAGATCGAAATCCCCGAAGTTTCCTGACTTGATGCGCCGGGCGCGCTGTCCCGATATGTCGATGCCGTGGCTTTTCGCGATGGCGATCGAACGCCGGTCGGGCGGCTCACCTTCATGCCAGCCGCCAGTGCCGGCGGAATCGATCGTAAAATCGTCGCTCAACCCCGCCTCGGCGACGAGATGGCCAAAAATTCCCTCCGCGAGCGGAGAACGGCATATATTGCCCATGCAAACGAAGAGGATGCTGATGCGTTTCATCGGTAACCTGTCGACAGAGAAGAGGAGCATGGCATGAAAATGGAAAGACTGGAACGGACGGCGGTTGAGGCTGAGCTGACCGAGCTTTCGGGCTGGGCGCTCAATGATGCGGGCTCTTCGATATCGAAGACGTTCAAGTTCGCAAATTTCGTCGAGGCTTTCGGCTTCATGACGCAGGCAGCGCTCGCGGCCGAGAAGCTCAACCATCATCCCGAATGGTTCAACGTCTATTCCAGGGTGGATGTGACGCTGAACACGCATGATGCCGGCGGGCTGACGGAGTTGGATTTCAAGCTCGCCAAAGCCATGGAGAAGGCTGCGGCGCGCCGTGTTGATTGAAAGCGGGGCCGATTGAAAGGGGCCGATTGAAAGACTGGGCGCAGTCACCATATGTTCGCATGGACAAAAGGGATGCAGGGATGGACGAGGTCAAATTCGGGGAAATCCTGTTGCCGGGCGACGACGACACCCGGAGCCGGCGCGAGAAAACAGTCAGGCAGAAATTCTGGCCGACTTTCCGGCGGGCGGTTCGGCAGATCCCGTTCTCGCGCGATGTCGTCGCCGGTTTCTATTGCGCGCTCGATCCGCAGACGCCGACGAAGGTACGGGGCGTGCTGCTTGCAGCACTCGCCTATTTCGTCATGCCGGTCGACATGATCCCGGATATTTTTGCCGTCATCGGCTTTTCCGACGACATCGCCGTGCTTTCGGCGGCCTTCGCCATGGTGCGCGGCCACATCCGGCCGGGCCACTACGAAGCAGCCGACCGCGTTCTCGCCGATCGGCCGGAAGAAGCGATGAAGACGATTTAACGCGTGTCGCGTCCAACCTTGATGCGACAGCTTGTTTCATGCGTGTCGTCATCCCCAAAGCGCTGCGTCCTTTGGGCAACATTGCATCAGGCGATTTCACGTTCCAGCACTTTGCGAAGCTTGCCGAAGGCAAGCCGGATACGCGATTTTATCGTGCCGAGCGGGAGACCGGTCGCTTCGGCGATCTCCGAATGCGATTGACCGAGGAAAAAGGCGGCTTGCAGCATGTCGCGCTGTTCCTCCGGCAATTGGCCGACGGCGGCGCGTATCTTGGCGTCGCGATCGTCATTGGCGATGATTTCTTCCGCGCCGATATCGGCCGGCGGCTGCAGGGCCGGATCAGTCTCGTCGAAGATGCGGGTGTTGGCGCGGCGCTGCATGTCGATGCGGCGGTTGCGGGCAATGCGGAAAAGCCAGGTCGAGAGGGAAGATCGCGTGGCATCGTAGAGGTCTGCCTTGTGCCAAAGCACGATCATGATCTCCTGGACCAGTTCCTCGGCCTCGCCTGATGTCATCCTCTGGCGCATCAGCCAGGCCTTCAGGCGGGGTGCGAAATAGTCGAACAGGATGGAAAAGGCCTGCTGGTCGCGATCGTCTGCGACGGCCTTCGCGAGGGCAGCGAAACGCTGTCTTTCCTCGGCATCCATATCCCCTCACCAGCCCCCTGCGGCAATAATTTCGTCCCGGATTTCCAAGTCTTACTGAGGTACAACGGATTTGGGAAAGGTCAAACTCTTGCCTGAATCTTTGTGTCTTAAATTCAGCCGAACGGAGGGCCAGTGCCATTGGGGCACGGTGTCGCGGCCGATACCGTTAAAGGGACGAAAATTGACACCCGAGCTGAAATGACACAGGCAGATACAAATCGCAGCCATTGTTGACCATTTGGTAACCTGAATTAAGTCAAAATAAAGCAGATCGTGATTATGCGGCGCCCGCTATGATCGCTTCGGGCCTTGAATCGCAAGAACCGGCAGGAATCCATGTTTGTAAAAAGTATCGTATCCGCTCTCGCACTCACCCTTGTTATGGCCGGAGTTGCGACAGCGCAGCAGGCCGCGCCGAACCGCATCCAGCAGTTCCAGGCATGGGGCGCCTACTCCTACAAATCGGGCAACAGCACCGTCTGCTACGTGCTGTCGGTTCCGACGGCAAAGCAGCCGGCAAGCGTCGACCACGGCGACAATTTCTTCATCGTCTCCCAGCGTCCGGGCCAGAACATCTCCTACGAGCCGCAGGCGATGATGGGCTACACGGTCAAGGAAAGTTCGAAGATCAACGTCGTCATCGACAACAAGACCTTCGTGATGTTCACCAAGGACAAGGCCGGCTGGGTCGAGAACGCGGCGCAGGAGCCGGCCCTCGTCGCCGCGATGAAGACCGGTCATTCGATGACGGTGAATGCTACCTCGCGCAAGGGCACCGGCACTTCCTACAGCTATTCGCTCTCGGGTATCTCGGCTGCGCTGAAGCAGATCGAAACCTGCAAATAAGCGGTCCTTTTGGCCGAAGAGTTTCATGGGCCGGCCTTGCGCCGGCCCATGCCGTTTCCATCTAAAGCGCGGCGATCTTTCAGATCTGCCTGCCGCGCTTTAGGTCTTTGGTTTTAGCATATAGTAGTCGCAAAACCGCTGCACACTTTCGCGCGACATGCTTGATGGTGACGCGCGGGCAAAATGATGCTAAAGCCGGCGCCAACAGCGGACAGATCGCGATTTCAGTCGCCGTTCCGCCATTCAATTTCTGCCAATGTGCCGTCATGCACCCGCCAGTCTTCCGGCTTAGCCCTGAAGTTCGCAGGGCTTGCGGGGCGGTTACGTGTTCGAATTCGGGATGAAAGACTATGTCCGTCATGGATGCGATTGATGTCATCACGCCTCAGGCGCCCCGCTCTGCTTCCGGCGTCGAGAAGCCTTCCCTGATCGGCTTGTCGCGCGAGGAGATGGGGGCGGCACTTCGGGAAAAGGGTGTAGCCGAGAAGCAGATCAAGATGCGCGTCTCGCAGCTCTGGAACTGGATCTATGTGCGCGGCGTCTCCGACTTCGACCATATGACGAATGTCGCCAAGGACATGCGGGAGATGCTGAAGCAGCATTTCACCATCGCACGTCCCGAGATCGTCGAGGAGCAGGTTTCCAACGACGGCACGCGCAAATGGCTGCTGCGCTTTCCCGCCCGCGGCGCCGGGCGTCCCGTCGAGATCGAGGCCGTCTACATTCCGGAAGAGGGCCGCGGCACGCTCTGTATTTCCAGCCAGGTCGGCTGCACGCTCACTTGTTCCTTCTGTCATACCGGGACACAGCGTCTGGTGCGCAACCTGACGGCGGAGGAAATTCTTTCGCAGCTGCTGCTTGCCCGCGACCGGCTTGGGGACTTCCCGGACCGTGAAGCGCCGCAGGGTACAATCATGCCTGCCGAGGGCCGTAAGGTCAGCAACATCGTCATGATGGGCATGGGCGAGCCGCTTTATAATTTCGATGCCGTCAAGCAGGCATTGCTGATCGCAACAGATGGTGACGGCCTGTCGCTCTCCAGGCGCCGCGTGACGCTTTCCACCTCCGGCGTCGTGCCGGAGATCTTCCGCACCGGCGAGGAAATCGGCGTCATGCTGGCGATTTCGCTGCATGCCGTGCGCGACGATCTGCGCGACATTCTGGTGCCGATCAACAAGAAGTATCCGCTGAAGGAGCTGATCGAAGCCTGTCGGACCTATCCGGGCCTTTCCAACGCGCGGCGCATCACCTTCGAATATGTGATGCTGAAGGACGTCAACGACAGCCTGGAAGATGCCAAGGGGCTGATCAAGCTCTTGAAGGGCGTGCCGGCGAAGATCAACCTCATTCCGTTCAATCCCTGGCCCGGCACCAATTATCAGTGTTCCGACTGGGAGCAGATCGAGAAGTTCGCCGATTTCATCAATTCGGCAGGTTATGCCTCGCCGATCCGCACGCCGCGTGGCCGCGACATTCTTGCCGCCTGCGGCCAGCTGAAATCGGAATCCGAACGCATGCGCAAGACCGAACGCTTGGCCTTCGAGGCGATGATGATCGCCAATCACGGCGCCGACGACTGATCAGCAAGTTTGATCCTCGCTACAATTCTCCGCGATTGATTTCAGGGGGCGCTTTTCCTAAAAGTGCCCCCAAAATCATTCAGGAGGATCCCCATGCGCCCGATTTTACTCGCTCTTGCCGCCAGTTTGGCCCTTTCCCTGCCCGCGAAGGCTGATGACGTCACCGTCGCCGTGACGGCGATCGTCGAACATCCGGCGCTGGATGCAGCACGCAAGGGCGTTCTCGATGCGCTGACGGCTGCGGGCTACAAGGAAGGCGAGAACCTGAAATTCGTGTTCGAATCGGCGCAGGGCAATCCGGCGACGGCGGCCCAGATCGCCCGCCAGTTCGCCGGTGACGAGCCCAATGTCATCGTGCCGATCTCGACGCCTTCGGCCCAGGCCGTCGTTTCCTCGACGCGTGACATTCCTGTCGTCTTCACGGCCGTGTCCGATCCGCTCGGCGCCCAGCTCGTCAAGAACATGGACAAGCCCGGCGGTAACGTCACCGGCCTCTCCGATATGTCGCCGGTCGCCGAGCACCTTGCGCTGATCAAGGAAATCCTGCCCGATGTGAAAACCATCGGCTATCTCTACAATTCCGGCGAAGCGAATTCCGTTTCGCTGCTCGCCGTGTTGAAGGCTGAAGCCGAAAAGGCTGGCCTGAAGGTGGTCGAATCGGCCGCCACCAAGTCGGCCGAGGTCCAGGGTGCGGCGCGTGCGCTCGTCGGCCGCGCCGATGCGATCTACATTCCGACCGACAACACGATCATCTCCGCGCTCGAAGGCGCTGTCGCGGTTGCCGAGGAGAGCAAGCTGCCGCTCTTTACCGCCGATACGGATTCGGTTTCGCGCGGCTCGATCGCCGCCCTCGGCTTCAACTATTATGATGTCGGCAAGCAGACCGGCGACATCGTCGTGCGCGTGCTGAAGGGCGAGAACCCGGGCGACATCGCGGTCAAGACTGCCGCCGGCAGCGACCTCGTCGTCAACAAGGCGGCGGCCGAGAAGATGGGGGTCACGCTGCCGCAGAGCGTGCTTTCCCGCGCTAACAAAGTCATCGAATAGTCGGCCGGTACTTCTAGCTCCTTCATCGTATTCAGCCGCTCTCGTTTGCACGGGAGCGGTTGTTTGTATTAAAAGGCTCCGTTTCGCGACGGGCGGAACGGACACAAAAAGGGGCTGAAAGCCTTGAGCCAAATCGCATTCTGGGGGGCCGTCGAGCTCGGCCTGGTTTATTCTTTCGTCGCTCTCGGCGTCTATCTCGCCTTTCGAGTTCTCGACTTTCCCGACCTGACGGTCGATGGCTCCTTTCCGCTTGGCGCGGCGGTGACGGCCGTGCTGATCATTGCCGGCGTCAATGCCTGGCTTGCGGCTCTGATCGCCATGGCGGCCGGTGCCGCTGCGGGCATGGTGACGGCGCTGCTCAACGTGCGCTTCAAGATCCTCAACCTGCTCGCCTCGATCCTGACGATGATCGCATTGTTTTCCGTCAATCTGCGCGTGATGGGCAAACCCAATGTCGCCCTCATCAATGCCGACACGATGATCAGCCCGTTCTTCGGCCATGGCCTTCGCGATTTCTACGTGCGGCCGCTCTTCGTCGGTGTTCTGGTTGTCATCGCGCTCATCCTGGTCTGGCGTTTCCTGGAAAGCGATGCCGGGCTGGCAATGCGGGCGACCGGCGCCAATGCAAGGATGGCGCGGGCCCAGGGCGTCGATACCAGCCGGCAGATCTATCTCGGTATGGCGATCTCCAATGCGCTGGTGGCGCTCGGCGGCGCGCTATTTGCCCAGACGAACGGCTTTGCCGATGTCACCTCGGGCGTCGGCACGATCGTCGTTGGTCTCGCTGCCGTCATCATCGGCGAGACGCTGCTCGGGCGGCGCGGTCTGTTGATCGCGCTTGTTGGATGCGTGCTCGGCTCGATCCTCTATCGCATCGCGATCCAGCTGGCGCTTTCGAGCGACGTCATCGGCCTGCAGGCGTCCGACCTCAATTTCGTGACGGCCGTGCTGGTGACCGTGGCGCTCATCCTTCCCCGTTTGCGCGGAGGTGCCGCGTCGTGATCAACCTCAAAAACATCAAGGTCGTCTTTGGGCGCGGCACGCCGCTGCAAAAGCAGGCGCTCTCGGGCGTCAGCCTGACGATCGAGGAAGGCTCCTTCGTGACCGTCATCGGCTCGAACGGTGCCGGCAAATCGACGCTGCTTGGCGTGCTCGCCGGCGATGTGCTGGCCAGCGAGGGGCAGGTGCTGATCGGCAATACAGACGTCACGCGCAAGACGACGGCGGCGCGCGCCGGGCTGGTCGCCCGTGTCTTTCAGGACCCGCTAACCGGAAGCTGCGGTGCGCTGTCGATCGAGGAAAACCTGGCGCTTGCCGCGCGCCGCGGCGAGCGGCGCGGGCTTGTTTCGGCGCTTGGCGCAAAACGGCGTGACCATTTTCGCGAAAGGATCGCCGAGCTCAATCTCGGGCTGGAGAACCGCATGAAGGACCGCATGGACCTGCTTTCGGGTGGCCAGCGCCAAGCGGTCTCGCTCGTCATGGCGACGCTGGCAGGCTCGGAAGTGCTGCTGCTCGATGAACATACGGCGGCCCTTGACCCCGGCATGGCGGAATTCATCATGGGCCTGACCCAGAAAATCGTTTCCGAACGCAAGCTGACGACGCTGATGGTGACGCATTCGATGCGCCAGGCGCTCGATTATGGCCACCGGACGGTGATGCTGCATGGCGGCGACATCGTGCTCGATGTCGCCGGCGACAGCCGCAAGACGTTGCAGGTCGAGGATCTGATCGCAATGTTCCGCAAGATGCGCGGCCAGACGCTGGACGATGACGCCCTGCTGATCGGCTAAGCGACCGTGGGATAGGTAAACCGACCGCGGACTATTTCGCCTGGGTGAGCAGGATCTTCGCGGCGAAGATCGAGAAGACGCCGGCGAAGGTGTAATCCATGCCGCGCAGCACTTTCTTGTTGTTCTGCAGCCATGAGGCCAGCCAGTCGGCGGCAAAGACGATGCTGGCGTTGACCGGCATGCCGATCAGGATGAAGCAGAAGCCGAGGAAAAGCAGCTTTTGGGTGACAGTGGGATCGCCGGCGCTGACGAATTGCGGCAGGAAGGTCATGAAGAAGATGATGACCTTGGGGTTCAGAAGATTGACCCAGAAGCCTGACGAGATGTTCGAAAGGGCGGTGCCTTTCTGCTCCTCGACCTTGGCGACGGTGAGCTTCGAGCCGAAACGGATCGCCTGCACCGCCAGCCAGAGCAGATAGGCGGCGCCGCCAGTCTTCAGGATCAGGAAGGCGGTCGGCGAGGCGGTGATCAGCGCCGAAATGCCGAAAGCGACCAGCATGGTGTGGACGACGATGCCGAGGCTGGTGCCGACGACAACGAAGAGCGCCGCCTTCTTGCCCTGGGCGAGCGCGCGGCTGATCGACAGCGTCATATCGGGGCCTGGGGTTGCCGCAAGCAGCAGCGTCGCGGCGGCAAAGGCGAGAAGGGTCGGCAGGCTGGGCAGGAAATCCATGACACGCTCCGAAAGCCGGAAAGATCCGACGATCTCCTACTCGGCTTTCAGAAAATTACCAATCAAACCTTCTGATGGTACCGATTACTTCTGTTCGAGGAAGGCCTTGAACTTGTCGGCATAGTCCTTGTGCCAGCGTGACAGCGGCGGACGGTTCTCAATGATATCGCCGGCCGCCCAGGCCATGCGCCGCTCGTCGACCGGACGCGCGACGTCATTGTCGGGGCAGAGGATATAGAAATCGCCGCGTTCGAGGCTTTCGACCATGAAATCGACGGTCTGTTCCGGCGTCCAGGCGGCGGCCGGTTTTTCCGCGCGGTCGCCCTTGGTGAGGCCGGTGAACACGAAGCCGGGGATCAGAAGATGGGCGGAGATCTTTCCACCTTCGGTGTTGCGAAGCTCATGCTGCAATGCTTCGGTGAAGACTTTCACACCAGCCTTGGAGATGTTGTATGCGGGGTTGCCGGGCGGCGTGGTGATGCCCTGCTTGGAGCCGGTGTTGATGATCAGGCCGGGCTCGCCGTGCGACAGCATCTTCGGGCCGAAGGTGCGCGTGCCGTTGATCACGCCCATCAGGTTGACGGCCAAGATATTGTCCCAGTTCGCCTGCGGGCTGAAGATCGAGGTTTCCGGGCCGATGCCGGCATTGTTCATCAGCACGTGCACACGGCCGAAACGCTGGATGACGGCGCGTTCGAGTGCTTCCAGCGAGTCTCTGCTGGCGACGTCGGTCTCGACCGCCATCACATTTTCCTCGCCGGCAATGGCCTTGAGTTCGTTGGCGGCGTCGGCCAGCCGATCACCACCGAGATCGGCAATGGCGACGCTCATGCCGCGTCCGGCGAAAAATTTCGCCGCGGCAAGACCGATGCCGGAGGCGCCGCCGGTGATGACGGCAACATTGGATTTCTTGAAAATGTCTGGAATATTCGTCACGGGGCAGCCTCTCTTCGGAGCATTGTTCGGACGATGCCGAATATGGTAGTTTCGCAGTGCAAGTCAAACCTGCGAGGTACCCGCGCGTGGCCAAGGTCGTGTCCATCAGAATCGATGACCACATGGAGGAATTTATCGGCAATCAGCTCGATCAGGGAGCCTATGGCTCCGCAGACGAGGTGATCGACGCCGGCTTGAGGCTTCTGCAGCGCGAGGCAGAGCTTGCGGCAATCGAGGCAGCCATTATCGAAGGTGAGAAATCTGGCAAACCGCGGCCTTTTGATTTCGATGCTTTTATCGAGGGAAAGCGAGCGCGACGCAGCCGCCAATGAAAGCGCTTGTTCTCTCGCCAGCCGCTGTCGACGATCTCGACAGGATTTATGACTATACCGAAGAAAAATGGGGCCAAGGTCAAGCGGAGGACTACATCGTTGCGCTCCGGGATGACTGCGAGGCGCTTGCAGCACAGACAAAGCGTGGCCGCAAAATCATTGGATTGAGGAGCGGCTACACCGCCCTGGCGTTTCGCTCGCATTTCGTCATTTACGCTGAGACCGAAAAAGTGTTGACGGTTATTCGCATCCTGCATCGGCGCATGAATATCGCGGCTCATCTCTAAACTGGGCTTGTGCTGTCCGGCTTGCCCTTGCGTCACGCGCCAATCTCGCTAAAAGTGCCGCGATACCGGGTTTTCGCCGGCCTTTTATGCAACGGACCTCATCATCATGGCATCGTACAAAGACGTGAAGAAAGTCGTTCTCGCCTATTCCGGCGGGCTCGACACCTCGATCATCCTGAAGTGGCTGCAGACGGAGCTCGGCGCCGAAGTCGTCACCTTCACCGCCGATCTCGGCCAGGGCGAAGAGCTGGAGCCGGCGCGCAAGAAGGCCGAGATGCTCGGCATCAAGGAGATCTATATCGAGGATGTGCGCGAGGAATTCGTGCGCGATTTCGTCTTCCCGATGTTCCGTGCCAATGCCGTCTACGAAGGCGTCTACCTGCTCGGCACGTCGATCGCCCGTCCTCTGATTTCCAAGCATCTGATCGATATCGCCCGCAAGACGGGTGCGGATGCGATCGCCCACGGCGCGACCGGCAAGGGTAACGACCAGGTCCGTTTCGAACTGTCCGCCTATGCCCTGAACCCCGACATCAAGATCATCGCGCCTTGGCGCGACTGGGCGTTCAAGAGCCGCACCGATCTGCTGGCCTTTGCCGAACAGCATCAGATCCCTGTTGCCAAGGACAAAATGGGCGAGGCGCCGTTCTCCGTCGACGCCAACCTTCTGCATTCCTCGTCCGAAGGCAAGGTTCTCGAGGACCCCTCCCAGGAGGCGCCTGAATATGTGCATATGCGCACCATTTCGCCTGAGGCAGCCCCCGACAAGGCAACGACCATCAAGGTCGGCTTCGAAAGGGGTGACGCGGTTTCGATCAATGGCGTGCGCATGAGCCCGGCGACGCTCTTGGCTGCGCTCAACAATTACGGACGTGACAACGGCATCGGCCGTCTCGACCTCGTCGAGAACCGCTTCGTCGGCATGAAGTCGCGCGGCGTCTACGAGACACCAGGCGGCACGATCCTGCTTACGGCGCACCGCGCCATCGAATCGATCACGCTCGACCGCGGCGCCGCCCATCTTAAGGACGACATCATGCCGCGTTACGCCGAGCTGATCTATTACGGCTTCTGGTTCTCGCCGGAGCGCGAGATGCTGCAGGCGCTGATCGACAAGAGCCAGGAGCATGTAGAAGGCGAAGTGACGCTGAAGCTCTACAAGGGCAATGTCATGGTCATCGGCCGCGAAAGCGAAAAGTCGCTCTATTCCGACAAGCTCGTCACCTTCGAGGACGATCAGGGCGCCTACGACCAGAAGGATGCGGCCGGCTTCATCAAGCTCAATGCGCTGCGCCTGCGCACGCTCGCCAAGCGCAACCTCGCGAAGTAATCACGGTTCGCCTCGAACCGGATATGAGCCCGCCGTCAGTTCACATCCGACGGCGGGTTTTTTCGTGGAGTGAGGTGGCAAACGCCACCAAATTCTTAGAGCACTTTGGATGGCCGGATTGCGGCAACACTCTGCGTGCGTTGTCGCGAGCTGACTCGGTGCGGACCTACCATCGCCATGCCCGCTCGCATCAGGCCATTCGCCGATTTCTCGGGTAGCGGACTGATGGGTTTGTGGGTCAGGCGGCACGCTCCAGTGCAGCCCGGATCTGTGCTTCGGTGGAGGCGATCGCAGCCTTGGCCGCGTCCGGGCTTACGAGTGTCCCTTCCACGCGGACCACTTCGATATCCGTCAGTCCGATAAAACCGAGAAGATGCGCGAGATAGGTGGCCTGGAAGTCGAACGGGGCGTTCCTGCCTTCCGAAAAGACGCCGCCAGTTGCCATCACGAGATAGACTTTCTTGGCGGGCAACAATCCCATCACACCGGTTGCGTCGTAGCGAAAAGTGACGCCAGGCCAGGTGATGTAGTCAAACCAAGCCTTGAGCTGCGTCGGCGGGCCGAAGTTGATCATGCCCGAGCCAATGACAATCACCTCGGCAGCCTGAACCTCATCAACGAGGCTTTGAGCCAGATTGACGGCTTCGATCTGTTCGGGTGTACGTGTCTCGGGCGGCACAACGCGGCCGTCGATATAGGCTGCTGTAATATGCGGCAGAGGTGCCGCCCCAAGATCACGTTCGACAATTGTGCCGGCAGAACGGGCTTTGAGGCTTTCAGCGATGTCACGCGCAAATCGGGTGGAAAGGCTCTGAGGACCGCGTGGGCTAGAGGTAACGAGGAGGATGTTGGTCATTGGTGGCTCCTGGGAGAATAGAGTAGTATCAAATTGTGACCAACGCTATTAAGATAACTATTTGACTGTTCGCAAGAAGGCACATTCATGACACTCAGTGACATAGAGTTTCCTACCCCAAGCGAAGACGCCGACTGCCGTCCCGTTCGGGAAATCCTCGATCGCATTGCCGATAAATGGAGTCTTTACATCTTCGTGGCCCTGAAGGATGGGCCGGTCCGCTTCAATGCATTGCGACGGCAGATCGACGGGATCTCGCAGCGGATGCTCACGATTACGCTTCGTCAATTGGAACGGGACGGTTTGATCAGTCGAACTCTCTTTCCAACGATCCCTCCGCGCGTGGATTACGAGCTGACCGCAATCGGCAGGTCGCTTCTAGCCCCAGTCATGGCCTTGATGACCTGGGCAGATTCAAATCGGGATGTGATCGAGGAGGCGCGCCGGCAATATGACCACTAGCTGGACGTGAGCCGAGCTGGCGCTTGTCGCTCATAACTAGCTCAAGCAGGGTAAAATCCGCGAAGAAGACCGCACCGGCCGCGTTAGCACCAATCGTCGAAACGCATGGGCACCGGCAAAGAGCAAGGCCCTCCACCCAATCGTAGCAGGAGCGGAGAATAAGACGTCGACTTTCATCAGAGGACTGACCCGGCAGCGATGGACCGCCGTCGGACGCCAGCGGTAGCCCGCACCAGTTACTGTTCAAGATGGTCTCCGGCAACGTCTGCTATCAAGCGACGGCAAAGATCACCTTAACAGCCGACCTGGAGCGCAAAGCAGCCGCATCCTTCAACAACGAACAGATGTCGCTTCGGGCCGAAAGCCGCCCCCGGTAGCGTTCGCTACCCGATCCCACTTTTCATGGCGGTGCACCACCCTTGACGAACGTCCGTGATCGCTTAGTCTGCCCTCATCATCCTCCGGAGCATTTCCATGACGCAGTCTTTGCTCTTCGGCGCCTTTCTGGCGGCGCTGTTCTACGTGCTCATTCCGGGACCCGCCTTCCTGCAGCTGCTCGGCATCGGCGCCGGGCAGGGCCGTAAGGCCGGCGCCTTCTTCATGATGGGGCATCTGGTCGGGGATCTCATCTGGTCGTCGCTGGCGCTGATCGCGATCGTCGGCGCAAAGACGATCGGAACCTTGGTCTTCGACCTGCTCGGTCTTGCCTGCGGTTTCTACCTTGCCTGGATCGGCTGGAGCGCCGTCAATGCCAAGCCGAAGGCGGGGGGGCAGGCGCTTGTTGTGGTCGAGCGGCCGTTTCGCCGTGGCCTGATTTTCGGCGTCACCAATCCGAAGGGCTATCCGGTGGCGCTCGCCACCTTCACCGCACTCGTTGCAGGCTCGGCCGGCGCGCTCGATTTCGAGGCGCTGCCGGTGCTGCTCGGCGTGTCGTTCGTCGGTTTCGTGACGGCCGACATCATCCTGATCGGCATCATCGGCGCCGGTACGGTGCGGCGCTTCTATCGCGCCCATGAGCGGCTGATCGTGCGCTGCTCGGGCGTGCTTTTCATGGGATTTGCTGCCCAGGCGCTCTGGCACGCAACGCCCGGCCTGCTCGGCTGGCGCAAGGCCTGATTAAAGCGCGTCGCGCCAAACTTGAAACATGCGACGCGCTGCGCACTTTTGGGCGACATGCATGAGATCAGGCGTTCAGGAAGCTGACTATCGAATTCAGCGTCTGGACCTCATCAGAATCGCCGATCGACATGGCGATCTGGAGCTGGTTCTTGTAATAATCGAGGAAATTGAAGCTGGTGCCGTCGGTGACGCTGGAGAGATCGATGATGTTGCCGAGCGGATCGATCGCATGCATCGGCAGCGGTTCGGAGATCGCGGCGTAGGTGTTTTGATCGATCAGGCCACTGTCGAAACCCTGGCGTGCGTAATTGCGCAGTTCTCCAGGGCTGACCGCGGTGAAATCCGGGCCTTCGCCAACTTCGTCTTCGATCTGGAACGAGGCCGGGGCGGGAGCTCTGGTCTCGATTTGAATATCAGAGGTCTTCGAACTTTTTGCGTTATTAGGATTGTTTTTAAAAAGCAAACTCTGAGAAGACCGCACAGAAAAAATTTCCATGGCGCATGTCCCCTTACAAGAAGATCACCTGGAAACTAGCGCTTGCGCGTGATTCGCGTCAATCGTTAACGGTTGGTTAATTTTCACGTATCAATTGTTGTCTACCAGATTTGACAGGCGCCCGCCGGATTTGGCAGGCGAGGCAAAAGGTCTCTCCCGACAACATACCAATTCTATGGGCGCTCTCCTATATTGCCGATTCACTTGCATGCCAAAAAGGAATTCTCCGATGTCTTCTCCACATGATTTCAATCCGGCACTGGTGACCTGGGACGGTCTTCACGGTCTGCCGCGTTTCGATGCCTTGAACGACGGCGATTTCGCTGCTGCCTTCGACGCCGCACTTGCTGCGCATGAAAGGGAGATCGATGAGATCGCCGGAAACGGCGATGCGCCGACATTCGACAATACGGTCGTGGCGCTGGAGATTGCCGGCGACGCGCTGTCACGTGTCTCGGCGCTGTTCTGGAACAAGGCAGGCGCCCATACCAATGATGTGATCCAGGCGTTGGAGCGGGAGATCTCGCCGAAGATCTCGCGCCACTATTCGAAGATCGGCATGAATGCAGCGCTTTTTGCCCGCATCGACACGCTGTGGGAGAGCCGCGAGACGCTTGGGCTGACGCTCGAACAGACGCGCGTGCTGGAACGCCACTGGAAAGGCTTCGTCAAATCGGGCGCCAAGCTTGAGAAGGCCGAGCAGGAAAAACTCGCCGCGATCAATGAAAAGCTTGCCGGCCTCGGGACGCAATTCGGCCAGAACGTGCTGGCCGACGAAAAGGCATGGGCGCTGGTGCTTTCGGACAGCGCCGAGCTCGAGGGCCTGCCGGAATTCCTTCGCGACGCGATGGCGGCAGCAGCGCGCGAACGCGGCGATGAGGGAAAATATGCGGTGACGCTGTCACGCTCGATCATCGAGCCCTTCCTCACATTCTCGGAGCGTCGCGATCTGCGCGAGCAGGCTTTCAAGGCGTGGGTGGCGCGCGGCGAAAATGAAGGGGAGACGGACAATCGCGCCGTCATCAGGGAAACGCTGGCGCTGCGCCATCAGGTGGCGACTCTGCTTGGCTACGGCAATTTCGCCGAGCTGAAACTCGACAATACGATGGCGAAGACGGCGGATGCGGTGAACGGCCTGCTGAAGGCCGTCTGGGCGCGGGCGGTGAAACGCGCTGGCGAGGAGGAGATCGATATCGCGGCGTTGATCGCCGAAGAGGGCCGGAACCACGAAGTGATGCCCTGGGACTGGCGCCACTATGCCGAAAAGATCCGGGCACGGAAGTTCGATTTCTCCGAGGCCGAGCTCAAGTCTTATCTGCAGCTCGAGAAGATCATCGAAGCCTGCTTCGACGTGGCCGGTCGGCTGTTCGGCATCCGGGCCGTCGAGAAGAAGGGTGTGGCCGCCTATCACCCTGACGTCAGGGTGTTCGAAATCAGGGACCGCGAGGACAAGCTCGTCGCCCTCTTCCTCGGCGATTATTTCGCCCGCAGCTCGAAACGATCAGGCGCCTGGATGAGCTCGCTGCAATCGCAGCACAGGCTGGAGCTGAAGAACGGCCGCCACGGCGAATTGCCGATCATCTATAATGTCTGCAACTTCGCCAAGCCGGCGGAAGGCAAGCCGGCGCTGCTGTCGCTCGACGATGCCCGCACGCTGTTCCACGAATTCGGCCATGCGCTGCACGGCATGCTTTCGAACGTCACCTATCCCTCGGTTGCGGGCACCGGCGTCTCGCGCGATTTCGTCGAGCTGCCGTCGCAGCTTTATGAGCACTGGCTGACGGTGCCCGATATTCTGAAGCGCTATGCCGTGCATGTCGAAACCGGCGAGCCGATGCCGCAGGCCCTGCTCGACAAGGTGCTTGCCGCCCGAACCTTCAATGCCGGCTTCAATACCGTCGAGTTCACCTCGTCGGCGCTGGTCGACATGGCGTTTCACACGAGAACGGCCGTCGAGGACCCGATGGCGGTGCAGGGCGAGGTGCTGGCCGAGATCGGCATGCCGAAGTCGATCGTCATGCGCCATGCGACGCCTCACTTCCAGCACATCTTCTCCGGCGGCTATTCGGCCGGCTATTACTCCTACATGTGGTCGGAGGTGCTCGACGCCGACGCCTTTGCCGCCTTCGAGGAGACGGGAGACGCCTTCAACGGCGAGATGGCTCGCAAGCTCAAGGACAATATCTATTCCGTCGGCGGTTCTGTCGATCCGGAGGACGCCTACAAGGCCTTCCGCGGCAAGCTGCCGAGCCCGGATGCGATGCTCGTCAAAAAGGGACTTTCGACCTTCGAGGAATTGACAGGCAGCGACGCCTAAGACAATTTGATGACACGCTATCATGCGGCGGGGCGACAGCCTTGCCGCAGCTTTTGCGCGTTTCCCCCTTTCGCAAACGCAAAAAAAACTGTATGGACGCCCCAAACTAATAGGCGCGCCCTCTAGAGCGTGCGCCCCAGCCTCAGAGATTTCACATATGGCACTTCGCAATATCGCGATCATCGCGCACGTTGACCATGGCAAAACGACCCTGGTGGATGAGCTTCTCAAGCAGTCCGGCTCGTTCCGCGAAAATCAGCGTGTCGCTGAACGCGTGATGGACTCGAACGATCTCGAAAAGGAACGCGGCATCACCATTCTCGCCAAGGCGACCTCGGTGGAATGGAAGGGTGTCCGCATCAACATCGTCGACACCCCCGGCCACGCCGACTTCGGCGGTGAGGTCGAGCGCATTCTCTCGATGGTGGATGGCGCGATCGTTCTCGTCGATGCGTCCGAAGGCCCGATGCCGCAGACCAAGTTCGTGGTTGGCAAGGCGTTGAAGGTCGGTCTTCGTCCGATTGTGGCGATCAACAAGATCGACCGTCCGGATGGACGCCACGAAGAAGTCATCAACGAAGTCTTCGATCTTTTCGCCAATCTCGACGCGACCGACGAGCAGCTCGACTTCCCGATCCTCTACGGTTCCGGCCGCGACGGCTGGATGAACGTCAATCCGGAAGGTCCGAAGGACCAGGGTCTTGCGCCGCTTCTCGACCTGGTGCTCAAGCATGTTCCGGAGCCGACCGTCCACGAAGGTCCGTTCACGATGATCGGCACGATCCTCGAAGCCAACCCCTTCCTCGGCCGCATCATCACCGGTCGTATCAATTCCGGTTCCATCAAGCCGAACCAGGCTGTGAAGGTTCTCCACGCCGACGGCAAGACGATCGAAACCGGCCGTATTTCGAAAATCCTCGCTTTCCGCGGCATCGAGCGCACGGCAATCGACGAAGCGCATCAGGGCGATATTATCGCGATCGCCGGCCTTTCCAAGGGCACGGTCGCCGACACCTTCTGCGATCCCTCGGTCACCGAGCCGCTGCAGGCGCAGCCGATCGATCCGCCGACCGTCACCATGTCCTTCATCGTCAACGATAGTCCGCTGGCCGGCACCGAAGGCGACAAGGTGACTTCACGCGTCATCCGCGACCGCCTCTTCAAGGAAGCGGAAGGCAACGTCGCCCTGAAGATCGAAGAAGCCGAAGGCAAGGATTCGTTCTACGTGTCCGGCCGTGGCGAACTTCAGCTCGCCGTTCTCATCGAAACCATGCGCCGCGAAGGCTTCGAGCTTGCCGTGTCGCGTCCGCGCGTCGTGATGCACAAGGATGAAAACGGCCAGCTTCTGGAGCCGATCGAGGAGGTCGTCGTCGACGTCGACGAAGAGCATTCCGGTGTCGTGGTGCAGAAGATGTCCGAGCGCAAGGCCGAAATGGTCGAGCTGCGTCCGTCGGGCGGCAACCGTCTTCGCCTGCGTTTCTACGCGCCGACCCGTGGCCTGATCGGCTACCAGTCGGAGCTGCTGACGGATACGCGCGGCACGGCGATCATGAACCGCCTGTTCCACGACTACCAGCCCTACAAGGGTGTGATCGGTGGCCGCGTCAACGGCGTGCTGCTCGCCAACGCTCCCGGCGAGGCCGTCGCCTATGCGATGTTCAATTTGGAAGATCGCGGCCCGATGATTATCGAGCCGGGCGAAAAGGTCTATGCCGGCATGATCATCGGCATCCATTCGCGCGACAACGACCTTGAAGTCAACGTGCTGAAGGGCAAGCAGCTCACCAACATCCGCGCCGCCGGCAAGGACGAAGCCGTGAAGCTGACGCCGCCGATCCGCATGACGCTTGATCGCGCGCTCTCCTGGATCCAGGATGACGAGCTGATGGAAGTGACACCGAAGAATATTCGTCTGCGCAAGATGTATCTCGACGCAAACGATCGCAAGCGTTTCGAAAAGACGAAGGCGGCGCTCTGAGCGCCATTCAAAGTGCTGCAGCGTTTTGGGCCTCCGAAAAGAGGCGCGGCGCTGGAGAGAAATCCTTCAAAACCCCGGCCTTCGCGCCGGGGTTTTTTATTGTGCGCCGCGTCGATTCCGTCTTGTGACAATCGTTAAAAAAGCGTTAACTTTTGATCGTCGTCCACATGTTAAGTCTGTGGGCAATCAACCGGGATGCGACATCGCATATGGTTAATTGCCTCTAGCGGGACCAGAGTAAACGTTATGAAGACGTTGTCGATCGATGTCCGGCGGGCCGAGCCGCAAGATGCCCGAGCCATATCGGAAACACACAGGCTTGCCTGGCAACACACCTATGCCGGCATTATTCCGCATCGCGCACTGACGCAGATGATCGAGCGGCGCGGCGAAAACTGGTGGCGCAAGGCAACGCGCGGACCGGCGACGCTGCTGGTTCTCGATGTCGCCGGGACAGTCGCCGGCTATGCGACACTCGGCCTCAACCGCGCCCGCGCTCTGCCGCAGGAAGGCGAGATTTACGAGCTTTATCTTCGGCCCGAGTATCAAGGCATCGGCCTTGGCAGGATGCTGTTCGGCGAAGCGCGCCGGCTCTTGAAGTCGCTCGGCTGCAACGGGCTGGTCGTCTGGTGCCTCGAGGATAACGAGACCGCCAGCCACTTCTACCGCAATCATGGCGGCGTCGATTTCTGCGAAGGCATGGAAAGTTTCGACCACAGGCAGTTGAAGAAGATCGGCTTCATCTGGAGCTGAACGGCCATTCAAAGTGCCACAGTGCCCCCGGCGTCTGAAAAGACGCGCGGCGCTGGAGTCGGCGTCCGCCTATCTCCTATTAGAAACTTTTGATGTGAATGTGCGCCGTTGCAGGCAAGCATTGGCGCTGTGCCATGTTGCGTTGCGGGATGAAACTGATTATCTGGCTGCCAGCACATTCAACCTCGCGGGAGTTTCTTATGCGCATCGACGCCATTGCAATCGGTATCAATCCACCTGAGGACGTCAACGTTATCGTCGAGGTTCCGGTCGGCGGTCATCCCATCAAGTATGAGATGGACAAGGAAGCCGGCACGCTGGTGGTCGATCGTTTCCTCTATACGCCGATGACCTATCCGGGCAATTATGGTTTCGTGCCGCACACGCTGTCGGAAGACGGCGACCCGATCGACGTCCTGATCGCCAGCACCCGCCCGTTGGTTCCCGGCTGCGTCATCAATGTGCGCCCGATCGGCGTCCTGAAGATGGAAGACAATTCCGGCAAAGACGAGAAGATCATCGCCGTGCCGTCGCCGAAGCTGACGCTGCGCTATGAGAAGGTGAAGGACTACACCGATCTTCCCGAGATCACGCTGAAGCAGATCGAGCACTTCTTCGAGCACTACAAGGATCTGGAACCCGGCAAGTGGGTGAAGATCTTCGGCTGGGGCGACTCCAAGGAAGCCGGCGAACTCATCCTCGAAGCCGTCGAGCGCGCCAAGAAGAAAGGCTGATCGCTCAGCCTAAAAATATCTCGAGCTTTTTTACCAAATCCTTCGGATCGCCGTCGATCCGGAGGATTTTTTTGCGCCCGGTCTCGCCCGAGACGACGCTGACGCTGGATTTGGGAATGCGCAGGGATTTTGCGATCAAAAGGATAAGCGCCTTGTTGGCCTTGCCTTTCTCGGGCACGGCAGTGACGCGTGCCTTCAGGAAAGCTTCACCCTTGCCGTCGGCCTCAATGCCGTCGAGAGCATCACGCCCGCCATTCGGCGTCAGCCGGACGGCGAGGCGCAGGTGGTCATCGAAAAGGCTCCAGGGACGGCTCAAGCGACCAGCGGGTACAGCGTGGTCCAAAGCAGGGTGCGCAGGAAGAAGATAATCAGTAGCAGGATGATCGGCGAAATGTCGATGCCGCCAAGATTCGGCAGCCGGCGGCGGATCGGCTTCAGCACCGGTTCGGTGACATTGTAGAGGAATGTGCCGACCGAATTGACGAACTGATTGCTGGAATTGATAACATTGAAAGCATAGAGCCAGGAAAAAATGGCACTGGCAATCAGGATCCAGGTGTAAATATTCAAAGCCAAATCAATGGTTTGAAACAGCGCAAACATCATCGTCTCCAATTCGTTGTTGACAGACATGTAGACATTGGCGACTAAACGGGCAAGTGCCGTGTGGAAACGTACGGTGAATCATGTTTAACGGGCGGCTTTGCAGCTCTTCCGGCGCCCGTCTCCTCGGAAAACATCCATGTCGTTTTCGCCCACCGGAGACCGTTTTGCCGCGTTCCGGCATTCGTCCTACACGCGGTTCTTCTTCGCGCGCTTCCTGCTTTCCTTCTCGCAGCAGATCGTCAGCGTCGCGGTCGGCTGGCAGATGTACGACCAGACGGGCAGCGCGATCTATCTCGGCTTGATCGGTCTCGTGCAGTTCCTGCCGTCGCTGCTGCTCATCCTCGTCACCGGTTCGGTGGCCGACCGCTACAATCGCCGGGCGATCGCCGCACTCTGCTCGCTGGTGAGCGCGCTCTGCACGTTGGCACTGCTTGTCATGACTTTGATGGGAAGCTTTACGCCGCTGCCTGTCTTCGCGGTGCTTTTGATCTTCGGCATCGAGCGCGCCTTCATGTCGCCGGCAGTGCAGTCGCTGGCGCCCAATCTCGTGCCGGAGGAGGCACTCTCCAATGCGATCGCCTGGAATTCGTCGTCCTGGCAGCTCGCGGCAATCACCGGGCCGGTGCTCGGCGGTCTGCTTTATGGCGTCAGTGCGCCGACTGCCTATACGGTGGCGGTGATTTTTTCCGTGCTCGGTGCGGTCCTTCTCTACATGATCCCGAAACCGGTGCAGAAGACGACGGGCGAGACCAAGAGCTGGGCGATGATCCTCGGCGGCTTCAGTTTCATCCGCGCCGAAAAGGTGGTGCTGGGGGCGATTTCGCTCGACCTCTTCGCCGTGCTGCTCGGCGGGGCCACGGCGCTGATGCCGATTTTTGCGCGCGATATCCTCACCCTCGGTCCCTGGGGCCTCGGACTGCTGCGCGCCGCACCCGGACTTGGCGCCATCGTCATGGCGATCTTCCTTGCCGCCTATCCGCTCAAGCATCGCGCCGGCATCTACATGTTCATCGGCGTCGCCCTGTTCGGCGTCGGAACGATCATCTTCGGCGTCTCGACCAGCACCGAGGTCTCGATAGCGGCGCTGGCGCTGATGGGAGCGGCCGACATGGTGTCGGTCTATGTGCGCGAGAGCTTGATTGCGCTCTGGACGCCGGATCAGCTGCGCGGCCGCGTCAATGCGGTCAACATGGTCTTCGTCGGCGCTTCGAACGAGCTCGGGGAATTCAGGGCGGGCACGATGGCGGCGATCTTCGGCGCGGTGCCGGCGGTCGTCATCGGCGGGATCGGAACGCTTGTCGTGGCGGCGATCTGGGCGTCGAGTTTTCCCAAACTGCGTGGGATCGATACGCTCGACGCGCCCACTGTATCGTCGGAATCGATTTAGAAACCGGTTATGCGCGGATAGCGATGGAGGACGTCGCCTTCGCCGTCTTTCCCTCGAAGACGATGTCGAGAAATTCGGTCAGCCAGGCTTTCAGCGGCGCGTCGAACAGCATGCGGCCTTCGAGATGTTCGCGGCCCTGCTGGGCGTTCGGCAGGATGAAGCGATGGGCGCCATGCACGACCCAGCGGTGCATCATCACCCGGGTCAGTTCGGCATGGAACTGCAGGCCCCAGGCGTTGCCGTCGTAGCGGAAGGCCTGGTTCGGATAGGCATCGCCTTCGGCGAGCAGGTCGGCGCCGCGCGGCAGCTCGAAGCCTTCGCGGTGGAAATGATAGACCATCCTCGGCCAGTGCATCAGCAGGCGGCCCTTCTCGGTCGGGTGCAGCGCATACCAGCCGATCTCCGTCGAGCCGTCGGCATTCGACTGCACCTTGCCGCCGAGATGATGCACCAGCATCTGCGCGCCGAGGCAGATACCGAGATAGGGTCGCTTTTCCCGGAGCGGAATGTCGATCCAATCGATCTCCTTCTTGACGAAGTCATCGGGATCATTGGCGCTCATCGGCCCGCCGAAGACGACGGCGCCGGCATGGTCTTCAAGTGTTGTCGGAAGCCGCTGACCAAGAACCGGGCGACGGATATCGAGACGGTAGCCCTTTTCGACGAGCAATTGGCCGACACGGCCGGGGCTCGACCGCTCCTGATGCAGGACGATGAGGATCGGGCGCCTGTCGCGGTTCTTGATTTGCTCAGTCGGCATCGTCTTGTGCAACCTGGACATCGGTCACCCTGGCGGCCGCCTCCTGCCGCTTCTGGATGCGCTCGCGCGAGGAGACGCCGAGCAGATCGGCGATACGCCAGATCACATGGTCTTCCATCTCGCTGCGCTCGCCATCGGCATAGACGATGTCCCAGAGGATGCCGATCAGCTCCAGCCGTTGCTCGGTGTTGAGATGGCGCTTCAGGTCGGCGGTGAAGCGATAATAGTCGACGGCGGAGCTTTCGGCCTCGAGCCCGGCGGCCATCAGAGCATCGAGCTGCTTGCTGTCGAGCGCATACTGCTCCTTCAGGAGCTTGCGCAGCCGCTTCTTCTCGCTGGCTTTGATCTGACCGTCGGCCTCCATGACCTGCATGCAGAGCGCTGCCACTGTGATGCGCGGATCATCAGGGGCGAAACCTTTCTTCGGGTTGTCGGCGGTGAGCTTCTGGAAGAATGCCTGAAAGCGTTCGAACATGCGGTTTTCGTTCCATTTCAAAAAAGGCGGAGCCGAGTCTTGGGTTCCGGTTCCACCCTGGGATCACGAACGCCGGGATCATCCGGCAGTCCGCCAAAGAAAGGTTTCGCCTCGCTTGGCGCCGGCGCTTTATCGCTCACGGCCGGTTCGACGGGTTTCGGTTTTGCCGATGCCGGTGCTGGTGCAGGCGTGGGGCGCACGGCCTCGGCAATCGTCGCGGCGCGTTCCAGCTCGATGATGCGATGGTCGTTGACCGGGCTTTCCGGCCTGACGTCACGCAGCGGCGGCAACGTCTTCAAGGCCGTTTCGATCGAGGCCGGCGCCGAACCGTCTTCGAGCGGACCCTCGATCTGGCCGAAGGGCGCCTTCCATTCGAAGGCGTCGAGGCGGCCGGTCACGGGCGATACCGGCAGCCATTTGTCCGATACGAAGCCGTCTGCCACCCAGGCCGGATCGCGTGGCGCCTTGAGCGCCTGGGCCAGCCAGTGGCGCACGCGGCCCTGGTCTCCGGTCTCGGCTTCTTCGATGTCGGCCAACAGCAGATAGGCGGCTTCACGCGGCTGCATGCGCGCCGCTGCCTCCGCCTTGGCGCGGGCCTTGGCGAATTCCTGCGCGTCAAGGGCTGCCTGGGCGACGACGAGAAGGGATTCGACGTTGTTCGGGCGCTGCCCTTCCAGCCGCTCGGCGCGCTTCAGCCGGTCGAGCGTCGAATCGCCGCTGCGGGCCCTGACATAGGCTTGGCCGATCTCGGGATGAGGTGCCGATTTCCATGCCTGTTCGAGGATCGAGGCGGCCTTGCGCACGCCGCCTTCGCGAAACAGCGCCTTTGCGGCGATGAGGGCTGCCGGAATGAAATCGGCGGCAAGCTTCAGCGCCTGCAGAGCGTCGTCGCGGGCACCTGTCGGGTTGCTTTCCAGCTTCTCGCCGGCGCGCGCTGTCAGGAGGACGGCGTGCAGACGGTTGGCTTCGGCCTTTTCGACGACGCGGGCGGCCTTTTGCTGTTCGAGCAGGCGGATCGCATCGTCCCAGCGGCCGGCCTGGCTGCGATATTCGAGCGTCGCCTGTGCGGCCCAGGGCAGATATGGCGCGTTGTCGGCGGCCTTTTCGGCATATTGGCGGGCGGCCTCGTTGGCTCCGAGACGGCGGGCCTCCAGATAGAGGCCGCGCAGACCGAGCTCGCGCGTCTCGGGATCGTTGGCCATGGCCTCGAACTTGGCGCGCGCCTCATCATGGCGACCTTCGATCAGGGCGGCCTGGGCCTCGAGCAGGTTGATCAGCGGTTCCTGATCGGCGCGGATCAGACCGCGCGAGCGGGCGGCCATCTTGCGGGCAAGCAGAGCATTGCCGGCGCCGGCGGCGATCAGGCCGGTCGACAGTGCCTGATAACCGCGGTCCCGCTTGCGGGCGCGAAAATAACGCGTCACCGAATGTGGCGAGGTCCAGACCAGGCGGACGAACCACCAGGCGATCATCACGGCGGCGACCAGCGCGATGATCGCGCTGGCGGCGACGATCAGCTTCGTCTGGTAGATCTGGCCCTCCCAGATCAGCGAGAGGTCACCGGGACGATCGGCGAGCCAGGAGAAGCCATAGGCAAGAAGCAGCACGAAGAGGGCGAAGACGACAAGGCGGATCAGCATGGTCTCATCCCTCCTTGCCGGTGCCGGAGACCGCTTTCGACAGCGCCCCGCCGACCAGTTCCTCGACGCGGATGCGCGCTTCGAGCGATTGCTTGAAGGCGGCGGACGCCTGTTTGCCGAGGGCGGGCAGGCTGTTCCATTCGGCGGAAGCGCCGGGCAGGTCGCCGTTCTTCACCTTCTCCTCCATGCGGGCGGCGATGGCTTCGACGCTTTCACCCTCGATATTGCCGACGGGACGAACGGTCACCAGCGATTTGGCGCTCGACATCAGCCGGTCCGACCAGCTCTGGTTCGGATCCGGCTGGTTGACGGCTTCAACGATCGCGGTGGCGACATCGGGAACCTCGCGCACCAGCTCGGTGCGTGAGGGAATGCCCGTCTCGGCAAAGGCTCTAAGGTCGGCGACGGCTGGATCATCGGGTGCGACGCCGGCGAATGTGTCGAGTTCGGCCAGGAACGGGCCACCGCGATCGATCGCCGCCTTCAGGGCGGCAGCCGCGATCGCCCGGGCAACGGCGACGTCCTCGCGCGGCTCGTTCAGCTTCTTTTCGGCCTCTTCGAGGCGCTTGGCGATATCGGCGCCGTTCGTCGTCTGCTGCTCGGAAGACTGGGCAAGCGTCGAGCGCAGCTGGTCGACCTGACCGGTCAGTTCCGCAATCTTCTGGTTGAGTGCATCGACATTGACAGAATCGGCCGGCGCGCCGGCCGCGGGGGCCTTGGCAGCCGCTTCCAGCGCAGCGACACGTTTCGCAAGCTCGCCGTCATCTGTGCTCACCGGATTGGCGGCAAGGTTGGCAACGGTCTGTTTCAGGCCGTCGATCTCGCCGGCAAGATCGGCCGTCTCCGGCGATGTCGTCTGTGGCGCGGAGGAGCCTGGGAGGTAACCCGCATACTGAATGGCGCCGGCGCCAAGCAGCGCCACGAGGCCGCCGAAGATGCCGGCGGCAATGAGGCCGGAGGTGCCGGCGCTCTTCGGCGCGGGCTGTTCAGGAGGAGGGGTGAAGGAAGGTTCTGGAGCTGCCGGTTCCTCCTCCGGCGCATCCATCACAGGCTTCTCTTCATGTTCGGCATGCGACGCAGCCTCGGTTTCGGGCGCTAGGCCGACATCGGCGGTAGTGCTGTCGGCATCGCCGATTTCATTGTCTACCGGTTTTTCGGTATCGGCTGCAGCGGCGAATTCCTGTGCATCGAGGTCGATCGTGACCGGTTCGTCGGCGCTCTTCGAATGGCGTGGCGGGTTTCCCGATACCATGAGGTCCTCTTTATCCTGCATTGCAACGAAACTAGACAGTGATGCCAGTTAAGGGAAGAGGTTAGATCAAATTTGGGCGGTTAGAGCCTTTCCTGGTCAGATTGCAGCATTCTGCCGGAGCAGATTTTCGTCAGGGCAGAGGCGATTGGCGACGGGCATACCTCTCGGTACGTTCGAGCCGATCGCCTCTGCCCTGGCGGAAAGATGCCCGGCCCTTCGGGTTGGCTGAAACGGGCCGGCTGATCGACCGGCCGGCTTGGCCGTAGAGCCGGGCTACGACGCGCGCCGGCCGGTCGACCATCCGACTCCGTTTGAGCCAACAGAATGCTGCAATCTGACCAGGAAAGGCTCTAAAGCCTTCAAAGCAGCGACAAGAGGCTCTTTTCATCCGCCATCGGTGAAATCTCGACGCTTTCTTTCAGAGCCGTCGGGATGGCTTGCGCCACTGCCTCGCTAAGGCAGAGAAGGCGGATTCCGCTGTGTTCCGGCACGGCTGATCGCAGTTCCGGCACGCGAAAGAAATCCTCGGCCGTCTGCCGGGAATAGAAGAGAATGGCCTCAGGGCGAGACCTAGAGAAAATCGCATCGATCTCGGCCGGGCCGGGAACGACCGGCTGCATGCGATAGCATTCGGCGATAGAAAAGCGGATGCCGAGTTCGCGCAATCCCGCTTCGAAAGTTTCGGCGCGGGGCCAGCCGGCAAGATAAAGCAACCCGTCCGCTCCCTGCGTCGCGACGAGATCGGCGAGATCGCGGCCATTGCCCTGGGATGAGGCGACCGATCGAAAGCCGAGGCTGCGCGCCTCTTCTGCGGTCGTTTCCCCCACCGCGAAAAGTGGGCGGGCAAGATGCGGACGAAGTTTTCCCCCGAGCGCGGAGAGGACCCTGATGGCTTCGGCGCTGGTCACCGCGATTGCGCCGCTGGTGGCTGCAAGGGCGCCTGCGGCAGCGGCGCTGTCGTGCAGCGGCTGACGCAGCGGCAGCAGCAAGGGCTCGTGGCCCAAATCGCGTAATCGTTGTGCGGTTCTCGTCGCCGACTGCGCGGGGCGGGTGACGAGCACACGCATGGCCGCTTCAGTGCCAGTCGTCGAAAAAGGCGCTACCGGCCCTGGCGCGCACGTCCTGGCCGGCGCGGGTGCCGAGCGCTGCCGCGTCGCGGCGGTGGCCGTCGGTAGTCACCGCATGCTGGCTGCGGCCGTCGGGAGTGATGATGAGGCCCGAGAACCGGATCAGGTCGCCTTCGCAGACGGCATAACCGCCGATCGGCGTGCGGCAGGAGCCGTCGAGTGCGGCGAGGAAGGCGCGTTCGCAGGAGACGGTGTCGAAGGTCGTGATATCGTTAACCGGCGCCAGCAGATCGTCGACCCTGGCATCGCCGATACGGCTTTCGATGCAGATCGCTCCCTGCGCCGGGGCCGGCGGGAAGGTGTCGGGGTCGAGGATGTCGGTCAGCACGTCGACCTTGCCGAGGCGTTTCAGGCCGGCAAGCGCCAGCAGGGTCGCATCCACCTCGCCCTCTTCGAGCTTGCGCAGGCGCGTTTCCACCAGGCCGCGGAAGGTGACGACATTGATATCCGGCCGCATGCGGCGGATCAGCGCCTGGCGGCGGAGCGAGGATGAACCGACGGTGGCGCCATGCGGCAGGTCGATCAGTTTGCGCGCAGTGCGGCCGATGACGGCGTCGCGGATATCTTCACGTGGCAGGTAGGCGGAGAGATAAAGCCCCTCGGGGAGCCTCGTCGCCATATCCTTGGCAGAATGCACGGCGAAATCGAGCTCACCGGCGGCAAGCTTCTGTTCGAGCTCCTCGGTGAACAGGCCCTTGCCGCCGATCTCGGAAAGCGACCGGTCGGTGATGCGGTCGCCCTTGGTGGTCAGCACGACGATCTCGAACATATCCTCGGGCAGATGATGCGCCGCCATCAGCCTGTCGCGGGCCTCATGCGCCTGGGCAAGCGCCAGCGGGCTGCCGCGCGTGCCGATCCGGAAAGGTTTTGTTTGCATCCGCTCTATTCCGTTGTTACCGGAGTTCTCGTAAACGGGTTTCCATCCCATCGCAATCAACGAACAGGCCTTATGGTTCCCTTTCTGCGCATCCTTGGCATCGAAACGAGCTGCGACGAGACCGCCGCGGCGGTCGTCGAGCGCGATGCAGAGGGGCATTCCAACGTGCTGTCGGATGTCGTGCTTTCCCAGCTCGACGAGCATAGCGCCTATGGCGGCGTGGTGCCAGAGATCGCCGCACGCGCCCATGTCGAAGCGCTGGACGAGCTGATCGAGGAAGCGCTGAAGCGCGCCAATGTGTCGCTCAACGATGTCGATGCCATCGCCGCTACGTCGGGGCCGGGGCTGATCGGCGGGCTGCTGGTGGGCTTGATGACCGGCAAGGCGATCGCCAGAGCCGCCGGCAAGCCGCTCTATGCGATTAACCATCTCGAAGGCCATGCGCTGACGGCGCGGCTGACGGACGGGCTTTCCTTTCCCTATCTGATGCTGCTTGTCTCCGGCGGCCATACCCAGCTCATTCTGGTGCGTGGTGTCGGGCAGTACGAACGCTGGGGCACGACGATCGACGATGCGCTGGGCGAAGCCTTCGACAAGACGGCAAAGCTGCTCGGTCTGCCCTATCCCGGCGGCCCGGCGGTGGAGCGGATGGCGCGGGACGGCAATCCCGATCGCTTCGACTTTCCGCGGCCGCTGGTCGGCGAGGCAAGACTCGACTTCTCTTTCTCCGGCCTGAAGACGGCGGTGCGGCAGGCGGCGCAGGATATCGCGCCGCTCAGCGATCAGGACGTCGCGGATATCTGCGCCTCGTTCCAGAAGGCGGTCTCGCGGACGCTGAAGGACCGTATCGGCCGCGGCCTGCAGCGGTTCAAGACGGAATTTCCGACGATATTTCCCGCGACCGGCGAAAAGCCGGCGCTCGTCGTTGCCGGCGGTGTCGCCGCCAATCTCGAACTGCGCGGCACGCTGCAGGCGTTGTGCGACAAGAACGGCTTCCGCTTCGTCGCGCCGCCGCTCAGGCTCTGCACCGATAATGCCGTGATGATCGCCTGGGCGGGACTGGAGCGGATGGCGACCG
Source organism: Rhizobium leguminosarum bv. viciae (assembly GCF_012276115.1). Classification (GTDB taxonomy): domain Bacteria; phylum Pseudomonadota; class Alphaproteobacteria; order Rhizobiales; family Rhizobiaceae; genus Rhizobium; species Rhizobium leguminosarum_T. The sequence goes on along the minus strand of NZ_WIEU01000003.1, from coordinate 196,216 downwards.
GCGCCGCGCCGGATGCGCTCGATGTGCAGCCGCGCTCGCGCTGGCCGCTCGATTCCAATGCGGAAACGCTGATCGGTTTCGGAAAACGAGGGGCCAAGGCATGAGCGAAAACATCGCCGTCGTCGGATCGGGGGCTTTCGGCACGGCGCTTGCCGCCGTCATCGCGCTTGCCGGCCGCAGCGCCGTGACCCTCGTCGGGCGCGATCCGTCCCTGATTGCCGATCTGAAGGCCGAACGGCTGCATGATGCGGTGCTGCCCGGCATTCTCCTGCCCGATACGCTGGAATTTTCCGCCGAGGCGGATGCGATTACCGGCGCCTCCATCGTGCTGTTTGCAATGCCGTCGCAGGCACAGGCCGATGCGGCGCGGCAATACGGACCTTATCTTTCCAAGGATGCTGTCGTCGTTACCTGTGCCAAGGGTATCGAACGGGCGACCGGCAATCTTCTGACCGACATGCTGGAACGGGAACTTCCGGACCATCCCATCGCCGTGCTCTCCGGCCCGGGTTTTGCCGCCGATATCGCCAAGGGCCTGCCGACGGCGATGGCGATTGCTGCAGCCGACATGGAAATCGCCGAGCGGCTCGCTCTGGCGATTTCCGGGCGGACCTTCCGACTCTACGCTTCCAATGACCGGATCGGCGTGCAGCTCGGCGGCGCGTTGAAGAATGTGCTGGCGATCGCCTGCGGCATCGTCGAAGGCCGCGGCATCGGCGATTCCGCGCGTGCGGCGCTGATTGCGCGCGGGCTTGCCGAAATGTCGCGTTTCGTCGTCGCCAAGGGTGGGCAGGCGGATACGGTGCGCGGACTTTCCGGCCTCGGCGATCTGGTGCTGACGGCAACGAGCCATCAATCGCGAAACCTGCGCTTCGGCATCGCGCTCGGGCGCGGCGAAAAGACCGATCCCCTGAAGGGTGCGCTGGTGGAAGGCGCGTTTGCCGCTTCCGTCGCCTCGCGGCTTGCGGCGGAGTTGAAGGTCAGCATGCCGATCACCGATGCCATTTCCGCCATCATCGACGGCAAGCTCGATATATCAGAGGCGATAGAGCAGCTGATGACGCGTCCGATCACCACCGAATAGGAGACAGACATGCTTTTCGCCCTTCTCTGCAAGGACAAACCGGGACATCTGAACGTGCGCATGGATACGCGTCCGACGCATATCGAGCATCTGAACAAGCTGAATGCCGAGGGCACGCTGAAGATCGCCGGGCCGTTTCTCGATGACGACGGCAAGCCCTGCGGCAGCCTGATCATCGTCGAAGCGGAATCGAAAGAGGCGGCGCGTGCGCTTGCCGATGCCGATCCCTATGCCAAGGCCGGACTATTCGAAAGCGTCGACGTCAAGGCCTACAACTGGGTCTTCAACAAACCGGAGGCGTGAGCATGGCGCACTGGCTCTATAAATCCGAACCTGCCTCCTGGTCCTGGGAGCAGCAGAAGGCTGCCGGCGAAAAGGGCACGGAATGGACCGGCGTCCGCAACTATCTGGCGCGCAACAATATGCGGGCGATGCAGATCGGCGACAAAGGCTTCTTCTATCATTCCAATGATGGGCTGGAGATCGTCGGCATCGTCGAAGTCTGCGCCCTGTCGCATCCCGATTCTTCCGCCAAGGGCGATCCGAAGTGGGATTGCGTCGATATCCGCGCCGTCATGGACGTGCCGAAGCCGGTGACGCTGAAGGATGTCAAGGCGAGCGAGAAGCTCGCCAAGATGGCGCTCGTCACCTCGATGCGGCTTTCGGTGCAGCCGGTGACCGAGGAAGAATATCTCGAAGTCTGCCGGATGGGCGGATTGGACAATCCGCCGCGTTGAAGACCGATCCGCAAGCCTTCATCCGCGCCAATACCAGCCTGATGCCGCCGCCGCATGTGCCGGAGATTTCGCTCCATCTGGCGAGCGAGGCGCATGAGCTCTGGCTGAAGACGGAGGAGGAACTGGAGGCGATCGGCCTGCCGCCGCCCTTCTGGGCTTTTGCCTGGGCAGGCGGGCAGGGACTGGCGCGCTACGTTCTCGATCATCCGGAAACGGTGCGCGGCAAGCGCGTGCTCGATTTCGCCAGCGGTTCCGGCCTTGTCGGCATTGCGGCTGTGATGGCCGGTGCCCGGGAAGTCACGGCCGCCGATATCGATCCCTGGACGGAAGCCGCAGTCCGGCTGAATGCCGAGGCCAACCGCGTTTCGCTCGGATTTACCGGCGCCGATCTGATCGGGCAGGGCGTCGATGCGGACATAGTGCTTGCCGGCGACGTCTTCTACGACCGCGCTTTCGCCAATGCGCTCGTTCCCTGGTTCGCAAAGCTCGCAGCCGACGGCAAGCGGGTGCTGGTCGGCGATCCCGGACGTAGCTATCTGCCGCGGGATCGGCTGGAATTCTGCGCGGTTTATGAGGTGCCGGTAACGCGGGCGCTGGAGGACAGCGAAGTCAAGAAGACGACAGTGTGGCGGTTCGATCCCTAAAGCGCGTCGCGGCGGCAAGATCAGCCAACGCCGTTCCGACTGCCTTGTAGCGAGTGATCTCATCGTTGGACGTCCGCGCTGGACTATCTGGCGACACAGTTCGCACGCACCGCATCTGTAGACATGACGCCGCCTCGACGGGAATAGAACCGTCGTAACAGCACCGCCTTACCTGTTCGACAGGGCTATCACAGCGTCATTGCGCATCACCATCTCTATATGTGCGCAGAATGCTGCGAGACGGACGAGGAGGAATTGGCGGAGAAGCCACGAGCCTCTGTAGAAGAGACATGTTACGCGTTTTGGGCTGCTTCTGCGACGGAGGCAGTTCTTGCGCCGCTCTTTTCGCAAGTTCGAAGTCAAAATCAAAAGACATTTCGGGCCTCGTCCACCATTTGGAAATCTCGAAGAGAATCTCCAAGACTAGAATGCAGGAAACGTGCCAACCGCTGCGTTAGGCGGTGCTGGCACGGCGGCGTCAACCCTGTCGCCTCGCGCTATTGTGCCTAGAACAGGATGATTTTGGGCCGGTTCGGCCTAAAATCTGAATCCTGTTGTAAATTATATAGTTAGAGCATGATGTCATCCGAAAACCGCCCACACTTCGGCATCATGCTCTACAGCGCCGCGCGTCTTTTCAGACGCGCAAAGGACGCTGTAGCACTTTGAATTTACGCATAATCCTTTTCGAAAACCGATTCCGATTTTCGGGGTTATGCGCTAGGATACGGCCTCAAATCGAATGGATTGCGCGCCTTCCCACAGCGTGAGGCGCCCTATTTCGGCGAGTTGGTCGAGATTGGATGTGATTGTGATGAAATGATTGCCAGCCAGTTGGCCCATTTTCGATGAAAAATCGACGCCTCCGTAGGCAAGCAGGATTTCCGTTTCGCTAATGCCTCCCGGGTAAAGGATGATGTGACCGGGGGCCGGATGGCTTGTATGGTTCTCGTAACCGACGCCGAAATCATGGTCGCCAAGCGGGATCCAAACGCCCTCGCCAGACCAGCGAACGTGCACGATTTTACCATCGAACGGCATCTGCTTGATGAATGCTTCACAGGTTTTGGGCGCTCTGGCAGTTTCCAGGACAGCGTCGAAGATGAATGGCCCTGCTGTAATTTTCAGTTTCATGATGTCGCTCTTGTTAGATTTGACTGCTTGTTGATTTGTCTCGCCGCGGCTTTCCGATATTGGCCGTGGCCCTTAGTACCCACCAGGACGCCGTTTTCGACGACAGGCTTTCCGGCGACAATTGTCGTTATCGGCCGTCTTTAATGCCAGTCGCCACCGTGCCGTTCTGAATGATGAGATCGCAGTTGCTCACAAGCCTGACCTTCAGTGTTGCAGGATTTTGCCAAGGAAAGCTTCGGTTCGTGGGTTGTGTTTGCCCGCGAAAAACTCCTCGCTCGGACGATCCTCGACGATCTCGCCCTGATCGATGAAAATCACGCGCGTCGCCACTCGGCGGGCAAATCCCATCTCATGGGTGACGACCATCATCGTCATGCCGTCCTTTGCCAATCCGGTCATGACGTCGAGCACTTCGGAAATCATTTCCGGATCAAGCGCGGATGTCGGCTCGTCGAAGAGCATGGCGAGCGGATCCATCGCCAGCGCCCGCGCGATCGCCACGCGCTGCTGCTGCCCGCCGGAGAGTTGGCTTGGATATTTTTTCGCGTGGTCCGTCAGCCCGACGCGATCAAGAAGCGCCATGGCCTTCGCGTGGGCTGCCGTTTCGCTGCGGCCAATGACAATCTTCTGCGCCAGCATGATATTGTCGATGATCGTCAGATGCGGAAACAATTCGAAGTTCTGGAAGACCATCCCTACCCGTGTGCGAAGGTTCGGCAGATCGGTCTTCGGGTCGCCGACTTCGATACCATGCACCCGGATCGAACCTTTCTGAAACGGCTCGAGCCCGTTGACGCATTTGATCAACGTCGATTTGCCCGACCCCGAGGGACCGCAGACAACCACGACCTCACCGCGCTCGACGTTTACCGAGCAGTTCTTAAGGACAGCGAACTGACCGTAATATTTGGTAACGCCAGTGATCTCAATCATGCCCGGCCTTTCTGGAAACGCGAGATGGAAAAGGGTTGCAAGGCTCTATCGGTCTCGCGACCGAGAACGAGCCGAGATGTTAACTGGCCGACGATCGGGCCGAGCGTATAGCCGTTTGAAGTGACGGCGTTGAAGAACCCGGGCATTGACGGGTATTCGCCGAGGATCGGCGCACCGTCGATGTTGATGTTCATCGCTGCCCAGCTTCGGATGACGTGAAGTTTGCGCAGAGCGGGAACGACGTGCTGGGCAACCCAAAGGTTCCCCTCAAGGCTCGACAGGAGCGGGCGCGGATGTTGATGGACCGGATCGAGGCCTGCGGTCCAGCCGCCGCCGATGATGAAGTTGCCGTTTGCCGCCTGCTTCAGGGTCAAATGGCGGTCGGCATGGGCGACGAGACACGAAATCAAAGGTGCGGCGGCCTCGGTAACCACCATCTGCAGCGGAGCACCGAATACGGGCACGTCGATACCGAGCATCGCGCCGATCTTTGAAGCGAAGGCTCCGGCTGCATTGACGATCCGTTTTGCCCGCAATATGCCCCTCGATGTCTTGACCTCGAACCCGTCGTCCGAGGTCCTTATTCCGGTGACCTCGCAATTTTCGAAGACTTGAGCGCCGTCTCGCCGTGCCGCCTCCATTATATATTGCGTAGCGACGAGAGGATTGATCTTGCCCTCCTGGGAGCAGTAGGCAGCACCGACGAAGTGAGAAGACAGAGCAGGCTCCAGGGAGCGCAATTCCTCTTGCCCGATCAAGCGGCAATCGATCCCGGCCGCGCGCTCCACCCCGACCTTTTCCGCCAGAAAACGCATGTGGTCATCGGTTTCGGCCACCATGAGGCCGCCCGTGACCTTCATCTCGAAATCCTGTCCGAGCTCGCTTTGCAGCGCGGCCCAAAGAGCGATTGAATCACGCTGGAGGGGAAGTGTTTGAGCGGCAGCTCCGCCGCCACCTTCGGCACGGGCACCATGGTCGAAGGAAAGCAACTGGGCATGAAGACTTCCTGCATTCCCCCCTGATGCCAGCGAGTTCGCAAAAGCACGCTCCACTACCACAACGTCCTCGCCTTCCCGGGCAAGGAAGAGCGCCGTCGAAAGGCCTGCAATGCCGGCGCCGATTACCAACGTGGACGTTTCTTTCACCGGCAAAGCTTGAGGGCTCGCCAATGGGCGTTTTTCCGGCAAAAGCGCGCGCTTGTGGCCACCCCATTCCGGCTTTTCGACCGCAAGCGCCGCCAGCGGAATAGGGCGAAGTGGCATTTGCGGAGCCAGAAAACCGCTTGTTTCGCCCGTGAGGTGCCGTTCTTTCACGACATCAGCGATCGCTTTGCCGCAGTAGCGGCTCTGACATCGCCCCATGCCGGCACGCGACAGGCGCTTTAATGTCGATACGTCCTGCGCACTATCTGCGCTGAGCGTCCTCAAGACACCGTAAGTCACCCCTTCGCAACGGCAGATCAATGCATCATCTGGCTGAATTGCCGTCTTTGTCTTTGCATCGTCCTTCGGCGCAAAGACCTGCCAAAGCGCCTCTTGAAACCGTCTATGGCGGGCAAGCCTCTTCACTGCGCTTTCGTCGGTTTGGACAAGGAGGCCCAGTTTTCGCGCAATCGCGGCGGCGGCGATCTGCCCTTCTGCCATTGCAACATGCGCGCCGCCGAAACGCGCCGCTTCACCGACAATATGCACGTTTGCACACGTTGTCTGACCGTCGAGATCTCGCACTGCCCGCAGATCGCCGTCGACGACCTCATGGCCGCACCCGAGTAGTCGGGACAGTTCATTGGAGGATGTGAAATTGCCGCCGATAAGGACAGTGTCAGCATCGAGATTGGTCTCGCCGCTTGGTCCGGCGAACGTGACGCTCTCCACACGCTGCGAACCGTTGATCGAGGTGAGCACGCTATTCCAGCCTATCTTGACGCCCGCGGACCTAAGCGATGATATCTGCCGCAATCCGTGGCGGGCGAGGGCGGGATCCGTTGTCAGAAGGCCGAGAGCTGCTGCGGGGCGAGACCAGGGTGGCGGTGCTGCTTCCAGCAGGGCGACTATGGGGGCTCCTGCCTTTCGAAGTTCGTTTGCGACCTGCATATTCAAAGGACCGTTTCCGGCGACAATGATCCTTCGGCCGGGCACGGTTCCGTAGCTCCTCAGCAACGTCTGGGCGGCCCCTGTTGTCATCACACCAGGAAGTGTCCAACCCCGCACCGGTGTAGGGCGTTCGTAGGCCCCCGTCGCGATGATCAGTATTTTCGGCTTGCAGTAGAACGCATGGCCGGATCCATAGCAGGCGATAATGAGCGAACCGTCGTCGTCACGTGCGGCACCCCACACCAGTGTAGCGGTTAGAAATGTCACGCCATGGTCGCGCACTTCCCCTATAAGCGCTGCGCCGGATAAAGCCTGCTCGTCGCCACTCAATTGCTCGGCGGCGCTCCGTGTCGAGGGTTGTTTGAAATACTGCCCGCCGGCAGACGGCCGTTCATCAATGACAGTCACCTTGGCGCCGGCCGCAGCAAGGACCTGCGCTGCGGCAAGCCCCGCGGGCCCCGCTCCGACGATGAGAACGTCCATCGTCCTTGTCGTCAAGGACTGCGGCAAACCGCAGAGATCGGCAATCTGACCAGTGGCAAGATCTGGCCGCGCAGCAGGGCGCAGGACCCGCATGTCATTGTCGACAGTGGTCATGCAGGCCCGCTGGCTGACTTTTCCGTCGATCGTCACGAGACAGTCGTGACAGACACCCATTCCGCAGAAGAGGCCACGGCCGTCGCCTTTGATGCCTCGGGAAAATTCATGCCGCCCCGTCGCCTCGATGGCGGCCGCAACAGACATGCCCTTTTCGGCAAATATCTGCAGACCGTCGACCGAGAGCCTGACCCGCGCATCGTCGGGCCTCAAACTCTGGTTTATGGAAGCGACGGGCATCATGGAGTTCCTCAGGCGCCGAACGTCAGACCGAAATCGGCCACCAGCCTCTTCATCGCGGCGTCTTGCGCGGGTGGCAACGGCAGGCGCGGCGGACGCGGCAGGCCTGCGCCAAATCCCATATGGGTCAGCAGTGACTTCGTTCCTGCGACATAGGCCTGGCCCCCGACCGCTTGAATGACAGGCAGCCATTTGAGGTAAAGCTCTCTTGCCGCATCGAACTTTTTCTCATTTGCGACAAGTTCGAAGATCCGCGCCATCGGTCCTGGGGCAACATTTGAAGCCACAGCCACCCAGCCCTGCGCACCCATAACGAAAGACTCGAACCCGAGTATGCCCCCGAACACCGTCATATCGTCGCCGGCCAGCCGGATGATATCGCGCACGCGCGTCACTTCGAGGGTGGACTCCTTGATATAGTCGCAGCCGTCGATTTCGGCGATGCGCTTGACCAACTCCGGCGTCAGGTCGACGTTTGCGGTCGCGGGATTGTTGTAGACCATAATCGGGATGCCCACGGCAGACGCAATGCTCTTGTAGTGGTGAACGAGTTCGTCATCCGTTGGGGTGGAATAGAACGGCGGAATAATCATGACACCGTCAGCTCCCATTGCCTCGGCCTTGACGCTAAGGCGAACGGACTCCCGCGTATCTTCCGCTCCCGTGCCGATCAGAACAGGCACCCGTCCCGCGACGGTTTCGATGACGGTCCTCGCCACACCATCGCGCTCTTCCTCGCTGAGCGACAGAAACTCACCGGTCGATCCAAGAGGGATCAGGCCATGGATACCTTCCTTGACCTGCCAGTCGGTAAAGGCAGCCAGCCCCTTCAGATCAACCGCGCCGCTGGGATCCAAGGGAGTAATCATCACGGTGTAGACACCGCGGAACGTCTTCTGCATTTGAAAATCCTGGTTCTAGCGCTTCTCGTTAATGGAAAGCCGAGATCCGGCTTGACCGAGACGCTTTTCGATATGGCTCTGGAAGAAGTCCCAGAGTGTTGTGAGGAGGAGGTAATAAATCGCCGCGACCGCAAACAGTTCGAGCACCATGAACCGCTCCTGGATGAGAACCTGGGTCCGGCGAAGGAGTTCTTCGACCGAGATGACAGAGGTGACGGAGGTCGTTTTCAAGAGACCGTTCACCGAATTGCCGAGAGGCGGAACGATAACTTTGAAGGCTTGCGGCATGACGATATAGCGCATGATCTGACGTTCCGTCATCCCGAGCGCGCGAGCGGCCCTGGTCTGGCCTTCCGGCACGGCTTCGATACCGGCACGAATGATCTCAGCGAGATAAGCCGCCTCGTTGAGAGCCAATCCGAGCAACGCCGCCTCTATGACGGTGAACTTGATGCCGAACAGCGGAAGCGCCGTGTAGATCGCAATCAACTGTACAAGAAGCGGCGTGCCACGAAAAAGCCAGATATACGCCTTGGCAATGTAGTATGGCACTCGTCGGGACGATCGCCGCATCAATGCAAGGGCAAAGCCGAGAATAAGCCCCGCCACCAACGAGACGACGGTGAGCCAGACAGTTGTGAACACCCCGCCAAGTATAAAGGGGTTGAACAGGTAACCGAAGAAGCCAGACCAGTTCCAAAGCGACATGAAGACGACTTTCTGCAAGAGGTTTGGCGCGACGTGGTCGCGCCCCGCCTCATCTCTAAACGATCTTCGAAATCAGTTCAGCGGCCGGGGCCTTTGACCGAATAGTCACCCGCGACCATCGGCAGACCGTATTTGTCAAAGAGCGCCTTTAAAGATCCATCCGTCTTCATGTCTTTCAACGTCGCAGACACGGCATCAGCCAAAGCCGGGCTTTTGAATGCGACAGAAACCGGAGCGGGGTAGAGGCCGCTGATTGCCCGTTTGAAGTCCCCGCGAGAATCGTACTCCTTGGCAACCGCGTCGATCGACACGACACCCTGCACCTGGCCTGCCCGCAGAGCCTGGAAGGCCAAGGCGAAATTATCGAACGTCTGGATGGTCAGGCCTTCTTTGCCCGCGTCACGCAGTTCCTTATCGAGATGGCGGGTCTTTGTTTCCTCGAAACCACCAATTTCGACACCGATCGTCATGCCGGCCAGATCATCTTTTGCGGCGACGTTTTTCTTCGAATCCGGCGCCACGGAGATGCTGATGGCCTGATCTTCATAGGGGATCATCTGCATGATCTTGGCACGTTCCTCGGTGAAGAAAATGCCCGTATTGATCATGTCCCAGCGGCCAGCTTGCAGACCCGGAACCATCGCGGAGAATTCGATGCGGACATATTCGGGCTCGAGGCAAAGGCGCTTGGCGATCTCTTTGCCGAGGTCGATGCGCATGCCCTTCAGATCGCCCGTGGAGTCGATGAACTGGAGCGGAGGAAGCGTTGGATTGGTCGACATGACGAGCGTGCCGGGCGTGATCAACTCGCCTGCCGCCACTTTGGGTTCGCAGGATTGAGCGAAGGCAAAAGACGCTGTGACCGACAGGAAGGACGCGGCAAGAACGCTGCGAGAGAAGTGTGAACGGAGCATGGAGAGCCTCTGGAGTTCGGTTCTTTATCGTTGGATCCCGACCGTGCATTCAAGTGGGATCCCACTTTTATACAAAAGTCCACCGTAGATGCAAGTGCATTCTCAACTCATCGATTCAGTAGTTCGCAAGCACGCCCTGACGGACGACTTCGAGATGACCGGCCATGGCTCGGCGAGCCGCCTCGGCATCGTTGGAGGCTAAGGCAAGCAGGATCGCTCGATGTTCCCGCACGCCCGGCTTCGCGCGCACGACAGGCAGCTGCCGCTCGAAGATCGTTGTGTAGCGTCGCATCTCCCCGATAGTGGTTGCCATAAAGGGGTTGCGGCTCTCGCTTGCGATATAGTTGTGAAGCGCATCGTCAAACGCCCAGACCACCTCTGGGTCAGGTTCGGGGTCGGCCTCGATCTCGTCCAGCATCCCTGTCAAAGGGTCCAGTTCAAGTCGCGAAACATGGGGGCTGGCGAGCGCAGCCGCAGTTGGTTCGAGCAGCATCCTCATGGTGAGACTGTCAAGGTAATCCTTGAGACTGATGACCCTGACCGAGAGAACGCCTTTTTCGTTTCTGACAAGTAGTCCCTCTCCTTCGAGACGTCCCAGCGCGTGACGCATGGGAGAACGCGAAACAGCATGTTTCGTCGCCAGGCGGCGTTGCTGGACGACCGATCCCCCCGCGAGCCTGGCTGATAGAATATCGGCCAGCAGGGAACGGTAGGTTTCGTCAGCAAGGCTGGAGTCGCCAACTTCATTCAGACCATCGTCCATCTGCACTCGTTCCAGTCCTTTTCCAAATCGGCTATCATATGTAACAAGTGATCGCGTAAGGAAAGCACGATGCCGCGTCGAGCGGCCAAGGCATTAAAGAGCAAGGAAGTAGCAAACGGTGACAGACGCCTTGGCGGCCCCGGGTCGGAAAATTGCGGAGAAAGGGCAGCATAATCTTGCATCGCTGACCTACAAGGCCGTGTCCGACATGATCCGGCATCGCCGGCTGAAAGGCGGGCATGTCATCGTTGAGGCAAGGCTTGCCGAGACACTCGGGATTTCGAGGACACCGCTGCGCGAAGCGCTGCAGAGGTTAGAGGGCGAAGGCTTGGTTCGCAAGGGCGATGGCCGAAACTACGTCGTGCGACAGGTGGATGTCGGCGAGTATCTTCAAAGCTTGAAACTGAGGTTGCTGATCGAACCTGAAGCGGCGGTATTGTCGATCAACGCCATTCCGCGGCGGCTTTTGATCAGTGTCCGGCAGGAAATCCACGACCTTTTGGATGCGACGGCGTATCACACAGACGCGCACTGGTTCTCGGACGACAATCTCCATAATATGATCATTGATCATTGCGGCAACGCGGTCATGGCAAAGGTACTGCGGGAGCTTCGGGCGACCACGCGTCTCTTCGAAATCGACCGCCTGAAAGATCGCCTGAAGCCGGACTCCACGGAGCACCTCGTTATCATCGAGGCGATCGACCGGGGCGATGTTGAGGAAACGCGCCGAGCTGTCGCCCAACACATCGAAAGCCTCATCGCATTTACGCGAATGCATCTACAAGTCGCTGACCTCTAGTATTGCAGTTGCATTTTTGTGTGTCACGGCAAGACGAGTTGGATGCGGGTGGAGGCGGCGGGCGACACCGGCCCGTGGTGGCAGCAGGCTATTCTGGGGCATGGTCATTGGGACGCGGCTGCTGCGCCGCTTGTCACGCAACTGTCCCAAATTAACCCATTAATTAGCATTCACTTGCATGCGCGGACTGCGATGCTACCGTCGCCCACATCGTGGGGGATCGCGTATGACGATTGAAGAGCTGATCGATCTGCAGGAAGCAGGCTCAAGGGCGCGGGTGCTCGGCCTGAAGGCTCACGAAAACCCATACCTCGCCGCCCATAGGATGCCTACTGGTGATACCAGCGCCCTCGGCGATTGGCTTGCGCGTCACGACGCGTGGAAGTTCGGTTGGGAAGCGGAGGACGCTAGCCGCGAAGATAGAATTGCTGCGCACTTCAAGGAGCTGATCTCGACTGCCAAACAACGTGCGCTCGATGCCTAACGTTATTGATCGTGGTTTGTTAGAGCGGTTCAGCTTTTAACGGAAGCGCAGAACCGCTCTATCCTTTTGCTTTTACGCATTCCGGACGGAAAACCGCTTCGCACTTTTCCTGGAATTGCTCTAGCGACAAATTCGGTTTTCTTGCCCGTCACGGCGAAGGATCGGCACCTCTTTCACCATCGGATTGCCAGCTTTCAGGCCTTTTCGAAGAGCGGCGAGATCACCATTTCCGGCACCAGCACCAGGCCCTTGTCGGTTATCCGGATTTCCGGGATGACTGATAGCGGGATAAGGTTGAAGCCCATATAGGCGATGGTGCAGCCTGCCTTTTCCCATTCGAGCTTCAATGCCTTTACCTCGTCCGCGACCTGGTGCACGCGTTTGTCGGACAAAAGCCCGGCGACCGGCAGTGGCACCATGGCCGTCACCTTGCCGTCCATGACGACACAGACGCCACCCTGCCTTTCCTCGATCGCGTCGAGCGCCACCTGCATGTCCGCGGCATTCGTGCCGGCGACGATGATGTTGTGGCTGTCGTGGCCGACCGAGGATGCGACCGCGCCTTGTCTGAGCCCGAAGCCGTTGAGCAGTCCGTGGGCGACATTGCCGGCAGACTTGCCGTGACGTTCCACCACCGTCACGAAGCAGAGGTCGTGCTTGTCGAAATGGGCTTGCCAGTCATTGGCCGGTTCCAGCGCGACGATGACATGGCCGAGGGTAATGCCAGGCAGCTCCGTCTTGATCGCATGCGCGACGACCGTCTCCGTCGGCAGGTCCGGTGTCAGCTTGAGATTTTTCGGCAGCCTGACCGTGTGGTAGGCGGCATCCGGATAGCGGTACGGTTTCGACAGGGCTTCGTCGAGGATCGGCGTGATCTTCTTGCCGTCGACGACGAGCTCGCCGCCATACCAGGTGCTGATCGGCGTAAGGTCGTCGCTGAGAAGCACCAGGTCGGCGCGGCGCCCGCCGCCCAGACCGCCGATTTCGCCCTCCATGCCGAACCGCGTCGCGCCGTGCAGCGAACCCATCGCCCAGGCCTCTTCCGGCCTCATGCCGTATTTCACGGCTTCGCGCGTTACCCAGTCCAGGCCGAAGGCGAGCAGATCTTCCGCGTCACGGTCGTCGGTGCAGACGGCGACGCGCTTGTGGGAAGCGCCGAGCTCGGTGATCGTCTTGATCGCCTGCGGCAGCGAATGCCAGGGTGTCGTCGGCGGGCCGCCGCGCAGGAAGATCCACACGCCGGCTTCCAGCAGGTCGTCGGCAATGTCGCGGTCGATGGCTTCATGCGTGTCGGTAACGCCGGATGCGGCATAGGCGGCAACGAACTCTCGTCCGTAGACATGGCCCGACACCGGCCTACCACGCCCGAGTGCTGCAGCCAGGATCGCATGGCTGCGCTCGTCGCCCATCGCAACGGGGACAAAATCCATTTTCTCACCGAGAGCCACGGCTTCCGGCCATTTGTCGAACAGGGCGGCGATCTTGTCCGGCGTCAGGTCGCCGCCGGCTGTTTCCAGATCCGGCGTCGTCGCCGGCACGGTGCTCGGCACGGTCAGGAAGATCGACAGCGGCGCCTGCCGTGCATCCTCGAGCATGGCCTCGACGCCGGCGACGTCCATGACATTGCCGATCTCGTGGCTGTCGCAGAAGATCGTCGTCGTGCCGTTGAGGAGCGCCGCTTCCGCATAGGCGCAGGCCGTCACCATCGAGGATTCGATATGGATATGCGGATCGACCAGGCCCGGGGCGATGATGCCGCCCCTTGCGTCGTAGAGCTTGGCGCTCCCGCCTCTGTAGCTGCCGGCCGGCTTCACGGCTGCAATGCGGCCCCCCGAAACCCAGACTTCGCGTCCGTCGAGAAGGCGCTCCGAATAGGTGGACAAGACGCGTGCGCCCTGGATAACCAGGTCGGGTTCGCGACGAGCGGAGGCGACATCCGCAAGATGGCGGGTCATGGTCGAGAGCGGCTGAACGGAGAAGCGGGTAAGCGTGCTCATGTAAACCTCATTTCCAGGGCTCGGGGAGGACAGGCCGAGATTGTAGGGAACGCCGTCAGGGGAGGGAAGCACGAATGGTTCTCGTTTCTAGCGCAGGTCCAGGACTAGTGGAGCAGGGCAACAGGCGCGTTCCGATCATTCGCGATCGCCCGGGTCAGAAGGCGTCAGCCGGCGATCGAGGCGGCTTCATACACCATCGTCGCGGCGGCAAGATCGGCCAACGCCGTTCCGACTGCGGCTGCCACCTATCTGCCCGGCCAGGTCGCAAACCTCACGAGGGGAGCGAGCGTGACGGCGCAAACCAACGAAATACTGGAGCGCATCGACGACATGCTGCTGCGCGAAGGTGCCGACAAGTCAGAGATCATTCTCGCCAACATCTGGCTCAGGGACCTTGCCTCATTCGAGGAAATGAACAGAGCCTGGGATGCTTGGATGCCGGATAGTGGAACGCCACGGCGGGCGACGTTTGAGGACAAGAATCTCCCGCCGATGTGCGCCATCCGTATTGACATAGCAGCGTCGCGAAAGAGTGGGGCCGGCACATTTGAGCCGCCTGCGTTCGTCATCATGCTCTAAAGCGTCGCGATCTTTCAGATTCGCTCCTCGCGCTTTAGGCCTTTGTTTTACGCATGTCGTTGTCGCGAAACCGCGGCACACTTTTGCGCGACATGCTCTAAGGCCGGATGACGCAGACATTGGCCTCATAGGCACAGGGATCGTCCTGCACTGCAATATCGATGACTTTCGCTTTCGGGGCCAGCGGCTCATGCCGTGCGCGGGGATAGAAGCCATAGCCGTCGCCGCCGACATAGGTTCCGCCATCGGCCTGATAGACGTAGGACGTACCGGCATAGGTGTCGCCGACGTCGCGCTGCGCCTGGGGTACGACGACAACGATATTGTTGCGGGTGACGCGGTTGGTCGCCGGCGAGGAAAAATGTTTCAGGAACGGCATCCGTTCTTTGCGGTTCCGAGATCGATAGGCGTTGTCGAAACGGATGCCGCGATTGCGCCAGTTCACACGTTCGCCGAGAAGCAGTCCGCCATGAAAAGCGTGGCGGTGGTCGGAAAAGCCGCGATCATGACGGCGGTCGCCGGCTTCGGCCGGAATTGCAGCGAGTGCGGACAGGGTAAGCAGGGCGACTGCGGACAGACTGCGAAACATGGGTGGCCGGCCTCCGGAATTCCGATCCCTAACAAATCGTTAACGCCAGATTGCGCCAAAAGCCGGAGCTTGTCCATTCAGGTCGGACAACCGGCACAAAATTTGAGCGGAAGAGACCAGTTTCTTTAGCCTGCAAACTTCCCGGTAACGCGAATCGATTAAATTAAAAGCAGACAGCGATTGTGCTTGTCGTCGGCGTTCCCGGTGATTAAACGTCGCAATTGATGCAACGCACACAGAGAATTTTGTCATTCGTGTGGTTGACTGAGCATGCTCCGAAATCCGGGAGCGCAGAGAAGCCGCCGCGAGGTTCTGATGGCGAACGTGACAAATAACCGGCCCCTATCGCCGCATCTGCAGATTTACAAACCTATTCCCACCATGGTCATGTCCATCGTTCACCGCATTACCGGTAGCGCGCTCTACGTCGGCACGCTGCTCGTCGCCTGGTGGCTGATCGCGGCGGCAAGCGGCCAGGGCTCCTACGACTGGGCCAACTGGGTGCTCGGCAGCCTTCTCGGCAAGCTCGTGCTTCTCGGCTATACCTGGGCGCTGCTGCACCACATGCTCGGCGGCTTCCGCCACTTCATGTGGGATCTCGGCTATGGCTTCGGGAAAGAATTCTCGACCAAGCTCGCCATCGCCAACATCATCGGGTCGCTCTGTCTGACCGTGCTGGTCTGGGTGATCGGCTTCCTCATTCGCTTCTGAAGGTCCTCTCATGGATATGCGCACCCCCCTCGGCAAGGTTCGCGGGCTCGGCTCCGCCAAGGACGGCACGGATCATTTCTGGCGCCAGCGGCTGACAGCCGTCGCCAATGTTCCGCTCATCCTGTTCTTCGTCATCTTCATGCTCGCCTATGCCGGCGCGCCCTATGCGGACGTGGTTCGCGCGCTGTCGAACCCCTTCATCGCGGTCGTCATGGGGCTGATGGTGATCTCCAGCGTCATCCACATGAAGCTCGGCATGCAGGTCATCATCGAGGATTACGTGCATGGCGAGTTCGGCAAGGTCGCTCTGCTGATGCTGAACACGTTCTTTGCGATCCTGATTGCCGGCCTCTGTCTCTTCGCCATTCTGAAAATCGCATTCGTAGGATAAGCTGACATGGCACCGACTTCACCCGCCCAGAATGGCAAGGCCTACAAGTATGTCGATCACTCCTACGACGTAATCGTCGTCGGCGCCGGTGGCGCCGGGCTGCGCGCCACGCTCGGCATGGCCGAGCAGGGGTTCCGCACGGCCTGCATCACCAAGGTATTCCCGACCCGTTCGCATACGGTCGCTGCCCAGGGCGGCATCGCCGCCTCGCTGCGCAACATGACGCCGGACAGCTGGCAATGGCACCTCTACGATACCGTCAAGGGTTCCGACTGGCTCGGCGACGTCGACGCCATGCAGTATCTCACCATGGAAGCGCCGAAGGCGGTCTATGAGCTCGAGCATTACGGCGTGCCGTTCTCTCGCAACGAGGAAGGCAAGATCTATCAGCGCCCGTTCGGCGGCCACATGCAGAATTACGGCGAAGGCCCGCCGGTACAGCGCACCTGCGCCGTTGCCGACCGTACCGGCCACGCCATCCTGCATACGCTCTACGGCCAGTCGCTGCGCAACAATGCCGAATTCTTCATCGAGTATTTCGCGCTCGATCTGATCATGTCGGAAGACGGCAGCCGCTGCATCGGCGTCGTTGCCTGGTGCCTCGATGACGGCACGATCCATCGCTTCGCCGCCAAGATGGTGGTGCTGGCGACCGGCGGTTACGGCCGCGCCTATTTCTCGGCAACATCAGCCCATACCTGCACCGGCGACGGCGGCGGCATGGTGGCGCGTGCCGGCCTGCCGCTGCAGGACATGGAATTCGTCCAGTTCCATCCGACCGGCATCTACGGTTCGGGCTGTCTGATCACCGAAGGCGCGCGCGGCGAAGGCGGTTACCTCGTCAACTCCGAGGGCGAGCGCTTCATGGAGCGTTATGCCCCTTCGGCCAAGGACCTTGCCTCGCGCGACGTCGTTTCGCGCTGCATGACGCTGGAAATCCGCGAAGGCCGCGGTGTCGGCAAGGCGAAGGATCACATTTTCCTGCATCTCGATCATCTCGATCCGGCCGTTCTTCATGAACGCCTGCCGGGGATTTCCGAGAGCGCCAAGATTTTCGCAGGCGTCGACGTCACGCGCGAACCGATCCCGGTTCTGCCGACCGTTCACTACAATATGGGCGGCATTCCCACGAATTATTGGGGCGAAGTGCTGAACGCCGACGGCGCCAATCCTGAACGGATCATCCCCGGCCTGATGGCTGTGGGCGAAGCCGGCTGTGCCTCGGTGCACGGCGCCAACCGCCTCGGCTCCAACTCGCTGATCGACCTCGTGGTCTTCGGCCGGGCCGCTGCGATCCGCGCCGGCGAGGTCATCGACCGCGCAGCGCCGATCCCGCATCTCGACGTCGCAGCTTGCGACAAGATCATGGACCGTGTCGACGGTCTGCGTCACGCCAGCGGCGGCACGCCGACGGCGGAACTGCGCGAGAAGATGCAGCGCGCCATGCAGGAAGACGCCGCGGTGTTCCGTACGCAGGAATCGCTGGAATCCGGTTGCCGGCGTATCTCGGCAATCTGGGGCGAGATGAAGGACATCAAGGTCACCGACCGCTCGATGATCTGGAACTCCGACCTCGTGGAGACGCTTGAGCTGCAGAACCTGATGGCCAACGCCATCACGACGATCTACGGCGCCGAAGCCCGCAAGGAGAGCCGCGGTTCGCATGCACGCGAAGACTATACCGAGGGTGCATTCGCCGGCCGCGACGACGTCAATTGGCGCAAACACACGCTCGCCTGGGTCAACGCGGCCGGCGACGTCAAGCTCGACTACCGGCCGGTTCACACCGAGCTCATTGCCGAAGGCATCGATCCGCACAAGATCGAGCCGAAGGCTCGCGTGTACTGATCTCAAGAGGAACCGGACATGGTTGAACTCGCTCTCCCCAAGAATTCTCAGATGCGCGAAGGCAAGGTCTGGCCGAAGCCGGCGGGTGCCAAGAACACCCGCGAATTCCGCGTCTACCGCTGGAGCCCGGACGACGGTCAGAACCCGTCGATCGATACCTTCTATATCGATGTCGACGATTGCGGGCCGATGGTGCTCGACGGTCTTCTCTATATCAAGAACAAGATCGACCCGACGCTGACGCTGCGCCGCTCCTGTCGCGAGGGCATCTGCGGCTCCTGCGCGATGAATATCGACGGCACGAACACACTCGCCTGCACCAAGGGCCTCGACGACATCAAGGGTGCGGTGAAGATCTATCCGCTGCCGCATCTGCCCGTCGTCAAGGATCTGGTGCCCGACCTCACCAACTTCTATGCCCAGCACCGTTCGATCGAGCCATGGCTGAAGACGGTGTCGCCGGCGCCGGCCAAGGAGTGGAAGCAGAGCCACGAGGACCGGCAGAAGCTCGACGGCCTCTATGAATGCATCCTCTGCGCCTGCTGCTCGACCTCCTGTCCGAGCTACTGGTGGAACGGCGACCGTTATCTCGGTCCGGCCGTTCTGCTGCAGGCCTATCGCTGGCTGATCGATTCCAGGGATGAGGCGACCGGCGAGCGCCTCGATAATCTCGAGGATCCGTTCCGTCTCTATCGCTGCCACACGATCATGAACTGCGCGCAGACCTGCCCGAAGGGCCTCAATCCGGCCAAGGCGATCGCCGAAATCAAGAAGATGATGGTCGAGCGCCGGGTTTGATCGGCATGCATGCCGCTGGCGGAATCGACGGCTTCGATCCCGAAGCCGTCACCGCGATCAGGTCGAGGCTTACCTCGGTGCGCGAACAGGGCCTCCGCATCGGTGCTGGTGCAATCCTTCTGCGGGGTTCGCCGAAGTGCTATTCCGAGACATTGCGGGAGTTCGACAGGGAACCTGACAGAGATGAACGCGGGCAACACCTTGCTGACAAATTCTATGTGCAGGAAGTTTTGCAGCGGGACAGTTGAACTGTATCGTTTTTCGGTTAGTTGTTGTCACGGGCAATTTATGCTGCCCGACTTGATTAACCAAAGCGAATTACGATAATCGGACTTGTCTCACGCCCGTTTCTCTACGGCGATGGCCGAATTCAGGAGTATGATGATGCAGTTGCGATATGCGATGACAGGTCTGGTGGTGGCTCTCGCGCTAGCCGGTTGTCAGCGTACGGCATATGATTACAGCTCCAACGCCAGTGCCGGCCCGGCGCCGTTGACGGCGCAGCCGGTTCCCTCGGTGCAGGGCGGGCAGCTTCCGCCGCCGACCGGCAGCTCGCAGTTTCCGGCCGCGCCGACGACGACGGCGCCGATGCCGGGCGCTCAGCCCGGCGCAATGGCCGCGAATGCGCTCGATATCACCAAGGAATCGATGGTCGGAAGCTGGCGTGTCAACGGCAGCTGCGACATGTTCCTGACGCTGACCAATCTCGGCAGCGGTTCGCGCGGCGGAACGCGTGGCTGCGTCGGCGAGCTGACGGCGATGGGC
Organism: Rhizobium leguminosarum bv. viciae; assembly: GCF_012276115.1. Classification (GTDB taxonomy): domain Bacteria; phylum Pseudomonadota; class Alphaproteobacteria; order Rhizobiales; family Rhizobiaceae; genus Rhizobium; species Rhizobium leguminosarum_T. The sequence goes on along the minus strand of NZ_WIEU01000003.1, from coordinate 176,503 downwards.
TCCTGGGAGGTCGCCGGCAAGCAGGTGCTGCTCAAGGACCGCTCGGGCAACCAGCTCGGCAGCGTCTACAAGACGGCCGACAACCGCTTTGAGGGACAGACGAGCACAGGCCAGTCGATCAGTCTCAGCCGGTAAATGTTCCGGCGGGTCTCCGCCGTTGACTGACAGGCGGATATGCCCTCATGCAACCAATGCCGGATTATGCGCTCAGCGTCTGCGAACAGCTTAAAGCGCTGACCGCATCGGGCGCCCTCCAGGTCGATTCCGCCCAGATGGATGTGGCAAAGAACCTCGACCGGGTGCTCGCCGGTCTGAAGCAGCGGCGGCCGGCGGCAAAATCGAGCGCGCTCGGCTGGCTGTTTGCCGCCAAGAAGAAATCCGCCGACGGCATCAAGGGGCTTTACATCCACGGCAGCGTCGGGCGCGGCAAGACCATGCTGATGGACATGTTTTTCGCCATGGCGCCATGCCGGAAGAAACGCCGGGCGCATTTCCACGAATTCATGGCGGATGTGCATAACCGCATCGCGGCGCACCGGCTGAAGCTCAAGAATGGCGAGACGAAGCAGGCCGATCCGATGCCGCCGGTCGCCGCGGCGCTCTACGACGAGGCAGAACTGCTCTGCTTCGACGAGTTCACGGTCACTGACATTGCCGATGCGATGATCCTGTCGCGGCTGTTCTCCGAGCTTTTCGCGCGCGGATGCGTGCTGGTCGCGACCTCGAACGTCGAGCCCGACAATCTCTACCGAGATGGTCTCAATCGCGGCCTCTTCCTGCCCTTCGTCGCCTTGCTCAAGCAGCATGTCGATGTCGTCACCCTGGATTCGCCGACCGACTACCGGATGGAGAGGCTCAGCAGCCAGCCGGTCTATCTGGTGCCGATCAACGACCATAACGACATGGCGATGGATGCGTCCTGGACGCAGGCGCTGCATGGGCGCAAGGCGCAGCCGTTGGATATTCCGATGAAGGGGCGCCACATCCATGTGCCGCTCGCCGTCGACCGCATGGCGCGGTTCTCTTTCGCCGATCTTTGCGAAAAGCCGCTCGGGGCGGTCGACTTCCTGGCCATCGCCGAGCGTTTCGATATGGTCTTTATCGATCACATTCCCTTGCTCGGGCCGGAAAAACGGAACCAGATCAAACGTTTCATCATTCTGGTCGATACGTTCTACGATCATGCCGTGCGGCTTTACATTTCTGCGGCGGCCATGCCGGAGGAACTGTTGCTGCACCGCCGGGGCACCGAGGGCTTCGAATTCGACCGCACGGCATCGCGCCTGTTCGAGATGCGCAGTGCGGAATATCTTGCGCTGCACCATGAAAAGCGCGCCGCAGAGTAACAATTTGGTGACAGAATACCTTACGTTTACGTAAGAATTTTTGTATCTAAACGATTGAAAACGCTGCATCAAAATTAATGGATTGCCATTTTTTGGCTTTGGGTCTATGCGATTGCGTCATTGGGCGGTGCCTTGCGCGTCCGTTCGACGAATTTGATCGCAAAGGAAACAGCGAAAATGGCGCGTAACAAGATCGCACTCATTGGTTCTGGCATGATTGGTGGCACGCTGGCGCACCTCGCCGGCCTGAAGGAACTGGGCGACATCGTTCTCTTCGACATCGCGGACGGCATTCCCCAGGGCAAGGGTCTCGATATTTCCCAATCGTCGCCGGTCGAAGGCTTCGACGTCAATCTGACGGGCGCCAGCGACTATTCCGCGATCGAAGGCGCTGACGTCTGCATCGTCACGGCGGGCGTCGCCCGCAAGCCCGGCATGAGCCGCGATGACCTTCTCGGCATCAACCTCAAGGTCATGGAGCAGGTCGGCGCCGGCATCAAGAAGTATGCGCCGAACGCTTTCGTGATCTGCATCACCAATCCGCTCGACGCCATGGTCTGGGCGCTGCAGAAGTTTTCCGGCCTCCCCGCCAACAAGGTCGTCGGCATGGCCGGCGTTCTCGACTCCTCGCGCTTCCGTCTTTTCCTCGCCAAGGAATTCAACGTGTCCGTCCAGGACGTCACGGCCTTCGTTCTCGGCGGCCACGGCGACACGATGGTGCCGCTCGCCCGCTATTCGACGGTTGGCGGCATTCCGCTCACCGACCTCGTCACCATGGGCTGGGTCACCAAGGAGCGCCTCGAAGAAATCATCCAGCGCACCCGTGACGGCGGCGCCGAAATTGTCGGCCTGCTGAAGACCGGCTCTGCCTATTACGCTCCGGCCGCCTCGGCGATCGAGATGGCCGAATCCTACCTCAAGGACAAGAAGCGCGTTCTGCCCTGTGCGGCCCACCTCTCCGGTCAGTACGGCGTCAAGGACATGTATGTCGGCGTTCCCACCGTCATCGGCGCCGGCGGCGTCGAGCGCATCATCGAGATCGATCTCAACAAGACCGAGAAGGAAGCCTTCGACAAGTCCGTCGGCGCCGTCGCCGGTCTCTGCGAAGCCTGCATCAACATCGCGCCTGCCCTCAAGTAGTCGATGGGCTGAAGTAATCGAAACAGGGATACACCCATGAACATTCATGAATATCAGGCCAAGGCTCTGCTGAAGGGATATGGCGCGCCGGTTGCCGAAGGTGTGGCTATTCTCAAGGTTGAAGAAGCCGAGGCTGCCGCCAAGTCGCTTCCCGGTCCGCTTTACGTGGTCAAGAGCCAGATCCATGCCGGCGGCCGCGGCAAGGGCAAGTTCAAGGAACTGTCGCCGGAAGCCAAGGGCGGCGTGCGTCTCGCCAAGTCGATCGACGAAGTCGTCGCCCATGCCAAGGAAATGCTGGGTAACACGCTGGTGACGGCGCAGACCGGCGAAGCCGGCAAGCAGGTCAACCGCCTTTACATCGAAGACGGCGCCGACATCGCTCGCGAGCTCTATTGCTCGCTGCTGGTCGACCGCTCGGTCGGTCGCGTGGCTTTCGTGGTCTCCACCGAAGGCGGCATGGACATCGAAGCTGTCGCCCACGACACGCCTGAGAAGATCCAGACGATCGCCATCGATCCGCAAGCCGGCGTGACGGCTGCCGACGTTGCTGCGATCTCCAAGGCTTTTCAGCTCGAGGGTGCTGCCGCCGAAGACGCCAAGACGCTTTTCCCGATGCTCTACAAGGCCTTCGGCGAGAAGGACATGGCTCTGCTGGAGATCAATCCGCTGATCGTCATGAAGGACGGCCACCTGCGCGTCCTCGATGCCAAGATGTCATTCGATGGCAATGCGCTCTTCCGTCACGACGACGTCAAGGTGCTGCGCGACGAGACCGAAGAAGACGCCAAGGAAATCGAGGCCTCGAAGTGGGACCTCGCCTATGTCGCGCTCGACGGCAACATCGGCTGCATGGTCAACGGTGCGGGCCTTGCCATGGCGACGATGGACATCATCAAGCTTTACGGCAAGGAGCCGGCTAACTTCTGCGACGTCGGCGGCGGCGCCGGCAAGGAGAAGGTTGCTGCAGCTTTCAAGATCATCACTGCAGACCCCAAGGTCGAAGGCATTCTCGTCAACATCTTCGGCGGCATCATGAAGTGCGACGTCATTGCCGAGGGCGTCATTGCCGCGGTCAAGGAAGTCGGACTCACGGTTCCGCTCGTCGTGCGCCTTGAAGGCACCAATGTCGAGCTCGGCAAGAAGATCCTGAACGAGTCGGGTCTGGCGATCACGGCGGCTGACGACTTGGACGATGCGGCCAAGAAGATCGTCGCGGCGATCAACGGCTAATTTTGAAGGATCTGAAAGAATGTCTATTCTCGTCAATAAAGACACCAAGGTCCTCGTTCAGGGTCTGACCGGCAAGACCGGCACGTTCCACACCGAACAGGCGCTTGCTTACTACGGCACGCAGATGGTCGGCGGTATCCATCCGAAGAAGGGTGGCGAAACCTGGACCGGCGCAAAGGGCGAAAGCCTGCCGATCTTTGCAACCGTTGCCGAGGGCAAGGAAAAGACCGGCGCCAACGCGACCGTCATCTATGTTCCGCCGGCAGGAGCCGCCGATGCGATCATCGAGGCGATCGACGCCGAGATCCCGTTCATCACCTGCATCACCGAAGGCATTCCCGTCATGGACATGGTGCGGGTCAAGGCTCGCCTCGACCGCTCCAAGTCGCGCCTGCTCGGCCCGAATTGCCCAGGTATCATGACGCCGGAAGAATGCAAGATCGGCATCATGCCGGGCTCGATCTTCCGCAAGGGTTCGGTCGGTATCGTTTCCCGCTCGGGTACGTTGACCTATGAAGCCGTGTTCCAGACCTCCAACGAGGGTCTCGGCCAGACAACGGCCGTCGGCATCGGCGGCGACCCGGTCAAGGGCACCGAGTTCATCGACGTCCTGGAAATGTTCCTGGCCGACGAAGCCACCCAGTCGATCATCATGATCGGCGAAATCGGTGGTGCGGCTGAAGAAGATGCAGCCCAGTTCCTCAAGGACGAAGCCAAGAAGGGCCGCAAGAAGCCGATGGCTGGCTTCATTGCCGGCCGTACGGCGCCGAAGGGCCGCACCATGGGCCATGCCGGCGCTGTGGTTTCCGGCGGCAAGGGCGATGCGGAATCGAAGATCGCGGCGATGGAATCGGCGGGCATCAAGGTATCGCCCTCTCCGGCCCGCCTCGGCAAGACGCTGGTTGAAGTCCTCAAGGGCTAAGCCACCCATATAGACCGGGCGGAGGAACGGCATCTGCGCTCCCGCCCGGCCTCGACGACACGAGACCAGCAGATGCGCCGCGGACAGGCGGCAATCGGAATGCGGCAGCCGGCCATCAAGCCGGCAAATTCATCAAAGTCAGGAGGCGGACGGAAGCGTCCGCATATCACCATGGCACGGCAAGAAGCCAACGAGCAGTTTCAGATCACCTCGTTTCTGGATGGCGCCAACGCTGCCTACATCGAGCAGCTCTACGCGCGGTACGAAGAAGATCCGGCATCGGTCGACGATCAGTGGCGGTCCTTCTTCAAGGCGCTGGAGGAGGATCCCAGCGATGTGAAAAGGGCAGCCAAGGGCGCTTCCTGGCGCAAGAAGAACTGGCCGCTTCAGGCAAGCGGCGATCTGGTATCGGCTCTCGATGGCGACTGGGGCATCGTCGAGAAGGTGATCGAAACCAAGGTCAAGGCCAAGGCCGAAGCTCAGGGCAAGCCTGCCGATAGCACCGAAGTGCTGCAGGCGACGCGCGATTCCGTGCGCGCCATCATGATGATCCGCGCCTACCGCATGCGTGGCCACCTGCATGCCAAGCTCGACCCGCTCGGCATCGCCGCTCCCGTCGACGACTATCACGAACTTTCGGCGGAGAATTACGGTTTCACGGCCGCCGATTACGATCGCAAGATCTTCATCGACAACGTGCTCGGCTTGGAATACGCGACCATCCGCGAGATGATCGGGATCCTCGAGCGCACCTATTGCTCGACGCTCGGCGTCGAATTCATGCATATCTCCAATCCGGAAGAAAAGGCCTGGATCCAGGAGCGCATCGAAGGACCGGACAAGGGTGTGGCCTTCACGCCGGAAGGCAAAAAGGCGATCCTTGCCAAGCTGGTCGAAGCCGAAGGCTATGAGCAGTTCCTCGACGTCAAGTTCAAGGGCACGAAGCGTTTCGGTCTCGACGGCGGCGAATCGCTGATCCCGGCGCTGGAGCAGATCCTCAAGCGTGGCGGCCATCTCGGCCTCAAGGAAGCCGTGTTCGGCATGGCCCATCGCGGCCGCCTGAACGTGCTCTCCCAGGTCATGGGCAAGCCGCACCGGGCGATCTTCCACGAGTTCAAGGGCGGTTCGGCCGCTCCCGACGAGGTCGAGGGCTCGGGTGACGTCAAGTACCATCTCGGCGCCTCCTCCGACCGCGAATTCGACGGCAACAAGATCCACGTTTCGCTGACGGCGAACCCCTCGCATCTCGAAATCGTCGATCCGGTCGTCATGGGCAAGGCCCGCGCCAAGCAGGATATGAATGCTACCGTCTGGGACGGCGACATCATCCCGCTTTCCGAACGCGCCAAGGTGCTGCCGCTGCTGATCCACGGCGACGCGGCCTTTGCCGGCCAGGGTGTCATTGCCGAAATCCTCGGCCTTTCCGGTCTGCGTGGTCACCGCGTCGCCGGCACCATGCATGTGATCATCAACAACCAGATCGGCTTCACGACCAACCCGGCCTTCTCGCGCTCGTCGCCTTATCCGTCCGACGTCGCCAAGATGATCGAGGCGCCGATCCTGCACGTCAACGGCGACGATCCGGAAGCGGTGGTCTATGGGGCCAAGATCGCCACCGAATTCCGCATGAAGTTCCACAAGCCGGTCGTTCTCGACCTGTTCTGCTACCGCCGCTACGGCCACAATGAAGGCGACGAACCGTCCTTCACGCAGCCGAAGATGTACAAGGTGATCCGCGCCCACAAGACCGTGCTGCAGCTCTACGCGGCCCGCCTCGTCGCCGAGGGCCTGCTCACCGACGGTGAAGTCGAGAAGATGAAGGCCGACTGGCGCCTCCATCTCGAACAGGAATTCGAGGCCGGCCAGCAGTACAAGCCGAACAAGGCCGACTGGCTTGATGGTGAGTGGTCGGGCCTGCGCACGGCCGACAATGCCGACGAGCAGCGCCGCGGCAAGACCGCCGTGCCGATGAAGACGCTGAAGGAGATCGGCCGCAAGCTCTCTGAGATCCCGGTGGGCTTCAACGCGCACCGCACGATCCAGCGCTTCATGGAAAACCGCGCCAACATGATCGCCACCGGCGAGGGTATCGACTGGGCGATGGCCGAAGCGCTCTCCTTCGGCGCGCTTTGCGTCGAAGGCAGCAAGATCCGCCTGTCCGGCCAGGATTGCGAACGCGGCACCTTCTCGCAGCGCCACTCGGTTCTCTACGATCAGGAAACCGAAGAGCGCTACATCCCGCTCGCCAATCTCTCGCCGACGCAGGGGCGCTACGAAGTCATCAATTCGATGCTTTCGGAAGAGGCCGTGCTCGGTTTCGAATATGGCTATTCGCTCGCCCGCCCGAATGCGCTGACGCTGTGGGAAGCCCAGTTCGGCGATTTCGCCAACGGCGCGCAGGTGGTCTTCGACCAGTTCATCTCGTCGGGCGAGCGCAAGTGGCTGCGCATGTCGGGCCTCGTCTGCCTGCTGCCGCACGGCTATGAAGGTCAGGGTCCCGAACACTCCTCGGCCCGCCTCGAGCGTTTCCTGCAGCTTTGCGCGGAAGACAACATGCAGGTCGCCAATGTCACGACGCCGGCGAACTACTTCCACATCCTGCGCCGGCAGCTGAAGCGCGACTTCCGCAAGCCGCTGATCCTGATGACGCCGAAGTCGTTGCTGCGCCACAAGCGGGCGGTCTCGACGCTTGCCGAAATGGCCGGCGAATCCGCCTTCCACCGCCTGCTCTGGGACGATGCCGAGGTGATCAAGGACGGCCCGATCAAGCTGCAGAAGGACAACAAGATTCGCCGCGTCGTCATGTGCTCCGGCAAGGTCTATTACGATCTTCTCGAAGAGCGTGAAAAGCGCGGCATCGACGACGTCTATCTCTTACGCGTCGAACAGCTCTATCCGTTCCCGGCAAAGGCGCTGATCAACGAGCTGTCGCGCTTCCGCAATGCGGAGATGGTCTGGTGCCAGGAAGAGCCGAAGAACATGGGCGCATGGTCGTTCATCGACCCCTTCCTCGAATGGGTGCTCGCCCATATCGATGCGAAATACCAGCGCGTCCGCTATACCGGCCGTCCGGCCGCCGCCTCGCCGGCGACGGGCCTGATGTCCAAGCATCTGTCCCAGCTCGCTGCATTCCTCGAGGATGCATTGGGCGGTTAAAACAAGGGGGGGCGCAATGGCTTATTTCTTTCTGAGACTGCAGCCGCCGCGCCCCACTTTCCCGCATGACGGGACTAGGGAGGAAATGGCGGCGATGAAACGCCATGCCGAATACTGGCATCGGAACGCTCTCGCGGGATCGGCGATTATCGTCGGCCCCGTCTTCGAGGGTGAAGGCGCCTTGGCGATCGTCGAGGTCGAGGATCAGGCGGCGGCGCAGGTTCTTGCCGACGGCGATCCGATCATCGCTTCCGGTTTCGATTTCCGCTTCGATATCCTGCCGATGCCCTCGATCATCTCGCGGCCGCCCGCCGTCCGAAACGCATAAACGAAAACACACGAAATCAGGATCTGAACAATGGCCACAGAAATCCGCGTTCCAACTCTCGGTGAATCCGTCAGCGAGGCAACCGTCGGCACCTGGTTCAAGAAGGTCGGCGACGCCATCAAGGCCGACGAGCCGATTCTCGAGCTTGAAACCGACAAGGTGACCATCGAAGTTCCGGCACCCGCCTCCGGCACGCTTTCGGAAATCGTTGTTGCTGCCGGCGAGACCGTCGGCCTCGGCGCATTGCTCGGCCAGATCGCCGAAGGTGCAGCCGCTGCTGCCGCGCCTGCTGCCGCTGCACCGGCCGCCGCGCCTGCTGCTCCGGCTCCCGCCCAACCGGCCGCTGCTGCTCCGGCCCAGCCGGCGGTTGCCGCCGCTGCTGCGTCGTCCTCGAGCGCCTCCGTCTCCACCATGCCGCCGGCACCGGGAGCTTCGAAGTTGCTTGCCGAAAACAACCTTTCCGCCGATCAGATCGACGGTAGCGGCAAGCGCGGCCAGGTGCTGAAGGGCGACGTCATCGCCGCTGTCGCCAGGGGCATTTCCGCTCCGGCGGCCGCACCGGCGACGACGCCTGCCGCCGCGCGCGGCCCGTCGACGGTCGAGGATGCCTCGCGCGAAGAGCGCGTGAAGATGACGCGCCTGCGCCAGACGATCGCCAAGCGTCTCAAGGATGCGCAGAACACCGCCGCCATGCTGACCACCTACAACGAGGTGGACATGAAGGCGGTCATGGACCTGCGCAACAAGTACAAGGACATTTTCGAGAAGAAGCACGGCGTCAAGCTCGGCTTCATGGGCTTCTTCACCAAGGCGGTGACGCATGCGCTGAAGGAATTGCCGGCCGTCAACGCCGAAATCGACGGCACCGACGTCATCTACAAGAACTACTGCCATGTCGGCATGGCCGTTGGCACGGACAAAGGCCTCGTCGTTCCCGTCATCCGCGACGCCGACCAGATGTCGATCGCCGAAATCGAGAAGGAACTCGGCCGTCTTGCCAAGGCAGCCCGCGATGGCTCGCTCTCCATGGCCGACATGCAGGGCGGCACCTTCACCATCACCAATGGCGGCGTTTACGGTTCGCTGATGTCTTCGCCGATCCTCAACGCACCGCAGTCCGGCATTCTCGGCATGCACAAGATCCAGGAGCGGCCGGTTGCGATCGGCGGCCAGGTGGTCATCCGTCCGATGATGTATCTGGCGCTGTCCTACGATCACCGCATCGTCGACGGCAAGGAAGCGGTCACCTTCCTCGTGCGCGTCAAGGAAAGCCTGGAAGATCCGGAACGTCTGGTGCTCGATCTCTAAGGGAGCGCTCTCGATGCGGAACCGGATCATGCGAGCGGCGCGTCTTCTTCTTTGCGCTGCCGCCGCGCATGTCCCGGTCGCCGCATCGGCTGCCGGCTGGGATATCGGCAAGGCAAGCAGCAATTTCGAGCTGGTGGCGCTTGGTGATGCCGAGCTTTCCGGTCGGTCAATCGGCGTCATCCATATGGACAATGTCGAGCTGACATCGGGGCGCATAGTTGCCGCCGATCCGCTCGCCCAGCCCGACCGCCCGGCACTCGCAAGAGCGGTTGCGCCGGGCGACTATCCGGTGACGCTCTACCAGGCCTTCGGGCGCATCGCCGCTGCCAGCATGCGGTTTGCCGAGGGCAAGCCGGATCATTGGGAGCTTGCGGTCCTGCCAGGGCAGGACCCGGCGACGCTGAAGGACGGCGAGATCTTCGGCTATCCCGTCGATGCCGGCCTCGGCTGCTACATGGATGCCGATACGCTTGATCTGATCGGAGAGCGCGAGGCCCAGGTGCAGGCGCAGAAAGCGGGTTCCGACGTCAACTATTACGACGACGTGCTGGCGTCGGACCTCAACGCGAACAAGGGCATTTATGCGCTGCACCGGCCGGTCACCGGCAGACGAGGCAATGTCGCCGTGTTCTGGAGCGGCTGGGGCGACGGTTTCTATCCGGTTTTCTGGGGGCTCGACAGGGACGGCCGCGCGCTGGTGCTGCTGACGGATTTCAACGTTGTCGAGAATGCCGACGGGCGCAAGGAGCCGAAGCTGCAATGAGCGGAAGGACCGGGATCACGACGAGACGGACAGGCGTGGCTGCAATGGCAGCCGCCGCGTTATTCGTCGTTCCGGCATCCACCTTCGGTGCCGCATGCAAGCAGGAGCAGGCCGTCTACGTCGATCGCGACGGTGCCTATGAATTGCGCTTTGCACCGCTGAATTCTCCATCGGCCGCCGCCAGCAACCAGTTCAAGGTCAGCGCACTGAAAACACCTGTCGTGATGGAAGGTTATGTCATGCCATCGGAAGATCCGGTGCGCGCCATCGGCATCCTGATGTTCAACTGCCCCGAGGGTGATGCGACCGGCGCCGATCTCAATGCCTGCACCGTTTGGCAGGGTGCCGTCTACGGCATGAATGCCGAGGGCGAGGTGGACAATCTACAGCCCGAAGGTGCTGCGGCGGCCGAAAAGCTCGTGCTTCCCGGCCTTGGTCCCGCCATCCGCGAATCCAGCGCCTGGGGCGAGGGCAAGGCCGTGGTGGCACCCTGGGACGTGCTGACATTTAAGGAGTGTGCGACATGAGCGATACACCTGTGGTTCTCATTACCGGCGGAAGCCGAGGTATCGGCGCTGCGGCTTCACGGCTCGCCGCGCGCCAGGGCTGGCGTGTTGCGGTGAACTACGCCGCCAACCGTCAAGCCGCGGATGCCGTCGTGGCTGCGATTGTCGAGGATGGCGGCGAGGCCGTGGCGATCCAGGGCGATGTCGGCAAGGCTGCGGATATTGTCTCGATGTTTACGGCGGTCGACCGGCATTTTGGCCGGCTCGACGGGCTCGTCAACAATGCCGGCATTGTCGATTATCCGCAGCGCGTCGACGAGATGTCGGTAGAGCGGATCGAGCGCATGCTGCGCGTCAATGTGACCGGGTCGATACTCTGCGCGGCAGAGGCCATACGCCGCATGTCGAGCCGGCATGGCGGGAAAGGCGGGGCGATCGTCAATATGTCGTCGATGGCGGCGATCCTCGGTTCGGCGACGCAGTATGTCGACTATGCCGCCTCGAAGGCGGCGATCGACACGTTCACCGTCGGGCTGGCGCGTGAGGTCGCAGCCGAGGGTATCCGCGTGAATGCGATAAGGCCCGGCGTCATCGAAACCGACCTTCATGCCTCCGGCGGCCTGCCGGATCGGCCGAGGGAGCTGGCGCCCTCGATCCCGATGCAGCGCGCGGGCACGCCCGAGGAGGTGGCCGATGCGATCCTCTATCTTCTGTCACCTTCGGCCTCCTATATCACCGGCGCGATCCTCAATGTGAGCGGCGGCCGCTAGAACGACTGGGAAAAACAGCCTGCAATATATTCTCGAATTCCTCGGCCTGATTTCGCGCGCGGCCGATTAAACGAAAAATCCAAAGGGAAAGAAGCAATGTCCTACGATGTGATCATTATCGGAACCGGCCCGGGCGGCTATGTCTGCGCCGTCAAGGCGGCCCAGCTTGGCCTTAAGGTCGCCGTCGTCGAAAGGCGGGCGACCTATGGCGGCACCTGCCTGAACGTCGGCTGCATTCCGTCGAAGGCGCTGCTGCATGCCTCCGAAATGTTCCATCAGGCCGGCCACGGGATGAGCGCCCTCGGCATCGACGTCCCGGCCCCGACGCTCAATCTCGGCAATATGATGGCCCACAAGGATGCGACGGTGAAGTCGAATGTCGACGGCGTCGCCTTCCTCTTCAAGAAGAACAAGATCGATGCCATCCAGGGTACCGGCAAGATCGTTTCGGCCGGCAAGGTCTCCGTCACCGCCGATGACGGCAAGGTGCAGGAGATCGAGGGCAAGAACATCGTCATCGCCACCGGTTCCGACGTCGCCGGCATTCCCGGTGTGCAGGTCGAGATCGACGAAAAGACCATCATCTCGTCCACCGGCGGTATCGCGCTGGAGAAGGTGCCGGAAACGCTGATCGTCGTCGGCGGCGGCGTCATCGGCCTCGAACTCGGTTCCGTCTGGTCGCGCCTCGGCGCCAAAGTCACCGTCGTCGAATATCTCGACACCATCCTTGGCGGCATGGACGGCGAAGTCTCCAAGCAATTCCAGCGCATGCTCGCCAAGCAGGGCATCGATTTCAATCTCAGCGCCAAGGTTACCGGCGTCGAAAAGGCCGACACGGGCGCCAAGGTCACTTTCGAGCCGGTCAAGGGCGGCGACAAGGTGACGCTCGATGCCGAGGTCGTGCTGATTGCCACCGGCCGCAAGCCCTATACGGCGGGTCTCGGCCTCGAAGAGGCCGGTGTTACGCTCGACAATCGCGGCCGTGTCGAGATCGACGGTCACTTCAAGACCAATGTCGACGGCATCTATGCGATCGGCGATGTGGTCAAGGGTCCGATGCTGGCGCACAAGGCGGAAGACGAGGGCGTGGCGCTTGCCGAAATCCTCGCCGGGCAGCATGGCCATGTGAACTACGAGGTCATTCCGAGCGTCGTCTACACCCAGCCGGAAATCGCTTCCGTCGGCAAGACCGAGGAAGAGCTGAAGGCGGCAGGCGTCGCCTACAAGGTCGGCAAGTTCCCCTTCACTGCGAACGGCCGCGCTCGCGCGATGCTCGCGACCGACGGCTTCGTCAAGATCCTTGCCGACAAGGAAACCGACCGGGTGCTCGGCGGCCATATCGTCGGCTTCGGCGCCGGCGAGATGATCCACGAGATCACCGTGCTGATGGAATTCGGCGGTTCGTCGGAAGATCTCGGCCGTACCTGCCACGCGCATCCCACAATGTCGGAAGCGGTTAAAGAGGCTGCGCTCGCAACTTTCTTCAAGCCGATCCATATGTGATCTTACATTTTCGCAACAATGCATGCAGCCGCTTGCCGTGAGGCAGGCGGCTGTTTTATTGGGTGCGTATCGGCGCTGTTGGAAAGCAGCGTGCCTGGTCGAATGACCGCCGGCGGCCTCAGTTCACCGCAGTCACGGTGAAGCCCTGCTGGCGCAGCAGTTCGATGACACCGTCCTTGCCGGGCAGATGCAGGGCGCCGACGGCCATGAAGACGTTGCCGCTGTCGAGGATGGGCGCTGCACGCTCGGCCATCACCTTGTTTCGGTCAAGGATGACGCGCTGCTCGAAGGCGGCATAGTCGCTGTTTTCGCCTTCCTCCTCCGGTGTCACGGTTTTCAGCATCGGCATGGTCATGCCGATGTCGCCGGAGAGATAGAGGTCGGTCATCGTCTCGACGACGTCGCTCATCTTGCCACCGAGTTCCAGCGTCTCGATCAGCGATTTCAGATGGAATTCGATCGGCAGATCGGCCATGGCCTGGATCTGCTCGGCAAGGGTTTCCAGCCCCTTGACCTGCTTGCCCTGAGCAATGGCATCGGTGGCGATCTTCTGGTCGAGGAACTGCGCGCCTTTTGCCTTGCGGGCGATTTCGCAGGCCGGCAGGGCGACGGCGCTGGAAATCATCCAGGGCCGCATCCGCGAAACCGCGCTGATCGGGATACCGCGCTGCTTGAGGCCGGTTTCGAGACGCTTGTAGTCCTCGGGAGAAAGCAGCTTGTCGATCGTCGTGCCGTCGGTGAACATCGTCAGTTCCGGCTTTGCGAGCAGGGCGGCGGTCGCCTTCCGCTCATCGAGGATCTCGTCGGATTCGATGATGATCGTGTCGGCGGCGTCATGGGCTGCCTGGGCGCGCGGCGGCAGGGCAAGCACGCGCGGATCGGTGACGTGCATGCTGCCGAGCAGCCACGAGGGTGCAAGTCCCGGCTTCTCGATCTTCCAGAAGATGCCTTTGCCGTTCGGCGTGGCGTCGGCTTCCTTCAGCGCCTCTGCGTAGCGGGCAGGGTCGGTCTGTTGCAGTTCGACCATCAGATTGCGGCCGGTGCAGGCCACGTCTTCGGCTGCTGCCGGCCTTGCGGTCAGGAAGGCGGAAAACAGGGCGGCAAGAAGCAGCATGTGAAAGGCTGCGATCAGCCAGAGCAACAGATTGGCCGGCACTGCGAGGTAAGACGTCCGGCGGCCGATTGATGTCGTCATGATGGGTGTTCCGATCACATGCTATAGGCTTCATGCTCTACGCCCGGCTTGCGCATATTCCTTTAAGAGAATGCGTTAACGAAACTTAAAGCGCATCACATCAAATCGGATTCATGGCGATGCACTTTAAATCAACGCATCGTGCTTTCCAAAAATCGATTCCGATTTCCGGGCCGATGCGCTAGGCGCGCGGATGGGCCCGATCATACACCTCGAGCAGCCGCGATGCATCGACGCCGGTATAGACCTGCGTTGTGGAAAGGCTGGCATGGCCGAGCAATTCCTGGATGGTCCGCAGATCGCCGCCGCCGGCAAGCAGATGGGTGGCGAAGGAGTGGCGCAATGCATGGGGTGTCGCCGTCTCCGGCAGACCGAAGGCGCTGCGCATCTTCTGCATGGTGCGCTGGATGATCGCCGCCTGCAGCTTGCCGCCGCGGGCGCCGCGAAACAGTGGTTCGCCGCTTTCGAGATGATATGGGCAGAGCGCGCGGTATTTCTCGACGGCGTCGAAGACCACAGACAGCAGCGGCACCAGCCGCGTCTTGTTGCCCTTGCCGGTGATGCGGAGCGTCGTCGCGCCCTTCTGCAAGTCGGTGGGAGTCAGATCCAGCGCTTCGGAGATGCGCAGGCCGCAGCCGTAGAGCAGCGTCATGACCGCCGCGTCGCGCGCAGCAATCCAGGGCTCGTCATGGAGCTGGGCGTCGTCGCTGACGACGGTGATCGCCTGGGTGTCCGACAGCGGCTTGGGCAGTGATTTCGGCTGTTTCGGCGAGCGCACCGCGGCAGCGCCGGCGGCGTTGACTAGGCCCTTCTTTTCGAGATGGCGCAGCAGTGAGCGAAGACCGGCGAGATTGCGGCCGAGCGAGCGGGCGCCGGAGCCCTGCTTGCGCCGGGCCGCCAGGAAGGCGCGGAAATCAGCGGAGCGCAACTCCCTGATATCGCCAAGCGTCACCGGGCCGGCGAGATGGCCGGTCAGGAAGGTCAGAAACTGGCGGGTATCGCGCTCGTAGGCGTCGAGCGTATGCTCGGAAAGACGGCGCTCACTGGCGAGGTTTTCGAGCCACGCGGCCCGTTCCGCCATTAGGCGCTGATCGGCGATAACAAGCAGTTCGTTCACGTTGCGGGCCTTGATTTTGCCTTCAAGTCCGCCAATTTGGAGCAGGAACAGTTATGGAATTGCTAATGCCGGCCAAGCCATTGTCATCCTTCGATCATATTCTACTGCGATAGCTTATACCCCATAGACAGGATCTTTCATGGCACGGCGCGATTCCATGACGGCTTTCGGACAGCTCGCGGAAGCGATCGCTCTCATTTCACAGGGAAAGCCCGGTCATATCGTCGATACGCTGATTGCCGAACGCGGCCAGAGGATCGTGAAAAATCCGCTCTGGCCGGTCATGCGGCCATTCCTCTATACGCTGCTGCGCTACAACAAGGCTCTCGAGTTCGCCAATGCGGTCGCCAAAATGCCGGGCTTCCAGTCGTTCGAATATCTGAGCGACGTGTTGAAACTCGACATCGGCCTCATCAATGGCGAACGCATTCCCGATACCGGCGGCTTCATCCTCGTCAGCAACCATCCGACCGGCATCGCCGACGGCGTTGCCGTGTTCGATCTTTTGAAGGCGCGACGGCCGGACATGATGTTTTTTGCCAATCGCGATGCCATCCGCGTCAATCCGCGCTTTGCCGAGATGATCATTCCCGTCGAGTGGCGGGAGGAGCACAAGAGCAAGCTGAAAGCGCGCGAGACGCTGCAACTGACGAACCACGCGGTGAAGGAAGGCAAGGCGACAGTGCTCTTTCCTTCAGGCCGCATCGCCTATTGGGCGAACGGCCGGCTGAACGAACGTCCGTGGAAAACCTCGGCCGTCGGGCTGGCGCGCAAATACAATCTGCCGATCCTTCCCGTCCATATGACGGCACGCAATTCCGGCCTGTTCTACTGGCTGGCGAAATGGTCGACGGAGCTTCGCGACATGACCGTGTTCCACGAACTGCTGAACAAACGCGGCGACCGCTTCGATTTCGTCATCGGCAATCTCATTCCGGCCGAACATCTGGACGGCGACCTCAACGAGGTGACGAAGGCGCTGGAGAAACATACGGTGCACGACATGGCCGCCGATGGCGACGCGAGTTTCGTGCCGGTCGGCCTGCCGGTTGCGGCGACGCGCCGCGAGATTCCGGTTCCTGCAGTCTAACCACCGGCATTGCCATGACGATCGATATCCGCCAGATCCGCGATCGGTTGCCGCAGGAGATCGCGGATCTTGAAAGCGAGGCCCGGCGGGAGGGCCATTGCCATGTCGCCCGCCTTATCGACGAATGGTCGCCCGGCGATATCAAGTTCGAACATCACGGCGAAAGGCTGCTTGGCGCCTATGTCGATGACGCGCTCGTCGGCATCGGCGGCATCACCGTCGACCCCGCCATGTCAGGGGCGTTGCGGATGCGGCGTTTCTACATTCGTCCCGCAATGCGCGGGCGCGGCATCGGCCGGATGCTTGCCCTGGCTCTGCTCGAACATGCGCAGTCCTGCTGCACCGTCGTCACCGTTCATGCCGGAAACGATGGTGCGGCGAGGTTCTGGGAGTCGCCCGGTTTCAGCCGCACGGACGAGACGGACATACGCATCTGCTCGCGCTGCAGCACCATAGCGACGATCCAGCGGCTTCGGATTTGCACCGGTTCGTTACGCCCCGATCTCCTTGAGGCGGATGGCCTGGCGCGCCAGCAAGCGCTCGACATCGGCAATATCGAGCGTCGAGAGCTTGGCGCCTGGCTTGCGCAAGGTGGCGGATCTGATCACGCCGCGCTTGGCAAGCACGTATTTCCGCGAGGCAAGACCGATGCCCTGCTGCTGTTCGTAGCGGGCGAGCGGCAGATAGGCGTCGAAGATCGCATGGGCGCGATCGGGATTTCCGGCGGCATAGGCCTCGACGACACCAACCATCATCTCGGGATAACAAAAGCCGGTCATGGCGCCATCGGCGCCGCGGCCCATCTCTTCGGGCAGGAAAAGCCCGCCATTGCCGCAAAGGATCGAAATGCGCCGCATGGCGCCCTTGTCGCTGGCGGCGCGAAGTGCCGAGATCTTCGACAGACCCGGCCAATCCTCGTGTTTGAGCATGACGCAGTTCGGCACCTCGTTGACGATGCGCTCGATGACCTTGGGCGCGATCGTCACATTGGTGGTGAGCGGATAATCCTGCAGCACGAAGGGTGTGTCGCCCAGGGCCTCGCCGACCGACTGGTAGAAGGCGAAAGCCTGATCGTCGGTCTTGACGGTCCAGGGCGGCGCGACCATGACGCCGGCGGCACCCCCGCCCATGACGGCGTCGGCGAGTTCGCTCATCGGCGCAAGCCCTGGCGCCGAAACGCCGACGACGACGGGAAGGCGCCCGTCGAGGCGCTTCAGCACCCGTTCGACGACTATCCGCGATTCCTCGGCGGTCAGCTTCGGCGCCTCGCCAAGCTGGCCAAGCACCGTCAGGCCGGTGACGCCGGCGCCCTCGTAGAAATCGACCATGCTGTCGATGCTGGCGAGATCGAGCGCGCCGTCATCGGTGAAGGGGGTTACGGCGATCACATAGACGCCCTTGGCATCTTCGGTCAGTCTGGCCATTGGTGCTCTCCAATTCAACGGCCGAAGAACAGCGCTTCGGCATTTCGAACAAAAACCCTTTCGGCAATCGCGGGGTCGTCGATGGCGGCCTGCATGGTCTCTACCAGCTCGGCGTCATCGGGCATGCCGTCCCACAATTCGGTGTGCGGCCAATCGCTGCCCCAGAGCAGCCTTTCCGCATGGCTGGCGACAAGAGCGCAGGCGATCTCGGCAAAACCGTCGTAGTTCACGTCCTTCGTCAGGCGATAGGGCGCGGTTACTTTGACGTAGGCCTCGGCTCTGTCCATCAGTCTTTTCAGCGCATCGACATGCAATGATCTCGTCTCGCTGGCAAGCGGAATGAAGCCGAGATGGTCGATGACGATGGGCAGGCGGATGCCGGACAGCGTTGCCGCAATATCGGGAAGTTGTTCGGGATTGATCTGCAATTGCAGCGACCAGCCGAGAGGGGCAATACTTTCCGCCAGTGTCCTGGCGGCGGCGAGCGGGACGCCGCCCTTGTTGCGCGTATTGATCCGCACGCCGCGCACGCCGAGCCGGTCGAGCCGCTCTATCTCGGTCGCTGCGGTTTCGGGATCGATGACGACGATGCCGCGCAGCCGATCTGGATAGGCGGCAAGCGCCTCCAGCAGCACCCTGTTGTCGAGGCCATAGACGCTTGGCTGTACCAATACGCCCCTGCCGATGCCAAGGCTGCCGGAGAATTCGATCCAGTCTGAAATCGCCGCGATGTCAGGCGTGTAGCTGCGTGGGGTGTTGAGAGCAGCGCCGGCGCGAAAGACGTGGAAATGCGTATCGACCGTGCCTTGCGGCAGTGCCGCCCGCGGCAGCCGCGTCAGCGGCCGGCGGGGCAGGCAAAGCGGTGCCTCCATATCAGCGGCGCTCATCGCGCGTCGAGCTCCTCGCTTTGCAGGAAGTCGAAGTCGGCGCCTTCGTCGGCCTGGAGCACGCGTTCCTGATAGAGCTTCGCATAGCCGCGCGACGGCGCAGGGGAAGGCCGGTTGAGGACATCAAGCATGCGGCGATCGAATTCCGCCTGGTCGATATCGAGGTCGATGCGCCGGCCCTCGACGTCGAGGCGAATACGATCGCCGGTGCGGACGATCGCCAGAGGACCGCCATCGGCAGCCTCAGGCGCGATATGGAGGATGATCGTGCCGAAGGCCGTGCCGCTCATGCGGGCATCGGAAATCCGCACCATGTCCTTCACACCCTGCCGCGCGAGCTTGCGGGGGATGGGTAGATAGCCGGCTTCCGGCATGCCGGGCGCACCCTTTGGTCCGGCATTGCGCAGAACCAGGATGTCATCGGCATGGACGTCGAGATCGTCGCTGTCGATGCGCAGCGTCATATCCTCGACGGAATCGAAGACCACGGCGCGCCCGATATGCTGCAGCAATTCCTTGGAGGCAGCCGATTGTTTGATGACGGCGCCGCGCGGCGCGAGATTGCCGTACAGGACGGCGATCGTTCCGATCGGCTTCAACGGTTTCTCGACGGTGCGGATGATGGTCTGGCCCGGTTCGTCGATGACATCGTCGATGATCTCGCCGATCGTCCTGCCGTAGACCGTCGGGGCGCTGCCGTCGATTTCATGGCGCACCGCCTTCAACAGAGCCGGGACGCCGCCCGCCTCGTGGAACTGCTCCATATAATGCTGGCCGGAGGGCTGCAGGTCGACGAGCAGGGGAATGCTTCGGCCCAGCCGGTCGAGTTCGGCCATGTCGAGGCGCAGGCCGAGGCGGCCGGTGATTGCGGCAAGATGGACGACGGCATTGGTCGAGCCGCCCATCGCCTGCAGCGCGACGAGACCGTTGCGGATTGCTTGCGGCGTCAGGATATCGCGCACCGTCGGGGCAGCCTCATCCATGGCGAGACGCGCGGCGACACGGCCCGTCTCCTCGGCAACGCGGACCCGTTCGGATTCGACGGCCGGTGCGGAGCCGGCGCGGGGAAGGCAGAGCCCCATGACCTCGGTCAGGTTCGCCATGGTGCTCGCCGTGCCCATCACCGTGCAGGTGCCGATCGAGCTGGCCAGCTTATTGTTGACCTCGGCGATCTCGGCCTCGTCGATCTCTCCGGCGCGGAAGCGTCCCCAGAAACGGCGGCAATCCGTACAGGCGCCAAGCCGTTCGCCCTTATGGTGGCCGACGGCCATCGGTCCGGTCGGCAGGAAGATCGCCGGTATCTCGCTGCTGGCGGCCGCCATGATCTGGGCTGGCAGGGTCTTGTCGCAGCCGCCGATCAGGACGACGGCATCCATCGGCTGAGCGCGGATCATCTCTTCCGTTTCCATCGCCATCAGATTGCGCAGATACATCGAGGTCGGCGAGGCAAAGCTCTCGTGGATCGAGATCGTCGGAAACACCATGGGCATCGCGCCCGTCAGCATCACGCCGCGTTTGGTTGCCTCGATGAGTTGCGGCACATTGCCGTGACAGGGATTGAAATCACTGTAGGTATTGGCGATGCCGACGATCGGACGGTCGAGCGCATCGTCCGAATAACCCATGGCCTTGATGAACGCTTTACGCAGGAAAAGGGAGAATCCCTGATCGCCATAACTCGTCAGCTTGCGGCGAAGACCGTTCGACAAACCTGTTCCTCCCTCGCCAAATTGATCCATGGCCGTGGCGTCAGGGTAGAGGGATACGGAGGATTGTCAATAAATAAGATGGCGCCACTGTATCGTATTTTTGGATTTCTTCGGCGATCGCCATAAAATATAATGGAAATCTTCGAAATTCGTGCTTTCGCTCGGCAGTCAGGTGATTGGCTTTTGCGGTGAAGCAGGATAGATTATTGATAAATTGGATTGAACACAGAGGAAGCGCCGTGATGGGAATGGAACGACGGCGTGTCGGCATTATCGGCGCCGGCTGGGTCAGTGCCTACCATCTGCCTGCATGGATGCGGCAATCGGAAAGAGCTAAGGTCGTGGCGATTGCCGATCCGTCGCCGAGCGCCATCGAAGCCCGGCTTGCCGCCTTCGATATCGCGCGCAACTATGCGAGCGCGCAGGCGATGCTGGATGTCGAGCAGCTCGATGCCGTTGATATCTGCGCGCCGCGGGAGTTCCATGTCGAGCTGGTCCGGCTGGCGGCAGCAAAGGGCCTCGACATCATCTGCCAGAAACCGCTGGCACCCTCCTACGGCGAGGCGGTCGATCTGCTGGCAAGCCTTTCTGGCAGGGGCAGGCTGATGATCCACGAGAACTGGCGGTTTCGCGCCTATTATCGGCGGCTGAAGGCGTGGCTCGACGAGGGGCTTGCCGGCGAGATCCGCCAGGTGCAGTTCGAATTCCTGTCCAGCGGCATGATCGCGGATGCGGAGGGAAAGAGACCGGCGCTGGTGCGCCAGCCGTTCTTCCGGACGCAGCAGCGATTGCTGGTCATGGAGGTCATGATCCATCATCTCGATACGCTGAGATATCTTCTGGGCGAGATGGAGGTGGTCAGTGCCCGGCTTGAGAGGAGCAATCGCGATATTGTCGCGGAGGATGTCGCAAGCGTCGTCCTGCGCCGGACGAGCGATGGCGTTCTCGTCACCATCAATGCCAATCTCGCCGTGCATGGCGCGCCGCCGGCGCCGCGCGATCACCTACGCATCTTCGGGGCGCGCGGCACGCTCGAACTTAACGGCAATCTGCTCTCGGCCGAGGGTGCGCAGCAGCGCCGGGAGAGCTTCGATCCTGACGAGACCTACCAAGGCGCCTATGACGCGACCATTGCGCATTTCCTCGACAGCCTCGATGGAAGGGTGGCGATGGAGACATCGCCGGACGATAACATTAAGACGCTTGCTCTTGTCGAGGATATCTATCGCCTGAGCCGGTTCGACCCGGAACGCAATCCGCTGTAACATGGCCCACCGTTAGAGCGCCGCGCGTCCGACAGGACGCGCTAAGGACGCTCTATCACATTAAATTGGCGCATAATCCTTTTCCGAAAATCGACTTCGATTTTCGGGGTTATGCTTCAGAGGAGATGACGTTGCAGACGCTCAACGAAAGCCGCGAAGACGGCATAGAGCATGATGATCTAAGCATTGCCCGCGCGCTGGAGGAGGACATCATTTTCGGGCGGCTGGCACCGGGAACCCGCCTGACCGAAGACGCGCTTCTTGCCCGCTTTCACGTCACGCGCCATTTCGCCCGGCAGGCGATCGTGCAGCTCGAGACGATGGGCATCGTCGTTCGGGAGCGCAACAAGGGGGCGACCGTCCGTTCGCTGACGGCTCGCCAGGTCCAGGAAATCTACGACGTTCGGGAATTGCTGCAACGGCAGGCAGCGCTGTGGATAAGACTGCCTGCACCCGAGGCATTGATCGAGGAACTGCTGGCGCTGCACGAGGAGCATGGCCGCCACATCGAATCCGGCTATCTCAGGGGTGTGCACGAGGCCAACGACAAATTCCACCTGACGCTCTTCGGCGCCTGCGGCAATGCGCATCTGGTGCAATCGATCGAGCTCTATATGCGGCTCAGCCTGCCGGTGCGCGCCAATTCGATGTCGAGCAAGGAGTCGCTGCGCATCTCGCATGAGCACCACCGGCTGATGATCGAGATGCTGCGCGGTGGCGATAACTGGGTTCTCGCCCAGCTCTGCGTCGACCATCTGCAGCCGAGCAAGAAACGCTATCTCGCCTATGTCAGCGAGAATTGACCGGGTCGTGTGAAAGGGAGCGCAAAATTTCGATTGTGCTCCCTTCGCCTACCGGCTCACCAATCGAGGCGCAGGAGAGACACGCCCTGACGCGGTAGGGAGACCTTGAGGGCGATCTTGCCGTCATCGACCTTGACCGACGCCTCACCGTCGATTTCGGCGAGCTTTCCCGAGGCTTCCAGCCTGGCATAGTCTTCGCCGGCCGGATCCTGCGGCTTGCCCATCGCTTTCCAGACGCCGAAGGCGTTGGAATGCTCCTCGTCCATCCTGAAATGCCTGAGCGAGGCGGACTTGTTGTCCCAGCCGTCGAGATTGACCGTGATATTTGCGGACGGTCCGGCTTCATCATCGTCGTGATAATGCCAGACGAGAATGGAAACGCCCTTGTCGTCGCGGGTCGCCACGACATTGACATCGGGCTTGCCGCGAACGCCATGGCTCATGATATCTTCGATATCGCGGCGATAATCGCTTTCCGATTCCAGCCATTCGCCGCCGAGTTTGCCGAGCATGCGAAAGCCGTTGAGAACAGCCTTGTCGACGCCGTTGGTGGCAAGATCGCGGAAGCCGTCGAAATAGGGCTGGTCGTCGAACAGGAAGGCCCAGGTGACAGCGCCTTCGATGTGGATGTTGGCGCGTCTTGCAAGCTCATAGGTGCGGATCATGCTTTCGACGACATAGACGCCGTAGAGCGGGCCGTTGCGATAGCCGTTCTGCGGATGGACGCGTGCAGAGCAGGCGGCACAGCCTTCCGGATCGGATTCGCCGATCACCACGGGCAGGTGCCGGAGTTCCGGAAACTCATTGATGATGGCAAGGTTCGTCTCGATGTCGCGGAGCTGCTTGTGCAGGCCCATCCGCACGTGACCCTCGTAGATCACGGGATTGCCCTTGGCGTGGAAGGCGAGGAAATCGATCGGCGACTTGTTGTCGACCACGTGCTTGAGGAAGGCACGCAGGAAGGTCTGGGCTTTTTCGTTGGCAAAGGCGCCGCATGTGTGCGGCCCGCCGACGCGGGCGTTCGGAAGCGCGCGCTTCAAGGCCTTGGCGCTGACGTCATACATTTCGCAAAATTGCGGGATGGTGCCGGTCCAGTAGTGGCCGTCCGGCTCGTTCCACACTTCCCATGGCCAGCTTGAAACGACGTCCTCACCATATCTTTCGGCCAGATGGCGCGCCCATGCTTCGATCAGGTCGCCCCATTTCTTCAGGTCCGTCGGCGGGGCCGTCCAGCCGGTGGTGATCGTTGCGTATTTGTCGGCCGGCTCCCATTGGTGGCGATAAGGGCCGTCGAAGTCGGAGAGCGCTTCTGGCGTGAAGCCGATCTGAATCAGCGGAATATTGCCGGCCTCGACATAGGTGTCGAAGATCTTGTCGATGATTGTCCAGTCGTAGACCGGATTGCCGTTCGCATCCTCGGTATAGGCATTGGTCGAACCCCATTTGAGGGCAGGCAGGCCATCGCCGCTGGTCAGAAGATTGTGCGCGCGGATGCGCGGTGGCTCGGGGCTGAGCTCGGTGAGTTCCTTGAGCAGCTTCCTGCCGTGCGGGGAGTAGGTGTAGTTCGGCTCGTCGTATCCGAACCAGTTCCACAAGGGTTCGTATTTGCCGGTCGGCCGGTTGGCGTGAACGGAGATTGTCACGTCATGGGGGCTGCTCATCTTGGTGTCCTCTTGAACGGTCATGCCAAAGCCTCCTCCCGAAAGCAGCCGACCTATCTGGTGATGAAGTGCGGCCTCTTGGGAGGGCGCCGCGCTCGTCGCAAAAGCTAAGCGAAATGCTCGCTTTGTCAATAATATAAAAAAGTAGATCATCGCCATGCGTCAAAAACGCCTGAAAATGCGCAATTATTTATAGCTTGCAAAATTATCAGTTGCCGTTTCTCAAAAAATTGTCGATAACTGTGGCGTGAGTTCGCTCGCCGCCGAGGAGTGCATGTGTCCCCGGGCACGTGCAGGTGGGGTTCGCTGGACGCTATCGTCAATTGATTACGGGAAGCGCTCGCCGTGGCGAGTTGAGGAGGAGGGACATCCGATGAAGGTCCGTAAATATGCAGCCATTGCCTTATTGTCGCTCGTGGCCCTTCCGGCATTTGCGCAGGATTTCATTGCTGGCATACCGCGCAACGAAACGCTGATCATCCAGGGCACGCCGCAGCAGAATGCCGACTGGTTCAACGTCTGGGCTCCGGGCGGCGGGGCGGCGGCAAACCTCAACGGCCTGCAACAGCTGACCACCGATACGCTGTGGTTCATCAATCCAGAGGGCGGCAAGGATGCCTGGCAGAATGCGCTGGCCAGCGAACCGCCGAGCTACAACGCCGATTTCACCGAGATGACGGTGAAATTGCGCAAGGGCATCTTCTGGAGCGACGGCGTCGAATTCACCAGCGACGACGTCGTCTATACCGTGCAGACACAGATCGATCATCCCGGCATGGCCTGGAGCGCGCCCTTCACCGTCAATGTCGCGAGCATCGAAAATCCGGATCCGCAGACGGTCGTCTTTCATCTGAAGAAGCCGAACTCGCGTTTCCACACGCTTTTCACCGTGCGCTGGAATGCCGCCTGGATCATGCCGAAGCACGTCTTCGAGAAGGCCGCAGATCCGCTGTCCTTCAACAATAACCCACCGGTTTCGCTTGGCCCCTACCAGCTGCAGAGCTATGACAAGGGCGGCAACTGGACGATCTGGAAGCTGCGTGACGACTGGCAGCGCACTTCGATCGGCCTGGCTGCGGCACAACCGCCCGAGGTCAAATACGTCGTCTATCGTGCGGCCGGCAATCCGGAGGCCCGCGTCATCGAACAACGCAACCACAATCTCGACGTCATCAACGACATGGCGCCCGAAGGCATGTTCTCGATCATGCGTGACAGCAAGAGCACGGCCTCCTGGCTGAAGGGCTTCCCGTTTGCGCATCCGGACCCGACGCTGCCTTCCGTTCTCTTCAATACGAAGAAGGCGCCCTTCGACAACAAGGACGTGCGCTGGGCGCTCGCTCTGCTGATCGATATCCGTGAAGTGGCGCTCGGCTCCTACCGCGGCGCGGCCAATATCGCTGCCCTTGCCACGCCGCCGACGGGTTCTGCCCCAGACGATTATTATGCACCGATGCAGGACTGGCTGACGAATTTCGAGCTCGACACCGGATCCCGCAAGATCAAGCCCTACGATCCGAACATCTCGGCGCAGATCGCCAACATGGTGCGCAGCCAATGGGCCGATCAGATCCCGACCGATCCGGCCAAGCTGCAGCGCACATTCGGCTTCGGCTGGTGGAAGAAGGACGCTGAGGCTGCAACCGAGCTGCTGCAGAAGGCAGGCTTCAAGAAAAGCGGCCGCCAGTGGGTGAAGCCAGACGGCACGCCCTTTACGATCCGCCTGCAGGTGGAAGGCGATGCCATCCCGACGCTTGCCCGCGCCGGCACGGTGATTGCCCAGCAATGGACGCAAGCCGGCATCGCCACCAAGGTCGATGTCGCCGGCCCGACCAATGGCCAGCGTCTCAGCACCGGCGATTTCGAGGCGGCGATCTACTGGAGCATCGAGACCTGGGGCGGTCATCCCGACCTCTCCTTCTTCCTCGACAGCTATCATTCGGAGTTCATCAAGCCGGTCGGGCAGATCCAGCCGCCGCGCAATCTGCAGCGCTGGCAGGATCCGCGTCTCGACCAGATCATCGAGCGCAATCGGTCGATCGCCTTCGATTCGCCCGATGTCGCCAAGCTCGGCCAGGACTTCCTGAAGCTTGCCGTCGAGGAAATGCCGATGATCCCGCTTATGGCCTACAACAAGTTCGCACCCCTCGATACGACCTACTGGACCAACTATCCGAGCGCCGACAATCCCTATTCGGCCTCGGGTCCGAACTGGTCGAACATTCGCTACATGGTGGTCGGACTGAAGGCCAATCCGGATGCGCCGAAGCCTTGATCGAGGCACAACAAAGGAAACAGCCGGCCGCCGGCTGTTTCCGTTCTGCTATTGAAAGGTCGATGTCATGAACGGCTTTCTGATCTATGCGGCAAAACGCTTTCTGCAATTTCTCTTTGTGGTCTTCACCGGCATCACGCTGGCCTTCCTGATCGCGCATTTTTCGCCGGTCGATCCGATCGAGCAGACCGTATCGCTGTTGACGAGCTTCGGCTCCACCGATCCGCAGGCCGTCGAAATCCTCCGCGAATCGCTGCGCGAGCTCTATGGCACCGGCGGCCCGCTGCTGGAGCAGTATTTCACCTTCTGGGGCCGCGTGCTGACCGGCGATTTCGGCCCGTCGCTTTCCTCCTTTCCGACCCCCGTGATGACTGTTATCGGCCGGGCGCTGCCCTGGACCGTTGGGCTTCTGACGCTCGCAACGATCGTTTCCTGGATCATCGGCAATTTTCTCGGCGCGCTTGCCGGCTATTTCCGCAGCAGCAAGCTGCTGAAGGTTGCCGGCATTGTCATCATGGCGCTGCAGCCGATCCCAACCTACATCATCGGTCTCAGCCTGGTGATCCTCTTCGGTTTCATCTGGCCGATCCTGCCGATCAGCGACGGCGCGCAGGTCAATCTCGCGCCGGCCTTCAACTGGGCCTTCATCAGCTCGGTGATCGAACACGGCATCCTGCCGGCCCTGACCCTCGTGCTCGTCGGCATCGGCGGCTGGTTCATCTCGATGCGCTCGCTGGTTTCCAACATCGTCACCGACGATCACGTCGTCTATGCCGAGCTTGGCGGCGTGCGCTCGCGCAGCATCTTTTCGCAATATGTGGCGCGCAACGCCATGCTGCCGCAGGTCACCGGCCTGGCACTCAGTCTCGGCAACGTCTTCGGCGGCGCCGTCATCGTCGAGTTCGTCTTCAATTATCCAGGGATCGGCAAGCTTCTGATCTCCGGCATCTATTCCGGCGATTACAGCCTCGTGCTCGGTGTCACCACAATCGCCATCATCGCGGTTGCCGCCGCGGTCTTCGTGATCGACATCATCTATCCGCTGATCGATCCACGCGTGAAACTGGGGTAATCCGTGATGTTCAAAGTCCTCAGAGACCTGCTGCGCTACAACAAGGAGTTCCTGCTCGGAACCATCCTGATCTCTATCATCCTGGCGCTGATCGTGGCGTCGTTCTTCTCGCCCTATGACGAGAATGCTATCTATGTCGTCGCGCCCGACATGCCGCCTTCGGCCGAATTCTGGCTCGGCACCACCTCGCGCGGCCAGGAGGTTTTCTGGCAGATCGCCGCCTCGATGCGCAATACGCTGTTCTTCGGTATCATCGTCGCCTTCGTCAGCCGCATCATCGCCATCGCCGTCGGGCTGATCTCCGGCTATATCGGCGGCCGAACCGACCAGATCATCATGGCGGTCAACGATACGCTCGGCGCCCTGCCGAATATTCCGATCCTGCTGCTTCTGGTCTTCGTGCTCCGCGACCAAATGACGTGGTTCATGCTGGCGATCACCGCAGCGCTGCTCGGATGGACGCACGACAGCCGCCTGATCCGTTCCGTCGCCCTGTCTCTCCGTCAGCGGGAATTCACCCGGCACGCGGTCTTCTCGGGCATGCGCACACCGCAGATCCTCGTCCGCGAACACCTGCCCTATGTCATGCCGATCGTCTTCTTCACGACGATGAACAACATGATCTGGGCGATCGGTCTCGAGGTGACGCTCTCGGTGCTCGGATTTTCCGACATCAACCGGCCGACGATCGGCGGCATGATCTACTGGGCCAATGCGCATTCCGCGATGGTATCGGGCATATGGTGGTGGGTCGCCTTTCCGATGCTCTTCGTCGTCATTCTGTTCCTTGGCCTGTTCATGCTCGCCATGTCGGTGAACGAATATATCGACCCGCGCTCGCGGCTCGCCCGCATGGGAGCTTGAGGAGATGCAGAACCTGATGAGGACGCAGCCTTTGACCCTTGCCGAAAACGCCATGGACGCGCTGACGATCGACGGGCTGAAATGCTATTACGTCAATGATTATTTCGGCGTGCGGCGGGAGATCCGTGCAGTCGACGATATCAGCCTGACCATCCGCAGAAACGAGATCTACGGCATTGCCGGCGAATCATCGAGCGGCAAGACATCGCTGATCAAGACGCTTGCCGGCGCCATCCGTCCGCCGATGCGCGTCGTCGGCGGAACGGTGAAATTCAACTTTACCGACGGGCCGATCGATGTCTATGGCGAACCGAATAAGATGAAGGCGGCACGCTGGCGTCACCTTTCCTACATCATGCAGGGTTCGATGAACGTGCTGAACCCGGTCAGAAGGGTCAAACACGCCTTCACCGATTTCGCTTCCAGCCATATGAACCTCGATCCCGCCGCCTTCCGCGCGCGCGTCGAGGCGCATCTTGCCAGGCTGCATCTCGATCCACATGTGCTCGAGGCTTTTCCGCACCAGCTTTCCGGCGGCATGCGCCAGCGTCTGACGATCGCCCTTGCCACTGTCTGCGAGCCGGAATTCATCATCGCCGACGAGCCGACGACGGCGCTCGACGTGCTCGTGCAGCAGGACGTTCTGGCGCTGATCAAGGAAGTGCAAGCCCGCATGCAGTCCTCAGTCATCTTCGTGACTCACGACATGTCGGTGCATGCCGCCATCACCGACCGGCTGGCCATCATGTATGCGGGACGGCTGGCGGAGGAGGGGCCGACGCAGGCTATCTTCGACAATCCCCAGCATCCCTACACCGTCCACCTGATCGGCAGCCTGCCGCGCATTGGTGATGTCTCGACGCGGAAGAGCCTCAGGGGCAAGCCGCCGGCACTTTCGGATCCGCCTTCGGGATGCCGCTTCCATCCACGCTGTCCGATCGCGATCGACAAATGCGCACGTGAAGTGCCGGCCATGCTGCCGAGCGCCACCGGAGGGCGGGTCGCGTGCTTCCGTGCCGGGGAGTATCGGATCCAATGAGCAGCCATTTCCTTCTCGAACTCGACCATGTGACCAAGCTTTTTCCGATCGGCGGTTTCTTCTCGCGCGAAAAGATGAAGGCGGTCGACGATGTCAGCTTTGCCCTTGCCGCCGACAAGTCCGAGATATTCACGATCGTCGGCGAATCCGGTTCCGGCAAATCGACGCTGGCGAAGATGATCCTCGGCAGCGAAAAGGCCGATCGGGGCAGCATTCGCTTCGACGGTACGGATGTGAAGGCCGTGCGGTCCCGTAGGGATCGCGAGGCTTTCATGGCCAAGGTCCAGCCAGTCTTCCAAAATCCGTTCGAAGCTTTCAATCCGCTGACGCGGATCGACGAGTATCTGCTCGCCACCGCCCATCGCTTCAAGGGCGCGAAGAGCCGCGCCGAAAAGGAGGCGCTTGCCGATGTCGCCCTTCAACGCGTCGGCCTGTCGATGGCGGAGATAAAAGGCCGTTTCTCGCACGAGCTTTCAGGCGGCCAATTGCAGCGCATCGCGGTTGCCCGTGCGCTGATACCTGAGCCGAAGCTGATCGTGGCGGACGAGCCGGTCTCGATGGTCGACGCATCGCTGCGCATGTCGATCGTCAATCTCTTCCGCGATCTGCGTGACGCTCTCAACGTCTCGATCGTCTACATCACCCATGATCTTGCGACCGCCTATTACATTTCCGACCGCGTGGTGATCATGCGCAAGGGCGTGGTGGTGGAGAGCGGCGATGCCAGGGACGTGCTCGAACATCCGAAACACGCCTATTCGATCGCGTTGAAGAACGCTGTCCTGCCGCCCAATCCTCGCGAGGCGTCGGCCATCCTGCGCCTGCGGCAACGCAGTGCCGAGACAAGTGAAGCCACTTCCGGCAGTGGTGACCGACTTGCCAGGTGATGCGCAATTTCTGAGCTTCACTGTTTAAATCGTCGCGACGACCCGGAACGCGTCACTCCGTCTTTGCGGTTCCAATTCCATCGATTTGCGGGCATGGTCTCGCGCGATGAGCACAGATTCGTCCGATCTATTTGGCGCGCTTTTCGAGGCACCGCCCGCGAACCGAACGGTTCCCGTGCTGGTGCCGATGCCGGCGCCGAAACCCTATTCCTATTCGGTGCCGGATGGCATGGCGGTCGAGCCCGGCTCGGTCGTGCAGGTGCCGCTCGGGCCGCGGCAGGTGATCGGCCTCGTCTGGGACGGCGGCGAGGACGGCGTCGATCCGAAGAAGCTTCGACCGATCAGCCATGTCTTCGACTGCCCGCCGCTTTCCAGGGAGATGCGGGACTTCATCGATTGGGTGGCGACCTATACGCTCTCGCCGCCCGGCCTCGTCGCACGCATGGCGCTGCGGGCGCCGAACGCCTTCGAGCCGGAACCGATGGTGGAGGGGTTGAAGTTCGTCGGCGGCGAACCGGAGCGGATGACGCCGGCGCGCGCCCGGGTGCTCGATACCGCCTCCGACGGCTTTTCCTGGACACGCAGCGGCCTCGCGCATGCGGCGGGTGTCTCGACGAGTGTCGTCGACGGGCTGATCACGCTCGGCATCTTCGAGACTGTATTCCTGCCGCCGCCACCGGTGGTGGCGATGCCGGATCCGGATTTTGCCGCCGCACGTCTTGAAGGGCCGCAGAAGCAGGCGGCTGAAGAGATCGTTTCCGATGTCCGCAAGGGCGAATTTTCGGTGTCGCTCATTGACGGGGTGACCGGCTCCGGCAAGACCGAGGTTTATTTCGAGGCGATTGCCGAGACGCTGAAACGCGGCAAGCAGGTGCTGATCCTGCTGCCGGAGATCGCGCTGACGGCCAGTTTTATGGAGCGCTTCCAGGACCGCTTCGGGGCAAAGCCGGCCGAATGGCATTCCGATCTTGCGCCGCGCATGCGCGAAAAGGTCTGGCGACAGGCGGTGACCGGCGAAGTGCGCGTCGTGGCGGGCGCGCGCTCGGCGCTCTTCCTGCCCTTCGAGGATCTTGGCCTGATCATCGTCGACGAGGAACATGATCCCGCTTACAAGCAGGAGGATCGCGTCTTTTACAATGCTCGCGACATGGCAGTCGTGCGCGGCCGCATCGGCGATTTTCCCGTCATTCTGGTGTCGGCGACGCCGTCGGTCGAAAGCCAGGTCAACGGGCAGAGCGGGCGCTACAGCACCGTCCACCTGCCGACGCGTTTCGGCGATGCGGCGATGCCGGATCTGCATCTGGTCGATATGCGCAGGCACGCGCCGGAGCGGGGCGGCTTCCTGTCGCCGGTGCTGATCCGGGCGATCGGCAAGACGGTGGAAAAGCGTGAACAGGCATTGCTCTTTCTCAATCGGCGCGGTTATGCGCCGCTGACGCTCTGCCGGGTTTGCGGCCACCGGTTCCAATGCCCGCAATGTTCGAGCTGGCTGGTGGAGCATCGCTTCCGCAAGCAGCTGCAATGCCATCAATGCGGCCATGCCGAGCGCACGCCGGAGGCGTGCCCGGAATGCGGCACGCTCGACCATCTCGTCGCCTGCGGGCCAGGCGTCGAGCGCATCGCCGAGGAGGTGGAACGGCATTTTCCGGAGGCGCGGACGATCGTTCTGTCCTCGGATATCATGGGCGGGGTGAAGCGGCTGCGGCTGGAGCTGGAAGCGATCGCCAAGGGCGAGGCCGATATCGTCATCGGCACCCAGCTCGTCGCCAAGGGCCACAATTTTCCGCTGATGACGCTGGTCGGCATCGTCGATGCTGATCTCGGCCTTGCCAATGGCGACCCGCGCGCGGCCGAGCGCACCTTCCAGCTTTTGTCGCAGGTGACCGGCCGGGCCGGGCGCACGGGCCTCAAGAGCCATGGGTTGCTGCAGACCTATCAACCGCAGCATCCTGTCATGCAGGCAATTGTCTCCGGCGATTCCGACGCTTTCTACGAGCGCGAGATCACCGAACGCGAACGCGCCCTATTGCCGCCCTTCGGCAGGCTCGCCTCGATCATCGTTTCTGCCGAAACCCGCCACGACGCCGAAAACCATGCGCGCGCCATGCGCAACGCCGCGCCGCAGGTGTCGGGGATCTCGGTGCTCGGCCCGGCCGAAGCGCCGCTCGCGCTGGTGCGCGGCCGCCACCGCTTCCGTCTTCTGGTGCACGGCCGGCGGAATTCGGACATGCAAGGGTTCCTGCGGGCGATGCTGTCGCAATCGCCGAAGGAGCGTGGATCGGTGCATGTGCAGCTCGATATCGATCCGCAGAGTTTTCTCTAAATGAATGACGCCGCCATTCCCTCCTTTTTCGGCCCATGTCATAAAACACTGATTCATCCGGGTGATTTGGGGCTGACGCATGGAGTTTTACTTTCCGACCGAGTTTGGCGAGCAGCTTGCCTTTTGCTCCGCCGCTTTCACGGCGCTCGCCGGCTTCATCATGATGTTCGCGCCGGGCCAGACTTTCCGTCTTCTCGGTCTGCAGGCGCAGGAGGGGCGGCCGGAAGGCTTCGGCGAGGGGCGCTCGATGGGCGGTTTCTATCTCGGCTTCGGGCTGTCGGCGATCATGCTCGCCCAGGATTGGATCTACATGGCGCTCGGCGCCTCCTTCGCGATGGCAGCCTTTGCCCGCGTCATCTCGATCCTGTCCGATAAGGGGAGTAATCTCGTCAACTATTTACTCCTGGTTGTGCAGATCGCTTTGGCCGCGCTACCGCTGCTCTACGTTTTCGGCTTCACCCAGACGTGACTCTCGCTGCCGGCAGACGGCGTCTTCAGCCTGCTTTCAGGCCATTGCGCGATTTTGCAGACAGAAATTCATGTGAAAGGCGTATTCGGGCATTACGCGTGTTGCGAGTCCGAACATCCTATGTTAGACGGACCCCGAATTTCGGAAGAAGCAAGAGGCTTCTCTTGTGATTTCTGGGGGAAATCAAAACGAATTCAAGATCATAGGTTCGGCGTCCGCCGAGAGCCGGATTTTGGGTTGAAATCAGGGAAATTTGTGCCAGTGGCAGACACGTCCCAGCTTACTTCTGGTGTTGCAGAACGCTATGCCTCGTCGCTTTTCGAACTGGCGCTCGAGCAGGGCGCCGTCGATAGCGTCACCGCCGATCTTGACCGTTTCCAGGCGATGCTGGATGAGAGCGCCGATCTGAAGCGCTTCGTCGCAAGCCCGGTTTTTTCCGCTGAAGACCAGCTGAAGGCGATCGTCGCCATCAGCGAGAAGGCCGGCATCAGCGGTTTCTTCGCCAATTTCCTGAAGGTCGTGGCGCGCAACCGCCGCCTGTTCGCCCTGCCGGGCATGATCAAGGCCTTCCGCATCATCGCCGCGAACCATCGCGGTGAAATCTCCGCCGAGGTCACCTCGGCGCATGCGCTTTCGCAAGCGCAGGAAACCGAATTGAAGGTGGCACTCAAGAGCGTTACCGGCAAAGACGTGACGATTGCCGTCACGGTTGATCCGTCAATTCTTGGTGGTCTGATCGTGAAGGTCGGGTCCCGTCAGATTGATACGTCTCTTCGTACCAAACTCTCTACCCTTAAGCTCGCATTGAAAGAGGTTGGCTGATGGATATCCGCGCCGCGGAAATTTCCGCAATTCTCAAAGACCAGATTAAAAATTTCGGCAAAGAGGCAGAAGTCTCGGAAGTCGGCCAGGTTCTCTCCGTCGGTGACGGTATCGCTCGTGTCTATGGTCTGGACAATGTCCAGGCCGGCGAAATGGTCGAGTTCCCGGGCGGCATCCGCGGCATGGCGCTGAACCTCGAATCCGACAATGTCGGTGTCGTCATCTTCGGCTCCGACCGCGACATCAAGGAAGGCGACACCGTCAAGCGGACCGGCGCCATCGTTGACGTTCCGGTTGGTCCGGAACTGCTCGGCCGCGTCGTCGACGCGCTCGGCAATCCGATCGACGGCAAGGGCCCGATCAACGCGACGCGCCGTTCGCGCGTCGACGTCAAGGCTCCCGGCATCATTCCGCGCAAGTCGGTTCATGAGCCGATGTCGACCGGCCTCAAGGCCATCGACGCGCTGATCCCGGTCGGCCGCGGCCAGCGCGAGCTGGTCATCGGCGACCGCCAGACCGGCAAGACCGCGATCCTTCTCGATGCCTTCCTCAACCAGAAGGCCATTCACGACAACGGTCCGGAAGGCGAAAAGCTTTATTGCGTCTACGTCGCCGTCGGACAGAAGCGTTCGACCGTTGCCCAGTTCGTCAAGGTGCTCGAAGAGCGCGGCGCGCTGAAGTATTCGATCATCGTTGCCGCCACCGCTTCCGATCCGGCGCCGATGCAGTTCCTGGCTCCGTTTGCCGGCTGCGCCATGGGCGAATATTTCCGTGACAACGGCATGCATGCGCTGATCGGTTATGACGACCTGTCCAAGCAGGCCGTGTCCTACCGCCAGATGTCGCTGCTGCTGCGCCGCCCGCCGGGCCGCGAAGCTTATCCGGGCGACGTTTTCTACCTGCACTCGCGCCTGCTCGAGCGCGCTGCGAAGATGAACGACGACAAGGGCGCCGGTTCGCTGACCGCTCTGCCGGTCATCGAAACGCAGGGCAACGACGTGTCGGCCTTCATTCCGACCAACGTGATCTCGATCACCGACGGCCAGATCTTCCTTGAAACCGATCTGTTCTACCAGGGTATCCGCCCGGCCGTGAACGTCGGTCTGTCGGTTTCCCGCGTCGGCTCGTCGGCACAGATCAAGGCGATGAAGCAGGTTGCCGGCTCGATCAAGGGCGAACTTGCCCAGTATCGCGAAATGGCCGCCTTCGCCCAGTTCGGTTCGGACCTCGACGCTGCGACGCAGCGCCTGCTGAACCGCGGCGCACGCCTGACCGAACTCCTGAAGCAGCCGCAGTTCTCGCCGCTGAAGACGGAAGAGCAGGTCGCCGTGATCTTTGCTGGCGTCAACGGCTATCTCGACAAGCTGCCGGTCGCTTCGGTCGGCAAGTTCGAGCAGGGCTTCCTCTCATATCTGCGTTCGGAAGGCTCCGCCATCCTCGACGCGATCCGCACGGAAAAGGCAATCAGCGACGATACCAAGGGCAAGCTCACCGCTGCTCTCGATAGCTTCGCAAAGTCTTTCTCGTAATCAGGCCCTAAGTTAGGACGGATCACGGATGCCTTCACTTAAGGATCTGAAAAACCGGATCGCCTCCGTCAAGGCGACGCAGAAGATCACCAAGGCGATGAAAATGGTCGCCGCGGCGAAGCTTCGGCGTGCGCAGGAGGCGGCCGAGGCCGCCCGGCCTTATTCGCAGCGCATGGGTGCGGTTCTGGCGAACATCGCCAAGGCCGTCACCGATGCCGACGGTGCACCGACGCTGATGACCGGCACTGGCCAGGACAAGGTCCATCTGCTAGTGGTCTGCACGGCCGAACGTGGTCTTTGCGGCGGTTTCAACTCGCAGATCGCACGCTTTGCACGCGAACATGTCCGCAAGCTGCTTGCCGAAGGCAAGACGGTGAAGATCTTCACCGTCGGCAAGAAGGGTCACGACATCCTTCGCCGCGAATTCGCCTCGCTGATCATCGAGCGTAAGGAATTGCGCGACGTCAAGCGCGTCGGCTTCGAGAATGCGGACCAGATCGGCAAGCGCGTCATCGAGATGTATGCTGCCGGCGAGTTCGACGTCTGCACGCTGTTCTATTCCGAGTTCAAATCGGTGATCAGCCAGATTCCGACGGCGCAGCAGCTCATCCCGGCTTCAACGGGAGCTGTGCAGACCGAAGATGCCGCACATTCAGGCGCCGTCTACGAATACGAGCCGGATCCGGCATCGATCCTCGAAGATCTGATCCCGCGCAACATCTCCGTCCAGGTCTTCCGCGCGCTCCTTGAGAACGTCGCGGGCGAGATGGGCGCCAAGATGAGCGCTATGGACAATGCGACGCGTAATGCCGGTGAGATGATCAACAAGCTGACGCTGAGCTACAACCGCCAGCGTCAGGCGCAGATCACCAAGGAACTCATTGAAATCATTTCGGGCGCGGAAGCGCTCTGAGACTAGGAAAAGAGGGTCAGAAAATGGCTGAGGCAGCTACCCCCAAGATCGGCTCTGTCGGCAGAGTCACCCAGGTTATCGGCGCCGTCGTCGACGTTGCTTTCGAAGGCGAACTGCCGAAGATCCTGAACGCGCTGGAAACCAGCAACAACGGCAACCGCCTGGTTCTCGAAGTTGCGCAGCACCTTGGCGAAAACGTCGTCCGTACGATCGCGATGGACTCGAGCGAAGGTCTCGTCCGCGGCCAGGAAGTCGCCGATACCGGCGCTCCGATCATGGTTCCGGTCGGCAACGAGACGCTCGGCCGTATCATGAACGTCATCGGCGAGCCGGTCGACGAAGCTGGTCCGCTGGTCACCGCTCACAAGCGCGCCATCCACCAGGATGCACCGTCCTATGTCGAGCAGTCGACGGAATCGCAGATTCTCGTCACCGGCATCAAGGTCGTCGATCTTCTGGCTCCCTACGCACGCGGCGGCAAGATCGGCCTCTTCGGCGGCGCCGGCGTCGGCAAGACCGTTCTGATCATGGAACTGATCAACAACGTCGCCAAGGCGCATGGTGGTTACTCGGTTTTCGCAGGCGTCGGTGAACGCACCCGCGAAGGCAACGACCTCTATCACGAAATGATCGAATCGAACGTCAACAAGCATGGCGGCGGCGAAGGTTCGAAGGCGGCACTTGTTTACGGTCAGATGAACGAACCGCCGGGTGCCCGCGCCCGCGTCGCCCTGACCGGCCTGACGGTTGCCGAACACTTCCGCGACCAAGGCCAGGACGTTCTGTTCTTCGTCGACAACATCTTCCGCTTCACGCAGGCAGGTTCCGAAGTGTCGGCTCTGCTCGGCCGCATCCCGTCTGCCGTCGGTTATCAGCCGACGCTTGCAACCGACATGGGCCAGATGCAGGAGCGCATCACGACGACGACGACCGGCTCGATCACCTCGGTTCAGGCCATTTACGTTCCGGCCGACGACTTGACCGACCCGGCGCCGGCGACCTCGTTTGCTCACCTTGACGCAACGACGGTTCTGTCGCGCTCGATCGCTGAAAAGGGTATCTACCCGGCGGTCGATCCGCTCGACTCCACGTCGCGCATGCTCGATCCGATGGTCGTCGGGGAAGAACATTACGACGTCGCCCGTAAGGTCCAGTCGACGCTGCAGCGCTATAAGGCCCTGCAGGACATCATCGCGATCCTTGGCATGGACGAACTGTCCGAAGAGGACAAGATTGCCGTCGCCCGCGCCCGCAAGATCGAGCGCTTCCTGTCGCAGCCGTTCTTCGTCGCCGAAGTCTTCACCGGCTCGCCGGGCAAGCTGGTTGCTCTCGAAGACACGATCAAGGGCTTCAAGGGCCTCGTCAACGGCGAATACGATCATCTGCCGGAAGCTGCCTTCTACATGGTCGGCTCGATGGAAGAAGCGGTCGAAAAGGCCAAGAAGCTCGCAGCTGCTTAATGAGCGATGCGCTAGACGAGATATTCTGCTGCGACTCCTTGAAAGGGGTCGTGGCGGATCTTCCGGAACCAGCGGCGCCGACCGTCTACCGCGCCGATAATGGTGTGCTGATGATGGTGGTAGGCCTGGTCCAGAGCGAGGAAGGCCTCGGTTATCTCGATCAAGCGATAATGCACTGCCCGTTCTGCGGGACTAAATTGCAAGATGCGAAAGCCATAGCCGAGAAGGTAAGTCACTGATGGCTGACAATTTCAACTTTGAGCTCGTTTCGCCGGAGCGTCTGCTGCTGTCGGAGATGGTGACCGAGGTCGTCATCCCCGCGACTGAAGGCGAGATGACGGTCATGGCAAACCATGCGCCGACGATGACGACGATCAAGCCGGGTGTCGTGAGCGTGCGTTCGGCCTCCGGCAAGAAGCAGGACTACGTGGTGTTCGGCGGTTTTGCCGATATCCTGCCGACCGGCTGCACATTGCTTGCCGAATCCGCGGTTCCGGTCGAGGAACTCCATAAGGACGAGCTGACCCGCCGCATCGAGGCTGCCCGCCAGGAACTCGAACATGCCGAGCTGCACGAGCACAAGTCGAAGCTCGAGCATTTCATCATGGAACTGACGCACCTGCGCGGCGTCGTTCAACAAGACTGATCGCAGCCGACTGCGACGGGATGAAAGGCGGCTGCGACAGCCGCCTTTTTTCATGGTGCGCCCAGCATGGGCGCACTCTTGTGGGTGGAAGTCCCATCGTAAGCTGGTCATAGCGAGCGAAGAGAAGCGGGTAGCGTGAAATGAAGAAGCGGCCGATAGGCCGCTTTGCCGGGATCGTCTCAGAAGCCGGTGCCGCCGCGCAGCTCGATGACGAACGTCTTGAACAATATCTTCAGGTCGAGCAGCAGGCTGAAATTCCTGACATAATAGATATCGCAGGCGATGCGAGCGCGAGCTGCCAGTGGCCGCGCCGTCGGTCCGCGCCAGCCGCGCGTCTGCGCAAGGCCGGTGATGCCGGGGCGCATGATGTGGCGGTAATGATAGTCCGGCACCAGTTCCTCGTAGAGCTGGCCGGCTGCCCGCATATTGATGGCGTGGCAGCGCGGGCCGACCAACGACATCTCACCCCTGAGAACGTTGAAAAGCTGCGGCAGCTCGTCGATATTGGTCTTGCGGAGCACCGAGCCGATGCCTGTCACCCGGCTGTCGCCCTTGACGGTCTGTTGAATGCCGCTCGGATCGCAAGCTTCCGCGCGCATCGACCGGAACTTGAAGACCGTGATCTTCCGGCCGTTCAGCCCCCAGCGGATCTGGCGGAAAAACACCGGACCGCCATCGTCGAGTTTGATGAAGAGAGCAATTGCCAGAAAAAGCGGCGCCAGCACGATGAGGGCGCTGACTGAGGCGACGATGTCGATCAACCGCTTCACGGTGAGCCGCACAGCCATCTTTCTTTCGATAAGGGAAAAGCTATCCGGCTGGCGAATGTTGGAGTTCGCTATAACCAGGGTCTTGGTTTTGTCCTGACGCTGAGACGGATCGAAGCGTGGATTCGTCTTCGAAGTAAAAGCATTCATTACGCAAGGTCCACAAGTTTAGATGCGATACTGAACAGCATGGAGACAAATACATGGTCACGTATCGTTTGTCATCGGTATAAATAAGAATTTGATAACCCTAAAGACACCAAAAATGGGAGTATTCCGCGTTAACCTTAATGCCTGTAGTTGCGCTTACGGGAAATTTATACTTTGAAAGGAGTAGCCCGATTGGGTTGACGAGATGTCAGCCAGTTTCCGAAATGGATCGCCGGCTTTTCCAGCAGCGCGTAGCTGAGGGATGCGACCAGAAGGATGAGCGCTGCCGCCAATCCGCACGACTGCAGCCAGCCGGTGACGACATTTTCCGAGGAAACGCCGAACGAACCAGGGTCTAGCCTCTGGATCAATATCAGGATGATCTCTTGCCAAATATAGATGCCGAAGGAGATCTTTGCGATGTAGCGGACAGGAGCGTTGTCGAGCAGCCTGCCCAGGCGTTGCGAATGGCTGAGCGAAACGAGCACCGTTGCGACCGCCAGCGGAAAGACCGGAAAGCCATAGGGGATTTCGAGCCAGCCGTAAGCTTCGGCGGAGCCGCCGGGCGATGTGACGAGGCGGTAGGCGGCAATGGCGAGGGCGAGGAGCGCTGCGGCATCGAACCAGGAGGAGCGCCTTCTTGGCAGCATGACCTCGACACCGGCGGCAAGCGCGCCGAGCGCGAAGACGGCGAAGAAGCCGATCGGGTTATATCTCGGCATCCATTCCTTCGCCCCGCCCTGCAGGCCGTACTGCCATCCGCGTTCGATGTCGTCGAGCGGAAAGAAGGTCAGGATCAGCACATGGGCGAGGAGTACGCCTGTGATGACGCAAAGCCAAGCGAAACGGGCGAGCAATGGGCGCTGCCTCAGGAGGGGCAAACGAAACAGCAGGAGGAAGCAGACCGGCAGGAGTACATAGCTGGTGACCTCGAAGGGAATGGACCAGAGCGGCCCGTCGGCTTCGACAGGAAACAAGGTGCGCCAATGCCACTGGCTCATGAACAGCAGCCCGGAGACGTAGCGGAGCACAAGCTCAGGCGTCAGCGGCAAGGCAAGCAGCGTCACGCTGAGGGCGAAGCCGATGGTGGCGGCAAACCAGAAACCGGGAGCGATGCGCGCCATCCTGCGGATCGTGTAATACCGCAGACTCGGCGTGTCGCTGCCCGCGTCGAGCGCACGCCAGAAGGGATGGGCAAGAAGAAAGCCGCTGAGCACGAAGAAGATGGCGACGCCGAAATTGCCGAAGCGGAGGATGTTTGCGGCCGGTCCGAGTTCCTCGGGGATTCTGCGCATATCCAGCCGCAGTGCAAAGTGGTGGGCGAGCACCAGCAGACAGGCCGTCGCGCGCAGAAAGTCCGCTCCGGCCAGTCTCTCCTGTTGTCGCATCCTGCCTCCCCACCTTGCCCAGAGCATGATGCCGAAAAGTGTGAGCGGTTTTCGGACGACATCATGCTCCGGTCTCGGACTTTGCAGCGGAAAGCCGCGACGGGCAAGGCAGGCGTTGGGCTCAGTCGAGAAGTTCGTTGGTATAATAGGTGGAAAAGTCCGGCTTCTCCTTGAGTGCGGCGCCATTGGCATCGACCAGAATGCCATTCTCCATCAGGAAACCGCCGAGGGCCTCGGCCTTTGCCGGGTCGAGCTTACCGATCACGCCGGCCTCGGATTTCAGAAAGTGCCCCTCGATCAATGCCTTCTGAGAAGCCTTTACCAGTTCCGTATTCATCAGTGCGCCGTTGCTTCCCGAGATCAGCAGGTCGCAGGCTTCGTCGGGATGGTCGACGGAGTAGGCATAACCCTTTCGTGTCGCCTGGATGAAGGCGCGGGCGTGTTCCGGACTTGCGGAGAGATAGGCATCGCTGGAGACGATGACCGTCGTCTGCTCGTCCGGAATGCCATAATCGGAATAGTGGAAGCGGCCGATCTTCCGGTTTTCCAGTTCGGCGGCGATGCCTTCCCAGGTGTAGATCTCCAGCGTGAAATCGATCGAGCCATTGTCCAGCGCCTCGTAAGCGGAGGTGCCGAGGGTGACGGTCTTGACGTCGCCTTTGCCGCCGTCATTGCGGATCATCGCGGAGATCAGCGCGCTCTCCCAGGTGCCACCAAA
The DNA here is from genome assembly GCF_012276115.1 of Rhizobium leguminosarum bv. viciae. Lineage (GTDB taxonomy): Bacteria > Pseudomonadota > Alphaproteobacteria > Rhizobiales > Rhizobiaceae > Rhizobium > Rhizobium leguminosarum_T. Next base: position 135,058 of record NZ_WIEU01000003.1, on the reverse strand, counting down.
GCCGCCATAGGTTTTGCCGTCGAGGTCTTTCGGGCTCTTGATGTCGTCGCGTCCGCCCTTGAAGATCAGGCGTGCGGTTTCCGTCTGGACGACGCCGTAGACCATCTTCACGTCACCGCCGCCAGCGCGCTGCGTGAGGGTCTCGATCTCGCTGCTGATGCCGAAATCGGCAACGCCGTTCGATACCAGCGTTCCGGCGCTGGTATCGGTGAAGGGAAGAATCTCGACATCGAGCCCGGCATCGGCATAGAAGCCCTTCGCCTTGGCGACATAGATGCCGATATGGTTGGTGTTGGGCGTCCAGTCGAGCGCGATGCGGACCTTTGCGGGCGCCGATTGGGCGAAGGCGGGGCCGCCGGCGAGGCTTGCCGCGATGGCGGCAAAGATCGTCTGGCGACGGGTGAGAAGCAGCATGGTGACCTCCTCAGGTCTCTAGAGCATGATGCCGAAAAGCGTGAGCGGTTTTCGGACGACATCATGCTCTAACTCTTTAAATTAGAACAGGATTCAGATTTTAGGCCGACCGGCCTAAAATCATCCTGTTCCAGCGGATGAAGCAGGGTTTGCAGGATTTCGGTTTCGATCGCCTGGGCCGCCGGCGAGCCGAGATCGGCAATGCTTCTCGGACGGGGCAGGGGAACGCGGAATTCGCGGATGATACGCGCCGGACGAGCCGAAAGCACGTAGATCCGGTCGGAGAGGAACACTGCCTCGCGAACATCATGGGTGATCAGCAGCGCCGTCCAACGGTGTTCCGTCCACATGCCCTGCAGCCATTCCTGGATCTGCGTGCGCGTCAGCGCATCCAGCGCGCCGAAAGGCTCGTCGAGCAGCAGCATGTCCTGGGTCTGGACGACGGTGCGCAGCAGCGCGGCGCGCTGGCGCATGCCGCCTGACAGTTCGGAGGGATAGTGTTGCTCGAAGCCTGCAAGGCCGAAGCGGTCGAACAGAGGCGCGACGGCGGCGCGGGCCGCGCGGCGGCTCATGCCGCGCACCTCAAGGCCGAGTGCGGCATTGTCGATGATCCGGCGCCAGGGCATCAGCGCATCGCGCTGCGGCATGAAGGCGAAGGAATGCGGCGTCTGTTCGAGCGGCGCGCCCTTGAAAAGCATGGCGCCGGAATCAGGCCGAAGCGCCTGTGTCAGCAATCTCAGTACCGTCGATTTTCCAGAGCCGGACGGGCCGACGATCGAAACGAACTCGCCGTCTGCGACAGCGAGCGAGATGTCGCCCAGCACCTTCATGCCGTCGAAGGACTTCGAGATGTTGTGCAGTTCAACCATTGCATCGCTCATCGGCGCTGCTCCCCGGATGGTTGCCAGGGCATGACGAGGCGCTGGATCATCAGCGTCAGCCCGAAGAGGCAGAGTGTCAGCACGGCGCTGACGACGACGGCGGCGAGCACGAGATCGGGACGGAAATTGTTCTTGGCGTTGAGGATATAGATGCCGAGGCCGCGGGCGGCGCCGGCATATTCGGCAAAGATCGCGCCGACGACGGCATAGGTGATCGAGATTCTGAGGCCGGCGAAGAAATAGGGCAGCGAGGAGGGAAGCCGTGCCAGACGGAAAATGCGCCAGCGGCTCGCCTTCATCGAATTCAGCAATTCGGCGATGTCGCGGTCGGTCGATTCATAGCCCTGCAGCAAGGCGACCAGCAACGGGAAGAAGGTGACGAGCGCCACCAGCAGGATCTTCGGCAACAGGCCGAAGCCGAACCAGAGGACGACGAGGGGGGCGATTGCCACCAGCGGCAGGGTCTGGCTGGCGATGAAGATCGGTAGCAATGCCCGGCGCATGAAGGGCACGAAATCCATCAGGATCGAGGCGGCGAAGGCGAAGGCAAGCGACAGGGCGAAACCACCGAGTGTCGCGCCGAGCGTCGGCCAGGTGTTTGATATCAGCGCCTCGCGGTTCAGCCAGCCTTGGACGACGATACGCGAAGGCGCCGGCAGGACGGACGGTTTGATGCCGGAGAGATCGACATAGAGTTCCCATGCCGCCAAAAAGGCGCAGCCGGCGAGCAAGGCGGGTATGCCCCGGTAGAGAGCGGCGCGGAGCGCGGCAAGGCGCGATTCCGATGGTTTTGACGGTGTCATCAGCGTTCGATTTCAGGCTTTCGTCGGCAGCAATTTAAGATGCTACAGCGTCCTTTGCGCGTCCGAAGAGACGCGCGGCGCTGTATTGGCGGACACCGTGATGTCGAGGGTCACATGTCCCTCGGGGTCGCCGAAGCGATAGAAGGCCTCGCGAATGGTGGCGAAGACCGCGCCAGCGTCGCCAGAGAGCCTGGTGCAGAAATTCTTGGCGCGATCGAAGGTGCCGGAGCGCTTCAGGAAGTCGATGCAGCCGTAGATCTCGTCCATATGGGTACCGGTTCCCATGACGTAGAGCGAGAATTGCGCAGCCGTCGGCTGTCCGGTTTCGGCGGTGATTTCAACGGCGGCAAGTGCGGCTGTTATACGCTCGGCAAGCGGCTCCGCCTGGCCGAGGGAGGGGTTGACGCCGCAGATGGCGTCGTCGGGCTCGCCGGGGCAGCCGCGTGAAATGGCAGCGGACAGCACGCAATGGTCGCCGGTCTTTGCGGCGGCGACGAAAAGATCGTGCATGGCGGCGAAGAGAATGTCAGGCGGGCCGACCAGCAATGTGGAGATGTCATCGGTCTCGATGCGCAGCCGGTCGCGATAGGGGTCGAGCGCCGTGACGGCATCGAGAATGATGCCGACGAAATTGTCGGACATCGGATAGAGTGACACTTGTGCGCCTGAGAACATCTGAACCTCGCTCCGCTGGCATTACCCAGATCAGCTTTGAAGGGTCCAGAGGCTTGCGCCTCACATCTCAGCCCCGGCAATACGGAGCTCCCCTGTTATTTGCGCGGAAACTACCACCGGGGTTTTCTCCCCGCAACAGCAAAATTGCGAACCCGTCCGTGCGGTCTGAATGAACCGGATGTGACGGAAAACACCCGGGCGGAGGATCTGCCCGGGTGTTCCCAATGGTTCCGTACCTGCCGGGAACGGAACCGGAGCTTTCTGGCTCAGGCGCAGATTCAAAGTGATGGAGTGTCCTTAGCTCATCTGAAAAGACGCGCGGCGCTCTATTTCGGCATAGGGACGATCGCTGCGGGCGGTGACGAGCGCCTGCGTCCACCATTCCAGTCTCGCCATCATCCGATCGAGCAAACGCATTGTATCGGCGGGATTATCGAGTCGCCCGTCTGGGTCGAAGCGGTTCCAAGGCGCGGCAAAGCTCACCGAGTCGCGGATGGTGACGGCGTGGAGTTCGGCAAAGACCAGCCGCAGCTGTTCGACGGCGCGCAGGCCGCCGGATATGCCGCCATAGGAAACGAAGGCGACCGGCTTGCCCTGCCAGGGCTCGAAGAAGAAATCGATGATCGACTTCAACGAGGCAGTGAAGCTGTGATTGTATTCCGGCGTGACGATGATGAAGGCGTCGGCCATGCCAAGCCGTCCGGCGAGTCTGTCGACTTCGGGATGCGCCATGTCACGGTTGGCCGGCAGCGCGAAATCCAATGGGTCGATGATGTCGATATCAAATTGCGGGAAGCGGAGGAGCTCCTGCGTCAGCCATTTGACCACCCGGTCGCAGATGCGGCCCTCTCTCGTGCTTCCGTAGATGACAGCCAGCCTGGTGGGTGTTTGCATGCGTCGCTCCTTATTGCGATTGGACTTTACGATTGCAGGAGCAAGGGTTATAAAACCTCAACTAATCTTGAGGTCAAGAGGCATGGATACAATTCCGGCAGCGCCGCTCGGCAAGCTCCTGACGGTCGGCGAAGTGGCGGAGCGCAGCGGCCTCGCCGTCTCGGCGCTGCATTTTTACGAGACTAAGGGGCTGATCTCAAGCATCCGCTCCCGCGGCAATCAGCGGCGCTATGGGCGCGATGTGCTTCGCCGGCTCGGCATCATCAAGGTGGCGCAGCGTGTCGGCATTCCGCTTTCGGAAATCCAGACGGCGTTCACGTCCTTGCCGCAGGGGCGCACGCCGACCGTCGCCGACTGGCAGACGCTTTCGGCGCGCTGGAAGGATGATCTCGACGCGCGAATCAGGCGGCTTAGCCTGCTGCGCGACCGTCTGACCGGCTGCATCGGCTGCGGCTGCCTGTCGATCGAAAGCTGTCCGTTGCGCAATCCCTGCGACCGGCTCGGCAAGGAGGGGCCGGGCGCGCGGCTTCTGGAGACCGAAAACTAACCCCTGTTTTCGCCGGGAAAGATCGATGCGCGCCTTTCTTTCAGTCGGCGCGGCTCATATGTTAAGGGCGAATGACACAACCGGCGGCACTGTCCGCGAGGAGGACGGCTTCGTGTTCCATCCCAGACTGTTCGAAAATCGCAATGTAGTGGTGACCGGCGCCGGCCGCGGCATCGGCCTCGAAGTGGCCCGGCAGTTCCTGGACTGCGGCGCAAAGGCGATCGTCCATACCGGGCGCAAGCCGGGACGCGACTTGCCGGATTTCCTGCTGACGGCTGAATCCGAAAGACGGGCGCTGCTGCTTAATGCCGATTTCTCTGCAGTCGGTGGGGCAGCGCAATTTGCCGAGGATACTCTCGCCTTCTTCGATAAGGTCGATGTGCTGGTCAACAATGCCGGCACCATGCTTGGTCGTTTTCCCGCTGCCACGCTCACCGATGCAGAATATGAGGCGGTCGTGCGGCTCAACCAGACATCGGTGGTGGCGCTGACGCGGGCGCTGCTGCCGGCATTGAAGGCGGCTGGTGGTGCTGCCATCGTCAACACCGTTTCGATTTCGGCGCTGACCGGCGGCAGCCCCGGTTCCTCGATCTATTCGGCCTCGAAAGCCTTCGTTGCGACCTATTCCAAGGCGCTTGCCCGTGAGCTTGCACCGGACGGCATCCGCGTCAATTGCGTGTCGCCGGGAACGATCGAGACGGATTTCCATGAGCGCTATTCCTCTCGCGAAAAGCTGGAGCAGACGAGAAAATCCATCCCCCTGCAGCGGCTCGGCACGGCGGAGGACTGTGCCCCCACCTATCTGTTCCTGGCGGCTCCCTCGCTCTCGGGTTACATCACCGGACAGGTGATCGAGATCAATGGCGGTCAGCTTATCTGCTGATTTGTATGGACCTTTTTTGACAGATCATCACTTTTGGCCAATTCGCTTGTGCGAATATGCTATTGTGCTGATCTACCTCATCGCCTCCCTTCCGAGATACCGAATGCCGTTGCCCAAACCCGAGCCGGGGATGACCGGCCAGGAATTGCACAAACTCGCTGGAAAAGCCCATGAAGCGAGCGATCTGCTGAAAGCGCTAGCGCACCAGACCCGACTTCTGATCCTCTGCATATTGGCGAACGAGGAGCGAACGGTGGGTGAAATCGAAAATATCCTCGGCATCCAGCAGGCAATGGTCTCGCAGCAGCTGGCGCGGCTAAGGTTCGAAGGTCTGGTCCATGCGCGCCGTCAGGGCAGGCTGGTCTATTACAGCATCGGCAATGTCAGCGTGCTTGCCTTTCTCGAATCGCTGTTCGATCTTTTTCCGGCTGCAGAAAACAGTTAGAGCATGATGCCGAAAAGTGTGCGCGGTTTTCGGACGACATCATGCTCTATTTCTTTGATTTAGATCAGGATTCAGATTTTAGGCCGATCGGCCCTAAAATCATCCTGATCTAGAGATCGCCCTTGCGGAGCACGGCTGCTGCGTCAAAGATGAACTGACCCGGATGATGTCATGCCGGATCGGGAGACCGGATGATCGACAAGCTGGAATTCTTCATCGCCCTTGCCAATGAGAAGCATTTTGGCCGTGCTGCGGAGGAGTGCGGGATCTCGCAGCCGACACTTTCGGCGGCCATCCGGCAGCTCGAGGATCAGCTCGGCGTCATGCTGGTGCAGCGCGGTTCGCGGTTCCAGGGACTGACGCCGGAGGGGCAGCGCGTGCTCGAATGGGCCCGGCGCATCGTCGGCGATGCCCGCACCATGCGCGAGGAGATGCGCGCCGCGCGCCGCGGCCTTTCCGGCCACATCCGCCTCGCCGCCATCCCGACAGCGCTCGCCATGCTGTCGCGCATCACCACGCCCTTTCAGGAGCGGCATCCCGGCGTGACCTTCTCGATCGTCTCGCGGAATTCGCTGCAGGTGCTGAGCATGCTCGAAAACCTCGAAATCGATGCAGGCGTCACCTACCTCGAAAACGAGCCACTCGGCCGCGTTACGACCGTTCCCCTCTATGCCGAGCGCTATAATCTGATCACGGCTGCCGGCAGCCCGCTATCCGATCGCGACAACGTGACCTGGCGGGAGATCGGCGACCTTCGGCTTTGTCTATTGACTGCCGACATGCAGAACCGCCGGATCATCAACCGCCACTTGACGGAAGCAGGCGCCACAGCGCATCCGACACTCGAATCCAACTCGATGATCGTGCTGTTCTCGCATGTCAGGACCGGACGCTGGGCGAGCATCATGCCGCGCAACGTCGCCAAATCCTTCGGATTTCCAGTGGAAATCCGCATGATCCCAATCGTTGAGCCGGAGGCGCATCATCTGGTCGGCCTTGTTGCGCCTTATCGCGAGCCCTTCACGCCGCTTGTCTCGGCCTTGCTGCATGAAGCGAGAGTGCTCGTGCAAGATGAAGAACTTTGATAGAAAAAACCTATCAAGCAACGAGATAGCTTTATTGATCGCCGGCTGCTTCCCTGAGATGGTGGTTACGGAATAGCACTCGGCTGGGGGAGGCCCGCTATTTCGCAACGAGTAAGCCGCTGGGAGGGCTGCCTTATGACCATTCATATCGCCGAAGGCGATATTGCAGCGCGCACCCGAGCCATCGTCGCCGATCTTCGCTTTCTCGAAGGGCCGCTGCTTCCCATTCTGCACGAGGTTCAGCAGGAATTCGGCTATGTGCCGCAGGAAGCCATGCCCGTTATCGCGGAGGAATTGAACCTCTCCCGCGCCGAGGTGCATGGCGTGGTGACCTTCTATCACGATTATCGCGACCATCCCGCCGGCCGGCATGTGCTGAAGCTCTGTCGCGCCGAAGCCTGTCAGTCGATGGGCGGCGATGCGCTGGCCGAACGCGTCAAGGCGCTGCTCGGCATCGATTTTCATCAGACGACGCTCGATGGCGGCGTGACGCTGGAGCCGGTCTACTGTCTCGGGCTCTGCGCCTGTGCGCCGGCGGCGATGCTCGACGGCGAGGTCTATGGCCGGGTCGACGATCAGACGGCGGCGGAACTCGTCGCGGAGGCACGCCGATGACGGTCAGGGTATATGTTCCGCGCGATGCCGCAGCGCTGGCGCTCGGGGCCGAAAAGGTGGCAAAGGCGATTGCCCAGGAGATCGCCGCCCGCGGCTTCGATGCCGAGATCGTGCGCAACGGCTCGCGCGGAATGTTCTGGCTGGAGCCGTTGGTCGAGGTCGAGGTTGCCGGCAAGCGCATCGGCTACGGGTCGGTGAAGGCGAAGGATGTGCCTGGTCTGTTCGATGCCGGGATGATTGATGGAGGCGAGCATCGGCTTTGTCTCGGGGAGGTTGAAGACCTCCCGTTCCTCAAGGAACAGACCCGCCTGACCTTCGCCCGCTGCGGCGTCACCGATCCGCTTTCGCTTGGCGATTACGAGGCGCATGGCGGTCTTGCCGGCCTTCGTCGCGCCATCTCGATGACACCAGTCGATATCGTCAAGGAAATCACCGATTCCGGCCTGCGCGGACGCGGCGGCGCCGGCTTTCCCACCGGCATCAAGTGGAAGACCGTTCTCGATGCCGCCGGCGAACGCAAATATATCGTCTGCAATGCCGATGAGGGCGACAGCGGCACCTTTGCCGACCGGATGATCATGGAGGGCGATCCCTTCGTGTTGATCGAGGGCATGGCGATATCAGGGCTCGCGACCGGGGCGACCAAGGGTTTCGTCTATACGCGTTCGGAATATCCGCATGCGATCGCTGTCATGACCGAGGCCGTCGGCGTTGCGCGCCAGGCCGGCATTCTCGGACCATCGGTGCTCGGCTCTGGCCGCGCCTTCGATATCGAAGTGCGCACCGGCGCCGGCGCCTATGTCTGCGGCGAGGAGACGGCGCTGCTCAACAGCCTCGAAGGCAAGCGCGGCATCGTGCGTGCCAAGCCGCCGCTGCCGGCGCATAAGGGGCTGTTTAACTGTCCGACCGTCATCAACAACGTGATCTCGCTCGCCTCCGTGCCCGTGATCATGGATAAGGGCGCCGCCTTCTATCGGGATTTCGGCATGGGCCGCTCCCGCGGCACGATTCCGCTGCAGATCGCCGGCAATGTCCGATATGGCGGGCTCTATGAGACCGCCTTCGGTCTCTCGCTCGGAGATATCGTCGACAGGATCGGTGGCGGTACAGTGACGGGACGGCCGGTCAAGGCCGTGCAGGTCGGCGGACCGCTCGGCGCCTATTTCCCGCGGGCGCTGTTCGACACGCCATTCGATTACGAATCCTTCGCCGCCAGGGATGGGCTGATCGGCCATGCCGGCATCGTCGTCTTCGACGACACTGCCGATATGCTGAAGCAGGCGCGTTTCGCCATGGAATTCTGCGCCGTCGAAAGTTGCGGCAAATGCACGCCCTGCCGCATCGGCTCGACGCGCGGCGTGGAGACGGCCGACAAGATCGCTCACGGCATCGAGCCGGAGAAGAACCGGGCGCTGCTTGCCGATCTCTGCAACACAATGAAGTTCGGCTCGCTCTGTGCGCTGGGTGGGTTCACGCCCTATCCTGTGATGAGCGCCATGACGCATTTCCCGGAGGATTTTTCGCCGGCACCACTGGTGGAGGCGGCGGAATGACGCGTTTTTCATGGAACGCCTGCGCTGACCTCACCATCTCAAGCAAGGAGACCCATCATGTCTCTCATCCATGAAATCGACTACGGTACCCCGGCTTCGAAATCCGAAGCCATGGTGACGCTCACCATCGATGGACAGCAGATCAGCGTGCCGGAGGGCACCTCGATCATGCGCGCCTCGATGGAGGCCGGCATCAAGGTGCCGAAGCTCTGTGCCACAGATATGGTCGATGCTTTCGGCTCCTGCCGGCTCTGCCTCGTCGAGATCGAGGGCCGCAACGGCACGCCCTCCTCCTGCACGACGCCGGTGGCGGCAAACATGGTGGTGCACACGCAGACGGGGCGATTGAAGGATATCCGCCGCGGCGTGATGGAACTCTATATCTCCGACCATCCGCTCGACTGTCTCACCTGCGCGGCCAACGGCGATTGCGAATTGCAGGACATGGCGGGCGCCGTCGGTCTGCGCGATGTACGTTACGGCTATGAGGGCGACAACCACGTCAAGGCGCGCAGCAATGGCGACATCAATCTGAAATGGATGCCGAAGGACGAATCCAATCCCTATTTCACCTATGATCCCTCGAAATGCATCGTCTGTTCGCGCTGCGTGCGCGCCTGCGAGGAAGTGCAGGGAACCTTCGCGCTGACGATCGAGGGCCGTGGGTTCGGCTCGCGCGTTTCGCCCGGCATGCACGAGCATTTCATCGATTCCGAATGCGTCTCCTGCGGTGCCTGCGTCCAGGCCTGCCCGACGGCAACGCTGACGGAGAAGTCGGTGATCCAGATCGGCCAGCCGGAACACTCGGCCGTGACGACGTGCGCCTATTGCGGCGTTGGCTGTTCTTTCAAGGCGGAGATGCGCGGCGAGGAGCTGGTGCGCATGGTGCCGTGGAAGGACGGCCAGGCCAATCGCGGCCATTCCTGCGTCAAGGGCCGCTTCGCTTACGGCTATTCCACCCACAAGGACCGCATCCTCAATCCGATGATCCGCGAAAAGGTCAGCGATCCCTGGCGGGAAGTGAGCTGGGACGAGGCCTTCGCGCATGTGGCGCTGGAGTTCCGCCGCATCCAGTATCAATACGGCCGCGATGCGATTGGCGGCATCACCTCGTCGCGTTGCACCAATGAGGAAACGTATCTGGTGCAGAAGCTGATCCGCGCCGGTTTCGGCAACAACAATGTCGACACCTGCGCCCGCGTCTGCCATTCGCCGACGGGTTACGGCCTCGGCCAGACCTTCGGCACGTCGGCGGGCACGCAGGATTTCGACAGCGTCGAGCATTCCGACGTCGTCATCGTCATCGGCGCCAATCCGACCGACGGGCATCCGGTGTTCGGCTCGCGGCTAAAGAAGCGGTTGCGCCAGGGCGCCAAGCTCATCGTCATCGACCCGCGCCGGACCGACATCGTCCGCTCGCCGCATATCGAGGCCTCCTATCATCTGCCGCTGAAGCCCGGCACCAATGTCGCGGTCATGACGGCGCTGGCGCATGTGATCGTCACCGAAGGGCTCTTTGACGAGGCGTTCATCCGCGAGCGCTGCGACTGGTCGGAGTTCGAGGACTGGGCGGCCTTCGTCGCCGAACCGCAGCACAGTCCCGAAGAGACCGAGATCTTCACCGGCGTGCCGGCGGCGGATCTGCGCGGCGCGGCAAGGCTCTATGCCAAGGGCGGCAATGGCGCGATCTATTACGGCCTCGGCGTTACCGAACACAGCCAGGGCTCGACCACGGTCATCGCGATCGCCAACCTGGCGATGGCGACCGGCAATATCGGCCGTCCCGGGGTCGGCGTGAACCCGCTGCGCGGCCAGAACAATGTGCAGGGCTCCTGCGACATGGGCTCGTTCCCGCACGAACTGCCGGGCTACCGGCACATTTCCGACGATGCGACGCGCGATATCTTCGAAAAGCTCTGGGGCGTGAAGCTCAACAACGAGCCGGGCCTGCGTATTCCGAACATGCTGGATGCAGCAGTCGACGGCTCCTTCAAAGGCATTTACATCCAGGGTGAAGACATCCTCCAGTCCGATCCCGATACCAAACATGTCGCGGCCGGGCTTGCGGCGATGGAATGCGTCGTCGTGCAGGATCTGTTCCTCAACGAGACCGCCAATTACGCCCATGTCTTCCTGCCGGGCTCGACCTTCCTCGAGAAGGACGGCACCTTCACCAATGCCGAGCGCCGCATCAACCGCGTGCGCAAGGTGATGTCGCCGCGCAACGGCTATGGCGACTGGGAAGTGACGCAGAAGCTTGCCCAGGCGATGGGGCTCGACTGGAATTACACCCATCCGTCGGAGATCATGGACGAGATCGCCGCGACGACGCCGAGTTTCGCAATGGTCTCCTACGACTATCTCGACAAAATGGGCTCGGTGCAGTGGCCCTGCAACGAGAAGAACCCGCTCGGCTCGCCGATCATGCATGTCAACGGCTTCGTGCGCGGCAAGGGCAAGTTCATCCGCACCGAATATGTGGCGACCGACGAGCGCACCGGTCCACGCTTCCCGCTGCTGCTGACAACCGGCCGCATCCTCAGCCAGTACAATGTCGGGGCGCAGACACGGCGGACCGAGAATGTCGTCTGGCATGCGGAGGACCGGCTGGAAATCCATCCGCATGATGCCGAGCAGCGCGGCGTTCGCGACGGCGACTGGGTGAAGCTCGGCAGCCGCTCCGGCGACACGACGCTCAGGGCGCTGATTACCGATCGCGTCGCGCCGGGCGTCGTCTATACGACCTTCCATCATCCCACGACGCAGGCGAACGTCATCACCACCGATTTCTCCGACTGGGCGACGAACTGCCCGGAATACAAGGTGACGGCGGTGCAGGTCTCGCCCTCGAACGGGCCAAGCGAATGGCAACTCGAATATGACGAGCAGGCGCGGCAATCGCGCCGCATCGCCGGCAAGCTCGAGGCTGCGGAGTGACGATGCGAGGGCGGCTCTGTAAGCAGGAACGCGCATCATGACCTTCACCGTCACCGCCCGTGCGCCCGAAACCGCCCGCCGCAACGGCATCCTCCAGGCCGGTTCGCGCATCGTGCCGGAAGAGGTGCCGATCGCCTTTTCCTATGGTGGCAGTTCGCATGCGGTGATGATGGCAACGCCTGCGGATCTCGCGGATTTTGCCGTCGGATTCAGCCTGACCGAAGGGATCATCACCGGGCCGGCGGAGATATCAGGCATCGAGGTGGTCGAGGGCGAGCAGGGGATCGATGTGCAGGTGAGCCTGGTCGACGACGTCGCCGATCGGCTGCGGGCACGACGCCGCAGCATGGCGGGACCGGTCGGCTGCGGGCTCTGCGGCATCGAATCGATCGAACAGGCGGTACGGCCGGTGCCGGACGTTTCGACATTGCCGTTGGCGCTGGCGCATGCGGATATCGTGCGGGCCGTTTCGCTGCTGAACGAGGCACAGCCGCTGCATCGTGAGACGCGGGCGGTGCATGGCGCCGGGTTCTATCTTCCCGGCAGGGGGCTGATTGCCGTGCGCGAAGATGTCGGCCGGCACAACGCGCTGGACAAGCTCTGCGGCGCCGTCATCGGCGCCAGCGAAAGAGGCGGGGACGGCGCCGTCGTCGTCACCAGTAGGCTCTCCGTCGAGATGGTGCAGAAGACGGCGATCCTCGGTAGCCCGGTGCTCATCGCCATATCGGCGCCGACGGCTCTCGCCATCCGCACGGCCGAAGAAGCCGGCATGACCCTCGTCGCGCTGGTGCGTGGCGAGGATTTCGAGATTTTCACCCACCCGCACCGCATCTCGCCCGGAAGCATTGCCGATGTCGCATGATACCAAGACCAAGCTCGTCTATATGGCAAACCAGATCGCCACCTTCTTCAAGAGCCAGCCGCAAAGCGAGGCTGCGCAGGGGGTCGCCACCCATATCAATAAATTCTGGGACCCGCGCATGCGGCGGCAATTGTTCGAAATTCTGGAGAATGAGGAGAATGGCCTGGACGCGCTCGTGCTTCAGGCCGTTCCTCTGATCCGAAAACCGGAGCCGGTGACACACCAGGTCCCATAGCCAGCATCCGGCCCATGCGGGAGGGGAGGCAGGAGCACGCTGCCTGCGTATGCCGGTCACTCTAAGTCTGAATCAAGCCAGGTCTGAATCAAGGAGGAGTTGTTCATGACAGCAGCGGGAACACGTACAGACGGGGCGTTGGCCGGGGGCGGCCTGCTCGACCGTGAAAGGATCGGCGCAAGGCCCGGGTTCAATCGGTGGCTGGTGCCGCCGGCGGCGCTCGCCATTCATCTCTGCATCGGCATGGCCTATGGTTTCAGCGTGTTCTGGCTGCCGCTTTCCAAGTCGCTCGGGATCACGGCCTCGACGGCCTGCCCCGATCTGACACTCGCCTCGGCGCTGTTCACCACGACCTGCGACTGGCGCGTTGCCGACCTCGGCTGGATCTATACGTTGTTCTTCGTTCTGCTTGGCTCATCGGCCGCCATCTGGGGCGGCTGGCTCGAGCGGGCCGGTCCGCGCAAAGCGGGCGTCGTTTCCGCCTGCTGCTGGTGCGGCGGCATCATTCTTGCCGCGATCGGCGTCATCACGCATCAGCTCTGGATGATGTGGCTGGGCGCTGGCGTCATCGGCGGCATCGGTCTCGGCCTCGGTTACATCTCGCCGGTCTCGACACTGATCAAATGGTTTCCCGACCGACGCGGCATGGCGACCGGTATGGCGATCATGGGCTTCGGCGGCGGTGCGATGATCGGCGCCCCATTGGCCAACCTGCTGATGAATACCTTCAAGACCGATACCTCGGTCGGCGTCTGGCAGACCTTCATCGTCATGGCGGTGATCTATTTCGTCTTCATGATGGGCGGCGCCTTCGGCTATCGCATTCCGCCGGCCGGCTGGCGTCCCGAGGGTTGGACACCGCCTGCAGCCAAGAGCACGATGATCACCACCAAACATGTGCACCTGCGCGATGCCCACAGGACAAAACAGTTCTGGTTGATCTGGGCGGTGCTTTGCCTCAACGTTTCGGCCGGTATCGGCGTTATCGGCATGGCCTCGCCGATGCTGCAGGAAATCTTCGCCGGTTCGCTGATCGGCCTGCCGGATGTCGGCTTCGCCCAGCTCGATGCCGGGCAGAAGGCATCGATCGCCACGATCGCCGCCGGTTTCGCCGGTTTGCTGTCGCTCTTCAATATCGGCGGGCGGTTCTTCTGGGCGTCGCTGTCCGACAAGATCGGCCGCAAGAATACCTATTATTGCTTCTTCGTCCTCGGCATCGTGCTCTATGCGCTGGCGCCCACTTTCGCAGGCATGGGCAACAAGGCGCTGTTCGTTCTCTCTTTCGGCATCATCCTGTCGATGTACGGCGGCGGCTTTGCGACGATCCCGGCCTATCTTGCCGATATTTTCGGTACGCAGTTCGTCGGCGCCATCCACGGCCGGCTGCTGACGGCCTGGGCAACGGCAGGCATCGTCGGTCCCGTCGTCGTCAACTATATCCGCGAAGCACAGATCGCCGCCGGCGTTGCACCCGGGCCAACCCTCTATACCGGCACCATGTATATCCTCGCCGGCATGCTGGCGCTCGGGCTTATCGCCAATGCGCTGATCAGGCCGCTTTCGGACAAATGGTTCATGTCGGATGACGAGGTCGCCGCGCTGCAGGCGAAGTCGGCAGCCGTCAATGCCGGGCCGACCGGTTCCTTCGGCATCGGCACAGGCGGGCTGGACGCCAAGGCGATGCTTGCCTGGGCCGTCGTCGGCATTCCGCTGCTGTGGGGTGTCTGGGTGACGCTGAGGGCGACTTTCGCGCTGTTTGGGTGAGCAAAAGTGCCGCCTCGCGGCGGCACAACCAATCCAGTGAGGCTGCCGTTTTCCTGCAGCCTGCTGCTTGTTCCGCAATAAAAAACCGCCCGTTGCCGGGCGGTTTTCGAATATCCGAATTGTGCAAATGTCCAGATTATATTGGCCGGATCAGGCGGCCAGTTCGTCCGTTTCGTTTTCCTTGAACATCTTGGCAAGGTTCAGGAAGCAGATCATGCCATTTTCCGAGGCGATGATGCCTTCGCAATAGGCCCGGTCGAAGGAGGCGGTCACTTCAGGCACCGGCTGAACCTGGCTGGAGGAGATGGTGAGGATATCCGAGACGCGGTCGACCAACATCCCAATGACCATGCTGTGAACTTCGGCGACGACAATGGCGCTGCGCTCATTGGCGACCGTGCTCTTCATACCGAGCTTGAAAGCAAGATCGATGATCGGGATCACCGAGCCGCGCAGGTTCATGACACCGATGACATCGGCCGGTGCATGCGGGATCGGCGTCGACGGCGCCCAGCCGCGGATTTCGCGGATGGTCGTGGTCTTGACGCAGAATTCCTGATCATGCAGGCGGAAGGCAATAATTTCGAGCGTATCGCCGCTGAAGTTAGTCGAATTGATCGTGGCCATTAGAATTCTTCCCAACTGTCGAAGCCAGGGCAGAAGCGGATGCGCCACCATTGGCGCGGACAAGCTTTGCCTTCATACCACGCGATGGCTTTGCGCTCGGCGAAGCATCGTTACGGTTATCGATGACTTTAGCGAAAGAGTGTTGCCCAAATCTAAATTGGGCGACGAGATCGCCAAGGTTTTTAATCTCTGATGAAAACCAGGCGGTTTTGCTGTCGAGCTCTTTCAGCCGATCGCTGGCATTCAGGATCTTCCAGGCTTCTTCGAGATCGTGAAGAAGAATTGCGCCGATTTACTCAGCCTATCGTCTTTTCAATCTGCGAAACCGCCCAATCCACCTGCTCCTTGGTGATGACCAGTGGTGGAGCAAGGCGAATCGTGTGCTCGTGGGTGTCCTTGGCGAGAAGGCCGCGCTCCTTCAGCGCATGGCAATATTGCCGTGCGCCGCCGGCTTCGGGTTCCAGCTCGATGGCCATCATCAGGCCGCGGCCGCGCACGTCCCTGACGATGTTCGAGCGGATCGACCTGAGGCCTTCGATGAAGTAGTCGCCCATAACAGCGGCATTCTCGATCATGCCCTCTTCCGTCAGCACCTTGAGTGCTGCGCGCGCCACTGCGCAGGCGAGTGGATTGCCGCCGAAGGTCGAGCCGTGCTGACCGGGCTTCAGCACTCCCAGAACTTCGGAATTCGAAAGCACGGCCGACACTGGATAGAAGCCGCCGGACAGCGCCTTGCCGATCAGCGTCACGTCGGCCTCGATGCCTTCGTGCTCCTCGGCCAGCAGCTTGCCGGTACGGCCGAGGCCGGTCTGGATTTCGTCGAGGATGAGGGTGACGTTGTTTGCCGTGCAAAGCTCGCGGATGCGGGTGAAATAGCCCGCCGGCGGGATGATGACGCCGGCTTCCCCCTGGATCGGCTCGATCAGGGCGGCCACGGTATTGGCATTGATTGCGGCGGCGAAAGCCTCGGCATCGCCGAAGGGAATGATACGGAAACCTGACGTGTAGGGGCCGAAGCCGCTGCGGGCATCGGGATCTGTCGAGAAGCTGATGATGCTCAGCGTCCGGCCATGGAAATTATCGGCGCAGACGATGATCTCCGCCTTGCCCTCCGGCACGCCCTTGACCTCGTAGCCCCATTTGCGCACCGCCTTGATGGCGGTCTCCACCGCTTCGGCGCCGGAATTCATCGGCAGGATCTTGTGCGAGCCGGTAAGAGCCGCGAGCTCTTCGTAGAGATAGGCGAGCTGATCGTTGCGGAAGGCGCGGGAGGTGAGCGTCAGCCTGCCCGCCTGCTCAACCATGGCGGCGAGGATTTTCGGATGGCAATGGCCCTGGTTGACGGCGGAATAGGCCGAGAGGCAATCGAGATAACGATTGCCGTCGGTATCCCAGACATAAACACCTTCGCCACGCGTCAGCACCACGTCGAGCGGCTTGTAGTTATGGGCGCCGAGCCGTTGTTCCGTGGCGATCAGTTTTTCCGAAGTGTTCATGGCCGTTCTCCCTCTGGAGATGACGCCGAAAACCGTGAGCGGTTTTCGGGCGACATCATGCTCTCACTCTTTAATTGAGAACAGGATTCAGATTTTAGGCCGTCCCGGCCTAAAATCATCCTGTTCTAGGCGGCGCGTGTCGGACGATCGAAGATGCGGCGGCCGAAGAGGCTTGCCGTCAGCTCCACCAGGATGCGGGCGCTCTTGCCGCGATCGTCTAGAAACGGATTGAGCTCGACGAGATCGAGCGATGAGACGAGGCCGCTGTCCGAAAGCATTTCCATGACCAGATGCGCCTCGCGAAAGGTCGCACCGCCAGGCACCGTCGTGCCGACGCCCGGCGCAATCTCAGGATCGAGGAAATCGAGATCGAGGCTGACATGCAGCAGGCCGTTCGCCTTGGTGACGACATCGAGGATCTCACGCATGATGGCGCCGATGCCCTGCTCGTCGATCGCGCGCATGTCGAAGACGTTGACGCCGTGTTCGTGGATTTCCTCACGCTCGCGCGCATCGACAGAACGGATGCCGACCTGGAAGACATTCTTCGGATCGACGAACGGACGGTCCTTCGGCAGGATCTCGGCGAACTCGGCCTCGCCGCAGAAGAAGGCGACCGGCATGCCGTGGATGTTGCCGGAGGGCGACGTGGCCGGAGAGTTGAAATCGGCATGGGCATCGAGCCAGAGCACGAAGAGCGGGCGATCTTTGCTGGCGGCATACCGCGCCATGCCGGAGACGCTGCCCATGGAAAGGCTGTGGTCACCGCCGAGAATCAGTGGAAAACGGCCGGAGGCGGCCACCTCGTGGACGCTGCTTTCGAGCGCGCGCGTGAAGGCGCCGACGATCCTCAGATTATGGGCTTTCGGATGGTTCGGCAGGTCCATCGCCGGCGCGATCCTGAGATCGCCCATATCGGCGACGTCATGGCCAAGCTCGATCAGCGTCTGGTCGACGCCGGCAATGCGCAGGGCCGCGGGGCCCATGGCAGCCCCTCTGCGGCCGGAGCCTTCTTCCAGCGGCGCGCCGATGAGGGTGACAGATCGCGATTGCGCATTCATTTTGGAGGGCTCCGTGTTGAGGCCTGTTTCGACCGATAGTGGAATAAAGGGCTGGCGGCAAAAAGATGGAAAAGTGTCAGAAATGGATTATGATTGCGCAGATTGATAAACCACTTTTGACAAAGTGATCAGCGTGGACGATCTCGACACCGAACTTTTGAGTGCACTTCGCCATAACGCCCGGATTTCCGTCTCCTCGCTTGCGGCGATGACCGGCGCATCGCGGGCAACGGTTGCCACCCGTATCGACCGGCTGGTGGCCAGCGGCACCATCGTCGGCTTCACCATCCGCACCGGCCATGAGACGCGCTCCGCCGGCGTGCGCGCCATCGTGATGATCGAGGTGCTCGGCAAGCTCGCCGACAGGGTGGCCGATCAGTTGAGGGGCCTGCCGCAGGTGCGCGCGCTTCACAGCACCAATGGCAAATGGGATTTCGTCGCCGAACTCGAGGACCGCGACCTTGCCGCCTTCGATGAGACGCTGCGCCGCATCCGGCTGATCAACGGCATCAATTCGACCGAGACCAACATCCTTCTCAAGACCAGCAAAACCGGTTTCTAAACCGGCTTAAAGCTTGTGCATGCTGTCCGCAAACTGCTGCACAGCTTCGGGCGATATGGATCAGTATTCCCGTTCGTAGACAATGCCGGCTTCGCCCTCACCGTTGCCACCGGCCCCCCCGCGCAGCTTGACGCCACGGCCGACATCGAGGTTGATCACCGCCTTGGCGCCGGCCGAACCACCCTGCTGCAATTCGAAATAGGTGCGATCGTTGAGATAGCGGCCGACGCTGACGCTCGTCTGGCCCTTGGAGTCGGTGCTGACGTCGAAATCGTCGACGCCGAGCTGGTTGCGCAGGCCTTCGAACAGCGATGTCGAGCGGTTGCCGGCCAGCTGACTGACGGCGTCGGCGAGCTGGGCGATCTGCACCGGCGAGAGCTTCGACATCGACTGGCCGAAGATCAGCTGCGCCAGCACCTCGTCCTGCGGCAGTTCGGGCGAGGAAGAGAAAGTAATCGCGGGATCGGTGGCGAGGCCCGCGACGTCGACGGTCAGCGTCGTCGTGCCGGAGGACGAGGTCGCTTCCATATCGAGCGCCGGCGTCAGGTCGCCGGCAAAGGTGATTCTGCTCTTGTCGGAAAAATCCAGGCGGCGGTTGAGAATGGTCAGCCGGCCTCGGCGCATGGTGAAACCGCCGGTCACGATCGGTGCTGCCGCCGTTCCGCGGATCGTCACGCGGCCGCCAAGCTCGGCGTCGATGCCGCGGCCGCGCACGAAGATATGCGAGGGTGCGTCGATTTCGAGATCCAGCGTGATCACCGAGGATTTCTCGCCGGGTTTACGCTCGCCGTCATCGCGCAACTGCGCAAGCACCGCGCGCGGTGCATTCTTGTGGCGGATGTCGATTTCTCTCAGCGAGGTCGGCAGTTTTTCCGGGACTGTGATCGAGGTCTTGTCGAGCCGCAGCTTGCCGCTCAGCGTCGCATTGGCGATCGGTCCGCGCAGGCCGAGTGTGCCGTTGACGGTCGAGACGACAAGGGTTCCATCGACATAGACCGCCTTGTCGAGTTTGATCGAAATGTCGGCGGGAAAGCCTCCGGCCGGCTGAATGCCGATGGTGCCGCTCACAGAAATCGTGCCGCCGCCGCCAAGGCTGCCGCTGAGGCGCGATATCACGGCCTGGTTGCCATTGAAGGTCACGGTCGCCGTCAGATTGTTGACGGCCAGATTGCGCCGGACGTCGACCAGCTTTGCGCCATTGGTCGAGACAGTGCCATTGATGACGGGTGCCGCGGCCGTTCCGCCAATCTCAAGATTGACGTTGGCGACGCCATCGGCGACGAAGCCTTGCTGTGCGAGCGGGGCGCCAAGCACGGCGAAGGGAACATTGCCATTGAAGCGCATGTCGATGGCGCGGTTGCCTGATATCACCACGCTACCGCCGCCCTTCAGCGACATGCCGGCGTCACCGGCAAGGCTGGTGTCCACCGTCAGCCTGTTGCCGGCAAGCTTGCCCGATGCTCCGATGCTGAGTGGCGAAAGACCGGCGCCTTTCGTCTGGCTCGTCGCGGCGTTCTTCCAGTCGACCTTGAAGTCGACGACGGGCGAGGACAGCGCGCCAGTCGCTTTGGCCGTCGCGGAGATCGTGCCTTCGGCTCCGATACCCGGAACAAAGCCGTTGGCGATGGCAGCCGGAACATTGGCGGCGTTCGCCGTGACGTCGATCGATCGGATCGTTGTGCCTGCGATGGAAAGATTACCGGCGGCTTTCAGCGAAATGCCGCCGCTGCCGCTGAGGTCGGCATCGAAATCCAGCCTGTCACCGGCGTATTTCCCGGTCGCCGCCAGCGTGAGGCGGGCCAGGCCGGCAGCCTTGGTGTGGCTGGTCGCGGCGTCCTTCCAGTCGAGCTTGAAATCGACGATCGGATTTGCCGGGGTTCCCGACGTCACGGCGTTTGCCGAAAGCGTGCCTTCGGCGCCGAGACCAGGAACGAAGGCATTTGCGATATTTGCCGGCAACGCCGGAATATCGGCATTGATCGAAAGGTCCCGGATGGTCGTTCCCGCGATCGTCACGCCACCCGTCGCCTTGGCCAGCACGCCGTCCTTGCCGGCGAGATTGGCGTCGAAATCGACCCTGTCATTGACAAACTTGCCGGAGGCCGCAGCACTCAGGCCCGAAAGGCCGCTGCTCTTGGTCTGGGCGGTCGCGGCGTTCTTCCAGTCGAGCTTGAAATCGACCGCCGGCTTCGGAAGCGCGCCAGAAGCGGATGCCGTTCCCGAGACGGTGCCTTCGGCGGCAAGACCCGGGACGAAGCCGTTGGCGAGGCCTGCCGGAAGGTTGGCGAGATTGGCCTTGACGTCAAGATTGCGGACCGACGTGCCTGAAATCGCGACGTTGCCGGCGGCCTTCAGCGAAAGGCCGCCCTGGCCGCCGAGATTGGCATCGAAATCGAGCCGGTTGTCGGCAAAGCGTCCCGATGCGGCAAGTGCCAGGCCCGAGAGATGAGCGCTTCGGGTCTGACTGGTCGCAGCATCCGTCCAATCGAGCTTGAAGTCGGCTCTCGGTGCGGCGGGTGTGCCGGCGGCGGACATGGTGCCTGATATCGTGCCGTCGGCCGCCAGATCGGGAACGAAGGCATTTGCGAGACTGGCCGGAAGCTTGGCGATCTCGGCATCGACCTTGATGCTGTCGATCGTCGTGCCGGCCAATGCGACATTGCCCATGGCCTTCAGCGAGAGGTCTTTATCGCCACTGACTGCCGCATTGAAATCAAGCTTGTTTTCGGCAAATTTTCCCGATGCGGTCATGCCGAGCGCGGCAAGGCCGGCACGTTTCGTGTGGCTCGTCGCAGCATCTTTCCAATTGAGATCGAAATTGGCGGTCGGAGCGGAAAGCGACCCGGCGGCCGAGATCTTTCCGGAGATCGCGCCTTCGGCGGCGAGATCGGGAACGAAGCTGTTTGCTATCTTTGCCGGAACATTCGCCAGTGCGGCGTCGACCGCGACGTTGCCGAGCATCGTGCCCGTGATGGCGGCATTGCCGTTTGCCGTCAGCGATAGGCTGTTGGCACCGACGATCCTCGTGTCGAAATCGAGCTTGTTATCTGCAAGTTTTCCCGATGCTGTCACGCCGAGCGCGGCAAGGCCGGCACGTTTCGTGTGGCTCGTCGCGGCATTCTTCCAATTCAGATCGAAATTGGCGGTCGGGGCGGAAAGAGAGCCGCTGGCCGAGACCGTTCCTGAGATCGCGCCTTCGGCGGCGAGATCGGGAACGAAACCGTTGGCGATGCGGGCAGGCAGATTGAGGATATCGGCGTCGACATCAAGCACCGGTGCCTTCGGGTCGGCGAGCGCGACATTGCCGGCAGCCTTGAGCGACAGACCGTCATTGCTGCCGACCGTCGTGTCGAAATCGAGCTTGTTGTCGGCGAATTTGCCGCCGGCGGTGATGCCGAGCGGTGCCAGACCCGCCCCCTTGGTCTGGCCCGTCGTCGCATCTTTCCAGTCGAGCTTGAAGTTAGCGACGGGTGCTGCCGGCGTTCCGGTCACGGCAACGGTTCCGGAGATCGTGCCGCCGGCTGACAGGTTTGGCACGAAACCGTTGGCAAGCGCTGCCGGCAGCTCGCGGATGTCTGCATCGATCTTCAGCGTTTCGCCGGCGGAACCGGTGACGGTCACCGAACCGGCGCCGGTCTTCAGCGTCAGTCCGTTCAGGCTGGCGGCACCGCCGCCGATGGCGACCTGCGTCGGTGCGGCAAGCTCGATCGGGATATTGCGGGGGCTTGCCGAGAAGCGATCGAGGTTCAGGTGCATCGTGCCGCCGGCCGCTTCGATATTGCCGGCGGCCAGCACGGGATTGCCGTCATAGGCAGCATCGAGATCGAAATCGGTGTGGTCTTGCTGCTTGGTAAAATCGAGCGAAAGGCCGGCGAGCCTGTTCGTTCCGACGCTCACCTCCTCGGCCTTGACCGTGCCGTTTGCCGCAAGGGCTTTGAGATCGCTGACCGTGACATCGATATCCGGCTTGACGATCGCAAGCGTATCACGGCGGATCGAGCCGCCGGTCGCAAGCAGCTTGAGCGCAATCCTGCCGCCATCGCTGCTGACGCCGAGCGAACCCTTGAGATCGCCGTCGGCCTTCTGTCCGCCGAGTGCGGCGAGCAGGCCGATATTGGGGAAATCGAAGCTCAGCGCGCCTGTCGGCTCAAGGGAGGACGAGAATTCCACATTGCCGGTCAGCCGGTTGTCGCCGATATCGGCGGTCAGCGCCGGAATGCTCGTCTTGCCGTCCTGCGAGCGGATGTCGCCGTTGATGCCGATCGGCTGGCCGTCGATCGTGCCGGTGGCGGCGATCCTGCCCTGCGGGGCCTTGGGATCGGCGAGACCCGACAGGTCGATATTGAGGTTGCCGAGCACGCGGTCGGCCATTTCAAGGCTGGGCGCCTTGAGATTGGCCGTGACGGAGATCGCCGGGAGCTCACCCCCCACTCTCAACGCATAACCCGCCCCGCCGCTGGCCCCGGGGATGAGCTTGCCGATGTCAGGCAACCGGCCGGAGAGATCGGCGTTCAAGATCCCGCCGTCGAGCGCGACGTTGCCGGCGGCTTCGAGCGTGCCGGACTTCAGGACGAGGTTGGACAGCGCGAATTTCGACGGGATGGTGCCGACCACCTGGCTCTCGAGCAAGATCGGCCCGTCGAACCTGTCTGTTGCCGCAGCCGGCAGGGCTGCCGGGTCGATGGTGAGCTTCAGGTTGCCGGTCAGCGCTTTGTCTGTCAGCCGATAGGAGCCGTTGAGGCCGCCGTTGATATTGGCGCTTTCGACGGTGGTGCCGTTGAAGCCGATGCCGGAGGGCGAGATCTGCAAGGGCGAGGCGATCGTGACCGGGCCTTGGACTGCGCGATTGAGGTTCGGGTCGGGGAAGGTCGCGTCGCCGGCAACGAGGCGCAGCTGGACGCTGCCGGAACGGTCGGCGAGATTGAAGGCGTCGCTCTTTGCCGTCAGCTTGATATTGCCGATATTGGCCTGCGGCAGGGTTGCGGTGTCGAGCGAGCCGCTGACGTTCAGTCGGGCGGCCTGTGCATCGCCTGTGAGCGCCAGGTTGAGGCCTGATATAAGGAAGCGCGCTTCGCCTTCGGCGAGTGGCCAGCGGAAATCGACAGGCCCTGACGTGCCGAGCAGATTGGCGTTCAGGCTGTTGTTGCCGGCGGGATCGAGGGTGCCCGAGGCGGCGATCACCACGCTGCCGGTGGCGATATTGCCGGTCTGGATATCGATCTTGCCGTGATTGTCGAAAGTGGTGGCAAGATCGATATTGGTCTGGCCGGCAAAAAGCGGCCGGAATGCCGATGGAAGCAGCGAACTCAGGTCACCGCCGCCCTTGAGGTCGAGGTGGTGCAGCCCGTCTGCCGTGATCTGATGCCGGGTCTCGATTGCGGCGCGCTGCTGCCCGTCGAGGGCGGCCTGCACTTTGCCTTTCCAATCGGATATCGGCCCCTGTCCGTCGAGATCGATGTTGACGGCCGGGCTGTCCGGCAGGCCGAGAAAGCCCGCCAGCAGTCCGCCCTTCGGCTCGGACAGCTGTGCCTTCAGCCGCAGCCGGTTTTCGGCTGGCGCAAAAGCGATGTCGACGGCAAGCCGCGCATCCGGAACCGAGTGACGGCTGACATTGACAACGGCCTCGCCGCCATCGCCGTTTGCCGAAAGGCTGCCTTCGGCGGCGAGCGCAAAGGCGCGGCCGGCAAGTGGTGCGGCAAGTTTGATATCGGGCAGCGCGATGCGGTCTACATCAACTTTGATCGGAAGGCTGAATCCGCCGGAATTTTCAGCCTCGGGCCGCGAGGGCAGGGTGCGTACCGGCTTGCGCAGCACGTTGATCGCTTCGATCTCGAAGCGTTTGGCATGGAAGGTTCCGGTCAGCAGCGCAAGCGGATTCCAGTCGATCGCGACGCCATGAATTTCCGCAAAGATACCCCTGGTGTCGGAGAGGGAGATCTCGGCGGCGCGAAGCCCGCCGGTCAAAAGGCCTTGCGGTTCGCGAACCTCGATCGTCATGTCGCGGTTGGACAGCGTCGAGGCTATCCTTTCGGTGACGATGCGGGCGCCAAAACTGGTGAAGCCGAAGATCGCCAGTGCTACGACCGCGAGAATCAACGTGGCGCCGACGACATAGCCGGTGAGCCGTACGATCCAGTTGACGATTCTTGTCAGCGTTTGCATCAGCGCGGACACTACCCCGTTTTCATGACGGCCCACAGATTGGAAAACACGAGCGGATCGGCAATCCTAGAAGGATTGGCCGATGCCGGCGTAGATTCCGTAATCTGTGCCATCTTCGTACTTGTTCAGCGGCATGGCAAAATCAAGCCGCAGCGGGCCGAAAGGCGTTGCATATCGTATTCCGGCGCCGGCGCCGGCGCGGATATCGGAAAAACCCGGAAAGGTGCTGTCCGATACGGTGCCGACATCGATGAAGGGCACGATGCCAATCGTATCGGTGATCTTGATGCGGGCCTCCAGCGAACCGGTCACATAGGAGCGGCCGCCGGTGGGATCGCCATTGTCGTTATAGGGCGAGATTTCCTGATAGCTGTATCCGCGCACGGAGCCGCCGCCGCCGGCAAAGAAGCGCTGCGTGGCGGGAATGTCCCCAATGCTGTCGCCGCCGATCAGGACGCCGGCTGCAACCTTGCCGGCAAGCACCAGCCCGTCTTCCTGGCCGAATGGCAAATAGCCGGAGATCGAGCCCTCGAATGCCGCATAGGGCGTGGCGTTGAAGATCTCGTAACCGGGCTTTGCCGCGAGCGTCGCACGATAACCTTCCGTCGGGTTGAACTTGTCGTCGCGTGCGTCGCGATCATATTGGATCGGCAGGGTGAAGGTCAGGTAGTCGTTCGTGCCGAAGGCGTCATCGTCGCGCTCCCAGCTGACGTCGCCGCTCGCGGAGATCGTGTCCCGGTCGGTCAGTTCGTAGGAAAGGCCGAGCGAGGCGGTGACGAGCGTCGCGTTATAGGCATCCGGATTTTCGGTCTTGGCGACGATGCCGGCCTTCAGGGTGGCGGCAGGGAAGAAGGCGCCGGGCTTGGTGAAGAGGATGCCGGCGGAATAGTCGAGGCTGCCGACGTCGGTCGTTTCGCCAAGCCGCGAGACCGATCCCTCGATCCTCAGGGTTTCTGCTTCGCCAAAAAGGTTGCGGTGGCCCCAATAGCCCTGGACACCGAAGCCGTCGGTGGTGGAATATTGCGCGCCGACGCCGAAGTAGCGCCTCTTGCCCTCGGAAACTTCGATCGTCATCGGCAAGGTGCCGTCCGATGCCAATGCATCTCCTTCGTGAATGGTGACGCTCGAAAAGACGCCGAGGGCGCGAAGCCGCTCACCGGCTTTCTTCAGCGTTTCCGGGGAATAGGCTTCGCCCTTGTTCAGCCGGGAATAACGCTGGATGAATGCTGGCTTGACGGTCTTCTCGCCGGTGACGCCGACATCGCCGATCGGAGCGATGGGGCCGCCCTCAGCGGAAAGCACGATATCGACGGTATCGCTATTGTGATCGGCGACCACCTTGCGTTCGGTCAACTTGGCGAAGGGTCGGCCTTCGCTCTTCAATTGTTCGACTATTCTGTCGCCGGCCCTGATGATCGCGAGCGAGCCGGCCTCAGCGCCCGGGGAGAGCTCGTAATCGGCGGGATTATGGTTTGCGGCATCGCCGCCGAACTGGACCTCCCTGACCTTGAAAACTGGGCCCGGCGCAATGGCGACGGTGACGGGGATCGGCCCGGACCGGTCGAATGTCGGATTGGGCGGCAGGTCGTCGATATTCTTGCCGTCGATGGTGATCGTCACCAGGCCACCATAACGGGCCTTTTCATACAGAGTGGCGATCAGCCGCTCCCGGTCGTCGCGCGCCTTGACGACGATGCCGAGATCGCCGGACACCGGCAGCTTCTGGTCGCTGACGAGACGGGAACTGTTTTCCAGCGCTTCTTTCAGGTCGGGATCGGCGGTATCGGCTTTGAGGTCGACCTGGTAGCGCACCGGATCGGGCACCTGTTCGCCTTCGTCTTCCTCTTTGCCGAAAATGGTGATGCCGAAAAGCTTGAAGGCGTAAGCGTCGCCGATCAGGACCGGTGAGAACGCAGCTGCCGCTGCGACCACCATCATGGTGCCTGTTCGCCGATACGCAATACCTGTTTTCGGACTTGTCCCTCTAATCCGCATCCGCCGCTTTTGGTTGTGTCTACATTGAAGCTTCGTTGCCCAGCCATGAATAGCTTAGCGACAAAATCGCGCGGGGTGTACCATTTTAAATTGCCAACGCGCTAATTTAGCACAAAAAATCCCGGAACTGTGTCCGGGATTTCCTGAATCTGCCGGTTCCTGAACGTTCTCAGCGCGGGCAACTGTCGATATAGCGGCGGCCGTAGCGGTCGCGATAGTAGCACTGGCCGGGCTGTTCGGCGACGCTGCCGATGAGGGCGCCGGACACGCCGCCGATAGCGGCGCCGACTGCCGCGCCACGGACGTCGCCGGTGACGACGCCGCCGATGACGGCACCTGATGCAGCACCGATGCCGGCGCCCTGCTGCGTCGGCGTGCAGCTTGCGATCGACAGGCCGATCAATGCGAGTATGGCAACTTTCTTCATCTTTTTTCTCCTGGGTTGCCGCCTCAATGGGCGGGGACCGTCCCTTCTGTTTTTTTTAGGCTAGCCCGAAAACTATGTCGGAAGAAAGGGTTGTCCACTGCTGCCCTGATTTTTTTCGATACAGGATGTTGTCGCCAGCTGCGCGGTTTCGCGAATTTCCATTATGCTTGCCACATCAATTTCGTTGATCGCGGCTCGCATATTCTTTATCTGGAATCATTCAAAACTCTGCGCCTTTTGCCGCAGTTGATGTTAAAGCAAAGGGCAAGGGTTGACGCGCGAACGTCCGGTCAGCAAGAACGGTCGCGTGATACTGGAGCATATGATGGATTTCGAAGCGTTTTTCAAAAACGAGCTGGACGGGCTTCATAGCGAGGGCCGTTACCGCGTTTTTGCCGATCTCGAACGTCACCGCGGCAATTTCCCGCGCGCGACGCGTTACACCGCGGATGGCCAAAAGGAAGTCACGGTCTGGTGCTCCAACGACTATCTCGGCATGGGCCAGCATCCGAAGGTGATCGAGGCGATGAAGAACGCCATCGACCACTGTGGCGCGGGTGCGGGAGGCACCCGGAATATTTCTGGCACCAACCACTATCACGTCATGCTCGAGCGTGAGCTTGCCGATCTGCACGGCAAGGAAGCAGCGCTGATCTTCACGTCTGGCTATGTTTCCAACTGGGCAGCACTCGGCACGCTCGGCGCCAAGATCCCCGGCCTGATCATCTTCTCCGACGCGCTGAACCATGCCTCGATGATCGAGGGCATCCGTTATGCCAAGTGCGACAAGGTGATCTGGAAGCACAATGACGTGGCCGATCTCGAAGCCAAGCTCAAGGCCGCCGATCCGAAGGCGCCGAAGCTGATCGCCTTCGAGAGCGTCTATTCGATGGATGGCGATATCGCCCCGATCAAGGCGATCTGCGACCTCGCCGACAAATATGGGGCGATGACCTATCTCGACGAA
The DNA here is from genome assembly GCF_012276115.1 of Rhizobium leguminosarum bv. viciae. Lineage (GTDB taxonomy): Bacteria > Pseudomonadota > Alphaproteobacteria > Rhizobiales > Rhizobiaceae > Rhizobium > Rhizobium leguminosarum_T. The sequence goes on along the minus strand of NZ_WIEU01000003.1, from coordinate 107,168 downwards.
GTGCATGGCGTCGGCATGTATGGCCCGCGCGGCGGCGGTATCGCCGAGCGTGAAGGGCTGATGGACCGGTTGACCGTGATCGAAGGCACGCTCGGCAAGGCGTTCGGGGTGATGGGCGGCTATATCGCCGCCTCGGCAGCACTTTGCGATTTCATCCGCTCGTTTGCCTCCGGCTTCATCTTCACCACGGCGCTGCCGCCGGCACTGGCCGCCGGCGCCGTCGCCTCGATCCAGCACCTGAAGGTCAGCCAGTTCGAGCGCGCCCGCCATCAGGACCGTGTCCGCAAGCTGAGAGCACTGCTCGACCAGCGCGGCATTCCGCATATGCCCAATCCGAGCCATATCGTGCCGGTGCTGGTCGGCGATGCGGCCAAGTGCAAGTGGATCTCCGACCTGCTGCTCGACAATTGCGGCGTCTATGTCCAGCCGATCAACTATCCCACCGTGCCGAAGAAGACCGAGCGCCTGCGCATTACGCCGACGCCGCTGCATTCCGACGCCGATATCGCCCATCTGGTCGAGGCGCTGCATTCGCTCTGGTCGCGCTGCGCGCTCGCAAGGCACGTCGCCTGATTTTCGATGATCGCTCGGTTCGAACCGTAGTTCAGGGCCTCCACCGGAGGCTCTGACAGCGATCGGTCTTGCTCCCGCAAAACGCTGCAACAAACCTCCCTTGCTCGTCCAGGATCATCCGCCCTGCGCTTGGTCTTAGCACCGATGACACGTCGCAATCGGCCTGACCGATGCGGATGGATCTTTTCCCTGTACTTGCCTCCTGCCGCAACCGTGTTGCCGATGCGAGCCTTGCGGCCGCGTGAGAAAACCTTTTCTCACTTGACATGGAGATTGGTAAAAGCTTTTCTCAGATCACTTCAGAAGGAGGACGTTCTGAACATATCGGGAGGAAAAAGAGGCAGGATCACCATCCACGAGGTGGCGGCGGCTGCCGCGGTGAGCATCTCGACGGCGTCGAAAGCTCTCAACGATACTGGCCGGATGGGGTCGGAAACGCGCGAACGGGTGAAACGGATCGCCGCCGAGATCGGATACCGGCCGAATGCGCTGGCGAGAGGGCTTCTCAGCAAGCGCAGTTTCACTATCGGGCTGCTGACGAACGATACTTACGGCCGGTTCACGCTGCCTGTCATGGCGGGTATCTCGGATGCTCTCGTCGATCACGGCGTTTCGGTCTTCCTGTGCGCCATCGAAGACGATCCGGCGCTCGCCCAGATCCATGTCGATGCGATGCTGGACAAACAGGTCGACGGCATCATCGCGACGGGAAAACGCCTGGATCGGCGCCTGCCCGTCGATCTGTCGAATTTGCATGTGCCTGTCGTCTACGCATTCACGGAGGGGACGCAGAACAGTGTCACCTTCCGTTCGGACGACGAACAGGGTGCGCGGCTGGCGGTGGAATGGCTCGTGAAGATCGGACGGCGGCGGATTGCGCACATCACCGGGCCGGAGGACTTCTTCTCGGTGCGGGAGCGTGCCGGCGCCTATCACGAAGTGGCCGGTCACCGCGAGCCGGTGCTCTACGGCGTCTGGTCGGAAAGCTGGGGGCATGAGGCGGTCGAGCAGCTTTGGAAGCGGTCGGGAGAAAAACCGGATGCGCTCTTCTGCGGCAATGACCAGATCGCCCGCGGCGCGGTGGATGCGTTGCGCGAGCGCGGCGTCAAGGTGCCGCAGGACGTCTCGGTCATCGGCTTCGACAATTGGGAGATTGTCGCGGCCCAGACGCGGCCGCCGCTGACGACGGTGGACATGGAACTGAAGGAGCTCGGGCGGCAAGCGGGCTTGACGGTGCTTGCGCTTGCGGAAGGACGGCCCGTCGAGCCGGGAGTGAGGAAATTGCCGTGCCGGCTGATCGTCCGGCAGTCATGCGGGGGTAAAGCCCCCCGGGGATGAGAACAAGAGAATGAGCAAAGGCGCGAGGAGATGCGCCATATCGGGAGGAGTGTCATGATCAAGCGTCTATTGGCGGCGACCAGTATCGCTACCTTATGTCTGGTGTCGGCCGCGTCGGCTGCCGAAAATGTCGAAATGTGGGTTCGCTCGGGGATCGGCGACGCCTTCAAGAAGGTCGTCGAAGCCTATAATTCCGGTCACGAGAACAAGGTCGTGATGACCGAGGTGCCGTTCTCCGAGCTCGTGCAGAAATATGCGACGGCAATCGCCGGCGGACAGGCGCCGGACGCGCTGTCGATGGATCTCATCTATAACCCGGCCTTTGCTGCGGCCGGCCAGCTCGAAGACCTGACGGACTGGGCAAAATCCCTGCCCTATTTCAACTCGCTTTCGCCATCGCATGTTCGCCTCGGCACCTATCAGGACCGGATTTACGGCCTGCCGCTGTCGGTCGAAACATCCGTCTTTGCCTGGAACAAGGATCTCTACAAGAAGGCCGGTCTCGACCCGGAAAAGGCACCGGTGAATTGGGACGAAATTACCGCCAATGCCGAGAAGATCCGGGCGCTGGGTGATGATACCTACGGCTTTTATTTCTCCGGCGGCGGCTGCGGCGGCTGCATGATCTTCACGTTCACGCCACTGGTCTGGGGTGCGGGCACCGATATCCTGTCGGCCGACAGCAAGACGGCGACGCTCGATACGCCGCAGATGCGCAAGGCCGTCGATATCTACCGCAACATGGTCAAGAAGGACCTCGTGCCGGCGGGAGCCGCCAGCGACAACGGCGCCAACTTCCTGACCTTCACCAACGGCAAGATCGGCCAGCAGAGCCTTGGCGCCTTTGCCATCGGCACGCTGGTGACCGAGCATCCCGATATCAACTTCGGCGTAACGCTCATTCCTGGCGTTGACGGGAAGCCTTCGTCCTTTGCCGGCGGCGACAACTTCGTCATCACCAAGGGCACGAAGAAGATCGACGCGGTGAAGGAGTTCCTCGAATATGTGTATTCGATGGACGGCCAGAAGATCATGGCGAAATATGGCAGCCTGCCGACGCGCGGCGATATCGCCGACAAGGTGCTTGAGGGCCTCGATCCGCGCATGCAGGTCGGACTGAAGGCGATCGGTGTGGCCAAGACCCCCTATACGCTGCAGTTCAACGACCTGATCAACAGCGCCAACGGGCCATGGGCCAGCTTCACCAACGCCGCGATCTTCGGCGACGACGTCGACGGCGCGTTTTCGAGTGCGCAATCGGAGATGCAATCGATCATCGATAGCGGCCAGTAAACTCTCCCTCGGCCGCGGCCGGGGAGCGGTGGCAGCTTCCCGGCCAATCCCACTCGACAGATGCGGAGCGTTTTGATGACCGGTTCCGGTTCAGAAATTCTATTGCCTCGGCGCAGGCGACGGCGCCGATCGAACTGGCGCGGCTTCGTCTACATCGCGCCCGCCATGGCGCTGGTCATCGTCTTCTTCATCATGCCGGTTCTCTTCACCGGATGGATGAGCCTGCATAACTGGCCGCTGATGGGGGCTTCGCGCTGGATCGGCTTCAACAATTATTTCCGCATGGTCAACGATACCCGTTTCATGACGGCGCTGAATTTCACGGCCTATTACACCGTGATCGTCACCATCGCGATCTTCGCAATCGCCTTTCCGCTGGCAATCTTCGTCGAAAAGGAGCGGCAGTTCGTCGGCGCCTACCGGACGATCATCTTCCTGCCCGTCGTCGTCGGCCTTGCCACTGCCTCGCTGCTCTGGGTCTGGCTCGCCAATGTCGATAGCGGCTTCATCGGCCCGGCCTTGAAGGCGCTCGGCCTCGTCGAAAAGAGCCCCAATCTTCTCGCGACCTTCGACACCGCCTTTCTGACGATCGTGGTGATGGTCGTCTGGAAGATCGCCGGGTTCACGATGATCATTCTCCTGACCGGGCTTCAGGCTATTCCGTCGGAGCTGACGGAGGCCGCCCGCATCGACGGCGCCGGCCGCTGGCAGCGTTTCCGGCATCTGACGCTGCCCCTGATGCGCAAGACGATCGCTCTGGCGCTGATCGTCTCCGTCACCGGTTCGATCCTTGCCTTCGACCAGTTCTACATCATGACGTCAGGCGGTCCGCAGAACAAAATGATCTCGGTGGTCTACTACATCTTCAATCAGTCCTTCGTGTCGTTCAATCTCGGTTATGGCGCAGCACTCTCGATCGTGCTTCTCGCCATCCTGGTGGCGATCAGCATCGTGCAGCTCTGGCTGCTTCGCGTCGGGGAGGAGCGTCCATGACCACGTCAAGGGAACGCCGCGCACGCAAGGCCATCCGGACGAAGTCGGCCTATCATCTGACCGGCATTGCTATCTCGATCTTCTTTCTCGCCCCCTTCGTGATCACGCTGTTGTCGTCCTTCCGGCATGGCACGGAGGCCAGCCTGCCGCCCTTGCCGCCGTGGCCGACCTCAGGCGTCAGCATCGATTCCTACGCGCTGCTCGACACGTTCGGCGCCGGCATCTGGCGGCACATGATCAATTCGCTGTTCGTTTCGGTCGCCACCGTGGTGCTGACCGTCGCCGTCAGCCTGCTCGCCGGCTACGGCTTCTCGCGGTATCGATTCCCGATGAAGAATGCGCTCTTCGTGCTGATTATCGCGACGCTGATGATCCCGTTCCAATCGATCCTGACGCCGCTCTTCATCATCCTTGCAAAGCTCGGCCTCAACAATTCGCTGCTTGGGCTGACGCTCGTCTATGTGACGCTGCAACTGCCCTTCTCGGTGTTCATGATGCGCAACGCCTTCGATGCCGTGCCGAAGGAGATCGAAGAGGCCGCGCGCATCGACGGCGCGCGCGACCTCAGGCTCTTGGTCCGGGTTCTTCTGCCGTTGGTGCTTCCCGGTGTCGCGACGGTCGCGATCTTTGCCTTCCTCAATGCCTGGAACGAGTTTCTCGCAGCACTCGTGCTGCTCTCCAGCAATGAGAAATACACCCTGCCGGTGCTGATGACGGCGGTTCGCGCCGGACGGCTCGGCGCCATCAATTGGGGAGCGGTCCAGGCCGGTGTCGTCGTCATGACGATCCCTTGCCTGATCGTCTTCCTGCTCCTGCAACGCTACTACATGCGCGGGCTGATGGCCGGCGCGGTGAAATGATCTTAGAGAAAGCGGAACCCATGAACAAACCAAGCAATGACCGCCAGTTTCGTCCCGTCGCCGTTCCCGATGTGGAGCTCGGTGGATTCTGGGGCAAATGGCAGGATGCCGTCTGCAATTCCACTGCCGAGACCCTGCTCGACCGCTGCGTCGAGGCCGGCATGCTCAAGGCGATCGACGTCGGCCAGCCGAGCCCCGGGGTCGTCATTCCCATTCAGCCATGGGGCGGCACGACGCAGATGTTCTGGGATTCCGACCTCGGCAAATCGATCGAGACCATCGCCTATTCGCTCTATCGCCGGCCAAACCCGAAGCTCGAGGCGCGCGCCGACGAGATCATCGACATGTATGAGAAGCTGCAGGATGAGGACGGCTATCTGAACGCCTGGTTCCAGCGCGTCGAGCCGAACCGCCGCTGGACCAACCTGCGCGACCATCACGAACTCTATTGCGCCGGCCATCTGATGGAAGCCGCGGTCGCCTATTATCAGGCGACCGGCAAACGCAAGCTGCTCGACATCATGTGCCGCTATGCCGATTACATGATCAAGATTTTCGGTCATGGCGAAGGTCAGATATCAGGCTATTGCGGCCATGAGGAAGTCGAGCTCGCGCTGGTCAAGCTTGCCCGCGTGACGGATGAGAAGAAATATCTCGACCTGTCGAAATATTTCATCGACGAGCGTGGCACCGAACCGCATTTCTTCACCGCCGAGGCAAGCCGCGACGGCCGCGATGTCTCCGAATACCACCAGAAGACCTATGAATATGCGCAGGCGCACCAGCCGGTGCGCGCGCAGACAAAGGTCGTCGGCCACGCCGTGCGCGCCATGTACCTCTATTCGGGCATGGCCGACATCGCCACCGAATACAAGGACGATAGCCTGACGGCAGCGCTGGAAACACTCTGGGACGATCTGACGACCAAGCAGATGTACATCACCGGCGGCATCGGGCCGGCGGCCTCCAACGAAGGCTTTACCGATTACTTCGATCTGCCGAACGATACCGCCTATGCGGAGACCTGCGCCTCGGTCGGGCTGGTGTTCTGGGCGAGCCGCATGCTCGGACGCGGTCCGGACCGGCGCTATGCCGACATCATGGAGCAGGCGCTTTACAACGGCGCGCTACCGGGGCTTTCGACCGACGGCAAGACGTTCTTCTATGACAATCCGCTCGAAAGTGCCGGCAAGCACCATCGGTGGAAGTGGCACCATTGCCCCTGCTGCCCGCCCAACATCGCCCGGCTGGTGACCTCGATCGGCTCCTACATGTACGCCGTTTCGGATAATGAGATCGCCGTGCACCTCTATGGCGAGAGCACCGCAAGGCTGAAGCTTGCCAACGGCGCCGAGGTGGAACTCGAGCAGACCACCAACTATCCGTGGGACGGTGCTGTCGCCTTTACGACCAGGCTGGAAAAACCGGCGCGGTTTGCGCTGTCGCTGCGCATTCCGGACTGGGCTGAAGGCGCAACCCTCAGCGTTAATGGAGAGATGCTCGATCTCAACGCCAATATGCACGACGGATATGCCAGGATCGATCGTGAGTGGGCCGCGGGCGATCGTGTCGCCCTCTACCTGCCGCTGGCGCTTCGGCCGCAATATGCCAACCCGAAGGTGCGCCAGGACGCCGGCCGCGTCGCATTGATGCGCGGCCCACTGGTCTATTGTCTGGAAACCACCGACAATGGCGAAGACCTCAACGCCATCGTCCTGCCCCGTGAGCTCTCCACAGCCGAGACCGTCGTGCTGAAGGATCTCAATGATGCCGTCGCCCTCGATCTCAAGGTCGAGCGTGAGGAAACGTCGAACTGGGGAACAGCGCTCTACCGCAAGGCGCCGGCCGAAAGGCAGGTCGCCACCGCGCGTTTCGTGCCCTATCATCTCTGGGACAACCGCGCGCCCGGAGAGATGCTCGTCTGGGTCCAGTCGGACAGATAGGTCGGGGATGACGAACGGTATGGGTAACAAGAGCGTCGTGCTCCAGGACGTGCGAAAAAGCTATGGCAATCTGCAGGTGGTCCACGGGATCGACCTGACGATCGCGGAGGGCGAATTCGTCGTCTTCGTTGGCCCTTCCGGCTGTGGGAAATCGACGCTTCTGCGCATGATCGCCGGCCTGGAGGACGTGACCGACGGGGAGGTCGAGATCAAGGGACGTGTTGTCACCGATCTCGATCCATCCGAACGCGGCATCGCCATGGTCTTCCAGTCCTACGCGCTCTATCCGCATATGAGCGTGCGCGACAACCTGGCCTTCGGCTTGAAGATGGCGCGCACGAATGCTGCGGAGATAGAGACGCGCGTCAAGGCCGCGTCCGCGATCCTGAAGATCGACCATCTTCTCGACCGGCGGCCGGGACAGCTTTCCGGCGGTCAGCGGCAGCGTGTGGCGATCGGCCGGGCGATCGTGCGCAAGCCCGACGTCTTCCTGTTCGACGAGCCGCTGTCCAATCTCGATGCGGAACTGCGCGTTTCGATGCGCATCGAGATCGCCCGCCTCCACCGCGAACTCGGCAACACGATGATCTATGTCACGCACGACCAGACGGAGGCGATGACGCTCGCCGACAAGATCGTCGTGCTGCGCGACGGCCGCGTCGAACAGGCCGGAACGCCGCGGGAAATCTACGAAAATCCCTCCAATACCTTCGTGGCGGGCTTCATCGGCTCGCCCCGGATGAACCTGCTCAATGCCCGCTGGGGTGACGGCGGCCTGGTCGAGGTCGCCGGCCGGCAGATCGAAAGCGGTCTGCCGCCCGCGGACAGGCCGGTTGGTGCCGCGGTGACGCTCGGTCTGCGGCCGGAGCATCTGAAAGTGGCATCCGACCTGTCGGGCAGCCTGACGGCGAGGGTCGATTTTTCGGAGTATCTCGGCGGAACGCAATATCTCTATTGCCAGCTTGCCGATGGCCAGTCACTCACCGTCGAACATCGGTCACCAATCAGTATCGCGGCGGGCGAGCAGGTGAGCCTGCTGTTTGAACCGTCGGATTGCCGGTTGTTCGACGAGGGCGGGAACCGGTTGCGCTAATCGCGACGGTCAGGATCACAGCGGGCGACCACTCGGCGATCGGCCGTCTGAACTTCACTCGGCGATCGCTAGTGTCATGAGCTCCGCCGCCCTTTGCCGGGCTTCCCTGTCGGCGGCGAAGACATCGTCCATGGCGGCAGCCGGCGGCAGGCCGGCCAGATCGTCCATGACCCTTTCGGTGACCTCGGCCATGGCGAGGAAGGAGAGCCGCCCTTCGATGAAGGCTTCGAGCGCCACTTCCTTGGCGCCGTTCAGCACCGCGCCCTGGACACCGCCGCGCGTCATCGCCAGGCGCGCGAGCCGTAGCGCCGGAAACCGCACCTCATCCGGTGCCTCGAAATCCAGCCTGGCGAGCTTGGCGAAATCCAGCCGCTCGACCGGCAGGTTCGGCCGGCGCGGAAAGGACAGGGCGTAACCGATGGCGGTGCGCATATCCGGCGCGCCGAGCTGCGCCAGCACCGACCCATCGGAATAGCCGACCATGGAGTGGATGATCGATTGCGGATGGAAAATGACCTCGATCTGTTCGGGTCTGAGGCCGAAAAGGTGCCGGGCTTCGATCATCTCCAGCGCCTTGTTGAACATCGAGGCGCTGTCGATCGAGATCTTCAAGCCCATCGACCAGTTCGGGTGGGCGCGCGCGGTTTCCACCGTCACATCCGCCATGTCACGCAGCGAGGCGGTGCGGAAGGGGCCACCCGACGCCGTCAGGATGACCCGCTCGACGGCGTGGCGCTGGTTCTCTTCCAGCACCTGGAAGATGGCGTTGTGTTCGCTGTCGACCGGAAGCAGTCTGCCGCCGCCCGCCCGGATCGCTGCGATGAAGAGATCGCCGGCCGATACCAGGCATTCCTTGTTGGCAAGGGCGATATCGGCGCCGCGGCGTGCGGCGGCAAGGGTTGGCGCCAGGCCCGCGGTGCCGACGATTGCCGCCATTACCCAGTCTGCTTCGCGGTCGGCGGCTTCCATCAGCCCGGACTTTCCCGAAGCGACCGCGATGCCGGTGCCGGAAAGTTCGCTCTTCAGTGATTCGTAATGGCGGTCATTTGCCGTCACTGCCAGCCGCGCGCCGAATAATTTCGCCTGCCGAGCCAGCAATTCGACATTGCCGTTGCCTGTCAGCACGTAGATTTCGAAGTTCTCCCGTCCGCCCAGGTGATCGACGACATTGAGTGTATTCTGGCCGATCGAACCCGTCGAACCGAAGATGCTGAGGCGCCGCGGCGCGCTTTTGCCGGTTATCATGTGGTATTTCGCGAAAATTTCTCTCGTAAGCTCAGGCTCTACTAGGCTTTGGAGGGGGCGGCAAGTGTGCGGTGCAGCAGATTTCAACCCTTGAGGGGTTTACAGAGCGGCCGCCGGATGTGATCCTTATAACATTGCCGGCGGATCGCTTCCGCCGCGGCCGGTCACGGTCGCATGGGCAAGTCGGGGCGCTGTGGCGTCCATCGAAGAACAGGCACTTGGTGCCGCCGGCCTTTTGGGCCACACATTAAATCGAGGATGAAACCGGGATGGGCGGCTTGGCCCTGATCCCTCATTGCGTTCGTCGCGAACGCTTTCATATGCGCTGCTGCGTCCACTCCGCGCCGCAGCCCTGTGACAGGTCAAAACGTTCTGAACTTCATGACGACATTCAAATTAGTATGCATCTTTTTCGCCATCCTACCCTCGCTCACAGCCGCAACGAAGGCGGACGACCTGCTGATCTGGTCGCCGGCCAAGCTTTCGGACCGGTCCTACAAGGCGACGGTGGGTTTCCGCCTGCCGGCGGAATGGGAAACGAGCGCCGGTGCCGACATCGCGCTGGCCTCGACCAAAGGCGGAGCGCTGCTGCCCGATTCCGAACAGGCAATGCTTTGGGGCAGGATCACCAGGACGAACGTCACCCCGGCAGGCCGGTCAGAGCAGGGTGCCAGCGTCAGCGTCGATACGCTGCGCGGCAGCGGCGCGCTGACCCTCAGCCGCTCACGCAGCTGGATCCTCTCCGATTCGCTCGACATGCAATCGAGCCGGTCCATCAACGTGCAATATGACGCGGTCGAGGCCCGGCAGGCTTCGGTGACGGCATCGCAGGCGCTGAAGCTGATCCATCCCTGGACTGGAACCTCGCTTTCGGCTGGGACAGGCGTCAGCAATGCCAGCGGCGACTTCTCGAGCACGGTTGGGGTCAGCCAGACCATTCTGCCGAACCTCAATCTCGATGCTTCGGTGAGCAATCCATTTTCAGGGGGTGAGGCGGGTAGCGTCAATCTTCGCTACCGTGTGCAGTGGTAGTGGTGCTGAACCAAACTCCGCCGATCAGCGTTTCCTACGAGGTTTTCACGGAGGAACGGATCATGGTTTTCAAGGAGCAGACATTTCACGGGCTCGAACCCGAGATGGAAATAGAGATCGCCAATCGCGCATCGGTCGAAGCGGCCGTTGCCAATGCCTTGGCGATCGCCGGCGGCATCGATGCCTCCGATGTCGAGGTGACGATGGAGAACGACCAGATCGTGTTGAGCGGCACCGTCGGCACGGTCGGCGAAATCGAACGGGCAACCGCGGTCGCCAAGGCGGTTGAGGGTGTGCATGCGGTGCAGAACCGGATTCTGCTCGGCGGATCCTCGCTCGATGGTACGCATTAACGAGATGGCTGGCCGCTCCCAGGGCCAGACCCTGCCGGACGAGGACTATTTCCACGTCGTCGCCTATCAGCCGGCGCTTAGCTGATCAACCGGCAAAGCGTTCGACGAGGAAGGACGAGCCGGCCAGACGATCCGTTTTCTGCGCGGCGCCCGATCCCTGCGGCTGGTAGGCGATGGCGAGCAGCACGGCGCTGACGGCGACATAGGCGATTGCCAAAAGAGTCATCTTGATACGCATGGCGAATACTCCTGTTTCGCGATAAACGCGGCTGATATGGCGAAGTTCCTCATCGGCGAGTCAGGGCGAGATCAGATGAAAAGCCCGGCCGATCTGCCGGGCTTTTCCTGATGGATTTGCCTTATCGGCAGATCCGGTTTCCTTGACGATCGTGTGGCCGTGGCGGCGGATTTTTTCCGGTTAAATCACATAGGGTTACCGATTATGTCGACGGCAGAAACCTTTGGCGCGCCGGATCGTTAGCGCTGGGGGATAAGCCGGAGGCACCAATGGGACTGATGGGATCATGGGACTGATTGCAAGGATCATCGCCATTGTGGCCGGGCTTGCCGGCGGCACGGTTTTTTCGCAGGCGCCGGAATTTGCGCAGCAATACCGCCAGCGGATCGGCGGCGCGATCGACGAATTGCGCGTCATCGTCGAGGATTTCAACCGCCAAGCCGCCGAGCACCATCTCGATCGCCAGCAGGCGCTAAGCGCCTATGCCCAATCATCCGACGATTTCCTGCGCGACCGTGGCGTCTCGATGCAGAGCACGATCACGCGCTACGAAACGCTGCTGTCGCAGCAGCTCCGCCTCGGCACCGCAGCACCCGTCGCCAAGCCCTTTGTACTGCTGGGGAATGCCGATGACGTCGTTTTCGCCAATACCTGGCGCGACTTCGTGCCCGGCGTCCCCGTCAGCTTTGCGGGTCTTGTCTGGGGCTCGATCGGCTTTGTCGGAGGTTGGGCCGTGGCGGCGTTGCTGGGATTGGGGGCGCGGCGGGTCACGAGGACACGACGCGTCCATCGTCAGGTGCGGTGAACCAATCGGTGGCGAACGTGGCACTGGCCCCGGAACGTAATGATATCAGTCAGCTTTGTGCTGAAATGACCCCGCCACACTGTGGCGGGGGTCGTCGATATTAATCGGAACCGGTTCGTGCGTCGCCTTCCCGGTGATCGGGCCAGAGAGCCTTGTTACGTGGACGCTGCCGCTTCCTTGATGATGCCACCTGAAAGCAAACGCCAAATGCCGAATGCCACCACGCCCATCGCGAGGAAGATCACAAAGATCATGAAGTTGTAGTAGATCATCGCCGCCAGCGCGACGAGGGCGAGTCCGAGGGCAATGGCTGGCACCACGGGATAACCCCAGGCCCTGAAGGGTCGGGCGAGTTCAGGTTCGGCCTGACGCAGTTTAAACAGCGACGCCATCGAGACGATGTACATGATGATCGCGCCGAACACCGACATGGTGACAATATTGGCGGTCAGCGGCAAACCGCCGATCTGGATCAGGCTGTCGGAAAAGATGGCTGCGATGCCGACGGCGCCACCTGCAAGGACTGCGAGATAAGGCGTGCGGAATTTCGGATGGACTTTTGCAAGGACTTCCGGGAGGTAGCCGGCGCGGCCCAGCGCAAAAATCTGCCTGGAATAGCCCATGATGATGCCGTGAAAGGAAGCAATCAGGCCGAACAGGCCGATCCAGACCAGCATATGCAGCCAACCGGAGGATTCTCCCACGACCGCCTTCATCGCCTGCGGCAGCGGATCGTTGATGTTGGACAGCGCACGCCAGTCGCCGACGCCACCGGCGAAGATCATGGTGCCGAAGGCGAGGAAGACGAGTGTCAGAATACCCGCAATATAGGCAATGGGAACGGTGCGGGTGGGGTTCTTGGTCTCCTCAGCCGCCATCGCCGCGCCTTCGATCGCCAGGAAAAACCAGATGGCAAATGGAATGGCGGCAAAGATGCCTCCAATGGCGCCGACCGAGAATTCAGGGGCGCCGGCCCAGCCATTGGCCGCGAAATTGGCAAAAGAGAAGCCCGGAGCGACGACACCCATAAAGATCAGCAATTCGGCGATCGCCAGAATGGTGATAAGGAGTTCGAAGGTTGCCGCTATGGTAACTCCGACGATATTGAGCGCCATGAAAATGATATAGGCGCCGACAGCCGCCATTTTCGGATCGAGCCCCGGGAACTGCACATTGAGATAGGCGCCGATGGCCAGCGCGATGGCCGGAGGGGCGAAGACGAATTCAACCAATGTCGCAAAGCCCGCAACGAAGCCGCCGAGCGGGCCGAAAGCCCTGAGCGCATATGCAAAAGGGCCGCCGGCATGCGGAATGGCCGTCGTCAATTCCGTGAAGGAAAAGATAAAGGTGGTGTACATCACGGCGATCAGGATCGTGGTGATCAAGAAGCCGAGTGTGCCGGCGGCCGCCCAGCCATAGCTCCAGCCGAAATATTCGCCGGAGATGACGAGGCCGACGGCAAGTCCCCATAAATGCAGCCCGGTCAGGCTCTTGGCGAGCGTCGGTTGAGAATTTGACATGATTGTTCCCCTTTTCTTGTAGATTGAACTTTTATGCTTCTTGGTGTGGCAGCGCTTCTATGGCGCCTTCGGCGTTTTCCTTGAGATCGACACCGGTCAACTGCAAGCGAAGCGCCTCCCGGACGATCCAAACAATCTTGTCGGCTGCGACCTCGTAGCCGAGCCCGTCGGCATGAATATTCGAAATGCAGTTGCGCTCGCTGTCGCGCCGTCCCGATTGCGGGCGGAACGTGATGTAGGCACCGAGACTGTCAGGCACGCTGAGCCCCGGCCTCTCGCCGATCAGCACAATGGCAACTTCCGCACCAAACGCCGCCGCTGCCTCATCACCAAATGCCACACGCGCCTGTTCGCCCAATATCACCGGGGCGACGCTGAAGTCGCCGAGACGCTTCATGCAAGCCTTGAACAGCGGCACGGCGTGGTGCTCGACCGCCGAGGCTGAAAGCCCATCTGCAATGATGAAGGCGATATCATAACGATTGCCTGGGCTCGGGAGATCGGCTGCATGGGTCTGACGGCCGAGATCCGGGCGCGCCAGATAGATCGTGCGGTCTTTGGCGCGAGAGCGAATCCGGACCGTCGGCACGGGAGCAAGCTGCTTGGCAAGGGCGACAAAATCCACTTGCCCATGCACGGCATCCCGCGCCCGGGCATGGGCAAGCTGGAAGTCGAGAATTGCCGATGTCGGCAAGGCGTCGCCTGCTCTTCCAAGCCCAATCCGGGCGCGTGTGGCGTTGCGGAATCGCGCAAATGGATCTCGTTCGATGGAACTCATGCCGATGCCCTGTAGCTCAAGAGATTGCGAGAGAAAGCGCCCGAGGCGCTGGCCGGTGCAAGACGACCCGTGTGGTCAAGCATGCCCATACGATGGAGCCAGGCTTCGAATTCTGGGGCGGGCGGGCGATTGAACTGGTGCCTGAGGCCGACAATATCGTGGTAGGAAAGGCTCTGATAATTGAGCATGACGTCATCGGCGCCGGGCACCGCGATGAGAAAACTGACGCCCGCGACAGTCAGCAATACCATCAGATTGTCCATATCGTCCTGGTCCGCTTCGGCGTGGTTGGTGTAGCAGACGTCGACCCCCATCGGCACGCCAAGCAGTTTGCCGCAGAAGTGATCTTCGAGCCCGGCGCGGATAATTTGCTTGGCGTCGAAAAGATATTCGGGGCCAATGAAGCCGACCACCGTATTGACGAGCAGCGGATCGAGTTCACGTGCAACGGCATAGGCCCGCGTCTCGATCGTCTGTTCGTCGACACCGTGATGGGCGTCGGCCGAAAGCGCGCTGCCCTGACCGGTCTCCAGATACATGACATTGTTTCCGACCGTGCCGCGCTTCATGGAAAGGGCTGCCTGCTGGCCTTCCCTGAGGACGGCGAGATCGACGCCGAAACCCCTGTTGGCAGCCTCCGAGCCAGCGATTGACTGGAACACCAGATCGAGCGGCGCTCCGGCCTCCATTGCCTTGATCGAGGTGGTGACATGGGTCAACACGCAGGATTGGGTCGGGATCTCGAACCGCTGGCGCAGCCGGTCGAAAAGAACCATCAATCTTGTGCAGGCCTCAAGATTGTCGGTCGCCGGGTTGATGCCGATCACCGCATCGCCGATCCCATAGAGAAGTCCATCAAGCGTCGAGCCGGCGACGCCTTCAGGATCATCGGTGGGATGATTGGGCTGAAGACGGCTCGATAGTCGGCCGGGCAGACCGATCGTGGAGCGAAAGGCGGTGACCACCCTGCATTTGCCGGCGACGGTGATCAGATCATGGTTGCGCATGATCTTGGAGACCGCCGCGACCATTTCGGGGGTGAGGCCCGATGCGATGGCGAGCAGTTTTTCGGAGGTCGCGTCATAAGAGAGAAGCCAATTGCGAAACTCACCGACCGTCATATGAGATACCGGCGCGAATGCCATCCAATCATGGCGGTCGACGATCAGCCGACTGACCTCGTCGGTCTCATATGGAATGACGAGGTCTTCTAGGAAAGTTTTGAGAGGCATATCCGCGAGCAGGTAGCGGGCGGCCACCCGCCGCTCGTTGCTGGACGCTGCGATCCCGGCCAGCACGTCACCCGATTTCAGCGGCGAAGCGCAAGCCAATACCGATTTCAGATCCTGAAAGACATGGCGTTCGCGTCCTAGAACGATCGAATATGTTGTCATCTGCTCCTGGCCGTCGACCGGCCTATTCCAAATGTCCGAGAACTCATCCACCTTCCGGTTGTGAGCATTCGTTGGCTTCCGCCGAGTATGCTCGGCTCTACGCCAAGCAACGCAAGAAGCGTGCCATTCTTTATAGGTTGGGATGCCGGGGCAGCCGTGCAAAGGACCTCGCATGGCTGGACCATGACGGCCTACGCGGCGCGCCCATCGCAGAGAGCATTTTCAGCCAGGGATGGATCTTCAGCCGGAGCGACATATCCACTTTGCGACGGCATGCTCCGATATGCGCACATTTGCGTCGAGCGCACACTGATCGCGAAAATATTCGTTGACCGTTGTTGATCTAGTGGTTCTGGCCGACGGCCTTTTTCGGTAGGGCGGCCTGCGCTGAGACGCGATCGTCAATTTTGAGTGAACTGACCGTAGATCGACGCCGATGTTGAAAAACTAGCCAGTTGAACGAAACCAATTGATCGCCCAATTCTCTTGCCCAAAGAGTTCGGGCGTTTCGCGAAGACCGGCTATAAGATCTTCAACCAGGGCGCTATAAGTCGGCCGCCTTTCGCAATGCATCGTTCATCCTTGATTGCCAGCCTTTGCCGGTAGCCTTGTAGAACTGGATGATATCGGCATCGAGGCGGATGTTCAGGGATTGCTTCGGATTGTCCAACTTGGGTCGACCCCGGGCCGCAATGGCCTTCTCCATCTTCTTGGCAACGTCAGGAAATGCTTCCTTGAAGGGCTTGGCTCTTGCCATCTCTTCCTTGGACAGAGGAGGATTGTCGGATACGGCATCCCAATCCTCTTTGGAGTAGCCGTGGCCAGGCTGGAACTGGGTCATTTTCCGAGCTTTGATAATCATCAGATCATGCTCCTTTCGTCCTTGCGGGCGGGGCGCATCGAAATGATCGAAAGCGCCTCAGAGCCCAGATTTACGAAGATCACGACCATCGTTCCGTCAGCGAGGCGGCCTACGGCCTTGGACCGCCCGTCTTTGGCCGGAACGACAACGGAAGACAGGAAGAACTCGAAAGTCAGATCGGCAAAATCGAGGCCGTGTTTCTCAATATTGGCAATCCGCTTCGGTTCATCCCATACGAGCTTCATAAAATGTATCTACAATAATTCAATGCCGTGGACAATGATTAATGTGGATACGAAAAAGATCTCGTAGATCGCAACAGGGAGTTGCAGTGAACCCGTTGATCGCTCCGTCCTCGCGGACCGCAGCGGTGACGCCTCGATGTGGGTTGGAAGTCCGAGCCTAAAATGTAAATTGAAATTAATGGTGATCCCGGCGCGATTCGAACGCGCGACCCCCAGATTAGGAATCTGGTGCTCTATCCTGCTGAGCTACGGGACCACTTGAGTGCCATGCATACAAAAGGCTTGGCGGGAAGCCAAGCCTTAATTGTTGTCAGAGGCCGAGGCGTTGTTCGGCGAGGCGGACCCAATAGGAGATGCCGTGGGCGATGGCTTCGTCGTTGAAGTCGTAGGCGGGGTTGTGGAGGCCGGCGCTGTCGCCGTTGCCGATGAAGATGAAGGCGCCGGGGCGGGCGTTCAGCATGTAGGAGAAATCCTCGCCGCCCATCATCGGATCGATCTCGGCGTTGACGTTGCCTTCGCCGGCGATGGCGCTGGCGGTGGCGACCGCGTGCTCGGTCTCGTCGGGGTGGTTGACGGTGACGGGGTAGTTGCGGTGGAAGCTGATTTCGGCCTCGGCGCCGTGGGCCGCGACCAGGCCCTCGATGATCTGCCGGAACCGCGTCTCGGCGAGCGTGCGCACCTCGGGGTCGAGGGTGCGGACCGTACCGGCGAAGGTCGCGTCGTTCGGAATGACGTTATGGGCGAAACCGGCATTGAACTTGGTCACCGAGACGACCACCGAGCGCAGCGGATCGGCGTTGCGCGAGGCGATCATCTGCAGATTGGCGATGATCTGGGCGCCGATGGCGATCGGGTCGATCGTCTTATGCGGCTGGGCGGCGTGGCCGCCGCGGCCTTTAACGGTGACGGTGAACTCGTCGGTCGCCGCCATGATGGCGCCCTTGCGGGTGGCGAACTGGCCGACCGGCAGGCCCGGCAGATTGTGCATGCCGTAGACCTCTTCGATATCGAAGCGCTCCATCATGCCGTCCTTGACCATCAGATTGCCGCCGCCGCCGCCTTCTTCTGCGGGCTGGAAGATGACGGCGACATTGCCGTTGAAGTTGCGGGTCTCGGCCAGGTATTTCGCAGCGCCGAGCAGCATGGCGGTGTGGCCGTCATGGCCGCAGGCATGCATCTTGCCCGGCGTCTTCGAAGCCCAGGGCTTGCCGGTGATTTCGGTGAGCGGCAGGGCGTCCATGTCGGCGCGCAGGCCGACCGTGCGACGGCCTTCGCCCTTGCCCTTGATCAGGCCGACGACACCGGTGCGGCCGATGCCGGTGACGATCTCGTCGACACCGAATTCCTTGAGTTTTTCGGCGACGAAGGCAGCCGTATTTTCCACCGCGAAGAGGAGTTCTGGCCGGGCGTGAATGTGGCGGCGCCATTCGGCGACCTCGTCCTGCAACTCCGCGGCTCTGTTCAATATCGGCATATCGGCGTTCCTGTTATGAAATCTCGACAATCTTTCATCGCATCACAAGGGTGTGAGGCTGTGGAAATTACTTAGTCAATGACCTTTGCCATGTCATAGCCATATAGGCTAAATAGGGGAAGATTTCGAGATTTTCCTGATATCCGAAGGACGAACCGTGTCGACGAGCCACTTCCGTTTGTTTGCTGCCTTGCGGCCGCTTTCTTTCGTGTCAGCGGCGACTGCCGTGTTTCTGGCTTCCGTTCCGGTGGCCCATGCCAATCCGCACATTCTCGTCGATGTGCAGACCGGCCGCGTGCTCGAGCATGAAGAAGCCTTCCGCAAATGGTATCCGGCCTCGCTGACCAAACTGATGACGGTCTATACCGTGTTCGACGCAATCCGCGCCGGTCAGATCAGCCTCGATACGCCCGTCGTCATCAGCAAACGCGCCGCCGCGCAGCCGGCCGCCAAAATGTATTTCAAGCCGGGCCAGAAGCTGACGCTCGACAGCGCATTGAAGATCCTGCTGGTGAAGTCGGCCAACGATGTGTCGGTCGCGGTTGCCGAAGCCATCGGCGGCACGCAGGAAGGCTTCGTGACGCGGATGAACGGTGAGGCGCTGAAGCTCGGCATGACGGATTCGCACTTCGTCAATCCGAACGGTCTGCCCGGCAAGGGCCAGTATACGACGGCACGCGACCTGGCGGTGCTGACGGTGGCGCTGCGCCGCGATTTTCCGCAATATGCCGCCTATTTCTCGCTGGAAGGTTTCACCAACGGCCAGCAGAACGTGCCGAGCCTCAACATGCTGATCGGCCGTTTCGCCGGCGCCGACGGCATGAAGACCGGCTTCATCTGCGCTTCGGGCTTCAACCAGATCGGGTCGGCGACGCGCAACGGCCGCACGCTGATCTCCGTCGTGCTCGGCACCGACAGCCTTGCAGCCCGCGCCGATGCGACCGCGAACCTTTTGCAGAAGGGCTTCACCACGCAGCCTGCCAGCAACGACACGCTGGGTTCGCTGAGACCCTATGGGTCGGGGCAGGACCAGGTGACCGATATCAGCGCCGATATCTGCAGCGCCAAGGGTGCCAAGGTGCGCAGCGAAACGCGCGACGAGGTCGGCCGCATGAAGGTGCAGTCACCCTATATCCAACCGATGGACCACGATCCGCAATTCGTCTTTGCCGGCCTGATTCCCGGCCAGGATCCGCAGCCGGCCGCGCAGCCGGAAAAAATGGCGCGCGGCGATACCGCGGGCGCGATCGCCAACGTGCCGGTGCCGATGCCGCGCCCGACATCATTTTAAGCTTTTAAGGTAAAATAACATGAGCGCGCTCAACGACAGGATTCCGGTCACCATCCTGACCGGCTTTCTCGGCGCCGGCAAATCGACGCTGCTCAACCGCATCCTCAAAGATCCTGTCATGAAGGATGCGGCCGTCATCATCAACGAATTCGGCGATGTCGGCATCGATCATCTTCTGGTCGAAAGTTCCGGCGATTCGATCATCGAGCTTTCCGATGGCTGCCTCTGCTGCACCGTGCGCGGCGAGCTTGTCGATACGCTGGCGAACCTGATGGACGCCGTGCAGACGCGCCGCGTCAAGCCGGTCAAACGCGTCGTCATCGAGACGACGGGCCTTGCTGATCCTGCACCGGTCATGCAGGCGATCATGGGAAATCCCGTCATCGCCACGAATTTCGAGCTCGACGGCGTCGTCACCGTCGTGGACGCGGTGAATGGGCTGCAGACGCTCGACAATCACGAGGAAGCGCGCAGGCAGGCGGCGGTCGCCGACCGGCTGATCGTCTCGAAAAAGACGATGGCCGAGGCAGCCGAGGGGCTGGAAAAGCGGCTGCGGGCGCTCAATCCGCGTGCGACGATGATGGATGCCGACAGCGCCGAGGCGGGCAGTGCCGCGGTGCTGGTCAACGGGCTCTACGATCCGGCGACGAAGATCGCCGATGTCGGCCGCTGGCTGCAGGACGAGGATGCCCACGAGGCGCATCACAATCACGACCACGGTCGTGATGGACATCACCATCATGATGATGACCACGGTCACCACCATCTTGATCATCACCATCTTGGTGATCAGGGGCATGCGCACCAGGATCCGCACGACGTCAATCGTCACGATGCCTCGATCCGTTCCTTCTCGATCATCGAGGAGAAGCCGATCGATCCGATGGCACTCGAGATGTTCATCGATCTGCTGCGTTCGGCCCATGGCGAGAAACTGTTGAGGATGAAGGCGATCGTGTCCGTTTCCGACCGGCCGGATCGGCCGCTGGTGCTGCATGGGGTGCAGAGCATCTTCCATCCGCCGGTGCGGCTTCCCGCCTGGCCGGGGGAAGACCGGCGCACGCGCATGGTGCTGATCACCCGGGATCTGCCGGAAACATTCGTGAAGGATCTCTTCGATGCCTTCCTCGGCAAGCCGCGCATCGATATGCCCGATCGTGCGGTGCTGTCGGACAATCCGCTCGCCATCCCCGGCATGCGGATTTAAACCGTTGATTTTTGTCGCCGCGCGATCTTCTTCAGGTCTTGCGTTTAAGAATGCTTGACATCCACTTGGCCTGCTGACCGCTGAGAAGGGTGCGATAGCGCTCCTGGCTTGCCGCCAGATGGGCGCGCATGGCGGCGCGGGCGGCTTCTGCGTCCCCGGCGGAAATCGCCTTCAAAATCGCCAGATGCTCGCGCTGCAGGCCTTCCTGATAGTTACGCGACAGCGTGCTGTCCGTACCCCAGGGCGAGGCGACGTCGCAGGGGATGGCCCGCATGCCAAGCGCATCGAGAACTTCGACATAATATGAATTATTGGTGGCAGCCGCGATTTCTCGGTGGAAAGCGAAGTCGCTCTTGCCGGTTGCTTCGCCGCGCTTGAGCAGCCGGTCGAATTCGAAGAATGCTTCCTGAATCTGCGCTTCCTGGGCCGCATTGCGCCGTAGCGCCGCAAGCCCCGCGCTCTCGATTTCCAGCCCCATGCGCACCTCGATAATGTTGAGCGCATGGGAAACCTTGTTGCCGACATCGCCGCTGATCGAACCGAAGGCAATCGTCGGATGGTTTTTGACGAAGACGCCGGCGCCTTGCCGCGCCTCGACGAGGCCGTCGGCGGCAAGGGTTGCAATCGCCTCACGGACAACGGTGCGGCTGACGCCGAAGAGTTCGCCCATCCGGGTCTCCGTCGGCAGCTTTTGGCCGGGCGCGTATACTCCGGACACGACCTGAGCGCGGATGGCCGAAACGACGCCTTCGGAGAGTTTCGGCCTTCGCTCGACCCTGAAATCTACGGCTGTGTCGGTCGCCATCTCGCACTCCTATTTGAACACGCTCGGCAGCCACAGCGAAATCGCCGGGATGTAGGTGACCAGCCCGAGCACCACGATGCCCGCACCGTAGAACGGCCAGATCGAGCGCATGGCCTCCCAGACAGAGATCTTGCCGACTGCACAAGCCACGAATTGCACCGCGCCGACTGGAGGCGTGTTCAGCCCTATGCCGAAATTCAGGATCATGATGACGCCGAAGTGCACCGGGTCGACACCGTAGGCTTGCGCCACCGGCAGAAAGATCGGCGTGCAGATGATGATGGTCGGCCCCATGTCCATAAAAGTGCCGAGCACAAGCATGAGGACATTGAGCAGGAGCAGCACCGTCAGCGGGTCGTCGGCGACGCTCTTCATCCAGATCACCAGCGAGGCAGGCACCTTGAGGAAGGCCATCAACCAGGAGAAGGCGGCGGCTGTGCCGATAATCAAAAGCACCATTGCCGTCGTGCGAACGGCACCCTGCGTGGCGTGCACGAAGTCTCTCCAGCTCATCTGCCGGTAGACCAGGAGGGTTATCAGCAGCGCGTAGAGCACCGCGATGCAAGAGCTTTCCGTCGCAGTGAAGATGCCGGACCTCACTCCGCCGAAGATGATGGCGATCAGCAGCAGCCCGGGGAGTGCGACCGCGAGCAAATGAGCCACCATGACAAAGCCCGGAAAGGGTTCTGTCGGATAGCCGCGCGAGCGCGCAACGATGTAAGCGGTCACCATGAGCGCGACCGCAAGCAATATTCCGGGCAACACGCCGGCGGTGAACAGGTCGGCGATGGAGATCTTGCCGCCGGCGGAGATCGAATAGATGATCATGTTGTGGGAGGGCGGCAGGAGCAGCGCGATCAGCGCTGCCATTGAAGTGACGTTCACCGCATAATCGGCGCCATAGCCGCGCTGCTTCATCTGCGGGATCATCAGGCCGCCGACGGCTGCGGCTTCTGCCACCGCCGAACCGGAGATGCCGCCGAACAGTGTGGCGGTGACGATGTTGACCTGGCCGAGGCCGCCGCGTACGTGGCCGACCAGGGAAGCGGCGAAGGCGACGATGCGGCTGGCGATGCCGCCGCGCACCATCAGGTCGCCGGCGTAGATGAAAAAGGGGATGGCGAGGAGCGAAAATACGCTCATGCCGGAATTCAGCCGCTGGAAGATGACCAGCGGCGGCAGGCCCATGTAGAGCACCGTGGCGAAGCTGGAGACGCCGAGGCAGAAGGCGATCGGCGTGCCTATCAGCATCAAGGTGGTGAAAACACCGAACAGGATCCAGAGTTCCATCGTGCTAGACTTTCAATTTGACGTTCGGATCGGCATTGATGTTTTCGATCTCGACGGCGATCTCCGCCGGCAGAATCTCATCCAGCGCATCGTCAATCGGTTCGCCGGCGAGGCGGAGCACGATGCGCTCCAGCGAGAAGATGACGGCAAGCACGCCGCCGCCTGCGAGCGGCAGATAGTCGAACGCGCCTGAGATACCTAGCGAAGGCAAGGTTGTGTTCCAGGTCAGGCTTATGAGCGCGCCGCCGTACCAGACCATGCCGGCGCCAAAGGCGAGAATGACGACGTCCGAGATCATGCGCAGGACGCGCTTGCCGGATTTCGGCAGCACATAAAGCAGCACGTCGAAACCAAGATGATTATTCTCTCGGATGCCGACGGCGGCGCCGAGGAAGATGAACCAGCTCATCAGCATGACCGAGCCCGGCTCCGTCCAACTCGGCGAGTCGTTCAGCACATAGCGGCAAAACACCTGCCAGGCGACAAAGACCGTCATCAGCACCAAGCCGGTGCCCGCCAGCCAAAGGGCGGCGTTGCTCAGGCGTGTCAGAAAATTGACGACGGGTGTCAGGTTGTTCGACATAAGGGCCTCGTCGAAATTGGGCGCTCACTCTCCCTTGGCGGGAGGAAACGAGAAAGATGTGCACGAAGCGGCGGGTGAACCGGGGTGGCGATAATTGTCCACCCCGATAACCGACGCCGCTTTCTGCAAAAAGGAAGGCAGGCTATGGCTATTGCACAGCCTTTACATCCTCGACCATCTTCTTCAGCACGTCATCTTTCACGTGCTTTTCGTAAACCGGGGCCATGGCGTCGATGAACCCCTGCTTGTCCGGCATGGTGATCTGAGCGCCGAGCTTTTCGACGTTGGTGCGCGATTCAGCGACCTTGGCTGACCACAGCTCGCGCTGCTTGGCGACGCTGTCCTTGGCCGCCTGCTTGAAGACCGCCTGATCCTCCGGCGTCAGCTTGTCGAACGCCGCCTTGTTCATGACGAACACTTCCGGCAGGATCGTGTGCTCGTCCAGCGAATAGTTCTTCGCCACTTCGGCGTGCTTGGCGGTGTCATAGCTCGGGAAGTTGTTTTCCGCGCCGTCGATGACGCCCGTTTCGATCCCCGAATAGACTTCTCCATAGGGCATCGGCGTGGCATTGGCGCCGAGGGCCGCCACCATGTCGACGAAGATATCGGACTGGATGACGCGGAACTTCAGACCTTTCATGTCGGCAACCGAATTGATCGGCTTCGTTTTGTTGTAAAACGAGCGCGCGCCGGCATCGTAGAAGGCAAGCACCACGAGACCGGCCGGTTCGAACGCCTTCTTGATCTGGTCGCCGATGGCGCCGTCCATGACCTTGTGCATGTGCTCTTCCGACCGGAAGATATAGGGCAGAGCCGGAACGACCGATTCCTTCACAGTGCCGTTGAAAGGCGCCATTGACACACGATTCAGCTCGATGACGCCGGAGCGCACCTGCTCGATCGTGTCTTTCTCCTCGCCAAGTTGGGCGGAATGATACACTTCGAGGGAATAACGGCCCTGCGTGCGCTCCTTCAACAGCTCGCCAAAATATTTGACGCCTTCGACTGTCGGATAGCCGTCCGGATGCGTATCGGACGATTTCAGCACCGTTTGAGCGCTGGCCGCGCCGCTCACGAATGAGGCGGCAACCATAAGACCGGCCGCCAGTTTAACAAAGTTTTTCATGCTTTCCTCCCGTTTTGCATGACGATTTATTCTCAGAGTCGATATCCCGGCTTTGCGACCTAGAGGAAGGTCCTCTGCACACTTTGCCTTCCGGTGATATTTCCACAACCGGGCGCTGATGGTCCGGCCCGAAAGGTTGCGTGAGTTGCAAGAGGTTCATCGAGACATACCAACCTCAACGTGCCCATTGGGTCCGATGGAGCAGTTGCATACCTCTGCACGCGAACACTGTCGCTCTTCTCGTGGAAACAGAAGACGTGGATCGATAGCCTCCTCTATTCTTGCCGTTCCTCCGATCGGCTCACTATGGCTAGATGCTGTAAAGTATAATGTCAACATACAAAAGCTGTGTAGTTGTATGATGAATTTTCGCCACTGCTTGCTCTCCTGTCGACGCTGTGAAAGCGCGAGCAGGCAAGGTCGGAGGCGCGGACGCAGTTGACGGTGAAGCCTATCGTGAACCAGGCTCGTTCAATTACGCTGGTTCTGCCCGATGGTTTGCTGGTCCCATGCTTCGGCAAGATATGCGCCGCAACCGCGTGGCTCTTTTAGATCTGCTTACTGGTTTGGGAGACGCGCTTCAGCGCTTGCGGATCAGGAAGCGGTGGCCGCTTTCGGTCTTTTCCGTCTCGACCAGTTCGTGGCCGTCCTCATTGCAGAAATGCGGCATGTCGATCACAGCAAGCGGATCGGTGGTGTCGACGCGAATGAGCGTGCCGCTCGCCATGGCGGCGAGCTTCTTGCGTGTCTTGATCACGGGGAGTGGGCATTTCAGGCCGCGAAGATCGTAGAGAACGGGGTTCAAGCCGTTCAGTTCCTCGCCCAGAATTTCCAGAACGGCTTCTTTGCCGTGGCGTCTGCCGTTTCCTGCGGTTCGGGCGCGGTAAAGGCCAGCGGATTCTGCATCGGCACCGGCACGACCGCGGGCGTCGCGGCAGCGACGGCCGTTGCCTGAGGCTGGGCAGGAGCTGCAGGCGTGGCGCCCGGCACGGTTTTGGCGGCGAGGCCCTGCGCGGTGCGCTTGGCCATCAGGTCTTCGAGTTCGGCGACCTTGACCATGCGACCGGCTTCCAGCGAGGTGCCGGTCGGAGCGTAAGCAAGTTCACGGCCCTTGCGCAGCTTGGCGACCACGGCCTTGCGCTCGGCTTCCGTGGGATCGTACCAGGCCATGCCGTCAAATTTGCTCATCGCCTTGGCATAATCGGCATCGTAGGTCTTGCCGTAGGCGGCAAGGGCGGCCGTCAGCGCCGGCGGCGTCGACATAGCAGGGCACTTGCCGGCGGCATTGAAGGCGCCGCCGTCGGCTGCCTGCTGATTGAAGACGTATTTCTTCTCGCAGACGTTCACTTCAGGCGGGCGTTTCGTCACTTCGAAATTGTCGTAGCCGACCTTCAACATCTTCCAGAAGTCGTAACTGCTGTCGAGGCGGTGCTTGACCATGTTTTCCGCCGTCATGCGGAAGGGGAAGGCCTGCAGTTGCACGGTCGACTGGCCGCCCTTGAAGGCGTCGCGGGCGAAGGCGTAGATCTCCAGCACCTGCTGGTCGGTCATCGAATAGCAGCCGGAGGAGGAGCAGGCGCCGTGGATCATCAGATCGGAGCCGGTGCGGCCGTTCGCCGCGTCGTAGCGGTTCGGAAAGCCGGTGTTGATCGCCAGATAATATTTGGAATTGGGGTTCAGGTTGGCGCGCGTCAGGTCGTAGAAACCTTCCGGCGCCTGCCGGTCGCCGGTCTTTACCTTCGGACCGAGACGGCCGGACCAGGCGCAGATCTTATAGTCGGCGATCTTGTCGAAACGGTTGTCGGTCTTCGCCTTCCAGATCTCCATGGCACCTTCTTCCTTGAAGATGCGGATCATGATCGGCGAATTGCGATCCATGCCCTTGGCGGACATCTGAGCGAGGATATGGCTGGGAAGCGGCTGCTCGACCTTGTTCTTGACCTTGGAAAGATCGACCTGCGCGGTTTCCAACGCGTCATTGCAGCCGGACAGAGCCAGCGCCATCAAGGAAATATAGGCAAAATGACGTATGCGCATCCCAACTAGCCCATAAAGATAATGCGACCCGGTCCGCCCATGGAGTCCCGGCATCAAACGGAATCATAGACGGCTTATACTTTACAAGTCCTTACCAGCCTATGACGTGCCTGGAACATCCCCGCAAGCGCGAATGCTACAGATAACATCAATGTGGCCAAGATTTGGCCCCAATCGGCGAAGAGCCGAATGTCCGTTAGAGATTGCGGCCCATGGCGAGGAATTTCTGGCGGCGGTCGTTGCGCAGCTGCTCGCCCGAGCGGGACGCCATTTCGGCCAGAGCACTGGCGATCACGTCGCCGGTTGCTGCTATCACGCTGTCGGGATCGCGATGTGCGCCGCCGAGCGGCTCGGAAATGATGCCGTCGATGACGCCGAGCGCTTTCAGGTCCTCGGCGGTGATCTTCATGTTGGTCGCCGCTTCCCGGGCGCGGGTGGAATCGCGCCAGAGAATGGAGGCGGCTCCTTCCGGCGAGATGACGCTGTAGATCGAATGCTCGAGCATGTAGACCTTGTTGCCGGTGGCGATGGCGATGGCGCCGCCCGAGCCGCCTTCGCCGATGACGACGGAAACCAGGGGAACCTTGACGCCGAGGCACATTTCCGTCGAGCGGGCGATCGCCTCGGCCTGGCCGCGCTCTTCGGCGCCGACGCCGGGATAGGCGCCTGCCGTATCCACCAGCGAAATCACCGGCAGGCCGAAACGATCGGCCATTTCAAGAATGCGGATCGCCTTGCGGTAGCCTTCCGGGCGGGGGCTGCCGAAATTGTGCTTCAGGCGGCTCTTGGTATCATTGCCCTTTTCCTGGCCGATGACGGCGACGGGCTGGCCGCGGAAACGGGCAAGGCCCGCCTGGATCGCGGCATCCTCGGAAAATTTGCGGTCGCCGGCAAGCGGCGTGAATTCCTGGAACAGCGTCTTGGCGTAATCGACAAAATGCGGGCGCTGCGGATGGCGGGCGACCTGCGTCTTCTGCCAGGGATTGAGCTTGGAATAGATTTCGACGATCGCGTCGCGGACGCGAACCTCCAGCCTGCCGATCTCATCGGTGGTGTCGATGCTCTCGTCTTCCGTTGCGAGCTTCTTCAGCTCGATGATCTTGCCTTCGAGGTCGGAGATCGGCTTTTCGAAGTCGAGATAATTGTGCATGAGGTGCGTTTCCGTTCCTTGTGCCCGGGGCGTTTTCCTGGCTCCGCCCCTTGTCGCCGGTCCTATTCGTGCTTTTTCGCCTGTTTGGCAAGGGGGTGATGCGTCTGGACAAGCTGCTGCAGCCTCTCTTCGAGGACATGTGTGTAGATCTGTGTGGTCGAAATGTCCGAATGGCCGAGGAGTTCCTGTACGACGCGCAGATCGGCGCCGTTGGCCAGCAGGTGGCTGGCAAAGGCGTGGCGCATGACATGCGGCGAGATCAGCGACGGCGTCAGGCCGGCGCGGATCGCCAGGTTCTTGAGGTCGCGGGCAAAAACCTGGCGCGGCAGGTATCCTTCCTTCGAGACGGAGGGAAACAGCCAGGGGCTTTCCTGCGGCTCCTTCGCCGCTGCATTTTCGGCCGCCAGCAGGCGCCCGTAGGATTTCAGGGCTGATATCGCCGATTGCGACAGCGGCACCAGCCGCTCCTTGTTGCCCTTGCCGCGGATCATCAGGAAACGGCCTTCCTGATCGAGCACGCGGGCAGGAAGCGAGACAAGTTCGCTGACCCGCATTCCGGTGGCATAGAGCAGTTCCAGCAGAGCCAGCATGCGCAGGCGCTGCAGCTGGCCCGGACCCGCATCCTCCGCCTCGGCCTCTGCCTGCGAAAGCAGCCTGCCGACCTCTTCGACGCCCATCGTCTTCGGCAGCGGACGGCCCTTCTTCGGTGCGTCGAGTATGCCGGTCGGGTCGTCGGTCCTCAGTCCCTCGGCGTAGAGGAACTTGTAGAACTGCCGCATGGCGGCAAGCCGGCGCGCCTGGGACGAGGGTTTGAAGCCCTTTCGGGCGAGCGAGGAGAGATAGGCGGCGAGATCGGCGGAGGCGGCTTCGGTGAGCCCTATGCTGCGCTCCTTCAGGAAGGATCTGATGTCGTCGAGATCGCGTTCATAAGATTGCAGCGTGTTGGCGGCAGCGCCGCGCTCGGCGCTCATCATCTCCAGGAAGGATTCCACATGGGCGCGGCCGAGATCCACCATGCCGGTCACTTCCTGGTCGTGTCGATCGCGCCCGTGGGGGGCGGATTGACCCGCTCGGACGGAATGCGGATGGTCACGTCGCGCGGCTCGGGCTCCACGAAGGTCACAAGCGCCAGCATCGCTCCGTAGACCGTCCCGGCGAGGATCGCGCAGACGAACAGGAAACGGAACAGGGTCGGCATCCAGCAACTCCTTCATGCTCTGCTTCTGTTATAAGAAGCCTATCTGCAAGTGCAAGAAGCGGTATTCAAGCCATGATTCCCTTGCCTGCGACTTGACGCTCCATCTGCATTTGTCGATACCGTTTGCAAACAAAGTGTGAATGGACCGATGAGTGAACAACTGCTGACCGTTGCTGAAAGCTTGAAAGACAGAGCTCGCGCCGCGCTCGGTTCACGCAATCTCATCCTTGTCGGCCTGATGGGCGCCGGCAAATCCTCTGTCGGGCGCATCGTCGCCAGCCAGCTCGCCATTCCCTTCATCGACAGCGATCTCGAGATCGAGCGGGTGTCGCGCATGACGATCGCCGAGCTTTTCGCCGCCTATGGCGAGCAGGAGTTCCGGGCGCTGGAAGCGCGGGTGATCAAGCGGCTGCTGAAGAGCGGGCCGCGTGTCGTCTCCACCGGAGGCGGCGCCTTCATCAACGACCGGACGCGCAAGCATATCAAGAAGGGCGGCCTTTCCGTCTGGCTGAAGGCCGATCTCGACGTGCTCTGGGACCGGGTCTCCAAGCGCGACACGCGGCCGCTGCTCAAGACCGAAAATCCGAAGCAGACGCTCGAGGGCCTGATGAATGCGCGTTATCCGATCTATGCGCAGGCCGATCTGACCGTGCTTTCGCGCGACGTCCGCAAGGAAATCATGGCCGACGAAGTCTTAAAGGCCTTGATCGAAGCTCAGAAGGAAAGTGCAGCGTCATGAATGCGATAATCTCCGCCTCCGCCATCCGAACGGTGCATGTGCCGCTCGGCGAGCGCGCCTACGACATCCTGATCGGGCCGGGGTTGATTGCGCGGGCCGGCGCCGAGATTGCCTCTCGCCTCAAGGGCCGCAAGGCGGCTGTTGTCACCGATGAAAATGTCGCGCCGCTCTATCTCAAAGCACTTGTCGCAAGTCTGGATGAAGCAGGTATCGCCTCGACTGAGGTCGTCCTGCCGTCCGGCGAGAAGACCAAGAGCTTCGAACATCTGATGACGGCCTGCGACAAGGTGCTCGAAGCCCGCGTCGAGCGCAATGATTACGTCATCGCGCTTGGTGGCGGCGTCATCGGCGATCTTTCCGGATTTGCGGCCGGCATCGTCCGTCGCGGCGTGCGCTTCGTGCAGGTACCGACCTCGCTGCTGTCTCAGGTCGATTCCTCCGTCGGCGGCAAGACCGGCATCAATTCCCGCCATGGCAAGAATCTGATCGGCGTCTTCCATCAGCCGGACCTGGTTCTGGCCGATACGGATGTGCTGAATTCGCTGAGCGAGCGCGAATTCCGCGCAGGCTACGCCGAGGTCGCCAAATACGGGTTGATCGACAAGCCGGATTTCTTTGCCTGGCTGGAAGCGAATTGGAAGTCAGTTTTTACCGGCGGCTCGGCGCGCATCGAGGCGATTGCCGCCAGCTGCCAGGCAAAGGCCGACGTCGTCGTTGCCGACGAGCGCGAGAACGGTCAGCGGGCGCTGCTCAATCTCGGCCATACATTCGGCCACGCGCTGGAAGCGGCGACTGCCTATGACAGCTCCCGCCTCGTGCATGGCGAGGGCGTTTCGATCGGCATGGTGCTGGCGCACGAATTCTCCGCACGGATGAACCTTGCAAGCACGGACGATGCGCGGCGCGTCGAGCGGCATCTGAAGGAGGTCGGCCTGCCGACCCGCATGTCCGACATTCCAGGCGACCTGCCGCCAGCCGAAACGCTGATGGACGCGATCGCCCAGGACAAGAAGGTCAAGAGCGGCAAGCTCACCTTCATCCTGACGCGCGGCATCGGCCAGTCCTTCGTCGCCGACGACGTTCCGGCGTCCGAAGTGATCAGCTTTCTCCGGGAAAAACACGCCTGATGTCGGTCGAAGGCGCTCTGGCATTTCTTTCGACATACTGGCCGGAGATCCTTTCGATCACGGCGCTGGTGCTCATGTCCGCCTTCTTTTCCGGCTCCGAGACCGCGCTCACCGCCGTTTCGCGCAGCCGTGTCCATACGCTCGAAGTCAACGGCGACGAACGCGCCGGCCTCGTCCGACAGCTGATCGAGCGGCGCGACCGGCTGATCGGCGCGCTGCTCATCGGCAATAATCTCGCCAATATCCTGTCCTCCTCGATCGCCACCAGCCTCTTCCTCGGGCTGTTCGGCAGTTCCGGCGTGGCGCTGGCGACGCTCGCGATGACCATCATCCTGGTCATCTTCGCGGAAGTGCTGCCGAAGAGCTGGGCGATTTCGGCGCCCGAGCGCTTCGCACTCGCCATCGCGTTGCCGGCCAGGCTGTTCGTTGCCGTCGTCGGCCCGGTTTCCTCCTTCGTCAATGCGATCGTACGGCAGATTCTTTCGCTGTTCGGCATCAATCTCTCACGCGAGATATCGATGCTGACGGCGCATGAGGAGCTGCGCGGCGCCGTCGATCTGCTGCACCGTGAGGGATCGGTGGTGAAGGCCGACCGTGACCGCCTCGGCGGCGTGCTCGATCTCAGCGAGCTCGAACTGTCCGACATCATGGTCCACCGCACCGCGATGCGGGCGATCAACGCCGACGATGCGCCGGAAGCAGTGGTGCGCGTCATCCTCGAAAGCCCCTATACGCGCATGCCGTTGTGGCGCGGCACGATCGACAACATCATCGGCGTCGTCCACGCCAAGGATCTGCTGCGGGCGCTTGCCGAGCCGAACATGGAGCCGCGGAACCTCGATATCGTGAAGATCGCGCAGAAGCCGTGGTTCGTGCCCGACAGCACCAACCTCGAGGACCAGCTCAACGCCTTCCTGCGGCGCAAGCAGCATTTCGCCGTCGTCGTCGACGAATATGGCGAGGTGCAGGGTATCGTCACGCTGGAGGATATTCTCGAGGAAATCGTCGGCGACATTTCCGACGAGCACGATATTGAGATACAGGGCGTGCGTCAGGAAGCCGATGGTTCCGTCGTCGTCGACGGCGGCGTGCCGATCCGCGACCTGAACCGGGCGCTCGACTGGAACCTGCCCGATGAGGAGGCGACGACGATCGCCGGCCTGGTCATCCACGAATCGATGACCATCCCGGAAGAGCGCCAGGCCTTCACCTTCTACGGCAAGCGTTTCGTCGTCATGAAGCGGGAGAAGAACCGCATCACCAAGCTGCGCATCCGCCCGGCCGGGGAAGACGGCGCAAAGCCAGCCTGATTCGGCTTGGGTTTTAGGCGGCGAATATCCATATAGGCTTCGGTGCCGCTACCAGCGGGTCGGTTCATCTGGTGCAGCCGGTTCAACGGCCAGCGCATGCAGGCCGGCATCGAGCTCCGGTTTCAACAGGTCGGTGATCGCCCGGTGGCGCGCCAGCCGCGACATGCCGGCGAATTTTCCGGAAACGATCCTCACCCGCATATGGGTTTCGCCGGTGCCTGACATATCAGGCTGGTGGCCGGCATGCAGATGGCTTTCGTCGATGACGCTCAGGCGTTCGGGCGCGAAGGCTTTAACAAGTTTTTCTTCGATGCGGGTTCGCAGGGTCATCATCCGGTCTTGCTGGTTCGCGAAAAGGGTTCCTACCAAGCCTGCAACATTCCCGTTTGTCAATTCTTGTTGTCGCTTCGCGACAGCCTCATAATTAGCGCCGTCATGAGACTTGATTCCAAATATTTCGATCGCATCCGAACACGCCGCAAACGCGAACCGGAGACAGAGCAGGCGCCGCCTACCTGTCAATGGGACGGGTGCGACAAGAAGGGGGCGCATCGCGCTCCCGTCGGCCGCAATGCGGAAGGCCAGTTCTTCTTGTTCTGCTTCGAGCACGTCAAGGAATACAACAAGGGCTACAATTATTTCTCCGGTCTTTCGGACGGCGAGATCGCGCGTTACCAGAAAGAGGCGATCACCGGCCATCGGCCGACATGGACGGTCGGCGTCAACAAGGCGGCGAAGGACAGTCCGCTGCATTCGGAGATCCGCTCCGGCGCCTATACCCGCGTTCGCGATCCCTTCGGCTTCGTCAAGGAAGGCGGCAAGGGCAGCGGACCGCGTTTCCCCCAGGCGCGCAAGCTGAAATCGCTTGAGACCAAGGCCTTCGAAACGATGGGCCTCGATGCCAATGCGACATCGGCGGAGATCAAGAGCCGCTACAAGGAACTGGTGAAGAAACACCATCCGGATGCCAATGGCGGCGACCGCGGCTCGGAGGAGCGTTTCCGCGCGGTCATCCAGGCCTATCAATTGTTGAAGCAGAACGGTTTTTGTTAATTCCCGTCCTTGCTCTTGGGCTTCAATCGGGTATGGTCCCAATCGGCTGAGGCCGCAGGCAAACGCGGCTCATATTTGTGCGTTTTCCCGACATCGCCTCCGCCGACCTTCCGGACGCGGCGTTTCTTGTCCGGGACTCTTTCAAGAATGCTCGCACGCGGTCATTATCCCGCCGAGGTTTCGTTTCAGTCCCGGAGAAGTATCGCCGACGTTCCGACCTGGACGGGCGCGGAATAAAAAACGCGGCGTCTGGGTTGCGACATGGCCTGAGACAGTATGGCCGGGTGGCATCACCCGCCTTGGAGACATGATGAGCAAGATCGACCTTGATATTTCCGAACTGCCCGATACCACCGTTTCGGTCCGCGAGGCCTTCGGCATCGATTCCGACATCCGCGTTCCCGCCTACAGCAAGGGCGACGCCTATGTGCCGGATCTCGATACCGACTACCTGTTCGACCGCGACACGACGCTCGCCATTCTCGCAGGCTTCGCTCATAACCGCCGCGTGATGATTTCCGGCTATCACGGCACGGGCAAATCCTCGCATATCGAGCAGGTGGCGGCGCGCCTCAACTGGCCCTGCGTGCGCATCAACCTCGACAGCCATGTCAGCCGTATCGATCTCGTCGGCAAGGATGCGATCGTCGTCAAGGACGGGCTGCAGGTCACCGAATTCAAGGACGGCATCCTGCCCTGGGCCTATCAGCACAATGTTGCGCTCGTCTTCGACGAATATGATGCCGGCCGTCCCGATGTGATGTTCGTCATCCAGCGCGTGCTTGAATCCTCCGGCCGCCTGACGCTGCTCGACCAGAGCCGCGTCATTCGGCCGCACCCGGCCTTCCGTCTGTTTGCGACTGCAAACACGATCGGCCTCGGTGACACGACCGGCCTCTATCACGGCACGCAGCAGATCAACCAGGCGCAGATGGACCGCTGGTCGATCGTCACCACGCTGAACTACCTGCCGCATGATCATGAAGTGAATATCGTCTCCGCCAAGGTGAAGAGCTTCGGCAAGGACAAGGGCGGCCGCGAGACCGTGTCGAAGATGGTGCGCGTCGCCGACCTGACGCGCGCTGCCTTCATGAACGGTGATCTGTCCACAGTCATGAGCCCGCGCACGGTCATCACCTGGGCCGAAAACGCCGAGATCTTCGGCGATCTCGCCTTCGCCTTCCGCGTCACATTCCTCAACAAGTGCGACGAGCTGGAGCGTCCGCTGGTCGCCGAGCACTATCAGCGGGCCTTCGGCGTCGAGCTGAAGGAAAGTGCCGCCAATATCGTTCTCGGAGCTTGAGACCGACCGATCATGGCAGCTCGCGGTGACAATTCGAAAGCAAAGCCCGGCGCGCCTGTCGACGTCGAGCCATTGCGCCGGGCGATAACCGGCTGCGTGCGCTCGATCGCCGGCGACGGCGATGTCGAGGTGACCTTCGCCAATGAACGGCCGGGGATGACCGGCGAGCGCATTCGGCTGCCGGAACTTTCCAAGCGGCCGACGGCGCATGAGCTGGCGGTCACTCGTGGTCTCGGCGATTCGATGGCGCTGCGGCTTGCCTGCCATGACGAGAAGGTGCATGCGACGATGGCGCCGCAAGGCTCGGATGCCCGGGCGATCTTCGATGTGGTTGAGCAGGCGCGTGTCGAATCGATCGGCGCGCTGCGCATGGAGGGCATGGCGTCGAACCTGCGCTCCATGACGGATGAGAAATATTCGAAGGCGAATTTTACCGGCATCGAGCGCCAGGAAGACGCACCGGTCGGCGAAGCGGTTGCGATGATGGTGCGCGAGAAGCTGACCGGCCAGCGCCCGCCGGCCTCCGCCGGCAAGGTGCTCGACCTCTGGCGCGACTTTATCGAGGACAAGGCAGGGTCCGAACTCGACAATCTGTCGAGCGCGATCAACGACCAGCAGGCCTTCGCCAAGGTCATCCGCAACATGCTGTCGGCCATGGAAATGGCCGAGGAATACGGCGACGATGACAACGACGCCGACAATGACGACCAGTCGGAGCAGGAAGACCAGCCGAGCGGCGACGAACAGGACCAGGACGAGGTCGACGAGGATGCCGGCACCGATGCCGCCCCCGTCGAGGACAGTGAAGTTGCCGACGAGCAGATGGAGGACGGCGAGACCGAAGGCGCCGAAATCTCTGACGACGACATGATGGAAGAAGGTGAGGACGATTCGGAAACGCCGGGCGAGACCCGGCGGCCGAATACGCCTTTCGCCGATTTCAACGAGAAGGTCGATTATCACGTCTTTACCGAAGAGTTCGACGAGATCATCACCGCCGAGGAACTTTGCGACGCCGCCGAGCTGGAGCGCCTGCGCGCCTTCCTCGACAAGCAGCTGGCGCATTTGCAAGGTGCTGTCGGCCGTCTCGCTAACCGGCTGCAGCGCCGCCTGATGGCGCAGCAGAACCGCTCCTGGGATTTCGATCTGGAAGAGGGTTATCTCGATCCAGCCCGGCTGCAGCGCATCATCATCGATCCGATGCAGGCGCTCTCCTTCAAGATGGAGCGCGACACCCAGTTCCGCGATACCGTCGTTACTCTGCTCATCGACAATTCCGGCTCGATGCGCGGCCGGCCGATCACGGTTGCCGCCACCTGCGCCGACATTCTTGCCCGCACACTGGAGCGCTGCGGCGTCAAGGTCGAGATCCTGGGCTTTACGACGAAGGCCTGGAAGGGCGGACAGGCGCGTGAAAACTGGCTTGCCGGCGGCAAGCCGCAGACGCCAGGCCGCCTCAACGACCTGCGTCATATCATCTACAAGTCGGCTGACGCGCCGTGGCGGCGCGCGCGCGCCAATCTCGGGCTGATGATGCGCGAGGGCCTGCTCAAGGAAAATATCGACGGTGAGGCGCTGATCTGGGCGCATAATCGCCTGCTCGCGCGCCGCGAGCAGCGCCGCATCCTGATGATGATCTCGGACGGCGCGCCGGTGGACGATTCGACGCTGTCCGTCAATCCGGGCAATTATCTCGAGCGCCACCTGCGCGCCGTCATCGAACAGATCGAGACGCGCTCGCCTGTCGAACTGCTGGCGATCGGCATCGGCCACGACGTGACGCGCTATTATCGCCGTGCCGTGACCATCGTCGATGCGGACGAGCTTGCCGGTGCGATGACCGAGCAGCTTGCTTCGCTGTTCGAGGACCAATCCGTCCAGCCGCGCGGCGGCCGGATACGCCGTGCCGGCTGACATCGCGGGAAGAATGACGGTCAAGCGCCTCTGCCGTGCGGCGTCGATAGCGCTCTGTATCGCAGCCGGCGCTTCCTCGTCATGGGCCGGCGACGACGTGCCTGTCATTAGCCGGCAAATCTCCGATTTCAGGATCGGCTCTTCGGAGACGCAATTCGGATCGCTGGAATTTCTCGGCGGGCTGGAGATGGTCTCCAGCAGAGCGCTATTCGGCTCGCTCTCCTCCATCCGTTTCCGGCCGGACCAAAAACATTTCGTCGTCGTGCTCGATACCGGCCAGTGGTTGACCGGCGGCATCGAGCGCGACGTCAAGGGCAGGCTTTCCGGCCTTTCGGATGTCGAGATCACGCCGATGAAGAACAGCGCTGGGCGCAGCTTCGAAGGCAAGGGACATATGGATGCCGAGGGCCTGGCGCTCGACGGCGACCGGATCCTGGTCTCCTTCGAGCAGGCTCATCGCGTCGATGTCTATCCCGATCCCGGCTTTGCCGGCTCGGGAGCGATCGCCACTTTGCCGATCCTGATTCCGCGGAGAATGCTGAGCGACAACCGCGGCATCGAAACGATCACCGCGGCGCCGGCATCCAGCCCGCTACGGGGCGGCGTGGTCGTCGTTTCCGAACGTGGTCTCGACAGCGACGGCAACCGGCTGGCGGCCATTCTCAGCGGGCCGCAGAAAGGCCGTTTCTCGGTTAAGCGGGACGGCAGCTTCGACATCACCGACGGTGCCTTCCTGCCGAACGGCGACCTGCTGCTGCTGGAGCGCCGCTTCAACATGGCCGAAGGCATCGGCATGCGTCTTCGGCGCATCAAGGGCGCCGACATCAGGCCCGGCGCCGTCGTCGACGGCGACTTGCTGCTGGAAGGCAATTTCAACTCGCAGATCGACAATATGGAAGGGCTCGATGCTTTCCAGGCCGCCGACGGCACGACCCATATCATTCTGGTGTCGGACGACAATCATTCGATCCTGCAGCGCAATCTGATGCTGGAATTTCGGCTTTCTGAAGAGGCCGCGTGGTCAGCGCCGAATTCCCGGAAGCGGAATTGATCCTAGCCATCGGCCTGAAAATCGGAATCGATTTTCGGAAAGCACGATGCGTAGATTCAAAATGTTAGAGCGTCCTTTGTGAAGACGTCGGACTGATGTCATATGCCTCGGCTATCCCGCCGCAATCGGCCGGCTTGCGACATCGGGAAGGCAGCCTCGGAGGGAAGTTCGTGGTGCATATTCATGTCATGGGCGCGTCCGGTTCCGGCACGACATCGCTCGGCCGTGCGCTTGGCGAAAAGCTCGATATCGCCCATCTCGACACCGACGAATTCTTCTGGTTGCCGACCGATCCGCCGTTCACGACGCCGAGGGATGCCGACGAGCGCATCGGGCTGCTGCTCGATGAGGTGGCGCGGCATGAAGGCTGGATCCTCTCCGGATCGGCGCTGAAATGGGGAAGGCCGCTCGAGCCGCTTTACGATCTGATCGTGTTCCTCAGGATCGACCCGGAGCTTAGAATGGCGCGCATCCTTGCACGGGAGATTGCCCGATACGGCAACAGAATCAGGCCGGGCGGCGACATGGCCGTAAAAAGCGGGGAATTCCTGGAATGGGCGGCGAGCTACGATACGGCCGGTCCCGAACGCCGCAGCCTTGCGGCACATGAGCAATGGCTGGAAACACAGACAGCGCCGGTGCTGCGGCTTGATTCATCGCTAGGTATCGACGATCTGACGGCAGAAGTGCTGCTGCATCCGGCCATCGCCGCCGGTGCGGTCCGGCGGCGTCGGTAACTTCAGCTAGAGCGGTTCGGCTTTTAACGGAAACGCAGGACCGCTCTAGCCTTTTGTTTTGACGCAATTCCGGACGGAAAACCGCTTCGCACTTTTCCCGGAAAGGCTCTAGCTGGCCCGAGCAGCCTGCATCGGCCGCAACACGTTCATCAGCGCGCCATAGGGCAGCAGCATGACGAGGCCGACGATCATCTTCACGGCGAAATCGCCAATCGCCCAGGAAATCCAGCGCGGAGCCTCGGTGGCGAAGACGCCGAGGACGGGGGCTGCTTCCAGCGCGAAGGGATCGTTCGGGCCGAGGAGGACGAAAAAGGCGGCGAAGGACAGCGAGAAGAACATCACCGTATCGAGCGCCGAGCCGATCAGCGAGCCGATCAGCGGCGCGCGCCACCAGGCCTGGCGGCGGAGGCGGTTGAAGACGGCGATATCGAGCAGCTGGCCGGCGAGATAGGCCGAGCCGGAGGCAATGGCGATGCGCGGCACCGAGGTGAAGAAGGACAGCGTCACGCCGACGATGAAGCCGGCAAACACGACCTTGCGGGCTGCCTGCGGGCCGAACTGGCGGTTGGTCAGATCGGTGATGAGGAAGGCTATCGGATAGGAGAAGGCGCCCCAGGTCAGGATGTCGGCAAGGTTGATGCCGGCGACTTCGGCGTTCAGAGGAAACTGGACGAGGAAGTTGGAGGCCACGACGACGAGCGTCATCAGCGCGACATAGGCGATGGTATAGCGGGTCTTCAGCATTTTTTTATCCTGGGTGATGCCACCAGTTGGAGGAGCAAACCGGCAAAGCAAAAGGCTTGTCCGGTATTATCCGTTCAAGCCTTTTGAAGCCGTATGAAAGAAGGGCAGAAGCTTACGCAGCAGCGGCTTCAGCGGTCTTCTTGGCGATCTGACGGCGCAGCAGGCGCGCGCGCATCGACAGTTCGTTTTCGCTGGCCTTCAGCAGGAAGGCATCGAGGCCGCCACGATGCTCGACGGAGCGAAGAGCAGCAGCCGAAACGCGAAGACGATAACGCTGGTTGAGAGCGTCGGAAATCAGCGTTACCTGGCACAGGTTCGGCAGGAACCGGCGCTTGGTCTTGTTGTTGGCATGGCTGACATTGTTACCAGTCAGGACGGCCTTGCCGGTCAATTCGCACACGCGGGACATGGAACACCTATTCTTGTTTTTCTCGGGCCATCGAATTGCCATTCCCGGCAAAGCCAGGCGCGCAATCCAACGGGCATGATTGGAAAGTTGCGGTTCTATAGTCAGACAGGCTGCTCGCGTCAAGCCAAACCTTGGCCTTTCCCGCAATTCTGTCAAAAAGCTGCTGTTTTCTTCCCTTCGCGGCAGGAGTATAGAGCGCTCAGCAAGGGCCTGCCAGCGCGCAGCAAGACAAGGCTTTTTCCATGGCTCATTCGGGCAGACGGATTTTCATTTTGGCCATCGCCGCACTTCTTGCCATACCGGCATCGGCGGCCGAAATCCAGCATCGGACGGAATACCGGGTGGCGCTCGCCGGCCTGCCGATCGCGCGCGCCGCGTTCCTGACGCAGATCGAGGACGACCACAGCTACAAGATCGCCGGCGACATCAATTCTGCCGGTCTTGCCGATCTCGTCACGACGATTTCGGCCAAGACCAGCGTCACCGGCGTCGTGCGCAAGAACAGGCTGCAGGCGTTGAAATATTCGCTCTACTACAAGAGCGGCAAGAGGAAGGCCCGCGTCTACGAGGTCAGCTACCGCAACGGCAACATCATCTCGGCGACGACGACACCGATGCCGAAGCGTCCGAAGAACTGGATCGACGTCTCGCCGCGCGACATGCGCTCGGTGCTCGACCCGATCTCCGGCCTGGTCTTCACCGGCGATACCAAGGTCTGCTCGCAGACGCTGCCGATCTTCGACGGCGAGACGCGCATGGATCTGGTGCTGTCGCCGAAGGGCGACGAGGATTTTTCCACCAATGGCTTCAAGGGCAAGGCGACTGTCTGCGGCGTGCGCTTCGTACCGCGCTCGGGCTACAAGAAAGGCCGCAAGGACATCGACTATCTCAGTAAGAGCAACCGCATGGAAATCTGGTTTGCCAAGTCGGACGCGGCAAATGTATACGCTCCTGTCTATGTGCGCATTCCAACCGAGTATGGAATGGTGACGATCACTGCCGTCAAATACGGCAGCAACAGCTGACGGGGCTTCTGTCTCCGTGAAGGGGGACAGGTGAAGCTTCGCGCGACGTTGATCGGTTTTACGGCCATTCTGATGTGGTCGTTCCTGGCGTTGTTCACCGCCGCCTCCGGCAAGATGCCGCCGTTCCAGCTTTCGGCAGTCTGCTTTGCGATCGGCAGCATTCCCGGCCTTGTGGTTCTTACCCTCAATCCCTCGCGGCTGGCGCTGCTGAAGCAGCCGGCCAAGGTCTGGATAACAGGCATTGTGGGGCTGTTCGGCTATCATTTCCTCTATTTTACCGCGCTCCGGAACGCGCCGGCGGTGGAGGCGGGACTAGTCGCCTATCTCTGGCCGCTGTTGATCGTCGTCGGTTCGGCACTGCTGCCGGGCGAACGGCTGCGCTGGTATCATGTGGCAGGTGCGCTTGCCGGACTTTGCGGCACCTTCCTGATCGTTAGCCGCAACGGCATCGATTTCGACGGCGCCTATGCCGTCGGTTACGGCGCTGCCTTTCTCTGCGCCTTCACATGGTCCGGCTATTCGCTGCTGACGCGGCGTTTCGACGCCGTCTCCACGGATGTCGTCACCGGCTTCTGCCTTGCGACCTCCATCCTGTCGTTCTTCTGCCATCTCGGCCTGGAGACGACCGTCTGGCCGGCAACGGTTTTCGAATGGGTCGCCGTCGCCGGGCTCGGGCTCTTTCCGGTCGGTGCTGCCTTCTACGCCTGGGACTACGGCGTCAAGAACGGCGATATCCAGATTCTCGGCGCGGCAAGTTATGCCGCACCTCTGCTTTCGACGCTTATTCTGGTGCTGTTCGGATTTGCCGAGCCGAACTGGCGCATCGCCCTTGCCTGCCTGCTCGTCACCGGCGGGGCAGTGCTCGCCGCACAGGACATGTTCCGTCGCAAGAGCCAGGCGCAGCCTGCAGCGGCGGAGTAGGCCTCAACCGCCGGGCTTCCAACCGGGTGGCGCTATTTCGAAGCTTGAAAATTCGAAGCCGGGCGAGACGGTGCAGCCGACCAGGGTGAAATCGCCAAGGGTTTCGGCCGATTGCCACCAATTGGCGGGAATGATTGCCTGCGGCTGCTCGCCGACAGAAAGATTCGTTCCGAGCGTCAGGGTCTCGCTCGCCGTTCCGTCTTCCGAGCGGTGCAGCGAGAGCGGCGCGCCGGCATAATAGTGCCAGACCTCTGCCGCGTCATGGACACGATGCCAGTGCGAGCGCTGTCCCCTGGTCAGCAGATAATAGATCGCTGTCGAATGGCCGCGTTCTCCGCCCGCCGTATCGCGGAATGTCTGCACGTACCAGCCACCTTCGGGATGCGGCTGCAGGCCGAGTTCGCGGATGATGTTCTCGGGCGACATCAGAAATGGTCCTTGCGTTTGCGGATTTCCGCAAAGACTTCCTCGTTGGTCTTGCCTTCCATCACCAGATTGCGGCGGATCGCCGGGTCGGCGGCGCGCAGAAACGGATTGGTTTCCTTTTCCAACCCCAATGTCGTCGGGATGGTGAATTTGCCGTCGGCGCGCAAGGTCTCGATCTCGGCGGCACGGCTCTTCAGGCGCTCATTGTCGGGATCAACGGTCAGCGCGAAGCGGGCATTGGACAATGTGTATTCATGGCCGAAATAGACGGCGGTCTCATCGGGCAGCACGGCGAGTTTCTGGAGGGAATGCCACATATCGGCGGCCGGGCGTTCGAACAGCCGGCCGCAGCCGAGCGCAAACAGCGTGTCGGCGGCAAACAGCAGCTTATCGTCGACAAAGTGATAGCAGATGTGGCCGGCGGTGTGGCCGGGCGTTTCGATGACGTTGACCGTGTGATCGCCGAAAAGGAAGCTGTCGCCATCGGCCATCGCCCGATCGAGGCCAGGAATGGCGACGGCCTCGTTGATCGGGCCGATGATCTCGCAGCCGAACTGCTCCTTCAGCGCCAGATTGGCGGTGACATGGTCGGTGTGATGATGAGTGGTGAAGATATGGGTGATTTTCCAGCCGCGACGTGTCGCCGCTTCCAGGATCGGTGCCTCCTCCGGTGCATCGATCGCCGCGGTAAAGCCTGTCTCCGGATCGTGCACGAGAACGCCGAAATTGTCGGTGCGGCAGAGAAAAACGTCTAATTCCAAAGGTTTCATCGTTCAATAATCCCTTATCCCAGGAGTTTCGCGGAAATGTAGAGGTTCCGGCCTTGAAGTCCAACCGCCCGCTGATAACATTTGTCGCAATGCACGCCGATATCGTCGACTTACGCCAGTTCTATCACTCCGAGCTCGGACGTCTTGCCGAGCAGTCGATCGCCATGGCGCTGTCCTCGCTCTGGGTGCGGCTGCCAGAAGAGCGTCTGGTCGGCCTCGGCTATGCCGTGCCCTTCCTCGACCGCTTCCAGGCCGATACCGAACGCACCTTCGCTTTCATGCCGGCCGGGCAGGGTGCGGTGAACTGGCCGATGGGCTTGCTCTCGACGACGGCGCTGATTTTCGACGAGGAGCTGCCGCTGCCGGACTCCTCGATCGACCGGGTGCTGATGGTGCATTCGCTTGAATTCGCCGAAAGCCCGCGCGAGACGCTGAAGGAGCTCTGGCGGGTGCTGGCGCCGGGCGGACGGTTGGTCATCGTCGTGCCGAACCGGCGCGGCGTCTGGGCACGCATGGAGCATACGCCCTTCGGTTCGGGCCGGCCCTATTCCCGCGGTCAGTTGACAAATCTGCTGCGCGAGACGAACTTCACGCCGGGCGCCACGGCTGAAGCGCTGTTCTTCCCGCCCTCGAAGCTCAGGACCATATTGCGCCTTCGCCGCGCCTTCGAGCGGATCGGCCGAACGCTTTGGCCGGCCTTCTCGGGCGTCATCATCGTCGAAGCGCAGAAGCGGCTCTATCAGGGGCTGCCGGTTGCGGCGCGGGCCTCCCGCCGCGTCTTTGTGCCGGTTCTCGCGCCTCATGGCGTGCCGACCACACGCACGACAGCGCCGCGCGTCTTTTAAGACGCGCAAAGGACGTTGTAGCACTTTGAATGGCTGCATAATTTTATCCTTAAGTCGATTCCGATTTAAGGAATTATGCAGGAGGTAACGTCGCTCCCAGCGTTCCCCAACTGCTTGTGTCACGCCCATAGCTCTCGACAACAATCGCATTCCGCTTTAATGCCACTTGGTGTTTTTCAGCCCGGATTTACCGGCAATTCCAAGGTCGAACCCATGAACGTTGAGATGAGCAAGCCCGTTCCGCGTCCCGGTATTCTCGATATCGCAGCCTATGTGCCGGGCAAGGAACATGCGCCGGGTGTCGCCCGCGTCTACAAGCTTTCGTCCAACGAAACGCCGTTAGGCGCCAGCCCGAAAGCAATCGAGGCCTTCAAGGCGGTTGCCGACAATCTGGGGCGTTATCCTGACGGGCAGGCGATCGAACTACGCGAGGCGATCGCCGCCGTGCACGGTCTCAATCCGGCAAACATTCTCTGCGGCAACGGGTCCGACGAGCTGCTCGGCCTGCTCTGCCATGTCTATCTCGGCGCTGGCGACGAGGGCATCATCACCGAGCACGGCTTCCTCGTCTACAAGATCCAGATCCTGGGCGCAGGCGCTACGCCCGTCGTCGTCAAGGAGAGGGACTATACCGTCGATGTCGATGCGATCCTTGCCGCGGTGACGGAGAAGACGAAGATCGTCTTCATCGCCAATCCCGGCAATCCCACCGGCACCTATGTTTCCGTCAGCGAAATCCGCCGCCTGCAGGCCGGACTGCCGAAACATGTCGTCCTCGTGCTCGATGCCGCCTATGCCGAATATGTGCGCCGCAACGATTATGAAGCCGGCATCGAGGTCGTGTCCTCCAATGCCAACGTGGTGATGACCCGCACCTTCTCGAAGGCCTACGGTCTTGCGGCGCTGCGCGTCGGCTGGATGTACGCGCCCGCCGAGATCGTCGATGCGCTGAACCGCGTGCGCGCGCCGTTCAACTTGAACGCGCCGGCAATCGCCGCCGGGGCCGCGGCCATCCGCGACCAGGCCTTCATCCAGCAGGCCGTCTCCTTCAACCAGATGTGGGTCGAGAGACTCACGCAGGCGTTCGAAGCGATCGGCCTGAAGGTGACGCCGTCGGTTGCCAATTTCGTCCTCATCCATTTCCCCGAGATCGACGGCAAGCGCGCCGCGGATGCCGATGAATTCCTGACGAGCCGCGGTTACATCCTGCGCGCCGTGCGCGGTTATGGCTTCGCCAACGCGCTGCGCATGAGCATAGGTCCCGAAGAGGCCAACCGCGGCGTCATTGCCGCGCTCACCGAATTCATGGGACATCAGGCATGAGCGTGCAGTTCGATCGGATCGCGCTGATCGGCATCGGCCTGATCGGCTCTTCGCTCGCCTATGACATCAGGCGGCTTGGTCTTGCAAGGGAGATCGTCGTCGCCACACGCAGCCCCGATACGCTGAAGCGCGCCGAAGAGCTAGGCCTCGGCGACCGCTACACGACGTCTTCGCAGGATGCCGTCAAGGATGCCGATCTGGTGATCGTCTCGGTGCCGGTCGGCGCTTCGGAAAGTGTGGCGAAGGAGATCTCGGCATGCTTGAAGCCCGGGGCGATCGTTACCGACGTCGGTTCGACAAAGGCCTCGGTCATCGCGCAGATGCAGCCGCATATGCCTGATAATGTGCATTTCATCCCCGGCCATCCGCTGGCCGGCACCGAAAAATCCGGCCCGGATGCCGGTTTCCCTG
Source organism: Rhizobium leguminosarum bv. viciae (assembly GCF_012276115.1). GTDB lineage: Bacteria > Pseudomonadota > Alphaproteobacteria > Rhizobiales > Rhizobiaceae > Rhizobium > Rhizobium leguminosarum_T. The sequence continues at coordinate 62,334 of NZ_WIEU01000003.1, read as the reverse complement.
GCCTCTTCGAGGGCCGCTGGTGCATCTTCACGCCGGTCGCCGGTACCGACGAGGCGGCGCTGAAGCGGCTGCGCAGCTTCTGGGAAGCGCTGGGCTCGAAGGTCGACGAGATGGATGCCGAGCATCACGACAAGGTGCTCGCCATCGTCTCGCACCTGCCGCATATCATAGCCTACAATATCGTCGGCACCGCCGACGATCTGGAGACGGTGACGGAATCGGAAGTCATCAAATATTCCGCCTCGGGCTTTCGCGATTTCACCCGCCTTGCTGCCTCCGATCCGACGATGTGGCGCGACGTCTGCCTTCACAACCGCGACGCGATCCTCGAAATGCTGGCGCGTTTCTCGGAGGATCTCGCCTATCTGCAGCGCGCCATCCGCTGGGGCGAGGGCGACAAGATTTTTGAACTCTTCACCCGCACACGCGCCATCCGCCGTTCGATCGTCCAGGCCGGCCAGGATGTCGACGCGCCGGATTTCGGCCGGCACGCGCTGGATAAGAAGTAGCTGCCGCGATGGTGGAGGTGGCAAGCGCTGGCCAGGCGGATATCGACTGGCTGGTGCGCGAGGACGCCAGCGCCGGTGAAGCGTGGGTATCGCGCTGCGTCGCGCTCGGCGAATATCTGGTTGCCAGGGAGGCCGGCGAGATCGTCGGCTTCCTGCGCTTCTCCCGCTTCTGGGGCAGGGTTCCCTATATGGAAATGATCCGCGTCCTGCCCGGCCACCGCCGGTCGGGCATTGGAACGGCGCTGTTTCTCGCTTGGGAAGACGCCATGCGCGACGACGGCGCCCGCATGCTGATGACGTCGAGCGAATGCGACGAAAGCCGGCCTCAGGACTGGCATCGCCGCAATGGATTTTCTGAAACCGGTGCGATCGAACTACCCGGCCTGCAATCGGTGCCGGAAGTCTTTTTCATCAAGCGAATTGCCTGAAGCGCCTCGCGTCGAGCCGGAATCATGCGACGCGCTTCAGGGTTTTTCCTATGCATCCCGTATCCAAAAACCGCTGGACACTTTTGGGGGAGATATTCAGATCGGCGGAATCCGCCCGAGCGGGATAAAACCGCTGACGGTGGCATTGCCGCGATCGACGACGAGATCGACGGAGACCTTGTCGCCGCCGCCGGCAAGTGCCTTCAAGAGCTTCGTCGCCGTGTTGACGGTCGAGGCCATATCCGGAAAGGCCTGTTTCAGGCTGTCGCCCCAGGGGCCGAGCTGTTCGATCTCCAGCTTGAATTTTCCCGAGAGAAAGCCCTGCTCGTCGAAAGAGAAGGGGCCGGTAAGCGTCATCACCTTGCCGTCGCCGATGTCGGCGACGATGCGGCGCAAGTCGCCCGTGGCACCGTTGAGGCCATTCCGGTCGCTGCCATCGATCAGGCCGGCCTTGCCGGCAACGGTCAGATCGATGCTGGCCGACAATTTCGGGAAGACCTGCGGCCAGTCCTTGATCGCTGCGTTGGCGTCCTGCACGGAGATCGCACCGTCGAGATCGGCGCCGTTCTGGCGCAGATGGATTTCGGTGCGAGTGGCATCGAAGCTCATGGTCTGGCCGGTGTAGGAGGAGACGGCCATCGCCTTCAGACCTTCGATGACGGTCGAGCTGTGGTCGACGCCCTGCAGCCTGGTCGCAAGGCTTGCCTGCAGGTTCGTCCATTGGGCCGAGATCGAAAGGCCGTTGCTGGTGCGGATTTCGGCCGGCGAATCCAGTTCCCAGACGATATCGCCGGGCGCATAGACCTGTGCTGCCGAGCGCAGCGCGCCGAAGGTGGCGGAGACGCCGTTGACATTGTCGTCGACATCGATCTTCGAGCAGAACAGGCCGATACGGAAAGGATAGCCGCGGAATTCGATATTGGAGCATTCGCCGCTGACGCCTGCCTGATCGCGCGGCGCGATCGCTTTCAGCACTGTGGTCTTCAATGCCGACGCCGCATAGAACCAGCCGCCGGTATAAAGCGCGATCACCAGGAGGATACCTCCACCCAGCAACCAGAATTTCTTGCCGCTGCCGGATTGGCTGCTGCCGGATCGGCTTGACGCTGCCATGATGTTCTCCAATGGTGAATCGCAAATGTGATTCCGGTCTGGCGTGCGATATGGACGAATTTTGGGTATTTGGCTACGGTTCGCTGATGTGGAATCCGGGCTTCGAGTTCACGGAGCGGGCAGAGGCCCTGGTCTACGGCTACAGGCGTTCGCTTTGCGTCCGCTCCTTTGTCCATCGCGGCACTCGCGACAATCCGGGTCTGGTTCTCGGCCTCGACAGGGGCGGCGCCTGCCGCGGCATGGCTTTCCGCATTTCGCCCGAAAAACGGGATGAGGTGATCGATTATCTCCGCGCCCGCGAGCTGGTCACCAACGTCTATCTGGAGCGCCGGGTGCAGCTGCAGCTTGCCGGCCGGCGCCGGGTGGAAGCGGTCGCCTACATCATCGATCGCGAGCATGAGCAATATGCCGGCGCGCTCGATGCGCTTGCGGCGGCACGGGTGGTGAACGAAGCAAAGGGCCGGTCTGGTCCGAATGATGCCTATGTCTTCAATACGCTGACGCATCTGAAGCAGATGGGCATTCGCGACCATTGGCTGGAGCAGGTCGTCAACGAAGTGGAGCGGCTGCGCGCCGCCTGATCTCAGCCAGTTGCTGCGTTCAGCTTGCGCAGCTCGACCAGTCTGTCGACCGCCGTCGGCGGGAGCGGCAGATGCGGATTTTGCGCCACGGTTTCGAGCAGAAGCTCGTCGCTTGCCCGCTCCGATACCTCGATCAGATGGGCAAAAAAGGCGTCCGGATCCATTCCCGGCATGATCGGCGGCAGGATCTTCACCTTGAAGTGGCCGGGATAACGACGAATGCTCCGTCGCGGCCAGAAGAGGCCGGGATGCATGGCGACCGGCACGACGGGGAGGTTAAGGTCGCGGTACATGCGGGCGATGCCGTATTTATAGAGCGGTTCCGCACCCGGCGGACGGCGGGTGCCCTCGGGATAGATGATGAGCTGGCGGCCGGTTGAAAGCTCTTCCTTCGTGCGCTTCAGCACTTCCACCATCACCTTGCCGCGGGCGCCGCGATCGACCGGGATCATGCGCTGTTTCTTCGCATACCAGCCGAAGAGCGGAATCCACATCAGCTCGCGCTTCAGGATGTAGACCGGATCCTTCAGCCAGGGCAGCAGCGCGTAGGTATCCCAGAAGGACTGATGCTTCGGCGCCAGGATGTAACTGCCGTCAGGCAGGTTCTCCAGGCCCTCGATCTCGAAGGTAGTGCCGACGATCACCCGCATCAGCCAGTGGTTGGAGCGCGCCCAGTTCTTCGGAATCGCATAGGCGATCTTGCGCGGCACGGCGAAATAGTAGGGCGAGAGCACGATCATCCGGATGATGAGGTTGGCGTAGAAGATCGTGTTGAAGAGAACGGAACGCAGGGCGATCATGAAACTTTCCCGAGGCATGCTCACGCGACCGGCCTACACGATATTGCCCATCATAAAAAGCGTTTGATGCTGCCTTGGTGTAAAAGCCTAGAACAGGATGATTTAGGCCTGTTCGGCCTAAAATCTAAATCCTGTTCTACATTATAAAGTTAGAGCATGATGTCGTCCGAAAACCGCTCACACTTTTCGGCATCATGCTCTGGAGCAATTCCAGCAAAACTGCGCAGCGGCTTTGCGTCCGGGATTGCGCAAAACAAAAGACACAGCGTCCTATCGGACGCGCGGCGCTCTATTCGTGGCCGGACGCATTTGCCGAGCGCAGCCCGGTGTGGCGGCCGAAGCCGGTGATGTTGCGGGCGCCGGTCAGCAGCACCTTCACATATTCGGCCAGCATGACGCGCATCGCATTCGGGTCGGTGAACCAGTTGCGGCTCTTCAAATCCGAGTTGACCACGGGATAAGCGATGAACTCGATGTCGGGATCGACATAGGAGAGCTCGGCGAGGCTTCGCGGCATGTGGTAGTTGTTGGTGACGATCAGAACGCTGCGGTATCCCTTGGCGTGAATCCAGTTCGAAGCTTCCTCGGCATTGCCAATCGTGTCGATCGCATCGTAGCCGATATCGACACAGCAGGAGAAGAGATCGGCAGAACCCTGCGTCATCTTGCGGATCTGCGCCGGGGTCGTCGTCGGGTGGGCGCCGGAAATGAGCAAGCGCTTGCCGGCACCCTGCTGCAGCAGCTCCACGGCCTGGTCGATGCGCTGGTAACCACCCGTCAGCACCACGATGGCATCCGCCTTCGGTTCGGCCGGGGGCTTCAGCGTCGTCACGGAATCGGCGAAACGCAGAAACCCCCCGAACACCAGGGCGATCGCCAGCAAGCAGGCAAAGCCGCCCCAGCGCAGCAGGCGGCGGATCGGCCCGCGCCGCGGCAGCAAACCTGCCGGGCGATCAAGCTCCGGGTCCTGATGAATCGGGTTGGGTGTCGTGTGTCCCATCGTCATGAATCGTGATTATACGCTGATTGCGGCGCGGAACAGACGCTTTCATGGCAAAACGGCACGGTCGCGATCAACTTCCGATGCCGTCGGTGCGTGTCGGGTCCGAGCGTAGAGTATCGATTTCGTAGATCGTCCGCATGACGGTCAGCCGCGCGGTGAAGGTGGTCAGGAGCGCGATGACGATCATCGTCGCGAAGATGCCGGCATAGCCGAGCACGCCGACGGAAAAGGTGCCGAAGAGCGCGGTCGCCTGGTCCGTCTCCGGGGTGGCGAGGGTGCGGCTCTGCCAGAAACCGGCGGTGGCGAAGAAGAGCGCGGCAAGCGCGCTGCCGATCGCCGACCCCTTGAGGCTGATCTTCAGGAAATGCTTCTGGAATTCGGTGGCGACGAAGGAGCTTTCGGCGCCGACGAAATGCAGCACTTCGACGACGTGACGATTGCCCGACAGCGCGCCGCGCGTGGCGAAGACGACGGTGAGCACCATCGCCGTGAAAACCAGGAGCAGGATGCCGGTGCCGATCATGACAGTCGTGTGCGCCATGGACACCAACCGGTCGACCCAGGTGCGGTGATCGTCGAGGGTGGCCTGCGGGATACTGTCCTTCAGCAATGCCCGCATCGAACCGAAATCCGGCGGATTGCTCTCGTCGATGGTGATGATGACAAGGCGGGGAACGGGCAGATCCTTGAGATCGAGACCGGGGCCGAGCCAGGGTTCGAGCAGGCGAGCGGTCGCCGCCTCGTCGACGATCTGGCCGCTCTTGGTGCCGACGAAGGTCAGCGCCAAGTCGCGCGCCTGGGTCAGCGCCTTTTCCATGTCAAGATTGTCGTCCGGCTTGATCTGGATTGTGATCTCGCGGGAGATCTGGCTCTCCCAGCTGGCCGCCGTCGAGCGCACCATGCTGACGCCGCCGAGCGTCAGGCAGGCGAGGAAGGCCATGATCGATATCACCACCATCAAGGCACTGCCCTGGATGTTGGAAGGCGGCAGGATGGGCGCGGTCGGGCGCACGCGCAATTCCGGCCGCTTCTGCTGGGCCTTGGCCGGCGCCTTCTCGCGGTTTCTGGACGGAGGCTCAGTCATAGATATCGAGATGCCCCCCTGAGAGGATCATGCGGCGGGCTTCCACCTGTTCCATCAGCGCCAAGTCATGCGTGGCGATCACGACCGCCGTGCCGAGGCGGTTCAGCTCGAGGAAAAGGTTGAGCAGGCGCTTGGCCATCGGCGGGTCGACATTGCCTGTGGGTTCGTCGGCCAGCAGCACTTCCGGCCGATCCATCAGCGCCCGGGCGATTGCGGCGCGCTGCTTCTCGCCGCCGGAGAGTACGGGCGGCAGCACGTTGATGCGTTCGCCGAGGCCGACCCATTTCAAAAGTTCCAGGACGTCGGTCTTGTAGGAGCTCTCATCCTTGCCACGCACCCGTAAGGGCAAAGCGACATTCTCATAGGTGGTGAGATGGTCGAGGAGGCGGAAATCCTGGAAGACGATGCCGACGCGGCGGCGCAGCAGCGGCAGTTCGGGGCGGGGGATTTCGGAAATGTCGCGCCCGAACATGCGGATCAGGCCGCGCGTCGGCTGTAGCGACATGAAAAGCATCCGCAGCAGCGACGTCTTGCCGGCGCCCGATGGACCCGTCAGGAACTGAAAGGATTTCTTCGGAATGTCGAAGGTCAGGTCCCGGAGGATTTCCGGGCCCATGCCGTAGCGCAAACCGACATTCTCGAAGTGGATCAACGGGCAGCTCAGTCTGTTGTGGGTTTCACCGCACGACTTGTTAACCAACACCGTTAACAGCCGGTAAATTTTGCTGGAAAGACGCCCGTTTGATGGCGATCTTTGCGAAGCATTAACTATTAAAATTTACGACTGAGCAGGATTCGTTTCAATGCCAAGATTTCCCCTGGCGGCGAAACCATGTGGACATCTGCGAGGCAGCCACCATGGAAGCATCCTCCTTCAGTCGCCGGACGCCTGGCCAGGCCTATGATTTTCTGCCGCCGGAACCTGCCAACCGTCGGTACCGCTCGGCGCGTCCTGCCGATATCTCCGACGCCGAATTCGTCACCCTCGGCAAAGTTCGGCCCAGGGAATTCAATGCAAGGACCTATAACGACAACCGCAAGCGTATGGCTGCCGCAAACGCCGCACCGCCGCCCTTCATGCCGGCAATGGCTGCTTCCGTTCTGCAGACCGTGGAATCCTGGCTGCAGCGCGCGTCGATGCGGAGCTTCGTAGCGCTGGTGCTGGCGCTCGTCGTGCTCGTCTTCGGGCTTGCGGGTGGTTTTTCCGGCCTTTCCGGCGAGCGAGCCACCTCCGGCGCATCGCTGCATTTCACCCACGTCACGGTGACGCCGCGCGATGCGAACGGCATGCGCGTGCTCGTCATCAACGGCATCATCGAAAACGAGAGCGGCGCCACGCAAACGGTGCATCCGATCCGTGCCGATCTCGTGACCGACGAGCGGCTGACCGCAAGCATCGTCATCAACCCGCCCGCCGACGTGATCTATGGCGGCCAGAGCAGGGGCTTCTCGGCTCGCGTCCAGCATGCCGGCGGAGAAATGCCGGAAGTCCGGCTTTCCTTCCTGCCACAGACGTAACAGGACATGGAATGCCGACTTTCGCGCCACAGGTCGCGCCAATCCCGTTAATTTCATAGCCGGCGAGGCTGTTTCAGGCTCGCATATGTGCTAACGGCTTACCCTTCTTTTCATGGAGCAAGCCCTTATGCCTGTCGTGCGCGGAAAAAATATCGAGCCGCTCTTCACCGCCGAGCAGATCGCCGAGCGCAATCATTCGATGGCGCGGGAGATCGCCAGCGGCCCGACCAAGGATCTGCTCGTCATTGCCGTGCTCAAGGGCTCCTTCATCTTCGCCGCCGACCTGATCCGCGCCCTGCATGATAGCGGGCTTGCCCCGGAGGTCGAGTTCATCACGCTGTCGAGTTACGGCATCGGCACGGTTTCGCAAGGCGTGCGCATCGTCAAGGATATCGACAGTGACGTGCATGGCCGCGACGTCCTGCTGATCGACGATATCCTCGAATCCGGCCGCACGCTGCTCTTTGCCAAGGAGCTGCTCTTCGAACGTGGCGCGCGCAACGTCACGATCGCCGTGTTGCTCGACAAGCGCGTCAAGCGCAAGGAAAAGCTGGAGGCTGATTATGTCGGCTTCGAATGCCCTGACTATTTTGTCGTCGGCTACGGCATGGATGTCGCCTATGCCTTTCGCGAACTGCCCTTCGTCGGCGTGGTGACCGGGGACGCCTGAGCTACTGCATAATTCCTTAAATCGGAATCGATTTAAGGATAAAATTATGCAGCAATTAAAAGTGTTACAGCGTCCTTTGCGCGTCTTAAAGACGCGCGGCGCTGTAATGCCTTCGAGACGGGTTGTTAACCATCTCGTCCATCGCTTCCTCATCTTTACCGATCGAAAAGGAAAGTCTGGTGATTTCCGTCACGGGGCTGATACGGAGCGATGCACATATGGCAAGAATTCTGATTACGGAAGACGAGGACTCCCTGCGGTCCTTCGTAGCCCGGGCCCTGCGGCTTGACGGCCACGAGACCGACGAGGCTGCCGACGGGGCTGAAGGCCTGGAGAAGCTCAAGGACGGGGTCTACGATCTGCTGCTTTCAGATATCCGCATGCCCGTGATGGACGGCATTGAACTCGCCCATCAGGCAAAAGACGCCTTCCCGGGTCTGAAGATCCTGCTAATGACCGGTTATGCCGAACAGCGCGAACGGGCCGACGATCTTGCCGAAAAGATCATCGACGTCGTCGCCAAGCCATTCGCGCTTCCCGATATCCGCAAGGCAGTCGCCCGGGCGCTCGTCTCTTAAAACATGACGCCGACAGTGTGAGCGGTTTTCGGACGGCATCCGGCTCACCCTCCTTGATTTGGAACGGGATTCAGATTTTAGGCCGGATCGGCCTAAAACCATCCGGTTCGCGCCTGCTATTGTGCGGCGGCGGAAGGATTATTGGATGTCCAGCAGCCGCTCGAGATAGCGCCGTTCCATTTCCTGCGGCGGATTGTTGCCGAGTTTCTCGCGGATCGCGTCGAGGATTTCTCGCGCCCGTTGAACGTCGATTTCGTCAGGCACCTTCACGTTATCGCCGAAATCAGGTCCCTGGGTCCGGCGTGGTCGGCCGAGCGGGTCGCGACCGTTCTGGTCGCCCTGGCCCACCTGGCCGTTCGGGCCTTGACCCTGCTGACCCTGCTGCGCCTGCATCATCTGGTTCATCATGTCGCGGGCGCCCTGGCGAAGCGCTTCGAGAGCGCGGCCCTGGCCCTCGACGGCCGGTTGACCGCGGCCCTGGCCGAGTTCACGGCCGGCACCTTCCATTTCGCGTTGCGCTTGGCCGAAGCCCGGGCCGGGCTTCATGCCCATCTCGCCAAGGCTCTTCTGCAATTCGCCGAGCTGCTTGCCGAGCGCATCCTGCTGGGCGCGCAGCTGTTTCAGGGCCTCGCGCAGCTGCTCGGCCGTCATCTGGTCGGAGGGTTGCTGGCCTTCCTTGCCTTGCTGGCCCTGCTGCTGGTCCTGCGGCTCGCCGTTCTCTCCGGGGTTCATCTCGTCGAGCAGCGGATCGTTTCCGCCCATGTCAGTCTCGCCGCGCTGCATGCGGTCCCTGAGCTGCTGGTCGAGTCGGAAGGTCTGTTCCATCAGCTTCTGCTGGTCGCGGAGGATTTCGCCGAGCTTGTCGATCTGCTTGCGGGCTTCGCTGTTTTCCTGGCTCTGCTGGCCGCGCTGCGGACGGCCCGCCTGCAGGTTGTTCATCATCCGCTGCAATTCCGACAGCATCTGCTGGGCCGCGTCACGATTGCCGGAGCGAGCGAGATTCTCGATCTGATCCATCATCCGTTCCAGATCCTGCTGGCGCAGGATGTTCTGCGCATTCTGGTTCGGCTGCATCGGCGCGTTCTGCATGCGCTCTGCAAGCTCGGTCATATAGTCCTGCATCGCCTTGCGCAGCTCATCCATCAGCTTCTTGATTTCCTCGTCGGGAGCGTTGCGATCCAACGCATCGGCGAGGTTCTGCTGGGCCTCGCGCAGCTTACGCTCGGCCAGCGATAGATCGCCATCCTCCATGCCGAGGGCGATCTCCCAGAGATATTGGGCCGTATCCTTCAGCGCGTCCTCGCCCTTTGCGAGCTTCATGCGCGTCAAGGCTGATTCGAGCAGCAGGTAGTTGGTGAGCTTGGGGATGGTCTCTTCGGGGCGGATGGTCAGCGCCTCGTTCAGCGCGATCGCCTGCGGCATCTTGCGCGTATCGAGCGCAAAGACCTGCCTTTCCTCGGCGACGGCCGCGGCAAGCGGCTCGTTGAAAGGCCGCGACGGCAGCACCATCTCATACGGCGGGCTGCGGCCGGTCTGGCCCGCGGCATCCTTGGCGACGAGGGTGATGCGCACGCGCTTGCCGGCAAGCGGATGTTCGGTCAGGTTCCGGCTGGTCACGCCCTTGGCATCGCGGGCGTTGCTGCGGCGGGGAATATCCAGCCGGTACTCCGGCAGCGGATAGAGCGGCGTTGCCGTCGGGTCTGTTTCGACCGGAACGATCTCCGCATGCGCCTCCTGGACGCCGTAATCGTCCTTGACGGTGAAGCCGATTTCAAGCGCCCCGTTGACGCTGGGCTTCGGCAAACCGTCGAAGGCAATCTCCGGCGCCTTGTCGGGGAGCACGTCGAAGCTCCAGCGGCGGCCATTGACCTCGAGTGCACCGTTCTCCTGAAGCTTCATCATATGCGTCTGCGCGACGAGAGCCTGGCTGGCTGGTGCCGCCGTCTGCTGTTCGCTGCCTGATGCTGCCGTTTGCTGCGGCTTGGTATCGGCCTGCACGGCGATATCCTGCGCCTCGCCGTTCGCCTTGCGGAACACGACCTTTTCGGCCGTCTTTCCGCCGCTGACGCGCACGGTGAGGCCTGAAAACTGCGGAATGCCGATCGGCGCCTGCTCGCTGCCATCGGACGTCAGGTAAACCGGGGCGCGGCCGGTATAGGAAGGCGGCGTCACCCAGGCGTCGATGCGCACTGCCGGATCGCTGACCACCTGCTCGGGTGCTGCCTGCAACGCGTCGCGGATCGAGCCGCCGTTGATCGACAGCGAATAACCGAAGGCCGTGACGAGCAGCAGCGCGGGGACGGCGCGCAGCGCGAAACGGTCATGCACGGCAATATCAGGCCGCGGCAGTCCGGCATCGAGTGCCGCGATCTTTTCGGCCATGCGCGTCTGGTGCTCGCGCCAGAGCACGCGGCCGAAGGGCGTATCGAAGGCCGGCTCGTCTTCCTGGACGGTGACCGGCTGGTGCGGCAGGCCGTTGCGCTCTTCCAGCATGCGGTCGGCTTCTGCGACTTTCGGCCAGCGCAGGGTGCGGAAGGGGAGGAGTGAGACGAGAAAAGCGGCAGCAAAGACAATCAGCAGCAGGATGCGCAGCCAGTCCGGCACGCTGCGGAAGAGGCCGAACCAGGAGGCAGAAAGATAAAAGGCGATGACGGATAGTACCGGCATCAAAGGCGGCAGCAGCTGCTCGAAAAAGAGCACGATGCGCGCCAGCAGGCGTTTCGTCGTCACCAGCCGGGCAAGCGAGGGACGGAACGCAAATGCACCTTTCTTCTGCCGAGAGGGGCTTGTCATCGGTCCGGTCTCCGCGATCTGGCGTTCTGGAACAGAGGGCGCTTCCGGCGATTGCAGGGCAATACGCTCATGAACGAAAGGATAACACTCTTTGTGGCGAAGGCGAGGGCGAGCGGCCGATAATACCGGCTTTTCACGTTTATTCGCCAAAAAGTGATGGCTTGTTCAGTCGAGCCAGGCCGGAACGGAGTCGAGGCTGATCAGTTCGGCATAGGTTCTGCGCGGGCGAATCGTATGAAAATCGCTGCCCCTGACCAGAACTTCGGGCACCAGCAGGCGGCTGTTATAAGTGCCGGCCTGGACTGCGCCGTAGGCGCCGGCAGTGCTGACGGCCATCAGGTCGCCGGGCTTCGGCATCGCCATCTCGCGGTCAAGCGCCAGATAATCGCCGGTCTCGCAGACGGGGCCGACGACATCGGCGCGGATGCGAGGCGCGTTGGCCGCCGAAATCGTCACGGGGCGGATCTCGTGATAGGCCTCGTAGAGCGTCGGGCGGATGAGATCGTTCATCGCGCCATCGACGATGACAAAGGTCTTTTCGCCGCCATCCTTCACATAGAGGACTTCGGTCACGAGGATGCCGGCATTGCCGACGATCAGGCGGCCGGGCTCGGTGATGATCTTGCAGTCCAGGCCGCGCAGCTGGTTCTTGACGATTGCCGCATAGGCATCCGGCAGCGGCGGCGGATTGTTGTCGTCCTTGTAGGGGATGCCGAGGCCGCCGCCGATATCGACGTGATGGATGGTGTGGCCGTCGGCGCGCAGCGTCGCGACAAGGTCGTGCAGCAGTTTGAAGGCGTCGTCGAAAGGCTGCAATTCGGTGATCTGGCTGCCGATATGCATGTCGATGCCGGTGACCTCGATGCCCGGCAGCCTGGCGGCATGGGCATAGATGGCGCGGGCGCGCTCCCAGGAGATGCCGAACTTGTTTTCCTTCTTGCCGGTCGAGATCTTGGAATGCGTCTTTGCATCGACATCAGGGTTGATGCGGAAGGAGACCGGCGCTTTCTTGCCCGCGCTGACGGCGCGCTGGTTGAGGATCTCGAGCTCGGGCTCGGATTCGACGTTGAAGCAGTAGATGCCGGCCTCAAGCGCAAAATCCATTTCGGACGGCGTCTTGCCGACACCTGAGAACATGATGCGGTCTGGCGGAATGTCGGCGGCAAGGGCGCGGCGCAACTCGCCCTCGGAGACGACGTCGATACCGGCGCCGAGGCGGCCCAGCGTCTTCAGCACCGCCTGGTTCGAATTCGCCTTCATCGCATAGCAGACCATGGAGTCCATGTCGGCGAATGCTTCCGAAAAGACGCGGTAATGACGCTCCAGTGTTGCAGTGGAATAGACGTAAAAGGGTGTGCCGACCGCCTTGGCGATCTCGGGAACGGGAACGTTCTCGGCATGAAGGACGCCGTCACGGTACTCGAAATGGTTCACGGGCTTATGCCTTAAAGAAGGGGATCGAGAAGGAAGGGCTTGTCGACGGTTCCCGGCCGTTTCGTCGGCTTGGAAACGTCGCCTTCCTTGGTTGCCGCAGCGCTCGGCGGATCGAGGTCGCCCTTGCGCCCGCATCCGGCAACGGCAAGGCCGATGACGGCGAGAACCGCCGTCAGGCGGACGAGGTGCGGCAAGCTCTTCTGCATGGATATCCTCTTCTGCGGCATGCGATGGCACCATTCATAGCGAATGATTGATATCTTCATAGCGAAGTTTATTCGCCTTGTGCACCCTGATTGTTGGGCGGTCTTTCCGCGCCTGCAGGAAGGGCGCGGCGGCTTTCGCCACGCTTGGTGTCTCTTAGTTTCGGGCGCGCCAGAAGGCGATCTGCCTGCGCACTTCAGACGGCGCCGTGCCGCCGAAGCTCTTGCGGCTGGCGACCGAGGCCTCGACCGTCAGCACATCATAGACCTTGTCGGTGATGTCGGCATGGATCGCCTGCAGATCGGAGAGCGGCAGTTCGGCAAGGTCGCAGCCCTTGCTTTCGGCAAGTGCTACGGCGCGGCCGGTCACGTGATGGGCGTCGCGGAAGGGGAGGCCCGCTTCGCGCACCAGCCAGTCGGCAAGATCGGTCGCCGTCGAATAGCCGGAGCCGGCCGCCGCCTTCATGCGCGCGGTGTTGACGGTCATGTCGCGCACCATGCCGGTCATGGCGGCAATTGCCAGTTCCAGGCTCTCGGCAGCGTCGAAGACCTGTTCCTTGTCTTCCTGCATGTCCTTGGAATAGGCGAGCGGCAGGCCCTTCATGATCGTCAGCAGCGCCACCAGCGAGCCGTTGATCCGGCCGGTCTTGGCGCGCACCAGTTCGGCGGCATCCGGGTTCTTCTTCTGCGGCATGATCGACGAGCCGGTCGAGAAGGCATCGGAAAGACGCACGAAACCGAATTGCGGAGTCGACCAGATGACGATCTCTTCTGCCAGACGCGACAGGTGCATGCCCGCAATCGCCGCGATCGACAGGAATTCGATGGCGAAATCGCGGTCGGAGACCGTATCGATGGAGTTGCGGGTCGGCTCGCGGAAACCGAGCGCTTTGGCGGTCATGTGGCGGTCGATCGGGTAGCCGGTGCCGGCAAGGGCGGCGGCACCGATCGGGCTTTCATCCAGATGCTCGATGGCGTGGCGCACCCGCGAGCGATCGCGGCCGAACATTTCGACATAGGCCATGCAGTGATGGCCGAAGGTAACGGGCTGGGCTGTCTGCAGATGGGTGAAGCCCGGCATGACGCTTTCGGCATGTTCTTCGGCGCGGTCGAGGAAAGCCGCGATCAGGCCGGTCAGCATCCGCTCGGTCTTCTGCAGCTCTTCCTTCACCCAGAGACGGAAGTCGAGCGCCACCTGATCGTTGCGCGAGCGGGCGGTGTGCAGGCGGCCGGCCGCCGGTCCGATCAGCGTCGCCAGGCGTGCTTCGACATTCATGTGGATGTCTTCGAGCTGACGCGAGAATTCGAAATTGCCGCTTTCGATTTCTGACAGGATCGTGTTTAGCCCGTGAACGATCTTGTCCTTATCGTCAGTGGAAATGATCTCCTGATGGGCGAGCATCGTCGCATGGGCAATCGAACCGCGGATATCCTGCGCGAATAGCTTCTTGTCGAAACCGATCGAGGCATTTATCTCCTCCATGATCGCGTCCGGGCCGGAGGCGAAGCGGCCGCCCCACATCTGGTTGGAGGATTTGGTGTCCGTGGTGTCGTCGGCCATGAGGGTGTCCGCCTTGAGGATGCATGTCCAGGAGAATGAAATGACGACAAGAAAACCCCTCGGGCTGCCATCCCTGAAGTGGATCGCGATAGCCGCCGTTGCGGGTGTCGTTGCCGGTGCGGCAGCGGTATACGTGAAGGAGACGGGGATTGGCAATGGCGGCGGTGAAACGGCATCAGTCGAATGCAAGCTCGCTAAAGACCGCATGGCCGGCATTACGCCGCTGATGAGGGGACAGGTGGCCGCCATGGTCGCTGTCAATGAGCCGCGCAAGCTGACCGCCATTTCCTTCAACGGGCCGGACGGCAAACCGCTGACGCTCGATCATTTCGCCGGCAAGACCGTGCTTCTCAATCTCTGGGCGACATGGTGCGTCCCCTGCCGCGAGGAGATGCCGGCACTGAATGCGCTCGAGAAGGAGATGGGCAGCGACCGGTTCCAGGTCGTGCCGGTCAATATCGATAGCGGCGACGACGAGAAGCCGAAGACTTTCCTCGCGGACACCGGCGTCGATGCGCTGCAGCTCTATCGCGACAATACGATTTCGGTGTTCAACAGCCTGAAGAAGGAAGGCCTCGCTTTCGGGCTGCCGGTGACGCTACTGATCGATGACAAGGGATGCCTGATCTCCGCCATGAACGGCCCTGCCGCTTGGGACAGCGAGGATGCCAGGGCGCTGATCAAGGGTGCGATCGGGTCGTAAGAATGCCGGTCAGGAGTCTCCGTCTCCTTTTATGAGGAACACACCCGCAAGTCCGATGAGCACGAAGCATTGCAGCAGGAACATCGGAGTTTCGATCGACATTGCGTTTCCTCGCGTTCACGGCAAGGAAAGCATTTCGCGGGCGCTCGGTCCATTCACCCTTTCTGATGATGTCTGCTTAGCGCGTCGGGACCGGCACTTCGCCGCGATAGTCATAGAAGCCGCGTCCGGATTTGCGCCCAAGCCAGCCGGCCTCGACATACTTCACCAGCAGCGGGCAGGGACGATATTTCGAGTCCGCCAAGCCGTCATGCAGCACCTGCATGATCGAGAGGCAGGTGTCGAGGCCGATGAAATCGGCAAGCTGCAGCGGTCCCATCGGATGGTTGGCGCCGAGCTTCATCGCCGTATCGATGGCGTCGACCG
The DNA here is from genome assembly GCF_012276115.1 of Rhizobium leguminosarum bv. viciae. Classification (GTDB taxonomy): domain Bacteria; phylum Pseudomonadota; class Alphaproteobacteria; order Rhizobiales; family Rhizobiaceae; genus Rhizobium; species Rhizobium leguminosarum_T. The sequence goes on along the minus strand of NZ_WIEU01000003.1, from coordinate 46,930 downwards.
TGCCGACGCCTTCATAGAGCGTGTAGATCGCTTCGTTGATCATCGGCAGCAGGATGCGGTTGACGATGAAGGCCGGGAAATCCTCGGCGACGGTGATGGTCTTTTCCAGCGTGCCGACGAATTCCTTGGCGGCGGAGAAGGTCTTCTCGTCGGTGGCGATGCCGCGCACCAGTTCGACCAGCTTCATGACAGGCACCGGGTTCATGAAATGTATGCCCATGAAGCGTTCGGGGCGGTCGGTGGCGGCAGCAAGCCGGGTGATGGAAAGGGAAGAGGTGTTGGTGGCAAGCAGCGCTTCCGGCTTCAGGACCGGACAGACCTGGGTATAGATCTTGCGCTTGACCGTTTCATCCTCGGTGGCGGCCTCGATAACGAGATCGGAGGGGGCGAGATCATTGACATCGGACGAGCCTGATATGAGCGACAAGGTCGATTTGCGTTCCTCTTCGGTCATCTTGCCGTTCGTCACCAGGCGGGCCAGGTTGCCGTTGATGGTGGCAAGGCCGGATTCGATGCGGTCCTGCGAGAGATCGTAGATGTGAACCCTGTAACCTGCGGCGGCCGAAACATGCGCGATGCCGCAGCCCATCTGGCCGGCACCAATAATACCAATATTCTTCAACACCGCATTCATCTCCAAACCCCCGCACGGCATTCGCCCCCGCGCCGCCGCATTTTTCTAGCAATACTGCCGGACGAAGGATCGCCCGGCAGCAGTAGTAGCCCGATAAAAGATAATTTTCCAGTCATTCGCACGTGCGAAAGAAAAGCATTTGACGCGGTCAGAGCGCCTTTTCCAATTCCGGCAAGACATCGAAGAGATCGGCGACGAGGCCATAGTCGGCGACCTGGAAGATCGGCGCCTCCTCGTCCTTGTTGATGGCAACGATCACCTTCGAATCCTTCATGCCGGCCAGATGCTGAATGGCGCCTGAAATGCCGCAGGCAATATAGAGCTGCGGCGCCACCACCTTGCCGGTCTGGCCAACCTGCCAGTCGTTCGGCGCATAACCGGCGTCGACGGCAGCGCGGGATGCGCCGACGGCAGCCCCGAGCTTGTCGGCGAGCGGCAGGATGACTTCCCTGAATTTTTCCGCCGAGCCGAGTGCCCGGCCGCCGGAGATGATGATCTTGGCCGACGTCAGCTCCGGCCGGTCGGAAGCCGACAGCGCATCGCCGACAAAGGTCGACAACCCCGGCTCGGAAACCGCCGGGATCGCCTCGATCGTTGCAGAACCTCCCTCCGGTGCGGAGGCAAAGGATGCGGTGCGCACGGTGATCACCTTCCTGGCATCGCTCGCCTGCACCGTCTGGATGGCATTGCCGGCATAGATCGGCCGCTTGAAGGTGTCGGACGAGATCACCTCGATGATCTCCGAGACCTGGGCAACGTCGAGAAGGGCTGCGACCCGCGGCAGCACGTTCTTGCCGACCGAGGTGGCGGCAGAGATGATCGTGTCGTAGCTGCCTGCCAGCGAGACGATCAGGTCGGCCAGCGGCTCGGCCAGATTGTTGGCGAGCTCGTCGCTTTCGGCCAGCAGTACCTTGGAGACGCCGGAAAGCTTGGCGGCGGCATCGGCAGCAGGCTTGGCAGCCTTGCCGGCAACCAGCACATGAATATCGCCGCCGATCTTGGTTGCCGCCGTCAGCGCCTTGGCGGTCTGATCGGACAGGCTTGCATTGTCGTGGTCAGCCAGAAGAAGAATGGTCATGATATTGGCTCCTGTTCCAACTGATTACAGCACGCCGGCTTCGTTTTTGAGCTTGTCGATCAGTTCGGCGACCGACTTGACCTTGACGCCGGCCTTGCGGCCCGACGGCTCCTCGGTCTTCAACACCTTGAGGCGCGGCGTGGTCGAGATTCCGAAGTCTGCCGGGCTCTTCTTATCGAGCGGCTTCTTCTTCGCCTTCATGATGTTCGGCAACGAGGCATAGCGTGGTTCGTTCAAGCGCAGATCCGTGGTCACAACAGCCGGCAGCTTGATCTCGATCGTCTGCAGGCCGCCATCGACTTCACGGGTGACGGTTGCTTTGCCATCACCGATCTCGATCTTCGAGGCGAAGGTTGCCTGGGCAATTCCCATCAATGCCGCCAGCATCTGGCCAGTCTGGTTGCTGTCGTCGTCGATCGCCTGCTTGCCTGATATGATCAGCCCCGGCTGTTCGGCATCAGCGACAGCCTTGAGGATCTTCGCCACAGCGAGCGGCTCGATCTGATCGTCGGTCTCGACCAGGATTGCCCGATCGGCGCCCATGGCAAGGGCGGTCCGCAGCGTCTCCTCGGCCTTGGCCGGACCGATCGAGACGACCACCACTTCCTCGCACCTGCCGGCTTCCTTCAGCCGCAGCGCCTCTTCCACCGAGATCTCGTCGAACGGGTTCATCGACATCTTCACATTGGTTAGCTCGACACCCGTGCCATCCGGCTTCACCCGGATCTTCACGTTGTAGTCGACAACCCGTTTGACTGGGACGAGTATCTTCATGGGGTCCTTCCTTCAGGAGAAACTGGCTTCGGAGACTTTTCTAGAAAATGCGCGTTCGGGCGCCGCTCCGATTGTCGAATGGCGACATGGATACGCGTTTTTCCTCCAACTTCAACGCTTCCATGACGCCAATAGGCGATTTGCCTCGGCAATATATGGACGTTTACGTTCACGTCAATATTGTCGTCAGCGGCGGCCCCAGGGAAATCGCTGCGCCGTCCGCCCGTCCGTGCCGGCTGCGATGGTCCGGCCGGCGCCCGGGTCGTTTCTGACGGCGCGGGGCGTGACGATCTCGCGGTCGAAGAGCGGCACACCAGGCCGGCGCAGCACCAGGATCAGGAAAGCCCCGGCAAGGATGCCGCCGACATGCGCGCCCCAGGAAACGTCGCCGTCAGGTGCGATCGCCAGCATGAAGAACTGCTGCCCGATCCACAAAAGCAACGGCACGAAGGCCGGCAGGGGCAACGGCACACGGAAAAACACCAGCACCCAGACCCGGACGCGCGGATGCAGCATGACATAGGCGGCAACGACGCCGGAGACCGCCCCCGATGCGCCGACCAGCGGCGCTTCCGAGGTCATGGTCAGCAGGCCGTGGCAAAGCGCGCCGGCGGCGGCGCAAACGAGATAGAAGATCAGGAAACGCAGATGCCCCATCGCATCCTCGACATTGTCGCCAAAGACCCAGAGGAAGATCATGTTGCCGGCCAGATGCCAGAAGCCGGTATGGACGAAGGCATAGGTGAGATAAGTCAGCGGCTCCGGCACGATTTCCAGCCCTTGCGCCAGTACCGCGTGGCCGAAGGCGATTGCCGGGATGTAGCCGAGCCCGACGGTCGTCGCCTGGGCTGCCTGCTCGCTCTCCAGGCTGGTCAAAAGCCAGACCGCGATATTCAGCGCCATCAGTGCGAGCGTTACCCACTGAACCTTGATATGTTTCAGCGTATTGGCATCGTGAAGTGGTATGAACATAAAGGCCCCCCGGCGATCGTAATCGAGGCAAACCTATCTGTTTTTTCCGGGAACCCAAAGCACATCCGCACGGCCCCGGTCGTTTGCATGACGTGCGGCGACGAAGAGGAAATCGGAGAGCCGGTTGACATATTTCATCGCCGGCTCGCCGACGATTTCGCCGTCGGTGCGGGCAAGCGCCACCATCAAACGTTCGGCGCGCCGCGCAATCGTGCGGGCAAGATGCAGATGTGCGGCAGCCGGGCTGCCGCCTGGCAGGATGAAGGATTTGAGCGGCTCCAGGCCGGCGTTCAACTGGTCGATATCACGCTCGACGCGGTCGACCTGCGTCTCGACGATCCGCAGCGGCTCATAGGCCGGCGGCTCACCAGTGTCGGGGGTGGCGAGATCGGCGCCGAGATCGAAGAGGTCGTTCTGGATAGACATCAGCATGGCGTCGAGTTCAGGCAGGCCGGCCGTGTGCAGCCGCGCCATGCCGATCGCGGAATTGGCCTCGTCGATCGTGCCGTAGGCCTCGACGCGCAGATCGTCTTTCAGCCGGCGCGGGCCGGACACCAGCCCGGTCGTGCCGTCATCGCCTGTTTTCGTGTAGATCTTGTTGAGCTTCACCATGTCACACCGCCAGTCGATGGAAGGGCGGCCAGGTCACTCCACCCTCCCTCATTCCTGTGCTTGTCACAGGAATCCAGCGCGACCAAGTCCTTGGGCGCGGGAGACTCTTTTGAAGGTTGTATCTGGTTATTCACCGCGCGGACGCGCGGTGGCTGGATTCCTGTGACAAGCACAGGAATGAGGGAGTTCGAGGAGGCGATAGTACCCATATTTACCCCTCTATCGTTAGGTTAGCCCCGTCAGGTCGGGCGGCCGCCGCCGGTGATCCAGAGCGTCACCATGATCAGGATGACAGCGATCGCCTGCAACAGCACACGAAGCTGCATCAGCTTGTTGGAACGGTTGGGATCGCCGCCCTTCATCATGTTGAAGAGACCGCGGATCAGGACGAGGGCGACGACGCCCATGACGATGATCGCGAGGATATAGGTGACCGTGGACATGGCGTTCAGCTTTCTCAGTCAGTCCGTCCAGCGCATCAGGCGGTAGAAGAGGTCTGCCGGAAGCAGCCGCTTCAGGAACATGCCCTGCTTAGCCGGAGTCGTTACGGGATAATGTGGCCTCGGTTTTTTCGAGTTCAATGCGTGTTTCAACACGGAATAGACCGCTTCCGGGCCGAGTTTATGGCGGTTGACCGGCCCCGATCCGTCAAGTCTCGCCAATTGCCTGATATAATCGACCGCGTGCGGCGAATTTCCGAGGTCGATATGCTCCTTGAACTTTGCGAGCGCATTGGCGGTGAACCGCGTGGCGATCGGTCCCGGCTCGATCAGGCTCACATGGATGCCGCTGCCCTTCAGCTCCATGCGCAGGGTGATGCTGAGGCCTTCGAGTGCGAATTTGGACGCGGTGTAGGCGCCGCGATAGCGATAAGGAACGACGCCGAGGATCGACGAGCATTGCACGATCCGCCCTTGGCCACGGTTGCGCATCGACGGAATGACCTGCCGCGTCAGCTCATGCCAGCCGAAGAAATTCGCCTCGAACTGCGCGCGTAGCGTTGCCGTCGACAGATCCTCGACGGCGCCCGGCTGGCCATAGGCGCCGTTATTGAAGAGCGCGTCGATGCGACCGCCGCTGCGTTGCAGAACCGCGCCGACCAGGTCGGAAATCGTCTCGGTCCTGGCATAGTCCATCAGGAAGGCTTCGATGCCTTCCGCTTCCAGCCCCGAAAGATCGTCCGGCCTGCGCACCGTCGCGAAGACACGCCAGCCATCGGCTTTCAGCGCCCGCGCGCAATGAGCGCCGATACCGGAAGAGCATCCGGTCACGACGATGGTGCGCTGCTCCGCCATGGAATGATTCCTGTACAAAATGGGACTCGTTTCCCATATTCGGCCAGAGGATACAATCTGGAAAGCCGGAGACGGAATGCCGAAGGTGCTACGCACGATCTATGACGTGGTCTATGACGCGATCTGTCATATGGTCGAGGACGACGGCTTTGCGATGGCGAGCCACGTGGCGCTGTCGAGCCTGCTTGCGGTTTTCCCCTTCTTAATCTTCGGCACTGCGCTTGCAAGCTTCCTCGGCGCCGATCAATTTTCCTCGACCGCCATCCATCTGATCTTCGACACCTGGCCCGAGGCGATCGCCAAGCCGCTCGCCGACCAGGTGCTGCAGGTGCTGACCATTCCGCGCGGCGGACTGCTGACGATCTCGGTGCTGGCCGCCGCTTATTTCGCCTCGAACGGCGTCGAGGCGCTGCGCATCTCGCTCAACCGCGCCTACCGCGTACAGGAAACACGGCCCTGGTATTTCACGCGTCTCGCCAGCCTCGGCTACGTGCTGATCGCGGTCATCATCTTTGCGGCGATCAGCATCCTGCTGGTCGCCCTGCCGCTGGCGCTCGATTATGCGCGCGGCTGGTTTCCGCTGTTTGCCGATACGCTCGACATCGTCTTCAGCTGGCGCATCTACGGTACGCTGGTGGTTCTGACCGTCGGACTGCTGGTCATGCATCTCTGGCTGCCGGCCGGCAAGCGGCGGGTCTTCGACGTCATTCCCGGCGTGCTGTTGACGCTGCTTCTCTGGCTCGCCGGCGCGCTGATCTTTGCCTATTATCTCGCGACCTTCGCCAATTATACCGCAACCTATGCCGGTCTCGCCTCTGTCATGATCGTGCTGATCTTCCTCTACATGGTCGGCGTCATCTTCATCATCGGGGCGGAGATCAATGCAGCGCTGATCAAGTTCCGCGTCTTCCGGATGTTTTCGCACACGCTTTCGATCGTCGGCAGAGAGCGTGTCGAAAGGCAATCAGAGCCCGACAAGGCGGCGAATATCCGCCCCTGACATGCCCTGGGCGCGCAATTCGCCCAGGCCGGTGTCGCCTTGGCTTTTCGAAAGCTTGCGGCCATCCGCGCCGAGAATGAGACGATGATGGTGATAGACCGGCTGCGGCAGGCCGAGCAGCACCTGCAACAGCCGGTGCACCGATGTGGCGTGGAAGAGGTCGAGCCCACGCACGACATGGGTGACGCCCTGCAGCGCATCGTCGACGACCACGGAAAGATGATAGCTCGATGGCGCATCCGAGCGCGACAGGATGACGTCGCCCCAGACGTCGGGCTCGGCGGCGATCTCACCTGTTCTGCCGTCGCCGGTTTCCGTCCAGAACAGCAGTTCGCCGATAAGGTCGAGCGCTTTGCGCATATCCAGCCGCCAGGCATGTTTCTTCCCCGAGGTCAGCATGTCCCGCCATTCGTCTGCCGGACGCTCTCGATCATTTGCGGGATAATGCGGGGTGCCGTCGGGATCGCGCGGCCAGGATTCACCCGCCGCCTCGTAGGCGACAACGCGCACCTTCACCTCGCCGCGCGTCAGGAAGGCCGGGTAGACCAGCCCGCGCTCGATCAGCGCATGCAACGCCGCCTGATATTCGGGAAAATGTTCCGATTGGCGCCGCACCGGGCTTTCCCAGCTGACATCAAGCCATTCGAGATCCCTGAGGACGCCGGCCTCGAACTCGGGCGTGCAGCGCGTCTGGTCAATATCCTCGATACGCAGCAGCAGGCGGCCTTGTTCGGCCTCTGCCATGTCGCGGTTCAGAAGGGCCGAGAGGGCATGGCCGAGATGCAACGGTCCGTTGGGACTCGGCGCAAAACGAAAGACAGGTTTTTGACGCTCGCTCGTGGTCATGCTTTCTTCTGCCATGGATTCGGCTTTTGAACCACTGCGAGGCAATTTGCAGATCATCCGCAACGACGATGACGTCAGGCAGGGGCTCGAAGCGCTGCTTCGTCTCGATCCGCGTCTTGTGCCGATCGTCGCCGACGCCGGGCCAGTTCCGCTGCGGTTGCGCGAGCCCGGCTTCGCCGGTCTTGCCCATATCATCGTCTCGCAGATGGTATCGCGCGCCAGCGCCGAGGCGATCTGGCGGCGCATGCAGCCGGCGGACGGTCTTTTGACCGCTGAAGGTTACGCACTGCTTCACGCCGAGGCGTGGCGCGAATTCGGTCTGTCGCGCGCCAAGGCCGAGACGCTGTCGCGGATCGCCAAAGCGGTCGCCTCCGGCAGTCTCGATCTCTCCGGGCTCTGCCTGAAGCCTCCGGGCGAGGCGCTTGGCGAATTGACCGCGCTGAAGGGCGTGGGGCCGTGGACGGCAGAGGTCTATCTGATGTTTTGCGGCGGCCATGCCGATGTTTTCCCAGCCGGCGATGTCGCGCTGCAGAATGCCGTCGGGGCGGCGTTCGGTCTTGCCGCACGGCCGCAGGCGAAGACGCTTGCCGAGCTTTCGGCGGTCTGGTCGCCGTGGCGCTCGGTAGCGGCACGGCTTTTCTGGGCCTACTACGCCACGAAGATGCGCCGTGACATGGTGCCGATCGGCTGATCGGCAACACTCTTCAAATTGCCTTTATCCTCTGAATTTATTGGACTTCACAATCCTGTAACAACCGGCCTAATATACAGGTGCAGATGCCGAATCGATCAGGAGAGTCCCTTGACGATTGCAGTCTCCCCACAGGCCCTGCCGGCGCTCGTCCTGAACGCTGACTACCGGCCACTGAGTTATTACCCCTTGTCGTTGTGGTCCTGGCAGGACGCGATCAAGGCGGTATTTCTCGACCGTGTGAACATCATTGCAGAATATGAACATTCGGTTTCCTCGCCGAGCTTTTCGATGCGGCTTCCGAGTGTCGTGTGCCTGAAGACTTACGTTCAGCCGTCCCGCAATCCCGCTTTCACCCGGTTCAACGTTTTCCTGCGCGACCGGTTCGAATGCCAGTATTGCGGCGCCCATGACGACCTGACCTTCGACCACGTCATCCCGCGCGCCCATGGCGGCGAGACGACCTGGGAGAATGTCGTGGCAGCCTGCTCGCCCTGCAATCTGCGCAAGGGCAGCAAGCTTCCCAAGCAGGCAGCCATGTTCCCGGCGCAGAAGCCCTACCAGCCGACGGTGCAGGATCTGCACAATAACGGCCGGCTGTTCCCGCCTAACTATCTGCATGAAAGCTGGCTCGACTATCTCTACTGGGATACCGAACTGCAGCCCTGATCGAACGGCCTGCAGCGTCGCGCGTCCTTTCAGAGGCGCAAAGGACGCTGCAGCCCTTCGAATGCGGCATAATTTTTATGCGGCGGACTTGCGAACGCCGACAAAGGCGAAGGCCGCGAGCAGGATTCCGGCAATCACGTTCCAGCCGGCAAACGACAGGCCGAGCACGCGAAGCGCCGCATCGGTGCAGGACGGACCCTTGATGGTGTTGAGATCACCGAGCAGATCACCGGCATTGGTTGTCATGCTGCTTGCCGTCGTCGAGCAAGTGGCCGGACCGGGCCAGAAATGCCATTCGACGCCGGCGTGATAGACACCCATGCCTGCCGTCACCAGCATCAGCATGCCGGCCGCGAGAATGAGCGCCCGGGTGATCCAGTTCGGCAGGCCGACGAGCTCGGAGATGGCAGCCAGGATTGCGATCGGGATGGCGTAATAGTAAGGCTGCCGCTGCAACAGGCAGAGCGCGCAGGGAATATAGCCGCCGAGATACTGGAAACCGAGCGCGGTGCCGACCGCCGCCGCCATGCCGATCGCGAGCAACATGGAATAGACAAAGCCGGGGCGGGCGAGCGACGAGGAAATAGTCATGGCGGAGCTCCGCGAGTTTAGTAGAGCATGAGATGCGGATTGATTTTAGACCTGTTCGGCTGAAAATCATCCTCGCCTAGTGAGCGAAAGAGCGGTAGCCGACATATAGCACGATCACCGTAGCGGCACCGATGCCAACGATCTGGCCGAGGCGCTTCTCGATGAAGTCACGGATCGGCTCGCCGTAGCGGCGCAGCAGCCAAGCGAGGAAGAGGAAACGCGCGCCGCGTGCAATAATCGCCGAAACAATGAAAAGGCCCAGATTGACGTGAATGACGCCGGACAGGATCGTCACGATCTTGATCGGCGGCAGATGCGCAAGACCTGATGTGACAAGCAGCAGCAGGATCCACTCGTAGGTGACGTAGGCCTTCATCTGCTCGAAGGCATCGAGCTTGCCGTAGAATTCGAGAACCGGCCGCGCCACCGTCTCATAGGCGTAAAAGCCGAGCGCCCATCCGGCGATGCCGCCGAGTACGGAAGCGACGGTCGCGACCAGGGCGTAGCGATAGGAGCGTTCCGGCCTGGCAAGCGCCATTGGCAGGAACAGCACGTCGGCGGGGACGAGAAAGATGGAGCTTTCGACGAAGGCGATGACGGCGAGCCAGATTTCGGCCGATTTGCGCGCGGCCAGAGACATGGTCCAGTCGTAAAGTCTGCGGAGCATTCCGTTTCCTTCCTGTTGCAGTGCAAAACAGCTTTAGGGGCCGTGCGCGGCGCTGTAAATGCTCGGCCGTGTCCTTCCTGCCACCGTCGTCGAAAAATTTCGTGATGCGGGGTGGCTGCGCCTCTCCCAAGATTTCGCGAGATTGCGAATCGGCCATTCTGCGGCAAGCTGATTTAGGGTCGACGTGCAGGGTGGCATGAGAATGTTCAAAGTGATCGAAGGCGGCCGTGGGCAGGCCGTGCAAATGAATGAGCGGGCCGAAGTGGCTCCCGGGCCGAGCCGGGAAGACGTGCGCCGGGAAGCCGCGCGGCGGATCAGCGAGAGCGGCTATCATCTGTCCCGCATCCGGGAATTCGCGACCGGGGTGCCGATGCTGGCCTCTCTCAAACACTTGTCGCTGCAGATCGACTTCGCAGCCGAGGTGTTGTCACGGCTCGATCCGATTCCGGAGGATTTCCGCGCCGACGGTTATTGGCCGGCGGGCTGAGGCCATCCCGCGACAGCGCTGCGTGTCTGGGTATTTAATCCCGACGCCTGTCGGAACAACTACTTTCGCGCCTGGTTTCTTTCTCATGATCGACAAAATCCCGAGGAGGATATTCCCATGCGGATGAAACTTGCTGCAGTCTCGCTGCTCGCCCTTGGCATGGCGACGTCGGCTTTCGCACAGAGCAACCCGCCGCAGGCTCCGACCAACAGCGGCGCCAATACGCCGAGCAGCTCGGAATATGACAGCACCGGCAACAGCGGCAGCGGCACGACGGTACCACTGGATCCGAATGCAACGAACAGCACGACGAACAATGGCTCCGGCAGTTCGATGAACATGCCGATGAACAAGGCGCATTGCCCGGATCAGCCGAGCGGTGAGTCGCTTCAGACGCAAGGCGGCAACAGCGGTACCACGACCAGCGAAGCCTGCCCTGACAAGTAGTCCATTATTTGCCGAAACGCCGCAGTTCCGTCCGGGAGCTGCGGTTTCCGTTTCAGGATAGGTCCATCGACTTTTCCCATTGCTGCCGCAGGACGTTCATTTCCGTCCGCTTCTGGGCCATTTCGCTAACGGCGGCTCGCAGATGTGGATGGTGCGACATGAACATGTTGAAGTCGCGCCGTTCGAGCACTTCGAACTGGCAGAAATCGACGGCGATGACGTCGGCGGTGCGTCGTGCGCCAGTCAGTAGCGCCATTTCCCCAAAGAAGGCTCCCGGCTCCAGGCGAATGGCGCCGCTGGCGAGCCGCACTTCCACCGCGCCCGAGGAGATGAAATACATGCTGTCGCCGCGGTCGCCGCGGCGGATGACGCGTTCGCCGGGCGGCGCGGATTTCGCCTTGAAGAGCAGCAACAGCTCCTCTTGCGCGTCCTCGTTGACCTGGGAGAACAGCGGGAAAGTCTCGATCAGCTGCTGCATCTTCAGTTGATGCTGGCGCTCGCGCTCTTCGCCGAGCGCCCTGATCTTTTCCAGCTCTTTGCCGAGCGCCTTCTGTCTGCTCCTGCCGTAGCTTTCCCAGAGGGAGGGCCATTTCGAATGGATATATTTCTTCAGGCCGTCGGTCGCAAAGATCACGATCGGGTTAAGCGTGATCGACAGGATTGCGGCGGCGAGGATCAGATCCTGGCCCTCATGCGGCAGGAGCCCGAGTGAGACGCCGAGGCCGGCGAGGATGAAGGAAAACTCGCCGATCTGGGCAAGGCCGCCGGCCAATGTCAGTCCCATGCTGATCGGATATCGCAGCAGCATGACGATCACGAAGGTGATGATGCCCTTGCCGAGGATGACGAGCGCCAGCGCGCCGATCACGGCCAGCGGCTGGCGCACCAGGATCGAGGGATCGAAGAGCATGCCGACGGAGACGAAGAACAGCACGGAGAAAGCGTTCTGCAGCGGCAGCGAGTCGGCGGCCGCCCTGTGGCTGAGCTGGGATTCGCTCATGACGACGCCGGCGAAAAATGCGCCGAGCGCAAAGGAGACGCCGAAGATCGCCGCCGAGCCGAAGGCGATGCCGAGTGCGATCGCCAACACCGTCAACGTAAAGAGTTCGCGCGAGCCGGTGCGGGCGATCATCGTCAGCAGCCAGGGCACGATGCGAGGGCCGAGGAAGATTGCCATGGCGGCGAAGGCCGCAACCTTCAGCAGCGTCAGGCCGATCGTCAGCGCCAGCGGCAGGTCGCCGAGGCCGTGGTTGGCCGTTTCGCTGACGTTGCCGCCCAGAAGCTCTGCGAGCGCCGGCAACAGCACCAGTGCCAGCACCATCACCAGGTCCTCGACGACCAGCCAGCCGACGGCGACGCGTCCGCTTGCGGCGTTGACAAGGTTGCGCTCCTCCAGCGCCTTCAAGAGCACGACAGTGCTCGCCACCGACAGGCTGAGGCCAAGCACGATGCCGGCGCCGAGGCTCCAGCCCCAGAGTTTGCAAAGGCCGATGCCCAACAGGGTCGCGAGGATAATCCGTCCGATCGCGCCAGGCACGGCGATGCCGCGCACGGCGAGCAGGTCGGAGGCGGAAAAATGCAGGCCGACGCCGAACATCAAAAGAATGACGCCCATCTCGGCGAGCTGGCCGGCAAGAGCGGTATCGGCGACGAAACCCGGCGTGAACGGCCCCATCAGGATGCCCGCCATCAAATAACCGACGAGTGGCGGCAGCCGAAGCCGGTCGGCGCCATAACCCAGGATCGCCGCGAAAACGAAACTGACGGCGACCGTCGCGATAAGTCCTACTTCCTGATGCACGTCCGCCCTCTCTTGTGATAGCGGCGGCACTTTGGACGAAGCGCAAGCAAAGTTAAACAGTTCATTTGAGGATGGGCGGCTGTTCGGGCTTGCGTTCTTAGTCCTGGCTGGTGCGGCACAGACGTCGCCCGCGGCACGGTCGGGCTGCGTCTTGCCTCGTTGCCCTTTCATTAAGAAACGAGAAACGACATGCGGAAGATCATCTTGAACTGTACTGTGGCGGCCTTGCTGTCTGTTCGTTTGCAGCGCCTGTTCTTGCCGACAGCGTCTATGTGAGGGAGCGTTCTTATGATGACGGCTATCGCCACGAGCGGGTACGACCCGGAATCACCATCAGCGAACGTGGCGTCACTTTTGGTGCCGTGCGCGAACGTGAGCACCGCCGCTATCGCGATAATGGCTGCGAAACCAGGAGCATCACCCGACAGACCGACGAAGGTGAGGTCACCAGGACGGTCCGGCGCTGCAATTAACGAAAAAATGTGCGATAAGGACGAAGCCTGGTTCCGACGAGCCGGGTTTTCGCCTTTCGTGGCGCGAATATCTCAATGCAGTGGTGAAAGTCGTCTGTCGGTGTTATGAGCACGCCTTTGGTAAAAGCGCATTCCTAGCGCAAACACCGCCCGCACAGGATTTTTTAGAATGATTGAGCTTACGCCGTCCCAGATCGCCGCACTTAAACTCGCCAGGGATGGAGACCTTTATCCTCAGCCAGCCAATAAATGGACGCATGAGAACGCGACAGTGACTTACGCCAAAACTGACCGGTGGAAAGAGCGGCCTCAGAAAATAAAGTCGGTCACCGCCAAGACGTTGGGCGAGTTGAAGGAGCCGGGTTTTCTCGAAAGGCGGCACCTGGATGACGATGCATCAAAAGACGTCTACGGCATCACGATGGCCGGCAAGATGTGGCTGCTGAAGAACAAATAAGCTTCGCGTAGGCGCATTTTCACAAGCATTCCAGCCTAACGGGATATGACGGCCTCATATCTGAGTTTTCGGTAGGACTTGAGATCGCCGCCAAGCGACCCTGGCCAATAAGAATTTTATCGGGTACGGGCGGCGGTCAAGGCGGTCAAGGCGGTCAAGGCGGTGATGCAGTGTCGTCTTTCGCTGGCGCACAGCCGCCAGCGACGGCGCCCGTTATGACGCTCAAGCTTCACAGTGTCTTCGTTCGGAACTATGTGACTTCACGTGCCTGCTTGCAAAGCCATGCGCAGAGCTGCCGCGGCGCCTGGCGCGCGTCATTGGAGCGCATGAGCGCAAAATGCCAGGCTGGCCCGCTCAGCACGTAGGGGAACGGCGCGATCAACCGGCCCTCGGTCAAAAGCGGCCGAAACAGCGACGGCGACAACAGCGCCACACCCACGCCTGCCAGCGCCGCATTGGCATCCAACTCGTGCGTGGGGTAATCGACCGCCAAAAAGCGCAAACCCTGCGGGGCCGCGCATTGAGCCTCCTTAAACCATTGCTCCCAATCAGGGTGCGGCAAAAGCTCGAAGTCTGCCAACGCCTCCGGCGCGGCCAGCGTCCGCGTTCCAAGCAGGGAAGGCGACAGCATCGGCGTCACTTCTACGGGAGCGAGCCGATATTCTTCCAGCCCGGCCCATCCACCGCGACCCGTCCTTATGGCGACGTCGAATGCGCCCGGATCACGTATTTCCGCCGAGACGTCGACCTCAATGACGGAAGCTCCAGGCGTAGGATAGCGCGCCAGACGCGGTGCAAGCCAGCGTGACGCAAAGGTCGGCGGCGCCGTGAGCCTGAGTGGCGGCGTCGCCGCCTGAAACTCTGCGAGCGCCTCACCGATCCCGGTTAATGCCGCCCGGACCCGATTTGCCAGAACGGCGGCGGCGGCCGTCGGGACCACTCGCCGACCGGTGCGCATAAATAACGGCTGACCGAGCTCAGCCTCCAGACTGCGAATACGAAGGCTGACTGCGGCCGGTGTCAGAAACAAGCGTTCGGCTGCGCGCGCGAAGCTGCGGGCCGAGACACAGGCTTCCAATACGCGCAGAGACTCCAATGACGGTCGCATGATCAGCTTCCCTTCACGTTCAATTTATCTTGTGGTGACGACAAGCAAAGCGCGTTTTGAAGACCGAACGCGCTGGTGCAATTTGGGGCCAAGAATAGGAGATTTACTGTGTCCCTGCAATCTCAGCACCTGTTTACACTCTTCATCGCGCTTCATCCGACGATCGAGCTTGGGCAGACACCAGCCGGCAGCCGGCGCATTTTTCCTGTCTCGGGCGGGCATTTCCAAGGGGAGCGCCTGAAAGGAGAAGTATCGCCGCTGATCGGCTCGGATCTCCTGCTCGCTCGTGCCGACGGCACATCTCAGCAAGATGTCAGGCTCCTCCTCGTCGCCGACGACGGGGGCCTCGTCCTCATGACCTATCGCGGCATAAGACGTGCGTCACAGGCCGTCGACGAGCGTTTGGCACGCGGCGAAACGGTCGACGCTTCGGAATATTATCTGCGCACAACACCGTATTTCGAGACCGCCGCGCCTGCGCATGCGTGGCTCAACAGCATTGTCGCGGTCGCAAAGGGCGGCAGGTGTCCGGGCGGTGTCGAATACGAAGTCTTTGAAGTTCTGTGACCCCGACATTGTCCTCGCCGCTCTCCGGCTTGCATTGCTCGAACTATCTACAAAGAGCTTGAAGATTTTGGTGGTGCCCCATGCCGGAGTCGAACCAGCACTTCTTTCGAAACTCGATTTTGAGTCGAGCGCGTCTACCAATTCCGCCAATGGGGCAACGGATACGAACGGGCGGCTGTCTAACATGCGATCGCCCGCGCGCGCAAGACGGGCAAACGAAGTTATCGGACTGATCCGGTAGAGAGATCCGGCCTCGCTTCGAGGCCGGATCTCGTCCGATATCAATGGGCGGCGGCGGGTGCCGGGCTGCTCAGGCCGGATTTCTTCAGCGTGATCGCCAGGATCGAGGCCAGCAGGCAGAAGGCGCCGGCGACGAAGAAGGCGGGCAGGTAGCTCGAAAGCTCCGTGCGCGACAGGCCGGCGCCATAGGCGGCGGTGGCGGCTCCCAGCTGATGGCCGGCAAAGACCCAGCCGAAGACGAGGCCGACCTTTTCAGGGCCGAAGCGGTCGGCGGCGATCTTGACGGTCGGCGGCACGGTGGCGATCCAGTCGAGGCCGTAGAAGATGGCAAAGATGGAGAGGCCGTAAAAGCTGAAATCGCTGAACGGCAGGTAGAGCAGCGACAGGCCGCGCAGGCCGTAATACCAGAATAGCAGCCAGCGATTATCGAAGCGATCGGACAGCCAGCCGGAACCGATAGTGCCGAAGAAATCGAAGATGCCCATGACAGCCAGCACGCTAGCGGCGGCCACCGGCACGATGCCGAAATCGCCGCAAAGGGTGACGAAATGGGTCTGGATCAGGCCGTTGGTGCTGAGGCCGCAGATGAAAAAGGTGGCAAAGAGGATCCAGAAGGTCGAGGTCTTCGAAATTTCCCCAAGGACGGTGATCGGCGTCATCAGCGCGACGCCAAGCGAGGTGCTTGCCGGCGGCGGCGTTACCTGCGTTTCGCCGAAGGAGGGCAGGTTGAGGTCGGCCGGCCGGTCGCGCATGAAAGCCAGCACGGCAAGGGCAGCGACCATGATCATGGCGCAGACAAAAAATACTGTCGAGCGCCAGCCGTAGCGTTCCGTCAGCTCCGCCATCAGCGGCAGGAAGACGAGTTGGCCTGTGGCTGAGCTTGCCGAGAGCATGCCGACAACGAGGCCGCGGTGCTTGGTAAACCAGCGGGAAGAGATGGTCGCGGCGAGCACCATCGCCGTCAGGCCCGTGCCGAAGCCGACGACGATGCCCCAGAGCAGCAGCAACTGCCACAGCGTCGTCATGAACAGCGAACCGACGAAGCCGGCGCCGATCAGCGCTAAGGCGAAGACGATGACCTTGCGCACGCCGAAATAATTCATGAAGGCAGCGGCGAACGGACCCATGAAGCCGAAAAGGATCAGGCGGATCGCAAGGGCCGAGGAAATCTGCGAGGTCTCCCAGCCGAACTCGTCCTGCAGCGGCTTGATGAGAACGCCGGGTGCGCCCATGGCGCCGGCAGTGACCAGCATGGTGAGGAAGGTCGCGGCAACGACGACCCAGCCATAATGGATGTTGCGCCGGGCGAGGGTGGAGGCGAGGACGGTGGAAACCATAGGCAAGATTCCATTTAAATTCAGGTTCTAGGAGATACTGGACCGATTTACATGATGGCCATCATATTTCTTGCGTATTGATGATGGACGTCATATATTTTGTCAAGCGACTATTTCTGGAGATGACAAATGCGGGTCAGCCGCGAAAAATTTGCCGAAAACCGCGAAAAGATCCTGAGCGTTGCCGGCGTGCTTTTCCGCGAAAATGGCTTCGACGGGGTCGGCGTTGCCGACATCATGAAGGCGGCCGGGCTGACGCATGGCGGCTTTTACGGTCATTTCGGTTCGAAGGACGACTTGGCGCTTGAGGTCAGCCGCAAGCTGATCGACAAGGTCGAGACGCGCTGGAAGGAGCATATCGCCGAATCGCCGGACCGGCCGCTGGCTGCGCTTCTGGATCATTATATCCACTGGCGCACGGTTGACGATCCGGGCGGCAGCTGTGTCTTCGCAACGCTGATCCAGGAAGTCAGCCGCAGCCGCGGCGCGGTCCGCGCGGTCTTCAGCGATGGGCTGTCCGTGCTGGTCGACACGCTTGCCGATATCGTTCCCGGCGAAACGGAAGAGGAGCGCCGCGCCAATGCGACGACGACACTCTCATCGATGATGGGTGCCGTCATTCTTGCTCGTGCTGTCGAAGACAGAGCGCTTGCCGAGCAGTTTCTGGTGACGATGCGCCGGCAGCTCGATCCTGAAAGCCAGACATAATCTCAGTCGCGAATGGCGATGGTTTCGATCTCCCTCTCCACGTGGAGAGGGATTTATCTTGCATATGCCTGAGGACCGAGAAGCCAGCGGCTACTTGAAGCCGGCGATGGCGTGCGGGATGTAGGGTGCCTCCAGTGCAGCGATTTCCTCGTCGGTAAGCTTGACCGAGAGCGAGGCAACGGCGTCCGTGAGGTGGTTCGGTTTGGACGCGCCGATGATCGGGGCGGTCACTGCACTCTTCTGCAGGATCCAGGCGGTTGCGACCTGGGCGCGGGAGATGTTGCGGGCCTTGGCGATTTCGGCCACGGCCCCGACGATCTTGCGGTCGGCATCGATGGACTGGGTGTAGAGCGTTTTGCCGAATTCGTCGGTTTCGCTGCGGGCCGTCGTCTCGTCCCAGTCGCGGGTCAGGCGGCCGCGGGCAAGCGGGCTCCAGGGGATGACTGCGATCTTCTGATCCTCGCAGAGCGGCAGCATTTCGCGCTCTTCCTCACGGTAGAGCAGGTTCAGGTGGTCCTGCATGCTGACGAATTCGGTCCAGCCGTTCAGCCTGGAGACGTAAAGCGCCTTGGCGAATTGCCAAGCATACATGGAGGAGGCGCCGATATAACGGGCCTTGCCCGATTTGACGACGTCGTGCAGCGCTTCCAGCGTTTCCTCGATCGGCGTCGTGTAGTCGAAGCGGTGGATCTGGTAGAGATCCACGTAGTCAGTGCCGAGGCGACGCAGGCTGTTGTCGATCTCGTCGAAGATCGCCTTGCGCGACAGGCCGGCGCCGTTCGGGCCCGGCCGCATGCGGTTGAACACCTTGGTGGCCAGCACGATGTCCTCGCGTTTGGCGAAGTCTTTTATGGCACGGCCGACGATCTCCTCTGATGAACCGTTGGAATAGGTGTTGGCGGTGTCGAGGAAATTGATGCCGAGGTCGATCGCCTGCTTGATCATCGTCCGGCTTTCTTCTTCCCGCAGGCTCCAGGCATGATTGCCGCGGCCGGGATCGCCAAAGGTCATGCAGCCCAAGCAGATTTTCGACACTTCGAGACCGGTCTTGCCAAATTTTGCGTATTCCATGAAACGGCTCCGTGATGAATTTGATAACCCCAGGCGGCTTTCCATGATTTAGCGCGAGATGGCCAAAGTCGCAGGGCGGCAGATGAAGAATCTATGCTGCATGCGCACAATGATCCGTGATCGCCTTCTGAGGCTCATCGCTGTCGATTCCGGCTGCAGCTTGCACATCAGCGCCGCAAGATGTTAGCTGATGCAGCATTTTACCGGAATCCGACCATGCAACTGCCGTCCCACGATCGCTATGACGATCTCTATCGCGATTTCTCCTGGCGGATTCCGGAGGATTTCAATATCGGCCGCGCCGTCAGCGACGACTGGGCCGCGAGAGATCCGGAGCGCGTCTGCCTTGAGCACTTCAGCCCCGACGGCGATCACCGTGCGATGACCTATCGCGCGCTCGCCGATCGTTCCTCGGCCTTCGCAAATGCGCTCGTCTCACTAGATATCAAACGCGGCGATCGCGTCGCGCTGCTATTGCCGCAATCCTTCGAAACGGTGATCGCACATGTGGCGATTTACAAGACCGGCGCGATTGCGCTGCCACTGGCGCTGCTCTTCGGCGTCGAGGCGCTGGAATACCGGCTGAAGGCGGCAGGTGCCGCGGCCGTCGTCACCAACGGCTTTGGTCTCGAACGCATCCGGCAGATCCGCGGACGCCTGCCGGCGTTGAAGCATATCGTCAGCATCGACGGGACGAGTGCCGATGCGACTGCTTTTGCCGAACTGGTGGATGGCCATCCCCCTGTCTTCGACATCGCCAAAACTGGTCCGGACGACCCGGCGCTGATGATCTTCACGTCGGGAACGACGGGGCCGCCCAAAGGCGCGTTGCATGGCCACCGCGTCCTGCCCGGCCATATTCCGGGCATGCAGTTCGCCCATGAGGGGTTTCCGCGGCCGGGCGATAAGGTCTGGACGCCGTCCGACTGGGCCTGGGCCGGGGGGCTGCTCAACGCGCTGCTGCCAAGCCTTCTGCTCGGTGTTCCCGTGGTTTCGTCGCCGGCGCAGAAATTCGATGCCGGCATGGCTTATCGCATCATGGCCGAAATGAAGGTGCGCAATGCCTTCATTCCGCCGACGGCGCTGAGATTGATGCGGTCCGTGTCCGATCCGCGCTCGAAATATGATCTGGTGCTGCGCACCATCGGTTCGGCCGGGGAGGCGCTCGGCCGCGAGACCTATGAATGGGCGCGCCATACGCTCGGCATCACCGTCAACGAATTCTACGGCCAGACGGAGTGCAATTTCGTGCTTGCGTCGAGCGCTGCCTATGGCGTCACCAAGGCGGGCGCCATAGGACGGGCGGTGCCCGGGCACCGCGTTGCGATCGTCAGCGAGACGGGCGACGAGTTGCCCGTCGGCGAACCGGGCCAGATCGCCATCGCCAGTCCCGATCCTGTCATGTTTCTCGGCTACTGGGACGACATGGCAGCGACGGAACGAAAATTCGTCAACGGCTGGCTGCTCACCGGCGATATCGGCCGGCAGGACGCTGAGGGCTATATTACCTTCGACGGACGCGACGACGACGTGATCACCTCGTCGGGATATCGCATCGGCCCCGCCGAGATCGAGGACTGCCTGATCGGCCATCCCGCCGTACAGCTTGCCGCCGCCGTCGGCAAACCCGATGCCGTGCGCACCGAAATCGTCAAGGCCTATATCGTGCTTTCACCAGGCCATCATCCAAGCGAGGCGCTGGCCGCCGACATCAGGGAATGGGTGAAGACGCGGCTTTCGATGCACGAATATCCGCGCGAAGTGGAATTCATCGATGCATTGCCGCTGACCACCACCGGCAAGGTGATCCGCCGGCTGCTGCGCGAAAGGGCTGCCAGCGAAGAATAGAACCGCTACGCATTTTGCTGGAATGCTTAGCCCCGGCCGGCAAGCGACATGATCTTTTCGCGCAGCATCTTCGCCATATTGCGGGTGCTGCGGTACATGTGAAGCTGGGCGGTGACCTGGCGCATGTCGCGGTCGCTGTTCTGCGTCAGGCCGATCACCAGCGTTCCCATCTCCTCGCGCTCCTGCCAGAAGCGGCTCATGATCGGATGATCCGAGACGGCGCAGGAATCGGAGCGGACGATATTGGCATCGTCGAGATGCCATTCGGTGAGTTCGCTCATCAGCAGCTTGCCCGGCGAATAGCGGGCATAGTTTTCGTCGTAGGCGGTCTTCCAGGTATAGGCCTCGCCGCCCATCATCAGCACGACGATGGCGGCGATCGCCTTGCCGTTGAGGTCGATCGTGTGTATGCGCACGGCATCGCCGGCGGCAAGGTTCGACACCGCCTCGCGGGCGAATGCCGTGTGATAACGATCGGTGACGAGAGCGCTTCGCCGCTTGCCCTTCCAGCCACCGGCTTCCATCGCCAGGAATTCCTCGAAGCGGGTATGGATTTCGCGCGGCTGGCGGGCGACGGCATAGACCGCGGTTCCCTTTTCCTCCAGCAGGCGCCACTGGCGGCGCATCTCGCGCATATGCGAGGAGGAGATGGTTTTGCCGAGATAGACCGGCGCCTCTTCCTCGCTCTGCAGCATCGGGCGCAGGTATGGATTGGTAACGGTGACGGGAAGATTGCGGCTGAGCGCAACGGCCTTGACCATGCGCACGAAGATCCCGTTCAGCCTGAGATCCGGCAGGACCATTATGCTGGGCAGATTGAGATCACGCGCGGTCAGCCCCTCGAAGAGGTTGTCGAGGGTTTCGGCGGCATCCTCGCCATCGACGAGCGGCGTGCCGAGCGGACCAAAGCTGTTCGACCAGCCGCGGATGATTGACGGGCCGACGGCAAAGCCCGGCTTGTCGACCGAAAATGGCAAGAGGAAGCGCATGCGGCTGCGGCCGGCATTGTGATCGCGGATCAGGGCGAAGTTCACCTGCCGGTCTTCGAGCCGCGGCATGGCGGGGGCGAGGAAACGGCCGGAGAAAAAGACGTTCGGTTCCATCGCCCGGTTGGAGAGGAAATCGAGCTCATCCTGAAGCTCATAGCCGAGCTTGCCCGGATAGAGGCAGAGCTCGCGCCCCGGCCGGCCGATCTCGGCGCGGGCCTCGGCCTGCGGCGCTTCGAAATGCAGCGCTGCGAGATCATGCACCATGCGGTTTGCTGCGCTGTCGGTACTTTCGGTAACGGGGGGAACACGCACCATCTATCGAACTCTCATTTCTGGCGTTGCGGCGGAGGGGCTGGCGAAGGCGAAAAGAACGATGCCGAGGGTGCGGCGCACGGCGACATGCAGCAGGATTGCCTCAACGGCCATGGCGGAGGCCGTGGCGATCGCCGTGCCTTCGATGCCGTAATGCGGGATCAAAGCGAGGTTGAGGCCGACATTGGCCGTCAGTGCGCCGGCATAGAGCGCGACGCAGAGGTTCTGCTTGCCCGCCATCATCAGCAGCGTTTCGGCCGGGCCGACCAGCGATTTGGCGAGGATGCCGGCGAGCAGGATCGCCATGACCAGATAACCTGATGTAAAAGCGCCGCCGAAGAGCGACAGCAGCAGATGGCCGGCCGCAAGCACGACAAGGCCGACCCCGAGCGCCGGCCAGAAGGTCCAGCGCGCGGCGTCGATGGCAGCTGCTGCCAACTGGTCTTGGTCGCCTTCGGCGATGATCGAGGAAAAGCGCGGGCCGGAGGCTGCCTTGACCGAGAAATTAATGAAATGCACCAGCGCCATCGTCTTGGCGGCGGCGAAGTAGATGGCGACATCGTGCGGCTCGAGGAAGATGCCGACGACGACGACGTCGGAATTGGTGAGCAGGAAGCTCACGCCCTCGATCAGGAAAATCGGAAAGGCGACGCTGAACCAGGCGAGGAAGTCGACCTTGCGCGGGCCGTCGTCATAATGCCGGCGAAGGCGGTAGAGCGTTGCGGCATATTGGCCGAGAGCAGTGACGTAGGTGGCGGCGAGCGCTGCCTGCATCGCGGTGACGGCCGTGTGTTCGGCGCCGATGGCAATCGCGATCAGCATGAAGAGGATGATGAGGATCGGGCGGACGATATAGACCGGGCCCAGCGCCATCACCGGCCAATGGTTTGCCCGTGACGTGCCTTCCAGAATGTCGCCGAGCGCGATCATCGGCATGGCGAGCAGGCCGATGAAGATCGGGACGAGATAATAGACCTGGATCATACCGCCGAAGAAATGCAGCCCGAGCATGCCGGCTGCGAGCACTGCCGTGCCGGACAGCAGCGCAAAGATGCGCGCCGTGCCGGTCAGGCCGCGGATTTCCTCGAAAGCGCCCGCTGCCCTGTATTGCGGCAGGAAGCGGACGATCGCGGTGTGGAAACCGAGGCATGAGAGATCGCCGAAGACGACGACCAGCACCCAGACGAAAACGAAGATGCCGTATTCATATTCGCCCATCAGCCGGGCGAGCACGATCTGCGAGACGAAGGCGAGTGCGGCGCTGAGGATACGGATCGAAAAGGCCGTCAGCGCCATGCGCTGGGCGGCCGCCCTCTCACCGCGTTCGGTGAGCACGGCAGCAAGCAAACGCAGCGTGCGGCCGCCGATCGGGCGCAGGCCCGCGGGCAGCATCTTCTCCGCTGTTTCTATGACCGCCATGATGAACACGCAAAACTCTGAGGTCAGGCAAATCGCCCCTGAAGTCTTGACAGAACAGGGTTAAGAAACGGTTCCGGATTGGGTCTGCCGCCCGACGCTGAAATTCCGGCTCTCCGGCATTGCCGCAGAAAGAAAATGCCGCCCGGAGGCGGCATTTTCGCGGATCTTTGCGGGCTTGCCTCAGACCTGTTCGAAGGCGCCGTGGCAATGCTTGTATTTCTTGCCGGAGCCGCAGGGGCAAGTCTCGTTACGGCCGACCTTGCCCCAGGTGGCCGGGTCATCCGGGTTGCGGTTTTCAGGAGAAACGATGACTTCCGACGCCTGGTAGATTGCCGGGGCGAAATCGTCCTCGCCGGTCGTCGGATCCAGGTGATGGGCCTGCATCAGCGGTGGTTCAGGCTCGGCAGGCGCCTGTTGCACCAGTTCGACGCGCATCAGCTGGGCGGTGACGGCCTCGCGCAGATTGTTGAGCAGCGCCGTGAAGAGCTCGAAGGCCTCCGACTTGTACTCCTGCAGCGGATCGCGCTGGGCATAGCCGCGGAAGCCGATGACGGAGCGCAGATGGTCGAGGTTGACGATGTGCTCGCGCCAAAGATGATCGAGCGTCTGCATGACGATCGAGCGTTCGACATAATGCATGATGTCGTCGCCGAAACGCTCGGCCTTTTCCATGAAGGCCGCATTGGCGGCTTCCGTCAGGCGCTCGCGGATGTCGTCCTCGCCGATGCCTTCTTCCTTCACCCAGTCCTCGACCGGCAAGTCGAGATTGAGGATGTTCAAAGCCCCGGTCTTCAGGCCGGCGGCATCCCATTGTTCGGCATAGGCGCGCTCTGGGATATGCTTTTCGACCATGTCCTCGATCACCTCGCGGCGCATGTCGGAAACGGTCTCGGAAATATTGGTCGATTCCATCAGTTCGAGGCGCTGCTCGAAGATCACCTTGCGCTGATCGTTGAGAACGTCGTCATACTTCAGGAGGTTCTTGCGGATGTCGAAGTTGCGGGCTTCGACCTTCTTCTGGGCGCGCTCCAGGGCCTTGTTGATCCAGGGATGGACGATCGCTTCGCCCTCCTTGAGGCCGAGCTTGGTCAGCATGCTGTCCATGCGGTCGGAGCCGAAGATGCGCATCAGGTCGTCCTGAAGCGAGAGGTAGAACTTCGAGCGGCCGGGGTCGCCCTGACGGCCGGAGCGGCCGCGCAACTGGTTGTCGATGCGGCGGCTTTCATGGCGCTCGGTAGCAATGACGTAGAGACCGCCGGCTTCGAGCGCCTTCTGCTTGAGTTCCTTGATCTCCTCGATGATCGCCTGGATCCGGGCATCACGCTCCGGACCGGCTTCGACTTCGCCGAGTTCGCGCTCGATGCGCATGTCGAGATTGCCGCCGAGCTGGATGTCGGTGCCGCGGCCGGCCATATTGGTGGCGATGGTGATGGCACCCGGCACGCCGGCCTGGGCGACGATATAGGCTTCCTGCTCGTGGTAGCGGGCGTTCAGCACCTTGAAGTCGTCGAAGCCCTGCTTGCGCAGGCGCTCGGCGAGCAGTTCCGATTTCTCGATCGAGGTGGTGCCGACCAGCACCGGCTGACCGCGCTTGTGGGCGTCGAGGATCTCCTCGATGATTGCCTTGAACTTCTCGTCGAAGGTCCGGTAGACCTCGTCGTCCTCGTCGAGGCGCTTGATCGGCAGGTTGGTCGGGACCTCGATGACATCGAGATTGTAGATATTGGCGAATTCTTCCGCTTCCGTCTGCGCCGTACCGGTCATGCCGGCGAGCTTATCGTACATGCGGAAGTAGTTCTGGAAGGTGATCGAGGCCAGCGTCTGGTTTTCCGGCTGGATCTGCACCTTTTCCTTGGCTTCGAGCGCCTGGTGCTGGCCTTCCGAATAGCGGCGGCCCGGCATCATGCGGCCGGTGAACTCGTCGATGATGACGACTTCGTCGTTGCGGACGATATAGTCCTTGTCGCGCTGGAAGAGCTTGTGGGCCTTCAGCGCGTTGTTGACGTGGTGGACGATTGCAACGTTCTCGATGTCGTAGAGCCCGTTGCCCTTCAGGAGGCCGGCCTGGCGGAGCAGGTTTTCCAGCTTCTCGGTGCCCTCTTCGGAGAAGTTGGCGGAGCGCTGTTTCTCGTCGATCTCGTAGTCGCTGGGCACCAGCAGCGGAATGTAGGCGTCGATCGTATTATAGAGTTCGGAGCGGTCGTCGAGCGGACCGGAGATGATCAGCGGCGTGCGCGCCTCGTCGACGAGGATCGAGTCCACTTCGTCGACGATTGCGAAGTTGTGGCCGCGCTGAACCATCTGGTTCTTCTCGTACTTCATGTTATCGCGCAGATAATCGAAGCCGAGTTCGTTGTTGGTGGCGTAGGTGATGTCGCAGGCATAGGCCGCGTGGCGTTCCTCGTCGGAAAGGCCGTGGACGATGACGCCGGTGGTCATGCCGAGGAAGCCGTAGACGCGGCCCATGGTGGCGGCATCGCGCTGGGCGAGGTAATCGTTGACGGTGACGACGTGCACGCCCTTGCCGGAAAGCGCGTTCAGATAGACCGGCAGGGTGGCGACGAGGGTCTTGCCTTCGCCGGTCTTCATCTCGGCGATCGCATTCGAATGCAGGATCATGCCGCCGACCAGCTGTACGTCAAAAGGTCGCAGGCCAAGAACGCGGCGCGAGGCTTCGCGCACGACGGCAAAGGCCGGGATCAGAATGTCGTCGAGCGTCTTGCCCTCGGCGAGCAGGGCGCGAAACTCTGCGGTCTTGGCCGCAAGCTGCTCGTCCGTCAGGGCCTTCGTCTTCTCTTCGATAGAGTTGATGGCAGTGACGTTCGGCTGGTAGGACCGCACGCGGCGGTCATTCGAAGACCCAAATAACTTGCGGGCTATACCGCCAAAGCTGACCATATGACTGGCCCTTTCTCAATATTCATCCCCGGCGTTTCTTGTTCGCGGCCCAGCCGAAAATCAGGCGCGCGCCTTAAAACGCCCGGAAACTGTTCTGGACGCGAGGTTGCGTGACAGATAAGAGGGGGGTCGAATGATGTCAACGGATTTGGCGGATACAGAAAGGCCACAATCCGGTGTTGATGGCTATTTTGGGCTGGATTCAGGGGATGCTGAAACCGGCAATGTAACTGTGAAGGGTATTTCATGTTGAGCACCAACAAACTTGCCGTTCTGGCGTTTGCAACCTTTGTTGCGCTCCAGGCCCCGGCCTATGCCGATGACGCCGTCATCGCCAAGGTCGGCACCCTGGAGATCCACCAGTCGGAACTCGACCTCGCCGTCGCCAATCTGGACCCGCAGCTGGCGCAGCTTCCCGATGACCAGAAGAAGGTCGCAGCCCTTTCCGCCGCCATCGACGTGAAGCTGCTCGCCGCCGACGCTGCGGCCGAGAAGCTCGATCAGACCGACGAATTCAAGAAGCGCATGCAGTATCTCTCCGACCGCGAGCTTCACAATGCCTATTTCAAGAAGCATGTCGTCGATATTGTGACGCCTGACGAAGTCAAAGCCCGTTACGACAAGGAAGTCGCCGCCCTGCCGAAGCAGGAGGAAGTCCACGCCCGCCACATCCTCGTCAAGACCGAGGACGAAGCCAAGGACATAATCAAGCAGCTCGACGCCGGCAAGGATTTCGCCGAACTCGCCAAGGAAAAGTCCACCGATCCGAACAAGTCGGAAGGGGGCGATCTCGGCTATTTCTCGCGCGGCCGGATGGTCAAGGAATTCGAAGACGCAGCCTTCGCGCTTGAGAAGGGCACCTACTCCAAGACGCCCGTCAAGACCGATTTCGGCTTCCATGTCATCAAGGTCGAAGATAAGCGCGATGCCCCGCCGCCGCCCTTCGAGCAGGTGCAGGATCAGGTTCGTCAACTCGTCATGCGCGACAAGTATCTTGCGCTTCTGAACCAGGCAAAGGCGTCCGCCAAGATCGAGATCACGGACGAGACGCTGCGCAAGGGTTACGACCAGGCAAACAAGCAGCCGGAGCCCGGCAGCGAGCCGGTTGCCCCGGCGCCGAAGCAGTAACATTCGCATCAGGGCCCGGTTCTTCCGGGCCCTTCACTATCGTGGTTGTCGCATTTCCGGACGGCGAACCGGTTTCCATTTCGCCTGGAAATGCTCATTGGCAGGTCTCATCATGTCCGGTTCCGTCTCTCCGCTCGCTCCGAAATCCTTCGTCTCGATGCCGCCGCTGCGCGGCGTGCGCCTGGCGACGGCTTCCGCCGGCATCAAGTACAAGAACCGCACCGACGTGCTGATGATGGTCTTCGATAAGCCGGCGGCTGTCGCGGGCGTCTTTACCCGCTCGAAATGCCCGTCGGCGCCGGTCGATTTCTGCCGGGCCAATCTCCCCCATGGCAGCGCGCGTGCCGTCGTTGTCAATTCCGGCAATGCCAATGCTTTCACCGGCCTGAAGGGCCGCCAGGCGACCGCGCTGACGGCGAAGTCGGCTGCCGCTGCCGTCGGCTGCGCCGAAAACGAGGTCTACCTGGCCTCGACCGGGGTCATCGGCGAGCCGCTCGATGCCACCAAATTCGCAGGCGTTCTAGATCGGATGCAGGTCGAAGCGACCGGCGATTTCTGGTTCGAGGCCGCCAAGGCGATCATGACGACCGACACCTATCCGAAGGTTTCGACCTGCAGCGCCGAGATCGGCGGCGTGGCCGTGACGATCAACGGTATCGCCAAGGGCGCCGGCATGATCGCGCCTGATATGGCAACGATGCTCTCCTTCGTCGTCACCGATGCCGACATTGCGCCTGCCGCGCTGCAGGCGCTGCTGTCCGACGGCGTCGGCCCGACCTTCAATTCCATGACCGTCGACAGCGACACCTCCACCTCGGACACACTGATGCTGTTTGCGACGGGTGCGGCGGCCGAGGACGGCCAGGCCTGCATCGAACGCGCCGACGACCCGCGGCTTGCCGCCTTCCGGGCCGCGCTCAACGAAGTGCTGAAGGATCTGTCGCTGCAGGTGGTGCGCGACGGCGAGGGTGCCACCAAGATGCTCGAAATCACCGTGACGGGGGCCGAGAGCGATGCCGCCGCCAAGCGCATCGCGCTGTCGATCGCCAATTCGCCGCTGGTCAAGACCGCGGCCGCCGGCGAAGACGCCAATTGGGGCCGTATCGTCATGGCCGTCGGCAAATCCGGCGAGATGGCCGACCGCGACCGGCTCGCCATCTGGTTCGGCGATATCAGGGTCGCCGTCAATGGCGAGCGTGATCCCGATTATTCCGAGGCGGCTGCCTCGGACGTCATGAAGGCGCAGGATATCCCCGTCAAAGTCGATATCGGGCTCGGCACTGGTTCGGCAACCGTCTGGACCTGCGACCTCACCAAGGAATATGTTGCGATCAATGGCGACTATCGGAGCTGATCGTTCATTGGCGCAGGCATCCATTTCCTCACACAATCTGCCACTGGTGCGTAGGCTGGAGGCCGTTGGCTTCCGCGCCTGGCCGGCGGCTTCCGTGCAATATGACGGCAGCTGGCAGGTGCGGCTGACGGCCGGTCACCCGTCCAACCGGCTGAACTCGATCGTACCGCTCGATCCCTCGGATCATCGCGACGTCGAAATCCGCCTGGAAAAGGCGAGCCGGAAGTTCGAGGCCTATGGCCGCGCCGCCGTGGTCCGCCAGACGCCGCTTGCCTCGCCGGTGCTGATCGAACTTCTGCGCGCGCAGAACTGGACGCGTTTCGACGATACGGTGGTGATGACCTGCGACCTCGCCGAGGCGGAGCTGCCGGATACGCTCGATCACCTGCCGACCCATGATGTCGGCCGTTTCGTCGACGCCAACCTCGCCGTCGACCGGGCGCCACTGAGGCTGAAGCCGGCCCTTGCCGAAATCATCTCGGCGATCAAGCCGCCATCCGGCCTGTTCATGATCGAGAACGCGGTGGACGGCCCGCTTGCGACTGTGCTCTGTGTCCAGGACAACGACCTCGCCGGCATCATGTCGCTTTCGGTCTCCGAGGCGCGGCGGCGCGAAGGGCTCGGCATCGAAATCCTCACCTCGGCGCTGCGCTGGGCGCGCATGCGCAGCGCCCGTTCGGCCTGGCTGCAGGTGAAGCTGTCCAACCGTCCGGCCATCGCACTTTATGAGCGCCTCGGTTTTCGCGACGCCTATCATTATTGCTATTGGCAAAAGGAGCCGCGATGAGCGAGGCGGGCCGGAAGATATTGCTGGTCGCTGCCTGTGCGCTGATCGATACCGATGGGCGTATCCTGTTGGCACAGCGCCCCGAGGGAAAGTCGCTCGCCGGGTTGTGGGAGTTTCCCGGCGGCAAGGTCGAGCCGGGTGAGACGCCGGAGGAAACGCTGGTGCGCGAGCTCGAAGAAGAGCTCGGCATCCACACCAAGATCGCCTGTCTCGCGCCGCTTACCTTTGCCAGCCACTCCTACGAGACCTTCCACCTTTTGATGCCGCTTTATATCTGCCGGCGCTATGAGGGCATTCCCCAGGGCCGCGAGGGCCAGGCGCTGAAATGGGTGCGCCCGCAGGCGCTGCGTGATTATCCGATGCCGCCGGCCGACGAGCCGCTCATCCCGATGTTGCAGGATTTACTTTAGCATTATCTGATTATTATTGTGCCACACCATTTTCGGCTGTGGATATTAATGGATCGTTTAACACCTTCTGCCAAAGATCGGCCTCAATCAAGCATCTGGCGTGCGTGTATTAAAAGGCTTGACTTCATGGACGATGATTTCTGGAAAGCTGTCCGGGAAAAGGAACGGGCCTCGTCTGCCTCGCGCAGGACGGGTGCGCTGAATATCGCCCTCCTGTTCGGCACGGCGGTAGTCGCGCTGACGCTTATCCTGACGCCAATGCTTGCGGATTCCTCGAAGAAAAGCGTCTTTGCCAGTGCTCCGGCGGATTTCGATACGATCACGACGGGATCGATCCCAAAGACTGAGAGTGGCAAGCGGTATACGATCCGCCGCAGCGTGCTCCAGGATACGCCCGGTTCGGTCTGCGTCGTCCAGGGCTATGGCGTCGGCGCCGGTTGCTGAAAAATGCCGGCCGTCGCCCGATGGTCGTGGAATTGGTCGTTTGCTGTCGGTTTCGCTCAGAGGGTCGCGTAATAATGCGTATTTTAAAAGCATTTCTCGCAGATAACAGAGGTGCGACGGCAATTGAGTATGGCTTGATCGCCGCCCTCATTTGCGGCGCGCTCATCTCCGGCCTCGGGGTTTTCACCGGCGCCTTGCAGGACGTTTTCAACGTGATCGATAACAATATGACGGTGAATTGAAGAAGCAGCCGGCGGCTACTGTCTGAGCTTGTGCTCGTCCACCTTCAGTGCATCGGCAAGGCGCGCCTTGGCCGAGCCCGGCCTGAGCGGCTTTTGCTGGCTCTCGTGCGGCGCCCATCCCGAGGCATAGATGATCGAGAAGGTGGCGCGGATGCGTCCGTCGGGGTCGGCGTAGCGTTCGGCGTAGATCTCCGCCGCGCGCAGGAAGAAGGCGCGTGTCAGCGGCATGCGGCCGCGGGCTGCGAGCGGATTGCTCATGCCCATCGCTCTCAGATCCCGCATCAACGGAAAGAGTGAATCATAACGCACGGTATAGTTTTCCGCGTCGATCACCGGCAGCGTGAAGCCGGCGCGCTGCATGAGGCTGCCGACATCGCGCACATCGGCGAAGGGAATGACACGCGGGCTTGCACCGCCTGTCATCTCAACCTCGGCGGCCAGCAGCACGTCGCGCAGTTCCTGCAGGGTGCCGGCGCCGGGGATCGCGGCCAGGAACAAGCCGTCCGGCTTTAGGGCGCGGCGGATCTGGATGAAGACACCCGGCGTATCGTTGGTCAGATGCAGGCTGAGCGGCGCAAGGATGAGATTGGCCGATTGCGGTTCGAGCGGTACGTCCTCGAGCGGCGCCTCGATCAAGATTTCGTCCGGCCCGGCATAGGCCTTCTCACTTTCGACGCGGATCATCGTGCCGATCTTGCCCGTTGCCAGCGCGGCCCGGGCGGCAGCACCGGTCGCGCCATGCAGTTCGACGGCGGTTCCGAAGGTCCGCTCGACCACGGAAAGCCTTTCGGCCATTTCCTCAGCGGCGATGTCGAGCAGGAAGGCGGCTTTCGGATCGTTGTTGACAAGCGCGCGATGGCGATGTGCGGCGATCAGAGCTCTGTCGAAGATCGTTTCCATGGCGATGTCCTTAGTCCCGCGCCGCCCGTGCGGCAAGACGATTTTCCTTTCGCGAAGAACACGCTAGTCTCGACGGCATGGGACTGATCAACACTGAAAAACCGTCAGAGTTCTTGCGGGCGCAGCTGTTGCGGCCGTTTTCGGCGCTTGCCGATTTCTTTTATCCGCCGGCCTGTTCCGTCTGCGGCATTTCGACCGGCGGCCATCGCGGGCTCTGCGCGAAATGCTGGTCCGGCATCCGCTTCATCGAACGACCCTATTGCGAGGTGCTCGGCATTCCCTTCTCGCACGATCTCGGTGCCGGCATCCTCAGCGCAGAGGCGATCGCCAACCCGCCGCCCTTCGACCGGCTGCGGTCGGCGGCGACCCACGACCATGCGGTCCGCGATCTCGTCCATGGGCTGAAATATCGCGATCGCACCGATCTGGCGCCGATGATGGCCGCCTGGATGCTGCGTGCTTCCGATGGGACGGTCGAAAGCTGCGATGCGCTGATCCCGGTGCCGTTGCACCGTAGCCGCATGCTGGCGCGCAAGTTCAACCAGGCAGCCGAGCTTGCCCGCCATATGGCAAAGCTCTCGGGCAAGCCGCTGCTTGCCGCCACGCTTATGCGCGTCAAGCGCACCAGCCAGCAGGTCGGCCTTGGCGCCAAGGCGCGCGAAGATAATGTCAGGGGCGCTTTTGCGATCGCCAAGGGCTGCGAAAACGACATATTCGGCAAGCGCATCGTCCTTATCGACGACGTCTATACAACAGGGGCAACGGTCGCTGCGGCAAGCCGGACGCTGCGCAAGGCGGGTGCGGCCGACATAACGGTTTTGACCTTTGCAAGGGCTCTCTCCGAGCCTATATGACAGAAATACCCGGCATCGGTCTGGAGAGATTATGGTACCCGTCACAATCTATACACGGCAGTTCTGCGGCTATTGCTCCCGCGCCAAGTCCCTTCTCGTAGAAAAGGGCGTCGAATATATCGAGCACGACGCGACCTTTTCGCCGGACCTTCGCCAGGAGATGATCGGCAAGTCGAACGGGCGTACCACTTTTCCGCAGATCTTCATCGGCGCCGATCATGTCGGCGGTTGCGACGATCTCTTTGCGCTCGATCGGGCCGGCAAGCTCGATCCGATGCTGGCAGCCTGAGGAAGAACCGATGAGCTTCAAGGCCGCCGCCGTCCAGATGTGCTCCGGGGTCGATCCGGTGAAGAATGCCGCCGCCATGGCACGGCTGGTGCGCGAGGCCGCTGGCCAGGGCGCGACCTATGTGCAGACGCCCGAGATGACCGGCATGCTGCAGCGAGATCGTGCGGCGGCACGCGCCGTGCTTGCCGACGAGGCGCATGACATCATCGTCAAGACCGGCTCAGAACTCGCCAGGGAACTCGGCATCCACATGCATATCGGTTCGACGGCGATCGCCCTTGCCGACGGCAAAATCGCCAATCGCGGTTTCCTGTTCGGTCCCGACGGCAAGATCCTCAATCGCTACGACAAGATCCACATGTTCGACGTCGACCTCGACAATGGCGAGAGCTGGCGTGAAAGTGCCGCCTATACGGCCGGCTCGGAGGCCCGCGTCCTGTCGCTGCCCTTTGCCGAAATGGGCTTTGCGATCTGCTACGACGTGCGGTTTCCCGCGCTCTTCCGCGCCCAGGCGGTTGCCGGCGCCGAGGTGATGACAGTTCCTGCCGCTTTCACCAAGCAGACCGGCGAGGCGCATTGGGAGATCCTGCTCAGGGCACGCGCGATCGAGAACGGGGTCTTCGTCATCGCCGCCGCGCAGGCCGGCCGGCATGAGGATGGGCGCGAGACTTTCGGCCATTCGATAATCGTCGATCCCTGGGGCACGGTGCTGGCGTCGGCCGGCGCCACCGGCGAGGCGGTTATCGTCGCCGAGATCGATCCGAGTGCGGTCAAGGCTGCGCATGACAAGATCCCGAACCTGAGGAACGGCCGGGAATTCTCGGTCGAGAAGATTGCGGGGGCAATCGCCGGAGGCGTCGCCGCTTGATCCGCTATTCCCTCACCTGTGACAATGCCCATGAATTCGAAGGCTGGTTTTCGGAAAGCGCCGATTTCGACCGTCAGGTCGAAACCGGTTTCCTGACCTGCCCGGTCTGTCATTCCGCTGCCATTTCCAAGCTGTTGATGGCGCCGTCGGTGTCGACCGCGCGTGAGAAGGATAAGATGCAGACGCTGGCGATGGATGCCATGCGCCGCGAGGCCCTGCAAAAACTCAAGGAGGCCGTTGCGGCGGTCAAGGCCAATTCCGAGGACGTCGGCACGCAATTTCCCGAGGAAGCCCGCAAGATCCATTACGGCGAGGCCGATGCCCGCGGCATCATCGGCCAGGCGACGGTCGACGAGGCGCAGGCGCTCTTGGAAGAAGGCATCGAGATCGCGGCCATTCCCGTTTTGCCGGAGGACGTGAACTGACCATGCAGTCCGAGCGTCTGGCTGTCTGCAATTTCGGCCGGCATGTCGCACTGCTGCCTGCACGTCGCACTGCTGAAAGTGTAGCCGGCTTATTGCCGGCGGGTGTTATGCCGGCCGCTTTGCCAGCAGCATATAATTCACGTCCATATCCTTAGACAGGGTCCACTGGTTCGACAGCGGATTGAAGAAGACGCCGGTGCGGTCGGTGATCTCAAGGCCGTTCGCCACCAGCGGCTTTTCCAGTTCTTCCGGGCGTACCAGCTTTTCATACTGATGCGTGCCGCGCGGCAGCCAGCGCAGAATGTTCTCGGCGGCGAAAATGGCAAGCGCTGCCGCCTTCATCGTGCGGTTGATGGTGGCAACGAAGATCAAGCCGCCGGGGCGGACCATTTTCGCGCAGGTGGTCATGAAGAATTCGACATCGGCGACGTGTTCGACAACTTCCATGTTCAAGACGATATCGAAGGTCTCGCCAGCCTCAGCGAGCTCCTCAGCGGTGACGGCGCGATAGTCGACCGAAACGCCGGAGGCCTTCGCATGGGTGGAGGCGATGCCGATATTCTTCTCGGACGGATCGGCGCCGACGACAGAAGCGCCCATGCGGGCGACAGGTTCGGACAACAGACCGCCGCCGCAGCCGATATCGAGCACGCGCAGACCCTCCAGCGGGCGCGCGCTTTTCGGATCACGGCTGAAATTCTCGCAGGCCTTGTCGCGGATATAGGCGAGCCGGACGGGATTGAACTTGTGCAGCGGTTTGAACTTGCCGGTCGGGCTCCACCACTCCGCCGCCATCGCCGAGAAGCGGTCCACTTCGCCCTGGTCGATCGTGCTTCTGGCGCCTTCCGTCATCGTCCACTCCTTCATTCGTGACATGTGAAGTCGGACGATCGGGGGCAGAAGTCAAGGGGCGCAGATCAGGGGATTGGTGAGCGCGGAACCGCTCGCAAATAGCTTTTATCGCGCGTGCTTGCCTCCCCCCGCCAAACTCGCTAAGAGACGCCGCAACTTGGGGTCTTTGGGGCCTGGGCTTTTAGAGCGGTTCCGGAAGTTGGGAATCCGGCTCTCTGGCCCAAGCGGTCTGCCCCAGAGCTTTCGTGATGCCGGGTCCGGTTTTCCGCTTTCCCGGCGCCAGTCGTGGTAGAGGCATATGGCACGCATCGTAATGAAATTCGGCGGCACGTCCGTCGCTGACCTGGACCGCATCAAGAACGTTGCCCGCCACGTAAAACGCGAAGTCGATGCCGGGCACGAGGTGGCGGTGGTCGTCTCGGCCATGTCCGGCAAGACCAATGAACTGGTCGGCTGGGTCCAGGGCACGCCGAAGGTGATCGGCGCCAATTCGCCATTTTACGATGCGCGGGAATATGACGCGGTGGTGGCATCCGGCGAGCAGGTAACCTCCGGTCTGCTGGCGATCGCATTGCAGGCGATGGATATCAATGCGCGTTCCTGGCAGGGATGGCAGATCCCGATCCGCACCGACAATGCGCATGGCGCGGCCCGGATCATGGAGATCGACGGATCCGACATCGTCAAGCGGATGGGCGAGGGGCAGGTCGCCGTCATCTCCGGCTTCCAGGGACTGGGACCCGACAACCGGATCGCGACGCTCGGACGCGGCGGATCGGACACTTCGGCGGTCGCAATCGCGGCAGCTGTCAAGGCGGATCGCTGCGATATCTATACCGATGTCGACGGCGTCTACACGACCGACCCGCGCATCGTGCCGAAGGCGCGCAGGCTGAAGAAGATCGCCTTTGAGGAAATGCTGGAAATGGCCTCGCTCGGCGCCAAGGTACTACAGGTGCGCTCGGTCGAGCTTGCCATGGTACACAAGGTGCGCACCTTCGTGCGCTCATCATTCGAAGATCCCGATGCTCCGGGCATGGGCGATCTGCTGAACCCGCCCGGAACGCTGATTTGTGACGAGGATGAAATCGTGGAACAGGAAGTAGTCACCGGCATCGCCTATGCCAAGGATGAGGCTCAGATCTCGCTTCGCCGTCTTGCCGACCGGCCGGGCGTTTCCGCAGCGATCTTCGGGCCGCTCGCCGAATCCCATATCAATGTCGACATGATCGTCCAAAATATTTCCGAGGACGGGTCGAAGACCGACATGACCTTCACCGTGCCGTCAGGCGACGTCGAGAAGGCGATCAAGGTGCTCGGCGACCATAAGGAGAAGATCGGCTACGATGTCGTGCAGAACGAATCGGGGCTGGTGAAAGTATCGGTCATCGGTATCGGCATGCGCAGCCATGCGGGCGTTGCCGCTACCGCATTTCGTGCACTTGCCGAAAAAGGCATCAACATCAAGGCGATCACCACCTCCGAGATCAAAATTTCCATCCTGATCGACGGTCCCTATGCAGAACTCGCTGTCAGGACTTTGCATTCCTGCTACGGTCTGGATAAGAATTGATTCCCAGCGGGCGGCCTGCCCCTTCAGGTTGAGGAGATGAGGCCGGCCCGCCGGGAACTAAGTGCGTTGTTTCGGGAGCTTGAGACGCCATGAGAGACCTTTCCGGCGGTCCGCGCGTGCTGCTCAGGCGGCTGCGCGAGTTGATGGCGGAGCCGCTGGAGCCGCAGGAGCGTCTTGACCGGATCGTTCGCCAGATCGCCGGCAACATGGTGGCGGAGGTTTGCTCCGTCTATGTGCTGCGCGCCGACGGCGTCCTCGAACTCTATGCGACCGAAGGCCTCAACCGGGAGGCCGTACACTTGGCGCAATTGAAGATGGGGCAAGGCCTGGTCGGCACCATCGCGGCCTCGGCCCAGCCGTTGAACCTTTCCGACGCGCAGTCGCACCCTGCCTTCCGCTACCTGCCGGAAACGGGCGAAGAAATCTATCATTCCTTCCTCGGCGTGCCGATCCTCAGGACCGGGCGCTCGCTTGGCGTTCTCGTCGTGCAGAACAAGGCAAGCCGCAACTATCGCGAGGAAGAGCTGGAAGCGCTCGAGACGACGGCGATGGTGCTTGCAGAGATGATCGCCACCGGCGAGCTCAAGAAGATCACCAAGCCGGGCCTCGAACTTGACCTGACGCGTTCGGTCACCGTCGACGGCGATACTTATAATGACGGCATCGGCCTCGGTTACGTCGTGCTGCACGAGCCGCGCATTGTCGTCACCAATCTGCTGAACGAGGATGCGGAGAAGGAAATCCGGCGGTTGGCCGAAGCCATGGGCTCGCTCAGGATTTCGATCGACGACATGCTGTCGCGTCGCGACGTGTCGATGGAGGGCGAACATCGCGAGGTGCTCGAAACCTATCGCATGTTTGCGCACGACCAGGGCTGGGTGCGCAAGCTCGAGGAGGCGATCCGCAACGGCCTGACGGCGGAAGCGGCGGTCGAGAAAGTGCAGAGCGACACCAAGGCGCGGATGATGCGGTTGACCGACCCTTATCTGCGCGAACGCATGCACGATTTCGAGGATCTGGCGAACCGTCTGCTCAGACAGTTGACCGGTTATACCGGCCGGACGACCGGCGAAGGTTTCCCCAGTGATGCGATCATCCTGGCGCGCGCGATGGGAGCAGCCGAACTGCTCGATTATCCGCGTGCCAATGTCCGCGGGCTGGTGCTGGAAGAAGGGGCGGTGACGAGCCACGTGGTGATCGTCGCGCGGGCCATGGGCATTCCGGTCATCGGTCAGGCAGCGGGCGTGGTGGCGCTCGCCGAGAACGGCGATGCCGTGATCATCGACGCCGACGAGGGACATGTGCATCTGCGGCCGATGGCCGATCACCGGCGTTCCTACGAGGAAAAGGTCCGCTTCCGCGCCAGGCGGCAGGAGCAGTTCCGGGCGCTGCGCGCCGTCGAGCCGGTGACCAAGGATGGGCAGCGGATCGCGCTGATGATGAATGCCGGCCTGCTGGTCGACCTGCCGCAGCTTTCGGAATCGGGCGCCGAGGGCATCGGCCTCTTCCGCACCGAGCTGCAGTTCATGATCGCCTCCACCATGCCGAAGGCGGAGGAGCAGGAGCAGTTCTATCGCAATGTGATAAAACAGGCGGCGGGCCGCACCGTTACCTTCCGTACGCTCGATATCGGCGGCGACAAGGTGGTGCCGTATTTCCGTGGTCATGAGGAAGAAAATCCCGCCCTCGGCTGGCGCGCCATCCGGTTGTCGCTCGACCGGCCGGGGCTGTTGCGCACCCAGTTGCGCGCCCTGCTGAAGGCATCGGCCGACACCGAGCTGAAGCTGATGGTGCCGATGGTGACCGAGGTTTCCGAGCTGAAGATGGTGCGCGAGCTGTTGCAGAAGGAAGTGCAGCATCTCTCGCGCTTCGGCCACGGGCTGCCGCGCAAGCTGCAATTCGGGGCGATGCTGGAAGTGCCGGCCCTGCTTTGGCAGCTCGACGAACTGATGGAGGCGGTCGATTTCGTCTCGGTCGGTTCGAACGATCTCTTCCAGTTCTCGATGGCGGTCGATCGCGGCAATGCGCGGGTTTCGGACCGCTTCGATCCGCTCGGCAAACCGTTCTTGCGCATCCTGCGCGACATCGTGCGCGGCGCGGACCGGAACAAGACACCGGTGACGCTTTGCGGCGAGCTCGCCAGCAAACCGATCTCGGCGATGGCGCTGCTCGGCATTGGTTTCCGCTCGATCTCGATGTCGCCGGCCTCGATCGGACCGGTGAAGGCGATGCTGCTCGGGCTCGATGTCGGGGCACTGACGAAGGCGATGGACGAGGTGCTGGACGATCACCACGCCTTGATGCCGATGCGCGAGGTGCTTGCCCGCTTCGCCGAGAGCCACAATATTCCCCTTTAGACAGAGATTAAGAAGAATCGGAGTGAAGGGTGGCGAAGCTTCCCGTTGAAAAGATGCGCGAGCTGGAACGCCGTTTCGGCGAGATCGAGGCGCGCATGTCGGCTGGTCCGGCTGCCGATGTCTATGTGAAGCTCGCATCCGAATATTCCGAGCTGCAGCCTGTCGTGACGAAGATCCGTGTCTATGAGAAGGCGGTCGCCGAGCTCGCCGACCTCGAAACGCTGATCGAGGACAGGTCGGTCGACCGCGAGATGCGCGACCTCGCCGAGCTGGAGCTGCCCGAGGTGAAGGAGCAGATCGAGGCGCTCGAGCAGGAGATGCAGATCCTGCTTCTGCCAAAGGACGCAGCCGACGAAAAGAGCGCGATCCTCGAAATCCGCGCCGGCACGGGCGGTTCGGAAGCCGCCCTTTTCGCCGGCGATCTGTTTCGCATGTATGAGCGCTTTGCGGCGGAAAAGGGCTGGAAGGTGGAGGTGCTCTCGGCAAGCGAGGGCGAAGCCGGCGGCTACAAGGAAATCATCGCGACGATCACCGGCAGGGGTGTCTTCGCCAAGCTGAAATTCGAATCCGGCGTGCATCGCGTGCAGCGCGTGCCGGAAACCGAGGCGGGCGGGCGCATCCATACGTCGGCGGCAACGGTTGCGGTGCTCCCGGAGGCCGAGGAGATCGACATCGAGATCCGGGCTGAAGACATCCGCATCGACACGATGCGCTCTTCGGGCGCGGGCGGCCAGCACGTCAATACGACGGATTCGGCGGTGCGCATCACCCACCTGCCGAGCGGCATCGTTGTCACCAGCTCGGAAAAGTCGCAACACCAGAACCGCGCCAAGGCGATGCAGGTGCTGCGTTCCAGGCTCTACGATGCCGAGCGGCAGAGAGCCGATAGCGAGCGCTCCGCCGATCGTAAGAGCCAGGTCGGCTCCGGCGACCGCTCGGAACGCATCCGCACCTATAATTTCCCGCAGGGGCGGGTGACGGACCATCGCATCAATCTGACGCTTTATAAGCTCGACCGGATGATGGAAGGTGAGATCGAGGAGGTCGTCGACGCGCTGATGGCCGATTACCAGGCCAGCCAGCTGGCGCAGCTCGGCGAGCAACAATGAGCCCGACGGTCGCCGATATGCTTGCCGAAGCGCGCCGCCGCTTCACCGAAGCAGGTATCGTCGACCCGGCGACCGATGCGCGGCTGCTTGTCGCGGGCCTTCTGAAACTGTCGCCGACCGAATTGTTGACGCGATCGGCCGAGAGGCTTTCTGCCGAGCAGGCCGAAGTGATTTTCAAGGCACTGGAGCGGCGGCTCGGTCATGAGCCGGTGCATCGCATTCTCGGCGAGCGGGAATTCTACGGCCTGCCGCTTCGGCTCTCGGCGGAAACGCTGGAACCGCGGCCGGATACGGAAATCCTGGTCGATACGGTTCTGATCTATCTCCAAGACCTTGCAAAGGCGCAAAGCCGTCTCCATATCCTTGATATGGGAACCGGGACCGGGGCGATATGCCTTGCGCTTTTGAGCGAATGTCCTGATGCGTCAGGTGTCGGCAGCGACATATCGGCGGACGCACTTTTGACGGCAAGATCGAATGCAGAAAGAAACGGGTTGCAGGATCGTTTTGAGGCCGTACAGTCAAGTTGGTTCGAGGACATCCAGGGATCCTTTCACGCGATTGTCTCAAATCCGCCCTATATTGCTTCCAATGTCATTCACGATCTCGCTCCCGAAGTGACCAAATTTGATCCGACTGCGGCTCTGGATGGCGGCCCGGATGGGCTTGACGCTTACAAAGCCATAGCCAAGGATGCGGCAAGGTTCATCAGGCCCGATGGGGTCGTCGGACTGGAGATCGGCTACGATCAGCGAAACGACGTGACGGCGATCTTTGAAGCGAAAGGCTTCAGGTGCCTCAAATCCGTGAAAGATTATGGTCAGAACGACAGGGTGCTTGTGTTCGCGCTCGCGTGAAAGACGATAATGCGGCATTGGACGAGACATTATTGTTATTGCGAAGAAAAGGCTTGGATTTCCCGGTGAAGCAATATAGGTTGCGGTCACGTGTTGGGCAGATAGGAATGAACGAGATTCGTTCGGTACTTGGTTTGCCTCGGGGGTCCGCTCTTTTAAACGAGAGTTTCAACGGTTGAACACGACCCAATGCGTGAATCAGTCAAACTGACTTGAGAACCAAGCGGCAGGTCGGCGCAAAGGCGCAGTATGCTCGCGGCACAAAGGTCCTGATCCGGTTTTCCGGTCATGGCGGTTGGTGCCATGTATCCATCACAAACAGAGAATTCAGGTGAACGATCTATGAGGCCAGGACAGCAGAACAAGCGCGGTCGAGGGCGTGGTAACAATAACGGCGGCGGTAGCGGCGGCGGTGGAAATAACAATAACAACAATTTCAACCGCAAGGGCGGCAATCCGCTGACCCGGTCCTATGACAGCTCCGGTCCCGATGTGAAGATTCGCGGTACGGCGCAGCATATCGCCGAAAAATACGCGCAGCTCGCCCGCGACGCCCAAAGCTCCGGCGACCGCGTGATGGCCGAGAACTATCTCCAGCACGCCGAACATTATAATCGTATCATTGCCAGCGCCCAGGCGCAGATGCAGGAACGCTTCCAGCGCGACGACCGTGGCGAGTACAATGATCGCGACGGTGCGGACCGCGACGGCGACGACATGGATAACAATGAGAATGACAATGACGGCGACGATGTCGTTATCGTCCAGCCACCGCAGAGCAGGCCGCACCAGCCGCAGCAGAGCAGACAGCACCAGCCGCAGGCACAGCCGAAGCCGGTAGCCGCTCAGGCGCCTGCACCGGCACAGTCCGAGGTCAACGATGGAACTGGCCCGCAGCCGGAGATCGAAGGCATTCCGGCCGAAGTCGCGATGGACGAGGAAGGTGCCGGCGGCCAGCCGCGCGAACGCCAGCCCCGCCGCCGCAGCACCGGCAGCCGTCCCCGTCGCCCGCGTCGCGGCGCTGAGGGCGAAGAAGCAACCGCTGAAGGCGAAGGTGCCTCTGCCGAGGCGCCAGTGCTGGCTGACGCCGCATCGGAATGAGGATTTCGCTTTCCCTTCAGGGGAGAGCGTGACGTTCATGCCAGCTACTCGAATTAGCTTGAAAATCCCCGGCCTGTGCCGGGGATTTTCATTTTACGGGCTCTTTAAACTCGCGGAACAGGCTACCATATTCTCTTCGAACTGCTTCGCCCGAATCCCTTACGGGCAAAGCGCGACCTGCCTTTTCAGGGGGTCGATCTCAATCATCGGTCTGCGCCTCGTCAGGGCAGGGCGATCCATGGAGGTAGAATATGAATATCGAGAAATATTCGGAGCGGGTGCGCGGTTTCATCCAGTCCGCCCAGACCTATGCGTTGGCGCAGGGTCACCAGCAATTCACGCCGGAACATGTGCTGAAAGTCCTGCTCGACGATGATCAGGGCATGGCGGCGTCGCTGATCGAGCGCGCTGGCGGCGATGCCAAGGCCGCCCGCCTGGCCAATGACGCGGCTCTCGC
Source organism: Rhizobium leguminosarum bv. viciae (assembly GCF_012276115.1). Classification (GTDB taxonomy): domain Bacteria; phylum Pseudomonadota; class Alphaproteobacteria; order Rhizobiales; family Rhizobiaceae; genus Rhizobium; species Rhizobium leguminosarum_T. The sequence continues at coordinate 4,932 of NZ_WIEU01000003.1, read as the reverse complement.
CAAATTGCCAAAAATCTCCGGCGGCAACGGAAACATCTATCTGGCACAACCGCTCGCCAAGGTGCTTTCGACCGCCGAAGAAGCGGCGAAGAAGGCCGGCGACAGCTTCGTCACGGTGGAACGCCTGCTGCAGGCGCTGGCGATCGAATCCTCGGCCTCGACCTTTTCGGCGCTGAAGAACGCAGGCGTGACGGCCCAGGGTCTCAACCAGGTCATCAACGACATCCGCAAGGGTCGGACGGCGGATTCCTCCAATGCCGAGCAGGGTTTCGACTCGCTGAAAAAGTTCGCACGCGATCTCACTGCCGAAGCCCGCGACGGCAAGCTCGACCCGGTGATCGGCCGCGACGACGAAATCCGCCGCACCATCCAGGTGCTTTCGCGCCGCACCAAGAACAATCCAGTGCTGATCGGCGAACCCGGCGTCGGCAAGACGGCGATCGTCGAGGGCCTGGCATTGCGCATCGTCAACGGTGACGTGCCGGAATCGCTCAAGGACAAGAAGCTGATGGCGCTCGACATGGGCGCGCTGATTGCCGGTGCGAAATATCGCGGCGAATTCGAGGAGCGGCTGAAGGCCGTGCTCAATGAAGTCCAGGCGGAAAACGGCGAGATCATCCTGTTCATCGACGAGATGCATACGCTCGTCGGCGCCGGCAAGGCGGATGGGGCGATGGATGCCTCCAACCTACTGAAGCCCGCCCTTGCCCGTGGCGAGCTGCATTGCGTTGGCGCGACCACGCTCGATGAATATCGCAAACATGTCGAGAAGGACCCGGCCCTTGCCCGTCGCTTCCAGCCCGTCGTCGTCGACGAACCGACGGTCGAAGACACGATCTCTATCCTGCGTGGCTTGAAGGAAAAATACGAGCAGCATCACAAGGTGCGCATCGCCGATGCGGCGCTGGTGGCGGCTGCGACGCTTTCCAACCGCTATATCACCGACCGTTTCCTGCCCGACAAGGCGATCGACCTGATGGACGAGGCGGCAGCGCGGTTGCGCATGCAGGTGGATTCCAAGCCGGAAGAGCTCGACGAACTCGACCGCCGCATCATGCAGCTGAAGATCGAGCGCGAAGCGCTGAAAAAGGAAACGGACGTCGCGTCCGCCGACCGTCTGAAGCGACTGGAAACCGAAGTGACCGATCTCGAGGAACAGGCCGATGCGCTGACGGCCCGCTGGCAGGCGGAAAAGCAGAAACTCGGCCTTGCCGCCGATCTCAAAAAGCAACTCGACGATGCCCGCAACGAACTGGCGATCTCGCAGCGCAAGGGCGAATTCCAGCGTGCCGGCGAGCTGACCTACGGTGTCATTCCCGACCTCGAAAAGCAGCTCGTCGATGCCGAGAAGCAGGATGGCGACCGCGGCGCGATGGTGCAGGAGGTGGTCATCCCCGACAACATCGCCCATGTCGTGTCCCGCTGGACCGGCATTCCGGTCGATAGGATGCTGGAGGGCGAACGCGACAAGCTGCTCCGGATGGAAGACGAACTGGCGAAATCGGTGATCGGCCAGGGCGATGCGGTTCAGGCCGTGTCGCGCGCCGTCCGCCGCGCGCGCGCCGGCCTGCAGGATCCGAACCGGCCGATCGGCTCGTTCATCTTCCTCGGCCCGACCGGCGTCGGCAAGACGGAGCTCACCAAGGCGCTCGCCCGCTTCCTCTTCGACGACGAAACGGCGATGGTGCGCATGGACATGTCGGAATATATGGAGAAGCACTCCGTTGCCCGGCTGATCGGCGCGCCTCCCGGCTATGTCGGTTATGACGAAGGCGGAGCGCTGACGGAAGCCGTGCGCCGCAGGCCCTATCAGGTCGTGCTGTTCGACGAGATCGAAAAGGCGCATCCCGACGTCTTCAACATCCTGCTGCAGGTGCTGGACGACGGACGCCTGACGGACGGCCAGGGCCGGACGGTCGATTTCCGCAACACGATGATCATCATGACCTCGAATCTCGGCGCCGAATATCTGACGCAGCTGAGAGAAGGCGACGACAGCGATACGGTTCGCGAGCAGGTGATGGAGGTCGTGCGCGGACATTTCCGGCCGGAATTCCTGAACCGCATCGACGAGATCATTCTCTTCCATCGCCTGAAGCGCGAGGAGATGGGCGCGATCGTCGATATCCAGCTGAAGCGGCTGGTGGCTCTACTGTCCGAGCGCAAGATCGTAATCGATCTCGACGAGGAAGCCCGCCACTGGCTGGCAAACAAGGGTTACGATCCGGTCTACGGCGCAAGGCCGCTGAAGCGGGTGATCCAGAAGTTCGTGCAGGATCCGCTGGCCGAGCAGATCCTGTCCGGCCAGGTGCCGGATGGATCGACGGTGTCGGTGACGAACGGCTCGGACCGGCTGCAGTTCAGCACGAGGCAGACGGCGAGCGAAGCAGCGTAAATTCAGTTTGCCGGATGAATGAGAAATGGCGGCTTCGGTCGCCATTTTTCGTTAGGCGAGGGTAACGACCGGCGAGTCATCAGCTTGTCGGTTTAATGGAAATTACTTGCTCGCCACTTGGTCTGGCGTCTGGTTGTTCAGTAGCGTATCGATGCGCTTGCGCTCGTCTTCGAATTTCGCCAGCGCCTCGCTCTGCAGCGATTTGCCGCCCGGCAGGCGGATGCGCAGCGGATCGACCTTGGTGCCGTTGACGATCAGCTCGTAATGCAGGTGCGGGCCGGTGGATTCGCCCGTCGTGCCGACCCAGCCGATCACCTGGCCCTGGCGGATCTTGGTACCGGGGACGACGCCCTTGGCAATGGCGCTCTGGTGATTGTAGGAGGATTCATAGCCGTTGGCATGGCGCACGATCGTCTGGTTGCCATAACCGCCGGAATCCCAGCCGGCTTTTTCGACCGTGCCGTTGCCGGCGGCGATGATCGCCGTGCCGCGCGGCGCCGCCCAATCGACGCCGGTATGCATGCGTGCAAAACCGAGGATCGGGTGGCGGCGCATGCCGAAGCCCGATTTGAAGATTCCGTTTGGAACCGGGTTGCGCAGCAGGAACTGGCGGATGCTCTTGCCGTTCTCGTCGAAATAATCGACCGTGCCGTCCTCGGGGTCCTGGAAGCGGTAGAAGCGTGTCTGCGTATCGCCGAAACGGGCGTTGACATAGAGCAGTTCGGAATCCTCGGTCGCCTGACCGGCGCTGTCGGCGACGGAGAAGAAGGCCTCGAGACTGTCGGTTGGCCTCAGCTGCGCCTGGAAATCGACATTGCTGGCGAGCAGCTTGATGATCAGCGCCGTCATATCCTTGGTCATGCCGTAGGAAAGGGCAGCACGATAGATGCCGTCATAGACGCGCGGCAGGTTCTGGCCGGGGGGCGGTGCGAAGGAATTGTCATCGAAGGCGGTGGCGATGGCATCCAACATCGGCGGCTCGCTGCCGGGCACATATCTTCCCTTGTCGTCGACCGCCACGGTAACGAGATGGCGCGTGCCGCGATAGACGCTGGCTCGGATGATCTTTGCCTGTTCGCCCTTCTGAATGATGCCGATGCGCAGCACATCGCCCTTGTCGAGATCACCAGAACCCAGTTGCTGCGCGATATAGCCGGCAATGCCATCGGCATATTGCTGCGGATAGCCAGAATCCGTCAGCGCCTTGGCGATCGGCGTGTCGACGCGCACCGGCAGGATATCGTCAGCGAATTCTTCGGTCTGCGGCGTGATCGATTCCGATGCGGAGACCGTCATGTTCTGTTCGAGCACGCGTGCGGACAGACCGGCCGTCAGATCGACATCGGCGTCCTCGTTGGAGAAACGACGCGGATCGACGTAATAAAGGGCTGCGAGCTGCGTGTTGCCGTCCGTCAGCACCGAGCCGTTGGAGCGCACGTTCTCTTCGACCTCCTCGAGCGACAGACCGGATGCCATCTGCATGCTGGTCTTGCCGGTCGGGAAGGGAATGGTCTTCAGGCTGACTTCGGATTCGACGTCAGAGCCGTAAAGCGCGCCTGTGCGGCTTTGCGGCGCGGGCTGCGGCTCGTCTGCGGAAAAGATCGCCAGAGGATCGAAGTCCGGATAGTCCTCCGTCGCCACATGGTTGGCGGCCAGCGTCATCTTCACATGCGCGAAGGGCTGGCGGCGCACGACTTCCTTTTCGCCGTCGTGGACGACGGTTGAGACTTCCATGATGGCACGGTCGGACGGTTTTGCGGCGATGGCGGGCGCGATCAGCCGGCCACCGCGGACCACTGTCGTATCCTCATGCGCGTCTGCCGCAACACTCGCATAGGCTTCGGCGGGGATCGCCAATTGCTGGCGGCCATCAAGGGCGGCGAAAAGGGCGACCCCCATCAGGACGGACGATGTAATGCCGGTGAGGAACGTGCCCGAGAGCCAGCGTAAGGAAACTTCGCGCCGGTCGGGCGCGCGTCTGCCGTCGGCCAGAAGCGGAGGCTCGTTGCCCAACGAGCGGATCATCATTTTCTCCGTCATCATGGCAGTCGGGTCCGCGTCCTTACATCAGGCGTCTGTGGGAGCATGTATCGGCCATCCTGGCTGGGGCGAAAGATGTGCATATTTTGGGCATGGAAGTCAAATCACTCAGAAAAAGGCAGTCTGCCTGCATTTGCCTGTGTGAATCATGTGTCTCTTAAGACCAGCAGATTGTGATGATGTCGGGGCGCAGGGGACAAAAGAGCGTTCTTTCCACGAAAAGTCGAAAGACGTTCATCTTTCGTGGCCGTGTATGGCCGGTCGGAATCCGGGAAATGATCGCATTTGCGCGTCGTCCGAAATTTTTCCCGTAAAAACAATATCTTGAAAGAAAAATCAAATTTTTCGAAAAGCGCTGTTGACTGTTTATGAGGGTTAGTTCTATAAGCCCACTCACTGAACGAGGGCGGCGGCGCTGCTGGCGACGAAGTCTTTCGTTCTAAAGAAACTCAAGCGGATTGGCGATTGCTGGTTTGTGTTCTGGGCGCGAGTTTGGA
>NZ_WIEU01000039.1:0-30530 GCF_012276115.1 Rhizobium leguminosarum bv. viciae | reverse complement strand
GCTGGGCGCTTGTAGGGCGGCGGGCATTGGGGACCATGAAACCGAGCGCGACATGAACCGCCGTGTACGGAACCGTACGCACGGTGGTGTGGGAGGAGGGACGCCGCAAGGCTCCCTCCTACCCGATTTGCGGGCATCTCACATAGCCTCCGGAACGGGGAAATGCTGGCTGCGTGTCGCGATGGGCGCGTTTTTATACCAAATGCGACAAAATTTCGGTCTTTTTTGTGCGAATATTTCCGAATGAGGCTGATTTTTGACGGAAAATTTCTAAAATTGTCCAACTGGAAAAATTTTCTGCGTAGCCCGTTGCTTTCAGTAAATAAATATCGTTCCATCGAGCGTCGACCGGGATGGCAATCTACGGTCTCCAAACATCAAAAAAGAACAACCGGGAAACAAATATTATGAAAAAGATCTCTGTCATGCTGGCAGCGACGGCCTTGATTTCCGTCATGGCGACGTCGGCCTGGTCCAAGACCCTTGTTTATTGCTCCGAGGGCTCGCCGGAAGGCTTCGACCCCAGCCTCTATACGGCAGGCACGACCTTCGACGCGTCGTCGCGCACGGTCTATAGCCGCCTCGTCGAATTCAAGCATGGCGGGACCGAGATCGAGCCGGGCCTGGCCGACAGCTGGAGCGTTTCGGCCGACGGCACGGAATACACCTTCAAGCTTCATCCTGGCGTCAAGTACCAGGCCACCGACTTCTTCACGCCGACGCGTGACTTCAATGCCGACGACGTCATCTTCTCGTTCGAGCGTCAGCTCAAGGCTGACAATCCGTGGAACAAGTATGTCGAGGGCGGCTCTTACGAATACGCCGCCGGCATGGGCTTTCCTGAGCTGATCAAGTCGATCGAGAAGGTCGATGACCTCACCGTCAAGTTTGTCCTCAATCATCCCGAAGCGCCGTTCCTCGCCGACCTGGCCATGGACTTCGCCTCGATCGTCTCCAAGGAATATGCCGACAAGCTTGCCGCCGACGGCAAGATGGCGCAGCTCAACCAGCAGCCGCTCGGCACCGGCCCGTTCACCTTCGTCGCCTACCAGCCGGATGCCGTCATCCGCTACAAGGCGAACGAAACCTATTTCAAGGGCAAGGAAAAGATCGACGATCTGGTTTTCGCGATCACCTCTGATGCTGCCGTCCGCGCGCAGAAGCTGAAGGCCGGCGAATGCCACCTCATTCCGTATCCGAATGCGGCCGACGTCTCCGAACTCAAGAAGGACGAGAACCTGACCGTGCTCGAGCAGGCCGGCCTGAACGTTTCGTATCTCGCCTACAACACCTTGATTGCTCCCTTCGACAAGGCCGAAGTCCGCAAAGCGCTGAACATGGCGATCAACAAGCAGGCGATCGTCGACGCCGTCTTCCAGGGTGCCGCAGCCGTTGCCAAGAACCCGATCCCGCCGACGATGTGGTCCTATAACGATGCCGTCGTAGACGACAAGTATGACCCCGATGCGTCGAAGAAGATGCTGGCAGATGCCGGCGTCAAGGATCTGAAGATGAAGATCTGGGCGATGCCGGTTTCGCGTCCGTACATGTTGAACGCGCGCCGCGCCGCAGAACTGATGCAGGCCGACTTGGCCAAGGTCGGCGTCGATGCGGAAATCGTCACCCATGAATGGGCCGAATATCTGAAGCTCTCGTCCGACAAGAATCGCGACGGTGCCGTCATCCTTGGCTGGACCGGCGACAACGGCGACCCTGACAACTTCATGGATACGTTGCTTGGCTGCGATGCTGTCGGCGGCAACAACCGCGCTCAGTGGTGCAACAAGGAATTCGACGATCTGATGACGAAGGCCAAGCTGACGGCCGACGTCGCCGAGCGCACGAAGGCCTATGAGCAGGCTCAGCTGATCTTCAAGAAGGAAGCTCCCTGGAATACGCTCGACCACTCATTGGTCTTCGTTCCGATGAGCAAGAAGGTCTCGGGCTTCTTCATGGACCCGCTCGGAATTCACCGCTTCGACGGTGTGGACATTTCCGAATAATAAAAAATCTGTAAACTGCCCGGTCAACGCCGGGTGCGGCCGGCGGTCAGGTTCCCCTGACCGCCGGAAACTATTGGAAAACCTGCTATGTTGCGTTTTTTCATCGGCCGCCTCGCGGTGCTGATCCCGACATTCCTTGGCGTTTCGCTGATAGCCTTCTCGTTCATCCGCATGATCCCCGGCGACCCCGTCATGCTTTTGTCGGGTGAACGTGTGATGGCGCCGGAACGTCACGCCCAGATCATGCACGATCTCGGTTTCGACCGGCCCATATATGTGCAGTATTTCGATTATCTCGGAAAAGTGCTGCAAGGCGATCTCGGCACCTCGATCGTCACCAAGCGGCCCGTTCTCGGCGAGTTCTTCACATTGTTCCCGGCAACCCTGGAGCTTTCGCTCTGTGCCATCATCATCGCCGTCTGTCTTGGCGTGCCCGCCGGCGTCTTTGCGGCCGTCAAGCGAGGCACGTGGTTCGATCAGAGCGTGATGGGTGTTGCCCTCATCGGTTATTCCATGCCGATTTTCTGGTGGGGTCTGCTGCTCATCATCTTCTTCTCCGGCTATCTCGGCTGGACGCCGGTTTCCGGCCGCATCTCGCTGATGTATTTCTTCAAGCCGGTCACCGGATTCATGCTTGTCGACAGCCTGCTGTCGGGGCAGAAGGGAGCCTTCGCCTCGGCCGTCAGCTACCTCATTCTGCCGACCATCGTGCTGGCGACCATCCCGCTCGCCGTCATCGCGCGCCAGACGCGTTCGGCGATGCTCGAGGTTCTGGGTGAGGACTATGTCCGCACCGCGCGCTCGAAAGGCTTGAAGCCGCTGCGCGTCGTCGGCGTGCACGCGCTGCGCAATGCGATGATCCCTGTCATCACCACGATCGGTCTGCAGATCGGCGTTCTTCTTGCCGGCGCCATCCTCACCGAGACGATCTTCTCCTGGCCGGGTATCGGCAAATGGATGGTCGATTCGGTCTTCAAGCGCGATTATGCCGTCGTCCAGGGCGGCCTTCTGCTGATCGCCGGAGTCATCATGCTGGTCAATCTGATTGTTGATGTTCTCTACGGCTTCATCAATCCGCGCATTCGTCATTAGGAGCGGTCCATGAGCACGGTCACCGTCAAAACCGGCCAGCCATCCGCTCTTGCGGAGTTCTGGCATTATTTCTCCCGCAACAAGGGCGCCGTCATCGGCCTGGTGGTGTTCAGCATCATCCTGGTCGTCGCAATCCTTGCGCCGCTCTTTGCGCCGCATGCGCCGAACGAGCAGAACCGCCAGGTGCTGCTGGCCGTACCGTTCTGGATGGAGGCGGGCAGCGCCTCCTACCCGCTCGGAACGGATGCCGTTGGCCGCGATATCCTCTCGCGCCTGATTTACGGCGCGCGGTTCTCGCTCTTCATCGGCGTCGTCGTCGTCACGCTTTCGGTCATTTCGGGAGTCCTGATCGGGCTCGTTGCCGGATTTTTCCGCGGCAAGATCGATACCGCAATCATGCGCCTGATGGATATCATTCTGGCCTTCCCCTCGCTGCTGCTGGCTCTCGTGCTGGTGGCCGTGCTCGGACCCGGTCTGACCAATGCGATGATCGCGATTTCGCTGGTCAACCAGCCGCATTTCGTCCGGCTGACGCGCGCCTCGGTCATTTCAGAGCGCGAGAAGGAATATGTGATCGCCTCGCGGGTCGCCGGTGCGGGCACCTTCCGGTTGATGTTCAAGACGATCCTGCCGAACTGTCTTGGGCCACTGATCGTTCAGGCGACGCTCGCCTTCTCGGCGGCGATTCTGGATGCCGCCGCCCTCGGCTTTCTCGGCATGGGCGCCCAGCCGCCGACACCCGAATGGGGAACAATGCTGGCTGAATCCCGTGAGTTCATCTCGCGCGCCTGGTGGGTGGTGACATTCCCGGGTCTTGCCATCCTCATCACCGTTCTCGCCATCAACCTGATGGGTGACGGCCTGCGCGACGCGCTCGATCCCAAACTGAAGAGGTCGTGATGTCACTCCTCGAGATTGAAAATCTGACGGTCGAATTCCAGACCTCTTCCGGCCTCTTCCGCGCCGTCGATAGCGTGTCACTCGCCTGCGACAGGGGCGAGATCCTGTCGGTCGTCGGCGAATCCGGCTCGGGTAAATCCGTTGCCATGCTGGCCCTGATGGGGCTTCTGCCCTGGACGGCGAAGATCACCGCCGACCGGATGCAGTTCGACGGCAAGGACCTGCGCGGCATCTCCGCCCGCCAGCGCCGCAGGATCGTCGGCAAGGATATGGCGATGATCTTCCAGGAGCCGATGTCGAGCCTCAATCCGTGCTTCACGGTCGGCTTCCAGCTCGGCGAGACCCTGCGCTTTCATATGGGCCTCAACCGCAAGGAACGCCGCCAACGCTCGATCGAACTCTTGAACCTCGTCGGCATTCCGGCGCCGGAAGACCGCCTGTCGAACTTCCCGCACCAGATGTCCGGCGGCATGAGCCAGCGCGTCATGATCGCCATGGCGCTCGCCTGCAATCCGAAGCTCCTGATCGCCGACGAGCCGACGACCGCGCTCGACGTGACGATCCAGGCACAGATCCTCGACCTGCTCGTTCGCCTGCAGAAGGAGCAGGGCATGGCGCTGGTGCTGATCACCCACGACATGGGCGTCGTTGCCGAAACCGCCGAACGTGTGCAGGTGCAATATGCCGGCCAGAAGGTCGAGGAGCAGCCGGTGAGGGCACTGTTCCGCGATCCGCATCATCCCTATACCGCAGCCCTGCTCGCAGCCCTCCCCGAACGCGCCAAGGTCGGCCAGCGTCTTCCTTCGATCGCCGGCGTCGTGCCCGGCCAGCATGGCCGCCCGACAGGCTGTCTTTTCGCGCCGCGCTGCGGCTACGCCACGGTCGAGTGCGATCGCGGCGTCGTCCGTCAGGGACCGGAGCTTGGACTGGCGCTCTGCAACTATCCTTTGAAGGACGGCAAGCCGCTCGGACATCCCGGCATCATGGCCGTTGAAACTGCAGGAGACCTGGTATGACGGGCGCTGTTCTCGAGGGCAGGGATCTAGCCCGCTTCTACACCGTCAACCGCGGCCTCTTCAAAGCCGATGCCACGGTCAAGGCGCTGAACGGCGTCAGCTTCAGCCTGCATTCCGGCAAGACGCTCGCCGTCGTCGGCGAATCCGGCTGCGGCAAGTCGACGCTCGCCCGTCTGGTCACGATGATCGAAGATCCGACGGCCGGCGAATTGCTGATCGACGGCAAGCCGGCGCGCGTTGGCGACCGCAGCTTGCGTAGCCAGGTGCAGATCGTCTTCCAGAATCCTTACGGCTCGCTCAACCCGCGCCAGAAGGTCGGCTCGATCCTCGAAGAGCCGCTGAAGATCAACACCGATCTCGATGCCGCCGCCCGCCGCCGCAAGGTGGAGGAGATGATGGCCCGAGTCGGCCTGCGCCCGGAGCATCACGGCCGCTATCCCCATATGTTCTCCGGCGGCCAGCGCCAGCGCATCGCCATTGCCCGCGCCCTGATGCTGCGGCCGAAAGTGCTGGTGCTCGACGAGCCGGTTTCGGCTCTTGATCTGTCGATCCAGGCGCAGGTCTTGAACTTGCTGATGGACCTGCAGAAGGAGATGGGGCTTGCCTATCTCTTCATCTCGCATGGTCTCTCGGTCGTCCATCACATCGCCGACGAGGTGATGGTGATGTATCTCGGCCGCCCGATCGAAACCGGCCCTGCCGCTGAAGTCTTCGCCCGGCCGCGCCATCCCTATACGGCCGCCTTGTTGTCGGCGACCCCGATCGCCGATCCCGAGCGCGAGAAGACCCGCATCCGCCTGCAGGGCGAACTGCCGTCGCCCTTGAAGCCGCCGTCGGGCTGCCACTTCAACCCGCGCTGCTGGAAGGCGCAGGACTATTGTCGCCAGGTTTCTCCCGAATTAAGGGGAGAAGGCGCACAACAATATGCCTGTCATTTCCCGCTCGACTGAGCGGGAAGCCAAGCTTGAGGAGGAAGCATGCCGGATGAGCGGACGAACAAAGCCCATGCGATCGTCGTCATGGGGGTCAGCGGCTGCGGCAAATCCTCCGTCGGCGAGAAACTCGCCGAAGCGCTGCACTTGGCCTTCGTCGAAGGCGATGCGCTTCACCCGGCCGCCAATGTCGAGAAGATGTCGAAGGGCATTCCGCTGACCGATGAGGACCGGATGCCCTGGCTCGACCGAATCGGCGAAGAGATGAAAGCCTCGCTGGAAAAGAGCGAGGGCATTATCGTTTCCTGCTCGGCGCTGAAGCGCCTCTATCGCGACAGGTTGCGGGCTGCTGCCGGTGGCAATTTGTTCTTCGTCTATCTTGAAGGTTCCAGGGCGCTGCTGATGAAGCGCATGGGCGAGCGCAAGGGACATTTCATGCCGGCCTCGCTGCTCGACAGCCAGCTGGCGACGCTTGAGGTGCCCACAGGCGAGCCGGGCGTCGTCACCGTCGATATCGACGACACGGTGGAAGGCATCGCTGCGACCGCTCTCAAAGGTCTCGCTTCTCTCGGCATCACGGGTTGAAACGCTGCGGCGAATAGGCCGCGATATCGATGAACGGCGTCTCGCCGGTGATGAGTTCGGCCAGCACGCGGCCGGTCACCGGCCCGAGTGTCAGCCCGTGATGGGCATGGCCGAAGGCAAACCACAGGCCCTGATGGCGTGGCGCCTTGCCGATAACAGGCATCATGTCCGGGGTGCAGGGGCGCGCGCCCATCCAGGGTTCGGGATCGAGCCTGCCTCCGAGCGGGAAGATGGTGCGCGCCACGGCTTCGGCGCGGTCGAGCTGGACCGGTGTCTTCGGCGCATCGAGCGTTGCAAACTCCGCCCCTGTCGTCAGCCGGATGCCGCGGTTCATCGGTGCAAGGAGATAGCCGCGTTCGGCATCGAGCGTCCAGTTGTTGAGCACGGCATTGCCTTCGACGGCATAATGCATGTGATAGCCGCGCTTGACGCCGAGCGGAAAGGAATAGCCGAGCCGGCGCGTCGCAACGGCCGCCCAGGGGCCGAGCGCCATCACCGTATCCTCGGCTTCGAGCGGACCTTCTGCGGTCATGATCTTCCAGCCGGAGCCGAACGGACCGAGCGAGGCGGCATCACCTGTGACGAACCGGCCACCCAGGCTCTCGAAATAGCGGCGATAGGCCGATGTCAGTGCATGCGGGTCGAGCACCGACCAGGGATCGCGCCAGCGAATGCCGCCGGCGAAATCGCCGGTCATATGAGGTTCCATGCGGGCGATATCGGCCGGAGTCAGGCTGTCATACTCCACGCCGAATTCATTCTGCCAAAGTGCTGCCTCCGCAAGAGCCTGGTCGCGCTTTGCCTCAGTGCGGAAAATCTTTATCCAGCCGTCCTTGCGGATCAGCCCTTCGGCCTGCGCCGCCTCGATCAGGTCCTTGTGTTCGACAACCGAATTTTCGATCAGCGGCGCATAGGCCCGGGTGATGATCGCGTGGCGCCGCGCATCGGAGTTCCACCAGTAGCGGGCGAGAAAGGCGATCTGGCTCGGCAGTGTGCGCAGGTGATAATGCGCGTCGATGCGGTTATTCAACGCATAACGCAACAAAAGCCCGAGCTGCTGGGGAAAGCCGTAAGGCGCGACGCCTTCCCGTTGGATCAGGCCGGCATTGCCGAACGAGGTTTCGTTGCCCGGATCCTTGCGATCGATCAGCGTCACCTGCCGGCCGCGCCGCTGAAGATGGATGGCCGTGGAAACCCCGACGATGCCGGCGCCGAGCACGATTGCGTTCTTCGTCATTTCCGCTTGCATTCCGCTTTGTTTGTCGGGGTGAAAATGCCTGTGCCGATACCGCGACGCAAACGGAAAATCGCATTCATTTCAAAATCATTGCGCTTTTCAGTGCGGCATTTTCAGCCTTCACACGGACATGGAGGATTAGCGCGTTGAGAAGCGAAAAGACGATCGCGTAAAGCGGCAGGCCGAAGGCGAGGGGAAGGGCGGCGATCTCGCCGACGACGATCGCATAGTTCGGATGGTGGAGGAAACGATAGGGCCCGGATCTGACGAGCGGCGCGCCGGGCAGGACGATGATGCGCGTCGTCCAGCGGCCTTTCAGCGTCGCCAGCACCCAGAGCCGCAGCGCCTGCAGCCCCATGAACACCAGAAACCAGAAGAGCGCGACAGGCCTGCCCGGTGCAGTGAGCCAAAGGCCGATGATCCAGCCGGCATGCAGCGCCACCATGACGGGATAATGTTCGGGTGCGACCTCTCTGGCGCCTTTGGCAAGAAGCGCCGCCGTATTGCGCCGGGCGAGCACAAGTTCCCCCAGCCGCTGCAGCGTGACGAAGGCAAGGAGGGCGATCGACGGCCACATCACGCGACCCTCGTGAGCGTCACGCAGCTGGCTGAAAAGCCCGGCCCCATGGCGATCATCGCGGCGCGCTCCGGCAACCCGGCGCGGATCACCCGCTCCAGCACGAAGAGGATGGTCGGCGAGGACATGTTGCCGTATTCGGCAAGCACGGCGCGTTCGTGATCGAGCGTGCCCGGGACCATCGAAAGCGCGCTCTCCATCGCGGCCAGCACCTTCGTGCCGCCGGGATGGCAGATGAAGCGGTCGATATCCTCCACCCTCAGCCCGTTTCGCGCCAGAATGGCCTTTACCGCCGGGCCGAGCTCCTTTTCGGCAAAGGGCGGCAGCGATTGCGCCAGCACGATGCCGAAGCCGCCGTCATCGATCTTCCAGCCCATGATATCGAGGGTGTCGGGAAAAAGATGTTCGCCGGTCGATTCCACTTCCGCCAGCCCGTCTTCGCCTGATCGCAGCACGCAGGCGGCTGCGCCGTCGCCGAAAAGCGCCGTCGCGATGATGTTCGGCCGCGTCAACTCGTCTAGCCGGAAGGCCAGCGTGCAAAGCTCGATCGAGACGAAAAGCACAACAGTGCCCGGCCGGTTTCGCGCCAGCCGCGAGGCGATCGCAAAGCCCGACACGCCGGCGGCACAGCCGAGCCCGAAGACCGGCACGCGCTCGATATCGGGTCTGAAACCCATCCGGCCAGCTAGCTGCGCATCGAGGCTCGGCGTTGTAAAGCCGGTGGAGGAGACCGTCACGACACAATCGACATCGCCGGCCTCAAGCCCTGCCTGACGAAGGGCCGAGCTGGCAGCCTCGACGAAAAGCCCGCCTGCAACTTCCGCAAAGGCCTGCATCCGGTCCTGCCAGCCATGCGGCTCGTCGAACCAGGCAAGCGGGCGCGCCGCATGGCGCTTTTCGATGCCGGCGCTGTCGAAGACGCGGGCAAGATGGCGGAAATCCTCGAAGCGGTCGGCAAACAGCCGGGCTGAGGCTTCGACCGCCTGTTTTTGGAAAATGACATGTTCGGGTGTGGCAACGGCGAGGCTGACGAGTTTGACGGTGTCGGTCACAGAATTCTCCTTGTCCCTCCGGCGGAACGAAGGAAAACACGCGGACGCCCAAATTATTCAGCTCTGAAGCTTCACGAAAGGGTGAAGAAAGAAATGCAAGCGGCAGCCGAATAAAGCTGGATGCAGCGGTGTTCTTTCGTCGCAACGTCACTTTCGAGGAGTTCCCCATGACGATCATGACAGCCCGCATCGCTTCCATCATTCTCGGCGGCTGCCTAGCCGCTTCTGTTGTCTCCGGCCCGGTTTTTGCGGTCGGTGATGACAGTAGCACGACCCCGGTCTGCAAGAAGGGCGAGATCTACGACCAGAAGACCAAGAAATGCGTCAAGCAGCAGAGCGCCAACGTCTCCGACGAGAACCGCGCCGACTATGCCTATTCGCTGGCCAAGGCCGGCCGCTACGAGGAGGCGCTTGCCGTGCTCGACACGGTCAAGGATCAGAACACCGCCGAAGTGCTGAACTATCGCGGCTATGCCACCCGCAAGCTCGGCCGCACCGACGAGGGCATCTCCTATTATCTGCAGTCGGTGAAGATGGACCCGCAATACACCAAGGTCCGCGAATATCTCGGCGAAGCCTATGTCATCAAGGGTCAGCTCGATCTCGCCAAGGACCAGCTGAAGTCAATCAAAGCGATCTGCGGTACGGCTTGCGAGGAATATCAGGATCTGAACGCTGCAATCCTCGATCCCTCGAAGATCTGATCAGCAGGCCACAGCAGGAAAATGGAAGCACGAAAGGGACGTCAGAATGTCGGTCGCGCGCACCCATTTTCCTGCCTATAGTCGCGCCAGAATGGAATCGCCGGTTCATCCGGCGGTTTCGAGGGATGCAGGTTTGGCGGAGGCGGCCATCGCGAGCGAAGCGGATATCAGGAGCGGCCTGACGGAAAATCTGGCAAGGCTCTGGCGTTATGGTCTCGTTCTCTCGCATCAGCGCGATGTCGCCGACGACCTGGTGCAGGCGACCTGCCTTCGCGCGCTGGAGCGCGCCGATCAGTTCATCCCCGGCACCCGGCTCGACCGCTGGCTGTTTTCGATCCTGCATTCGATCTGGCTGAACGAGATCCGCTCCCGCCGGGTGCGCCAGGGCCAGGGTTTTGTCGATGCCGGGGAGACGCTGACCTTCGACGGCGCGCACGACACCGAAACCCATGTGATGGCGGGTCAGGTGCTGAAACAGGTGAATGCGCTGCCCGAGGCGCAGAGGACGGTGGTTTTCCTCGCCTATGTGGAAGGACTTTCCTATCGCGAGGTTGCAGGCATATTGGATATCCCGATCGGAACCGTGATGAGCCGGCTGGCGGCTGCCCGCGCCAAGCTCTCCGACGCCGGACCGGAAGGGGGACGGCAATGACGACGAAGCACACCATTCCCTCCGACGAGGACCTGACCGCCTTCATCGATGGCGAATTGACGGCCGAAGAGGCAGCCCGCATCGAGGCACTGGTCAATGAAGACGAAAGCGTCGCCGAACGGTTGGAATTCCTGGCGCGCGCCAACCTGCCGTTCGAGCAGGCCTTTGCCTCGCTCCTATCGGAAGCGCCGCGCGAGAAGCTGCAGGCGATGCTTGCCGCCATCCCGGCGCACCAAAGCGCAAAATCCGGCCCCGCGCCCATATTCGCCAACCGACGCCGCTTCCTCGGCGCGCTCGCCGCCTCGCTGGTCGCCGGCATCGCCATCGACCGCGCCGTCATCGGCATCGGAGCACGCTTTTCGGCAAAGGACGAAAACAGCGAATGGCGCGCCGTGGTCGCCGACTATGTCTCGCTCTATACCCCGGAAAGTCTGGCCGGCCCCGTGCCAGCCAGGGAGGACCAGGCTGCCCAGCTCGCCGGACTTGACGAGAAGCTCGGCCTGTCACTCTCCCCCGAAGCCGTCTCGCTCCCGGGCATCGATTTCAAACGCGCCCTGCTGCTGCAATATGATGGTAAGGCGCTCGCCCAGATCGCCTATCTCGACCCCGAGACCGGCCCGATGGCGCTCTGCATCGTCAAGTCTGACAGGGGGCCGAAGGCGCCGGACCTCGAAAGCCGCAAAGGTATGAACGTGATCTACTGGTCGAACGCGACGCATGCCTTCATGCTGATCGGTCACGCTGTGGCGGACAGGATGACGGTGATTGCGGAGGGGGTGAGGGGGAGGGTAGCTGTCTGAGGACCCCACAAACCAAGTAGTACTTTGTGCAGCGTTCTCCAACACGGTTGCGCACCTGTTTCGAGTATGCAAGCTTAACTCTATCTTATGCAGGGGACAAAGATGCGCACAGATGCCGGCCTGATGAATATGTATGACGACTATTATTCTGATGGGGTAGTAGCCGAGAAGCGGGCCATCGCTGCTCGTCAGTCAGTGGCTCATATACGGACCGTTGCTGGAAACCAAAAATTTGATTCGGTCATCGATATCGGCGCGGGAGAAGGAGCGGTGTTGGCCGAACTCCATGCTTCCGGCTTTGCGAAAGATTTTTCAGCAGTCGAGATTTCTCCCTCCGGGGTAAGTGCTATAAAGGCCCGTTCGATCCCCGCTGTCCGTTCTGTCGATCAATTCGACGGATACAAAGTTCCTCATCCTGACCAGGCTTTCGATTTAGCCCTCGCCGTTCATGTTCTTGAACATGTCGAACACGAGCGAATGTTTCTCCACGAGGCCAAACGTGTCAGCCGGAAACTTTATATAGAAGTGCCGCTCGAACTGACCAGCAACCTCGACAGGTCAATCCGCATGTCTGGTCCCTATGGGCATATTAACTTCTACACGCCCGGCTCTTTCGAGAACTTATTGAAAACATCGGGTTTAAACATCGAGAAGATGATGATCTTCGCTCATGATATAGAGTATGAGCAATATCTTTCCGGACGGGCAAAGGGTTGGCTCAAATACCAGATCCGCCAGAACCTGCTTCGCTTTGCCCCGAAGGTGGCCGTTAGAAATATGGTGTATATGGCTGGTGCACTCTGCTCGTCTCGCCCAGGCTCTGCAATCGGTATCAACTGACAGGCGGGCACTCGCAATGCGCAAGCAAATGTTCTGATGCTGCAGATCAATCAGACCTATAACGTTTCGACAGCGCCGCGTCTTGTGGAACTGGACGGGCTGAGGGGCGTTGCAGTCGGCATGGTGCTGATATGGCATTTCATCGGCGCACCATTGACGTCACGGGATAATTTTCTATTCAAGGCAATACATGATGTGACCATCCTAGGACGCACCGGCGTTGACCTGTTTTTTGTCCTGTCCGGTTTTCTTATCATTGGTATCATTCTCGATCGGCAACAACCTGCATTTCGTTTTTTGAGGCATTTCTATCTACGGCGTGTACTCCGCATTGTGCCATCTTATCTAGCGTTGGTCTTTTTATTCTGGAGCGCGGTATATGCAGGCGCTAGTAACGCCGTGTTCAACGCTGATACTCCGCTTTGGCGCCATTTGACGTTCACCCAGAACATCTGGATGGCGACTCATGAGCAATGGGGTCCAGGCGGCATATCTGTAACTTGGTCCGTCGCAATCGAAGAGCAGTTTTACCTCGTTTTCCCTTTTGTCATCCTGTTTCTTCCAAAGCGAATGTTGCTGCCAATGCTAGCGCTCGTGGCCGGCGCGTCGATCATTTACCGGTCCGTCGGTTATTTCGGGTACGGCAGTGTCTTTACGATGTATGTGCACACCTTTAGCCGCCTTGATGGGCTTGCAGAGGGCGGGATTGTCGCCATTCTGTGGCGTGATGATCGCTTTAGAGACTGGCTCCGACGGAATTTCGCTGGGTGGACCAAAGCGGTTGGGATCCTTGCCTTCGGATTCATACCCCTAGTCGTCGGAATGGCAAACAACGTCGCATCGACTACAGCAGCATGGGGACATACTTATCTCGCACTTCTGTATAGCGCACTGCTCATTTACATTCTTGGCTCTCTGGGAAGCGAGAACCTTAAATATCTAAGGAATGAAAAACTACAGAAGTTGGGTCGGATCTCGTATACGCTCTATCTTGTTCATCCACTGATGTTGTCGGCAATTTATATCGGAGCCCGCCAGCCGGAAGCGCTGCATAGCTTCGGCGCCGTTCCTCTGTCTGCTTTGGCGCTTGTGTTGTCCCTAGGGTGGTCTTACGTCAGCTTTCGTTTCTTTGAAAAGCCGCTGACGGACTGGGGCAGGAAATGGACCTATTGAAGACCTAACCTCAGCCCTCGGCCATAGATGAACCATTGGCTAGAGACGGGATGGCAGCAAAGGGCAGGAACCGCGGATTGCAACGGGGAGCGGTATCAGCTTCACGCAAAAGGGCGGTTTGCAAAAGACATTCCCGGAAAGCTCGGGTTCGCCGGTTTCCTCTGAGAGATCAAGATTGACTTTTACAACAGGAACACCCAATGAGACATCCACCTGCCGAGAGTCCGATATGGCGATGGTACGGTCATCGATAACAAAGTCTGGTGCTTTCCTGATGCCACGGGCGCGCGAGCAAATTATGGGTCTTCCAAATACGTTAATGCCTCGGCATAGCCGTATGGCTGGCTCGGCCATCGTACGGCAGCTGATCGCAGACCGACATCTGCCTTGTCGGATTGTTACTGGCGGACTCAAACAGCTTAATTTGATCGAGCCGTTGAATGTTCGGCAGCTCTTAGAGAGAGAGCGCCCTTACAGGGCTTATCTCGCGAAAGTCTGCGGCGTAGATGCAGGCATTATGCAGTCAGTCGGTTTAATCTACCAAAGCCTGGTTGAATTGAATGTTGCCTTACGCGCCGCGGTTCGAAAACTTCTCCTGATCGGATCCAGTTTATATAGCCGAAGGGGAAACTTGGTACTGCGTGATCTAGGGTACGCGCAGCGACATGCTCTGCCCAGACAGCATGTCTCGATGTCAACGCAAGTCGAATGAGAGCGCTTACGATCGTATGGGGAAAGAGATCTTGATAAAATTCGCTATCGTCGGATGCGGGCGCATTGCCAAAAGGCATTCCGAACTCTTGGGTCTGTCACAGATAAAAGGCGCGACGCTCGTTGCAGTTTGTGATGTCGTGGAAGAAAAAGCAAAGGAATTTGGAGAGCGGTTCGACGTTCCTTACTATCAGTCAATCGACGAAATGCTCCAGAACGCGGAGGTGGATGTCGTATCGATATTGACGCCAAGCGGTATGCATGCAGAACACGTCATTACGGCGGCGAAATATAAACGACATATCGTCGTCGAAAAGCCAATGGCCCTGACTCTGACCGATGCTGAAGCGATGATCAAGGCTTGTGACGAGAATAATATTCGATTGTTCGTCGTCAAGCAAAACCGTTTCAACGTCCCGGTCGTGAAGGCGCGCGAAGCACTTGATGCGGGCCGCTTCGGTAAGCTCGTGCTCGGCACGGTTAGGGTACGATGGTGCCGCGATCAGAGTTACTATGATCAGGATAGCTGGCGCGGTACCTGGCAATATGACGGCGGTGTCCTTGCCAATCAGGCAAGTCATCATATCGACATGTTAACTTGGTTCATGGGTGATGTCGAAAGTGTTCACGCGCGCGCGGCGACAGCGTTGGTGGATATCGAGGCGGAGGACACTGCCGTCGCCACACTGAAGTTCCGCAACGGTGCTCTTGGCATTATAGAAGCTACCGCAGCAACCCGACCCAAGGACATTGAAGGATCGATTTCGATACTTGGAGCTGGAGGCTCTGTTGAGATCGCGGGCTTTGCGGTGAACAAGATCCGCACCTGGCAGTTCGGCGACCATGACTTAGGCGATGAGCAAGTTATGGAGAAATACTCTGTTAATCCTCCGAACGTTTATGGTTTTGGTCATCAGGCTTATTACGAACACGTCGTCGATTGCCTAGTGAATGATACAAAAGCCCTTGTGGATGGTCATGAGGGCCGCCAGAGTCTTGAATTGATCTCGGCGCTCTACGAATCAATCGCTTCGAATAAAGAAGTGAAACTTCCTTTGGAATTGAAACACTCAAAACTGGGACGGTCTTCCCAATGAGCGACAGCTTTCCCACGCTTTGGAAGGCGCAGGTCAGGGACGTCGTTTGTGGCGCTCGCGTAAAAATAGTTGAGCCAGCCAATGTTTATGAATGCGAACTTGCCGATGATTGCTTTGTTGGCCCATTCGTGGAAATCCAGAAGGGCGTGAAGATAGGGCCGCGCACAAAAATACAGTCACATAGTTTCATATGCGAACTTGTCGAGATTGGGGAGGATTGCTTCATTGGGCATGGGGTAGTTTTTGTGAACGACCTTTTTTCGGGAGGTGGGCCTGCACGGGGAAATCGCGCGCTCTGGAAGGAAACTCGAATCGGCAATCGGGTTTCGATTGGCTCAAACGCTACGGTCCTTCCAGTTCAGATATGCGACGACGTTGTCATCGGCGCAGGCGCCGTTGTAACCCGGGATATCACCATTTCCGGCATCTATGCCGGCAATCCCGCCCGGCCTATATCTCGTACGGCAAGCAACGAAGCTTAGTTTGTTCGGAAATGTCGTCGTTGGTAGACAACCCGGCGCCTTTGGTTTTGTGAGCTGACGGCGCTGCCACACGCGGAAATCATGAAAATTTACCGAGAGCAGGTTTAATGAAAGTTCCCTTCGCTGATCTTCATCTCCAATATCTCTCGCTAAAGGAGGAGATCGATGCTGCAATAGCTTCGGTTATTCGATCCTCCGCGTTTATCAGGGGGCCATTCGTTCAGACGTTCGAGGACGAATTTTCCGCCGCTGTTGGCGCCCCTTATTGCATCTCATGTGCGAATGGGACGGACTCACTTTTCATAGCGATGCGTGCGTTAGGCGTCAGGCCTGGGGATGAAGTTATTACGACCGCTCATTCGTGGATTTCAACCACAGAGACCATCTCGCAAGCCGGTGGCAATGTTGTCTTCTGCGATACTGATGCTTTGACACACACCATCGATCCTGTCCAAATCGAAGCGAAGATCACGGCTCGAACGGTTGGCATCATCCCGGTTCATCTCTATGGCCAACCGGCCGATATGACTGCGATCATGGCGATAGCACGGAAGCACGGTCTCTGGGTCATAGAGGATTGTGCTCAATCCCATCTGGCCGAAATTGATGGGCAAATCGTCGGGAGCTTTGGGGATGTCGCTTCTTATTCTTTCTATCCGGGAAAGAACCTTGGCGCGATGGGCGACGCGGGCGCCATTACCTGCAAGGACAAATCACTGGCCGATCGGATGGCAATGTTTGCGCGGCATGGCGGGCTTTCGAAGGGCGACCACCAAATCGAAGGAATAAATAGTCGCCTCGACGGACTACAAGCCGCGATTCTCTCAGTAAAGCTGCCGCGTTTGCGCGAGTGGACTGCAAAACGGCAGGAACTGGCGAGACGTTATATGAGCGCCCTCAAGGATATTGATTGGGTAGAACTGCCCGAAACCGCAGCAGGACGAAGTCATGTCTATCACCTTTTTGTGATCAAGCACGAGCGTCGCGATGTCCTGGCTGCACACCTAAATCATGCCGGCATCCAAACCGTGGTCAACTATCCAATATCGCTGCCGTTCCTGCCGGCTTACGAACGCCTTGGCCATCGGCCGGAAGATTTCCCCAACGCGTTTGGAAATCAATCCAAGATTGTTTCAATTCCGATTTTCCCTGAAATGACAGAAGCTCAACTCCTGTACGTCGCAGATACGATCAGGGGATTCGCCGAGTGAGTGATGAACGCCCGGAGAGCCATGGAAGACGCAGCAATCTTCTTGGAAACTCAGGCTGGAATTTTGCGGGTTTCCTTTTTACGCTGGTTGCTAACCTTGCCACGGTGCCGTTCGTCGTGCGCTGGATTGGACTGCAGGCGCTGGGAAGCGCAGGCATAGTGATCGCTATCGCAGCTCCCGTGACGCTGATCGGCACCGTGCTCGGGCAGGCCGTTGTCAGGGAAATTTCCGCGCGGATTGGACGTGGCGAGGAGCATGCCGCCGCCCGTATTGCTATCGTCGGAATGAAAATCTGCCTAATCGCTTCGGCGGTGGCGTGGCTAGGGATCGTGCTTGCCGGGCCATGGATCATGACCGGCATCGCCGGTGCGTCTCTTCCATCACAGAATCTCACCGTCTCCTTCCTCATTGTCGCAACCGGCACAATGGCGCAGCAGTTCTCGTTTGTCCTGCAAGGTATTTGCGTGGGAAAGCAAAGTTTTCGATTGGTGGCCAAAGCATCAGCGTGGAGTTCATTCGCAACCATCATCATGACCTTGGGATGCACGTGGTCGTTTCCAGTGCTGAATGGCTATTTGCTCGGATTTTCTGGAAGTCTTGTATTGTCGACTGCAGGATGGATATGGGTTACATCCTCGGAATTCCGTGAGAGCGGCCGATTGATCTCATCGTCTCCCGACGAACTGAAATCATTGCTTCATTTTGGAAAATGGCAAAGCCTCTCTCAGCTTGCGGGAATCTTTGGCAACCAGATGGACCGCTACGTTCTGGCTTCGCTCGCGCCGTCTGCCGTTGTCGGCCAATATAACGTGTGCAATCGCGTCCAGGAGGCCGCTTACATCGCGGTCATACGTATCTGTGAAGTCCTGTTTCCTCGATTTGGCAACATGTCGAACAGCCGCGAAGAGGAGCGGCATGATTTCTTTATGCTCGCCTCATGGGGCAATTCGGCTTTCGGAGCCATCGTACTCTCGCCAATCGCGGTTCTCTCCAGGCCGCTGTTGACGGTTTGGGTCGGCGAAGAAACCGCTGCAGGCGGCACGCATCTGCTCCAGATACTCATTCTCGGCGGCATCGTCGGGTGCGGTTCGAATGTATTCCAGTATTACGCCATGGGAATGGGCAGAAACGCACCGGCTGCATATACTTCGCTTGCATATTCGGTGATGACGGTTGTTTTTTCTTTCGTTTCCATTTGGTGTTTCGGTCCATACGCTGCTGGAGCAGGCTTGCTTGCTGCCAGCCTTGTAAGAGTACCTCTCGCGCTTTTGGTGACTCGCAACTGCTTCTTTCGCACTTTCAGCGCGGAGCAAATGTTCGCCTGTACAGTTGCTCCTATCTTGGTTGGCATCTGCATAGTTGTCGGATCTTTAGGCCTGAATTTCACCTGGATCAATGGCTGGCTGTCCCTCGCTTTCGCGTATGTCTGTTCTGTCTGCGTTGTCTCCGCCGCGATCGCAGCCGTGGCGATGACGACGAAAACCGGGAGCATTATCTTGTCCCGTATCTATGGGTCCGTTAGAACGGCTTTGGCCGAGAGACGCCTGATTGGATGGAATAACCATCTTGTGAAACGCAAGAGAGGGTTTTGAGTGATCACTGTGGTAGACTACGGCGTCGGGAATATCGGCGCAATTACCAATATGGCGGAGTATCTGGGGATCAATGCTCGGCCAAGCGGTGATCCCAAGGAGATCGAAAGTGCCGCGAAGCTCATTCTTCCAGGGGTCGGTGCGTTTGACAAAGCAATGGCCACGTTGAGAAACAGAAAATTAGTCGATCCACTGAATCACGCGGTGCGCGAACGGAGGGTTCCTGTTCTCGGCATATGTCTCGGTATGCAGCTGTTGGCGCGATCCAGCGAGGAAGGCTCGGAAACTGGCCTTGGCTGGATAAATGCGGATGTGAAGCGCATCAGGCTGCCGGCAACATCGTCCCTTAAGGTTCCTCATATCGGCTGGCTTGAGATAAGGCCGCGCCGAGAAAGCGCTCTGTTCGACAGGTCCAACCGGCGGGAGCGCTTTTATTTCGACCACAGCTATTTTGTCGATTGCGATGATCCGAATGACGTTACCGCCGTCATCGACTACGGCGAGGAGCTATGTTGCGCAGTGAGTTCGAACAATGTCAGCGGCGTGCAATTTCATCCTGAAAAAAGCCACCGCTTCGGGATGCGGGTTCTTGAAGCATTCGGAAAGCTTTGATGAGAAAAAGGCTTATACCCGTCCTGCTGGTCGATCAGAAGCGTCGGCTGGTGAAAACGATAGAGTTTGGTGAGCGCACCTACGTCGGCGATCCCTTCAATGTTGTTCGCCTGTTCAACGAAAAGGAAGTCGACGAGATCTGCATTCTCGATATCGACGCCACACGTACGGGGCGAGGTCCTGACCTCGGCTTCGTTCGCGAACTCGCAACCGAATGTTTCATGCCTTTGGCATATGGCGGCGGCATCACCGAGCTTAAGCAGTGCGAGGAACTTAACCGCTCCGGCGTCGAGAAGTTTGTGCTCGGTCAAGGCGCGCGCAATTCGCAACTGGTGGGAGCGATCGCTGCCGATATGGGCAGCCAGGCTCTGGTCGCCTGTGTCGACGTTGACGGTCGCGGCGCGGCTGCGAGCTGCTACGCTTCAAGCGATGCGAGGCAAGAGCCGATAGAATTCTGCCTGAGGCTGCAGGACGCCGGCGTTGGCGAAATAATTCTTCAGTCGAAAACTCTCGACGGCACGCGCAACGGATATGATCTTGAGTTGATCCAGTCGATTACCCGGAAGCTGAGCATTCCGGTCGTTGCCTTGGGTGGCGCTGGAAACGTCGCCCACCTGATGGAAGGCCTTCATGCCGGCGCTTCCGCCGCGGCCTCGGGGAGCGCCTTCACCTTTATCGGTCGACTAAGGGCAGTCCTTATAAGCTACCCTGCACCAGAAATTTTGGAGGAGGCGGAGCAAGGTGCTCATGGATAACGCGTCGCGAGTTTGCTCATTTTGCGTCATGGACAATTCCAACCCGTCGATCGTGTTTGACGCAAACGGCCAATGTAACTGCTGTCGAGATGCGCTGAATCGCAAGCCGCACGAGTGGTGGACCGGCCCCGAAGGCGACATACGAATGCGGCGATTGATTGCCACATTGAAGGAAGAAGGCGCAGGTAAGCCATACGACGCAATGGTCGGGCTTAGCGGTGGAATTGACAGCGCGTTTCTTGCGCATCTAGCCGCCCGAAAGCATGGTCTTCGTCTTCTGGCGGTCCATGTCGACGGCGGTTGGAATTCCGAGCCCGCCGTCCACAATATTGAAATTCTTGTCCGAAAACTCGATCTCGACCTTCACACGTATGTAATCGAGTGGCAGGAGATGCGCGATCTGCAGATTGCGTTTATGAAGGCTTCTGTCCTCAATCAGGACATCCCGCAAGATCATGCATTCTTTTCCACCCTCTATAGGACAGCAGCTAAATTCGGCATTCGTCACTTCCTCAGCGGCGTAAACTTCGCGTCAGAATCGGTGATACCCCGCGGCTTTGGCTATCCGTCGATTGACGGAACGCATGCGAGCGCGATTCAAAAACGCTTCGGCTCCTTGAAGCTCACGACCTATCCCTTCATGAGCCCTCTTGAGTATATTTGGCTTACCCGCGTCCGAGGGCAACTCACCATTCACCGTCCGCTCAACTACATCGACTACAATAAAGAAGAGGCGCGCACTGAGCTTCAGCGCGAATATGGGTGGCGTGACTACGGCGGCAAACACAGTGAATCTAGATTCACAAAATTCTACCAGGATATCTATCTTCCGAAAAAATTTAACTTTGACAAAAGACGGCTTCATCTTTCAAGTTTGATTGTTGCCGGACAAATGACACGGGAGGAGGCGCTGCGCGAAATTTCAACGCCCATCATCTCCGTTCAGGATGCCCGCAGGGAAACAAAGTTCGTGGCCAAAAAACTGGGATTGAAGCCGGAAGAGCTCCAATCGTATATCGAGGCACCGCCAGTACCGCATAGTAATTTTCCGAACGGCATGTTGCTTCATAAAGCGCTTTTGCGCCTGCGTAAGGTGACTCGAATTTTGCTGCCGTCACGCAGCGCAACCGTAGAGGCAGCTGATGTCGACTAGCCTCGTCTTCGCAATGGCTGTCACACTGTCGGTGGGCTTCTACATCTGGAAGGTGGGTATCAATCTGACGCTTTCGTCAGTATTTTTAGGCCTCATGCTCATGCTTCATGGCCCTATGTATCTATATTACACTCGAGTATGGGGTCCTCAGACCAAGTTCTTCGAGACAATCATGTCTGCTGCCCCCTATAATGATGCTATAGGCGCGCTGGATCTCTCACTTGCCATTTCAATTGTCTGCATTACTCTCGGTATAGGGTTGGCGGATTTCGCGTTTGGCATTAGTCATCAGCAGATCCAGGCTGCCCTGCATTCCTGGCGTACTCGGCCTGTCCGCATATCTAAAGGCGTCGGTCAACGCGTCGAGGTTATTTCAATAATCGGACTCCTTATCATTTTGGCGGTTGTTGTGTTAGAAAACAACATACCCAAAATAATCGTCTACTTTATTTCGGATGCAAGTGAGGTCGCGAAAATTGCGATGCGACGAGAGTCGGGTGGAAGCCGCTTTTATCTTTTCAATCTCATGGTCTCCAATGTGCTTCCGTTCTGTGCCTTTTGCTGCTTTATAGTAATAAGACAGCGGTCAATGAATCTGAGAGCGATCGCTTGGGCTTTTATAATCGCCGTTGTGGTGGCCAAGGCCTCAACTCTGAGCAAGGCACCACTGGCGATATTTATACTGCAGTTGCTAGTCGTTGAACATCTTAGAAAATCTTTAGATTTGCCGTTAGGGATGGCGATCAGGTTTATTCTGTTTGGCGTACTTCTGTTCGGAGCGATGGTACTTATTGCCATTCGTGAATTACACGGTGTCGGCGACGCACTCGAATTTCTCTTTTACCGGATATTCATGATCCCGAATGAGAGCTTGCTCGAGTACTATACTGCAATTCCGAGCGTTATCCCGTACAGCTGGGGCAGTAAGTCCAGTTGGCTGATCAGCTTTCTAGCGGGAGAACCCAATGAGCCAACTTATCTACTGGTCGGCGCCATCCATAGGGGCGTGGAAGGTTCCACATCGACAGCATTGTTCATCGCGGATGCTTGGGCCGACTTCTCTTGGATTGGCGTTCTTCTGTTTTCACTCTTTGCCGGCTTCTTTATTCGTTTGCTAGATATCGAACTTTTCGTAAAGCGAGGAAAGACCGTCGCAACAATCGCGGGGCTGGCTCTCGGCCACTATGGAATATTCGTGATGCTTTCAACCGCTCTTCAAACTGCGATGATGACAGGTGGTTTAATTTTGATTGTTCCACTAGTAGTGGCGCTGTCTAGTTCGCTGAAGTGGGTGCCAGATAACAACAATGGCGGGCGAGAACAGCTTGTCACGACCGGATAGATATAGAAGTCCTAGATGCGCGTTTTTCAGAATTCCGGGATATATCCGGCTTACCTGCAGCGGCTCAACGTGCTCGCAGGCGGTGCAAGAAGTTTTTCAGATCGATTGGCGCTTTTTCTGGACGATCGCTATGGCGCTTGTCACATATTAAAACCGGCGATGGATAGGTCGCCAGAGTTCTTCTTTACGAATGGCGATGACGAGATACTCCAAAGATACTGGGCGATAGAAAACGGCTTGCCCGCTTCCTCCGACATGGAGAAAATTTTGTTGAGCCAGATCGAACATCATCGCACCGAGATATTCTATAATTTGGATCCAATGCGATACGGAAACGATTTTGTCCGTAAACTTCCCGGCAGCGTGCGGAAGTCAATCATGTGGCGAGCGGCACCTTCGGGCAACGCCGACTTTGGCGCTTACGATTTGATAGTCTGCAACTTTCCTCTCATACTGGAAGGTTATAGGAAGCTTGGCTGGCGCGCTGAATATTTTACGCCGGCCCATGATCCTGCAATGGATAGCTACGCCGAAAACCGAAATCGACCAATCGATGTGCTTTTCGTCGGAGGATATAGTCGTCACCACCGTCGCCGTGCAGAGATCCTGGAAGCGGTATCTGCCATTAGAAGAGATTTCGACGTTTATTACCATCTTGACCGGTCACGACTGACTAGGCTTGCGGAAAGCCCAATTGGGTGGCTTTTGCCTCTAGGGAAGCACAGACGTCCAACGAATATTCGTGCAGTATCCCGTGCCCCACTCTTCGGGCGCGAGCTTTATGAAGCGATTTCGAAGTCGAAAATCGTTCTAAACGGCGCTGTCGATATGGCGGGCACGGATAGGGGAAATATGCGATGCTGGGAATCGTTGGGATGTGGTGCATTAATGGTGTCGGACGCCGGCGTTTATCCCGAGGGGATGGTCGATAATGTCAGCGTCGTTACCTATGAAGATGCTGAGTCCGCACAGCTGAAAATTGTAAAACTGCTTCGGGAACCGGAGCGTCTTCAGACGTTGGCTAAGGAAGGAACTCGAATTGTACGGACGGCATACAGCAAGCATGCTCAATGGCTTAATTTCCAACAGCTGGCTGGTAACGCATGAAGTTTAGCCCGGCCACAATCGCAAACAAGGCGGCGGGATGGTTAATTCGCAGGCGCAGTAAATTTGTCGTTGGGAGCAGTAGCACTGTCCGGTGGCTAGCACTGCGATCCATTCGTCGAGGCACCGTGGAGATTGGCGAGAGATGTATCATCAATTGCAACATTAGCTTTGACCACCCCGGTGGCCGCATCACCATTGGCGATCGCTGCTACATAGGCGCTAGTCATTTGGTTTGCCATTCCGCGATTGCGATTGGAAACGACGTCATCATCTCATGGGGAGTGACAATTGTGGATCACGATTCACATTCTCTCGACTGGGAGCTACGCAAGAACGATGTGACAGATTGGAGCTTGGGGAACAAGGATTGGACGGGGGTATCCATCAGGCCGGTGGTTATTCGAAACCAGGTGTGGATTGGTTTCGGCGCGAGTATTCTGAAGGGGGTGACAGTCGGTGACGGTGCGGTTATTGGAGCCAATGCAGTTGTCACGCGCGATGTCCCGCCTTACGCAGTCGTCGCCGGTAACCCTGCTCGCATAATTCGGATTCTCACCCCGACACCAAGAGAGGCAGAAGCTCAACCATGACAGCAACAAAGTTGGATACATGGGAAGAAGCCGTCCAGTGGCTTCGGCAACAGCCTGATCAGCAGAAACTGGTATTTGATGCGTATTACGACGATCCAATTCTGGAGGCCGCGGAGCGTTATTGGCGGAGCGATGAGTGGTCTGCCATTCGTGAATTTCTCCCGCAGGCACCAGGAACCGCTGTAGATATTGGCGCCGGCCGCGGGATTGCCAGCTATGCTTTGGCTAAGGAAGGTTTCGAAGTAACGGCACTCGAACCCGACGCGAGCGACCTCGTGGGTGCTGGTGCAATTAGAGAACTCTCCAATGAAGCTCATCTTTCAATTTCGATCGCCGAAGAGTTTTCCGAGAAGCTCCCGTTCCCTGACCATGCCTTCGATGTGGTCTTTGCCAGAGCCGTTCTGCACCACACCTCGGATCTGTCGGCCGCATGTCGTGAATTCTATCGAGTGCTCAAACCGGGTGGGCGCTTCATCGCAGTACGCGAACATGTCATATCGAGCGAACGCGATTTGCCGACCTTTCTCGATCGCCATCCCCTACACAAGCTCTATGGAGGGGAAAACGCCTTTCTCCTGAATGATTACCGGAACTCGATTGTTTCTGCCGGTTTTAAGATGGACAGGCTACTTACACCTTTTGAGAGCGAGATCAACTTCGCGCCCTACACTCCCGAGGAGTTGAAGGCGGAAATTGGAGCGCGGATTGCCATGCGATTGCCGCTTATTGCAAAAGCAACTCAGGTGCTTTTGGATATTCGCGCTGTATGGGCAATCTTCTCGCGCGCCGCAGCGAACTTTGATCATCGGCCTGGTCGGCTATATTCCTTTGTCGCTACGCGGCCCCTATAAAGAAAAAGAATGGCTCGTATACTAATAACAGGCGCTCACGGATTTATCGGAAGACATCTGGCAAAGTCGCTCGCACTTGCCGGAAACGTGGTGATTGGCCTCGGGCATGGGAATTGGCCACCGCTTCATGCTCAGCGTTGGGGGCTGGTTTATTGGCTAAATGGCGAGATCGACATCCCCAACCTTCGCTCAATTCAAAAGCAGTTCGGAACGGTCGACATCGTATACCATCTCGCGGGCGGCTCTTCAGTGGGAGCAGCAATCGCAAATCCCCGCGAAGATTTCCACCGTACGGTCAGCTCCACTGTTGAACTGCTAGAATGGCTGCGCCAGGAGGCCTCGAAAAGTATACTGGTGGCAGTTTCTAGTGCTGCTGTTTACGGGGCAGGCCATATAGGCCAGATAGCGGAGACGGCGAGACCGAACCCCTTCTCCCCCTACGGTCATCACAAGCATATAATGGAATCTTTGTGCATCTCCTATTCCGAGAGCTATGAGTTGAAAGTGGTGATTGGTCGCTTGTTTTCAGTCTATGGGGAGGGATTACGCAAGCAGCTGCTTTGGGATGTTTGCTCGCAGCTCGAGGTCCATCCTGACCATATCCTTCTCGGTGGTAGTGGCAACGAGCTTCGAGACTGGACGGCGGTGACCGACGTCGTGCGCGCGCTGTCGTTTATCCACACGGAAGCCAACCTCCCGCCAAAGGTCATCAATATCGGCACTGGCCGCGGCACCAATGTTCGTACGATCGTTGAAGGCGTTGGCCAAGCATGGGCGGCCGATACCAACTTGAGTCCTGAAATTGAATTCTCAGGCAAAGCAAGAGCTGGCGATCCCCAGAGTCTGATCGCACAATCGGATCAGCTCGCAGCTCTAGGATTTGAGTGGCAAAAGGATTTGATGGAAGGCCTAGCCGATTACGTCCGCTGGTTTCGCTCCGAATCTGGGGCGAGATCATGATCCGCATTGCCTTCACGATGATCGGTGGGAAAAGCTGGACAGGCGGTTATAACTATCTGTTGAATCTCGTTACGCTGCTGTCCAATGACCAGAGTAGGGCTGTTGCGCCCGTGATGTTCTTCGGCACCGACGTCAATGAGGATGATGTAACCCCTTTTGTCGCACTTAACAGCGTCCAGGTGGTTCGTAGTCCGCTCTTTAACAGATCTAGGTGTCTTAAATCTCTGGTTACCAGCATTGTCACAAGCGCCGACTGGGGTGTGCGTAACTTATTTAGAGTTCATCAGATTGACGTAACATTTGAAGTGGCACAATTTTTTGGCTTCAATCTCGGCGTCCCCGCTATTGCCTGGATTCCGGATTTTCAGCACCGATTCCTTCCCCATCTCTTCAGCCGGGTAGGTTACTGGAAACGCGATATAGGGTTTAGAATTCAGATTCTAGGAAAACGCGAAATAATGCTGAGCAGCGAAGATTCGCGGATTGCTTGTGAACATTTTTATCCGTCCTCCCGAGGGCGCACACATGTCGCTAGATTCGCAGTGCAGCCCAAGGGAGTGATTGCTCCTTCGGCTGCCCGTGCTCTCGCTGACAAATATGAACTGCCTGAGCGATACATCTTCCTTCCTAATCAGTTCTGGCAACATAAGAACCATCTGCTTGTCGTAGAAGCATTGAAGATTCTGCATCGCCGCGGTCAAGAGGTTACGATAGTAGCATCTGGTAGCCAGTGTGATCCGCGCGATCCCTCTTATTTTCCGCGGGTGAGGGCTGCCATCGACAGTTCCGGTCTTTCCTCGAACTTCATACTTCTCGGCCTTATTCCGTATCGCGATCTCGCCCCGCTCGCAGTCGCCAGTATGGCCTTGCTGAATCCATCTCTCTTCGAAGGATGGAGCACGACAGTCGAAGAAGCTCTATCTTGGGGCGTGCCACTGATTTTGTCTGATTTGGACGTCAACCGTGAACAGGCGGGTGAAGCGGCGGTCTATTTCGATCGCTATGACGCGCACGCGTTGGCCGACGCACTCGCTTCGGCAACCCCGTCTTCGCCGGATATCGTGTTCGAACGGGCAGCGAAGGCACAGGCCGTCGCTAACGAACGGGTAAACCGTTTTATCGCCGATTTCCATTCACTCGTTCAGCGAGCCGCCAATCGCCGGTAACAGACTGTAGAGGAAGGCCGGCGGACTGACCTCCTATCCACCAGCGACGAAAGCAATAATGCGCGACCCAAAAATTTCAATCATCACCGTTGTATTTAATAGTGAAGCCACGATCGTTGACACGATAGAGTCTGTTCGCGCCCAAAACTATCCAAACATGGAATATATAGTTGTTGACGGGCTCTCAAAGGATCGCACGCTTGACCGGATCCACGAACACGGCGATGTTATCACGCGGCTGGTTTCCGAAAAGGACTTTGGTATCTATGATGCCATGAACAAAGGAATACGTCTTGCGACCGGTGAAGTTATAGGCTTCATCAATGGGGACGACTTCTACATGCCAGGTGTTCTGGCAAAGGTTGCAGAGGCGTTTTTGGATCCGGCCTTGGACGCGTGCTACGGCGATCTTTGCTATGTTCGGCAAAATGATATCTCTACGGTAGTGCGCCACTGGCGCTCTTCGCCTTTTGTGCCGGGAGCTTTCGAAGAGGGCTGGTGCCCGCCTCATCCAACCTTCTTTGTTCGGCGCGAGGTCTACGAGCGCTATGGTCTATTTGACCTCGATTACAGGATTGCTGCTGATGTCGAATTAATGATGCGGTTTCTAGAGCGCCACCATATCAACTCAAATTATTTGCCCGGAGTAATGGTAAAGATGCGCTTGGGCGGCACCACAAATCGCAGTTGGGAAAACATCTTGCAGCAGAACAAAGAAGTCCTACGTGCGCTCAAAATTCATAGCTTGAGAGCCAACCCAGTACGCTTCTTCTCGAAGAAGCTTGTATCGCGTGGAATACAGGTATTCCGCGCGGTTTGGTTCAAAGTGCGGTGATGCGTTAGCTCTTCGGCCGTCTGCGGCGATTTCGTTGGATGACATACGCGTCTTTTAGGAGATTTACCAGAACGCCGGTAACAAAACCGATAAAGAGACCCGCACTCAGAATAGTTATCTTTGTGGGAGAGGCTGGATTTGGCGGAGCATAAATTGGAGAAAGCAGCGTAGCAGACTTGCCTAATTCGAGTTTAGCCGTGAGATCGGCAATATCCTTACGCAAGGCGATCGCGTCGTCCCGAGTGGCGAGGTATATTGCTTGCTGCCATTCGGAACCCTGCGCCTGCTTGAGAAGATTAGAATTTTCGGCGAGCTGGCTCTGAAGGGAGCTGATTTTAGATTTCAGACGTTCCAAACCGTCGGATGCGACTGACGTCTGCTGTTCTTGAACCCCCCGCACGATCGCCGCTACACATTGCTGCGCCAATTCGGGGGTTGGCGCGGTAAATGAAATTTCAACGACGTCACTCGGAACTGACGGTGCCTTCACGCGCACATTGTGCGCTATCTGTTCGGATGTTGCCACGCCGCCACCGGAGCATGTGGAGACGGTCTGCTGATCGAAAGCGGATGGAGACTGGAGACGAAAAGTAACATGCTCGCGAGGCTCTACAAGAGCGACAGCATTGGGGTCTAACTGCGTGGGGTTAGACGCGGTTGCAAGCACCAGTTGGGCTGAAGCTTGATAAAAGGGTTGGCTACGCCACAGGAAAATGCCTGCTATCAGAACTCCAACGGAACAGCACACAACAATGCTGGCAACGCCTCTTCTCAAAAGCGAAACAATCGAAAAAAGATTAATTTCCTCGTCAAATAACCTTTGTTCCATCATCTCAGCTTTCCACCATAGCGCCAAACTAGCAAAGAAATCTAACAAAAGCAGCAGGCTGATGACGCTTCAATCCTATCGCACCTTCGATGTCAATCATCAAAAGGACCGCATACACGCTTATCGCGATAACGTGGGTGACGGTCGTTGCGGTGCTTTGGCTTAGGTTCGTGGCGCTTTCGTCGGGGCCTTGGAAAAGGGGTCCCCGCTGGTATCTAGCGGTTGTGCTCGCTATTTGGTCGTAGGCAGCCACTTCATAAATGGAGCTCATAAGTTTTCACCAGAGCGGATCCTCGTTAGAGTCGTCGCGGTCTCGTGGACCGCGGCAGCCATTTTTGTCACTCACAGCGTGGCTGAACCCGAACCCGCCGCCGCTCATGTCTCAGGCTGCCGTATTGGTTTCGGCGCCGGTGAAAGCCAGATCCGAGACCTCACCCGTTGACGAATAGCCCGAAACAAGTTCCGCCAATGTCGCACGTGCAGCGATCATATCGTTCCGGTCCAATGCCCCGTTGAGCGTGTTGAGCCTTCGCGACAGCTCGGGCCAGGACAGGAAATCCTCGCGCGCCTTCATAATCCGGGGATGTTCGGTTGTTTCAGGATTATCCCCGATCAGCAGTTCTTCATAGAGCTTCTCGCCGGGCCTGAGACCGGTAACGGAAAGCTCGATATCGCCCTCGGAATTGTTCTCGTCGCGGACCGTCAACCCGGAAAGCTCTACCATTTTGCGGGCGAGATCTGCGATGCGAACCGGCTCTCCCATGTCGAGCAAGAAAACATCGCCGCCGTCGGCCATCGCGCCGGCCTGTATGACGAGCTGCGAGGCTTCCGAAATAGTCATGAAATAGCGGGTTATATCAGGATGTGTCAGTGTCACCGGGCCGCCCTCCTTGATCTGCTGCCGGAAAAGCGGCACGACGGATCCGGAGGAGCCGAGGACGTTTCCGAAACGGACCATGGAGAAATTCGTTCGCATTCTGTCGACAGCCGATTCCGCCGCAAGCGCCTGCAAAACCATCTCCGCCAGCCTCTTGCTGGCGCCCATCACATTTGTCGGACGCACGGCTTTGTCTGTGCTGATCAGCACGAAATTCGAGACGCCGCATTTATTCGCCGCGCGTGCCGCGACCAGCGTACCCATGACGTTGTTCTTGATGCCTTCCACGGCATTATGTTCGACAAGCGGCACATGCTTGTAAGCGGCGGCATGATAGAGCGTCTGAGGTCGCCAGCTCTGCATGATATGTTCCATGCGATCCTGATCCCGGACGGAACAGAGGATTGGGACGATCTGCATATTTTCATGTCTGTACAGTTCCGCCAGCTTCCGCAATTCGGCGTCAATATTATAAAGCGCAAACTCGTTCTGATCGAGGAGGATCAGGCTGGAAGGCCCCGTGCGCAAAATCTGGCGGCATAGCTCGCCGCCGATCGAGCCACCAGCACCCGTGACCATCACCACCTTGTTGCGCATCGCCTTGTCGAGCAATTCCTGCCGGGGCGCCACCGCTTCTCTCCCCAGCAGATCTTCGATCTCCAGCTCACGAATGTCGGAGACGGCGATGCGTCCCTGAGCCAGGGCAGTGAGATCCGGCAACGTGCGAACATTGACCCTGGCTTTACGGATGTGCTCCAGGATTTCGTTGCGACGCTGCCGCGATGCGGAGGGAAGAG
>NZ_WIEU01000038.1:0-33050 GCF_012276115.1 Rhizobium leguminosarum bv. viciae | reverse complement strand
GCCTGCCTCGTGCTCCTTCAATATGCCGATGATCTGTTCGTCTGTGAAACGATTGCGCTTCATCCTCTGGTCCTCTCAATGGGCCAGAGCTTACTTCAAAATGGATTATTTCAACGGGGCAAGGTCATTCCCGCTCCATTGATCTGGATTTACTCCTTCCAAGGAGCTGTGCAGGCCCGTTCCGGCTGGAAGAGTTCCTTGACGAAGATTTTCGGCGTCAAAAATATACCTTTGATTGCTGCCTTTGCCTTTCTTGATATCGCCGCCATCGCGATGAGGTTTAAAACGTCGAACCAACAGGCAATATCGAGGAAGGTTTAGCCGGCGATATCTGGCCTCGTTTTGCGAGGAGGCAAATCTGGCTCAGCGTTCGCCGCGTTTCCATTGGTCTCCTATTTCCGGGTCGCACAAAGGCCTGTTTATCCGGCGCGACCATCGGCGCCGAGCCGTCGCGCGGCAGCGAGTTGGTGATTTCGTTGCCGAGGTCGGTGGTCAGCGCGTTCCACGGCACGGGGTCGATGACCTGGCCGACGGAAGGTGTCGTTCCGGCGGGCTTGGAATAGACGCCGGTTGATGGGTTTCTGGGCATTGACCTTCTCCAAAGAAAAAGGCTCCGCGAATTGCGAGGCCTCGAATCGTATAGTATCGGTTGCGGCATGCAGAGTGATCACGAGCCGAACCAACCGTCCCACAGAGC
This sequence comes from Rhizobium leguminosarum bv. viciae, assembly GCF_012276115.1. Taxonomy (GTDB): domain Bacteria; phylum Pseudomonadota; class Alphaproteobacteria; order Rhizobiales; family Rhizobiaceae; genus Rhizobium; species Rhizobium leguminosarum_T. The sequence continues at coordinate 32,353 of NZ_WIEU01000038.1, read as the reverse complement.
GATCAAGATCGCCGCGATGCTCATCGCTGTCGTGACGCTTGCCTCATGGTCTCCACTCAGGACAGGTCCCGCCAGGTGGGTGGTTGATCAGTTTCCGATCGAGCTGACCATGTTTCTCGCCGGCGCTTTCACGGCGGGGCCGATCTGCTTTTTCATCGGACGCTGGAATTCGCTTCGCGCCTTCCGGCACTCCGAACCTTCGACCAACCGGCTTCGAGACGATTTCCCGGCTATTCTGAAATACGCCGCCCACATCCTTGCCAGGGCGCCATTCGCGGTGTTCCTGCTGCCGATCCGGGGATGGAAGCAGGCGCGGGCGAATGGCGAGGGAATCTTCTTCAGCATCATCAACTGCCTCTTGGGCGGTGCGTTTGGTTTCATGGTCACGCTCGCAACATTGCTGCTGGTCGCCATACCGATTCAAATCGCCTTCGAGGGTGGCTGATTCGAGCCTCGCGCCTCCCTGGACAAGGTAGTCCCGAGACACCGCGAGCTTATCGGACATTCCTCACGACATTGTTGCGGGATCTCCTTCACACCGCTGCAAAAAACGCGTCCAGCGTCAGCGGTCAAATCGCGTCGTTTCTAACGACTGCGTACTTTAAGAAGCGCGCGCGTAAGAGCCTTGGCGCCGGCTTTACGACCAGCTTCGGCACCGGCTTCCACCGGCATCATACCGAGCCCGGTCAAAGCGTCCACGACTGCGTTGTGAATGGCCTGCTCGGTTCGATTCCCTAGACCACCTTCCCCCTCCCCGAAACCTTCAACAGCACCCGCTCCGAGATTTGAGGCAATGGTTGCAGCAATGCGAGCGGGCAGTCCCTTCCCAACATTGCCAAGCACGACGTTGCCGATGCCTGGCGCACTCCTTTGCAAGGCAAGGGTAGAGGCCACCTCTCCAACGCCCTGCAGTCCTTCGGAGATATAAGGGTGTTGCTCATCAAACGCCTCATCCATTCCGCGCTGCATCGCAAGCGAGGTATTATATCGCTCTTCATATGTGTCGCCCGGTAGCCTCCAGCTGGTAGGCAGCAACGGATTTATGGCTGGAGCTATCGCCGCATTCGTCGCCGCGTTCATCTCGTCGAGGTAGGGACCTACCCCGAGCACACCGCGGCCGATAGAGCGCACGACATTATTGATCGAGACGTCACCCGACTGCCCCGCATGGGGGGCAGCCCCAAGGCGCGACGTCTTCTGCGATGCGGCAACGGGCGTTCCATTATAGTTTGACATCGAAGCCTCCTGTAGACTTGTAGTAATCGGGTTGGAATAAAGGCTTGCGGAAGACAGTTTTCCGGACGTCTGCCTGAGGCGCGAGGACGAGCCAATTGCGCAGGAACGGCGGAGGTTACTGCAACCCTGCCGGGTCCGGAGCCCTCTCAGAAGGGGTTTCTCCGGCTATAGAATGGGTCTAGGCGGGACTGGTGGCCGCGGGCGATCGTGGATACCTACGCTTGTTCATGGAGCATTGCGCTTGCCGCCGAAGACCGACGACAGGAAGCCGGGAGACTTCGCCGGCGGAGTTGAAGGCGCGCCCGTCGGCGCGGCGGGAGTCGTACCTACCTGCTGCTCCTCATTCTGCTGCCTGATCTCCAGCCCACCCATCAGTGCCTGCGCCAGCCGCGCCGCGCCCTGCCATGGCGACTGGATGGGACTCATATCCATGCCCTGCTGCAGCATGGCGTAGGCCAGCCGCTTGCGCTGGTCGCTGATGTCGACCTGTGTCTTGCCGGTATCGCCGCCGAAGATATATGCCATCAGCCCACCGCCCTCTCGTAGTCTACGCGGTCGAAACCGTCGGCATGTTCGAACACGGCGTCCGGATGGAGCTCGCGCACATCGTCGGACATCAGGCCGATCTGCGTCGGGCCGCCGTGCTTGTAGCGGAAGGCGTAGACCGGCAGGCCGTTATCCAGCGTGCCGACGCGTTTGATGTCTTCCTTCAGCCGCCGGTCGGACTTGGCCCAGCCGCCGAGCAGCGAGCCGCCGAGGCCGAAGAGGCCGCCCATCGCCGCGTTCGACTGGGCGACCTGCCGGTCATAGAGACCCATCTTCTGGTTGAAGTTCTCATTGATGAGGCCTGCCTGGTCGACCGTCGGCAGCTGGGTCGTCGGTGTGTTGACGTAGCTCGGCTGGTGGACCTGCGAGCCCGACATCAGCGCCGAGATTTCGTTCAGCGGCTGGTTCCGCTCGGTCAGGATCGAATTCTGAGCACTCGAATACATGTCGCCGAGATACTGGTCGGATGCAGCCTGCTTGCGCGTCGAAAAATCGCGCAGCGCGTTGTCATAGGCGGCCGAGCCCATCGAGATGCCCTTGTCGGCAAGGCTCTGGTCGAGGCTCGCCCGATCGCGCTCCCACTGGTTGTTGAAGCCGGACTGCCAGTGATCGTTGACATATTTGTCGACATTGCCGGCGCTGAGATCGACATTGGTGCCGAGAATGCCCGAAATCTTGCCGGTCTGGTCGTTGGCGAGCCTGGCAAGGCCGAGCTGCGTCTGCTGTGTCTGGTCATAGATCGCCTGGTTCTCGGGCGAATAGGTCTGATAGGCCGAATAGGTCGGCAGCCGATAGGTCTTGCCGTTCTGGTCGGTCATCGTCTGGTAGCCGCTGACCTTGTATTCCAGCGAACCATCCGGCGTGTACTGATTGGTGTGGCTGAGCCCCGCATTGGCGATGGCGGTGTCGACGTTGGTGGCCGTCTGTGCCGCTGCGGTCTGTGTCGGATCAGGCGCCTTTGGGGCCTTCGGCGTGGAGACCATAGGGAAAATCCTCTTTCATGATTGCGTAAAGCAGCGCGTCGCAGTCGCCGAAATAGGCCTGCTGGCGGCCTTCCAGGCGTGCGCCGAGCCGTGCCAGAACCTTCTGGGCTCCGGCATTGTCGGCGCGGGTTCTTGCGGTTGCGCGGCGGCAGCCGAGCTGATGCACGACATAGTGGAAGACCGATCGCATCAGCGTCAGCGTCAGCCGGTCGGCGGCCAGCGAAACCTCGACATCATGCTCGGTCCAGACGTTGAAGACGAAGCCGGCGATGATCCGGCCGCGGTCGATATGGGCAAGCGTCGTGTAAGGCGGATGGAAGCTCACGCCGATCCTTGCCCCGACCCAGGCCGCGATCTCCTCGCGCGGTTCGCAGACGATCAAATCGGCGCGCCCTTTTCGTAAAGCACGGAGCCGCCGACGACGGCCGCTTCCGAGACGGAGCCGGACGAGCCCGAGATCAGCGCGCGGATCGTCGGCGCCAGGGCTGACCCTGCTCCACCGGCGGAGGCGAATTTGCGGACAAGCGAAATGCCCGGAAATTTCGCGACACCCCAGACCGCCGTTCCCCACTTCGCCGCCGTATTGTTTTCGATCGACGACAGAAGTGCCGTCGGGATCTTGGTCTGATAGTCGACCGAGATCCCGGCATACATCAGCGTGGAAACCCCGATCTGCGCCGTCACCCCGATCAGCTTCGAGAGCTTGGTCGAGAGGCCGTCGCCATAGCGACTCCAGGCGCCGACCATCAGCGCATCGATCGCCACGCCATTGTCGTTGGCGCCGACTTCGGCCTCATAAACCGTGCCGTCGCCCGCCCCGAAAAACAGCCGGTCCTGCCATGTCGTCCAGCAGGAGGCGGGCATGCCGACGAAGCGGCACCAGGCTCCGGTTTCGGTGTTCATCACATATTGATAGGGGCCGAAGGAGGACGGCAGGTTGACGATCGCCATCTGCCGCGCCGGGAAGCTCGAAAGCTGCCACTCCTCAGAGGTCGTGCCGGTCGCCGCAACGGTCTCGCGCCAGGTCGGGCCGATCTTGGCGGTGATCGCCCCGAGGCTGGTCGCACCCCGGTCAAGCTGCACGGCCTTGGTGATCGGCACGATGCCATCAGTCGTCATGATCGCCAGATCTGCGCCGACTGACAGCAGGCATCGATCGGTACCGAGCGGCCGGCCGAGTTTGAAGGTGCCGATCAGCCCCCAATTGGCAGCATTCGAGGGATCGGAGCCCTGGAAGACGATCACCTCGCCTTCCGAGGAGATCAGCACAAGGCACTGCTGCAGGCCTGTCGAAACCGGAATGGTCCAGACGTTGATGGCAATCAGCGTGCCGCCATACTTCATGTTGCCGCCGACCGGCAGAACCGTCGCCGCGCCGCTGACGGCATCGGTGGCGAGATACCAGACATTGGTCGAATTCTTCTCGATGAACCACAGGCGCGAGCGATAGGCAGTGACGGCGATCAGCAGCGAGGCGTCCGGAATGCCTGATATCATCGTCGAGGGAACGTAAGAGGTCGCGACCGCGCCCGTCTCCAGCTGTGCGTTGGTGACCGTTCCAGAGACGGTGACGACGAGCGTGCCGGCCGCCGGCGTGAAGGTCAGCGACACCCGGTTGGCGACGCCCGTTCCATCAAGCGTGCCGGTGAAGGCGCCGGAAAGAGTGACGGAGCCGGTGCCGAAGAAACTCAGCGTATAGGGTGTGTTCCTGATGGCGACGTTCTGGGTGGCGAGCGTTGCCGTGCCCACCAGAAAATTGTTCGTCCAGGCAGTGCCGTTGAAGAGCAGCGGCGTGTCGAGGCCGTTGACCAGGCGCAGAAACTCCTGGCCGGCCGGGTTGGTATATTGCTGCACCGACCAATGGGCGCTTGCCATGCCGGAGACGACGGGCACACCGACGGCGCCGCCCGCCGTCACATCGAAGATCTTGTCGCCGGCCGCGGCAAACAGCCTGTTGCCGACGCCCGAATAAGGAATGACCGTCTGCACGTCGGCGCCAAGGCCGGCGGCGAAGGCGAGGTAACCATAGCGGGCGCGCACCCGGTTTGCCTCGGGAAAGAAGTTGTCGAGCTGAAACGCCGCATCGGCAGGCATATCGGCCATCTCGACGTCGGTTCGCCAGCCGCCGATCGGCGCGATCCAGTCTTTGCCTGGTGAAACGCGGCCGGTGCGGCCGTTTTGAGGGACAGGTCTGCGGGTCATGGGTTGGACACCGTGATCGTGCCGGGCCAGTAATTTTCAGGCGCCTGCCCCCTCGCCGGCAGCGAGAGGTCAACGGGCGCTGCCGCCCGATCGGCGCCGATCGCGGCTTCCTTGGATCGCTCGAAACTGGCGATCTCCTCGCCATAGTCGAGGCCCTTGGCCCGCTTCCAGCGCCAGATCAGCGAGAGTTCGAGAAGGTCTTCGGGGAAACGCGCCATATCGGTATCGTTCGCCCAATTCGCCGCATAGGTCGCCTCGCCATTCAGCGCCACCCAGAAGCCGGAAATATACTCATAAGCCATCGTCTCGCCGGCAGCGTTCGGATGGATATCGAGCTTGCCGCCGGCCATGCGCCAGATCTCAGGCACCGGGTTCGAATTGATGATCCTGTTGCGCTGCCAGGTCTGCGGCTCCACCGGGCCATTCAGCTGCCAGAGGCGCGAGGCATTCCAGATCTTCGAATTGGCGGCGAAGCGGTCCCAGTCAGCGGGCGGCTCGGCCGGCTCCGGGTTGGCGCCCGTCGTTGCGAATTGCCGCTGCACCATCAGCGCCGACCAGTCATGCTGGCGCATCAGGTCGCGGCCGGCGCGGGTGGAGAGGATGCGCAGCTGCATGATCTGCGGATCCGCCGAGGACATGACGGCCGTCGGCGGATCGAGGTCGATTTCCGCGCAGACATTCTGAATGATGGTCAGGAGCGACATGCGCGGATCTCCGGTTCAGGCGGCGACGTGGCCGCGGGACTTGGTCCCGGTTTGACGTTCGCTTTCCAGCGCCTCGAAGCGCGAGGCCATCTCCTTCATCTGCTCCTGCAGCCGCGTCACCTCGTCCTTGAGCCGCTCGTTTTCGGCGGCAAAGGCCGAGGCAGCGCTGGAGTTTTCAGCGGTGGCGAGATAGGCTCGGGCGGCGGCGACAAGCTCGTTGGCGCCCATGCCCACCTTCTGCTTGACGGTGTCGGAAAGGGCAGCGAGCTGCTCGACGGTATAGATATTGACCGCCTCCAGCTCCTTGATCTGGCTGGGCTTCAGATAGGGCCATTGCGCCAGAGGCGTGCCGGTCAGCTGCTCGCGGGCGGCCGCCCCTTCCTTGAAACGCTTATAGGCGTCGGAAAAGCGCTGTTTGTCGTTGTCGGTCACCTCGCGATAGACTTCGGTGTGTTTGTCGCCGGAGATGAAGATGCGGACGAATTCCTTGTCGGCGAAAATCGGCCGGCCCTCCTTCTCCGTCAGAAAGGTCTGTTCGACCGGTTCGAGGCTGAAGGAGGCATAAATTCCGGTGCTGCTGTCGGGCATGGTGCGTGTCTCGCTGTTGATAGCGGGGGGAATGAAGAACGGGCGCCGCAGCGCCCGTTGGTTGACGTGGCTTAATTCACCTTCGACAGGAACGGACGCATCAGCGTCGCCTCGAGCACGCCGGTCGCCGTGACCGCAATGCCCGAGCCATTGGCGGTGGCGTTGGCCGAGAGGGTGATGCTCTGGACGACGCCGTTCGGGTTGTAGGTGATGCCGGCGATGGTCGTTCCGCCTGCTATACCGGTGCCCGATACAGCCGCACCGATGAACGGGCCGGAACCGGCATTCAGCCCGGAAAGGCTCGTCAGCAGGTTGGAGCCGTTGACCGTGGTGGCCGTGAACGTCTGGTTGGCCGCAGCGAAGTTGACGTTGGCGATGGCCTTGGTGGTTGCCGTGGCGGATGCCGGGGCGCTCGCCTGGCCTGCCGTGGTGGTGGTTTCGGCAACGACGAGGGCCGCCGTTGCGGTTGCGACCAATGCCGGCGCCTGGCCATTACGCTGCAGCCAGACGTAATAGGTGCCGGGCGCAAGGGTGATGGCACCGACCGGCCCGCCGGTCAGCGTCGGAGGCTGGGCAGCACCGGAGAAGACACCGCAGCGCTGGCCGACGACGGCAGCCGCCGTGGTCAACAGCGAGGCGACATAATCCCTGGTCCACTGGAACCACTGGCCAGGCTGAAGGGTCGTCTGCGAGGCCAGCACCAGCTGGCAATAGACCCATTCGGATTCGCGGTCCCCGCCGGCGACAGCGCCGAGGGAGAAATTCGGGCCCGGAATACCGGAGCCGGAAACGATCGGGCCTTCGACGACGAACGGGTTCGCGCCAAGACGATCGGACTGGATTGTTGCGATCGACATTTGCTTTTCCTTTCGTTGACGATCAGGCGAACAGCACGCCCTGCAGGAAGGCGTTGTTCATGGTGAGGTTGCCGGCGAAGCCCATGAGCTGCACGAAGGCATCCTGGTTGGTGTTCATGCGCTCGTCGCCGATCGGTGCCATGTCACGGTCGCGGTGCGGGCGATAGAACAGGTACTTGGTGTTCAGAAAGAACATCTGGTTGAGCGGCGCGCCGCCGCCGAAGCCGCCGTCGAAGATCACGTCGGCGCCCATGTACTGGAGCGACTGGAAGCCGGCCATGCCCTTGTCCGCCGAGGTGATGCGCTGGATCGCCTGCAGCGATTCCCAGTAGAGTCGGAAGAAGTTGTTGTCGGCGACGACAAGGTCAGGCGCGTCGGAGCCGCGAACGCAGGACATGTAGAGCCGGTTCATGTAGCTCTGGATGTTGGCATTCGAGGCGGCGGCACCACCATCGGCCGAGGCCGAGAATTTCTGGTTGCGCCAGAAGCCCCAGGTGGCGCGCGAGATGCCGCCGACGGTGCCTGATGTCGGCGAGGTCGAGATCAACAGCTGCAACCCGCCGATCTGACGTCCGCCATCGGCCGTGCCATCGGAATAGCAGTCGAGCGCGATGTTGTTCTTCAGCGTCGTTTCGGCGTTTTCGATGCGCTGCTCGAGCAGGTCGAGGATCGCATCCTCGCCGGAATTCTGCAGCTGTTCGAGGCCGGACATGGAGACGGCAACCGCGGCCTGCTTGAGGTCGTATTCGGCGGCGGTGATGACGTCGGAGGGCTGCACATTCAAAATATCGTAGCCGGAATAGCGCTTGAAGGTCGAGTTTTCCTGGTACTGCAGTTCCTGAACGATGGTGCGGCCGCCGGAGATGGGCTTCTTGCGGCCGCGGCTGTTCAGACGGGTGAGAAGACCGTTGTTCTTCGTCACGTCGTCTGCGACCGTGCCGCTGCGGTTGCGCAGCGTCGTGGTGACGATTTCAGAAAGGTTGGGCGAGATGGGCATCGATCATTCCTTTGATCAGACTTGACCGCGCGAAAAACGCATGGCGTCGCGCAGCGAGTCTCGGATTGAGGTGGGCTGGCCTCTTGCCGCATCGCGGGTCGGGCCCGGCGCGGAAGATCCAGAGATGGATCGCGAGGCGCGGCGGGCTTGATCTGCCGCTGCTGCCCTCTGGGCTTGCTGTTCTCGGACGGGTGCCTGCGCAGTCTGGCTGATCAGCTGCCGGCGAATGTCCGGGCGCATCCAGCATGCGGCGTCGTAGGCGTCCTGAAGCGACGATGCCCGCCCTGCATTGATAAGGGCAATCATGTCATCAAGCACGTCATCGGCGTGCGCATTTGCCGGGTCGGAAAGGAAGGCATCGACTTGAGTTTCGGTGTCCCTTTTCCGCAAAACATGTTCGACCGTCGCCTCGACATTGACGTGTCGCGGCTGCGGTCCTCCTTGCTGTAGTCCGGGCTGTGGTCCGGCCTGCTGCGAACTCCGCTGCAGGACCTGTTCCATCTGGCCATTGACCAGGGCGTGAAGATTGACCCCGGCCATCCTGGCGACGTGAACGACGGTGTTGACGGGATCGTGGATGAGCGCCTTTTCCCAGTCGATCGCCCGGCGCATGACATCGGCATGGGTCATGCCGGCCTGGCGGATGAGCGGCGTGAACTCCTCGAGCCCCTTGTAATCCTGCAGGACGCGGAAGCCGTTATCGACCTCCTGTTCCCGCTTGGTGATGGCCGCCTGCACTTCTCCGGGAAGGGTTGCGAATTGCGCCTTGGCTTCCGCCGACCAGCCGGGCGGAACCCGGCTGCCGATGGTTGCGGGCTGTTCCCGGGTCTGCATCTCGGCCTGTGCTTGCGGCGTCTGCTGAGCGGCGTTTGCCGCGGGCGCCTGCCCTGCCCTCGCCGGTGCGGCTTGCTCCTGCCCCTTGGCCAGGAAGCGGCCGTTTTCCCCGTCGCGCGGCTGGCCGGCAATATCGCCCGGTGCATTGTCTTCGACGGTGTCGATCGCCGCCTTCAGGCTGTCGCGGATGCTGACCGGCCTATCATTCAGGGGCTTGTCGTCGAACGCGCCAAAATCTTCGCTGCCGTTGCCGGCCTCGTTCAGGTCTTCCATGTCCATGTCGGAAACTTCCTTTGTCGGGGGTTGATGCCCGTTAGAGCAATTCCAGGAAAAGTGCGAAGCGGTTTACCGTCCGGAATTGCGTAAAAACAAAAGGTTAGAGCCTTGGCTCTAGGCGTTGTATTCGGCGTAAACCCGCCGCAGCTCCTTGCGGATCTCGTTGCGATCCGTCTTCGGCTTTTCGATCGGCTGCGGCTTTTCGTTGCCGATCTCGACTACGCCGGCCGCTCGATAGGCCGAGCGCAGCTTGGCTTTCGAGGTGTAATGCCTGCCGTCATGCATCGACTGGATATCGATACTGTCGCTGACGAAATGCGGCGCTGGCAGATCGGACTGCGCCGGGCTCTTTACCGGCATGCAGTTGTGCGGCCACTTGTCGAGCTGGTGCCAGCCGCCGCAGACGCGGCAATAGCGTTCTCTCATGCTTCAACCCCAATCATTGGTAGGCGGGCTGCTGCGCCTGGAACTGCTGCAGCGCCTGCGCCGCCGCCTCGCCGCGCGCCTGCTCAACTATGGCACGATGCTCGATCTCGGCCTGGGCGACGCCAAGCTCGGCTTTGCGCTGTTCCGCGCCGGCCTTCACTTCAGCCGTTTTCAGCTTGATCATCTGCTCGGCTGGCGGCTCCGGCGGCGGTTTTGGCGCTGTCGCCGCCTCGGAGAGTTGGGCGCCGACCTGTTCCAGCGTGCTTTCGAGCTGGCGGCCGGCTCTGAAGCCGCGGGCGGCAAAGAGCAGCGTCTCGACCATCACAGGCACCAGTATCGGGTTCTGCTGCGCCATGGCGCCGGCCTGCTGCAGGAAGCCGCCAATCATCTGCACGAATTCCATGCGGCGCTGCTTTTCGGCATCTTCGTCGGGCTCGATCGTCGAATCCGTTTCGATGTCGATCTGGAAGCCGCGAATGCTGTCGTTGCGCAGGAGCTGCACGACCTCATCGATCGTCGGCTGCTGCATCATCTCTTGAAGCTGCGGCGGCATCTGAGGCGGCGGCGGAGCCGGTTGACCCATCTGCTCGGCGCGCGCCGCGGCCTGCTGCGCCGCCATCTCCATCTGCTGCATCTGCATTTGGACCTGCTGCTTCTCGGCCATGGTCGGCAGCTTGATGCCGCTGACGAGCATCAGCGTTTCCGGCTGGAACTGGTCGCAGATGATTTCGCCGGCAAGGCGGATGATGTCGCGGGCGAAGCGGGCAAGCTCGGCCTGGCGGTCGCGGATGCGAATAGAGCCCCACTGGCTCTTGATGCGCTGCGCCGTCGCCGTCTCGGACGCCTGGGTATCGCCGCGGACGATATCCGAAATGCCGGTGATCTGATAGACGTCCTCGATCAGCTGCTTGCGGGCCTGGATGCAGGCGATGATCACCTTCTGCACCTCGTCGATCGGCAGCGTCACGATCGCCTTCGAGCCGCCCTTGTCGGTAAAGGCCGCCCATTCCGGGATCGGCACCATCACCGTGTCGTTTTCCGGCCGCATCGCCTTTTCGATCGCCGGCGAAATCGCGCCATCGCCGGAAGGGTAGAACACTTTCAGGCGCAACTGATCAGTCAACTTGTTGACGCGCTTGGTCAGGAGATCGATCTCGTCGCATTGCTGCTGATAATAGACATAGTCGGGAACCGGGATCAGCGAGCTGGTCGACATCGTGCCATAGGCCGGGCGCGGGCACGGCCAGAAATGCGTGAGATCGAGCGGCGGCTCCGACACTTCGAGCGCCACCGGCGCGCCATCGGCAATCCAGACGGTATAGTTTTCGCTCTTGCACCAGACTTCCCACACATGGGTCTTGCCCTCGTTTTCGGCGCGCTCCGTCTGATTGCTGCCCTTGTTGCTGCCGGCACCTTGCGCCTGGAGCGATGACATGGCGTCAGGGCCGAAGCGCTTCTCCATCTCCTCGTCGGTCATCGGCACGCGCCGCGCCACCCATGTCACATCCTTCCAGCGCCGCGCCGGCGAATGCAGGAAATCGGACCAGTGCACATAATCGATGCAGACACGTTCGTCGCTGATCGCCTCGGGCGGCGCTCCGCCATCCTCGCCCATGCCGCCCGGCAGGCCGGTGGGGAGACCCTCGGGAAATCTACCATTCGCCGGCGCGTCGGAGGGTTGGACGCCCATGTCGAGCGGCTCGAAATCGGCCTCGTAGCGCAGCCATACCGTGCCGCGTGCGCAGAGCAGGAAATCATCGCGCACCGCCCGCATGATGGAATCGATATCGGCTTCGTCGCCCATATAGGCGAGATTGCGTTCGACGAGCTCGGAGGCCATGCGCGCCACCGGCTGGGCGTCCTTGAAGCGGCGCTCGACGACGGGCTGCGGCACCCGGGCATAGACCGCCGGCTGCAGCACCGAGGTGTTGGCCCAAAGCATCGGAAACCGACGCTTGGCCGCATTCGTCTGGTCGGATTGCTGGTCGAGATAGATCTTCTCGATCTTGACGCAGCGGTCATGCCAAGAGCGAAAATAGCGCTGAGCACGTTCGAGCTCCTGCTGCCACCGGGCGCCGACCTTTGCCAGGTCCCATTGCTGCCCGCCCTCCAAAGCCGTCGTTTCGTCTTCCATCAAACTCGCTCGCTATATGCAGGGGTTGCTGCGACGAAGTCGTTGAACGTCGTCGTCTGTAACGTCGGCAGTCGCTTGGGTTCCGGCTTCAGCGGTTCGGGCGCCAAGCCGGTGAAGATGATGGCGAGGCCGCCGAAAGCGTCCGCACCGTGCGAAGCCCAATTGTGCAGCGGCGCGTCGCGGAAGACGCTCAAATCCTCGTCCCAGTCCTTGCGGTAGTTCCTGAGGCACTTGATGCCCTGGATGCAGCCGGCCTGGTCGAACTCGATCTTTGCCAGAATGCGCCTGGTGCCGTTGATCCGGTCGTGGACATAGGCGCGCTCGATCTTGCGGACGGTGCCGAGGCCGCGGGCCTTGACTTCTCTCAGCATCACTTCGATGCGGGTCATGCCGCCGCGCGTCCATTCCCGAACCTTGATATCGTGCGGCATGTTGTGGACGCCGTAGACATAGCCGTGCTCGGCGCCGCGCCGCTCCAGCTCGTCGAGCATGCCGTCCATGCCGGTGCCGGTATGCTCGAAATAGCCGATCATCCGCACACGGCCGGGCAGCACCTGAAACAGCCAGACGCTGTTGGTGTCATCCATGCCGATGTCGGAAATGGTGTGGACGGGATAACCTTCGACATGCGGGAAGACCCCGATCCGCTCTTCGGCATCGGCCACCGCCATCTGGTCGGCGTAATAGGCCCCCTCGACGCTCGCCTCGAAAGCTTCTGCCGGTGTCGAGGGATATTCGCGCTTCATGTCGCCGAGCTGGGTTTCGGCCTTCTTGACATACCAGGCCTTCTGCCGGTCCGTTAGCGCGATGCCCTGGTCGGCCAGGTTGCGGAAATACTTTGCGAAAGCGTCGGTGACGATGACGCCTTCAGGCGCGATCGCATATTGCGGCTCCTTCCACCAGGGGAAGAAATGGAACTTGAAGTCCAGTTCGGTCAGTTTCGCCGCCTGGCGCTGCTTGACCTGACCATCTTCGCAGAGCGTGTAGAAATGCCCTTCCTGCCCTTCCGCCGTGCTTTCGACGAAGACCAGCTGGCCGGCCTGTACCGTATTCAAAGCACCGGTGCGGACTTCTCTCGCCTTGTCAGGATATTTCGCGCAAAGCTTCCCATATTCGGAAATATGCAGATATTGCAGCGTACCCGAGCGCAGCGAGGTGCCGACACGGATGCTCGAATTATTGCCCAGCAGCAGTTCGGTCTGGTTGGCCCTGACGACAGGCACGGCGTTGCGGATACCATCAGGCAGATTGTCATAGGGATATTTGATCTTGTCGCGGAAAATCGTCTGCACGTCGCCCAGCGTATGGGCGATCGTGCCGGCCCTGATATCCCGGTTGAAGACGCAGGCATCGAGCATGAAGATCTGAATGAAGGTCGTCAGACCGAGCTGGCGGGCCTTCAGCAGCACGTTGAGATAATGCATCTGCTCGAAAAAGGTCATCTGCGTCCAGTTCATCTCGAACCTGACGCGTCTGCCCGATTTGTCGGTGATCCAATAGAGGTTGTTCAGACGCCAGCGCCAGTCGGAAAACTGGTCAACCGCCGTTTGGAAGTCCGCGCGTCTTGCCATTGATATCTTCCAGCAACTGCGAAACTTCGCTCGTGACGACGCCACGGTCGGGCTCGACCTTGGAACCGTATTTCTTCGGCCTCAGCTTCTCGGCGACCCATTGGCGGGTGGCGATGCGAAGCTGCGAACGCCTTATGGCCTCGCCATTTTCCTGCCAGCCGGTGGTCTCGCCGGCGGCGTTCTTCTTTTCGATCCAGTCGTCTGCGCGGTCATCGGCAATCTCGACCATCTCGTCGACGAAACCATCCGCCTGGATCTCGCGCGCCAGTGCGTACTTGACCCGAAACGCTGCCTTGTTCTTATCGGCGAGCCAGGAGAGCACGCTCGACATGGCCGGCATCTCTTCATCCCGGCAGATCGACCGCAGGCTTTCCCTCTCGGCAATGCGCTCGCAAATCCTGTCGGCAATCGCCTGGGTGAACTTGATCGGTCTGCCCATATGGCCCGGCCTTCGGGAACTCTAGAACAGCGCGACGATGTTGGAGGCCGTGGTCCCGGTCAGCGCCACGATAGCGGCATGAACCGGCAGGATCGTCCCAGCCGGCACGTTTCTGAAGATGACCGGATCCATGTCGCGCCGCGGCGCAATGGCAACATCGCCCGCCGTGCCGATATAAAGCGCGCGCGCACCGACAATGGCAGTATCGTTCGGCGTCACCACTGCCGCCCGCGAGGCCGGAGCAATCGAAGGGTCCATTGCAGTTCTCCTTGGAAGAGGCGAGCGCTACCCGGCCCGATCCCGATGTGATCGAACATGAGCGGTCAGGCGGAAGAGGATGGGGGATCAACGATGATCTGGGGAAGCTGGCCGGACGGTGACAGACAGACCGCTCGGAGGCGGCGCCGAAATGGTCGACATCACCTTCTGGATTCAAATTTCGCAGCTTGGATTTACGGTAGTCTTAACTGATTTGCCGGGGGGTGATCAACGGCTAATCATGGGTTGCGGAGCAATTTGTGCGCCCCGGCGAGTTTGCCGGAAACGCATCCCCACTCTCCGTCATCCCAGGCCTTGAGCCTGGGATCCATGCCCGCTGCCGATGGAGGCCGGCGTGGATCCTCGGGTCAAGCCCGAGGAGGACGGAGCAAGGGGTGAGCCTTGTGGCAACCCCGAGATGGTGACACAGTGACGCTGGCCGCTGTTATCGACTCAATAAGAATTGGCCGGCATCGATTTAGTTGCCACCACCTTTGGATTCAAATTTCGCAGCTTGGATTTACGGTAGTCCTAACTGATTTGCCGGGGGGTGATCAACGGCTAATCGTGAGTCTCACGTCAGTTCGAAATCGAGCCTGCCCGACCAAGTGGGCGCCAGAATGCCATCCGCTCTTCGGCAATTTTGGCAAGCCGCGCTCCCCACCCTCCGTCATCCTCGGCCTTGAGCCGAGGATCCATGCCCGCTGCTGGTGGAGGCCAAGGTAGATCCTCGGGTCAAGCCCGAGGAGGACGGAGCAAGGGTAAGCTCCGTGGCAAATCCATGGTGGTGGCTCAGTGACACTGGTCGCTATTATCGACGCAAGCATGACATTGGGCGGCGCCGACTCGGTCGACATCACCTCTGGATTCAAATTTCGCAGCTTGGATTTACGGTAGTCATAACGGATGGCCCAGGGGGTGATCAAGGGCTTTTGATCGCAGATTGCGTACTGCTTTGAATCAACCCAACCCGACCCAATCGGCGGCAAAACCCCTCGCCTGCTTTGCGAGCCTTCAGCTCCGGCGTACAATACGCCGGCTGTTCATCAAACGGTGGAGAAGTTCGGTGAAAACCACGAGACTTTTTCTTTGCCTCGTCGCTTTTCTCAGCGCCACGTTCGCTGGAAACCCAGCTGATGCCGAGGAACTGGTTCACTTCGAAAGCGCGCCCGTAGAGCTAAGCCCATTTCGAATAAGCAAGGCCAGGGAACAGGGAGAAATTCTTTCTCAACCGCAGGGTACGCCCCTGCTGGGATATCTATCCCGCCCCCGGGGTGATGGCCCCTTCCCGGCGGTCGTCGTCCTGCATGGATGCGAGGGCATGCGTTTGAGCGTCAAGGAGCTTTGGCCGAAACGACTGGTATCATGGGGCTACGTCGTGCTCGTCGTCGATAGCTTCACCACCCGCAACGTCAAGGACGCGTGTCAAAGCCATCTCCCCGATCGCGTCTTCGACGCCTATGGCGCTTTGAATTTTTTATCGAAACAAAGCTTCGTCGATGCCAGGCGCGTTGCCCTGATGGGTTTTTCAACGGGCGGCACGGTGACGCTGGAGGGAACAAAAATCGAAGGCAACGAACAGCTGATGGACCACAAATTCCAGGCGGCGGTTGCCTACTATCCCCGTTGCGCGGCAACTCAGGGCGATGCGACGGTGCCGATCCTGATTTTGACTGGCGAACGAGACAATTGGAGCCCGGCCGACCGATGCCGGAAGAGGCTTGCCAATCTGAGTGACGAGAGCCCGCCGATCGAGCTCAATGTCTACAAGGGTACCTACCACGATTTCGATGCCCCGGAGTTCAAGGTGGGAAGGAAGGTGTTGGGTCATATCGAAAAATACAATCCGGACGCCGCAGGAAAGTCCATCCGCAGCGTTCGCACATTCCTTCAAAACTATCTCTCGAACTAAGGCCGATCTCTGAGCCTGTCGCCGGCAATTTGGCGGAAACGCGCCCTACCCTCCGTCATCCCAGGCCTCAAGCCTGGGATCCATGCCCGCGGCTGGTGAAGGCCGACGTGGATCCTCGGGTCAAGCCCGAGGAAGACGGAGCAAGGGGCGAACTCTGCAGAAAATACAGCGACGTACGGCGAGAATTGTGCGAACGCGCCGCCACCAAACAATTAGCATTGACTCATCAATTAGCATACGCTATTGATTTCATCATGACCGAAGCCGCCTCCATCACCGCCGTCATGCGCGCCCTTGCCGATCCCACGCGGCGGGCCGTGTTTGAACATATCGTCGACTCCGAGGAGATCACCGTCGTCGAACTGACGCGGGCAAGCAGCGTCACGCAGGGCGCGATTTCGCAGCATCTCAAGGCGCTGAAACAGGCGGGCCTCGTCACTGAGCGCCCCGAAGGCCGGAAGGTCTATTACCGCGTCGAGCCGGAAGGCCTGGAGCCGCTTGTCGACTGGATGAGCCATTACGGCACCTTCTGGCGCGACCGCTTTGCCAATCTCAGAACATTGCTGAAGGAAATCGATCCATGAACGACGCCGCATTGAAACATGACACGCAGGAGATCGTGGTCGACGAGGTTTTTCCGCATCGGCCGGAGACGCTCTGGAAAACGCTGACGACGGCCGATCTGATGGGCCGCTGGCTGATGATTCCTACCGGATTCGAGCCCATCGAAGGCAAACACTTTACCTACCAGACGACGCCGGCCGGCGCCTGGGACGGCACCATTCACTGCCAGGTGCTGGAGGTGACGCCGAATGAGCGTCTCACCTATGCCTGGAAGGGCGGACATGAGGGGAATGTCGGCTACGGCTCCCCGCTCGACACCGTCGTCACCTTCATCCTGTCCAAGGCCGAAAACGGCACGCGGCTGCGCCTCATCCATTCCGGCTTCGTGCTGCCGAAAAATGAAACCGCCTTCGAGAAGATGGGCGAAGGCTGGAAGAAGGTCGTGAAGAACATCGGCGCCATTGCCGACGTGAAGGACTGAGGCGGGCCGCCGTCGCCAATACGGCGTTTTATCAGGAGAGAGACATGAGCAAGCCCTACACCGGCGGATGCGCCTGCGGTGCGATCCACTATGAAATCACAGCCGACCCGATCGCGATGAACGACTGCCAATGCCGCGACTGTCAGTCTTCAAGCGGCACCGGGCACGGATCCTATCTGACCTTCCCGAGCCGGCAGGCGGTGAAGCTGGAAGGCCAGGCGACGCATTGGCAGATGGTCGCCGACAACGGCAACGTCAAGACGCGCGGCTTCTGCCCCGCCTGCGGCTCGCCGGTCTACATGACCTTCTCCTACATGCCTGATTTCTTCACCATTCATGCCGCAAGCCTCGACGAGCCAGGCCGGTATCAGCCGCAGATGGTGACCTACACCGCGCGTGGCCTTGCCTGGGACAAGACCGATCCGGCTGCGCAAAAATTCGAGGGAATGCCGCCGATGTGAGGCAGGGCAGCGGCGTGTCAGATTGCGCAATCGACGGTCAGACTGTCGCGAGCCGGCCGCAGGCCGCGTCTCACGCGTGCGCCGAGCGCCAATGCGGATTTGCAAATGAAGCGAACCATGTTTGCCTCCAGCCGGCTTGATGCGAGGCTGATCCGGGGGTAATCCAGAACATAGCCCTCTCCTTCGACACCAATCTGAAACGACCCCCATGGCGCACTCCCTCAATACAGCCCCCTCGCCCGCCGGCGGCCCCAACCAGCCGAAACTTGATACGGACGACATCTGGCAGGCCCGCATCGATCTTGCGGCCTGCTTCCGGATGGCGGCAAGGCTCGGCATGGAGGAAGGGATCTGCAACCACTTCTCGGTCGTCGTTCCAGGCTATGACGACCTGTTCATCGTCAACCCTTACGGCTACGCTTTCGCCGAACTGACGGCATCGATGCTGTTGATCTGCGACTTTCACGGCAATGTGGTGTCGGGCAGCGGACAGCCTGAGGCCACCGCTTTTTACATCCACGCCAGGATTCACAAGAACATTCCCCGCGCCAAGGCGGCATTCCACACCCATATGCCTTATGCCACCGCCCTTTCGATGACGGAGGGCGATCCCCTGATCTTTGCCGGGCAGACCGCCTTGAAATTCTATGGACGCACGGCCGTCGACCGCAACTATAACGGCCTGGCGCTCGACGCCCGCGAAGGCGATCGCATCGCAGCCGCGATCGGCGATGCCGACATCGTCTTCATGAAGCACCACGGCGTGATGGTCTGCGCACCCAATATCGCCGAGGCCTGGGACGATCTCTACTATCTCGAGCGCGCCTGCGAAGTGCAGACGCTCGCGCTGTCGACCGGACGTGAAGTCCTTGCCGTCGCACCTGAGATCGCCGAAGCGGCGTACCGGCAAATGCGCGAAGGAGACCCGGAATCGGCCCGGCTCCATCTGGAGTCCGTGAAGCGCACGCTCGATCGCAGCGAGCCGGAATACAAGCGCTGAACCGCAGACCGCGGCTAGCGCGTGCGCCGGCGCCAGTGCGGATAGGGGACATTGGCGGTGAGCGCGCCCTCCTCGTGTGAGCGGATGGTGATCGGCCCTCCCGACGCACCAAGAGCGCTCGTCTATCAACCGGAGCATGCAGATGACTGCTTTGCGGGCTTCGATGGCGCTCATCATTGCGACGGCGAGTTCTTCAGCGATTTAGTGAAAATACAACCATACGTTTTTGCCTTTGATTTAAGTTTCGCTATTACTAATCGCGGTTGTAGCAATTTTCTTGCGGCGCAACCACGAACACGGATACCGGGAAGGCAGCCTTTGTATGTTGCATCGTTTCATCGTTGACCGATCCGGCAACTTCGGAATCATGACGGCGCTGCTCGTCGTCCCCCTGTTCGGTGCGGCGGGTACAGCCATTGATTTTGGCAGCGCCCTGTCGCTTCGCACCGAACTCTATGCCGCTGCGGACGCGGCGGCGGTCGGATCCATTACACCTAAGTCAGATGCGGCAACGCAAGCAAACACGATGTCCGGCGATGGGTCGCTGACGCTCGGAAAATCCGAAGCCCAGAAGATCTTCTTTTCGCAGACTTCCAAAAAACATGGCGACGTGCCCGTCACCGTCGACATCAGCGTTCAAAAAGCGGGCGGCGTTCTCAGCTCGACCGTATCCTTTAACGCAACGATGCCCACGACCTTCATGCAGGTGATGGGATTTCATCAGATCACCATTTCCGGGACGGCAACAGCCCGGTATGAGACGCCGTCCTACATGGATTTCTTCATGCTGTTGGATAACACTCCATCGATGGGCGTTGGGGCCACCGCTGCAGACATCACCGCCATGAAAAATGCGACAGCAAACGGCCACGATGGCGGCAAAGATAAAAACTGCGCGTTCGCATGCCACATCGTTTCTGAAAAGGGCGTAGAGGATAAGAAAAGCTACTACAATGTCGCACGCAATAATGGCGTGACCATCCGTATCGACGTGGTCGCTGCTGCCGTTAAAGCATTGATGGCCAAGGCAAAGGACACGCAGTCCATGGCAAGCCAGTTCCGTGTCGCTGCCTATACGTTCGGCAAGACTGCCCAGGACGCCAAAGCCGCGAAGCTCTTCAAGGTCTCCGACCTGGACTATGATCTTGGCGCCGTGGCAGTCGCGACGGACATGATCAATCTTATGAGCATTCCCTATCAGAACTACTACAGCGACCAGCAGACGAGCTTTGACGAAGCGTTGAAAGGGATCGAAGGCGAAATCAAGGGTAATATCGGCATGGGCACCAGCAATGCCGATCGCCAGAAGATCGTATTTTTCGTCGCTGACGGTGTTGGGGATAGCTATAAGCCGACCGGCTGCACCAGCCCGAAAGGAGCAATCAGCGGACGATGCATCGAACCGATCGACACGAGCTTTTGCAAGAAGCTCAAAGATCGCGGCATCAAAGTCGCCGTCCTTTATACGACCTATCTGCCCCTGCCCGACAACGACTTCTACAAGGACCGAGTAAAGCCTTTCGAGACCAAAATCGCCGCGAAAATGGAAGAATGCGCAACCCCCGGCTTCTATTTCGCGGTCAGTCCCACCGAAGGTATTGAAGAGGCCATGGAGGCCTTATTCCTGAAGATCGTCAGCGCACCACGGATAACCAGCTAGAGCATGATGCCGAAAATCGGAATCGATTTTCGGAAAGTACGATGCCAGGATTGAAAGTGTTAGAGCGTCCTTTATGCGTCCGAAAGGACGCACGGCGCTCTAAGCCTTGCCCAGATGCTTCGGCCAGAATTCTTGATGGACTTTGGCGGCTTCTTCTTCGAGGTTCGTCGGGCCAACCACGGTGACGTTGCGCGCGCCGGTTTGCAACACCGCCCGGCTCGGCACGTTCAACCCGATCCCGGCGATCTCGCCAAGCCGTGTTTCGGAGCATGCAAACACCATGCGCCCGATGCCCGACCAGTAGATTGCCCCGGAGCACATGGCGCAGGGCTCCGTGCTGGTGTAGAGCGTGCAGTCGGCGAGAAAAGCAGCGTCGTAGTGCTGCGCCGCCAGTTTGACCAGGTTCATCTCGGCGTGGTTGGTCATATCGTGGCCGGTGAAGACGCTGTTTTCGGCGCGCAGGATGACTTCGCCGTCCTTCACCAGCACCGAGCCAAACGGTTCGTCGCCGTGTTCCATCGCGGATTTCGAAAGCGCAATCGCCTCGCGTAAAAACGGCTCGTGGTTTTCCATCGGAGTCCCCCAGCTAGAGCGGGATGATCTTGTCTTGAATCGAAGGGATTTCCAAGGGGCTGGGGGCAAGGACCTAAAGCGCGACGAGCGAATCTGAAAGATCGCGGCGCGCTTCAGGCCCCGCTGCTGACAGGGGTGAGGTGGGTCAGTACGCACCGCCACCTGTTACGCTGCCGGTGATAGACGTCGGTGATCCATTCGTCGGCCGATATCGGTTCGCCACGGAACATGCCGGTGTTCTGTCCGCGACCGGTAACCGTGGCGACATTGCCGAGCAGATGGACGTGATGCGTCGTCTTGGTCATCGTGTCATGGCTCAAGACACCGGATCCGATCGCCGAAAGAATAGCCTGTGCAGGGATCGGGCCACGCTCAGGCGTCACCAGCACCCAGTCCTTCGTGATGCAGGCGGCGATCCGGGTGGGATCGTTGGACACCATCGCCGCGTTGAAGGCGCGCTCAGCCTCCTGGAGCGCTTCAAGGGCTGCGGCACTCACGCCGACATATCCTCGTTCCAGCGGCGTTGCATCTCCTCAGGCGTGACCTGCTCGATGGTTTGCGACAACATCCAGCGATGACCGAAGGGATCGAGCACCTGCGCCACCCGCTCGCCAAAACTCTGGTCGGTCGCCGGGCGCAACATCGTCGCCCCGGCCGATAGCGCCTGCGCCAGTGCTTCGTCGGTCGACACCGTGTCCATGTGGAAGGTCACCGGCGAGCCTCCGACGGCATCGGGAGACAGGGCGCCGAAGTCCGGATATTCGTCTGCCAGCATCATCAGCGTCTCTCCGAAACGCAACTCGGCATGGCCGATCCGCCCGTCCGAAGGATCGGTCATGCGGAAGACTTCCGTGGCGCCGAAAGCCTCCTTGTAGAAGTCGATGGCCCCTGCCGCATCCTTGACGATGAAGTAGGCACTCACTTTTCGGGCAAAACTCGGCATGGGTGATCCTCCTTGACTGGGTCCTTTATTAACGTTACGTATCGTAAAGATATGAGTCAAGAGAATAACGCAACACCGAAGAAACGAGGGCGGCCGCCAAGCGCTGCCGCGCAGAGGCGTGCCTTGGAGGCCGCCCACGAAATCCTGATGGCCGAAGGTTTTGGCCGCATGACGATCGAAGCCGTGGCGGCGCGGTCCGGTGTCGGCAAGCCGACGATCTACCGCTCCTGGGCCAATGCGCAGGAACTGGCGATGGCCGCTCTTCTGGTCAACCGGCTACCGGAAGCGGAAGTTGGAGGGGGCACGGCGCAGGCGGCTCTCGGCGCGCAGATGAGCGGACTGGTGACTGCCTTTGCAAGCACGCGCGGGCGGCAGATCACCATGGCGCTTGCGGCGGCCGACCCGGAAAGCGAATTCACCAAGGCCTTCCGCAATCAGGTGATCCTATCGAGCCGCAACGCCGGTCGTGTCATCCTGGAGGAGGCTCTGGCTCGGGGAGAGATCGTTCCGCCGCCTGATATGGAGGCGCTGCTCGACATGATCTACGGACCGGTCTTCTTCCGGCTGCTGGTCGGCCATCGCCCGGTCTCGCCGGAGTTCGGCGATGCGATCGTCAGGACCGCGTTGCGGGCCGTTGCACCGTCGGGCGCGTGAGCCCCTCACGTCGCGATCGGCGAAGCCGACATGCGGACCGACCGACTTGACCGGCGCTCGCAGGCGGCCGACCGAACGACCTACCCCTGATCGTCACCCGGTTCGCCGAGGTGGCGCTGCACCCACTTGATCTCCTGCGATGCGGTGCGCCCGAAATGCCGTTTGAAATCGCGGCTGAACTGCGCCGGGCTTGCGTAGCCGACCGAAGCCGCCACCTCGGCAATCGTTCTCGTCCGGCGGGCGATCATCAATCTTGCTTCGTGAAGCCGCATCGCTTTGACGTATTGCATCGGACTGTTGCCGGTCAGACCCTTGAAATGGACATGGTAGGAGGGAACGCTCATGCCCACCTCCCTTGCCAGATCGGTGACCGCGATCTCCAGGCCATAATTTTCCCGCAACCAGGCCAGGCTCTGAATGATTTTTCCGGATCTGCCTTTCTGCTGGAGGGCGGCGATCATCGCGCAGCCTTGCGGACCGACCAAGACGCGGTAGTGCAATTCGCGCAGAATGCCGGCGCCAAGCACATCCGTCTCAATGCTGCTGCCAAGTGCCATCAGCAGTCGCAGCAGCACATCCTCGATATCGCCAGACATCCTGCTCGACACGAGACTTCTCGGCTCGTCGCCTGGCAGTTCGGCATGTTTTTCCACCTGCAGCGCGATCTCGGCCGCCATCTGCATATCGAACTCGACATAGACCGCAAGCAATGGCCGCCCGGGACTGGCCGTCGACGTCATCCGGAATGGAACGGGCAGCGACACCGCCAGATAGTGCTCCTCGTCATAGCGGAAGACCTCGCCTTCGAGGATGCCCTGCTTGCTGCCCTGCAGGACGAAAACCGCGCCCGGTTGATAGAGGACCGGGATGTCGTGGAGCACCGCTTCGGTGCGCAAGATGCGGACGGAAGCAAGCGCGGTCGGATTGTATCCGTGACGCGGGGCAAGACGTCCGGCCAGCGCGACCATCTCCCCTCGCCTGGATAGGCCGCGATCATCCATCATAGGATTTGACAACATCTTGAGAGTATCCGCAATCGATAGGCCGGTTTCTCCATACTATTTGTCAAGTCCCATCCTCAATCAAGGACTATCGCTGATGTCACGAAAGACCTTCTTCATCACCGGATCGAATTCCGGCTTCGGGCTCGCCATTGCGTCTGCGGCTCTTCAGGCGGGCCACAGGGTGATCGGCACCGTGCGCTCGCAAGCCGCGCGCACAGCGCTTGCTAAAACTCTGCCTGACCTGCGGCCGGTCCTTTGCGACGTCACCGAGTTCGACCGCATCGATGATGTCGTCGGCCACGCCGAGGAGGAGCATGGGCCTGTCGACGTGCTGATCAACAATGCCGGCTACGGCCATGAGGGCGTGCTCGAGGAGTCGCCGATCGAAGAGATGCGGCGGCAGTTCGAGGTGAATGTCTTCGGCGCCGTCGCTGTCGCCAAGGCGTTTCTGCCGCGGTTTCGCGTGCGGCGCCGAGGGTCCATCGTCAACGTCACGTCGATGGGCGGCATGATCACCATGCCCGGTATCGCCTATTACTGCGGCAGCAAGTTTGCGCTGCAAGGCATATCGGAGGTGATGCGGGCGGAAATGGCCCCGTTCGGTGTGCATGTGACCACCCTTTGTCCCGGCTCCTTCCGCACGGACTGGGCCGGGCGATCGATGGTCCGCACGGAACGGTCGATCGCCGATTATGACGCCCTGTTCGACCCGATCCGCCAGGCGCGACAGGCCGTCAGCGGCAAGCAACTCGGCGATCCCGCCAAACTGGCAGCAGCGGTTCTGAAGCTCATCGAATCCGATAATCCGCCGCCGCAGCTTCTGCTCGGCAGCGACGCCCTCAAGCATGTATCGGAGAGGATCGTTCGCCTACAGCAGGAGATCGAGGCGTGGAAGCCTGTCACCCTCTCGACCGACGGCTGACGGCGGAATATCTGCCGTCCGCTTCAACGATATCGAGATAATCAGCCAGGTTTCATTGGATGATTTTCCCACCCTCGGCCGCCTCAAGCTTCCGTCTGAGCGCCTGTTCCTGTTCGTATGATTTATGCGGGAAATGCTCAAAGCACCACCAGCGCGTCGGCACGGCCGGAGATGGGCTGTGGCCCCAGCCTCCCCATTCCTTGCAGCGCGTGCCATCAGCAAGCCGGTGCTCGCAATAATGTTCAACGATCTGATTGGCGCCCGGCGCACTCGAATGGCCTTCGATGCTCATGGATGCACCCTCCTCCGTTTCCCGCTCTTGATGCTTTCATAGATCATTTCCAGCCGCCTTGAGGCGACGTAGGCGCTGTCCTCGTATCCAGCCGACGGCCAATCCAGTCGAGGGCTGCCGTCTGTCGCCACGATCCAGAACCATCGATTATCGATCCCTCCGCCTGCCTGTGGCCGGAATATCCTTCCGATCTGGATATCGCCGTCAAAAGCGACGTAATCGTCGCCGGGTTTCTCCTTCCAGGCGTGCCGCCATTTGTATTTGATTTCCCGGTGGCTGACATGTTCCCAGGATTTCCAGGTGATTTGTTCTGGCATGCGTCGTCGTCCCCTCGCGAGGTTTCCTTTGGCCGCATGGTTGATTGATGGCTCCCGCCCGAGCCGGTGAATTCAGATCAGCGTCGGTTCCGGATCGGGGTCGATGGGATCGATAATGTCAGCCGTGTCGTTCTTGGGCGAACCCACTTTGCTGCCGATCGGCCACATGGTCATCAGTTCCGCCGGGAACGGCCTCATCAGGTCGTTCGGATCGGGTTCCGGCGATAGCCAGCGTTCATAATCCTCACGATGCAGGATGACTGGCATCCGATCATGGATCTGCGCCATCATCTCATTCGGCTCGCAGGTGATAATTGCGAAGCTCCGGATCTCTATGTCATTGTCGCGCCGCATCTCCCAGATGCCGGCGAGCGCAAAGGGCGAGCCGTCGGCCATGGCGATCGCATAGGGCTGCTTGTTCTTGCCGGTGCCGAAGATATCCTTCCACTCGAAGAAGCCGTTGATCGGCACCAGGCAACGGCGCGACCTGTAGGCCGAGCGGAACAGGCCGTTGGTACCGATGCCCTCGCAGCGCGCATTGATCGGCGGCGGACGCCCTCCCGGCTTCATCCATGCCGGCATCAGACCCCAGCGCGCCGAGGCGAAGATCGGCCCCATGATGTCAGGCTCGCGGACCATATCGCGAATAATGATGGGATAATCCAGCGTCGGCGCGCCGTTGTAGAGTGGAAATCGGTTTCCGAGCGCATCGATCGCGCCTCGCTCTGCGAAGGCGAAATTGCGCACCAGTTCCTCAAGCGAGGTCTTGATATAGACGCGGCCGCACATCCAGAACTCCATCCCCACATATTAGGTGTTCTGATTATGTTCTGGTGGTTCGAGGCGAGTCAAGGCCGGTCGCTACAACCGATGCCGCCGTCGCTTTCGCCGGAGTCAAAGTGAAGCCTGTCACCGTCTCCACCACCGCTGACGGCGGAAAATCTGCTTTCCGCTTGACAGCCTTCCTACTGGAAGGTAGATGAAACCCATGAGCAATCTATTGACGACCTCCGACGAAATCCTGGCTTCCGCACGAGCGCTGATCATGACCGGAGGTTATAACGGCTTCAGCTATGCCGATATTGCTGCCGTCGTCGGGATTCGCAAGGCCAGCATCCATCACCATTTTCCCAGCAAGACCGACTTGGTGCGCACGCTTGTCATGCGATATCGTGAGGATGCAGAGGCGGGCATCGCGGGCCTGGAGCAGCACGTGCAGGATCCCCTGGCGCTCCTCCAAACCTATGCGGGCCACTGGGCCCAGTGCATCGAGGACGCCAGCCGGCCATTTTGCGTCTGCGCCCTGCTGGCAAGCGAACTGCCGGCGCTGCCGCCGGAGGTCGCAGCCGAGGTCAAGGCTTTCTTCCGCTTTGCTTCGGCATGGCTGACCTCGGTGATGGAACGAGGCGCTCAGGACGGGAGTTTGAAACTGTCGAGCGAACCGCGCGTCGAGGCTGAAGCCTTCATGGCCTCCGTCCATGGCGCCATGCTTTCAGCCCGTGCTTACGGGACTCCGGAGGTCTTCGCCACCATTCTGGCTCCCACCTTGCAGCGGCTCACGCCAACCGCTGCTCGATAGAGCTCTGGACGGAATATACGCCCGAAGCAACAACCATGACCAGAAAACTACCAACTAGTAGGAAGACAAGCATGTTCAAGACCATTCTTCCCGCTCTCGCGTTTGGGCTCAGCGCAATCGCGTCGGCGGCCCTTCCAGCGGCGCCCGCCCATGCCGAAGACCAGAAGGCCGAGCAGGTCCATGTCAGGGGCAGCATCGTCGCCTATAGCGGCTCCGCCCTCAAGGTGAAGACCCGCGAGGGAGAGACCGTCGATGTCACCCTTGCCGACGGCTGGAAACTGGCGAGCGTTGCCAATGCTGCGGTCACCGACATCAAGCTGGGCGACTTCGTCGGCATCGCATCCCTGCCGAGTGAAGGCGGCGGCGACGGCGCGCTTGAGGTGCTGATCTTCCCGCCGGCGATGAAAGGTGCCGGTGAAGGCAGCTATGGTTGGGACCTCAAGCCCAACAGCAGCATGACCAACGCGACGGTCGCCGACGCCGTCAAGGGCGTCGACGGCCGCACCGTCACCGTCGCCTATCACGGCAAGGAAAAGAAGATCTCGATTCCGGACGGCACGCCCGTCGTGACCATCGCTCCGGCCACCAAGGACGATCTCGTTCCCGGCGCCGTCGTCTTCATCCCCGCCGAGAAGGCTGCCTCGGGGGCCTTCGCCCATCAGGTGCTTGTCGGGAAAAATGGCGTGGTCCCGCCCATGTGACCACGTCGTCGCCGGTCGGCTGGGCCGCCCCCGGTTCGACCGGCGATTCACGAGGGAATGCCGTCTGACCGCAGCCGATGGACTCGAACGACGGAGAACACCGTCGCGACAGCAGCCCGGCGGTGCTGGGGCGGTTCCGTGAAACCCAACCTCGATGACGGACACCGCTCGTAACGGTGAGCCCGCCCCTATCAGACCAACACAATCACATTCAGGAAAGAGATCATGATGACCACCGATCAAACCACCATCGCGTCTGGCGACAGGGAAGAGTGGCTGACGCGCTATTACTTCACCCGCGCAGCCTTTTCCGCCATCTGGGTCGCCGCCGCCTTGACGGCCGGGCTCCAGTCGCTTGCCGTCGCGGCGGGCTTGCTGATCCTCTACCCGGCCTGGGATGCCGCCGCCAACCTCATCGATGCAGCTCGGAACGGCGGCCTGCCAAACAACCGCAGCCAGGCGATCAACGTCGCCGTCAGCGCGGTGACGACAGCTGCCGTGGTCGTCGCCCTGACGATGAGCATGAACTGGGTTCTCGGCGTCTTCGGCTTCTGGGCGATCTTTTCCGGCCTGCTGCAGCTTGGAACCGCCGTCCGGCGATGGAAGACCGATGGCGGCCAGTGGGCGATGATCCTCAGCGGCGGCCAATCCGCGGTGGCAGGCGCCTTCTTCATCGCCCAGGCGCAAATGCCGGAAGCACCGTCCATCGCCAACATCGCCGGCTATGCCGGGCTCGGCGCCTTCTATTTCCTGGTCTCGGCCGTCTGGCGAAGCGTCACGCAGATGCGGCGGAAGCGGGCCTGAGGCGGCGGGCGCCAATCGCGATGTGACACCGTCGATCAGCGGGGAGCAACTGCCCCGTCGGGGAATTTGTGATAGTTGCAGGCGTTCATCGAAAACAACGCCACATCGTCACCGATTTCGCGGCGCGAAAGCTCCCATTCGAAGGTGTCACGGCCATCGAAACCGTAAGATAACGCCATCGTGGTCAGTTCCCCGAAAGGCCCTGGGGGATACACGGCACCGTACACAGTCGCCTCCTTTCCCGGGAATTTGCCTTTGATAACTCTCTTGATCTCCAGATCTGCCCTTATCCACCGCGTCGGAGAGTCTTCTGTCCCTAGGAAACCGGATTCGCCGATCGACAGCGATTTCACGCGCGCCTCAACCACGATCTCCGCTTTCGCCAGCAGTTCATCCTGAGGAGGGCATCGCGGCAATCCGGCTGCTGGCGTCAGATCCATAACCAACAGAGCAAAAATTGCTGTGAAGCACAGTCGCATATGCGGGTTCAGGAGTGCCTTCGGCATCGGTGTCTTTCCTTCGGCATCGGTGTCTTTCCTTATGCATAGGCGTGTCTATTTCGCCTCGATTGCGCGAGGCTGAAACGGACTTCCCCATCCGATCGCATAAACCGCCGCCTTATCCCTAAACCTTGCGGAGCCCCGAAAAGACGCAGCTTTCCGTCATCGGCCACGCCCTCGGAGGCTTGGTCATCCCAAGGGCAGCCCGGCAAATGGCGAGCTTGAAAGTTCCAGTTTACTTTTCAGACTTTGGTAAATCCCTGCCCGGAAATCTCAACTGCCAGGTCTCGATCAGGAACACCGCGACAGCGCTGGCCGAATGAATGGCGAGCCTCGCAATTCTGGGATCCACTCTCTTGAAGCCCCGCTCCCTACCATGAGCGTCGCCACCATGGGTCCGAAGTGCGCCGATTCCCTGCACCGCGTTGACAAGGCCAGAGAGCACAGCACGAACATCCGCAGAGATCTCGTCTGCCACACCTTCCTTTGTTGGCGAGAGTCCCAAGGGTTCTCGGACCGCCTTATAGACTCCGGCCAAATCCAGCTTTTTGGGGAACTCCACTTTCAATTCGACTAAGATCGATCGGCAGACGCTCTCGACCAAAGAGCAAGCCGCTGTGATTGCATCTTCCGGGTCATCCACTACACCCTTCTTTGCACGCTCAAGGTCTCTGTTCACGGTATCAAAATCGATCTTAGTCCCAGCAGTTATGAGATTCGCGATCGAACCCGCCTCGGTGAAAGCGCAAAGGCGAACCTTTCGCCCCTCTCTAACAAGCTGGAGACCATCGTGCTCCAAGCGGCGGTTCAAATACTCCATGACGCCCTCATGCCTCTCTGGCCGCTCGATGAAATCACGAGGGTCGGCAGCCTTCTCTATGAGGCGCTCAAGAGCGGCGTTGTCGTCCTTGAACCCCGCTAAAGTTGAAATGGCCTGTCGGGTTGCAATATGGCGACTGCCCGCAACCAGATTGAAACGAACCTGGCAGGAGGCGAACCATTGTTCCAACTCCCATCCCCGCCGATAAAGCCCTATGGGTTCGTTGGGATCTGAGGCAGAGCCGCCACTGATTACCTGCGCGAGCGCCTCGATCGTATGTTCCGACAGCTCAATCCACATTTGCGCCCCCGACGAGTTGCTGCCTCTACCCAGCGGGCGATATAATCACCTCCCTGACGGTATTGCTATGCCCGCCACCGGCGACAGATAACTGCAATCGATTTCTTCAATCTGGAACGTTGAAAACCTCTCGAAGACAAGTGAACGGCACTCAAAGATAGGAGAACCGGGCCCGAATTTTGCCGAGGACATCTGCCAGTTCGGCAAAGTCATCCCTGCTCAACACAGCCCTACCATAGTCGTCTTCATTACCCGAATACGGCGGATCGAAGTAAAACGTCGACTGATAGTTTTGCCGCCCATTTGGTTGTCGAAACCCGCCCTCACCCTCCGTCATCCCAGCCGAGACGCGCAGCGGCGGTGTGACCGCACTCACCGCCTTGTGTAAGTTTCCAAAAGGCGGTTAGCTGCCATCGTTGGCTATGCCTCGTGTACTGAGACGTGTCCGCATTTCGGGGGAAATCTCGTGCACTGGTCCAAACCCCTACGACTGCATCTCGGCGTCCTGGTCGTCGCATCGCTGCTTTGCACGTCGACGCCGATCATCTGGCTGGCGTTCAGGCAGGGAAGCGATGCTGCCGTCAGTGCGGGCGTGCAGCAGATGCGCGAGATGAGCCTGCGGCTGATCGAGGGGTACCGCAATACGCTGCAGGGCGGCACCGAGGCGGTGGCACTGGCATCGACCCTGCCGCAGCTCGCCTCCCCGCCGCCCCAGGATATCACGGCAAAACAGCAATTCTTTCTGGAGGTTCTCAGAAACGTCCCCAACGCGACGAGCGTCTACACCGGCTATCCTGACGGCTCGTATCTGCAGGTCATCAACACGCAAAGGCAGGATGTCCGCCGGATCCTCGCAGCACCCGATGGCACGGCTTTCGCGATCCGCACGATAGCACGCAGACAGGGCCCGGACGTCATATCGACGTTTCGCTTCCTCGACCGCCAGGCAAGCCCGATCGCCGAGCGTGACGTCGACCATGCATCTTTCGATCCGCGGCAACGCCCCTGGTACCAATTCGTCATCCAGCGCAGCGAGGAAGTATCCGTCGGACCGTATGTTGCGGGAACGCTGCAGCTTCCAACGCTGACGATCGCAGCACCGATGCGAGACGACGATCAGGTGGTCGTCGGCATCAACATCCACCTGATGACTGTCAGCCGGATGCTGGATGCGCAGAAGATTTCGCCGCGGGCGCGCGCCTACATCATCGATGACGCCGATGATCTGATCGCCCATTCCGACCCGGCAATCATGAACAGGCTTCTCGACGCATGGTCGAAAAATGCCGATGGCGCCGTTGCCGTCGATACGACGAAAGACAGTTACGACACGAGCCTCGAAACGGTGGCGAGGCTCAGGCGGGATCCGGCCTTTGCAAGCGGCGGCGTGGTGCGGATCGATCTCGATGGCGAACGCCAGATCCTGCAGATCGCCCCCGTCGGCGTGTCCGGTCTGTTCGAGGGAAGCGTCGCCGCAATCGTCGTGCCCCTGGAAGATCTGGTGGCTGAGGCCGATCGGCTGCTGATGCACAATCTCCTGATTGCGGCCGCCTTCCTGATCGCCGGTGTCGCCGCCTCGGTGATGCTCTCGCGCATGGTCAGCCGCTCCCTTTATCGGCTGGCCGACGAGGCGCGCAGGATCGGCGATCTCGATGTCGGCGAGAAAGGTGTCTCCCATTCCTTTATATCGGAGATCAACACGCTGGCGGGCGCGCTGGCGGCAAGCCGCCATGCCATCAGCCAGTTTGCCCTCTATGTTCCGCGTGAAGTCGTCAGACGGATCGTCAATCCCGAAGGGCGAGCTGTCGCCAAGGCGCAGCGACAGGATGTGACGGTGCTCTTCACCGACATCAGAGACTTCACCACCATATCCGAGCAGCATTCGCCCGAGGACGTGGTCGATACATTGTCGGCCTATTTCGAACTGTTAAACACCATCGCCGAGCGCAATCGCGGGACCGTCGTGCAATATCTCGGCGACTCCATTTTCGTCATGTGGAACGCCCCTGTTCCAGACGCCAGACATGCCGAAAACGGCTGCCGATGCGCGCTTGCCATGAAAGCGGCGATCGACGACTTAAATGAAGCCAACTGCCGGAATGGCCGCCCCGCGCTCATCACGCGATTTGGATTGCACACCGGCCCGGCGGTCGTCGGCAGCTTCGGCGCGATTTCTAGGCAACAGTACACGGCCATGGGCGACACGATCAACGTCGCCTCGCGGCTGGAAGGACTGAACAAGGAATTCAACACCTCGATCCTGGTCAGCGCCGCCATCCACGACGCCGTCGCCGATCTCTTCGCCCTTCGCCCGCTTGGCCTCGTGCAGGTCAAGGGGCGAGCCGAGAAGGTCGATTTATGGGAGTTGGTTGGGGAAAGCGGCGGCTAACGGATAGAATCTGACGCTTAGTATTCGCGGAAGTCTCCGTCCCGGTCGTGGAAGCGTTCCAACCCCGCCCAGAAGCAGAAATTCCGACCCGCCGGCGAAATCGACGCCTCAACCTCCCTCATTCCTGTGCTTGTCACAGGAATCCAGTGCGCCCAAGTCCTTGGGCGCGGGAGTTTCTTCTTTGCAGTAGAGTCATTCACGGCGCGGACGCGCCGTGGCTAGATTCCTGTGACAAGCACAGGAATTGTCTCTCAAATCTATGCTTTAATGTTTGGGAAGCTGGGATCGAACCCCGGGATGGCCATCCCGGGGTTCGCGCGGCAAAGCGCCCGTACAGGAATAGGTGTCAACGACCGACTTCATGAAGGGACTTTGCCGCTCCAGCTTCGCATCGCTTGCTGACTTGAATGGGCTATCCGAAGGACA
>NZ_WIEU01000037.1:0-34910 GCF_012276115.1 Rhizobium leguminosarum bv. viciae | reverse complement strand
TTCACTATTTTGTATTGCTCGACGGATTGCCTCTGTCGTTGTGGCGCTCCCGTGTAGAACCTGGCCCATAGTGCCTCCCTCCATTCTAAGGAAAATAATGCACCATCAAATGCCGGGACTAAACACCTAGGCCTCAGACGGCAATCTTCTCGGCATATTCCCGCAACAGCGTTTCCACTAGCTCCGGCGTCAACTCATCGAAATGGGTGATGATAACATCCGGATCGAGGCTTGAAACCGGCACGTCGGAATAACCGAAAGGTACGGCGATCGACGGTACGCCGGCGTTTCTCGCCACGGCGATATCGTTGACGCTGTCGCCGATCATCACGGTGCGGGTGATGTCGCCGCCGGCGCGTTCGATGGTGCCGGTGAGGTGGCGGGCGTCGGGCTTGCGGTATTCGAAGCTGTCGCCGCCGGTGATGGCGTCGAAATACCGGGTAAGCTCGAGCTTGCCGAGCAGGCCGAGTGCCAGGCTCTCCATCTTGTTGGTGCAGACGGCGAGGCGGTAATTCTGAGATTTCAGCCGGTCCATGGCGGCGACCAGGCCGGGATAGGGTTCGGTATGGCCGGGCATGTTGCCGGCATAGTGGGCAACGAAACGCTCGACCAGCGGCGGCAGGGCGTCGCTTTCGAGCGGATGGCCGCGCAGCCGGCAGGCGCGCTCGATCATGACGCGTGCGCCCTGGCCGACGAGATGGGTGAGGTCGTCATAGCTGACCGGTTGGAGGTCAAGGGCCGCGATCGTATGGTTCAGGCTCTCGACCAGGTCCACGTGGGTATCGAGAAGGGTGCCGTCGAGATCGAAGACGACGAGCGCCGGGCGAGCGGGAACAGGGGTCAAGGGCATGTCTCTTTGAGCGATGGTCGTCTTGAGGAGCGATGGATCGTCCTAGGGAACGATCGATCGTCCCTGAGGTAGGCGATCGTGCGGCGGAAAGCAACGTCCGGCGATGGTCGGGAAGGCTGCAGGCCTCTGTTTCGGCTTTTCATTTTCGGTGATGATTTTGACTTTCGTTTGCCAGGCGAGCCGTGTAAACAGCACATCCAACGCAATATCAGGAGCTGGCGGCGCATGGATGCCCGCGAAATGAAGATCAAGGCCGCCGAGGCCGCACTCGCCCATGTCGAAAGCGGGATGCGTCTCGGGATCGGCACCGGCAGCACGGCGGAAGAGTTCGTTCGCCTGCTGGCGGAGAAGGTCGCGGGCGGCCTCAGGGTCGAAGGCGTTCCGACCTCCGAACGAACCGCGCGGCTCTGCGTCGAACTCGGCGTGCCGTTGAAGTCGCTCGACGAACTGCCGGCACTCGACCTGACGATCGATGGCGCCGACGAGGTCGATCAGGCGCTCAGGCTGATCAAGGGCGGCGGCGGCGCGCTGTTGCGCGAAAAGATCGTCGCGGCCGCCTCCGAGCGAATGATCGTCATTGCCGACGAGAGCAAGCTGGTGGAAACGCTCGGCGCCTTCGCACTGCCGATCGAGGTCAATCCGTTCGGGCTCGTCTCGACGCGCATCGCGATCGAAAAGGTCGCAGCCCGGCTCGGTCTTTCCGGTGAACTCGACCTGCGCCAGTCGGGTGACGGAGAGTTTACCACGGATGGCGGCCATCACATCATCGATGCATCTTTTGGCCGCATTCCTGATGCAGAGGCGCTTTCGAGCGAGCTGAATTCCATACCCGGCGTCGTTGAACACGGGCTCTTTATCAATATGGCGGCACTTGCGATCATTGCCGGTCCTGCGGGTGCGCGCACGCTGCAGGCAAACAGATAACAGGAGCATATACTCATGATGAACATTGCAGGTCTTGGCCGTCTCGCCGCTACGACCGTCGTTCTTTCCGGGCTTGCCTTCGGCTCCGCCGTCAAGGCGCAGGAAGTCTCCGAGGAGCAGCTGAAGGCGTCTCGCGCGGCGATCGACGCCATCGGCGCCACCGCCCAGTTCGACAACATCCTGCCCGGTCTCGCCGAGCGTCTGAAGGCCGGCCTGATCCAGGATTCGCCGAACTACCAGGACATCATTTCGTCGACCGTCGACGCGCAGGCGCTGGCGCTGGCGCCGCGCCGCGGCGATCTGGAGAAGGAGGCGGCACTCACCTATGCCAAGACCTTCACCGTCGACGAGCTGAAGGCGATCGCCGACTTCTATAATTCCGACGTCGGCAAGAAGCTGCTGCGCGATGGCCCGGTCGCCTCGCGCGAGACGGCGAAGGCTGCCGACATCTGGGCGCAGGGCATTTCCCGCGACCTGGAAAAGCAGAGCAACGCCGAGCTTTCCAAGGTCATCAAGGCGCCGCCACCGGCAACCGACAGCCCGACCGCTCCGGCACCGGCTGCCCAGCAGTAAGGCCTGCCCCCTCAAATTTGCGAAAGCCCGGCATCGTCCGGGCTTTTTTGATATGATGCGGCAAATGCCGTTGGCGAGGCTTCAGGTGACTGCAGACATGTCCGATCATGATAAGGCCGTTCGAGTGCGGATATCCGGCAAGGTCCAGGGTGTCGGTTTTCGCATATGGACGCGCGACGAGGCGGTGCGGCTCGGTTTGACGGGCTGGGTTCGCAATGAAGAGGACGGGGCGGTCGTCGCAGTGATCGCAGGACCCGACAGCGCCATCACGACAATGATCGAGCGTTTCAGGCGCGGGCCTTTGGGGGCGTCGGTTTCGGGCGTCGAGACGGAAGCAGCCCAGCTTGAGAAGAAGCCGTCGGAATTCCGCATTAGCCGCTGACAGCAGCAATCGCTAGGCAGATTCAATTGCCAACGCATATGCGCCGCAACTCAGCCCCTATGGGTTCGGGTTCTTTGCAAGTTGCCACACACCCTCCTCATCCGGCTCCACGCGCTTGTTGCCGCGATAGAAGATCGGCAGTCTCGTCTTCTTGTCGATCGAAAAGCGGCTCGGCGTGTATTTTTCATGCTCGTGGCCCTGAATGGCGAGGCCGAGCGCTTCCTTGAATTTGCCAGCCTTGCACAGGTTGGTGAAGAGAGTTTGATCCATCTTTTGCTCCGCCATTCTTTTCCATCCCACGGATTGCCTGCCAGCCTCGGCCGACCGGGTCAACCGTAAACGGTGACTGGTCAACCGGAATGAAGATTCGACGATGGGAACCGGATGACGCAGGAGCGGGCTTTTGTTTTCATGACGATCGCCCCTATATCAGCAACATCCTTCCTGCGATTCCCTTCCGGAGCTCCTCATGTCTTCCTACGACTACGACCTCTTCGTCATCGGCGGCGGTTCCGGAGGCGTGCGCGGCGCCCGTGTCGCCGCCTCGCTCGGCAAGAAGGTGGCGATCGCCGAGGAGTATCGCTACGGCGGCACCTGCGTCATCCGCGGCTGCGTGCCGAAGAAGCTCTTCGTTTACGCTTCGCAGTTCCATGAGCATTTCGAGGATGCGGCGGGCTTCGGCTGGACGGTCGGCGAAAGCAGCTTCGACTGGAAGAAGCTGGTGGCGGCCAAGGATGTCGAAATCGCCCGGCTTGAAGGTCTCTACAAGAAGGGGCTCGCCGGCGCCAATGCTGAGATCCTGGAAACGCGCGCGGAACTCGTCGGTGCGCATACGGTCCGGCTGCTGAAGAGCGGACAGACGGTGACGGCAAAGACCATCGTCATCGCCACCGGCGGACGACCGAACCCGCATGCGGCTCTTCCCGGTCACGAGCTCTGCATCTCCTCCAACGAGGCCTTTCATCTCGAAGAGCTGCCGAGATCGATCGTGATATCAGGCGGCGGCTATATCGCCGTCGAGTTCGCCAATATCTTCCATGGCCTCGGCGTCGAGACGACGCTGATCTATCGCGGCGCCGAGATCCTGTCGCGCTTCGACGAGGACCTGAGACGCGGGCTGCACGAGGCGATGGTCGCCAAGGGTATCTGCATCCTCTGCCACGACACGCTGCAGAAGGTTTCGAAGGGCGAGGGCGGGCTCATTCTGGAGACGCTGAACAACGGCACGCTGCAAGCCGGCGTGGTCATGCTGGCGCTTGGGCGCGATCCGAACACGCAAGGCCTCGGCCTCGAGGCGGCCGGCGTCGCCGTCGACGAGCGCGGCGCCGTTATCGTCGACGAATATTCCCGCACCAATGTCGAAAACATCTACGCGCTCGGCGATGTCACCAATCGGGTACAGCTGACGCCGGTGGCGATCCACGAGGCGATGTGTTTCATCGAGACCGAGTACAAGAACAATCCGACCCGGCCGGATTACGAGCTGATCCCGACCGCCGTCTTCTCGCAGCCTGAGATCGGCACAGTCGGCCTTTCGGAAGAGGAGGCGGGCAAGCGTTATTCCGAACTCGAGGTCTACCGCGCCCAGTTCCGGCCGCTGAAGGCCACGCTTTCCGGCCGCGCCGAGCGGATGATCATGAAGCTGATCGTCGATGCGGCGAGCCGCAAGGTGGTGGGCGCCCATATTCTCGGCCACGATGCCGGCGAGATGGCGCAGCTGCTCGGCATCACGCTGAAGGCCGGCTGCACCAAGGACGATTTCGACCGGACAATGGCGCTGCACCCGACGGCCGCCGAAGAGCTCGTCACCATGTATGCGCCGAGCTATCGGATCCGCGACGGCAAGCGGCTTTGAGCCGTGACGGGCTTTTGCTCTGCATGTCGTTGACCCGGAACCGCTGCACAAAGGACGCTCTAACTTTTTGAACGACGCATCGTGCTTTCCGAAAATCGATTTCGATTTTCAGGCCGATGCGCTAGCTGGTGATGCGCGGCGAGCGGATGACCTTGAGGAAAAGCGCCTTCATCGCACCAGCGATACCTTCGGTCGGCGACACCTCGAAATAGAAGCCGGGCGAGGCGCATGCCTGCATCTTCGTTGGGATCTCGCTCTGGAAGGGACTGATCCATTTGTTGTACCAATCGTTGCTCGGCAGCGGCAGGTAGGTGGTGTAGAGCACGGCAATCTTGACGCCGCGATCCTTCAGCGGCTTGCAGAAAGAGATGTCGATCGGTTCCTGACAGCGGCCGCCGGTCGTCTTCTTGGTGCAAGAGGACGGCTTGTAGCTATCGCCGACGCCGTCGGAAACGAAGAACAGGATCTTTTCGGGACTGATATTCGACGTGCCGTCGCCAGCCGGATCAATGATGGTATTCATCTGCGTCAGGGCGCTATCGAAGCTCGTGAGCTGGTCCTGGTTGTAGTTCTGGTAGGGAATGGTCATCAGGTCGACGGTGTCGGTGTAATTCTTCACCTTCGTCAGGTCGGAGGTGAGGCTGGAGATCGTCGTCAACTTGGCATCCTCGGCCTTGGTGCCGAAAGTATAGACGCCCATGCGGAACTGGTCGCTGCTGACGCGTTCGGTCTTGGCCGTATCGGTCAGCGCCTGGGTTGCCTGGCGCACCACGTCGATGCGCATGGCGACGCCGAGGCTCTTGGCGATGGTGTAATTGTTGGTGCTCTGATCCATCTGATGGCAGGCGAAGGCGCAGCCTGTTTTGGCCTGCAGCTTGGAAACATCGGTCGAGGTTGCGCCGACGCCCATGGAAGGCGTGTTGTCGAGTAGGATGTAGAAATCCATGAAGGCGGCGGTTTGATATTCGGCCGTCGCCGCACCCGAGATCGTGATCGAGTCCCGGCCGAGGATGCGCATGAAGGTGGTGGGCACGGTCGCGCTGAAGGAAACCTGCGAATTCAACTTATTGGCGGTCTTGGTGACATCGATGCCAAGGTCGATATGAACGTCGGTCAGCTCCCCGGACATTTGAGACATGAAAATATTGCGGGCGTCGTCCTTGCCGAGCGAGATGGTGCCGTTGCCGCTCATGGTCATGGCGGCTGCGACGGCGCCGGATTTCTCCGAGATCGAACCGACGGCAGCGGCATCGGCAGCGGCGTAAAGCTGTGTCCTCAGGCTGAGCGCGTGGGCGAAATCCACCGCCATGCCGGCCGCACCGAAGAGCGGTACCACCAGCAGTGCCGTCATGATGCCGAAATTGCCCGAGCGGTCCGATATGAAACCGGGCGGAAGTATTGCCATGCCATGTCCCCGAAGTTGAAACTCTCTCCGGTTCTACATTGAAAGTCTAAAATATGGGAAAATCGACATGGTATATGCAGGTTTAACTAGAGAGCGGCGAGCGGCGGCGGCGAGGCGACAAGCAGTCGCCGAATGGTCTTTGCAAGCTGGGTCTAAAGGTCTATAAGCCGCCGCATATTGAGGGCATCCTGAGGTATGGATGTGAGAACAGGTGAGTGAGATGGCAGACAATTGGACCCCGAGCAGCTGGCGGCAAAAACCGATCCTGCAGGTTCCCGAATATCCCGACGCAGCCGCTTTGGCGGCAACGGAAGCCACGCTTGCCAGCTATCCGCCGCTTGTCTTTGCAGGCGAGGCGCGGCGCCTGAAGAAGCATCTCGCCAATGTCGCCGAAGGCAACGGCTTCTTGCTGCAGGGTGGCGACTGTGCCGAGAGCTTCGCCGAGCACGGCGCCGACAATATCCGCGACTTCTTCCGCGCCTTCCTGCAGATGGCTGTGGTGCTGACCTTCGGCGCGCAGCTGCCGGTCGTCAAGGTCGGCCGTATTGCCGGCCAGTTCGCCAAGCCGCGTTCGTCGAATGTCGAGAAGCAGGGCGACGTGACGCTGCCGGCCTATCGCGGCGACATCATCAACGGCATCGAGTTCACCGAGGAGTCGCGCATTCCGAACCCGGAGCGCCAGGCCATGGCCTATCGCCAGTCGGCTGCGACGCTGAACCTGCTGCGCGCCTTTGCGATGGGCGGTTACGCCAACCTCGAAAACGTCCATCAGTGGATGCTCGGCTTCGTCAAGGACAGCCCACAGGGCGAGCGCTACCGCAAGCTTGCCGACCGCATCAGCGAAACCATGGATTTCATGAAGGCGATCGGCATTACCTCGGAAAACCAGCCGGCGCTCCGCGAGACCGATTTCTTTACCAGCCATGAGGCGCTGCTGCTCGGTTACGAGGAGGCGCTGACCCGCGTCGATTCCACCTCGGGCGACTGGTATGCAACGTCGGGCCACATGATCTGGATCGGCGACCGTACGCGCCAGGCCGACCATGCGCATGTCGAATATTGCCGCGGCATCAAGAACCCGATCGGCCTGAAATGCGGCCCGTCGCTGCAGGCCGACGACCTGCTGCAACTGATCGACATCCTGAATCCTGCCAACGAGGCGGGGCGCCTGACGCTGATCTGCCGCTTCGGCCATGAGAAGGTCGCCGACAGCCTGCCGAAGCTCATTCGCGCCGTCGAGCGCGAGGGCCGCAAGGTCGTCTGGTCCTGCGATCCGATGCACGGCAACACGATCACGCTCAACAACTACAAGACCCGTCCCTTCGAGCGGATACTGTCGGAAGTCGAAAGCTTCTTCCAGATCCACCGCGCCGAAGGCTCGCATCCGGGAGGCATCCATATCGAGATGACCGGCAAGGACGTGACCGAGTGCACCGGCGGCGCCCGCGCGGTCTCCGCAGAAGACCTGCAGGACCGCTATCACACCCATTGCGATCCGCGCCTCAACGCCGACCAGGCGCTTGAGCTCGCCTTCCTGCTTGCCGAGCGCATGAAGGGCGGCCGCGACGAAAAGCGGATGGTCGCCAACGGCTGAGATCAGCCCCGAAACAGATGATGAAAAGCCCGGTTCGCCGGGCTTTTTATTGACAGGCCTCGCTCTTTGCTCGACGTCATCCTCGGCCTTGTTGTGCCGAGGATCTGCTGCGCCGGCTGCAGATGCTCGGGACAAGCCCGAGCATGACGAAATAGGAGTTGACCGACTTGTTAGCAGCCCGGCGAACCGTCGGGCTTTTGTTATCCTGCACCCGTACCAGACGCTCAGATGCTGGCCTGGATGCTGTGCAAATTGGCGTAGACACCGTCTTGCGCCATGAGTTCGTCATGAGTGCCCTGTTCGACGATGCCATCAGCCGTCAGGACCAGGATGCGGTCGGCATGGCGGACGGTCGACAGACGATGGGCGATGACCAGGGTGGTTCGGCCGTTTGCCAGGCTGAGCAGCGCCTGCTGCACGGCCCGTTCGCTCTCGTTGTCGAGCGCGCTGGTTGCTTCGTCGAAGATCAGGATCTCAGGATTCTTGAGGAAGGCGCGGGCGATGGTGATACGCTGGCGCTGGCCGCCCGAAAGCTTGACGCCGCGTTGGCCGATATCGGTGTCATATCCATGGGGCAGGGCGATGATGAAATCGTGCGCATTGGCGGCGCGCGCGGCCGCTTCCAGCTCGGCATCGCTGGCATCGGGCCGGCCGTAGCGCAGGTTTTCCGCCACCGTACCGGCAAACAGGTAGACATCTTGCTGCACCACGCCGACATGGCGCCGGAGCGAGGCCAACGTCACATCGCGGATGTCGATGCCATCGATCTGGATCGCCCCTGCCTCGACATCGTAGAAACGCGGTATTAGCGCGCAAAGCGTGCTCTTGCCGACCCCTGACGGGCCGACCAGGGCGACGAACTCCCCGGGAGCGATTGTGAGCGACAGCTGCTCGAGCACCCGCGGACCATCGGCCTCGTAACCGAAGGCGACGTTGGAAAAACGGATCTCGCCCCTTGGTGTCGGCATCGGACGCGCGGCCGGCCGATCGGTGATATCGGGGGCGATCTCCAGGATCTCCATGGCCCTGACGAAGCCGGTATAACCCTCCTGCCAGAGGCGCACGAAATTCGCCAGCCGCTGCACCGGATCGACCAGCACGGCGACGCAGAGCAGGAAGGTCAGCATATCAGGCACGGTCAGTTCCGCCGCCAGGATGCGCAGGCCGCCGACGATGATCACCAATATGGTGACGAGCTGGGCGAAGGTTTCGGTGCCGACCGAAAACCAGGCTTCGCTGCGGTAACCCTCGGCGCGGCTTTGCAAGAAACGCCGGTTCTGCTCGGCGAAGCGTTCCTTCTCCAGCGCCTCGTTGGCAAAGGACTGGACGACGCGGATGCCCGCAAGAGCGTCCTCGACGCGCTCGTTGACGGCGGCGATCTGCCGTTTGCTGGCTTCGAGCGCGCGGTTCATGCGCCGGTTGAAATAGAGCGCATAGGCGACCGCCGCCGGCGTGAGGAGCAGGATGAGAGCCGCCAATGGCGGATCGATGAAGAACAGTACCAGCATGGCGCCGCCGTATTTGAGTACGGCGATGGAAAGATCCTCGGGGCCATGATGAAAGAGCTCGCCCAGCCACAGGCTGTCATTGGTGATGCGGCTCATCAGCTGGCCGGTGCGCTGGCGGTCGTAGAAGCTGAACGAGAGCTTCTGGCAGTGCTCGAAGAGTTCCTGCCGCACCGTCGCTTCGATGCGCGCGCCCATCACGTGGCCGCGATAATCGACAAAGAAGATGGCGACGATCTGGACGGCCAGAACGGCCGACATGATGCCGCCCATCGCAAGGATTTGTGCGAAGGCCTGGGGCGCATCGGGCAGAGCCAGAAGGCGGCTCGTGACGATGTTGGCGCAGAGCGGCAAGGCGACGGCCGTGCCGGCGACGAGGATGGCACAAAGCAGATCCGCCAGCAGCAAAGGCAGATGCGGGCGATAATAGGAGAGGAATTTGCGCATACGCGACCGCCGCCGCTCACTGTCGGCGGAAGTCGGATGATCGCGGAGGAGGTTTACGAAGGAGTTATGGCGTCGCGAGTTTTTCCTCGCGCGGGAGAAGCGAATATTCATGAAGCTGAATGTCCTTGTGGAGGATGTTTCCTTTCTGTTTGGACAGGTTCGCTCTCATGTCAGTCTCCCGGAGGTTGAATGAATTTGACCTGGAGTATCGCCGACAACAGCCGGCGATTCAATGCCGGGATGGGACGAGGTTAGTGGGTGTTGTCGACAGGCAACAGATTCCCGCTGCAATTTCGACAAGGCGAGGGCGATGGAAGGGGTCTTATTGCACCAGCACCGATTGCTGGCAGCGTACGTCAGTGACGCGCACGTCGGCCTCGCCGATCTTGATGCCGAGCAGGGTCAGGAGGTTGAAGAGCAGTTCGTCGAGTGGCTTGGTCAGCCCCGAAAGCGTGTCGGCGACGGCACCCTGCACCGCTGTTTTCGACAGGCCGACGCCGAGTCCGAGCACGCTCACCTGGATATCGGTTTCCTTGATCAACGACTGCAAGGCCGACGTCAGCGTATCCTTGGTCGAGACGTTCTTGATGGTCTTGGCGGCGATGTCGGTCGGCTGGAAGGTCAGCTTGCTTTTGCTGAGGTTGCTCAGGTTGACATGCGCCATGCCGGAGACGCTGAGTAGCAACGCGTCGATCAGCGTGGCGCGGGTGACGCGTGGCGAGCTGTCGAAATTGACGAAGGCTTTGGGATCGACGTCGCCGAGCGACAGTTCGGCGACGCCGGGTACCACCTCGACGCCAACGCTCGCGTTTCTGGCGCCGCCACCGAGGCAGGTGATGCTCGCGAGCCTGGCTTCAGCATGGGCGACCTCGAGATAGAGGGGCACCCGTACCTTCAGTCCGGCGAGGGAATTGGCGCCAAGCAACGACACTTCGAGTGCCAGGCGCACCTGCGCGGTGCGGACGGTGGCGCCAACAGCGCCGATCCCGTTCGAGGCAGCACCCTTCGGCATCTCGCCGATCGCAAGCGTCAGCTTGACCGTGGCAAGCCCGGGCACCGAGGCGCCCAGATTGGCGGCGACCTGCTTCTTCTGGTTTGCGGCAACGGCTGCCGCCGAGACGATATCCATCACGCTCGCCTCGGCCGAGAGCTGGGAGCCGCTGCCGATCATGCGCTCGCCGGTCGGGCCGAGGTCGAAGAGATCCTTAAGCTTGATCTTGACCTGCGTCGTGCCGAGCGCCTTTTCAATCGTATTGAGCACGTTGGTGACGGTGGGCGTCAGGCCGCCTGTCTTGCCGAGCGTCTTCAAAAGTCTGGGATAAGAGATGTCGGTCGCCAGCAGCTCGTCATAGGTGCCGGCGGTGAGGTTGAGATCGGTCGCCAGCATGTCGAGAAAGGGGAGCAGCTTGATATCGGCTGATGTGAGTGCCTCGTAGTCGGCGACCTTCAGCGAGAGGCTCGTGCCGAGCAGAC
Source organism: Rhizobium leguminosarum bv. viciae (assembly GCF_012276115.1). Taxonomy (GTDB): domain Bacteria; phylum Pseudomonadota; class Alphaproteobacteria; order Rhizobiales; family Rhizobiaceae; genus Rhizobium; species Rhizobium leguminosarum_T. The sequence continues at coordinate 23,902 of NZ_WIEU01000037.1, read as the reverse complement.
TGCCGAGCAGCGAGTTCAGCACGCCGCCGTTGAGGCTTGCCAGCCGTGAACCGATCGAGAAGGCAGCAAGCTTGGAGGCCGAGGCGGTGCCGACCGCCCTGAGGTTGGGAGCGGCGGCAAAGGCGGTGGCGAAGATCAGTTCCGCCTTCTGAGAGATGCCGACCTTCACCGCGTCGTAGGGCTGCGCGCCGGCGGCAAAACGGCTGCCGAGCGGCACTGAGGCATCCGCGAGATAGGTGCCGGGGATGAAGTCGGCGACGGCGTCGAATTGCATGAGGTCTGATGTCAGCGGCAGCACGCCCTTCTTCGTCGCATAACCCGTGTCTGTGCGGACGGCGATGTTGAGGCCGTTTTGGCCGAAATTAGCGACGAGGTTGTCGGCGGCGTGGTTGATGTCGGCGGCGGCAACGATAGCGCCGATATCGCTCAGTTGCTGCAGCCGGCGCTGCTGCAGCGTCATCATGCCGTAGTCGACGCCGAGACCGAGCGAATAGAGGATGAGAGGGGCTGAGAGCGCTGCCATGATGGCGATATTGCCTGACGCATTGGTGGCGAGGTACCGCAGGTGGGCCTTGAAGGTGCGCATCTCAAAGCCCTCCCATCCGGATGGTCGCGAAGCGGCGGATCATGTGGTCGGGCAGAGGGAAAGTGTAGAGGTTCCAGATCGGCAGGTTGTTGGCGTCGTATTCCGCCGTCACGGTGAACTGGTTGGCATTGCCGGGGTCGGTGGTAACGGTGACGTGCAATTTGGTCTTATCGAGCAGCGGGTGGTCGATGGTCGACTGGCTGATAAAATCATCGACTAGCTGCGATCGCTCCTGGCTGGTCATGCCAGCAACGGCGGTGCGCGCGGCATCGGCGGTCAGCTGTTGCACCGCGTGGGAAGCGCTCAGATAGATGCCGTAAGCAATCATTGTCAGGACGACTAGGAGGAAGAGCGGCGCGACGATCGCGAATTCGATCGCCGCAGCGCCTCGGTTGTTCGAAGAGAAGGGGTGGAGAATACTCATCTTTCACCTCGCAGGCTGATCGCGCTGGATATCGATCAGTGGTTGCGACTGTAGATCAGGAGATATTAATTTTGAATTATCTAATAAACGTAATGGATGTACTTGAATGTTATGAAGGTTCGTATCTTACCGAAAAATCATAATCTTTCCGAGGAGTTTTTTCTAGAGTGCAACCAAAGGTAATTGGTGAGGAGGTGCACGCATAAGGAGCTTCCGTTTCCCGCACTGCGCCGATGTTTCGCTGCGATACGCACACACAAGACCTGCGACCTCAAAATTGCTGATGGCTCGTTCAGGGAAATGGATTTGACGCCGGAGAAGATCGGCGGCAACGTTTCTTTCAGGAACAGGGGACTGATATGACAGAGCGACATGCAGGCGGCTGCCTTTGCGGCGCCGTGCGATTTTCAACGACGGCGAAGCCTGGGCCTGTCGTCGGCTGTCATTGCTCGCAATGCCGCCGGCAGACCGGGCTATACTACGCCGCGGCCGACGTGGCGCTCGCGGCTCTTTCGATCGAGGGCGCTGAGGCGATCCGCTGGTACCGATCGAGCAAGGAGGCGCAGCGCGGCTTCTGTTCGAATTGCGGTTCCGCGCTGTTCTGGCAGCGCGACGGATCGGCGCAGATTTCGGTCATGGCGGGCGCCTTCGACGAGCCAAGCGGCCTTGCCTTCGGCCATCATATCTACTGCGCCGATAAGGGCGATTTCTACGAAATATCAGATGGCCTGCCGCAATATGACGGGAATCCCCCATCGTCATCCTCGCCGGCCTCGTGATTGACAAAGGTTGATCGCCGAGGCTAGGTTTACCGTGCTGCGTAGGGCGCTTCGTCGAATGTCGAAAGGGCAATGCCCGCCTACAATGTATCAACAGTTGCGCCCATGCCGAATCTCGAAAACCTCAAAAAGCAGGCCAAGCAGTATTTGCGATGGCACCGCGAAAGATACTATCCTGTTGCAGCCGAGATCAGAGCTGCGTTGCCGCGCTTCCGTCATCTCGATGACAGCCAGGTGCTGGAGGCGCGCTTCAAGCTTAGCGACGCGCAGGACCTGATCGCACGTCAAATGGGTTTCGAAGGATGGCAGGCGCTCAAGACAGGAGCCGCAGCCATGACAGATCCGAAAAAACAGCCCGCACCACAAGCCATCCTGAGTTCGCTATCCGCGCAGTTGTTTGTCACCGATATCAAGGCGTCGTGCGAATTCTTCACCGGCAAGCTCGGCTTCAGGGTCGACTTCGTCTATGGCGACCCGCCGTTTTACGGACAGGTCATCCGCGACAATGCTCAACTCGCACTGAGGCTGGTATGCGAGCCCGTGTTCGTCGGCGATATCAGGCAACGGGAGCATCTGCTTTCAGCCTCGATCACCGTCGATACATCAGACGAGATCAAGCGCCTGTTCCTGGATTTCCAGGCCGCAGGCGTATCCTTCCATCAGCCCTTCAGGAAGGAGCCGTGGGGCGCCAGAAACTTCATCGTGCTGGATCCGGACGGAAATCTCATCCTGTTTGCCGGTCCGGGCGGGTGATCGTTGCGCAATAAGCGCTGCCTCAGCTTCTGGCGGAAAGTTCGGCGCTGAGGCGGGCCACGTCCTCGCGCAGCGCCGTCAGCTCGGTCAGCACGCTCATATCGATCTTCTGGTGCAGGGAGAGCACCTCAAGCTCGGCCTTGAGATTGACCTCATAATCCTTGGCGGCCTCGAAGCGGTCGCGCTCTGCCTGCCGATTCTGTGACATCATGATGATCGGCGCCTGGATAGCGGCGATCATCGACAGGATCAGATTCAGAAAAATAAAGGGGTATGGGTCGAAGGGATGCGCCACCAGACCGATGGTGTTCATCAGTGTCCAGACGGCGAGAAAAGCGAGGAAGGCGAGTATGAAGGACCAGGAGCCGCCGACGCGGGCGATGCCATCGGCGATGCGTTCGCCAAAGGAGGCTTCGGCGGACAAGGCGGCATTGACGTCGGTCGAGATGACCTTGCGTTGGTGCGCTTTCGCCAGCACGCGCTTTTCGATGTCGCCGAGTTCGTCGGCCGGTTTGTCGAAATGATGGTGCACGAAGTCCGAAAGATTAGACATTGCCTGTTTCCGATACCCGTTATCGATGTGGTCGCTTTCGGCGCCAGTATTCCGCTCCGGAGGCAAATTGCAATGCGTATCGGTGCCGCGCGGCGCCATGCGCAATCCGTTCATAAAAATTTCGTCACCGCCGGGCGCCGCTTTTGGCGCCAACATGTTGCGGTCGCGAAAGGTGCAGGCTAAATAAATGACATGACAGAGGAAAACGCCCTTTCTGATACGTTGCGCATCGCCATCGGCCAGCTCAACCCGACGGTCGGCGATGTCGCCGGCAATCTCGCCAAGGCGCGCGAGGCGCGCATTGACGCGGGCCGGGGGGGCGCGCATCTGCTCGTCCTGACCGAACTTTTCATCTCCGGTTATCCGCCGGAGGACCTAGTGCTGAAGCCCGCCTTCATCCGCGCCTGCTGGAAGGCGGTCGAGACTCTCGCGGCCGATACCGCCGATGGCGGGCCGGGCGTCATCATCGGCTTTCCCCGGCAGGACGAGACCGGGCGCTACAATTCGGTCGCCGTGCTCGACGCCGGCAAGGTGATCGCGGTGCGCGACAAGATCGACCTGCCGAATTACGGCGAGTTCGACGAGAAGCGCGTCTTCGACCAGGGCGCTATGCCGGGGCCGGTGAATTTCCGCGGCGTGCGCATCGGCATTCCGATCTGCGAGGATATCTGGGGCGATCTCGGCGTCTGCGAGACGCTGGCCGAAAGCGGGGCGGAAATCCTGCTGTCGCCGAACGGTTCGCCCTATTATCGCGGCAAGGTCGATATCCGCCATCAGGTGGTGCTGAAACAGGTGATCGAAACCGGCCTGCCGCTGATCTATGCCGCTCAGCTCGGCGGCCAGGACGAGCTCGTCTTCGACGGTGCAAGCTTCGCCTTCAATGCCGACAAGTCGCTCGCCTTCCAGATGAGCCAGTTCGAGACGGCGCTGGCGGTGACGACGTGGAAGCGCGGCGACAGCGGCTGGCATTGCGCCGAAGGGCCGATGGCGCATATCCCTGAAAGCGAGGAGGCCGATTATCGCGCCTGCCTGCTCGGCTTTCGCGACTACGTCAACAAGAACGGCTTCAAGACTGTCGTGCTCGGCCTTTCTGGCGGCATCGATTCTGCGATCTGTGCGGCAATCGCCGTCGATGCGCTCGGCGAGGAGCGGGTGCGCACCGTCATGCTGCCCTATCGATATACGTCCGAGGATTCGCTGAAGGATGCGGCCGACTGTGCGAAGGCGCTCGGCTGCCGCTACGATATCGTGCCGATCGAACAGCCGGTGACGGGCTTCAGCAGCGCGCTCGCCAGCCTTTTCGAAGGCACGGATAGCGGCATCACCGAGGAGAACCTGCAGAGCCGGGCGCGCGGCGTCATCCTGATGGCGATCTCCAACAAGTTCGGTTCGATGGTGGTGACGACGGGCAACAAGTCGGAAATGTCGGTCGGCTACGCCACGCTTTACGGCGACATGAACGGCGGCTTCAACCCGATCAAGGACCTCTACAAGATGCAGGTCTATGCGCTTTCCCGCTGGCGTAACGAAAACGTGCCGCCGGATGCGCTGGGGCCCTCCGGCGAGGTAATCCCGCAGAATATCATCGACAAGGCGCCTTCGGCCGAGCTTCGTCCCGATCAGAAGGACCAGGATTCGCTGCCGCCCTATCCCGTGCTCGACGATATTCTCGAATGCCTTGTCGAGAAGGAGATGGCGGTCGAGGAGATCGTCGCGCGCGGCCATGATGTTGCGACCGTTCACCGGGTCGAGCATCTGCTCTATCTCGCCGAATACAAGCGCCGGCAATCGGCGCCGGGCGTGAAGATCACCAAAAAGAATTTCGGCCGGGACCGGCGTTATCCGATCACCAACCGTTTCCGGGATCGCTAACGCAATCGAGATCGCTGACGCAATCGAGATTGCTGACGGCAGCAATTCAAAGCGTTACGGCGTCCTTTGCGCGTCTGGAAAGACGCGGCGTTGCAGGATTTTTCGGGAGGAAACATGCGCAGCTCGGTTGAGATCTACAATGTCAGGACGGGCAAGGCCCGCGAGGTCTGGCAAACGGACAGGCTGGTGGAGGCGCCGAACTTCTCGCCTGATGGTTCCTACCTGCTCTTGAACGGCGACGGGCTGCTTTACCGGTTGCCGCTCGATGGCGGGGAGGTGGTCAAGGTCGATACCGGCTTTGCCGTCAACTGCAACAATGATCACGGCATTTCGCCCGATGGCACTGAGATCGTCATTTCCGACAAGACCGAATTCGGCAAGTCGGCGATCTATATCCTGCCGATCGAAGGCGGCACGCCGCGGCTCATCACCCCGAACCTGCCATCCTACTGGCATGGCTGGTCGCCGGACGGGCGCCAGCTCGCCTATTGCGGCATCCGCGACGACCTCTTCGATATCTACACCATCTCCGTCGACGGCGGCGCCGAGACGCGGCTGACGCATGGCGAGGGCCGCAATGACGGACCGGACTGGTCCGCCGACGACCAATGGATCTATTTCAACTCCAGCCGCACGGGGCTGATGCAGATCTGGCGCATCCATCCCGATGGCACCGGGCTCGAACAGGTGACTTCGGACAATCAGGGCAACTGGTTCGCCCATCCGTCGCCCAACAACGACATGGTGCTGCTCCTCTCCTACGACCCTGGGGTATTCGACCATCCGCGCGATCTCGACGTGCGGCTGCGGCTGATGGATATGGACGGCGGCAATCTGAAGACACTGTTCGAGCTTTTCGGGGGGCAGGGCACGATCAACGTGCCCTGCTGGTCTCCTGACGGCGAAGAGTTCGCCTATGTCAGGTATTTTCCGGTGAGATCTTGAGACGGGCGCACCGCCATTTTATGGTGGGGTGGTGGGTATTTGATGATATCGAGAGACCGCCTACTCGAACACTTTGCTTGGAACCGTTTCAGAAACGGGCTGTCTTTAACGCCAGCGGCGGCCACCAGCCAGAACAGTCCACCAGCAGCAAAGCCGAATACAGCTGTCACTGCGAGCGATTTGACGGTCTCTAGCAATCCCCACCATGTCATCATGCCGTTTTGGTAAGTGATGTGGTCACCAGCATAAGCCTCGTCAGGGCCGAAAAATGCAACTAGGCACATCCAGGGGAAGGTCGCAACAAAGGCTCCAACCATTGCGCAATTTGCAAAGGGGCGGCCCTACACGTCGCCTGAAGTAGAATAGCAATGGAATCCCCAACACAGCAGTTGGCGGATACGCACCAATGAGCGCGACGGCCTGAGTTGTTCGGATAACGCGCTCGGTCATATCCGGCAGGCCCTGATACAGTGGGCTGTAAACAGCGTATGCGAAGGACGCGATTTAGGGAACTACGATCAACGCAATCACTACTCTCCACCAAGGTGGAGATGGAAGAGTATTTACAGGCATGCGTCCCCTACCGAAAAAGTTTATTCGGCAGGATTGCACGTCACAGTGTGCGTAACAACGTCGCGCCCGGCCTCATCTTCGAATCGCTGATGCGCACGTTTTTGAGGGGTGGGTGATTGGGGGCTCCCAAGGTTTGATTGCAGTTGCTGCCTCCAGTTCCGTGTAACTTGCCGAAGCGGACGGGGTATTCTATTTCAAGATGAGCTGTGGCATTTATTCATCTTCCTAATTGTGGGGAAATATTGTGACCTGAATATCAGTGCTATTCTGGCTGGTAACGACTGGTCGCCCACTGCTCCAACCCGCTCTTTTGGCATCCGCGAACATGAGGATGAACCTGGAGGTATAGACTTGCTGGCTGTCTTGAGATGCGCGTGGACGCTGCGTGGTTTCACGGTCGCCGGCTCCTTGGTGGCAATGGGTTTCACGCTCGCAGGATGTTCATATCTTTTTGTCCGTGGCGTCGAGGGAAGCTACCTCGCAACGGGTACTCCGGTGCTCGGAAAGGTGACTGCTAGGAACGAGAGTGAGGAGATGGGGGGGACGATTGAGATCGGCTCGGCCGAAAGGCAGCAATGCAAGGGTCGCTACAGCGTATCGCAGGTGAAGACGAATTTCTGGAAGCTGGAGACCGGCGAGCGAACCTACCGCGGGAAGATCTACTGTCTGGATGGTCGAGCAGGGGCGTTTGAACTCATATCGAAGGATAAGGGGAAAACCGGCTCGATTACCGGCGAAATCAATGGCGAGGCATTTCAACTCGATATGTTCGAATCGAAGAGCCGTGAGTGCATGACGCAAGAATGCAGATGGGGCTTGAAGTGGACTTACGAAAAGGAGCGCGACGACATGCGTACCTATTACAGGGTCGCGACTGAACACGAGCCCGATTCAATGCATCCATGGCTCTATTAAATCTACTCCTATTCCGCGTGCCGGTGATCCGGTCCCGAACTCCGCCCATGATGGCGGGGCGGTGGGTTAGTAACCCACGCTGCTTGGGGATCGGCGGCTTCGCGGATGATTGGACGAGAAATCTGATATTGGCCTTGGTTCCAACCAGCCCACCGGTACCAACAGCAGCGCCATTGTAATTGTTATAGCCGACCTGGCTGTCGGCAATTGCGGCGTACTTATTAGCGCCCATCGCGAGCGGCATTGCGGCCAGCGCCACGAATGCGACGACATGCCCGAGCACCGGCGTAGTGGTGACGATGGATTGAGCACCGTTGATAGCCGTCTCCACAAGACGAAGGTATTTTCCGACCAAGCCGGCTCCGACGACAAATGACGTGCCCGCGAAAGATGCGCCTGTGTCGGCCCATCTGGTCGCTCCATCATCAGACACCTGCATTTGGCGGCTGTAGCTCGTTGGGATGAATGGGCATGAACTGGCGGTCACAGTCAACGGCAGTGTCGCCATCGGCGTACCCGTGAGATAACCGGGTTGCCCCCACCGCCCTGTAATGGGCGGCGGGTTCCTGCCCGCTGCGTTTAATGCTGACTATCAGGCTGCGACGGCTGCCTTGCGCCGGGCGCGGGCGGACTGCGCCAGGTCTTCCAGCACCGCGACCGACATGTCCCAGTCGATGCAGCCGTCGGTGATGGACTGGCCGTAGACCAGCGGCTTGCCGGGAACGAGATCCTGGCGGCCGGCGACGAGGTTGCTTTCGATCATCATGCCCTTGATGTCGTTGTTGCCGGCCGCAATCTGAGCTGCCACGGATTTGACAACGAGCGGCTGGTTCATCGGGTCCTTGCCGCTGTTGGCGTGGCTGGCATCGATGAGGATGCGCGGGGCGACGCTGAGCCTGACGGCTTCGCCGGTCACCGCTTCGACGTCGGCCGCCTCATAGTTCGGCCGCTTGCCGCCGCGTAAGATTATGTGGCAGTCCTCATTGCCCCTCGTCGAGGCGATGGCCGCCTGTCCGTCCTTGGTCACGGCCGGGAAGTGGTGCGGCTGCGAGGCGGCGAGGATGGCGTCCAGCGCTACACGTGCGCCGCCGTCGGTGCCGTTCTTGAAGCCGATCGGGCAGGAGAGGCCGGAGGCGAGCTGGCGATGGATCTGGCTTTCGGTCGTGCGCGCGCCGATCGCGCCCCAGCTGACGAGGTCGGTGATGTACTGCGGCGTGATCGTGTCGAGGAATTCGACGCCGGCGGGAAGGCCCATCGCATTAATGTCGAGCAGCAGACGCCGGGCGATGCGCAAGCCTTCCTCAATGCGGTAGCTGCCGTCGAGATGCGGGTCGTTCATCAGACCCTTCCAGCCGACGGTGGTGCGGGGCTTTTCGAAATAGACGCGCATGACGATCTCGAGATCGCCGGCGAAGCGCTGCCGCTGTTCCGTGAGCCGAGCGGCATAGTCCCTGGCGGCAACGGGATCATGGATGGAGCAGGGGCCGATGACGACGATCAGGCGATCGTCCTCGCCCCGAAGAATCTGGTGGATCGCATCGCGATTGCTGGTCACGGTCTTGCTGACATCAGCATTGCGGGGAATTTCCGCGATGATCTCGGCGGGCTTGGTCAGGGGGGTAATTTCGACGATACGCAGATCGTCAATGGTATCAGACACGGTATGGCTCCTGTTTGGTCATACCCGCGCGGAACAAAAAAGCCGCCAGGTAGACTAGCGGCTGTTCGGGTTGTCGTCGCGTCGAATTCAGTTACGCATGGACCCGCATCCGCTCAGAGCAGCGGTACCAATAAAATCCCGAGGCGTAGGTTGACGTGATCGACATGAGGCGTGTGTAGCGCCAAGACCAGGCATTGTCACGTAGAATTTGTCGCCTGAATAACTGACGCGCTTGCGGGCGCACATACCTTCGAAAAAGGCACGCCGCACTCGATTTCGCTCATGCGACGTCTTGCAAGTCTTTGTTTATGCATATCGCCCGAACCGTGCATGCTCCGGGCGATATGCGTTTTCACTGCCTTCGAATGTCGTTCCTGAGATCAGAGAGCGTCGACGTTCACACCGACGGTGATGGCGCCGATCGGCGTTCCCTTGTCGTCGGATATCGTCACACTTGCCTGCGACTGCAGTGTCTGGGTCGACTCATCCTTTTCGATCTCATCGACGAAGACGGCGTCCTTGCCGGCGCCGAAAGACTTCTGGAACTTGCCCTCGTCGCCCTGCCAGTAGTCGGATGTGGTGTCGCTTTGACCGACATTCAGCCCCTTTGCATCCATGACGAAGATTTCGGTGATCTTGCCGCCGGAAGCTTCCTTCTTTCCCTGAAGGAATTTCGACAGGGCGTTGTTAAGCACGCCGTCAATCATCGAGTGGTCGGAGCCATCGACTTCGGCACGCCACTTCTTGTCGAGGGCGTCGACATCGGCTGCGCTGAGATTGGCGTTGGCAGTGTTCTGCACTTTGACAGCCTCGATGATGGCGGGATCATTGAGCCAGGGCTTGACGTCGCTCGTCACGTAGTCGGAGATCGGGGCAAGCTTGGCATCCTGCGCCATGGATACGCCCATGGGTACGCCAAATGCGGTGCAGGCCAAAAGAAATGCGGGCACGATTTTCTTCATAAGTGTTTCCTTCCGATTATAGGTTGCTGAAGACTAAGGCTATCAAACGAGGATGATGTCAGAACTCCTCCCAGGCGCCGGGAGCAGCGGCAATGGCGGCATTTCCTGCATGCCGCTGGACGAGGGCTCTCGGTTCGGGACGAGATTGGCGGGCGACTTGAACGGGTCTGGGCTGGCTGGCCGCAGACGCGCCGACGACGAACCTGCCGGCCGAGTCCTGCAGAAGGCGTCCCTGCTGCAGCAGTTCCTGGCAGGCCGCGTTGGTTTCCTCGACCATTGCCGCGTTCTGCTGCGTCGCCTGATCCATCTGGTTGATCGCGCCGTTGATTTCCTGCAGACCCGTCGCCTGTTCGCGATAGGACTGAACGATGGAAGCGATACTGTCGCTGATGCGGTTGATCTGCTCCTCGATCTTCAGCAAGGCGTCGCCGGTTTCGTTCACCAGCCCGACGCCCGCGGCAACTTCCTGGCCGGATACGTTGATCAGGTTCTTGATTTCCTTTGCCGCATTTGCCGACCGCTGGGCGAGTTCACGCACTTCCTGCGCGACAACCGCAAAACCCTTGCCGGCCTCACCGGCGCGCGCCGCCTCGACGCCGGCATTCAGCGCCAGCAGGTTGGTCTGGAACGCGATTTCATCAATGACGCCGATGATGCGGCCGATCTGGCTCGACGAGGTCTGAATCCGGTCCATCGCTCCGATCGCATCACGCACCACCGTTGCCGAGACATGAGCGCTCCGCTTGGTTTCCTCGACCAGCTTGCCGGCATTTTCGGCGCGCTGCGACGATGTTCTGACTGTCGTGGTCACCTCATCAAGTGCCGCTGCGGTCTGTTCCAATGCTGCCGCCTGTTGCTCGGTCCGTCTGGCGAGTTGATCTGCGGAGGATGCCAGCTCGCTTGACCCACCTTCGACCGCCACCGAGGCCATCTTGATCTCTGTCAGCGCGGCCGCGACCGCTTCGACCATGTTGTTGAAATCCTGCCGCAATTTATCGAATTCGGGGCCGAGATCGGCCAGGTGTATCGAGAAGTCGCCGGCGGCAAGCTTTTCCAATGAATTTGCAAGAGCGGTCATCACGAGCCGCTGGGTGTTGCTGGCCTCTTCGGTGAATAATGCGTTGCGCGCCCGTTCGGCATCGAGCGAAGCGCTCTGCTCGGCTGCGGCCTGCTCTCTTTCGACCTTCGCTATCGCCTCATGACGGAAAACTTCCAATGCGCGTGCCAGAAAACCGATCTCGTCGCCATTTTCCCTGTAGGTGACGGGAGAGGCCAGATCGCCTTTCTGCAACGCGCTGATTCTTTCGCTGAGGATCCTGATGGGCCGGCCAACAAGGCTGCGCATGGCGAGAAGGAAGGCGATGACGGCCAAAGCGGTGATCACGGACTGCGTGAGCAGCGAAACGAGAACCTTCTGCCTGACTTCGGAGGCGATTTTTTCGATCGACCAGTTCGTGACGATATAGCCGGTGGCCTTTCCTGATTTATCCAGCGGGAGCGGCGCGATGATCGTGACCACACCGGCGGATATTCCGCTGTCGTCGATCGTCGTTTTTTCCGGCTTGGCACTGAGGCTCTTCGCCAGATCGGCCGGTGCGGGCAAACCGTTGATGCCATCGCGTGTCCAGTTGTCGACGGCGGCAGGTTCCGCGTTGAATGCGGCAAACTGCACGAGATCGAGCGAAGGGTCGTCGCGGTAGAGCGAATAGGCTTCACGGACGGCATTCGCCTTGCCCCACTTGACGCCGCCCGCGGCCAGAGAGGCAAACTGCTCCGCATCCTTGGACCAGTTGGCCTTGGCGCCATCGATCAATGCCCGGGTTTCATACATCCAGGTATAGGTGGCGAAAGCGGAAATGCCGCAGAGATTGACGGCAACGATAATCGCCGCCAGCTTGGCTGTCAGAGGCATCGTTTTCAAAAATTGGAACATTCCGCGGCGGCCTAGAATTGCGGCTCAGTCGGACATGTTCCCGACCGGCGTCTCAACACGGGCATCCGCGCTGACAGTTACATCACGAGCCCTCATGCCCATGTCCTGATAGCAACCCAAAACGCGCAAACGCAGTGTGTATTTGATATGTGAATAAATCATAAAGTAGAATGGGATGCCGGAGCACGCGCGTGTTGTTTCGCTATTGCGCCCGCTGGAGATCTGCCTCGCCCCGCTGGGGAGAAGAGGTATGTCGCGCGTCCGTGTTCCCTACGCCCCGGCCGAAGAAAAGAGATAGATGGCACCGCTTGGCGCGCGGCTAGAATCAACCATCTGGTTCGCGGCTTGCCGCCGCGCCGGTTTGCTGAAATAGATGCGCCGTCAGGTGCCCGCCGTCCAGGCGGGAGAATCGGGAATCCGGTGCAAAGCCGGAACGTGCCCAACGCTGTAAGGCCGACATTTGCCGCTTCATCACGCCACTGGCTTCTCGCCGGGAAGGCTGCGGCAGACGGATGACGCCCAGTCAGAAGACCGGCCTGGCAAGATAGACCGATCCGCGCGGACGGCGGGGCGGTTGCGTTGTTGGGGATTTGACGATGCGACCCTTTGATGAGGATGCCCTTTCGGCGTCGTCCGGTTTTTCCGTGGCCGAACGCGAGGCCGTCTATCACGCGATCATGACGCGGCGCGACGTTCGCAGCCAGTTTCGACCCGATCCTTTGCCTGACGATGTTGTGCAGCGGCTGCTGACGGCCGCTCACCACGCACCCTCCGTCGGCTTCATGCAGCCGTGGAATTTCATTCTGGTGAAAAGTGCCGCTGTGCGGGCGCGCGTCCGGGATGCCTTCGCCAGTGCCAACGACGAGGCGGCGCTGATGTTTGCCGGCGAGCGGCAGCAGGCCTACCGCGCTCTCAAGCTCGAAGGCATCGTGGAGGCGCCGCTCGGCATATGCGTGACCTGCGATCCCACGCGCAGCGGCAGCGTGGTGCTAGGTCGCACCCACAATCCGAGAATGGATTCATACTCGACCGTCTGCGCCATCCAGAATCTCTGGCTTGCGGCGCGGGCGGAAGGGGTGGGCATCGGCTGGGTCAGCATTTTTCGCGAAGGCGACCTGAAAACCATTCTCGGCATACCCGAGCATATCGAGGTGGTTGCCTGGCTCTGTGCCGGTTTCGTCGATCGACTCTATGACGAGCCGGAACTCTCCGTCAAAGGCTGGCGGCAGCGGCTGCCGCTCGATGAACTCGTCTTCCACGATGGATGGGGACTGAATATCTAGGGCAGTGCGGTGGAGCATGGCCTCGATTGCACAGTCACGCCATTGACAGTCAAGGTGAGCAAACCGATGCCGGTATCGTGGGCGCCGTGCGAGGCCGAGATATCTTTATTCCCTTATGCCGAACGCGGCATAACGGCACTTATCCCGAACCGGAGAATATGCCGAGCCCATTCCCTAAAGTCCGAGATTTCCGGTAAATCCAGATCAAAGACGCGGCATAATATCCAGTCTCCGCTCATTCAAACTAGCGGAGACATCATGCCTACCTTTGGAATACTCGGCACTTTGGCGGCCGATCGAAGACTGGCATTATCGAGCCTGCGTCAATTCCTTGACCAAATCGATGGTTGATCAGGGCTACAAGCCCAAGAGCGTTCGCTCAGCAGTTCGAGTGGTTGGCGCTTTTATCGAGTGGAAGAACGAGCGCGACAAGAGCGATTCAAAGCAACTCACTTATTACGAGATCGATCGTTTTATCGCCGTATTGGCCGCTGCTGGAACGCTTCGCAATGGCGACCGCGCCGCCCTTGAGCGTCTGCGCGCAGAACTCTTGCGGGCTGGAGCTCTTTTCCACCCTCCTACGGTCAGCGATCGTCGCAGCGACCTTGAAGCTCTGTACAAGGCGGAGCTGCGCCGCAGGGGATACGCCGACCAAACGATCGCCTCGCATGGTCCTGACACTGCCACCCTTGGCCGCTTCGCCGCCGCGACGGTAGATCATCAAGTGAAGCAGGCGTATCGCGACATGGGCCCATACCAGGACTGCCAGTGTGGTCGGCCCGACACCCACCATCATAGCCAGCACCGCGGGAACCACGAAAGGTGCCAGCGCCTCGACAGAGTTCATGTGCGCTCGATTGATCCGGTAGAGCACGTTGTCGTCATCGTCCGGGAGAACTGGGCCGGAAAGTGCCTTCGCTCGACCTTTGGACGATCCCGAATAGATCGCCAGAAGGACAGATAGAAGGCAGAGCGCGAGCACCCCTATGATACTGCCGGCGTAAACGTCCATGCCGTTTCCGTTCCTGTCATGTATCAAGAGAACCCGGTGCGGCCCTCAGGCCGCACGTGGAAACAGGTCGGCGAACCGCCGCAGGTAGAGCGGCCAGCCGCGATCTCCTTCGACGCCATCGCGCACGCCTTCCCAGCCCTGGCCATGACGCTCCAGATGCCGATGCTCGAGATCAACGCGAGTGCGATTGTCAGTTTCGGCCGTAAATCGGACCTCCCACTCGCTCGTCTTTTCCAGGTCGGTTTCGATTTGCCATCGCGGGCTGATGTCCCAGCTCATGAGCAGCCTGTCGGGCGGCTCGTAGGCCAGTACGCGCGCCCAGCGACACTCGCTGCCGTCAGTGCCTCGATCATAGATGTAACCGCCGACGCGGGTTTCGAATATGGTTTCGGCGATGGGGACGGCGAGCAGATTGTGAGACGGCGGCTTGAAGCTGCCGAATCCTTCGGTGAACACCCTGAATGCACGATCGATGGGCGCATCGACGACGATGGACTGCTTGACGGAGGCCACTGGTATCTGCGTGTTCATGTCTGATCCTCTGGTGATTGCTCGACGGCGACCTTGTAGGCCGCCAAAGTTGAACTCCAGAATCGGTCGAGCCAGGCGCGCATCTGGGCGAGCCCCGCCGGGTCGATATGGTAGACGTTGCTGGCACCTTTCGGTTCGGCGCGAACCAGATGCGATTCACGGAGCACCTTGAGATGCTGGGAGACTGCCGACTGGGAGACGGTCAGCTCGCGCGTGATCTCGGCCACGGAGCGCGGGCGCGACGCGATCAGCTCGAAGATCGTACGTCGGGTCGCGTCGCCGAGAGCGGCTAGCTGGGCACTATCAACAGTCATGGCTTATGATTAGTGTAAACTGATTGTTATGTCAATCAGCGATCCTCCAAGGCGCAGATCAGCGTCTGGGCCAGCCTGAGCGGCACCCATGTTGGGCGGTATGAGGTCGAACCCGAAGATCCTTGCTCTGGCAGCTCGTCACCCGGAGGTGTGCGACCATGCCCGTACCGTTGTGGCGATCACGGCGAGCGTTGCGGTTGCCCCGTCCGCTTCACCCTTTTCGAAATCGCCCTCGCTCTGGGCCATCGTATTCGTCACGTGGGCTAAGCACACGACGGGCCTATTTCTCGCAACGGCGAAGGCATACAAGGCGGCCGCCTCCATCTCCACTGCAAGCGCCCCGTGCCTATGCGCTGACGCAATCGCAACCTCGGTCTCCCGGTAGGGGGCGTCCGTCGTCCACGTCGCACCGCGATGAAGGACAACGCCGGAAAGGTCTGACATAGCCTCACCGATGCGGTCGAGAAGTGCTGCATCGGGTGCATTGGCGAACAGCGCCGGTGGAAGATAATGGTAGCTCGTTCCCTCGTCGCGGAGGGCGCGGTCGATCAGGACGAAGTATGGCGTAGGTCCACTATCAGTAATCTGGCCTGCAGAGGTCACGCTGACGAGCAGTCGACAGCCGGACGCAAAAAGCTGTTCGGCGAGGAGCACCGCAAAGGAAGCGCCGACGGCGCAGCCGACGATGCCGACCTCTCCGGCAGCTTCGAGTGAGAAGGTCAGGAGCTCGGTGTGGTAGCAGGCCCAACCATCATGGGTCCGGACAGCGCCAATTCGCTTTAGATGGCGAACAAGATCGCCGTCCGGATCGAGCACGCACACGTCGGGAACCGGCGCTGTCGGAAGACCTTTCTGGCGACGGGCCTCGCGCAGAAGCGCTTCGGGACGGAACACCGAGGGAGCCTCGTGATCCTTTGCAGTCAGGATCGGCCACGCCGAAACTGTCGGACGATCATCATCAATTCTCTCATCCATGGGCCTTGGTTTATCCTGTCTCAAAATCAGGCGGCGGCTTCGACCGGCAGGCCGGCGGCTTTCCATTCGGGATAGCCGTCTTCGAGGCGGTGAACATGATAGCCCCGCTTGCGCAGGGCGGCGACGGCCTCGAAGGAAAGGACGCAATAAGGACCGCGGCAGTATGCGACGACCTCCTTGCCGACAGGAAGCTCGCCCAAGCGGCGTTCGAGCTCGGCGAGCGGGATATTGACCGCTCCCGGAAGATGCCCGAGCGCGAACTCGTCCTCCGGTCGAACATCGAGAACCGTGACCAGGCCATCCTGCAGTCTTAAGAGCAGATCATCTCGGGACACCGCCTCGAGCGCGTCGCGGGCGCGGAAGTAGTCGGTCATGACGCGGTTGACTTCGGCCATGTTGCGCTCGCCGACACGGCCGAGCGCCAGCATCAGCGTCACCACCTCTGCATCGCCGGCAAGACGATAGAGAACTCGTTTGCCGCTGCGTTCGGTCTCGACGAGACGTGCACGGCGGAGGATCTGCAAATGACGGGAGGTGTTGGCGAAGGTCAGGCCGGCGCGAGCGGAGAGTTCGTCGACGCTGCGCTCCCCTTGTGCGACGTGTTCCAACAGTTCGAGCCGGTGTGCGTGCCCCAGCGCTTGGGCCACTTCGGCGAGGCTGGCATAGATCGCTTGTTTCGGTCCCGTAGTTGACATGCATCCTCTTCAGTGGAACATTCAGCAGAATGATTGAATGTTAACTCACCGAGATAGGGAGTGCAAGCCCATGATCCTCCGCCAGTTCCTTCACAAGGATCCCGTCGGCATCTCCTACCTCTTCGGCTGCGGCGGTAAGGCGGCGGGAGCCGTCGTCGATCCGGTCGGCGAGATCGAGCCTTATCTGCGTGCGGCCGAAGAGGCCGGCATGCGCATCCACTTCGTCATCGACACACACCTTCATGCCGACCATGTCTCGGCGGGTCGGCAGCTCGCCGAAGCATCAGGGGCCGAATATGTGCTTGCCGCGCATGCCGAGGTTTCGTTCCCCTTCAGAGGAGCGCGCGACGAGGAAGTTCTGCCGCTTGGCAACGTCGTGGCGAAGGTGCTGCACACGCCCGGCCACACGCCCGAGCATATCTGCCTACTGGTAAGTGACCGCACTCGCGCGGACGAACCATGGTTCGTCCTGACGGGCCATACGCTGATGGTCGGCGACCTCGGTCGAACGGAGCTTGCGGTCAGCGCCGAACAGGGGGCGAAGGATCTATTTGGCAGCGTCGGCCGACTCAAAGCTTTGCCCGACTATGTCGACGTGCTGCCCGGCGCCTATGCCGGCTCGGTCTGCGGCCGACGTCTGAGCGGTAAGCCCTGGTCCACCATCGGCTTTGAGAAGCGCCACAACGAGGCCTTCGGAATCGAGGATGAGACCACGTTCATCCGCTTTATGCTCGCCGAGATCCCTCCTGCGCCGCCGGAGGCAGCGGCGATCCGGGCGTCCAACTCCGGCCTTGCCATAGCGACGGCCTGATCCATGAGTGACTCCGTATCGGCAAAATCGACCGGCGCTTCGATCAGGCTCGGATTGAAGGAGAACTGGCCACAGTTTGCACTGCTTGTCGTAATCAACGCGTTCGTCGGCGGCATGGTCGGGATAGAACGCACGGTCGTGCCGCTGATCGGTTCGGAGGAATTCCATCTTTCCTCGACGACGCTCATCGTCTCCTTCATCGTTAGCTTCGGCGTGGTCAAGGCCTTCGCCAATCTGATCTCGGGCCAACTCGCTGACACGTGGGGACGCAAGCGCGTTCTTGTGCTTGGCTGGCTTGCCGGTCTGCCGGTGCCGTTCATGATCATCTGGGCGCCGAGCTGGGAATGGGTAATCGCGGCCAATGCCCTTCTCGGCATCAACCAAGGGCTTGCCTGGTCGATGACCGTGATCATGAAGATCGATCTCGTCGGACCGAAGTCGCGCGGCCTGGCCGTCGGCCTCAACGAGTTCGCGGGCTATCTCGCCGTCGGTGTCACGGCGTTCCTGACCGGCTATCTTGCCGCGCAATACGGACTGCGGCCTGTGCCTATCTATCTCGGCGTCGGTTACGCGGTTCTTGGCGCCGCGCTGTCGATCCTGCTCGTCCGCGACACACGCGACCACGTCCGGCTGGAGATCTCCGGCCATGCGAAGCAATCCGCGCCTATCAGCTTCCGCGAGGTATTCGTGCTCACCTCGTTCCGGGACCGCAATCTGTTCGCCGCCTCGCAGGCTGGACTCGTGAACAATCTCAACGACGGCATGAGCTGGGGCATCTTCCCGCTATTCTTCGTTTCATTCGGTCTCGGCGTCGAGCGCATCGGCATTCTCAAGGCAATCTATCCGGCGACCTGGGGTATCCTGCAGATCGCCACCGGTCCCTTGAGTGATAGATGGGGACGCAAGGGCCTGATCGTCACGGGCATGTGGGTCCAGGCCGCCGGTCTGTTCGTCACGGCGGCGACGGCCCGGTTCGAATGGTGGATCGTCGGCAGCCTGCTGCTCGGCCTCGGGACGGCCATGGTATATCCGAGTCTGATCGCGGCCGTCTCCGACGCCTCGCATCCAACCTGGCGCGCCCGCTCGCTCAGCGTCTACCGGTTCTGGCGAGACCTTGGCTATGCGATCGGCGCGCTCTCCGCCGGACTCATCGCCGACAGTTTCGGGCTCTCATGGGCGATTACATCCATTGCTGCATTGACGTTCCTCTCCGGCGCGCTCGTTGCCATTGCCATGCGGGAGACGGTCAAGGATTCGGGCGCGCCAATCCCACTGGAGAAAAGCCCATGACATCGATCTATCTCGACTACAATGCGAGCACGCCGATCGATCCGGTCGTGGCGGCTGCCATGCGGCCCTTCCTCGATGAGGCTTTCGGGAATCCTTCCAGCGGCCACTGGGCGAGCATCCCCGGCGAAGGCTGCACTTGAGAATGCCCGGAACCAGGTCGCTGGGCTGCTTGGCTGTGAACCCGACGAGATCGTGTTCACAAGCGGTGGCAGTGAAGCCAACAACCTAGCGATCAAAGGCACGTTCTTTGCCCTCCGGGATAAGGGCGAGCACATCATCACCGTTCAGGCGGAGCACCCGGCCGTGCTTGGCCCCTGCCGGTTCCTTGAACAGCTTGGTGCGACCGTGACCTATCTGCCGGTCGACAACACGGGGCGGGTCGATCCTGAGGATGTGCGTCGCGCGATCACGCCGCGCACCATCCTTATCACCGTCATGCACGCCAACAACGAGGTCGGCACCATCCAGCCGATCGAGGAGATCGGCGCCATTGCGCGCGCGAGCGGTATCCGTTTCCACACGGACGCGGCGCAGTCCGTCGGCAAGATTCCGACAAAGGTTGAAACGCTCGGCGTCGACCTCCTGACAATCGCCGGTCACAAGCTCTATGCACCCAAGGGCGTCGGCGCGCTCTACGTCCGCCGCGGCCTTGAGCTCGAGCCACTGATCCACGGCGCGGGACATGAGCATGGCAGGCGCGCCGGCACCGAAAGCGCGTTACTCGCAGTCGGCCTCGGAGCGGCCTGTGCGCTCGCTGTGGACCTCGAACCGATGGTCAGCATTCGGGCGCTGCGCGACCGCCTTTGGAATGCACTGCAGGAGGGAGACGACGACGGTATCGTGCTGAACGGCCATCCACAACATCGGCTTCCCAATACGCTGAACGTCTCATTCGTTGGTGTAGTCGGAGCCGAGGTGCTTGCCGACCTCAACGGAGTCGCGGCCTCGACCGGCTCGGCATGCCACGCGGGCAGCGTCGAACTTTCTCCGGTGCTGGCCGCCATGGGAGTGGCCGAGAGGGTCGGGATGGGAGCCGTCCGCTTCAGTCTTGGTCGGACCACGACAGAAGCAGAGATCGATAGCGTCTTGGCTCGGCTTCGGATCGCGAAGAGCCGATCCGCTCCCTATGTGGCACCGGAGGCTTCCGTCGTTTAGACGGCGGCTGTCCATTTGACATGGCTCTGGTCGGAACCCATAGTCGCGAGTCTCGCGGATCAATGCCTGCACGCGGTCGAAGTCAGCAGTCAGAATTCGGCGTAACCGAAGGAGGTTCCGATGGGCTTCTATAATGACGTCATCCTACCCAGGCTTTGCCATCTGTCCATGCGCAACAAACAGCTCGTCCCCTATCGACAGAGGGTGATCGGCGGCGCGCGGGGCCGGGTCCTGGAGATCGGTATCGGATCGGGACTGAACCTGCCTTTTTATGGATCCGACGTGAATGAAGTCCTGGCGCTCGAGCCCTCTCATGCGCTTGCCGGCATGGCGCACAAGGCAAAACACGCAGACGGGTTTTCGGTCCGGTTTCTCGAAGCGTCGGCAGAGGAGATACCACTCGATGATCAGTGCGTCGATACAGTGGTGACGACGTGGACGTTATGCACCATACCGCATGCGGACGTCGCTCTCGCGGAGATGCGCCGCGTGCTTCGTCCGGACGGCCAATTGCTCTTTGTGGAACATGGCCTGGCGCCCGACGAGAGTGTACGAAACTGGCAGCACCGGCTGAACCCCGCCTGGCGATGCATCGCCGGCGGCTGCAACCTCAACCGTCGGATCTCCACGATGATCGAGGAAAGCGGCTTCCGTCTGGATCGGCTGGAGACGGGATACATGCGTGGCCCGAAGCCGATGACATTCATGTATGAGGGCAGCGCGCAGCCGCGCTGATCACCAAAATACGTGGCACGACTAAAGAAAATCTGCACTCTCTCCTGCGGCCTAAATTATGCCGAACAAGTGAACCGAGTTTATCGGAAGTCGCGGGCTTTGGGGAATGGACTCGGCATAATTTCTGGCTCGGAATAAATTCCTGACCTTCATATCGATACGCTGAAGGCGGATCCCGGCATTTCCAAGAGATATTCGGCTATCGGCGGCTCAATCGGAGGATAACGGCCCAATGAACATGATCGACTTGAAGGAACGCATCATCGTGATCACAGGCGGTGCGCGCGGCATCGGCTACGCGATCGCAGAGCGCGTCATCCAGTCTGGTGGCAAGGCGGCAATCTGGGACCTGAACGAAAACATGGCGAAGGACAGCGCTTCCGCTCTCGGATCCGGCACGGTCGCTTTCGGCGTCAACGTCGCAGATTCCCAATCAGTGAAAAACGCGGCGGCGACGACCGAGGAGATTTTTGGCCGTATCGACGGCCTCGTCAATTCCGCCGGGATTACCGGTCCGGTAAAACCCACGATCGAATATGATGTCAGCGAGTGGAAAGACGTCGTCGATGTCTGCCTGACGGGAACCTTCAACTGCTGCCGGCACGTCGTTCCGGTCATGCTAAAGCGCGACTACGGGCGGATCGTGAACATCTCTTCGGTTGCTGGCAAGGAAGGAAATCCGAACATCGCCGCCTACAGCGCAGCGAAAGCTGGTGTGCTGGGCTTCACCAAGTCTCTTGGCAAGGAACTCGCAAAGACGGGAATCGCCGTGAACGCGGTAACGCCGACCACAGCAAAGACACCTATATTGGACGGGCTAACAGCCGAGTTTATCGAATATATGCGCGTCCGCATTCCGCGCGACCGTTTTGTCGAACTTCATGAGATCGCTTCGATGGTCGTCTGGCTGCTCTCCGAAGAGAACTCCTTCACGACTGCATCGACGTTCGACCTGAGCGGCGGTCGTACGACCTACTGACCATGCTCAAGCGACTTGCATTCACATACCGCCGCACGTTCATGTGACATCGCCGTTCGAAGTGTTCAGTCACTGCTGCTGTTGCGGCTGAGGGCCGGGGGCGGCGGGGTTGCGCAGATCGATCGAGCCCTGGTCGCCGGCGAGAAACTGCGGGCCGACCTGACGGACACGGTTTTGCGTCGGATTATAGGAGCGCTCGGGAACGGATGGTTGCGGCGCGGCGGCTGCGGGATTCTTCGCCTGGGGGTTGGTGTGGATGGTGGTGATCGAGCCCTGCTGCGGCGGTTCGCTCACCGCCCGCTTGCCGCGCATCTCCTCGTAATAGGCGGTGAGATTGCAGGCGCAGGAGGACTTTTCCCCGGGCGTGCGGTTCTTGTAGGCAAAGGCGTTTTTCATCGCGCTGTAGGGCGTGCCCGTTGCGACCGAGATCATGTTCGAGGCTTCGGTGCTCGTCACGTCACGATAGAACAGTTCGGTCTCGATGCCCGGGCACATCTTGGCGCAGGTCTGGGCGTCGCGGCCGAAATCGACGGACGTGGTGTTCGAGCTGATCGGGAAGAAGCCGCCGTCGCAGCTGCGCACGCACATTGTGCTGACCGGCGAGAGCATCTCGGCCCGCGGCAGGCCGTAACGCGGATCGACCTCTTCACCGCCGCCGAGCGGAATGAAGGTATCGGTGCGCATTGCCTGTTCCTCGACGCTGGGGGCGGGTTCGGCGGCGCTGCGATCGCGCGGGGCATAGAAGTTTTCGCTGTTGCAGCCATTGCGCTCGAGAGCGGCGATCAGTTCGCGCCGCACGCCGTCATTGGCACCGTTCTGGCCGGCCAGCTCGGCGCGGCGGTCCTGGAGATAGCGGATATTGTCGATCATACGGGCTTCGGCCTGCGAGAGCTCGGTGCAATAATCGGCATTCTCGCCGCCGATCACCACCATGCTGCCTGAGGTGCAGCCAAAGCTGCGCAGATCGTTGCGGACCTTGCGCAGCTCGAGATTCTGCTCGGCCATGGCGCTGGCATATCGGCGGGCTTCCGGGCCGTTGCCATTGCCGATCGATCGCGGCAAGTCGGCAAGACGGCCGCGCAGGTCCTCACAGACGGCGCTGCTTTGCGCGGCGGCAGGCGCCGCAAAGGCAAGGAGAAGGGCAAGAGACAGGTTTCGGCGTTTCACGGCGTCGTCCCGGAATGAGCAAAGAATCGATCGGTCGATTGCGGCCTCGATCGCCGCGGATTTCTCTTAGGGTATTTCTCTTAATAAGCTGGGCTAAATTCCTAGCGTATTTTCGCGATTTTATCCAGCGGACCGCCAGAGACCCAGTGTTCGATTATGAAGAAGCTGTCGATGGTAATCAACGAGGCCACGTGCTCCACTCCAATCTCCTGGCCGCTTGGGGAACGTACTCATATCCGGACGTCGAAAATGACAGGTATTGCCAACGAACTCAGCTCCCCCGCAACGACAGTCGGGCTGCCGGAAACCCAACACGGCTTCCACGTCTTCGTGGACGGTTGTTATGAACCCGGTTCCGGGCGCGGGGGATGGGCTTTTGTCGTTTATCGTGATGCGGCGGAAATTGCGTCCGGCTTCGGTGGCGCCGAAGATTCCGCCAATAATTCGATGGAATTGACCGCCGTGCTCAGGGCGGCAATCTGGATCAACAGCGAGGCAAGCGGCGAGCCCGCGACCATCTGGTCCGATTCCGTCTACGCCATCAAAGGCTGCAACAGCTGGCGACATATCTGGAAGAACAACGGCTGGAAGAAAAGCAGCCCGAATGGGAATGCCAGAAGGCGAACGATCGCCAATGCGGAACTCTGGAAGGCGGTCGATCTTCAACTATCCCAGAATGCGCTGATGACCATTGTCTGGTGCAAAGGCCATTCCGGCATTGCCGGTAACGAACGCGCCGATGCGCTCGCGGATAAAGGGCGCCTGTCGATACGGAGTGCCTGATATGCTTGATTTCAGGCTATGTGTAGGAGCTCACGCTGGCTCATTTTTGACGAACCTCGTTTTTTACTCGGCGTCATCCTCGGCCTCGTGCCACTGCTGTCCGGTTTAAATTTTGTCACCATTGGAGGCTCATTTGGCCGAGATTTCCGGGGGGACTGTGGCTTGGTTTTAGCAGGCGGTCGATCCTTTTGCGGTGCATGAGGTTAGCGCGCACCAG
>NZ_WIEU01000036.1:0-40206 GCF_012276115.1 Rhizobium leguminosarum bv. viciae | reverse complement strand
CTGGTGCGCGCTAACCTCATGCACCGCAAAAGGATCGACCGCCTGCTAAAACCAAGCCACAGTCCCCCCGGAAATCTCGGCCAAATGAGCCTCCAATGGTGACAAAATTTAAACCGGACAGCAGTGGGTCAAGCCCGAGGATGACGGAGTGTGAGGGAACCTGCGCGGCAAATACAGCGACACGTGCCGGAATATGGGCCAACTCTGCAGGCACCTGCCCAATGAACCGGCCCGAACCGGGCGCAAAACCGCTGCATACTTTTGCCGGAAGCCCTCAGGCTTCCATCGAATAACCGGCGCCGCGGACGGTGCGGATGACGTCTTGCATGTTGGAGAAATTCAGCGCCTTGCGCAGACGACCGACATGGACGTCGACGGTGCGCTCGTCGACATAGATATCGTGGCCCCAGACGCCGTCCAGAAGCTGCGAGCGGGAGAAGACCCGGCCCGGCGACGACATCAGGAATTCCAGCAAACGGAATTCGGTGGGGCCGAGGCGAACTTCGCGGGTCTTGCGATGGACGCGATGGGTTTCGCGGTCGAGCTCGATATCGCCGCATTTCAGCACCGTCGACAGCACCTCGGGACGGGCGCGGCGCAGCATCGCCTTGACGCGGGCAACGAGTTCCGGGGTCGAGAAGGGCTTGACGACATAATCGTCGGCACCCGTCGATAATCCGCGGACACGCTCGCTCTCCTCACCGCGCGCCGTCAGCATGATGATCGGCAGGCGTTCGGTTTCCGGCCGCATGCGCAGGCGCCGGCAGAGCTCGATGCCGGAGACACCCGGCAGCATCCAATCGAGGATGAGAAGATCGGGCGTGCGCTCCTGAAGCCTCATTTCGGCTTCGTCGCCACGAAGGATGGTATCGACCTCGAAGCCTTCCGCTTCGAGATTGTAGCGAAGAAGCACGCTGAGGGCTTCCTCGTCTTCAACAACTGCAACTCTCGGGATCATGCGTGTCGGTCTCCTCGCGCATCATCCTTAAATCAGGGGTGATTTAAGCAATTCATCCTGCGCAAATTCAGAAATTCGCTGCGACCTCTTTGCGCGCCCCGGACGGGCGCGCACGCAACTAACTATGCGGGCGGTTATTCCGTGACCGCGCCGACGGTGTTGGCGCTGTCATCCTTCGGACGATCGCCTTCCGGCTGTGCGCCTGTCGTCATGTAAAAGATCGTCTCGGCGATATTGGTGGCATGGTCGCCGATGCGCTCGATGTTCTTGGCGCAGAAGAGAAGATGCGTGCAGCTGGTGATGTTGCGCGGATCCTCCATCATATAGGTCAGGAGTTCGCGAAACAGCGAGGTGTACATCGCGTCGATCTCGTTGTCGCGTTCACGGATCGCATTCGCCTTGTCGGCTGAACGATTGGTGTAGACATCGAGCACTTCCTTGAGCTGGACGAGCGCCAGCTCGGACAGATGCTCGAGGCCGCGGGCGAGCTTGCGGGGAACGCCGGTGCTTTGGACGGCGATGACGCGCTTGGCGGTGTTCTTGCCGAGGTCGCCGACGCGTTCGAGATCGGCGGCGATGCGGATCGAACCCATGATTTCACGCAGATCCGAGGCCATCGGCTGACGGCGGGCGATCGTCACGATCGCCTTGTCGCCGATTTCGCGTTCGGCGTGATCGAGGATCACATCGTCCGAGATGACCTTCTGCGCCAGCGCGGTATCGCCGTTGACGAGGGCGCGGACGGCTTCGCTGACCATCTGCTCGGCCAGGCCGCCCATTTCGGAAATCCGCCTGGACAGGAATTTGAGATCATCATCGTAGGCAGAAAAAATATGTGTCGATGCCATGGGGCTTTATCCTCGAATAACGGGAAGGCTTGGTGTCGCCAAAATCAACCGAAGCGACCCATGATGTAGTCCTGGGTGCGCGGATCGTCGGGATTGGTGAACATCTTGTCGGTGTCGTTCTCCTCGACGAGATTGCCGAGGTGGAACATGGCGGTGCGCTGCGAGACACGCGCGGCCTGCTGCATGGAGTGGGTGACGATGACGATCGTGTAGTTCTCGCGCAGCTCGTGGATCAGTTCCTCGACCTTGGCGGTGGCGATCGGGTCGAGCGCCGAGCAGGGCTCGTCCATCAGGATGACTTCAGGGCTGACGGCGACGGCACGCGCAATGCAGAGGCGCTGCTGCTGACCGCCCGACAGGCCGGTGCCGGATTCATGCACGCGATCCTTGACCTCGTTCCAGAGGCCGGCGCGCTGCAGGCTGGTCTCGACGATCTGGTCGAGATCGGCCTTCGACTTGGCAAGGCCATGGATGCGCGGACCGTAGGAGACGTTTTCATAGATCGTCTTCGGGAACGGGTTCGGCTTCTGGAAGACCATGCCGACGCGGGCGCGAAGTTCGACGACGTCGATATCGGGATCATAGACATCGTCGGTATCAAGCGTGATCTTGCCGGTGACGCGGCAGCCGTCGATCGTGTCGTTCATGCGGTTGAGGCACCGCAGGAAGGTCGACTTGCCGCAGCCGGACGGGCCGATCAGGGCGGTTACGGTGTTTTCGCGGACGTTCAGGTTCACATCGAAAAGCGCGCGCTTCTCGCCGTAGTAAACCGAGACATCCTTTCCGATCATCTTATAAGGGACGTTGTTCATCTTCTGATCCAGCGCCTTTTCAACTGCAGCTTCCGTCAGCATATTCATGATGTTTAACTCCGTTTACCAGCGGCGCTCGAAGCGACGACGCAAGAGGATGGCGCCCATGTTCATGACGATCAGGAACAGGAGCAGGACGATGATGGCACCCGAAGTACGCTCAACGAAGGCACGTTCGGCCTCGTTGGCCCACATATAGACCTGTACGGGCAGAGCCGTCGAGGGATCGAGCGGTGTCGTCGGCGCGTTGGCGACGAAGGCGACCATGCCGATCAGGAGCAGCGGCGCGGTTTCGCCGAGCGCGTGCGCCAGGCCGATGATCGTGCCGGTCAGGATGCCCGGCATGGCGAGCGGCAGCACATGGTGGAACACCATCTGCATCTTCGAAGCGCCAAGGCCGAGCGCTGCGGCGCGGATCGACGGCGGCACGGCGCGCAGTGCCGCACGCGTCGCGATGATGATCGTCGGCAGGGTCATCAGCGTCAGCACCAGGCCGCCGACCAGCGAGGCCGAGCGCGGCAGGCCGATGAAGTTGATGAAGACGGAAAGACCGAGCAGACCGTAGACGATCGAAGGGACCGCGGCGAGGTTGTTGATATTGACCTCGATCAGGTCCGTCAGCTTGTTCTTCGGCGCGAACTCCTCGAGATAGATTGAGGCGGCGACGCCGATCGGCAGAGCGAGCACGAGCACGATCAGCATCAGGTAGAGCGAGCCGATCAGGGCGACGCCGAGGCCTGCGGCCTCCGGACGGCTGGAATTGCCGTTGACGAAAAGGCCGGTGTTGAACTGCTTGTGGAGAGCGCCGCTCGCCTTCAGCTCGTTTATCCAGTCGATCTGCTTGTCGTTGACCTTGCGGTTCTTCTCATCGACCGAGAGGTCGATCTGGCCCTTGTTGGCGCTGTCGACATTGGCGTCGGCGAGAACCGTGACATTGACCGTCTTGCCGATGATCGACGGATCGGCCATCACCATATCGCGCAGCTGGATCGGCGCGCTCTTCGACAGCATGGCGGATGCATCGCGCACGTCGGGACGGCTCGAGGCATTGATGTTCAGCTGCTTGACGATCGCGTCACGCAGGAGAACCGGATAGTTGGCGGCGATCAGCGCCGAGGGATCGGTCGCACGCTTATTGTCGGGGTCGATCGTCTTCTCGACGAATTCGATCGGCAGGGTGATCGCCGTCTGCTGGAAGGCGGTGTAGCCTTTGCCGATCACCGTCCACAGCAGGATGAAGAGGAAGACGAGACCGAAGGTGATGGCGGCGATGCCATAGGCCTGGAACCGGCGCTCGGCGGCATAGCGGCGCTTGATGCCGATATCGCGGCGCGCTGGCGCCTTGGAAACGGTGGCGCCTGATGTGGGAGAAACAATATCCGTCATTCGTACTGCTCCCGGTATTTGCGCACGATGTAAAGCGCATAGATATTGAGGCAAAGCGTGATGCAGAACAGGGTGATGCCAAGGGCAAAGGCAACCAGCGTCTGCGGCGAGGTGAACTCTAGGTCGCCAGTCAGCTGATTGACGATCTTGACCGTCACCGTCGTCATCGGCTCGAAGGGATTGATCTGGATGCGGGCGGCCACACCGGCGGCCAGCACGACGATCATGGTTTCGCCAACGGCGCGCGAGGCAGTCATCAGCAATGCGCCGACGATGCCGGGAAGGGCTGCGGGCAAGACCACCTTCTTGATGGTTTCGGAGCGTGTGGCACCAAGACCGAGCGAACCGTCACGCAGTGACCGCGGCACGGCGGTGATGATATCGTCCGACAGCGAGGACACGTAGGGGATCAGCATGATGCCCATGACGATACCGGCCGTCAGGACGCTCTGCGCCTGAATGAAATTGCTGTAGTTGCCGGACAGAAGGCCGCTGACCTGAGCGGAGAAATCGCGCAGGAACGGACCGACGGTGACGAGCGCGAAGAAGCCGTAGACGATCGTCGGAATGCCGGCGAGCACTTCGAGGAGCGGCTTGGCGATCGAGCGCACCTTCATCGAGGCGTATTCGGCCATGTAGATGGCGGCAAAGAGGCCGACCGGCACGGCGACCAGCATGGCGACCAGGCCGATATAGATCGTGCCGAGCAGCAGCGGGATCAGGCCGAACTGACCGAAGGACGAGCTGCCGGCGCCGGCAAAGCGCGGATCCCAGACGGTGCCGAAGAAGAAGTCCATGGCGGGAACGGCCGTAAAGAAGCGAGCGGCTTCCGACAGCATGGAGAGCACGATGCCGATCGTCGTCAGAATGGCGATCGAGGAGGCAAGCAGCAGGCCCCAGAGCATGACGCGCTCGACCCGGTTGCGGGCGCGGAAGCGCGGAGCGATGGAGCGCAGCGCATAGAAGGCGCCGGCAACGGCCAGGATGAAGACGACCGCCGTCATGGCAATGCGGCTCGTCATGCTCAATGCGTTGAGCGTCCTGGCGGCGTCGATCATGTAGGGCAGCGGCTGGCTGGCAAGCGGCACACCCTTTTCGAGGAGCTTGGCCTGCAGCGCAGCCGGATCGTTGCCGACCGCCGCAGTTTCATCCGAGGTCAGCATCGTCAGGCCGCGGGCGACCGTCGCCACCGTCGAATAGCCAAGATCCTGCTCGACCGAGACTTGCGCCTTGATGTCGTCAGGGAAAGCACCGCGAACCGAGGACTGGATGATGCCGGGGCTGATGGAGAGCCAGAGGCCAAGGACGATGAGGGCGGGAAGAACCGCCCAGATCGCCGCATAGGCGCCGTAATAGGCCGGCCGTGAATGCAATGCGGAGGATCTGCCTCCGGCAAGCGCCGTGGCACGGTTGCGCGCGACCAGATAGGCGGCGACTCCGATCACCACAAGGCACAAAAGTATGATGGATGTGCTCATTCGTTACGTCCCCAGGCCCATAGCCCCAAAAAGCCTGACAGCTTGATCAGCCTGCCTTCAGCTTCCAATCATGGAGAAGGAATTCCAACCCTGCAGCTTCGGAACCGCCGGCGCGCAGGGCATAAGCAATGCCGGCGCGGGCCAAAAGGCACCGCGCCGGCAAAGTCATTACATGGACTTGCCTGCTTCGACGTCCTTGCGGATCGCTTCGCGCTCAGCATCGGGAGCGGCAACCAGGCCGTATTCGACGAGCGGGCCGTCAGGGCCGATCATCTGGTCGGATACGAAGAAGTTGACGTATTCCTTCAGGCCCGGAACGGCGCCGAGATGTGCCTTCTTGACGTAGAAGAACAGCGGGCGGGAAACCGGGTAGGTGCCGTTGGAGATCGTTTCGGTGGACGGAACGATACCGCTCATGGTCGCAACCTTGAGCTTGTCGGCGTTGTTTTCATAGAAGGAAAGGCCGAATACGCCGACACCGGTCTTGTTGGCGGCGATGCGTGCGAGGGTTTCCGGATAGTCGCCGTCGATGTCAACGGCAACGCCGTCCTTGCGGACTGCGACGCAGGCCTTGCCCTGGGCAGCCTTCTCGGCGATTTCCTTGGCGATGACGTCGGTTGCGCCGGAGGCCTTGCAGCCGGCGGCGAGAACGTTCTGTTCGAAGACTTCGCGCGTGCCGTGCTTTTCGCCCGGAATGTAGGCAGCGATATCAACAGCCGGAAGCTTCGGGTTGACTTCCGACCACTTCTTGTAGGGGTTGGCGACGAGCTTGCCGTCAACGACGACCTGGGCTGCGAGGGCCTTGTAGATATCGGCAGGAACGTAAGCGAGATCAGGGTTGGAAGCGTCGGTTGCGAAGACGATGCCGTCGTAGCCGATCTTGACTTCCTGGATGTCGGTTACGCCGGCTGCCTTGCAGGCTTCGGCTTCGTTCTTGTTGATCGGACGCGAGGCGTTCGCAATGTCGATCGTGTCTTCGCCAACGCCCTTGCAGAATTCCTTCAGACCAGCGCCCGTGCCGCCGGATTCAACGACCGGCGTCTTGAAGTTGGTGAAGGTTTCGCCGAAGGACTCGGCAACGATCTTTGCGTAAGGCAGGACGGTGGACGAACCAGCGACCTGAATCTGGTCGCGGGCGACGGCAGCGCCAGCGAAAGCAGCAGTTGCAGCGAGCGCGGCAACGGTGAGCTTGAAGGTGTTCATGTAAATCTCCCGCATTGGGCTTGTGTGAGTGCGGCCTTAGAGAGGCCCTCGCATTGCCTTTTTTCATCGGCGGGACTCTCTTAGCTCTTGAAGCCTCGTCCTTTTATGTCAAATCGATGAAACATTTGTGACAATATAAGTCTTTGATTTGAAACGGAAAAATTATGCAACGTAAAAGTGTTACGACATATCATTAGAAACGGACGGTAAAATCGGTGCCCTTGCCGACTTCCGACTTGACGATCAGCCGCGCCCGGTGGCGGGTGAGGATGTGTTTGACGATGGCAAGGCCGAGGCCGGTGCCCTTTTTTGAGCGGCTGTCCTCGATGCTGACCCGATAGAAGCGCTCCGTCAGGCGCGGCACATGCTCGGCCGGGATGCCTGGGCCCCTGTCGACGATGCTGACCTCGACCGGCTGGCCGGTGCCGTTCTTCAGCCAGACATCGACGATCTCGCCCTCCTGGCCGTATTTGCAGGCATTTTCCATCAGGTTCTCGAAGACCTGGACAAGTTCGTCGCGGTCGCCCAGCACCTCGACCTTGCCGTCGGGCAGATGCAGGTTGATGTCGACGCCGACATCCCTGGCCAGCGGTACAAGCGCATCTCTGACATGGCCGAGCAGCGGCACCAGATCGATCTTCTCATCCGGCGCGATGTGCGATTTCAGCTCCAGGCGCGAGAGCGACAGCAGGTCGTCGACCAGCCGGCTCATGCGCGTCGTCTGGTCGAGCATGATGTTGAGAAAACGCGCCTGCGCCTTCAGATCGTTCTTTGCCGGCCCCTGGATGGTCTCGATGAAGCCGCGCAGCGAGGCAAGCGGCGTGCGCAGCTCATGGCTGGCATTGGCGACGAAATCCGACCGCATGCGGTCGATGCGGCGGACCTCCGAAATATCGCGGAAGGACAGGATGAAATAGCGCTCGTGCGGCCCGTCTCCGGCCGCGAATTCTATGGGCGCGCTGCGCACGATATAGACGCGCTCGGACGGCAGCCGCTCGGAATGCTCGATCTGGTTCGGTGCGTTGGTGGCGATGGTTTCGCGCACCATGTCGAGCACGCCGGGCGAGCGCATACGGGCCGATATATGGGCGCCGAGCGCCACCTCGCCGAAGGCCTTTTCGGCAGCGCGGTTCTGGAAGAGCACCGAGGCATCGTCCGAGAGCACCATGACGGGGATATCGAGGCCGGCAAGCGTGGCCGAAACTTCAGGCAGGCGGCTTGGCGGCGCCTCCGGCTCGATCTCCACCGGCAGGGCGGGGTCTGCCTTGATGATCGGCGCCTCGTTGAAAAGCGCGGTGAAGATCATGACCAGCAGCAGGACAAGCACCACCCACTTATTCATGCCGGCGGCAAGCGCGGCGAGGGCGCTGAGGATCGCCGCAAGCAGCACTGGCCGCTCGCGCCTTATGCGCGCCAACAGGCTTTTTCTCCACGGAGTTTCGTCTTGCAAGTGCCCTCGCGGCGTCGATTCGTTTTTCTCTATATTGAACTCTGCCTGATAGCGGCAATTCATGACAGAAGTTTTCGGGCTACCGCACCGCAAGCGAAAGGCCACAGCCGAAACCCACGAAAATGATCGGCCGCCCGTGAAAGATTTGATTTTCAACGGTAACTATGTTCGCCTGCGGAAGAGAACAATCAGGCTGAGGAGGACCATATGGGCGAGACCGTCGAAAGCAGGGCCGTGGAGCTGGAGATCCACGGAAAGAAGCGCATCTTCGACGTCGACGATCCGGTCCTGCCGGTATGGGTGGACGAATATGCGCTGGCATCCGGCGATTTTCCCTACAAGAAGAAGCTCAAGGAAGAGGACTATCTGGCGCAGCTGGAAAAGCTGCAGATCGAACTCGTGAAGGTGCAGTTCTGGCTGCAGGCGACCGGCAAGCGGGTGATGGCGCTGTTCGAAGGGCGCGACGCTGCCGGCAAGGGCGGCGCGATCTCGGCCTCCTCGGCGCATATGAACCCACGCCTTGCGCGCGTCGTGGCGCTGACCAAGCCGACCGAGCGCGAGCAGGGGCAATGGTATTTCCAGCGTTATGTCGCGCAGTTTCCGACATCAGGCGAATTCGTGCTGTTCGACCGCTCCTGGTACAACCGCGCCGGCGTCGAGCCGGTCATGGGCTTCTGCACGCCGCAGCAATATGAGGATTTCCTCAAGCAGGCGCCGCAGCTCGAAAAGATCATCGCCCATGAGGGCATCTTCTTCTTCAAATTCTATCTCGATATCGGCCGCGAGATGCAACTGAAACGCTTCCACGACCGCCGGCACGATCCGCTGAAAGTCTGGAAACTGTCGTCGATGGACATCGCGGCGCTGACGAAATGGGGCGATTACAGCGACAAGCGCAACCGGATGCTGAAGGAAACCCATACGGATTTCGCGCCCTGGACGGTGATCCATGGCAATGACAAGCGGCGCGCGCGCCTCGAACTCATCCGCCATATGCTGAACAAGATGGATTATGACGGCAAGGACAGACAAGCGCTCGGCACGGTCGACGCGGAGATCATCGGCTCAGGGCCCGGCTTTTTGAAATAGGGCTTCGGAAACAGGCTGGCTTCCTCAAATCGAAGCCGGGGGTCACCGGCTCCGCCGGGACCGGCCTTACTGCCCCGGCAGGATACGGATGGCGAAGAGGTTGATGCCGCGCGCCTTGCCGTCGAGATCGCTGTTGATCGTCAGCGTGCCCGGCGAATTCGGCGCGAGCGAGCGGTCGAACTTCACCTGCAGCAGCGCATCCGACTTTTCCCGGGTGACGGTGAAGCGATGGCGAGCGCAATTGCCGA
Source organism: Rhizobium leguminosarum bv. viciae (assembly GCF_012276115.1). Classification (GTDB taxonomy): domain Bacteria; phylum Pseudomonadota; class Alphaproteobacteria; order Rhizobiales; family Rhizobiaceae; genus Rhizobium; species Rhizobium leguminosarum_T. The sequence continues at coordinate 30,734 of NZ_WIEU01000036.1, read as the reverse complement.
GCGTCTGGAAATTGCATTCGACGGTGATCTGCGTCGGCTCGTCGGTGGTGGATTGCAGCGTCAGCGCGATCGTCGAGGATTTGCCGGCCAGCTGCTGCAGCACCGACGGCGGCACGCTGATCGATATATTGCCATCGGCCGCACCGCTTTCGGAAATCAACCGGATGGCCGGACCGTCATTCTCGGCGATTTTTTCGATGCGCGCCCGCGGGCCGCTGGTGATTTTGTCGGCGTCCTCAGGCTTGAACAGCGGGATCCAATCGGCCGAGAAACTGTTCTGCGGATCGATCGTCACCGGCTGATCGGTGTGAGAGTCCGCATTTGCGGCGCTGTCGTCATTGCCGGTAAAATCCTCGGGCTGGGTGCTTGCCGGCGGATTGGCAACGCTGGTGTCGCGCTCGGCCGCCGTCATCAGCAGGCCCGACGTATGCGCCCACCAGGCGCCGATGCCGATGAAGGCCAGCAGCACGCACCAGACGAGCAGCCGCGAAAAGAATTTGCGCGGCTTGCGGCGGCCTGCCGCCCGCTCCGGGCGGAAATCCATATTGGTGGCGCGCTGACCGCGGGCAAGGCGTTCCTCGCCGACGGGAGCGGCAGCCAGATGATCGGCATTGCCGGCATGCACGTCGTGGAGGCTGGACTCGTCGCCGCGGCTGAAGGCCACCCCGGGGGTGCGGGTTTCGCCCACAGGCACGGGATTGTCGATAAGGCTGTCGATATCGGCCACATCACCGCGCGGAACCGGCGGCGCAGGCATTTCCACGACCGGCGGCACGGGCACTTCCGGCGGTCTCTGGCGGGGGTGAAGACGGTCGCGCTCCTCGCCTTCGATGGCGTGGATGGTGCTTTCGAGGCGATGGCGGTGATGGGCGACGACCTCGGTGTCGGTGATATCCTGCTTGCGCAGACCGGCTTCCAGCGCCTGGCGGGCCGACTGATAGATCCTCGCTCGAACCTCCGGATTGTCGCGATCGGAATTTTCGAGCGCTGTTCTGATGGCCGTTTCTAATCCGCTCACATCCAGTCCTTCACCTTGAACTCGGCATCGGACTGCAATCCCCTGCCGTTCTCCATCAAAATTCGGTAACGGCAAGTGCGGCAAACCGCAAGTCTTGCGAGGGCCGGCCGCGGTCGATCGGCGGGGATATCGGCAGCTTTCACCGCTTGCGGGCCTTATTACATGAGCTTTCTCGGACGTATATATTCGGGCCGAAATCGACGAAGGCATGGCAGCCGGTCTTTTATCGCCTTTTCTTCTCTGTTATGAGATTGACGTTTTCGTAAACGTCAATGGAGGTGATGACCATGGCCCTGCCCCCGATCCTGAGGGATAGATTGAGACTGCCGGTCATCGGCTCGCCGCTCTTCATCATCTCGCATCCGACGCTGACGCTGGCGCAATGCAAGGCGGGCATCGTCGGCGCCTTTCCGGCGCTGAACGCCCGGCCGGAAAGTCAGCTCGACGAATGGCTGGCCGAGATTACCGAGGAGCTTGCCCGCCACGACGCCGCCCATCCGGAGCGGCCGGCCGCGCCCTTCGCCGTCAACCAGATCGTCCACATGTCGAACAAGCGGCTGGAGCATGACCTCTCGCTCTGCGTCAAATACAAGGTGCCGATCGTCATCTCCTCGCTCGGCGCCGTGCCCGAGGTCAATGCCGCCGTGCATTCCTATGGCGGCATCGTGCTGCACGACATTATTAACAACCGCCACGCCCATTCGGCGATCCGCAAGGGCGCCGACGGGCTGATCGCGGTCGCTGCCGGCGCCGGCGGCCATGCCGGAACGCTGTCGCCTTTTGCGCTCGTCCAGGAAATCCGCGAATGGTTCGACGGGCCGCTGCTGCTGGCCGGCGCCATCGCCACCGGCGGCGCCATCCTCGCCGCAGAAGCGATGGGCGCCGACATGGCCTATATCGGCTCGCCCTTCATCGCAACGCAAGAAGCCCGCGCCGCGGACGCCTACAAGCAGGCGATCGTCGAAGGTGCCGCCAGCGATATCGTCTATTCCAACTATTTCACCGGCGTGCACGGCAACTACCTCAAGCCCTCGATCGTGGCTGCCGGCATGGACCCGGACAATCTGCCCGCAGCCGATGTCTCGAAGATGGATTTCGAGCAGGCCGTCGGCGGCGCCAAGGCCTGGAAGGACATATGGGGCAGCGGCCAGGGCATCAGCGCCGTCAAGGCCGTCGAGCCGGTGGCAAATCTCGTCGATAGGCTGGAGGCCGAATACCAGGCGGCGCGTGCCCGGCTGACGCTCTGAGGCGCGCCTTCTTGGCCCCTCCCCTCTTTTTTGCCAAAGCCATGACAGGGTGCTTGAAATCTTCAGACAATGGCTGTATCAGCGCCATGCAAATCGCAGGCCGCATGCTTCGGCCGTGAGGGGCCGCTTTAGCTCAGGTGGTAGAGCACATCATTCGTAATGATGGGGTCGCAGGTTCGAGTCCTGCAAGCGGCACCATTTTTCTGATCCACTAGATATAGGTTCTTCTGTTACGGTCGCGCCATGGGATCACGGCACCGCTATGACCTTTATCAACCGAACAGGCCGGCAAAGGTTTTAGAAGCTTAGCTTCTCACGCCGAAGAAAATCACTGAAGGTCAGATGCTCAACGCCTTCGGCTAGGCAAATATTCGGGATCTTTCGCTTGGATGTCTGGCCAGTTTCTTTGACCGGGTTCTCCATGCTCACAACGGGAAGACCAAGCGTCTTGGCGAGCGCAATGATCGTCATGTCGTTCAGGCAGATCGTTTTCGCTGAACCGCCCGTATATTCAGAAATGCAGGTCCTATGGTCCGTCAGCATCCGCTTGGAATGCAAAATGTAGCCTTGCCAATCCCAATCAGGTTGTCCCAACTCCAAAACCATGGTGCTTTTGCACTGATTGATCAGACCCCCGATATCTCCGGTCACATGGCACATTTCATCGAAGATCTCTTGAGTCACGGCTATGTAATTGTCGAGGACGAACGCCGAAAAGTGAGCCCAAAGCGACTTATGGATGTCCTCTGGCATTGTTTCCAGAGGATTTGAAATGCCAGAAGTGTCAAAGCAGTATCGCTTCACCATCAACCGAAGTGATCCCGGATATCGTTCAGGTGCTGCAGGTTTTTTATTCCCATATACTGAGCAGCATTGTGGTTTGTAATGCGGCCGTTCGACCAGGCTTCCATCACTAGGCCGGTGTATAGGTCGCCAAGAGCGTTTCGAAAACGTGTGCCGTAATATTCCGATCGGCCAAAGCTTTTGTACTCAGCTTCCTGCTGCTCAAATTGCGGCTTCTTCACGCTCCAGTAGTATGCCGGCAGAACATAGCCGAGGTGAACGAGGCGGATAAGCATCGCATGTGGGCTAACCCGAAATACGGCAGCAAGCTCGTTAACCTTCACGTCGGGCATATAAGGCGCTGGCTGCGGCGGTATGACACCTGCACGACCAACAACTGCGGCACGGGGCATCAGGAACGCAGCGGCAAACTTGTCGCACCACGCCTCAATAACCGTAGTCGAGGCCGTGAGCGGAGAGATGATACCACTTTGATGAAGCGCGAGGTGTCCAAGCTCGTGCGCAAGTGTAAAGGCTTGAGCACTAGGCGCCTCATTGCCAAAAACGATGACTGGTATCGGGAATTCGGCAATGCACATGCCGCGGGCGCCAACTTCGCGCAGGGACGTGTTCTTAAGCGTAAGAACCCCAAGCCGCTCGATCCGGTTGCGCAGAATGGTTGGGAACCGGTTTAGCTCAGACGATTTGAGTGCCAGCTGCGATTCAATCGTGAAATCCATCGCCTCGCGTGATTGCCGCGCTGCGTCCTCCGGATTTGTGGCAGGGGTGCAAAATAGAGTCCCTGGAAAAGAAGGGATCGCATCGCCAGCTTCCTCGAAAAGATCCAGCGCATTTTCTCGTTGTGCCTGCGCCCAGTACTGAATGTCTTTGAGAGCAACAACCTCTCGCTGAATCGTTTCGCGGCGGTGCGAGCGAAAATCGGGCACCATGGTAGATTCTTTAATGGTCGGCGGCTCGTCGAGAAAAAACTCCATGAACGATCGCTCATAAAGGTCGGCGAGCGCTCGCGCTTGATTGACGGTCGGGACCTCTGAGGCATTTTCCCAAGCCTGCACTCGCGCAGCGGTCTGGTGAAGCTTTTCAGCCACGTGCTCTACATCAAGGCCGCGGCGTTCCCGCGCCCATCTGAGAATGGTCGGATTGTAAACTGGACGTTCGCGTTTTGCAGCAACTGGCATAGCTAAAGGATAACGAAAAAGGTTAGAATTTGGTGCAACAGCATAAGTTTATTTTCGTGATGAAAAGCGATCTGACCATTCCGCTCAGGAAGCTGCAACTTTAACCCCCTATTGCTTCGATCCGAAACAACGGTAGCAGCACTCAAAAACTAAACACGTTCCTTTTTCCGGCCTCTGCAACGCGCGGTGTCGATAGGTCAAGAGAACCGTAAGTTACAAAAGTAGCGATGCACATCGCGGAAAACAATGTTTGCGCAGCAGCGCTGGCACCCTCGTCGAATAAATGCACGCTCCTGCTCTGTTCCAGTGTTTGATGAGTTGGCGATCAATTGAAAATGCTCTTCGAAACGGACTTGCCTTCCATTTGTTCCCATCAAACGACCGTGAAAACCGCAACCCCGACAGGAACAATGCCACCCCCGTGCCGGTTTCCTCCCGTGAGACAACAAGCATGGAGAAAATCATGTCCTGCAAGTTCATGGCGATATCGCTGCTTTCTATCGGCTTGGCCGGCCCGGCGCTGGCGCAGACCGCCGGGGGTGCGGATTCCAATGGGCGGCTTTCGGTGGCGCCGATCATTGGCGGGTCAGGGAGTTCGGGCGCCGGTTCTGCCGCGGCCGGGTCAGCTGGCACTGGTTCTGTCGGCGGCGGTGCGGCGGGAACCGGTTCTGTTGGAACTGATTCCGGCACCACCGGCAGCACGACGGGCAATGGCGGTGTCAATCTCAACAGCGGTCGCAGTACGATCAATCCCGGCGGAGTCAATCCCAACCTGCAGCAGACGCCGGGTTGCACCAGCGGAAGCGCGGATACCGGCTCACTGGGCGAGGCATGCCCGCAGTGAAGATGAGGCGATTGCTCGCCTTTCCTTCTGACAAAACGAGGGCCCGGAGCGGAATGGCGCCGGGCCTTCGCTTTTGGCCGCCACTTCGCCGACATCACGCGAAAACAATGGCTGGCTTCAGAAACCGGTCGCGGCCTGCTTTACCGTTCAGCCCTGAGGTCGTAAAAGGACGGCATCACTCCGCAAGCGGCGCATCGCCCCACACCCAGCCAGCCTGCCGATATTTCCGGCATCTGCGGAGCACCCGAAGAGGATCGTCATGTCGAATGCAGCGCAACGCTCGAACCGCGTGCTTATCGTCGCCACCATCATGCTCGCGACCTTCATGGTGGCGATCGAGGCGACGATCGTGGCGACCGCGATGCCGCGCATCGTCGGGGAGCTCGGCGGCTTTTCCTATTACAGCTGGGTGTTTTCGGCCTTCCTCTTGGCGCAGTCGACGACCACAGTCATCTACGGCAAGCTTTCCGACATTTTCGGGCGCAAGCCGGTGCTGATCGGCGGGATCCTGATCTTCCTTGTCGGCTCGCTGCTCTGCGGGCTTGCCTGGTCGATGATGTCGCTGGTGCTGTTCCGGCTGCTGCAGGGGCTGGGCGCCGGCGCCATACAGCCGGTGACGATGACGATCATCGGCGATCTCTTCAAGCTAGAGGAGCGCGGCCGCGTGCAGGGCGCGATGGCGACCGTCTGGGCGACCTCGGCCGTCGTCGGGCCGCTTGCCGGCGGCATCATCGTCGACAATATCTCCTGGGCCTGGATCTTCTGGATCAACCTGCCGATCGGCGTCATCTCGATCATCGCCTTCATAGTCTTCCTCAAGGAGGACGTGGCGCACAAGCAGGCAAAGATCGATTACCTCGGATCGGTGCTGTTTTCGATCTCGATCGTCGCACTTCTCGTCATGCTGACGGAAACCGATGCGAGCGCCTGGATCCTGCTTTCGCTTTTCGCCGTCTTCGTGGTCTCGGGCCTGCTCTTTCTCGCCCAGGAGAAGCGGGCGCCGGAGCCGATCATCTCGATCCCGCTGTGGAGCCGAAGGCTGATTGCGACCAGCAATACGGCGACGCTGCTGGCCGGCATGGCGCTGATCGGGCTTTCGACAATCCTGCCGCTCTATGTGCAGGGCGTGCTTGGCCGCTCGCCTCTTGTCGCGGGGTTCACGCTCACGATGCTCGTCGTCGGCTGGCCCTTGGCGGTGATGCTCTCCAGCCGCTTCTACAAGGCCTTCGGCATCCGCCGCACCTTGCGCGTCGGCAGCCTGATGTTTCCGTTCGGCGCCTGTTTCCTGTTGTTCCTGACCCCGGAAAGTTCGCCGGTCATCGCCGGCGCCGGTTCCTTCTTCATGGGCTTCGGCATGGGTCTCATCAGCCTCACCAGCATCGTGCTGGTGCAGGACAGCGTCGAATGGTCGATGCGCGGCAGCGCCACGGCCTCGATCATCTTTTCCCGCAGCCTCGGCAATACGCTCGGCGCCACCGTGCTCGGCGCCATCCTCAATGCCGGCATCAACCACTATGCGAGCGGCGAGGCGGCGGCAGGTCTGCACGAGGCGCTGAACCAGCCGACCGGGCTTTCGGCGCTCGCCGCCGATCCGGCGATCCGCTCAATCTTCAATGCGGCCCTGCACTGGAGCTTCTGGGGCGTGGTCGTCGTCGCGGTGCTGACCTTCTTCACCACCTGGCTGATCCCGGTCGGGCCTAGCCAGAAGCGCGAGGGGGCGACTGTGGCCAGCGAGGCGGCCTCGCATTAAGCGGTTCAGCTTGTGGAAGCGCAGAAATGCTGCGCTTTCACACCAGTGGGTTGTGTTGGGAGAGTTGTCGAACGATGAGCGTTTTCGTCTTGCTCTTGGGGTTTCCAGGCGTCGGGAAGCTGACGATCGCGAGAGAACTCGGTTCGCTTATATCCGCAAAGATCGTCGATAATCACTGGTTCAACAACCCGATCTTGCGCCTCCTCGACGAGGATCAGACCGCGCCGCTGCCGAAGGGCATATGGGAGCACACCGGCAGGGTCCGGCAGGCCGTCCTGGATGCAATCACCGCCTATAGCGGCCCGTCGGCGAATTTCATCTTCACCCATGCCGGTGTCGAAGGCGATGAGCGGAGCACGCGGACGTACCAACAATTCTTTGACGCTGCCGGACAGCGCGCCGCGGTCTTCGTTCCGGTGAGATTGCTTTGTACCGAAGAAGAATTGGCGCGTCGCGTTTCGTCCCCCGCACGGCGCGACCATTTGAAAACGACCGATGTCGAGACGTCGAGGAGCCGAAGCCAACAGGCGCTGGTTCTTGATATCCCGCACCAACACGCACTGACGTTGGATGTGACTTTCATGTCGCCAGCGGAAAGTGCAGTGGCAATACGGGATCATGTTGCGAGACGCAGCGCCTGAGGAGTGCCGCCCTTCGTGCCGATAGCGGAAGATCGGCCTCGGGCGGGAATGCGCCGCTGATGTCGGGATTCAATGGAATAAGCGCCATCGGGCCAATCGCCAGGCATGACCAAACCTGTTCGGACGGAGTGATTGAATTGACCAAGACTATTGGAGCTTTTATACAATAGCTTTTGCGAAACTCCGGATTAGCCCAAAATAATCCTTTTAAATCAATGGGCTTATCCCGGATGGTGCCAAATCAAGAATGCGGAACAAGCGGATTGCTGAAGCGATGCAGCCCGGCTGTATGCATCGGCCATGGAGAAACAACATTATAAAGATCATGGTCTTGCTGCACAGCGCCGATGGCATGGCTTGGCAGTCTCCCCCTAAAGGCACCAGCCTGAAGACATTGAGCGAAGCCGAAGAGCAAGGCTTCATCTTGATCCGCGGGGAATTTCAGAAACGGCAATTCCGTCTGACGGAACTGGGCTCCGACTATGTCGAGCGCGACAAGCGGCGTCTGGAAGCGCGCAGGCTCTGAACCGATAGCGTCGGCTAAGCGAGAATCGAACGCACGAGCCAGGCGGCCCGACGGCCGAAAGGCAGGCCTGACAATGGCGCGTCGCAACGGGAGCGGTCATCCCCGCATAGGGAGTACCAGTTTACAGCGCATCCCGGATATCGAAGCGGGCGATCTTGTCGCCTTCCATCCGGAAGATATGCGTCACCGTCTTGTCCTTCAGGCCATGGCTTTGCCCCTCCAGCGGCCGGCCATCGAGGTCAAAGACCGACTGGATCACCTCGACAGCGACGGCGCCATCTTCGGTTTCGTCAAATGCGACCGGCTCGACGTGCGGATTGATGACGGCCCATTGGCGTGTCCAATAGTCGCGCACGGCCTCACGGCCATGAACGTGGCCGCCATCCATGCCGTTGGCCCAGGCGACATCATCGGAAAGAACGGCAAGGACAGCGTCGATGTCTCTGGCGTTGAAGCTGGCATAGATGCGCTTGATCATTTCGACGTCGTTTTGAGACATGTCGTTTCCTCTATGGAGATTGAAACATTCGCTGGCGGCATCGAAACGGCCTTGCCTCATGCTGCACATCAATATACATATGTACATATATATCTCGCGGTCAAGCGCAGGCAAGAGGTGATCGGAATTGGACGAAGATGTGCTTTCTACGCCGGGGCATCTCATCAGTCTTGCGGCGCGGGGCTTTGCCCGCCTCAGCGAGTCACGCCTCAAACCGCTCGGCTTCGGTGTCGGCCAGTTGCCTGTCCTGGTCGCGCTGCAAAATGGCAAGGCCAGCACGCAACGCGACCTCGCCCGCTTTGCCAGGGTCGAGCAGCCGCCGATGGCGCAGATGCTCGCTCGCATGGAGAGGGATGGCCTAATCGAGCGGACACCCGACCCGGCTGACGGTCGCAGCAGCCGCATCGTGCTGACGAAAACCGCACAGCACAGCATGCCGGAGGCGATTGCGGCTTTGTTCGAAGGGAATAAAGAGGCATTGACCGGCTTCACGGATGCGGAAGCGGAGCAACTTGTCGATCTGCTCAAGCGGCTGATCGAAAATCTGGATCAGATTGCGAGCACGGAATCCTCGGCGCAGCTTTAGAGAGAGGAACGCTTATGCATAAAGGATCCTGTCTGTGTGGTGCAGTAACTTTTGAGATCGAAGGCGATCTGCGAGCGCCGGATGCGTGCCATTGCTCCAAATGTCGAAAACACTCCGGCCACTTCTTCGCTTCAACCGACGTGCCAAAGCGTCAGATCACCATTCAGGGAGGAGAAAGTGTTACCTGGTATCAATCCTCAGAAAAGGTGAGGCGTGGATTTTGCGGGGTGTGTGGATCATCGCTGTTTTGGGATCCACCCCATCACGACTGGATTGCTGTCGCGATGGGTGCATTTGATGGCCCGACCGAAACCAAACTGAGAATGCATATCTTTGTCGCTGACAAAGGCGACTATTACGACATCACCGACAACCTGCCCCAGAATGAGCAATAGGCAACTGTTGCTCACCCGCGAGCGGCCTTCAATTTCTATTCGGGGACTGTGCCGCCTTCATTCGAGGTCGCACTGCCTTTTGGCGGGGAGCGGCGCTTCTCCAAAACGCGTGACAGCAAGTTCCCTTTTCTCTTGCGCGGGATGAGATCGATATCGCTGACAAGCTTTGCGCCGCCCCGGCGGCGCTCCAGCGTGATCTTGCGGCTATGGAAGACTTCCAGCTCAGCGCGATGCGCGACGCTGATGATGGTGACATCAGGCAATTCATCGATCACCATCTGCATCATCTTGTCCTGGCTCTTCTCGTCCAGTGCCGACGTTGCTTCATCCAGCACGATGATATCGGGTTGATGCAGCAGGAGACGCGCAAAGGCCAGCCGCTGCTTTTCGCCGCCCGACAAGGTCTGGTCCCAGGGCGCCTCTTCCTCGATCCTGTCGTTCAGATAATCCAGTCCCACCTTGTCGAGCGCCGACTTGATCTCGTCCAGCGGCCAGCTATCTGCGGCGCCGGGATAGGCGACGGCCCGGCGAAGTGTGCCGGACGGGATATAAGGTCGTTGCGGCAACATGAACAATTGTCTGTCGGCGTGGAAATCGACGCTGCCGCCACCCCACGGCCAAAGGCCGGAGATGGCCCGCACCAGCGTGCTCTTGCCGGACCCGGATTCACCTGACACAAGCACCCGCTCGCCGGGTTCGATCTCGACCCGGGTTTCCTTGACCACGGCGGTGCCATCGTCAAGCGACACGGCGAGATCGTTGAGGCTGAGCATCGCCTCGCCTTCGGTTTCGCCATGCTTGATGCGTCCGAGCGAGTCGCTCTGTTCGGCACGTTCAAGCCCGTCGAGCGACATCATCAACGAGGCGACGCGCCGCGCGCAGGCGTTCCAGTCGGCAAGACGCGGATAGTTGTCGACCAGCCAGCCGAAGGCGGTCTGGACGATGGCGAAGGCTGAGGCTGCCTGCATGACCTCGCCCAGCGTCATGCTGCCTTCGAGAAATTTGGGCGCGCAAAGCAGGAGCGGCACGACAGGGGCAATCAGCATCGAGCCATGCGACACAAACGTCGTGCGCATGTGCTGGCGGGCAAGCAGCGCCCATTGCTTCAACACATTGCCGAAGGTCTTGTCGAGGTCGTTGCGCTCCTCCTCCTCGCCGCCGAGAAGCGCGATGCTCTCGCCGTTTTCCCGCACATGCGTCAGCGTGTAGCGAAATTCGGCCTCGACCTGGTTCTTGACCTCGGAGACCTGCACGAAATGGCGGCCGATCACGGCGATCACGCTCGAGGTGATCACCGCGTAGAGGACCGCGGTCACGACGAGAAAGCCGGGAATGGTGACGGTCCACCCGCCGATCGGCAGCGTCAGGGCTCCGCCGATCGTCCACAGCACCACGATGAAGGTCGAGGCCGACAGGAACGCCGCGATGACACCGGCGATGAAATCGACAGGGGCTTCGGTGGCGATCCTCAAATCCTCCGAGATGCGCGCCTCGGGGTTCTTGTGGTCGCCGCCGATAAGGTTCAGCTGGTAGTATCGGCCGTTTGCCAGCCAGCGCGCGATGACTGCGGTCGTCAGCCAGGAACGCCAGCGCCGCTGGATCATCATGCGAACGGCGACCTGTGTGGTGACAAGGGCGACGGTTCCGAGCACGAGCGGCACGAACACGCCGCTGAGGTAATAGACGGTGCCGGCATCGTGCCGCTCTATGGCGTCAAAAATCGCGCGATTCCAGCGATTGATCCCATACTGGAAGCCGACATTCATGCAGATCATGGCAAGCAGCCCGATCGACAACGGCCAGGCGAACTTGTCACCACTACTGCCCCAGAAACGGCGCGCGCTGATCCAGAAGCGCTTGAGCAAATACCGCTTGCGCGCGTGCTCGGCCTCCTCAGGCGTCAACTCCGGATCGGGTTCAATGATATCTGGCGGCGGCCCGACCTCGACAGTCGATGCCTTCTCCTGGCGCGTCTTTTCGGCACCGTGCGGTTCGGTGCCGTCGACCGATGTCGGATTGAGTTTAGCGTCGGCCATAAGCGCGATAACGGCTTACACATCGAAATGTTTCATGCTGGCTGCCATCCGCCGTATCGAAAAACATCTGCCCCCCAACTAACCCTCTCCCCGCTCGCGGGGCGAGGGACGGGCCCTGAGAGCCGTGGGGAACCGAGAGGTCGCGGCATATCCCCTTCACCCCGTTTACGGGGTCCGAAGGACGGTGCCGGCAGCTGGATGAGGGGCTGTCATCGGCGATCTCTGGGCCGAGATGTCCTACGCTCAGGCGGTTTCGGTGGCGACCTGCGGCAGGGATTGCAGCAGGGTCTGGCGGGCGGAGTGCAGATGCGCGCGGCAGGCGGTTTCGATTGCCGCCTGGTCACCGGATTCCAGCGCTGCGATGTAATCCAGATGTTCGTGGATGGCGCGCTCGTTGCGCTGGCGGGCGGCGGTCTTGTTCCACTGGTAGTGATAGTGAAAGACGATGGCGATGGCGTCGTAGAAATCGGCGATGAAGCGGTTTTTCGAGGCGCGGTGGATCAACAAGTGGAAGCGCTCGTCGAGGACGGAGAAATCCTTGAAGCGCTGGTTGATGTCGGCAAGCATGGCGTGATGTTCGTCGCGCATAGCGGCAAGATCGGCCCAGCTCTGATTATCCCTGGAAAGCCGGCCGAATTCGGCGGCGGAATGCAGCTCGAACATTTCGCGCACATCGGCAAGTTCGAGGGCGAATTCGCGGGTGAAGCCTTTGAGCGTCCAGTGGCTGTTCGGGCGCTTCTCGATGAGGCCGAAGCGGGAGAAGCGGATCAGGAATTCGCGCACGCTGGTCGTTCCGGTGCCGATCTCGCGGGCAAGCTCCAGCTCGTTGATCTGCATGCCGGGTGCTGCATCATCGGCAAGGATGCGCTGCATGAAGCTGCGCTCGATGATATCATGCAGGGAGTCGGTTTCTTCGGAGGGAAAGAGGTCGTGGTCGGTCGGCTGGCGCAGCACGATCTTCTGGCGCTTGTTCCAGCGGATGATGCCTTCTTCGCTGAGCCGCGTCAGGATGGCGCGCGCCGTCGAGCGGCTGACGCCGAGCTGGGCGGCGATCTCCGGCTCCGAGGGCAGCGCGGTATCCGTGCGCAGGGCTGCGGCATACCTGTTATAGGCTTCCTTGAAGACCGTATTCTGCCTTGCCACCAGACCCCGCTTTCCGCCCTCGTATCCACCGCCCGCTCTCCAGCAGGGCAGAAAAATCGGGGCTTGTTCAAACGACCTTTAGCTTATTTCCGGTCGCCTGCGGCTCATTGCCTCCCTCGTCCACAGGATCAATATTCCCGTTGACTTGAAAATGTTTATTGTAGATAAAAAACAAAATCAATGCGCTTTCGCCGATGCAGCGAGCCTTTCCCAGGGAGATAGAGACTTGGACAAACTGCCTTGGATCATCCTTTCGGCCGGTGACAATGTCGCGGTCGCAACGGCGGCAATCGCGCCGGGTTCGACGGTTGCCGGCATTCAGACCCGTGAGAAGATCGACCCTGGCCACAAGGTGGCGATAGCGGATATTCCGTTCGGGTCACCCGTGGTGAAATACGGACAGGCGATCGGCCGCACGACGGCCGAGGTCAAGGCCGGCGACCATGTGCACAGCCACAACCTGCATTTCGAAAACGACCGGCTGGCGGCGACCGCCAATTCGGCGCCGGAAACGGCGACAGCCGACGACGTGGGGCGCACCTTCATGGGCTATCGCCGCGCCGACGGGCGGGCCGCGACCCGCAACTATATCGGCATCATCGCCAGCGTGAACTGTTCCACCACGGTCTGCCGGGCAATCGCCGACGAGGCGAACCGGACGATCCTGCCGCATTACGAGGGCATCGACGGTTTCGTACCGATCGTGCACGACCAGGGCTGCGGCATGAGTTCGACCGGCGACGGCATGAATGTGCTGCACCGGACGCTCGCCGGCTATACAAGACATGTGAATTTCGGCGGCGTGCTGATGATCGGCCTCGGCTGCGAGGTCAACCAGCTGACGCTTTACGGCCAGAGTGGTGCGGGCGCCTCGAAGCGGCATTTCAACATCCAGGATGCCGGCGGCTCGCGCCGCGCGGTGGAACGCGCCATGGGCATGCTGCGCGAGATCGCCGCCGATGTCGGCAAGGAAAAGCGCGTGCCGATGTCGATCGGCGAGATCATCATCGGCCTGCAATGCGGCGGCTCGGACGGCTTTTCCGGCATCACCGCCAATCCGGCTCTGGGTGTCGCGGCCGATCTGCTGGCAGCAGCCGGCGGCACGGCGATCCTGTCGGAGACCTCGGAAATCTATGGCGCCGAACATCTGCTGCGCAGCCGCGCCGTCAGCGACGAGGTGGCAAAGAAGCTCGACGACAAGATTGCCTGGTGGGAAGAGTACGTCGCCCTGCACGGCGCCTCGCTCGACAACAACCCCTCGCCCGGCAACAAGCGCGGCGGGCTCACCACCATTCTCGAAAAGTCGCTCGGCGCGGTTGCCAAGGGCGGGCGTTCGCCGCTGACGGCGGTCTATGGTTATGCCGAGCGGGTCACGGCCCCCGGCCTCGTCTTCATGGACACGCCCGGCTACGACCCGGTCTCGGCGACCGGCCAGGTGGCCGGCGGGGCAAACATGATCGCCTTTACCACAGGCCGCGGCAGCTGCTTCGGCTGTCGGCCGGCGCCGTCGCTGAAGCTTTCCAGCAATTCGGCGCTCTATGCCTCGATGGAAGAGGATATGGACATCGACTGCGGCACGATCGCCACCGGCGACGCGACGATCAGCGGCAAGGGCCGCGAGATCTTCGACCTCATCGTCGATACGGCCTCGGGCAAGAAGACCAAGAGCGAGCTCTTCGGCTACGGCGACAATGAATTCGTGCCCTGGCATCTCGGTGCGACGCTCTGACCTTTTTGTTTTACGCAATCCCGGACGGAAACCCGCTTCACACTTTTCCTGGGATTGCTCCAGATAGTTCAGCTTCTTCGTGAGGAGGAATGATGAAGACGAGACGGATCGGCAAGACCAAGCTGGAGGTGACCGAAATCAGTTTCGGTGCAGCCGCTCTCGGCGGTCTCTACCGCGCCTGCCCGCGCGAGCAGGCAATGGACACGCTGCAGGCGGCCTGGGACAGCGGCATTCGCTATTTCGACGTGGCGCCCTGGTACGGGCTCGGCCTTGCCGAGCGGCGGGTCGGCGATTTCCTGCGCGACCAGCCGGATGGCAGTTACGTGCTGTCCACCAAGGTCGGCCGGCTGCTTCGGCCGGTGCCGACCGGCACCGTGCCTGATTACAGCTATGTCGATCCGCTCTCCTTCGATGCCGATTACGACTATTCCTATGACGGCATCATGCGCTCGGTCGAATTCAGCTATGCCCGCCTCGGCCTCAACCGCATCGATATTCTCTATGTGCACGATCTCGGCGTCTACACCCATGGCGCGGCGAAGAATGCGGTCCACCAGAAGCAGTTTCTCCATTCCGGCGTGAAGGCGCTGGAGGAACTGAAGTCGTCTGGCGCCATCTCCGCCTTCGGCCTCGGCGTCAACGAGGTGCCGGTCTGCCTCGACGTCATGCGCCATTCCGATCTCGACTGCATCCTGATGGCCGGCCGCTACACGCTGCTCGACCGCTCGGCCGTCGCCGAACTGCTGCCGCTCTGCCGAGAGAAGGGCACCTCGCTCGTCGTCGGCGGCGTCTTCAACTCCGGCATTCTCGCCACCGGCCCGGTGCCGGGTTCGCATTTCGACTATATGCCGGCTGATGACGACGTGCTTGCCAAGGTCGGCGCGATGGAGGCGATCGCCAAACGCCACGGCGTACCGCTCGCTGCTCCCGCCCTGCAATTTCCGCTGCGTGAGGCGATCGTCGCCTCGGTGCTGATCGGCACGGCCAAGCCTTCGAGCCTCACGCGCAACATGGAGATCGTCGAGCCGCGGCTTGCCGACGAGATCTATGCCGAATTCGAACCCTATACGCTGGTCGCGCCGCCGCTCGGCGCCGAAGCCGTGCGAGTCTGAGGAGAGATTATGCTCAAGGGTATCCATCCGCTGCTCGGCCCCGACCTGCTCCATGCGCTGAAGACCATGGGACATGGCGACGACATCGTCATATCTGACGCCAATTTTCCCTCGGGCTCGATGGGGCCGCCTGTCATTCGCGCCGACGGCGTCAGCGCCACTGACATGGCCGAGGCTATCCTGACCCACATGCCGCTCGACACCTTCGTGCCGGAAGCGGTGTGGCGGATGGAAGTGGTCGGCGATCCCGATGCGATGCCGGAGGTCTGCGCCGAGTTCCAGCAGATCGTGACGCGCCGCGCCGGCGATTTCCGCGTGGTGCCGGTGGAGCGTTTTGCTTTCTACGCGATGGCGCGCAAGGCGACCTATATCGTCGCGACGACGGAATTCCGTCTGTACGGCAACTTGATTTTGAAAAAGGGCGTCGTCCATCCGCACGAAGTCGACATGGCCTGATCCCTATTTTAGGGTATCGTGGTATTGGAATAAAATCAGTTGCTTGGCAGGAGTTTACCAAAGCAAAAAAGCCGGTTTGGCGCTCTTGCAATTTGATTGCGCCTCGGCTAGCTTCACCTGGCAAATGTTTTTTATCGATAAAAATCGTCCGCCTGCGTTCAGCGGCCGATTTATTCGGAGGAGAACGCACCCTGAGAGGAGAACCCTTATGAGTTTCGTGAAATCCCTTCTGTCCCGCCGCGCCTTTACCGCGCTTGCAGGCGCCGCCGTTATCGCCACGGCGATGCCGGCACCGTCGTTTGCCGCCGACGTGACGATCCCGATCATCGTCAAGGACACGACGTCCTTCTACTGGCAGATCGTTCTGGCCGGCGCCCGCAAGGCCGGCCAGGATCTCGGCGTCAACGTACCGGAACTCGGCGCACAGGCCGAATCCGACGTCAACGGCCAGATCAGCATTCTGGAGAACGCCGTTGCCGGCAAGCCGGCGGCTGTCGTCATTTCGCCGACCGAATTCAAGGCGCTCGGCAAGCCGATCGATGAAGCGGCCAAGTCGGTTCCGATCATCGGCATCGACTCGGGCGCCGACTCCAAGGCGTTCAAGTCGTTCCTGACGACCGACAACGTTCAGGGCGGCCGCATCGCCGCCGATGGTCTGGCTGCCGCCATCAAGGGAATGTCGGGTAAGGAAGAGGGCGAAATCGTCATCCTCACCAACCTTCCGGGCGTCGGCTCGCTGGAACAGCGCCGCGAAGGCTTCCTGGATCAGGTGAAGACCAAATATCCGGGTCTTAAAGTCATCGCCGACAAGTACGGCGACGGCCAGGCAACGACCGGCCTCAACATGATGACCGACCTGATCACGGCAAACCCGAACCTCGTCGGCGTCTTCGCCTCGAACCTGATCCTGGCGCAGGGCGTTGGCCAGGCGATCGCCGAAAACAAGCTCGGCGACAAGATCAAGGTCATCGGCTTCGACAGCGACGACAAGACGGTCGGCTTCCTCAAGGACGGTGCGATCGCCGGCCTCGTCGTTCAGGACCCCTACCGCATGGGTTATGACGGCGTGAAGACCGCGCTTGCCGTCTCCAAGGGCGAGAAGGTCGAGGAGAATGTCGACACCGGCGCAAACCTCGTCACCAAGGCGAATATGGCCGATCCCAAGATCGACGCGCTGCTGAACCCGAAGATCAAGTAACAACGACAGACAGGCCGCGCCGGCTTCAAAAACCGGCGCGGCCTTTTCTATCCATGGTATGGTCACCAGGGGTGGAGAGCAGAGGCGATAGAAGGAGGAGAGGTCCATGATCGGACTGGAAGAGGTCAGTCATCGCCATGATGACAGTGCGACGCTGAAAGAAGCCAATCGAATTCCCGCCGGATCGCCTATCCTCGAACTCAAGGGCCTGCAGAAGAATTACGGTCATGTGCAGGCGCTGAAGCCAGCGACGCTGACCTTTCTTGCCGGCGAAATCCACGCCATCGTCGGCGAAAACGGCGCCGGCAAATCCACCCTCATCAAATTGCTGACCGGCGTCATCACCCGCACGGCCGGCGAAGTGCTGTGGTGCGGCCAGCCGGTGGCGCTGGCGACGCCGAACGAAGCGATCGCCCGCGGCATCAACGCCGTCCACCAGGAGGTCGTGCTCTGCCGGCACCTGACGGTCGCCGCCAATCTCTTCCTCGGCGACGAGGTCAACCGCTTCGGCCTGATGCGCAAGAAGCAGATGGAGAAGATGGCGCAGGCCGTGCTCGACGATCTCGGCTTCGGCCTGCCGGCCGGTGCGCTGCTAAGTTCACTGACGATCGGCCAGCAGCAGCTGGTGGCGACGGCGCGGGCAGCGATGCGCGGCACGCAGTTCCTGATCTTCGACGAACCGACGGCCTATCTGACGCGCCAGGAATCGGCGCAGCTCTTCAAGCTGATCCGCCGGCTGCAGGGCGAAGGCGTCACCATCGTCTATATCAGCCATCGCATGGAGGAAGTCTTCGAGCTTGCCGACCGTGTCTCGGTGCTACGCGACGGCACGCATGTCGGGACCCGCCTGATCGGCGAGACCAACGACGCCGAGCTGATCGCGCTGATGATCAACCGCTCGATCGAACAGATCTACCACAAGGAAGAGATTGCGATCGGCGAGACGATCCTTGCCGTCAACGGCCTTTCCGGTCCCGGATTCGAAGACGTGTCGCTGAGCGTCAAGGCCGGGCAGATCGTCGGGCTCTATGGCCTGATCGGCGCCGGACGCAGCGAATTCGCGCTCGGGCTCTATGGCCGCCAGCCGACGACATCAGGCGATGTCCAGTGGATGGGCAAGCGTGTCGACATCCGCAACGAACGCACGGCGATGGAGCTCGGCATTGCGCTGGCGCCGGAAAGCCGCCGCGACCAGGGGCTTTGCCTCAACCAGTCGATCGGCCTCAACATCAACCTGCCGGTGTTCGGGCGGCTGAGCCACGGTCCGGTGATCAATCACACACGTGAATCGGCGAATGCCGACCAGCAGATCCGCAATCTCAGCATCAAGACGCCGAGCCGGCGCGTTCCGGCCTCCAGCATGTCGGGCGGCAACCAGCAGAAGATCGTCATCGGCAAGTGGCTGAGCCATGGCGCCCGGCTTTTCATCTTCGACGAGCCGACCGTCGGCGTCGACGTCGGCACCAAGGCGGAAATCTACCGGCTGTTCGCCAAGCTTCTGAAGGACGGCGCAGGCATCATCCTGATCTCCTCCTACCTGCCGGAGGTCTACGAGCTGGCCGACCGGCTGCACGTCTTCCGCGGCGGCAAAATCGTCGCGAGCCATGATTTCCACGCGGCGACGCATGAAGAAGTGCTCAGCGAAGCGATCGGCGTCTGAGCCAAAAGAATAAGAGGGAGAAAATTCATGACTGCCACCCCCACCGAAATCGTCGCGCCGCCGCCGCGCCGGAAAATGAACATCCTGTTCGGCTTGACGCTGATCGGCCTGCTGATCTTCCTCTGGATCGTGCTCGGCGTCGTCACCCCGAGCTTCTGGACGCCGCTCAACATCTCCAACCTGCTGCGTCAGGGCGCGATGACCGCGATCCTGGCGCTCGGCCAGACCTTCGTCATTATCACCGCCGGCATCGACCTTTCGGTCGGCGCCATCGTCGGCTTCTGCACCGTCATCATCGCCTGGCTGCTGCAGGCGGGCGTGCCGGTCTGGGGTGCGATCGCGCTGACGCTGCTCATGGGTGTGGCGATCGGCGCCTTCCATGGCTTCGGCATCGTGCATATGGGCCTGCCGCCGTTCATCATCACGCTGGCAACCCTGACTTCGCTGCGCGGCATTGGCCTCTTGATCACCAACGGTTCGACGATCAACATCACCAATGAGGGCTTCAGCAATTTCGCCCGCGCCGATCTGCTCAGTATTCCGAGCCTGTTCTGGATGGTCATCCTGGTGGCGGTCCCCTCCTTCATCTTCCTGCATCTGAGCCGTTGGGGCCGCTATCTCTTCGCGGTCGGTTCGAACGCCGAGGCGGCGCGCCTTTCCGGCGTCAACGTCAAGGGCATGATCTATCTTGCCTATATCCTGTCTGCCTCCTTCGCCGCCTTCGTCGGCGTGCTGCTCGCCTCGCGCATCGCCATCGGCAATGCGACGCAGGCCGACGGCTGGGAACTGCAGGCAATCGCCTCCTCGGTCATCGGCGGCACCAGCCTGTTCGGCGCGGTCGGCTCGGTGCACGGCCCGCTGATCGGCGCCTTCATTCTCGCCACCATAAACAACGGCGCGAACCTTCTGAACGTCAACTCCTTCTGGCAGCGCATCATCACCGGTCTGCTGATCATCGTGATCGTGTTCTTCGACCAGCTGCGCCGCCGCCGGAGCAATTGAGCGACAAGAGACAGCCGGCCTGAACAAGCCGGCTTCCTCCATTTCAGGAATGCGAGACCCGTCATGAAAGCAGTTCTTTGCCGGGAGCCCGGCGTACTCGAGATCGTCGAGCGTCCTTCGCCAGCGGCTCCCGCCGCCGGCTGGGTGCGGCTTGCCGTCAGCCATGTCGGCATCTGCGGCACCGATTACCACATCTTCGAGGGCAAACATCCCTTCCTCGAATATCCCCGGGTGATGGGGCACGAGATCTCGGCGACGGTGCTGGAAGCGGGCGACGGGGTGACTATCGCGGTCGGCACGCCCGTTATCGTCAATCCCTATCTCTCCTGCGGGCAATGTATCGCCTGCCGCCAGGGCAAGCCGAATTGCTGCACCAATATCAAGGTGCTCGGCGTCCATACCGACGGCGCCTTCTGCGAGGAGATTTCGGTTCCGGCCGAGAACCTCTATGCCGCCAAAGGTGTAAGCCTCGAGGCGGCGGCGACCACCGAGTTCCTGGCGATCGGCGCCCATGCGGTGCGCCGATCAATGACCGGTGCCGGTGCACGGGCGCTCGTCATCGGCGCCGGGCCGATCGGGCTTGGGGCGGCGATCTTCTCGCGCATCGCAGGCCATGAGGTGACGCTGCTCGATACCAGCACCGAACGGCTGCAGATGGCGTCGGAACGCTTCGGCTTCACCTCCGGCATCGTTGCCAACGAGCAAACGGCTGACGCCGTTCGCGACAAAACCAATGGCGACGGTTTCGACGTGGTCTTCGACGCGACGGGTTACGGCCCTTCGATGGAGAAGGCCTTCTCCTTCGTCGCCCATGGCGGCGCGCTGGTGCTGGTCAGCGTCGTCAAGGACGATATCCGCTTCTCCGATCCCGAATTCCACAAGCGCGAGATGATGGTAATCGGCAGCCGCAACGCCACCCGCGTCGATTTCGAGCATGTTGCGGATTCGATCGCCAAAGGGCTGGTGCCGGTGGACAAGCTCATCACCCACCGCACGACGCTTGCCGATGCGCCGCGCGATCTCGCGCGCTGGGCGCATGAGAAGAATGGGCTGATCAAGGCGGTGATCAGGGTTGGTGGTTAGGGCGTTTCCAGCGAAAGCGTGACGTGATTTCCGTGCGCTTCGCGCCGGCGGCTGCCCCTCACCCTAACCTTGCCGGGGTCGAGCCACTGGTCTCGACCCGTCCTGCGGACCCCCGTAAAACGTGGCGAGGGGACGTGCCCTGCGAGAGCTGGGCGGGGGACGGAGAGGTCGCGACATAGGAGAAGGTGGCGGCAGCCGGATGAGGGGCAAGCCGCGGTCGCTAACTCACCGCCTCGATCGCCCTACGCATCTGCCTGACAACGGCGACATCCGTCTTGTTCGTGCTTCTCGCCTCGAAACCAAAAGCAACGGCGCGCGGATCGGCGCTTTCGACCGGTGAACTGCAGGAACCGTGGACCTCGCGGGCGCCGGTCGCCTTCAATATCTCGCCGACATTTGCCGGGCGGATGCCGCTGCCGGGCATGATGGCGATCCGGCCGGCCGCCTTTGCCGAAATGCGCTTCAGCGTGTCGAGGCCGTCGGTGGCCTTCAGCGCGCAGCCTGATGTCAGGATGCGTTCGCAGCCGAGCTCGACCGCATGTTCCAGCGCCTGGTCGGCATCCGGCACCAGATCGAAAGCGCGATGCAGCGTCGAGCCGAGGCCGGCGGCATGCGTCTTCAAACGGTGGATCAACGGCATGTCGAGCGTGCCATCCGGCCGGTTGGCGCCGATGACGACGCCAGCAAGGCCTGATGTCCGCACGGCATCGATATCGATCATCATCGCCTCCTCGTCTGCCCCGTCGAAGATGAAGGGGCCGGCGTGAGGGCGGATCATCGCATAGACCGGAATGGGCGCCCGGGCGGCGATCCGCATCAGGCTCGGCAGCGGCGTCAGGCCGCCATGCTCCAGCGCCGAGCAGAGCTCGATGCGCCCAGCGCCACCTTCGATCGCGGCGGCGAGGCCCTCGGCGCTGTCCACGCATACCTCAAGCAAGATCGTCACGCTGCAGTCTCCCTGGCTCCGGCATCCGCCGGCCTTATGGTTCGTACGACGGATTCCGAGGTAATTCTCGCCGCCGCCTCGATGATGACTGTGCAGGCATCGGCGGCGGCTTTGCGATGGTTGAAGGCGACGTGATAGGACATCGGCAGATGCTCGTCGAGATCGACGATGCGCACCTTGTCGGCAATCGGCATGGCGCTGACGCGGCCGAGGAAGGAGACGTAACCGTGATTGGCGACGAGGTCGACGATCACGGGCAGCGAATCCGCCGCGGTGATATCCTGGCCGCGCAGGCGCCGGTTGGGCGCCCGTTCGTAGCTGAAGGCCATGGCCGCATGGCCGAGGCCGGTGCGTGGGCTCGGCATGCAGATCGGGTGGCCGGCGACGAGATCGGCGACACTGGTTTCCGTACCATCCGGCGGCGCGATCACCACCATGTCGGTCTGCAGCAATTCGCGATGCCGGAAGTTTTCCAGCCCGAAGACCGAATCCAGGATCGCGACATCGATGCGGCCGCTCTTCAGCGCCTCGCGCAGATCGTCGGCGGTCATCGAGACCAGCGAGATGGCATTGTTGTTGCGGCTTACATTCCATTCCGAGACCAGCGTGCCCAGGCAGCGGGCCACCCAGCTTTCCGAGCCGGTCGGGATGATCGAGCCGATGCGCAGCGACCGGGCGGTGCGCCGATAACGCTCGTCGGCCGACGATTTGAGATCGTTCCACGCCTGGCTGATCGCCATGAAGATCTGGTAGGCGCGCCTGCCCTCCTCCGTCAGCACCGATCCCTGCGCCTGGCGCTCGAACAGGCGATGCCTCAGAAATTTCTCAAGATTGGCAAGCTGAAGCGAAAGCTGCGGCTGACCGAGGCGAAGGCGGCGAGCGGCCCGGTTGATGCTGCCCTGGTCGGCAACTTCGAGAAAACGCTCCATCGTGACGATCTTGACGGGAATGCGGGATGTCCAGGCCTCGTCGATCTCGGCGCTGGCGCCGTCGTGACCGGCCCATTGGCCGAGCTCATCGATCGCAGCCATGATCGGCTCCAGGCCTTCGAGCACCCTGCCGCTCGCAATCAGCGTCGCCAGCTCGCCGGAAGCGCGTTCCGTCAGCGTCATCGCCAGTTCGGTCTCGAGATTATGGATTGCCGTCGAGACGGTGGAGGGCGACAGCTGAAAGCGCCGCGCGGTCTCGCGGACCGAACCGGAGGTCAGGACATGGCTTGCGATGAACAGGGCACCAAGATGCAAACGGCCACCTCCGGAAAGTGCTGGAAAAACCGGACGATATGATGTGTTCATGAAAAAAGATATCCCTGCCTCCGGAGAGCCGGGCTATCGTTCGATCATAGAAAAATCCGGGCGGCGGGAATCCGCAACAGAGCCTGGGAATATCGTGGAAACACGCAAGGGGACAAAAACAAATCGCGCCGGCCTTGGAAAAGGGAATGCGTTTCCGCGCGCGGAGGTGCATTCGCCGCCATAATCGTAGCGCGACCGCAAATACTGGAGGGGGCTTGCATCGATTTTTCGGGCATGAACGCTATTTCCATGACGCACGCAATTCCGGCATGATGGCGACTTGGTCGCCTTCGCCGGCAGATTTCCTATGCGCAGGCCTCCCGCCAGGGGTTTGAGCCTCATTCAACGGTGTTTAACAAGGGGATATTCCATGCTGAAGAAACTCGCACTTGCCGTTTCGCTCTCCGCCTTCGCGGTGGGTGCGGCCCATGCCGCTGACGTCGTCGTTTCGTCGAAGATCGACACGGAAGGCACGCTGCTAGGCAACGTCATTGCGCTCGCTCTCGAAGCGAACGGCATCAAGACGCAGGACCGCATCGCGCTTGGCGCAACACCGGTCGTGCGCAAGGCGATCACCGCCGGCGAAATCGACATCTATCCGGAATATACCGGCAATGCCGGCTTCTTCTTCAACAAGGCTGATGACGCCGCCTGGAAGAACATCGACCAGGGCTATGAGCTGGCGAAGAAGCTCGATTACGATGCCAACAAGATCGTCTGGCTGACGCCGTCGCCTGCCAACAACACCTGGGCGCTCGCCGTGCGCAGCGACGTCGCCGGCCCGAACAAGCTGAAGAGCCTCACGGACTTCGGCAAATGGGTTGCCGGCGGCGGTGCCGCCAAGCTTGCCGCCTCCGCCGAATTCGTCAATTCGGCCGGCGCGCTTCCCGCCTTCCAGACGACCTACGGCTTCCAGCTGAAGCCCGACCAGATGGTCGTTCTTTCCGGCGGCGACACGGCGGCAACGATCAAGGCAGCCGCCGACCAGACGAACGGCGTCAACACCGCCATGGTCTATGGCACCGACGGCGCCATCGAAGCGGCCGAACTGACCGTTCTCGAAGACGACAAGAACGTGCAGCAGGTCTATGCCCCGACGCCGATCATCCGCGAAGAGGTGTTGAAGGCCAATCCGAAGATCGAGGAAGTGCTCTCGCCGATCTTCAAGAGCCTGACTGCCGACGAGTTGCGCAAGCTCAACGCCAAGATCCAGGTCGACGGCGAGCCGGCAAAGTCGGTCGCCGAAGCCTATCTCAAGGAAAAAGGCTTCCTGAAGTAGTCATTGCCCGCTCCGCCCGATTACGGGCGGAGCATTCTTTCCTGACAGGATTGGCTTTCCTGACAGGGTTGGCCAGACAGGATTGGGATTCATGGCAGAAACCTTAGCGGTCCGCAGGCTGGACCGGCTCGGCGTGGTTCTGGTGGCCGGCGGCATCGCGGCGACGGCACTGATGCCCTTCATCTACGTGAAGGCAAACCGCATCGCCGCCGGCAAGCCGATGCTGCTGATGCAGCTTCTTCCCCAGCCTTCCGTCGTCATCCTGACCGTGCTTCTCCTTCTCACCGCCTTCGCCACGCTGTTCCTACGCTATGCGATCGCGCGGCTTGCCATCGCCACACTCTGCCTTGCGGCGTTGATCGTTGCGATCGGTCTCGTCTCGGCCGCGGCAACGCCCCCCGGCAGCACGGTGGCGCGCATGACGCCCGGCGGCGGCTTCTGGGTGCTGTTTGCCGTGATCGGCCTCGTCATATCCGATGCGCTGGTGAAGATCCGCCTGGCACCCTGGATGCGGGTTGCAGCCCTTGCAGCCTATACGGCGCTGCTCTTCATCTCGCTCTCCTCCGGCCTGCTCGACAGCCTTTCGATCATGAAGGAATTCTCGACGCGGGCCCCGCAATTCGAAACCGAAGCGATCTCGCATCTGCTCCTGGCGTTTGGCTCGCTTGCCATCGCCATTATTCTCGGCCTGCCGCTCGGCATCCTCTGCTTCTGGGTGCCGAAGCTGCGCGCCATCGTGCTGCAGGGCCTCAGCCTCATCCAGACGATCCCGAGCCTGGCACTCTTCGGCCTGTTGATGCTGCCGCTCGGCTATCTCGCCACCCATGTGCCGCTCGCCGCCGCGATCGGCATTCGCGGCATCGGCACTGCGCCTGCCTTGATTGCACTCGTGCTCTATTCGCTGCTGCCGATCGTCGCCAACACCGTCGTCGGCCTGCAGGGCGTCGACCCTTCGGTGCGGGACGCTGCGGCCGGCATGGGGCTGACACGTTTACAAATCCTTGTTGGAATCGACATGCCACTCGCCTTTCCCGTCATCCTCACCGGCATCCGTATCGTGCTGGTGCAGGCGATCGGCATGGTGACGATCGCCGCACTGATCGGCGGCGGTGGCTTCGGCATCTTCATCTTCCAGGGGCTCGGCCAGACGGCCATGGACCTCGTCCTGCTCGGCGCCGTGCCGACCGTCTTCTTCGCCTTCTCATCGGCCGTCATCCTCGATGCGGTCATCGAAAGCATCCGGGGATCTGCCGCATGACCATGATCGAGATCAGGAACGTCACCAAGCGCTATGGCGCCGCCACCGTCGTCGACAACGTCTCGATGAGCGTCGAGAAGGGCGAGATCACCGTCATCGTCGGCACGTCTGGCTCCGGCAAATCGACGCTGATGCGGATGATCAACCGGCTGGTGCCGATCACCGAAGGCGAAATCTCAGTCGGCGGGCAGAATGTGATGGACGTTCCGGTGACCGAGCTTCGCCGCAAGATCGGCTATGCGATCCAGGGGCACGGCCTGTTTCCGCACCGGACCGTGGCGCAGAATATCGCCACCGTGCCGCAGCTTCTCGATTGGGATTCCGCCCGCATCGCCAAACGGGTCGAGGAACTGCTCGGGCTTTTCAATCTCGATCCGGCAACATTTGCCGACAAATATCCGCATCAGCTCTCCGGCGGCCAGCAGCAGCGCGTCGGCGTCGCCCGGGCGCTGGCGGCCGAACCGGAGCTGCTGTTGATGGACGAACCCTTCGGCGCACTCGATCCGGTCATCCGCGGCAAGGCGCAGGACGATCTGCTGGCGATCCAGAAGCAGTTCGGCACGACGGTTATTCTCGTTACCCACGACATGGATGAGGCCTTCCATCTCGGCAACCAGATCGCGGTGATGAGCGAGGGCAGATTGCTGCAATGCTCGACGCCGGAAAAGATCCTCACCGAACCCGCCGATCCCTTCGTGCAGCAATTGACCGGCACCTCCGACCGGGCGCTGAAGCTGATGTCGCTGCTGCCGCTGAAGGAAAGCATGGAGCCGGCCAAGACCGGTCTCGCCTATGCCCTGCCGCAATCGCTGAGTCTCCGCGATGCGCTGGCCGAAATGATCTGGCAGGGGGTCGACGAGGCGGCGGTGCAGGATGCGCAAAAGGCGCCGGTTGGATCGATCTCGATGACGCGGCTGCTCGAACTGGGCCGCAAGGCATGAAGCTCGTCGTCGCCAATCTCTTCCGCCTGGCGGCGCTGGCTTTGCTGCTCATCCTGCTGTTCAGGACGGAGTGGCTTTCCTTCATGCTGGTGCCGCTGACCAGCAACAATGCGCCTGCCGTCTATACGCAGAACAGCCTTGCTTCACTGGCCGCCGGCCATCTGCAGCTGGTGATCGGCTCGATCGTCTGCAGCGCCGTGCTCGCCGTTATCGGCGGCATCTTCGTGACGCGGGAAAGCGGGGCTGACTTCCTGCCGCTGTCGCGCGCCATCGCCAATGGCGGGCAGACCTTTCCGCCGGTCGCAGTGCTGGCGCTCGCGGTTCCCGCCACCGGCTTCGGCGCCATGCCGACGCTGATCGCGCTCTTTCTCTACGGCCTGCTGCCGATCTTCGAAAACACAGTCGCCGGGCTGAAACAGGTTTCGCCGCAGGTGCTCGATGCCGCCGACGGCATGGGCATGAACGGCACGCAGCGGCTGTTTCGCGTCGAGCTGCCGCTAGCCCTGCCGCTGATCCTCGAGGGGCTGAAGGTTGCGACCGTCATCAATATCGGCACGGCGACGATCGGCTCGACGGTTGCGGCCAAGGGTCTCGGCGAGGTCATCATCGCCGGCCTGATCTCCGACAACACCGCCTTCATCCTGCAGGGCGGCCTGATCGTCGGCCTGATGGCGGTGCTGATCTATGACGCCATGGGTCTGGTCGAAGCGGCGATTACGCGAAGAATCGGCTTGCGCCCGGCGTAAGAGGACGGGTACCAAGACCGCAGTGATCGGCACATTGGGAGGCAGACTTGGCGAAGATGATCCACTCCATGATCCGCGTTCTCGATGAGGCGCGCTCCGTTAAATTCTACGAGAGGGCATTCGGCCTTTCGGTCGCCGACCGCGTCGATTTCGAAACCTTCACGCTGATCTATATGAGCAATGCCGAGACCGGCTTCGAGCTGGAACTGACCGTCAACAAGGGCCGGACCGCGCCCTATGACCTCGGCAATGCCTACGGCCATCTCGCCGTCTCGGTCGAAGAGGTGGCGGTCGAGCGCGAGCGGCTGTCGAAGCTTGGGCTCAAGCCCGGTGAACTGGTGGAGCTCAACCGCGACGGCAAGCTCTTCGGCCTGTTCTTCTTCATCAGCGATCCCGACGGATACAAGATCGAGGTGCTGCAGCGCCACGGCCGGTTTCTCTGAGGCATCTGACGCCGAACCACCGATACGGTCCAAACCACCGATAATCCCACAGCTTCAAGCGGCATGCATCAGGAGCCCGCCATGATCGAAAAGACTGCGCTCAATTCCGGCTGGACGCTCTCCTGCAACGATACAGCCAGACCCGGCCTGCCGGCTGCGATCCCCGCGACGGTGCCGGGCTGCGTGCATCTCGACCTTCTCGCCAACCGGCTGATCCCCGATCCCTATATCGACGTCAACGAAATCACCAACGACTGGGTCGGCAAGACCGACTGGACCTACCGCTGCAGCTTCGAGGCGATGCCTGACGATGCCAGGGTGCAGGAACTGGTCTTCGACGGGCTCGATACGATCGCGGTGATATCCCTCAACGGCGAAGAGATCGGCCGTACCTTCAACATGCACCGCAGCTATCGTTTCGACGTTTCCGCACTGCTGAAATCCGGCGCGAACGAACTCACGGTCACCTTCCGCTCGGCCTACGCCTATGGCGGGGAGATGGAAAAACACTACGGCTACCGTCCCAACAACTATCCGGGACCGGGCAATCTGATGCGCAAGATGGCCTGCAATTTCGGCTGGGACTGGGGGCCGACGCTGGTGACGGCAGGCCTCTGGAAGCCGGTTCGGCTGGAAAGCTGGGATCGGGCGCGGCTTGCCGAAACGCGGGTTTCGGCAACACTTGCCGGCGGCGACGGACTGGTGAAGGTCCATGCCAAGCTGGCGCAGCATGGCGACAAGACAGCGTTGAGGCTCGTCGCCGCAATCGGCGGCGTGAGCAAGACGGTGGCGATTGCGCCTGACGAAGACGCGGTTTCCTTCGAGCTTGCCCTCCCCTCGCCGCAGCTCTGGTGGCCGCACCATCTCGGCGCGCAGCCGCTCTATCCGCTGACGCTCAGGCTGGTCGACGAGGCCAGCGACGATCTGCTCGACGCTCACGAGCGTGAACTCGGTTTCCGCTCGCTGCGGCTCGATACTTCGGCCGACGAACACGGCTCGGCCTTCACCTTCGTCATCAACGACGTGCCGCTCTTCATCTGCGGTGCGAACTGGATTCCGGACGATTGTTTTCTCCCGCGGGTGACGGCCGAGCGTTATGCCGCGCGGATCGAGGAGGCAAAGGCCGCCAATATTCATATGCTGCGCGTCTGGGGCGGCGGCATCTTCGAGGCCGACGAGTTCTATGAGGTCTGCGACCGCGCCGGCATGTTGGTCTGGCAGGATTTCCTCTTTGCCTGCGCCGCCTATCCGGAGGAAGAGCCGCTCAGAAGCGAGGTCGAGGCGGAGGTGCGCGACAATGTCGTGCGGCTGATGCCGCATGCTTCGCTGGTCCTCTGGAACGGCAATAACGAGAACATCTGGGGCTTCGACGAATGGGGCTGGCGGCCGATCATCAAGGCGGGCGAAAGCTGGGGGCTCGGCTACTATCTCGACCTGCTGCCGAAACTCTCAGCCGAACTCGATCCGGACCGGCCCTATTATCCCGGCAGCCCCTATTCCGGCTCGATGGAGATCGAACCCAATGCCGACGGCCATGGCTGCAAACATATCTGGGATGTGTGGAACGATGTCGGCTACGAGGTCTACCGCAATTATATCCCGCGCTTCTGCTCCGAATTCGGCTGGCAGGCGCCGGCGGCCTGGGCGACGATCGAAGAAAGCGTGCACGATGCGCCGCTGACGCCGCAATCGAACGGCGTCTTTCACCACCAGAAGGCAACGGAGGGCAACGACAAGCTGATCCGTGGCCTGTCCGGCCATCTGCCGGAGCCGAGCACAATGGACGACTGGCACTTCGCCACCCAGCTCAACCAGGCGCGCGCCATCCGCTTCGGTGTGGAGCACATGCGCTCGCATCGGGATATCTGCAAGGGTGCGGTGGTCTGGCAGTTCAACGATTGCTGGCCGGTGACCTCATGGGCGGCCCTCGATTCCGCCGGACGCCGCAAGCCGCTCTGGTATGCGCTGAAGGCAGCCTATGATCCGCGCCTGCTGACGATCCAGCCGCGCGACGGCGGGCTTGTGGCGGTTGCGGTCAATGAACGAACGCTGTTCTGGCGGGCGAAGATCAGCGGCAAACGCCTGAAGCTCGACGGCACCGTGCTTGCCGAATTCCAATTCTGGCGCCTGCTCTGCGACCGTTTCGAGGCAAAGGAATTTCCGCTGCCCGAGGAGATCGTCACTCCAGACTTACCGAAGGACGAGGTCATCGTCGTGCAAATGCTGGACAGGCGCGCCTTCCACTATTTCGTCGAGGATATCGGGCTCAACCTTCAGGCGCCGCGGCTGACTGTCGATGTGGTCGGGATCGACGGCGGGTATGCGGTCAAGGTGACGGCGCAAAACTTCCTCAAGGATCTCTGCCTGATGGCCGACCGGCTGGATCCGGAGGCCGTCGTCGACACAATGCTGGTGACGCTGCTACCGGGCGAGAGCCATGTGTTTACTGTGAGGACGGCAAGGACGATTGAAGCAGGTGACATCACCGTCGGCACCGTGCTGCGCTCGGCCAATGATCTTGTTGCAGGGGACTAAAGAGGTCTCGCATCCGGGCTGTGTCGGCTTCCCGGTTGAAAAAGGTGGAGCCGCTGTGTCCTCTACCTCCCTCATTCCTGTGCTCGTCACAGGAATCCAGCCACCGCGCGTCCGCGCGGTGAATTGACCCGATACCTCAAGCGAAAAAGTCTTCCGCGCCCAAGGACTTGGACGCACTGGATTCCTGTGACAGGCACAGGAATTGTCTCTCAAATCTATGCTTTAATGTTTGGGAAGCTGGGATCGAACCCCGGGACGGCCATCCCGGGGTTCGCGCGGCAAAGCGCCCGTACAGGAATAGGTGTCAACGACCGACTTCATGAAGGGACTTTGCCGCTCCAGCTTCGCATCGCTTGCTGACTTGAATGGGCTATCCGAAGGACA
>NZ_WIEU01000035.1:0-41830 GCF_012276115.1 Rhizobium leguminosarum bv. viciae | reverse complement strand
CAGATCATGAAAGACGCTATTGTCGTGCCGCACGGTGTTGCTCCTCTTTCGTGTCCGGGAACGTCGCCAAACGCTCGAACATGAGTAGAATCAACACCGTGCACCATGTCCACTAAATTTAAACCGGGCAGCAGTGGCTCGAGGCCTGGGATGACGGAGGGTGGGGCGCCGCCGAGCACCCTGGAGCCGCTCATCTATCTCGCGGAGCGATCTTTCGGGATCACCTGTCTTCCGGCATTTGCCGTGGCCTCCGAGGTTGCTGAGGGCTACCTGGTTTCGCTGGATGATTATCTGGCGGACACCGGGACGTTTCGGGTCCTCTGGCCGACAAACAGATATCTTTCCCCCAAGGTTCGGGTGTTCGTTGACTACATGGCCACTAATCTGTTCTCCGGGTGATGGCTCCGATCGCTGGGCGAAGCGCTTGTCTGCCTTCGCGGCTCCTGGCGCATTGCGACGGCTTTGCGCCAGGGATCTGCCGTTGCTAAGGTCGCAATGGCGTTTAAAGTAGGTGCGGCGGATCAAGCGGGAACCCAAAGTGATTGAGACGACGCGCCTGAAATTGCGCCATTTCGCCGACCATCACCGATCACCATTTGCCGAGATGCACGCCGATCCAGAAGTGATGGCGGATCTCGGCGGCCCAATCGACAATGTCGAGAGCGACCTCAAATTTGCCCGCTACCTCGCCGCACAAGCCGAACATGGAGTCGCGCGATGGGCTGTGGAAGACGTGAATGGCAATTTCCTAGGCTATTGCGGGGTGATGCCGCGGATGGACCCAAAACATCCGCTGGGTTCCCACTACGAAGTGGGTTGGCGATTCCGACGAGCGGCATGGGGAAATGGCTACGCTTTCGAGAATGCCAGAGCAGCCCTCTCTCACGCGATCCATGATATCAGGCTAGACCAAATCGTCTCATACACCGGTGGTGACAACCTCCGCTCCCAAAGTGTGATGCGGAAGCTCGGACTTGTCCGCGATTCATCGCGAGATTTCACGATACGAACGTCTCGACCTTGGCAGGGATTAGTATGGTTGGTTCCAGTCGGGTCTTGGCCGCGTTCTTGATGGCCACGTCGGATCGACAGCGGCCGAAGTGTCTCGACAACGTCCCGCCATTTGCGGACCTCTGAACAGATTGGGGAAAAACCTACAGTTCCGGAACAGTCGCGCAACCTCCGGACGTTCGAAATCCCGACCGACCTACCGCAAAGGCTGATAGCTGTTCATCCACATCGTCTGGCGTTCAGGGATTGACCCAGCGGGAGGAGGTCAGCGCGCCCAGATTGTCGTAGGCAAAGACTGCGCGTCGGTTGTCGGCGTGGCGCAGCTGGAACCAGTCCAGCGTCTCGGCCCGGAAGATCAGCACCCCGAAGAAGGCCTGTCCATCGGCCTCTGCGGCCGTACTCTCGCTTGCCGGCCGTTCGCCGATGTCGTCGCCCGGCGGCCCGCCCATATAGGTGCTGCGCGTCGATCGCGGCAGCAAGCTCCAGGCCTCCGCCGCGCGTTCGCTTGCCGGTCCATTGAGTTCGGCCGATCCCTGAAGGCGAAGCTGCACTTTCGGTTGCGGCCCAAAGCCGAGGATGGTGACCAAAGGATTGGCCGATATTTCCTGCCATTTCGGGCTTCTGACATCCGTATGGATTTCCAGGACGCGTCGCGCCACATCCACGCGCCGCAGCACCACCATGCGGGCTTGGGGCCGGCCGCCGGCGTCGACCGAACAGAGGTTCAGGTAGCGGAAGGCTGACTGCGGATCAGCGGCAGCAGTTTCGAGTTCGGCCCAGGCCGATGCATCGACCTCGGCGAGGGTCACTGTGCCGCCTCCGCCTCAGCCTTCTTCATCTCGCCGGCCTTGACGTTCCAGTTGAAGCACATCGCTGTTCTCCTTGGCGTTGAGAGCGATCCCGTCAGACGGACCGGGTAAGGCCGCCGTCGATCCTGAGACTCTGGCCGGTGATATAGCCAGCCCCTTCGGAAACCAGGAAGGAAATTGTCGCGGCCACTTCGGCGCTGGTGCCGTAGCGCTTCATCGGCACGCTGTCGCGGCGCTCGTCCGTCGCCGGCAGGCTGTCGATCCAGCCTGGCAGCACGTTGTTGATGCGGATGCCGTCGCCCGCATAGGTATCGGCGTAAATCTTGGTGTAGGCGGCAAGCCCGGCGCGGAAGACGGCCGAGGTCGGGAACATCGCCGACGGTTCGGACACCCAGGCAGTGGAGATATTGACGATTGCGCCCGACTTCTGCGCCTGCATGATCGGCGTGACCAGCCGAACCGACCGGATGACGTTCATCAGATAGACGTCGAGGCCGGTATGCCACTGTTCGTCGGTGACCTCAGTGATCGGCGCACGCGGGCCGTGGCCGGCGCTGTTGACGAGCACGTCGACACGGCCCCATTTCTCCATCGTGGCGTCGACCAGGCGCTTGAGGTCGTCGTTGGACTGGTTCGAGCCGGTGACGCCGATGCCGCCGAGTTCGGTGGCAAGCGCCTCGCCCTTGCCTGACGAGGACAGGATGGCGATCTTGAAGCCATCGGCCGCCAGCCGCTTGGCGGCTTCCGCACCCATGCCGCTGCCGCCAGCCGTAATGATCGCTACCTTTTCTACTGTCATCGTCGCTCTCTCTACTCGATTTGCACCCATTGCCGGGCTTCCATCCTTCGAATACCATGGGCTTCAAGCGGGAGCGAACCAGTTTTCGTGAAATGTCCCAGTAGAAAAACTATCGAATGTCCATGCTGATCGGCAATCTTCCATCCCTCAACGGCCTCAAGGCCTTCGACGTGGCAGCGCGTCATCTGAACTTCCGGCTCGCGGCCGAAGAGCTCGGCGTCACCCAGGGAGCCGTCGCCCAGCACGTGCGAGGGCTTGAGGCGGAACTCGGGGTGACATTGTTCGAGCGCCTGCCGAAGTCTTTGGTGCTGACGGGCGAGGGGCGAAGCTACGTCGCGGACGTCCGGCGTGCCTTCGAATTGCTCGCAAACGCGACGGCGAACCTGAAACCCCAGCCGGTCAAACTGGTGGTCAGCACGACACCGACCTTCGCCTCGAGATGGCTGATCCCGCGTCTTCCTGATTTCACCTCGAGACATCCCGATCTCGATCTCCACATCCTGGCGACGGACCGCATTTCCAGCTTCCAGGCAGACGGCGTCGATCTCGCCGTCCGCTATGGCAGCCCTCCCTTCGGTCCCGGCCTCGCCGCCGAACTGCTGTTCGAGCAGGAGATTATTGCCATCTGCAATCCGAGCCTCGTCGCCGAGGGAGCCGAGCCTCAGAACGCGGAAGAACTCTCGCACTATACGCTGCTTCACGATGCCCATAATTCCTGGCCCGAATATATCGATCGCTTCCTCGGCGGCGGCGATCCCACGCTGTTTCGGGGCATCAGCTTCTCGCAGACATCGCACGCGATCGAAGCTGCCATCGCCGGACAGGGCATCGCCGTGGCGACCCGCGCTTTCGTCTCGACCGAGATCGAGGCGGGCAGGCTGAGGCAAGTCTTCGACGGCGCCCTCAAAACGCGGTCGCACGTCTATCTGGTGAAGCCGCGATATCGGAAGTCCGGAGCGGTCGAAAAACTGCAGGACTGGCTGCGGTCAAAGGTGCAGGTCTGATGGTCGGATTACGACACCTCTTCATCAAGTGGGACCATTTGACTTCTAGACCCGATCGCTCGGCAGATAAGACTTGTCGCCGCCCGAACCACCGTCCGCACGGCAGCTTTTAAAGGAGAGATTTATTGCGACAGCTCGGTTTGGTCATGATGCTGCTCGGCTTGGCTGGAACCGTGATCGGTTACCTCGGCTCGGTGTCGCCGTGGGCCTTGGATTTTAATCTTTGGCTCAATCCCAATTTTCTCCTGGAAGGTTCTTATCCGGAATGGGGATTTGTGTACTTGCTTGTGTGGTCCTTCGTTTTTTGGATTTTCGGCGCTCTTCTTCGCAACCCTCGGCCGTCGCGCAAGAGTGGGCGCAAGCTTTAACGAAACGATACCTCATCATCAAATGATGGGCAGCTATCGGCGCTTTCCGAAGTCGGTAGTCGTCCACTTTCGGCCCAAAGCGGATAATGAATGCCACCGCAGATTGATGATGGCATGTGCTCGATAGAGACCTTGAGAGTCCTGAGGGTCGCCGCGTGCGGTCAGCTTGACTGACTGCAGGAATTGCATAGTGATGGTGTGATTCAGGGATCGCGTTCAGGACGTTACACAATGACAATCGTGCATACTAAAGAAAATCTCATCAACACTATAGAGAAGAAAACTAAGGAAATTTGGGATGAGCACGAGAAACCTTGGCTGCTTTCGGACGTTGAGCCGTTTCTAAAAAGAGAGGGTTTCTCATATAAAGACCTGATCGCACCGTTGACTCTGAAGAAGTTTGCGGCCGGTTTGGACGGTAAGGTCAAAGTAGTGCAGCACTCGTCTCGAAGAGCGCGCGTTGGCATTATACCCGCAGACAAGACCTACTCGTTCGATGGAGAGATACCGGCTGCTACGACGACTCCTGACCGGGAAGTTTCTACAAGCCGCCCGCACTCGCGTAGCACCAAATATGCGGTTATTAATTTCCTGCATGCCATTTCTACACTCGACGAGGCAGACCTCGACAAGATTATCATTCCGACCAGTGTATTGGCTAAGCTTGTAAAAGATAAATAAATGACGTTTCACTTCCTGATCGTCACGACGTCCGAAGACGTCCACCGCCATGTCGGCGTTAAAAAGCTGAACATCATTCCAAAAGATGTCAGGGATAATTTCCCAGACCTCTTTAGCAGTTGCAACGTCGCTTCGATCATTATCGAGCCTGAGAAAAATGCCGTCTCGGTTCTCATCGATTATTTATCTCAAGATATTGATGGACGGACCGGCGTGCTGCTCCTTGTCGAAGATAGTCTTTCTTACGTGTCAAAAATATTAGGCACGGGTTTTTTTATCTCGTTCTATGATCCTGGGCTCGGTGGAAAAAATATCCAGAACTATTTTGGGATGGTGACACCAAAGCTGACAAAGGCGTTCGCATATTTTGCGAGAAAGTTCGACAACGAAACTTTCCGCAAAATGTGCATTCTTCCGATCAGGAATTTTAAATCTCAGGAGTTGGCCGACTTTAACAACATCTTCATCTCGGGAATTCAGCCGAAGGGCTTCGAGGATCAGGTCGACTCGTATTTCAAGAAAATGAGGCAACGGCAGAAGCCGAAAACGACGAGTAACCGAGATGATCAATATTATGTCGACGATAACGAGCGATATTTTTCTTACGGAAAAGAAGAGCACTCGTTACCGGAAACGAAGATGCCGCCTCACGAACATACATGCAGCTTGAACGCGTGGCTTAGGTTCGGAAAAAAATACGATCACGTCCGACACTTCAATGTATCCAACGAGACGGGCACAATCGGCGGTGATTTTTCGAATTGTCACGGCGAAGTGACGACAGTGAAAGGTGGCAGGAAACACGTGAACATGTTTCCGAACGACAATCTGCCATAAACGGCAACGGGGAGTGTACCGAGTACGCTCCCCGTTTAATCGATTGTCTATGTGGACTTTCACTTCACAGCTGCGGTAAAACCAGATCACGACCGATGGCCGCTGTTCCAGAGAACCGACACAGACACTTGGCGAAACGATACCTAAAAAGATAGGCTACATCATAACGCATGAAGTGACACTAGACATTATCATTTATGCGACGCACACTAAAAAATGTCAACGACATTCGCACGCGACGACAAACACGATGTCCTGTTGGGGACAACATAGTAACGACAGCGTAAATTTCAAGATCGCGATCGAACGCACAATGCGACGCGATAATTAATTGGCCGTCGTCTGACCGTTGCAACGACAGAGATAACTATAGCCACTGAGACCTGCCACGATGACCGCTGTTGGCGCCTTCCGGAAGCGGCGATGGCTTGGCCTGACCGGAGTCGTGGGTATCGCCTTCAGTCGCGAAAATCGCACCACGCTTCCTTCGCTGATATCCCTGACAAGTTCCCCTATATCGACCTTCTCGGGCGTTCCTTTACCCTGCCCCAGGAGTGGGCTAAGGTCGAAGCGATCGCTCACCTCCGGGTCTGCTACTCCGATCCTCCGGGCTGAGCAGAACTGAATTCAAAACAGCCGGTCGACACATCGCTCGGTCTCCCACGTCCTGAGGAAATTCGCCTGCCTTGCAATCCAGCCGACAGTCTCGCTTCCCCATTCCTGGGCCCGGCTGGCATATTCGCCCATCAGCCAGATGTGGCGGACGATCACGAAGCGGTGGGCGGCTTCGAAGTCATCAGGCGTGATCGGCCGGACGGCTCGATAGCCATCGACGAAGGCGTCCCACATGGCGGTCGACCTCCGGCCGAAGGATGTTTGCGCCCACAAAAACACCGACAAGTCGTAAGCGAGGTATCCCGGACCGCCGTCGTCAAAGTCGAAAAACACGGCTTCGCCGGCGTCGTTGATCCGCGCATTGAAGCCATGACAGTCGCCATGGCAATAAGTCCATGTCAGATCGGCGAAGGCATCGATCGCCTGTGCGGTCCGCGCCGCGATGTCTTCAAGGTCGCTGCGGACCTCGGCGTCTTCCGGGACAGTTGCCAGTGGCCCTAGCTCCAAGCCCCGGTTGACGCGGCGCGCTTCTGGGTTCCTGCAGAGCGCGTGCGCAGACAACCTCGCTTATCGTTCCCGCACGATCTTCGGAGCGCCGTCCAACTCCGTGAGGTCAAGCTCGAGTTGATCTCGCTCACGTCAGTTGAGCTCGCTCACGTCAGTTGATCTCGCTCACGTCTTGTCCTCGGCAACGCGAAACAGAAGGCGGATATAGCGCTCCAAATGAGCGAGACTTTCGCGCGCCAGCTCCGCATTATTTCCTGCTTTCGCAAGAACAAATCCTCCTTGAATAACCGTCTGCGTGTATCGAGCCAGGCTTTCGGCAGTCCAATCATCCATAATGCCGCGTTCACCGCGGGCCAGTTCAATGTCGGCCTCTAACGTTGACGCATGACCGAATATGCTGGTTCCACACGCATCGCGGATGCGAGGGAAGGTCATGTAGGTTTCTTGAACCATCGTTCCGACTAGGCAGCTAGACTCTGCTACATCGTCGGTAATGATTGCTTTGCGAAAAGCGACATAGGCAAGCACCCGATCCAGCGCGCCGAGAGGATGATGATAGGGAGCAGCGGCGAAAAAGTCCGAGGTGGTCCTCGCCCAAAATTCCGCAGCTGCAACTCCCAGAGCTTCCTTGCTGCCGAAGCTGTGGAAGAATGCCCCCTTAGTTACCGCAGCCGCCTTGCAAAGATCATCAACGCTGGCCGCGGCGAAGCCTTTGGCGCGAATAATGTCTCTTGCAGCTTCCAGGAGCCGGGTTCGAGCATCACCCCGCTCGGGTGCGTGTTTGGTTGGTCTAGACATACGAATATTTATACCGTACGATCGGTATAAGTCAACGATGAAGCATCTATTCGCTGGGGGCGCATAGCTCTTAAAACACGGGGACGCGATATGAGTTTATATGACGACGATCTTAGCCAGTTTGCTGAGCATGGAGCCGGCCTTCCTGCCCCCGATCGCGAGGATCGAGTAGAGCATGACGGAGCCCTGATCTGGTATGCATCATTTGGCAGCGGTCCTCCCATCATCCTCTTGCATGGCGGACTCGGCCACAGCGGCAACTGGGGAAATCAGGTTTCGGCATTGGCGGCGGCGGGCCACCGCGTGGTGACGATCGACAGTCGCGGGCACGGCCGCAGCACCCGCGATGACAGACCATATTCCTATGAATTCATGGCTTCCGACGTCGTGGCTGTGATGGACCACCTGTCCCTCGACAAGGCTACCCTCGTCGGCTGGAGTGACGGCGCCTGCGTCGCTCTGGTGCTTGCCTCCAAGGCACCAGCACGCGTGGCAGGCGTCTTCTTTTTTGCCTGCAACATGGATCCTGGTGGCACAAAGCAGATCGAACCGAGTCCGCTTCTCGATCGCTGCTTCAGCCGCCACAAGAAAGACTACGCCATGCTCTCCGCCACGCCAGGTGACTTCGACCAGTTTGTCGGCGCGGTGGGACTGATGATGCGTACCCAGCCAAACTATACCAAAGAGGACCTTGGCGCCATCAAAGTGCCTGTGGTCATTGCACTCGGCGAGCATGACGAGTTTATCAAGCGAGAGCATGCCAACTACCTGGCTGACGCTATTCCGGGCGCCGAATTGCTCATTTTGCCCGGCGTTAGTCACTTCGCGCCGTTACAGCGTCCGGACGAATTCAACGCGACGGTCCTTGCCTTTGCAGCCAAGGTTTCGGACCGATAACCACTAGAGCAATTCCAGCAAAAGTGCGGAGCGGTTTTGCGTCCGGAATTGCGTGAAAACAAAGAGATAGAGCATTTCCGTGATTCGGAGAAAAACGGAAATGCTCTAGTGGCGGCCGCGCGGAGTTACCGGCGTTGAGTCGTGTTGAATTGCGACGCGGCGAAGGCCGATCACATCCATCACTTGTGCGGGCGCTTCGGCGCTGGGCGGAAACGATCGACGAAGTCTGGGGCAGGGCAGAAGCTCGGCAGCGATGACGACGTGCGGAGAACCTAGATGAGCGAGACCAACCGTAAGCGCCCGTTGCTGGGCACCTGCCTGTGCAAAGCAGTCTGCTATCGGGTCACAGACGCGTTCATCTTTGCAGCAAACTGTCATTGCGCAGCTTGTCGTCGCACAACGGGGTCGGCGTTCAAGGCATTCGCCCGCATCCATGGTAACGAACTGACCATCGTTCGGGGTGAAAGCGAGATCTCCTCATTCGAAAAAGACCAGTTCAGCGATGAGCATTGCAAGACATGCGGCTCGCTGCTGTTTTCTCGCGTTGACGGAGGGTTCGTGCACGTCGCGATGGGGACGCTGGTCGATGCTCCGTCAATTTCACCGACGGACCACATGTTCGTCGGTTCGAAAGCGCCCTGGTTCACCATCACCGACGCATTGCCCCAGCACGAAGGGCACGTAACGCGGAAAGAAGCCGATTAGGCTCGAAATGTGGACCAGCTGCCCGTCAACGGTTTGCTGCATACCTGTAGGGCAAGGTCATCGCTGTGCTGGTCTCTCACATCCCCTGCGGATCGGCATCCCGCATTCGACCCCCATTATGCCACTGTCCCCCATTATGCCACTGTAATGCATCGAGCGTTACGCGAACTGTGGCAAGTTGTCGTGTATCTCGTACCACTCGGCCTTCGAGGCCACGAAATAATGCGCGGTCGGCGGCGCCGGCAAGGGCGTATCGAGCGTCCCCAGCCGCAAGCGCACAAATGCACGGCGTTCAGATCATTGCTGCACCCTCACCACGGGCGTCAGTGTCGCGCGAGCGGCTTAGTCCTCGGGCCGCACCTGACCATAGTTGAGCATGCCCAGCGCGGGGCTGGCGCTCCGTGGGAATATTCGTCTGGTTCCTCTCAGGACCTTACAGCTCAAATCGCCTGAAGTTACTTCCGTGCAGCCATCACCGTCGACCAAAACTGCTCCGCGAGTTCCGTCATCCTCGTCCGGGGACGGATGAGAACGATATGGACAGCAACTGTCCATTCTTCATCCCCCGCAATGGCGAGCTTGCCGTCGCTAGCCAATTCTGCAGCCGCCAGACTCTGTGGAATCCACGCGACGCCCTTTCCCTCCATCGCCAGAGCCTTCAAGACCATCGCGAGGTGGGAGGTGAATACCCGAACTAGCTTCAGGTGTCCCGCCCCAGTTGGGATGGTGGCTGCCAGTATCCGTCCCATGCCAGACTTTTCGTCGAACGCGATATGCGGGACGGGGTCTTCAAGCGTTCCAGGAAGCTTGTAGGTTGGTTCCCCGCTGTCGGAGCGCATCGCGACGGGTATTAGAAGATCGCTAGCCAACTGGACATGCTTGAAATCGGTGTCGTGCAGTCGGATCTCGCTGTCTGGATGGTGATGACAGAGCAGAAACTGAGCGCGTCCTTCCGCCATCATCTTCTCGCACTCGTTCATATTGTCGGACAGGAGCCGTATCGGCACCGTCGTGGTGAAAGAGCCCAGGCTCTGGACCCAGCCTGGAAAGAACGTAAACGATAAAGCGTGGGTCGCGGCGAACGTCAGCGTCGCGCTGGCCGATCGTGTCTGTTCAAGCTCGTGTCTCGCCCTTTCGATGCGTTGTAGTACATCGGCGGCTGCCGAAAGCACGATCTCTCCGGCAGGAGTGATCTTCAGGCGGTGCGTGGAGCGGTCGACCAACGGTGTCCCGCTCCAGTCTTCGAGCGCGCGGATCCTTCTTCCGAAGGCCGGCTGTGTGATGTTTCGGAGCTCAGCAGCTCTTGAAAAGTTAAGGGTCTCGGCGAGTGCACGCAAATCGGCAAGCCAGGCGGTATCCATCTCATCTCCTCGTCGGCATCAAATGAAGCCGGATCGGCATTGGACCGTCAACCGGTAGTCGGCAAAGGTTCGCGAAGGAGTGCCGTTGTTGACGTCAACGGCAAAAAGAGGAGGAAAGAAATGAAGCTCGCTCTCACTATAGCCGCGCTTGCGGTTTCCGTCACCCCTGTCTTCGGAGCCGACTATCCGGACCGAAACATCTTCATGGTAGTGCCATATGCGGCAGGAGGCCCCACCGACACGATCGCACGGCTTACCGCCGCCGCGATGTCAAAGTCGCTCGGCCAGCAGATCGTGGTCGAAAACGTGGCGGGCGCAGGCGGCACCATCGGTGCTCGTCGTGTCGCCGACGCAGACCCGGACGGCTACACCATCCTGGTTCACCATATTGGGATGGCGACGGCGCCTGCTCTCTATCGCCAGCTCCCCTACAAGCCGCTCGAAGCCTTCGAGCCCATTGGTCTTGTCAGCGATGCCCCCATGACGGTCATCTCTCGTGCCGACCTGGGCCCGGAGTCCTTCGAAGACCTTCTTGCCTTTATCAAGCAGAAGGGTACCAACGTCACCTATGCTCATGCCGGACTTGGGGCTGCCTCCCATCTGTGCGGCACGCTCTTCATGTCAACGATCGGCACACAGATGACCACGGTCCCATACAAGGGCAACGGCCCCATCATGACCGATCTAATCGGCAAACAGATCGACATGACCTGCGACCAGGCGACGAACACAGTTGGCCCGATCACCCAGAACCAGGTCAAGGCTTACGCGATCACGAGCGACGAGAGAGCCGAAACGCTTCCGGATGTGAGGACCACCACGGAGGCGGGCTTGCCCACGTTCAAACTTGGCGTCTGGCACGGCGTCTATGCTCCGAAGGGCACTACCAAGGAGATCGTAGACAAGCTCTCGTCAGCTTTGCGATCCGCCATGGAGGACGCGACGCTCAAAGAACGCTTTGCCCAGATCGCGACTATTCCGGCGACCAAGGAACAAGCAACTCCCGACGCCCTCCACGCGAAGCTGGACAGCGAAATCAAGCGGTGGGATCCGATCATCAAGGCCGCCGGCCAGTTCGCCGACTGAGGTCGGACTGTGGGCTCAGGATTTCCTGGGCCGACACCAGGTGTTCCAATGGATATAAAAAACCTCGCGGCGTCGCTCCTGTTGTTGGCGACCGGGTTGAGCTTCGGTCTACTCGGCCTTCCCGTCCGGCCCTCGGGCCGTGGATTGGAGTTTGACGAAATGGACTTCATCAGCAACTTGGCGCTCGGTTTGAGCGTAGCCCTGACTCCGTACAATGTTCTCTTTTGCTTTGTCGGAACCCTCCTCGGAACCCTCGTCGGCGTACTTCGTAGAAGAAGACTGATCGATTGGAGACAGGCATGACCAACCAAAAAACGAACAGGATCTACAGGATCGCCTCCATCGCCGGCGACGGCATCGGCAAGGAGGTCGTACCTGAAGGGCTACGAATCTTGGAGGCCGCGTCGAAGAAGTTCGGATTCGAGTTGCAGATCGACTCCTTCGATTTCGCCTCATGCGACTACTATTTGAAGCACGGGCAGATGATGCCCAAGGACTGGAAGGCTCAGATCGGCGGCCACGATGCCATCTTTTTTGGGGCAGTGGGCTGGCCTGAAGCTGTTCCCGATCATATCTCACTGTGGGGCTCTTTGATCCAGTTCCGTCGCGAGTTCGACCAGTACGTGAGTCTGAGGCCATGCCGGCTGATGCCGGGAGTGGCCTCTCCTTTGGCGGGTCGTGGTCCAGGTGACATCGACTTCTACGTGGTCAGGGAGAACACGGAGGGAGAATATTCTTCGATCGGCGGCAAGATATTCCCCGGCACCTACCGTGAAACCGTCGTCCAGGAGACGGTCATGACCAGGATCGGCGTCGACAGGATCCTTAAGTTCGCGTTCGAGTTGGCCGATAAGCGCCCAAGGAAAAGATTGACCTCAGCGACCAAGTCGAATGGGATTTCGATCACGATGCCCTATTGGGACGAACGCGTCGAAGAGATGGCGAGATCTTACCCTGGCATCACCTGGGACAAGTACCATATCGACATCCTGTGCGCGCATTTTGTGCTCAATCCCGACAGATTCGACGTGGTCGTCGCTTCCAACCTGTTCGGTGACATCCTCTCGGACCTCGGGCCTGCCTGCACTGGAACGATCGGAATAGCACCCTCCGGCAACATTAATCCAGAGAGAGAGTTCCCATCGCTGTTCGAACCAGTACATGGTTCGGCACCTGATATAGCCGGGAAAGGCGTTGCCAACCCCATCGGCCAAATATGGTCCGCAGCCATGATGCTGGAGCATCTAGGTGAGGAGGAAGCGGCTGACGCTATCATGGCGGGTATAGAAGGATCGCTCGTCGATTCACGGCTGCGGACGCGGGATCTCGGCGGAACTGCCAATACCGTGACATCCGGAAAGGCCGTGGCCGACTTCCTCATCTGAGTGCGAAGCGGTGGTTGGCGGGCAGCGCG
Source organism: Rhizobium leguminosarum bv. viciae (assembly GCF_012276115.1). Classification (GTDB taxonomy): domain Bacteria; phylum Pseudomonadota; class Alphaproteobacteria; order Rhizobiales; family Rhizobiaceae; genus Rhizobium; species Rhizobium leguminosarum_T. The sequence continues at coordinate 28,938 of NZ_WIEU01000035.1, read as the reverse complement.
GCGAGGCCCCCGACGGATCACTGCCACGACCCTCAAAGCTCAATACTGATATCAACGTTTTCTATCTAACGGAGTACATGATGCGTATCATCGACGTCTGCGAAGTTACGAAGCCGATCGCTTCGCCTATCCGCAACGCGTATATCGACTTCTCGAAGATGACAGCCAGCCTCGTCGCGGTCGTGACGGACGTCGTGAAGGACGGCCGGCGCGTTGTCGGCTACGGTTTCAATTCGAACGGGCGTTACGGCCAAGGCGGCCTCATCCGCGAGCGCTTCAAGGATCGGATTCTTGAAGCGTCTCCGGATGGCCTGATGAACGACGCCGGCACCAATCTCGATCCGCACAAGATCTGGGCGACGATGATGCAGAACGAGAAACCTGGCGGTCACGGCGAGCGTTCGGTGGCCGTCGGCACCATCGACATGGCCGTTTGGGACGCTGTCGCCAAGATCGAAGGCAAGCCACTCTTTCGACTCCTCGCCAAAATGAAGGGTCGTGAAGCTAACCCGAAGGTCTTCGTCTATGCGGCAGGCGGCTACTATTATCCTGGGAAGGACAACAGCGCGCTGCGCAAGGAAATGCGCGGATACCTCGACCGCGGGTACAATGTCGTCAAGATGAAGATCGGCGGCGCCTCGATCGACGAAGACCGGGGCCGGATTGAGTCGGTTCTCGAAGAGATTGGCTCCGAGGCGCGCCTCGCCGTTGACGCGAACGGCCGTTTCGACCTGGAGACGGGCATCGCCTACACGAAGATGCTCCGCGACTATCCGCTCTTCTGGTACGAGGAGATCGGCGATCCTCTGGACTATGCGCTGCAGGCTGCCATCTCGGAGTTCTACGACGCGCCGATGGCGACCGGCGAGAACCTTTTTTCGCATCAGGATGCTCGCAACCTGCTCCGTTACGGCGGAATGCGGCCCGATCGCGACTATTTGCAGTTCGACTGCGCCCTTTCCTATGGGCTCGTAGAATACCTCCGTACTCTGGACGTCCTGCGCCAGTTCGGCTGGTCGCCGTCGCGCTGCATCCCGCACGGAGGGCACCAGATGTCGCTCAACATTGCAGCCGGGCTGGGGCTAGGGGGCAACGAGAGCTATCCGGACCTATTCCAGCCGTACGGCGGCTTCCCGGACGGTGTCAAGGTCGAGAACGGCCACATCGTGATGCCGGACCTTCCCGGCATCGGCTTCGAAGGCAAGTCCGACCTCATCAAGGTGATGCGGGAACTAGCGGAATAACAAGACGCTGAGCGGGGGACTGCCTCGCCCGCTCTTTCTCAGGACATATTAACAAGGTCGCAGCTTCGGAGCTTACTGTCGATCGCGAGATCAAACAGCGCGCGATCTCTCATGCGCCCCTCCCGGTCGAGGAAGAAGCGGATCACCCAAATCTGACGCTGACTTTTCGGCCGGCGTTCCAGGCCATTTATCCCGCCGTCAGGCGGCTTAGCGCCTTGCGGCGGTAGCAGTGGCTCAGACACCATGCGCGGCAGCGAAGCTACTGCGCCCTTTATCTCACATGCAGGTCCGAGTGGCCCCCTCCAGGGGCGGCAGGTGGCACCACCCGCCAACCGCAGAGTGTCAGATCATGCTCGACATACCGAGCGACGTGAGCAGGTCGTTCTGGATTGGGCTGACGGCTTCGTTCAACCGCTGGACACCGAGATCCATGCCCTCAGGCATGACGACCGTGCGCAATGGACGCCGTTGCGTGGCCTCGACCAACTGCGCAATGGCATCGGCCACACGTTGGGGCCGTGGCGGATTGGCCTCGTCGTGTCCGTCGTTGGCGTGGGCCTTGATCTGACCCGGTATCGCCGCAACCTCGCCGTAGGATGCAAGCACGGTCTGATCGGAGGGCTCCGGGCTCGATGAGATAAGGTTGCTCGGGAATGGCCCAGGCTCAACGATGACGGAGTCGATTCCGAAGCCCTTCAGTTCGTACCGATAGGCTTCGGCAAGCGCCTCGAGCGCGAACTTGCTCGCAGAATAGACGCCGAAGAACGGAAAAACCACGCGCCCCATCAGGGATGTCACATGAACGAGAAGTCCGCTGCCGGCGGCACGCATGTGCGGTAGTACGGCGCGGTCGGCCCGTAGGGCGCCAAAGAAATTGACCGCAAATTGCCGTTCGACGTCCGCGACCGTATAGGCTTCCGTGACCCCGACGGCCATCGTTCCCGCGTTGTTGATCAGGGCATCGATTTTTCCGTGCTGCCTGATGACCTGCTCGATCGCGGAATTGACCGATGCCTCGTCGGCGACATCCATTTCAAGGACGTGCAATACATGCCCTTCAGCCTTCGCCGCGTCGATGAGCTCGCCCCGGACCTTGGCATTTCTTCCTTCGACGTCTCGCATAGTCGCAACCACCGTATGACCCCGCCTGGCGAGCTCCAATACTGTTAGTTTCCCAAAACCACTGCTCGCGCCGGTCACAACAACGACTTTTCTGCTCATCTTAAGTCCTTTCTCTGAAATCCAAGGGGCGTCCCATCCTAATAGACAGACCTGTATGTATTTGCAATCTTTAAATTGACAGAATAGTCTGTATACCAATGTACGAAGAATCTGAGGTGGCGAAGGATGGAAACGCGCGGCATGCTTGAGTTCGTGGATGTGGAGGGGCAGCCGCTCAACGCCCTTGCCCCGCGAGAACGTATATTAAAGACGGCGTCGGACCTGTTTTACCGGTTCAGCATCCACTCAGTTGGGATAGACCGCATCATCGCCGAAAGCGGCGTGGCCAAGATGACGTTCTACAAGCACTTTCCATCAAAGGCAGACCTGATCGCTACCTATTTGCGTTACAAAACGGACACCTGGTTTCAGATGCTCGCAACCTCGACTGAAAGAGCCGGGCTGTCGCCGCTGGAGCGTGTCCTCGCCATCTTTGACGCGCTAGAGGAACCGTTCCGTGCGCCTTCCTTCCGCGGCTGTCCCTTCGTGAAAGGACTGGCCGAGTTCGGGCCGGAGGCTAACTCCCCAGACGTGCAGGCAACCATCGCCGCGTATTTTAAGGGCTTACATGGATTTGTTGCGTCACTCATCGAGCCTTTGCCATTAAGCAAACCCGAAAGAGCCGTGATCCAGATTCTGTCGCTCTTCCAGGGCGCGATGGTGATCGCACAATCGACGCGCGATCCTGCCATAGTGGAGGCAAACCGCGATGCAGCCAGGGTGCTGCTTGAGGATGCGTTGATCACGTCGCCTGAACCTGAATTTCGTTAAGCGGCGGGGTAGACGATCTCGGCCAGCGCGGCTCGACGCAGCGGCTCCTTTTGATCTGGCGATGCACAGCGGGCAGTCACCGAAATATTCTGGTCGCTTACGCCGGATCTTGCGACGCTGCGGCACGCGCATCACGTCGCATGAACGCCCAGTCGATGAGTTCCGCCATCGATGGACCGAGTGCGATCCCCATATCACTCAGTGCATATTCGACCTTTGGCGGCACCTGTGGATAGACGGTTCTTGTCACGATACCATCCTTCTCCAACTCCTTGAGTTGCTGGATCAGCATCTTCTGGTTCACGCCCTCGACGCGCTTTTCGAGTTCCGAGAATCTTAGCGGACCCTTTGCGGCGAAGAGCTGGCAGATGATGACGATCTTCCACTTCCCTTCAAGGACCCGCAGAGCATCCTGGGTTGCCGCCGCCCATATCATTCGCTGCTTCGGGTCGTCGCAGCGCCAGTCTCGTTCAACTGCCATACATACCTCTGGGTAGGTTACCCACCTTTTAGTCGGTTCTTGCCGTACCCGGTAGCTAATCCTATTCTTCGGAGCACAACAAGTCACGCTTCCGTTGGCGTGCGTTGAATCCAATATTCGCAGCAAGGAAATGATATGAAGATCGGAATTGTCGGCGCGGGGAACATCGGCGCGACACTTGCACGCAAGCTCGCGGCCGCAGATCACGAGGTGAAGTTAGCCAACTCAAAGGGTCCGGAATCCATCCGCGATCTCGCCGCGGAAGTCGGTGCGACGGCAACGACCAAGGAAGATGCCGTGACGGGGGTGGACATTGTGATCCTTTCCATCCCGTTTTCGGCTCATCGCGATCTTGCCAATTTATTCGCAAATGTTCCCGAGGACGTCGTTGTCGTAGACACGTCCAATTACTATCCGTTCCGTGACGGAGCGATCACCGATGTTGATGGTGGCAAACCGGAAGCGGTCTGGGTCAGCGAGCAGATCAACCGACCGATCATTAAAGCCTGGAATGCGGTGCTTTCTGCGACTCTCGCGGAAAAAGGCGTAGACAAGTCGCAACCCGGCCGCATCGCCCTTCCGGTAGCGGGTGATGACCTCGAAAAGAAGTCGGTTGTTATGCAACTGGTAGAGGCGACGGGCTTCGACGCTCTCGATGCCGGGGGTCTCGCGACCTCATGGCGACAACAGCCAGGCACGCCTGCCTATTGCACGGAACTGACTGCTGACGAGCTGCAAGCGGCGCTCGAAAAAGCTGATCAGAACCGCTCGGCGGGCAACCGCGACGCCCTGATCAAGGTCTTCATGGAAAAAGGCGGCAGCCTTACTCACGATGAAATCGTAGCCAAAAACCGCGCCGGGACCGCTTGAGCGATAGGAGCATCGTGAAAGATTAGTATCCTCGGACTAATTTTAGGCCGTGATGGCGACTCGAGTTTTTCCAGTGACACCCGTTTACTTGCCTGCCTACCGTACACTTCCGACCCACTGCCGGATATCGTCAGCCAACTGCTCGAGAACGCCCATCGTCCCGGCGGGGAGCGGGTCCGGAAACCGTTGCTCGGGATAGGCGAGCGTTCCCCCCAGATGGACCGGCTGGACGCAGGGCATCTCGTGCTGTTCGAAAAACTTGATCATGTTGTCCGCGCATAGGCGCACACTCGGATCGTCCGCGGGATCGGTGGCGCCGTTAACGATGACCGCTCCGAGTTTTCCTTTGAGCTGTAGTCCGTCGCGCCACAGGGGATCCGATCTGTCGAGCAAGACGACGCCCAGGGCCGGCGGCATTCCGAAGCAGGTGGGAGTAGCCATCAGAATCACGTCCGACTCTTTCATGAGCGACAGAACACGATCGATCCCGTCGCCGTGGTATCCGAACGTTTGATAACACTGCTCGCACCCGAGACAGTCGATACGCTCATCGGCCAGACGCACCTGTTCCACGACCTTCACCCGCCGATCTCTCTCGAGCGAGCGAAGAACCTCGCCGAGCATCCGCGCTGAGTTACTGGACGCGCGTGGGCTGCAGTCTATTCCAATGATGGTCGTCGCTTTGTCCATGTGAGGATCCCTAGTAAGGCGTGACAGCTCGATACCGAATGGCACGGGGCGAAGTTTTGAGTATCCCCACCGATGGCTTCAAAGTCGACGATACTCGCTTTTTACCTTTGAATTTTCCGGATCACAATATTGACCCCTAAGGTCGGTGAGCTGATCCGATCCGTCGAGGCTGCTCGGGTTGCGCACCTGGGCGGTTCAGCGGGTTGGGGTTCAGGCGCGGTTCTTTACGCGCCAGTTCTCGTTGCCGGTCTCGACGATATCGCAGTGGTGAGCGAGCCGGTCGAGGAGCGCGGTGGTCATCTTGGTGTCACCGAAGACCAAGGGCCATTCCCCGAAGGTCGAAGCGATCACCGACTGCGCCGGCGCACCGCCGATCCTCCGGTTGCCGAGCAGAGCTGAATTCAGAGCAGCCGATCGACACATCGCTCGGTCTCCCACGTCTTGAGGAAATTCGCCTGCCTGGCAATCCAGCCGACCGCCTCGCTTCCCCATTCCTGGGCCCGGCTGGCATACTCACCCATCAGCCAGATGTGGCGGACGATCACAAAGCGATGGGCGGCTTCGAAGTCATCAGGCGTGATCGGCCGGACGGCCCGATAGCCATCGACGAAGGCGTCCCACATGGCGGTCGACCTCCGGCCGAAGGATGTTTGCGCCCACAAAAACACCGAGAGGTCGTAAGCGAGGTATCCCGGACCGCCGTCGTCAAAGTCGAAAAACACGGCTTCGCCGGCGTCGTTGATCCGCGCATTGGAGCCGTGACAGTCGCCATGGCAATAAGTCCATGTCAGATCGCCGAAGGCTTCGATCGCCTGTGCGGTCCGCGCCGCGATGTCTTCAAGGTCGCTGCGGACCTCGGCGTCGTCCACGACGCCGCTATCGCATATGCGGGCAAGCGGCCGGTGCAGCAAATGTTCGAGGTCGAGCCGATAGAGCGCTCCGTCCGGCTGGAATGTCTCGGCGGCGTTGTGCATCAGAGCAAGGGTCTTGCCGTTGGCCCGCGCATCGCCGGCATCCGCCGCATCCGGCTTGCGGCCCTCGATCGCCCGGAAGAGCACCGCCTGGCGCACGCCCTCCGGCGCATCTCCTTCAACGAACAAGCTACCCTCGCGGGTCGGGATGGCTGCTGCGACCGGAACGCCCGATTGCGAAACATGCGCCAGGAACGCCGTTTCGGTCTTGACGTCGGCTGGACCGCGGGCGCGGCGATGGGAAAGCCGGAACACATAACGCTCGCCGTTGCTTGCAACGGCAAGATACACGTCATTCAAGCCGCGTTGCAGCATCCGGCAGGAAACCGGCCCAGCAAGCGGATAATGCTGATCGATGAACTGTTCGATAGCCGCAATCTGCGGGGTCGAATAGAGCGGATCAAAGTCGAGCATTGGCGCTGTACCCTCGAGCTTTGCTGGCAGGCTGCTTCCGCGGTGAAAAGGCCATGAAGGCAGTGGCGGCCGCAGGCACCTACGATTGCAATAGGCTGCTGTTTGGATAAGGTGAATGACGCTATTAATAAACCAAGAGATGAAAAACAAAATGCAGGCTTCGCGATTTTTGAAAGAAAACTCTCTTTCGATTTCTGTCCTTTCCATCATTTTCGGCCTGTCTGGATGCGTCACCACTCAAAACGGTGTGGCTATTTCTGCGGATCACAGTCGGGCTCTGAGTGGAGAGCGGACAAAGATGGGCCAGTCCTACAATTTGAATGAAGACTGCACGGCTGCAACAATAGCCAATATAAAATTGGTGGAAGCCCCGGCGCATGGCTCGGTTGAATTCGTTAAAGAGAATATTTATTCCAATTACAAAGATGGCATCCGCAATAAATGCAATTCGAGGAAATCTCTCGGCGTGTCGGAATACTATACTTCCAACAGCGGCTATTCTGGAGGTGACATGTACAAGGTGAGGGTGTCCTACGGGGAGGGGACCATCAAGGACGTCACCGTCAACATCAATGTGATCAAGAACTAAAGTCGCTGGCAGAGCTGGGCTTATGCGGCTTTCTCAACGATATCGTCGCGAAGCGGGGTTGGGTCTCCTTCCGCAGCTGCCGCCCGCTGTTGGTGCTTCCGCGCATTGGGTAGGCTGCTGAGATCGCGGATGCCGCATTTTTCAACATTCGCGGCGTAGTGCTGACCAGGCCAGCCTTTCTCCGGGGCGCGGAGACCATAAAGGCGGGCGTGGCGCACGCTGTGATTAACGAGTTCCAAATCGTTCGATAAGCATCTCGGTGAGGGTTCGCACTTTTCGAGAGGGATATTGGCCGGGCGGCCTCACGACGAAGATTCCGGCTGGCGGAATTGGATGACGCGTCATGATTGGCACCAGTGCACCCGAACAAATATGGTCCGCGACAAGCGGTTCTGGCAGATAGGCGACCCCGAGCCCATCCAGAGCGGCCACTACCAGGGACAACGCGTTATCGGCTATGAATCGTCCCTGGGGACGCACCGTGACAATCTCGTCGCCATCCACGAATTGCCACTTCTCGGCGTCCCGCATGACGACCTGGTGATTCACGATCTCGTCCGGTGTTTCGGGGGCACCGTGAGCCTCGATGTAGGCAGGACTCGCAACCAGCTTGCCAAAGATCGGTCCGATACGTCTTGCGACGAGGTTCGAGTCCGGCAGATGCCCCAGCCGGATTGCGCAATCAAAACCCTCTCCCACGAGATCTACGAAGCGATCGGTATAGGAAGAAAGGATTTGCAGTTGCGGGTGTCGGCTAGCCATCTGGGAGAGGACGGGAGCAAAATAGGTCGGACCAAATGACAGGGGCGCGGCCACGCGCATGCGGCCTCGAAGCTCACCGGCGGGCAGGATCGTTTCGCGCACCACATCCAGGTCAGCAGAAACCCGTGCTGCGTAATCTCTAAATGTAAAACCTGCTTCCGTGAGCGCTATACCACGGGTCGTCCTTGCAAATAGCTGTGCGCCGAGTTCCGCCTCAAGCTTGGTGATCCGCCGGCTGACCATCGACTTGGAGATGCCCAGTCGCAGCGCTGCAGACGATACTCCGCCCGCATCGGCAACTTCGACAAATATTCTGAGATCCTCAAGTTCCACAAAGCGTTCCTTATTTTGCAACACGGCTTCACACGGCCGAGGACTACCAAGGCAAAGAAGAGAATGACAACTTCGCTGCGGCTGACTCTCCCGCGGGCATCCTCGCTAACGGCTTCGGCTCACTTTTTCATCCATCGCACGCATCCGTAAGGCGCCGGCTTGCGCATGACCGCAATTCATAAAATCACTCGAACGAGGGTAAAATGATCAGAAAAATATTCATCGCGTTTGTGACAAGTTTTTCTTTCTCTGCGGTTCAGGCGCAAACGACGCAGGAACAGCCCGGTGCTGATCGGATCATTTTCAACGCAAAGATCTTCACCGGCAACCGTGCTCAGCCCGAAGCCTCGGCTTTGGCGATCAAGGAAGGCCGCATTTATTCCGTCGGCTCTGATGTGGATATTCTCGCTCTGAAAAATTCGGAGACCAGGGTGATCGATGCGCGCAGCCGTCGGCTCATCCCCGGCATCATCGATGCTCATACGCACGTCCTCAACGACATGGCTTACAACTACAATGTAAGATGGGATGGCGTGCCGACGTTGCGTCGCGCGTTGACCATGCTCAGCGAGCAGGCCGCACGCACGCCCGAGGGCCAATGGGTCAAGGTAATCGGAGGCTGGTCCCCCTATCAGTTCGAGGAGAACCGCTTTCCCACGCTGGACGAACTGCACGAGGCCGTGCCCGATCGCCCCATGATCGTGCAATATGCCTACAACCGCGCCTTCTTGAACAAGCAGGCGATGGAGGCACTCGGCGTCGGCACCGATCGGTTCCCAAAGTTGCCGGACACCGAATTCGAAAAGGACAGCCGCGGCAATCCGACCGGTGTGGTCCACGGCTATACCTGGTTGTTTCTCGCCCTCGAGAGCATGGTGCCGCAACCCACGTTCGACGAAGAAGTGAGTTCGTTGATCTATAGCATTCACGGTCTGAACCGGTTCGGCGTGACCTCGATCATCGATAACGGCGGCAGGTGGCCATACCCGGAGGCCCAGGCGAGGGTAGACGTGCTTGCACGAGACAACCGCCTCAATGTGCGCATGCCCTTTGTGGACTTGCAACTCGGCGACGGCGGGCCGGTAAACATGGTGGATCTGGAACTCGACGCGATCACGAAAACGGCGCCAGTAAGCCCAGGACAAAACCTGCACCCCACTCTGGCACATGGCCATGTATATCGAGGGGCTGGGGAGGTTCTGAGCGCGGAAGTGCACGATCATGAGAACTTCGACCGTCCGGCGGTTGTCATCGAGCCTGAGAAGATGCGACGCTTCGTCGAGCAGGATGTGATGAAGCTGGTCCAGCGGCGTATCCCGTTTCGCATGCATGTCAGCTACAACGAGAACATCTCCCCCTTTCTCGACGCTCTGGAGAAGGTGGACGAAACGGTCCCGCTCGATGGCCTGAAATGGAGTCTCGAGCACGCTGAGACCATCAATCCGGAGAACATCGATCGGGTGAAAAAGCTGGGTGGCGGAATTGCCCTGGACGCCAAAATGGCGCTACACGGCGATGGTTTCATCAAAACCCATGGTCGCGAGAAGGCTCTGGAGACCCCGCGTCTGCGCAAGCTCGTGGATAGCGGCATGCCGCTGGCCATGACCACCGACGCCTTCCGGGCAGCCACGTTCAACCCTTGGGTCGGTATAAGTTGGATGGTATCTGGCAAGTCTGTGTCCGGATCCGAAATTCTTGGCGAGGACAATCGCCTATCCCGCGCCGAGGCGCTGAAACTGTTTACCAATGGTGCAGCGTGGTTCATGAATACAGAATCCGAAATGGGCGTCATCGCTCCCGGATACCTGGCGGACTTTGTTGTGCTCGACAGGGATTACTTCACCGTGTCGGAAGATCAGATCAAATCCATCTCTTCCGTGCTCACGATCATGGACGGAGAGGTCGTGTTTGGTGCGCAGGACTATAGCGCTCTATCGCCAAAACTGCCCGCGATCCTTCCGGCTTGGTCACCGGTAAAATCCTTCGGCAGCTATCATGGGGAAAAATGAACCCAGCGGAAAGGTTCTCCCGCTTTCCCCCACAGTTCCATTGCAGAACCTCGTTTGACTCCGGTTTCGCCGCATGGCCGTACCGCCGGCAGCGGCTATTGGGGCTGTGCTGCTTTAGCGGCGATCAGTCCGTCTTCGGCTGCCCGGGAAGCTGGCCGTAAGCCGTCAGGATGGCTCTGATCAGGCCCGGGAAGCGTTCGTCCAGCTCGGTGCAGCGCGTTTGATTGCGCATCTCCACACCCTGGCGCTCGCTCCGGATCAGCCCGGATTCGCGCAGCACCTTGAAATGGTTGGACAGCGACGACTTTGGAATGACGCGGTCGCCGAGATCGGCAAGCGCAGAGCACGTCCCGCCACCGCTGGCGCCGGCAAGCTTCGCATAAATGGCAACGCGCTCCGGATCGGACAGCGCATAGAGGATCGCCTCGGGCTTGATGTCCTCCAGGGCTGGGTGAAAAAGCGGTCTCATGAATTTTATATAGCTACCCTTGACATCGAGATCAACAGTTCCGAATTTCTGAACTATGGAACAAATCCGCCACTCCGGCGGCTGTCCAGATCTGAAGGAACGAGAAATGGCTAAACTTACAGGAAAAGTCGCTGTCGTAACCGGGGCCTCCAAGGGTATCGGTGCCGCGATTGCCAAGGCACTCGCGGCTGAAGGTGCGCAAGTGGTGGTCAACTACGCATCGAGCAAGGCGGGAGCCGACGCCGTGGTCGAGGCGATCAGCGCGGCCGGCGGCAAAGCCATCGCGGTGCAGGGCGACGTTTCCAAAGCCGCTGAGGCGCAGGGATTGGTCGATGCGGCGGTCAAGGAGTTCGGCAAGCTCGACGTGCTGGTCAACAATTCAGGCGTCTATGAATTCGCGCCGATTGAGGAGGTGACCGAGACGCAATATCGCCGCATCTTCGACGTGAATGTTCTGGGTGTTCTCCTGACCACGCAGGCAGCGGTCAAGCATCTCGGCGAGGGCGGCAGCATCATCAACATCTCCTCGGTGGTCACCAGCCTGGCGCTGCCGGCCACTGCCGTCTACACCGGCACGAAGGGAGCCGTCGAGGGCATCAACAGCGTGCTTGCCAAGGAACTCGGCCCGCGCAAGATCCGGGTCAATGCTATCCTGCCGGGGATGGTCGAAACCGAGGGCGCGCACTCGGCCGGTGTCATCGGCTCGGATTTCGAACAGACCATGGTCGCCCAGACGCCGCTCGGCCGCATCGGCCAGCCGGACGATATCGCCAGCGTCGCCGTCTTCCTCGCTTCCGACGATGCCCGCTGGCTGACCGGCGAACGATTGGCGGCCAGCGGCGGTTTCCGCTAAAGCACGATGATTACCGAATCCTGTTCTCATGAAAGAGTGAGAACATCATGTCGTCGGAAAAGCGCTTCGCAGTTTTACTGGAATTGCTCCAGGGCGGAGACCTGAACCCCGCAGATGCAAACGGCGACGTCCACCTCTTCGATAATGTCGAGGGGTGATCGATGAACAGCATCCTGGCACGCATGATCGGATAGCCGGCGTTGCCGACTCTTCAGCCGGGACATCCTCCGCTGTCCCGGTTTGAACATTGCGGATGGGCGTGTGCCTCCGCCGGCCTCAAGTCGCCTTGAACTTCAGGACCGCTGCCCTTTCCGACGCCTTATGCCTTTCGCAAGTCTCAGATCGCGGTCTGCATGAGATATGGAGATTTTTCGACGGGAACCCGCGCGACGATCTTCATCACCAGAGTGGGAGCGACGTCAGGAACAGAGCTCACTCGGCCGTCTTTGTAGAGCACCCGCAAGACGCAGGTCTCGCTATCATATTCAAGTTCGGCGATCGTCTTTGAATGGACCAGAAATTGCATCTTCAGCTGCCTCCTGCACTGCAGCATGACCAAATGAAAACGACCGACCGCGGCCCATCCTAAAGGGACAATGCTTGATCGGCGCGAAAACTCTTTGCCACTTCGGCGGCCGGCGCTGTCCGAAACGCGATCCAGAAGACAATGCGTCCCGCCAAATCGTGCCGGCGAAGTCGTGAAGATATCTTACAAAATCCGCCATCGAAATCGCGTGAAATCAGCGTGACACACGCCCCGCGACTATATGTGACGCGGGACCACCAGAATAAGATGTGCGTAGCGCCTGCCGCAACGAAGACACCCGGAGCATGAACCGAGCGAACTCTCCGAAGACGACTGAAATGGGCAGCTTTCTGCGCAACAAGACCTTCCTGCTGATGTCAGCGCTAAAGGTTTGGCGACACAACTAACTCAATGACGAGCGCGAAAATAATGACTCTTTTCAGCTCATTCGAACGTCCTTGTAGCGACTGCCTTTGCGCGGTTTGGATCGAATGAGGAAAAGAACATGGATGGAAAACGGATCGTTGTCGTCGGTGGTAGCCGCGGGTTGGGCTTCGGAATGGCCGAGGCGTTTGTGGCGCGCGCAGCCAAAGTGACCGTCGTGGCGCGCGACGCGACGACGTTGCAAGCGCTGGGAGAGCAACTAGCCGTCACGACTGTGGCTGCTGACGCGACCAGTGCCGACGCCGCAAAGAGGATCATGTCGGAGACAAGACCCGATGTCGTCATCATGAACGCCGGCGCGGAACCGCCCATGGAACGGATCGACCGTGTTGGCTGGGAGGCGTTCACGACCAACTGGAACGTCGATGTGAAGGCCGCTCTGCATTGGGTCCAGGCCGCTTTGACGTTGCCGATGGCGTCGGGCGGGCTGGTCGTTCTCGTTTCCAGCGGAGCCGCGGTGCAAGGCTCGCCGTTATCGGGAGGCTATGCAGGAGCAAAACGGGCGCAGTGGTTCATTGCAAAATATGCTGAGGGCTTGTCGACCCAGCTCGGCCTCGGCCTGCGTTTCCGGGTCATCGTTCCCCGGCAGATGTTTGCAGGAACCGGCGTGGGCAACGCCGGAATCTCCGGCTATGCTGCGGCGGCGGGCCGGACATTCGCCGAACAGGCCGCGACCTGGCCGGACATGACACCGCGTGGCTTTGGCGATACGGTGGCCGAGCTGATCGGCAACACGGCGCTGGAAGAGGCCATGATCTACGCCGTGCGTGGAGATACAGGCGTGACGGTCATCGAATGATGGATGAAGCTGCCCTCGAAGCAGAAGCGAAGAACACACTCTACGCGGCGCTGGCCAAGGAGGCGGATGCAGTGCGCCCGGAACTGCATCGCTATGCCGCCCGATTGGTCGGCTCGGTGATCGACGGCGAGGACGTGATACAGGACGCGTTGGTCAGTGCGTTCGCGACGGTCGGTTCGATCTCGTCCGAGACGCCGCTGCGACCCTGGCTGTTTCGCATCGTTCACAATCGCGCCATCGATGCACTGCGCCAGCGAAGTACCCGCCGTTCGGAGCCGCTGGAGACGGCCTTTGATCTGGCTGATGTCACTGCTGTCGATCCGGAGGATGCACTGATAAGGCAGGACACGGTGCGGATCGCCTTGGCTCACTATGCCAAATTGCCGGTGCCGCAGCGTAGCGCAGTGATCCTCAAGGATGTGCTGGGAGAGCCGATCGCAGACATCGCCGCGCTATTGGATCTGAGTATCGATGCTGTCAAAGCCCATCTCTCGCGTGGTCGGGCGGGATTGCGATCCATTTCCGAGAGAGAGTCCGAAGTTCCGCTGCCCCCAAGTGCCGAGGTTCTGAATTTCGCAGCGCTCTTCAACGCGAGGGATTGGACGGCCCTGCGCAGCCTGCTTGCCGAGGATGTTCGGCTTCGTCAAGCACGACGGCCGCAGGTCTCCGGTGCGGCGAACGTTGGCCGGTTCTTTTCCTATTATGCGGACTATCCGCGGGTTTGGATCGAACCGGCATGTCTGGAGGGCAGGGAAATATTGCTGGTCTCGGCTGCGCCGTCCGCTGCTCCTGCTTACTTCATGCTGCTTGAATGGAGGGACCAAAAGATAACACTGATCCGCGACCATCGATATGCGACCTACGTCATGGAGGACGCGGCTGTGACGCGGTCCGCATCGCAACGCGAATACTAGGCCTCGCGCTCTCACGGCTTGTGTCGGCGCAGGGATCGTCGCGTCAAATCTATGCGATGGCCGTTTTCGGTCTGAGGCAACAACCGCCTCTATGACCGACAAGGGGCGCATTCCTGATGTGGCAACGGTGTGGCCTGACCGGAACCGTGGGTATCGCCTTCAGTCCCGAAAATCGCGCCACGCTTCAACGGCGAGCGCCCAGGCATGCGCGCCCGCAATCATCAGTAGGGCGAGATGCACGCCCGTCGCGGACCGTAATAGGGCTGGAACGTGTTGTCGTAAGCCCTGTAGGACCGGTAGCGCGCATAGCACCAGCGCGTATGTCCGTTGCCGCCACTATAGACCTGGCGGTAATAGCGCGGCGCGTAGTAGCGCGGGCGGTAAGGCGCGTAGTAGCGCGGACGGTAAATAGTCGACCCGTAGTAGCGCGGCGGACCGTAATAGGGCGATCCGTAGTAGCCCCGGTCGTAGTAGCCTCCACCGTAGTAGCCCCCACCGTAGTAGCTGGGGCCATAATACCGCGGCTGCGCCAGCATTCCGCCGATGATCGCGCCGGTGGCGAGCCCGCCGAGTGCCCAGGCCCAATCGTCGCCACCATGGCGGTATCCACGCCCGCGATAGCCTCGATAGCCGCCTCGGTACCCACCGCGATAATTTCTGTACTGGACCGGCTGCGCCTCCGAGGCTTCGATCTTCGGCATGGCAATGGTGGGAAACGCCACGGCCTGCGGGACGCTCGTCAGCGCCGTCACCAGCGACAGGATAACGATTGCTAACCTTTTCATCGGCTCATCTTTCCTTCGTAAGCGCTGCGCGACGCATGCGGCGCGCAAGGACGTTTCCGCCCTCTCGATGCACTGGTTAATTTTACCCTAAAATCGACTTTGATTCGAGGAGTTTCGCAGGAAGGCTTTTCTTCGACGGCGGGGTCGCGGCGAAAGCACGCGCCCACCCTTCGTCATATCCGTATTAGCCGCGAATTGGGCATGACGCGCAATGACACGATCAGGCTTATCGTCCGGGAGTGGACGGAGAAGAACACCTATCTGCCGGTGCATAGTGTTGATGAAGACAGCGACGTGGATGGAAACCGCTTGAACCACCGTACCGCCCTCTGTAAGCGAAACAAGGCTCAATTCACAGCCTGTACTCTGCTTGACTTCCCGATAAATTCAGTGTTCGTTCAAGCAAAAGTTGAGGATTTTCAGTGAGAAGTATTGTTTCTTTTTTGATTGCAGCGGCAATGATTGCGCTTTGTGGCTGCACCACAACCTCCGACAGCTTCCGGCAGAACTCCGTATCCAAAACGGTGCTCAGCGGTGAGAAGACGAAGTTGGGCCAGACCTGGCGTGTCAACAAAGACTGCAGCTTTGTCGGTTATCTGCCTACTCACGTCGTCGAACAACCCAAGCACGGGCGTTTCCAGCTCGTCCGCGAGGCGGTCTTTCCCTACGAAAAGGGAGAGCTTGCGAAATGCCGAACGGTCAAGGTGCAAGGCGAGGTTGGCTACTATATTTCGGAACCAGGCTACATCGGCAGCGACAAGATCGTTGTCAGATCTCCCTCCGGAAATGGGAGGGTCGACGAGACCATCATGAATGTGAATGTCGTCAAGTAGCAGGCGCCGTCTGGGGACGTGCAAATGGGAACGAGTTTGAAAAATTTCTTATCGCTATGCGCGGGGGTTGGCTTTCTCGCATCCGGAGCGATTGCCCAAGATGCGACGCCGGGATCGGTCGAGGAGCTAATGAATGAACTTGCAAGTACCAATGCTTTGCTCCACGCGATTTTCACAGATCATATGGATGAAGCGAAGGAGATAAACGAGAAGTTTAAGGCAGGAGACGAGGAGGCCGCGTTGAAAGCCGCATACGACATGCTTCGAAAATACGGACACCCGGCACTCTCGCGTGCGAGCGACGCTTCTGCGATTGAGGTGCTGAAGAAGGCAGGCGATGTCGTTGATGCTCTGGGCGATCACTATCCGCGAGGATGCATCGAGTTCGTTCACAATGATATCTCTGACGAAGCGCTGTCTGTTCGCAGCGTGAATGAAGCCTATCGGAAGTACCAGAAGGCTGAGCTTGATGCATATGAGGATGGAAAGTATCGCGAACCTATTCCGAGGATGGAAATCGGAGATATGTTCCAGGTAGTTACCGAGGATCTGAAAGTAAGCAGAGGCGAGATGCATACGTTGCTGAATCCAGAAAACATTGCCGCCATCGAACTATGCGCAATCATCAGAAAGAACTTCAACATATCAGCAGTGCGGGAGCCAGTGCGAGGGGCATTCGCGAGGGCCAATATATCATCTAAGAAATAAGAGGCACTGCGGCTGCGCAATTCCGGCGCAGTGTCGATGGAGGATGATGTCGAGGACGCCCCTGCGCGACCTAGTCGGCGAGCTTGGCATGGCGCGCAATGATACGATCAGGTTTATCGTCCGGGAGTGGATGGAGAAGAACACCTATCTGCCGGTGCACGTGCTGGACGAGGACGACGATGTTGATGGGGAAGCTTGATTGAGTGACGATAGATTTCAACTGTGGCTTGGCCTGTGCCTCATGGGCAGCTTTTGCGCTTACAACTGGTATTGGTACATCAGATTGGTCATTTTCTACCGCAAGAACGGCTTCGATTTCAGCAAAGATTTTGAGCAGAACGACTATTTTGTAAATTATCGCTTCTTTGAGAAACCGAAAGCGAAGTTTTTTTTCGCTATGCCTTTTGCGGTGGCGGTAAGCTCTTTTATAACGCTAGGTTTTGCTTTGGGCCTGATGCGAGTTATCGAGCTTTGCATGGGTTGCGGACGGTACGGGTTGGGAAATTAATCTAAGTTATAGACCGCGGCGTTATCCTGCTCCTCCCGCAGCCCCTTATAAGAGGCGTGCCGCAGCTTGCACGCAATGACACGATCAGGCTTATCGTCCGGGAGTGGATGGCTTCGATTTCAGCAAAGATTTCGGCCCGAAGCTCCAGCGATCTGAGTTCCCAGATCATGATCAGGACTGGGCGGCGCCGAGACAGAAGTTCCTAATCGACTGGCCTTTTTGGGTGCTGACGACGTCGTTCGTTCTGCTCGGCATCGTGTTGGCTCTGACGGGAGTTCTTAAGCCTTGTATCGATTGCGCGCTGTAGCGGGCAGCCGTTACACAATCTCATAAACGGCCGCATTGTCCTGCCCCTCGCGCAGCCCTTATAAGACGCGTGCCGCAGCTTCCCGTCATGTGTCCAGGCCCGATATTCGATCTCGGCAACAAGCTCCGGCCGGACGAAGATCGCATTCCGCTTCCTCCCGGTATTGGAGAATGGGGAGGCCTCGGCCGCAGTGCCACAAAGGACGAACCGCCTCGCTGGTGGTGCTGGGAGCACTTCCCCGAGCACTTCAAGGACGGCTGGGCCTTCAATTAGTGCCAGGCTCTTTTTGTGGCCTACTGCGTGGCCGACTGCTTCTTGATGCAGGCGACGATCGCGGCCCCCGACGTCGTCGAGCCCCGCGCATTAAGCAGATGCGGCTTGTCGGAAATCCCGGCGTCGATGGCAATCTGCTTCTTGGCTGCCGCGAACGCCTCGACGAATTGTTGCGCCTGGTCTCCGGTAAGCTTTGTCTCCGAAGCCGCAAGATTGTCACCGACCGCGCCCGTCTCACCTTCGGCGGTAAATAGCAATTTGCCGTCGAAGGCGAACTTGACGGTCGGCTTAAAGCCTTGGAGCCGTTCATCGAAAACGAAGCCGGGAATCGCCCGAACTTTCAGCCCAGCCTCGGCGCTATTGCATGTCACGATCACGCCGGAGCGAAGCGAACTGGTGAAACTTACAGCCACACTGTCTCCGCCGGAAAAAGGATCATCCTCTTTCTCAACGGACCACGATTGAAAATCAGCATGGGCAGGAATGGCGGAGACACCGCACAGCAGGCAGGCAAGAAACAAGAATCGAGACATGATCACCCCTCAATGAGGGCTGGATTGTGATTGCTTCTCTACCGAAATCAACTCCTAGTTTTGCTAAAACCGGTGAAGAAAATACCTCCCAACTCCCTATCGAACTGGAGCTCAACGCGGCCGCCGCAGCATCGGGACCAGCGTCGGCGACGAACCGACCTGGATCGCGCCGAGCGGTTCGAAGCCGTAGCGTCGGTAGAACGGAATGTTGCGCGGGCTGGCGCGTGGTCGTGATCGCATCGTGCGAGCGCGTACGCCATCAAGGCGTCGCCGTGACCTTTGCCTTGATGCGCCGGGTCGACGCCGATCAGGGGCAGGTACCAATGTGGTTCGGTCGGGTGGTACGTGGCCATCTGCTCGAATATGGCCGTGGTTTCGGGGGCAAGAGTGGGCGCAACCGTGCTCTCGAGCACAGCACCAAGCCCCTCCTCGTCGGAATGCACCCCGGGCGATAGCCACAGCGCCGTCCCGGCGTAGTCGTCGGTGCAAAAGGCGCTTCCGTTAGAGAATGCCCTGCTCCCGAACGCCCGGGTCATTCGCGGCATGGCCGCAAGGTACTGGTGTGCATGCGGCCAGGTCCATCGCGCCATAGGATCCGCTGCAAACGCCAGCATGACCGTTTCGATCGCCAGATCTTCCTCGGCCGCGGCCATGACTCTCACTGTTGGCGATTTCATACTGCCCTCCAGAGGTAGGTGATCGGACGCGGCGACTGCGCCAGTCCTCAGTTACGCATCTTAATCCCTCTGGCGTGGGAGCGAAACCGACTGCTACTGGCTCAGTGGCTCCCGTTTGAACCTATTCACCGAGCCGCAATGCATGCCGCTAACAGTTTCTGTTATCGCGACCTACTGCTGAAGCTCGGCATCGTGCGCGGCTTTCAATGCGTCGCATCCCCCAAGCTCTTTCGTCGTGGCCGACGCCCACTCCTGCACCTGCGGTTCGGAGATCGTTAGTCCGGCTTCTCCATTCTGAGCGAGAAGCTTCAGGCTCGCTCCCTCCATCTTGGCAATCGCCGCCTCGAGATCGGAATAGATCTCGGTTCCAGGACCACAGCCTTGTTTCTCGACATATTGTAAAAATCGCGGGCGCATCGGCTTCGGCTCCGCCCCGCAATATCTCTCCGCAAGCACATGCATGATCAGCGCGTACTCGATGCCCATAAAACGCGACTCGATAGGTTCGTTAGGTTTGACACTGGTTCTGCAAAAATTTGGAGGTTGTGCATTGGCGGCAGCGAGCGGCGCGGACGCTAATACTGCGCCAAGTAGATAACGAAACACACGGCTCTCCTTCGGATGTCGATCTCGTCGATTATGGACCAGACTCTCTACGCCCGAAAGCGGGTTCGGCCATCACCGGCCGATATAGGCGGCCAGCTCGTCAGCCGTGCCATTGGGGAAGGCCTGCTTCAGAAAGTCGAGGAACGCCGAGACGCGCGCGCTGAGCAGGCGCCTGGAGGGGTAGAGCGTCCAGAGAGAGATCTCGGGGCCGTCGATATCCCCCCAATTGACCAGCGTGCCGTCCGCCAGGTCGTGGCTCACCAGCGAAATGGGTAGACGTCCTGCACCGACGCCGGCGCGCACCGCATCGCGGATGGTGATGAGCGTTGACAAGGTGAGGACCGGCTCGATTTTGATCGTCGATCGGCCCCCTGATGTCTTCACCTGCCATGTTTGCGTTTCGCCTACCCCGCGCGCAACGCCGGGCGCGGCACGTCCGCCGGTCGGCCGGGGAAGGTCGGGGCTTGCCACCACCACCAGGCGGTCGCGCAGAAACGCCCGTCCGACCAGGCTTTCGTCGGGATCGGGATTGACCCGGATGACCAGATCATAGCCTTCCTCGATCATATCGACGGCCCGGTCCTCACTCGTCACCTCAAGCCTCACCTCCGGATATTTGAGGGCAAAGCCGGCGGCGATCCTGCCCATGGCGGTCTGGGAAAAATGTAAAGGGGCGCTGATCCGCAATCTTCCCTTGGGTTTCTGACCGCCCGAGGCAATCGCCGCAGCCGTCTCGTCCAGTTCGGCAAGCAGCGCCCCGGTTCGCTCGAACAGCGCCCGTCCTTCTTCGGTGAGCCTCAGGTTACGCGCACCCCGTTCAAACAGCCGCAGAGCGAGATCGCTTTCCAATTCGGCGACACGGCGCGACAATGTCGCCTTCGGCCGGCCGGTCGCCCGTGCCGCTTTGCCGAAGCCGCCATGGCGGGCGACAAGATTGAAATCGGTAAGCGCAAGAAGATCCATGGCCGTTCCACCAGTGAGACGGTCTGTCTAAAATCGCCGTCTATCGGACTGCCAGTGAACCACACATATTCGAGGTGTCAAGCAACCCAACACGGAGAAAGACCATGACTATTCTCGTCACCGGCGCCACAGGCAATGTTGGCCGCCAAATCGTCGAACACCTCGTCAAGCGCGACGCCGATGTCCGCGCTCTTGTCCGCGACCCGTCGAAAGCGGATTTCCCGGCTGGCGTCAGCGTCGTGCAGGGCGACTTCCTCGACGTCGACTCATTGCGCAACGCCATGTCAGGCGTGTCGACGCTGTTCCTGCTCAGCGCCGTGGTGCCGGACGAATTCACCCAGGCTTTGATCGCGCTGAACGTCGCCCGATCGGCCGGCATCGAGCGGATCGTCTATCTCTCGGTGATCCACGCCGACGTCTATGTGAACGTGCCGCATTTCGCCGGTAAGTTCGGCGTCGAGCGCATGATCGAGCAGATGGGTTTCAAGGCGACGATCCTGCGCCCGGCCTACTTCATCCAGAACGATCTGACGGTCAAAGACGTCATCACCGGCTACGGCGCCTATCCGATGCCGATCGGCGCCAAGGGTCTCGCCATGATCGACGTCCGTGATATCGCCGAGATCGCCGCCGTTGAGCTGTTGCGCCGCGAACAGGCTGCAGAGCCGCTGGCGCTCGACCGGATCAACCTCGTCGGTCCGGAGACACTGACGGGGGCTGGTATCGCCGCCATCTGGTCGGACGTGCTCGCCCGCCCGATCCACTACGGCGGCGACAATACCGAGGGCTTCGAGCAGAACCTCAGGCAGTTCATGCCCGCCTGGATGGCCTACGACATGCGGCTGATGGGCGAGCGTTTCCTGACCGACGGAATGCTGCCCGAGACCGGCGACGTCGAACGTCTGACAAATCTGCTCGGACGCCCGCTGCGCTCCTATTCCGCCTTCGCCTCGGAAACCGTTGCCTCCGCCTGAGGCAGCACAGCGATCTCGAAAGGACGATCACCATGATCTATTCGACCGCCACAGTTCCGGTGAACCCGGAAGGCGAAACCCCGTTGACGCGCGCCGAGGCCTGGCAAGGTCTCGAACGCAAAGCACGCGACGCCCGGCTCTTTCTTCCCGCCGGTCTCTGCACCCGATGCGATGTCATCGAGGAAAGCCCGACCCACTTCGTGCGCGAGGCGACGATTGCCGGGCAGGATCTGCGCGAGATCATCACCCTGGAGCCGCAAAGCAAGGTCACCTTCTTTCAGGCGACGGGGCCACGCGAGGGAGCGATCGTCAACGAGCTTTTCGAGGATCAGGACGGTCAGTTGCAGCTGCGCTTCTACTGCTATCTCGGCCTGCGCGGCAAACAGCCGAACGGCCCGGAAGAGCAGGCCGAACAGGCTCAATTCGACGGCGAAACCGGCTACAAGGCCGCCCTGCTGTCGACGCTGAAGCGAACCCGCGAACTGCTGGCAGAGGGAAAGCTCTGAATATCGCCGCAACACAAGCAACACGGCTGCGACCTTTCTCCAACCTCCCGCCCTCGTCCTTCGAGGCTCCGGCCTTTGGCCTGCGCACCTCAGGATGAGGGCTGGTCGGTGTGCCCTGCCGCTTCGCTTCCCGTTGAACCAGGGCGCGACCTCTCTCCAGCCTCATCCTGAGGTGCCCCGGAAGGGGCCTCGAAGGACGGGGCTGGCCATGGGCCGAGCCGCTTGTCGGCCAAAGCGGACAAGCGCCTTGCCGGTGCAGCGCTCACCGGGCGGGAGTTAATCTTGCTGGCATCCATATGGCTCGCGAAGGCGCGAAAGCCGGTTCAGACCAGACTATCGCGAGCTTTCCAGGTGGCCGTCGGAGCGCAGAAGGTTCAGCCAGGCCTGCGACACTTTCTCCCCGCCTGTGGCCCCGAAATGGCAATCGTCGTAGCGGTCGTCTCCATCGAGTAACGCGTCGGAATTGACGCCCTCTCGGATACCGTGGCCGCTTTTTGACAGGGCCACTTGCGCCCGCACGACCGCATTGTCCGGAATATGCTCCTTGAAGCCGCCGTTGCTCGGTTCAAGGCATTTCGATGCGGTCGAAATGTAAACAGGTGCATCGACGCCGTGCTGACGCAACGTGTCGACCATCGACATGAAACGTTCCTGGTAGGCCTCCGCAGGGGTGCCGATAACGAGGTCCGCCTCTCCTTGCACCCAGAGGACGTTCGTTATCCGGTAACCGGAATCCTGAAGCTTTTTCACTGTATCGACCAGCACGGGATTGAAGTCACCACCTGCCGCCCATCGTGCGACCTCGGATCCGGAATAGGCGAGAGGTGCGAGGATGACGTTGTCATTTTGTCCCGATGCGATCAAATTATTCGCAAGCAGCGTCCAAAACTCTCCCCTGGTATTGGTCGATCCAAGAAGTGGCGACGCCGCGATGAAGCAGCGTTTGTCAAAGGCGTTTACAACGCGAGCGCCATAATTCGACCGGTGCCGTTGTCCTCCGTAGTTGGCCGCGTTCGATTGGCCAAGAATGAGCAGGACAGCAGTTCGGTCGGTCTGAGCCGGGCAGGTCACAAGCGTTTTCGATTCATCCCCGATGAGCCGTTCCTTGTCGTCGAACGTGTAACGGCTTGGAGCCGCCACCTTCTCTCCGCCAACCATTTTCTTCAGCGCGGAAAGTTGTGGCCAAGGAAAGATCTGATGTCTCGCGCTCATGCCGCCGAGAAAGTAGACGGCGATCAAGGCGGCCAGGCCGACTGCCAGTGTTTTGCGCATGTCGTTACCTTTCAAACATCATCCGATCACATGGAGCCTATCGGGCCGATCAAGGCTGCTCCAGCCATGAAGGTTCCTTTACACACCAGCCACATCTGCTTTCTTCGGGCATGATCTTTGAAAAGACAGTTCGTCGCGAAGATCGAGCCCCCATCGACGACCATTTCGCGCGGAGTCGCCGGAAACCTGCTCTAAACTATAGATCGGACCAGTGATTACAATCATCCGGATGGGTTAGATCGTACCTGTTATGGGCGGGTCCAGATAAAACAGCGAGCCGCCGATCGTACGCGCCGGGGCAGGTCTCCAGCAGACCCGCGAACTGCTGGCAGAGGGAAGGCTTCGCCGCAACAAAAATAACAGAGCGGCTGCCGCGGCCTGAACGGTAGGCTCAAGGGCCGGGACGATGGACGGTCCCGGCGAGCGTCATCAGGCGTCCAAACGACGCCGGATATCGTCGGCCAACAGGGCTGCCTCCTCCTCGATTGCCAATATTGTGCCCGACCGTCGCGAGATCGCGAAAGGCAGGCCGGCAAAATAAACGCCAGGAACGCTCGCGAACCCGTTCTCGTGCAATGGCTGGCCTTGTGCATCGAGCACATCGGGAAGACGCACCCACCCGAAATCTCCTATGAACCCGGTGCACCAGATCACCGTTGTGATCCCCCGCGCGACGAGATCAATTGATCGGATTGGTGGATTCGGCAGAAGCGCACCAATCACCTCCGCCGGGTCCGGTTCAGCCCTCGGGGCATTAATCCCGTTGCGGGCGATATACTCGTCGATCAGGCTGCGAACCATAGCGGAGCCCTCGTCGGCATGGCGAACGTGCTCTTCTGCATCGTCGCTGAACGAGAGGCGGCCGTCGTCGACGCCCGTGAGCCGGCCCAGCAGGACAACGCCTTGCGCGCTGAGGGACTGCAGGCTGATCGTATGGAGCGCTCCTTGCAGCGGTCTTCCAGGGATAGGCCCCTGTTCAAGAATTTCTCGGCGCGTTATATCCATCCGTCCGCTCAGAACCAGCCAGACACTGATGTGACGACCTCGGTACATTCGGGGCAGCCGGCCGACCCGGCCTGTTGCAAGAAACACGGTTCGCCCCGCCTGGACCAGGTCCTCGGCGATTTGGCCGCCCGACTGGGCGCTACCGACCACCAACACGGCTCCACTGTCGAGACCGGATGCGTTGCGGTAGGCCGGTGCATCGATCTGTTAGACTTCGGGCGGCAACAAGGCAGAAAAAGGCGGGCGCACCGGGCAATTCTGGTTACTGCTGGCGATCACCACATTCCTCGCCCACAGTGGGCCACTTGGAAGCACCAACCGGTACAGGCCATCGCTCGCAACAAGGTCGGTCACCGGCGTACCGGTCTCCACCGGGAGGCCATACCGGCCGGCATAGTCCTCCAACAGCGCGACAAACTCACCGCTTGTCATTGCACCGTCGGGATCGGGGCCGACATAGGTGTCCCCGGGCATGATGGTTTGGATATTGGGTGTGTTTATCCGAAAGGAGTCCCAGCGCTGGGTCCGCCAAGTCTCGCCGATGCGACCTCGCTCCAACACTCTATGACGCAAGCCGCGCTGCGTCAGCGCATGACTGACGCCCAGCCCCGCCCAACCGGCGCCGATGACGACGGCATCAAGAATATCCGTTCCGCTCATCATGACGTTCCCCTCTGATATCAACTCTATTGTACTTTGTGAAATCAGTAAATGGTCGGATTTATACTATGGAGTTGCTCTCCCGCATGGCGGAGCCGAAGACAGCAGCACTTGGCGAGGCGATGGCCAAGATGTCGCCTCTCGTGCTCGCTCCCTCTTCTTCCCTGAGGGGCGAAGGACGGGTCGCCGGAAGGATCGGATAAGGGGCCACACGGCACATCATTCATTGCCCTTCGCTCGCGCTCGGCGCATTCGCGGCTTCGCCGCTCACCCCCTCATCGCCTCGCTATCGCTCCGGCACTTCTCCCCGCTGGGGAGAAGAGGACGGTCGTGGCGCCTTCATCCCCCTCCGGACGGCATCGAGCGGCCGAGGGCTCAGCCGCGCGGCCTAGGGCTCAGCGGTCCAGCCAGGCGGCGAGTCCGTCAAGCGTCTGCAGCCCGTATTCCACCGCGCCGAAGCCGATGACCACCTGACGCCGCTTGGCGCTGGGGTGGAGCTGGCGCATGGTCAGCACCGTCTTGCCGTCGGCCTGCTCGTCGAAGGTTATCGTGGCGCGGAAACGGTCGGGGTCGTCAGGATCGGGTGTGCCATAGTCCATTACGATCCGCTCGTTCGGCACGATCTCCAGAAAGCGCATGAGGTTCGGGAAGCGCTGCTCCCGGCCCTCGAACACGCCCACCATATCGAACCGCCAGACCCCGCCCTCGCGGATATCGGCTTCGTGGGTCTCGATGCTGAGGCCGGCCGGGCCGTACCATTCGCCAAGCGCCTTGGGATCCATCCAGGCGGCAAAGACCTTGTCGCGCGGGTGGTTGAGCAGCTTCACCAGCACGATTTCGCGGTCGAGCGACCATGTCTCAAACAGGCTTGCCATGTCCTTCATCATCCTCTTCGGTTTTGTCCAGGTAGACTTCCAGGCGATCCAACCGCTCGGTCCAGCGCCGGCGCTCCGCGACCATCCAGTCCGCCGCCTCGTCGAAGCGCGCCTGCACCAGCCGGCACCAGCGGCTGCGCCCGCGCTTCTCACTGGCGATCAGCCCGCAATCCTCAAGCACCTTGAGATGCTGGGCGAAGGAGGGCAGCGCCATGTCGAAAGGCTCGGCAAGCGCGCTGACCGGCAACTCGCCCTCGACCAGACGCGACACCACGGCACGGCGGGTCGGGTCGCTGAGAGCGTGAAAGGCGAGGTCAAGGGGGGTCGAGTGGTAAGGCATGTGCATCCGTAAAATGGTCGGCGGCGCCGGTCAAGGATAAAAAGGTACTTGCCTTAGTATCCGCCTCCGAATATGAAGGTACTTGCCTTAGTGTTCGGCCCCCAAATGGAAGGGCGGCTGTGGTGCAAACAACCCGCAAGGAGGATTCCCAGTGGTAGTTCGTGTCGATCTCATGATCTCGCTCGATGGTTTCGCGACAACGACGGACCAGACGCCCGAAAGCCCGTTCGGCGAGGACTGGCCGCGTCTCGTCGGCGCCTATGCGGCAACGCGAACGTTCCGTGAGCGCGTGCTCAAGGATACGACGGGGGAAGGGACCACAGGTCTCGACGACGACTATGCGAAGGAATATTTCGAGAATGTGGGCGCCGAGATCATGGGCGCCGGCATGTTCGGTCTCCACAACTTTCCCGACGATCCGAACTGGCGCGGCTGGTGGGGCGACGAGCCACCGTTCGGGTGTCCGGTCTTCGTCCTCACCCGCAAGTCGCGGCCCTCC
Organism: Rhizobium leguminosarum bv. viciae; assembly: GCF_012276115.1. GTDB lineage: Bacteria > Pseudomonadota > Alphaproteobacteria > Rhizobiales > Rhizobiaceae > Rhizobium > Rhizobium leguminosarum_T. The sequence continues at coordinate 2,254 of NZ_WIEU01000035.1, read as the reverse complement.
ATCGAGATGGCCGGTGGCACCACTTTCCACTTCCTCGATACCACGCCTGGTGATGCGCTCCAGCAGGCCGTGAGGGCCGCAAACGGCAAGGATGTAAGGATAGGCGGTGGTCCTACCGTCGTTCGCGACTATCTCAAAGCTGGCCTTGTCGACCGCCTTCATGTTGCTATCACGCCGATTTTGCTCGGGCGCGGCATCCGCCTGTGGGACGATCTGCGCGGCCTGGAAGCCGGCTGCAGCGTCAAGGCGGAAACGTCACCGAGCGGCACCATCCACCTTACTTTCCAACGCTAGCCGCTAGCCTCCGGCCGGTCTCGGCCCCTTGCATGACGCCGATCCGCATGTTAAACACTGAACTATATGGTTCAGTTTTCGACAGCTCGCCTTGATGCCTCCTTTGCCGCGCTCTCGGACGCCACACGACGCGGCGTTCTGGAGCAGCTCGGGAGCGCGGATGCTTCGATCACGGAGCTCGCAGAGACATTCCACATGACCCTCACGGGCATGAAGAAGCATATCGGCGTCCTGGAGCAGGCGGGCCTGGTGACGACGGAGAAGGTCGGCCGTGTGCGGACCTGCAGGCTGGGCTCACGCGGGATCGAGGAAGAGGCGGCCTGGATCGAAGCGCGCCGCCAGATCTGGAACGCACGCTTCGACGCGCTTGATGACGTCATCGAGGCCCTGAAACGGAAGGAGAAAGTCGATGGGGGACAGAGCGAGTAACGGCCGCACGGCGGTCGAACGGAGATCCGAGCTTGAACTCGTGGTGACGCGCACCTTCAACGGCCCGGTTCGCCTCGTGTTCGACGCGTGGACCAAGCCGGAATTGTTCAAGCTGTGGTGGGCGCCGAAGTCGATGGGCGTGCCCCTGCTTTCCTGCGAGATGGATGTTCGCACCGGGGGCAGCTATCGCATCACGTTTGGACACGACGCCTCGGACGCCATGGCCTTCTTCGGCAAGTATCTCGACGTGTCGCCGCCATCGCGCCTCGTCTGGACCAATGACGAAGGCGGGGAGGAGGGCGCCGTCACCACGGTGACCTTCGAGGAAAAGGACGGCAGGACGCTGCTGGTGCTGCGGGAACTCTATCCCTCGAAGGAAGCGCTCGACCAGTCGTTCGTCGGCATGGAAGACGCGTTGCCCGAGCAGTTCGAGCAGTTGGATGAACTTCTCATCACCCTCAGCGCGAGCATGTGACAGCCCGCCTTCAATTCAACTGCTTAGACCGCTCGAACCTCGGCAAGCCGCTTGACTGCGTATTCGTCCTGCCAGCAGACGGCGGCTTCCCATGCGGCTGAGGCCTGCGCGGCGATGTCATACGCGCCGTCGTCGAGGCCGGCAGCGTTGCCGGGCAGCACAAGGTCAAGGTCGGGGACGTCGACATGTGACTCATCCCAGTCGATCAACGCGACCCGATCTGCGGTGATGCGGACGTTGCCGGGGCTATTGGGATTGCCGTGGACGACGCATGTCTGACGCCCGGTGAGCCGCGCCCACGCTGCTCGACATCGAATAACAGCCTCAGGCGGCATCGCGGTCAGGTTGATTCTCGTTCCGGTCTCAGTATGCAGGAGGTCGGTCGACGATCGCCAGCCTGGGCGCTGCGGCCAGCCCTGCGTCAACCGATGCAGTTCGCGGAGCGTTTCGGCGACGCGACGCCAGTCGGATCCCGTCTCGGGCGGTCCGCCCTCCATATATTTCATCACCACCAGACCGTCCACGAACAGCCGGCCGTCAGTCGTCGGAATCGGCACTGGAACGGTCATGCCTTCACGGTCGAGATGTTGGAGCAGCTCGGCTTCCCATGCAAGATCAGCGTCGCTCCTGGAGCCGAGACGAGCGACCGCGATATGCCCGTGGACGCGAACGCTCCACACGTCGTTGGCAACTCCACCCGTGAGCCGTTCGATGCGAACCGCGTCTTCGCCCCATTGCCCGATTGCTTCCCATCCCATTGGCGATACCCTTGGAGGCCATGATGAAATGACGAAAGAAATAGAGAAAGTTTACGACGCCACGAAGGCCGCCGCGGCGCGAAGCTGCCGTTGGTAGCAACTGCTCGACAACCGCAACCTAACCTGAAGCTGCCGCCGACTTGCGCGAACCGGCAGGCGCCCACTTCTCCTCCCTCACCAAGTCAGTTTATGCGTTGATCTTCCCTATTTCATTTTGGTGTCGCACGGCGTCTCTGACGCGGGCGTTTGCGATGGTGATGATCTTGCGCATGATGGCTGTGAGGGCGACGCGCTTGGG
>NZ_WIEU01000034.1:0-45405 GCF_012276115.1 Rhizobium leguminosarum bv. viciae | reverse complement strand
ATCCGCTGCAGATCACGCTCGCTCATCGCTATCAGTCCCATCGGCAATCTCCCCGGCGCCAATCAAACGCGGGGAGTGTGACATTCCAACTTTGCAGAAACAGGACACTTCAACTTTGCGGCTACAGGCACAATGTGGCGTAACAGATATTATGGAACTCCACTGGAGTGTTAGGCTCACGTCGATCGCGCCGACGTCACTTACGGTCATTTGGAAATGAATTTCGCGGATTGCGTAGCTCAACCCCCACTGCCGCATCCGGGCGGTCCTCGAACGTCCGCTCGACCATTTTGGTATCGAAGTTTACGAAAGACCCTTAAAACCGCGCTGGAAAATGTCGGCCTGCGCTCCGGCTATCTCGACCGCTTCCCAAGCAGCTTTCGGACGGCGAGCGCCAGTGTATAGCCATCGCCCGCGCGCTGCTGGTTAATCCAAAGCTCTTGATCTGCGATGAAATCCTCTCGGCGCTCGCTCAAGGAAAACATGCTCATGCTCTTCGCTCGAGCTCGCCGTCGTACAACAGATCGCCGATACCGACACGCCGCATCGGCCTCAGCAAAGACCACTACGCGTCCCGCCCACCCGCCATGCTACATCAAAGGCCAGCCGGCATCGGCTGCCCGCTCGTCGGCCGCTGTCCCCGGCAGGTCGGGAGCCGACACGCCGGCGAACAAGAGCTTCAGGACCTTCGTCAACGCCTCGCCGCCCGATCCATTCAGGCGGATCAACCCCTGAAACGCTGATCAACACACCACCGGACGCTTACTGAATAGGCCAGACTCCGGTCGATCCTGCAGGAATTTGCCGAAGGGCTGGCGAGCTTGCATCCTTCAACGAAGGAGCTGTTACCCTGTGAAAGGTAACAGCTAGTAGCCGGTCATCTCGAGATATCCGACGCCTGACGTAGAGCCCGTGAAGTTGATCGGTCCCTCCCAATAAGGCGTCGAGGTCGCCATCCAGGACTGGTCGTTCAACGGTTCGGTCGTGATATCGAGTGACTTACCCGGCACGCGTATACGCCACTCTACCGGCATTTGGCGGCCATCGACGGTTGCGTTCCGAGTTGGCTGCAGTTGGATGTCATCTTTCGACAGAGGTGTCGTTCGCCCGTCCGCGGATATCCAGTTCGCGGAGATGAACCCGTCCTTGTCGTCACGAAGGCGGAAAGCCATCAGTTTCTCGCCGGAATTCAGGTGCAGTGAGAACCAGTCCCAGCCCGTCTGATTGGACGCAAGCGGCTGCGACGACCACTCCCGGTCCAGCCAAGCTTTGCCGGTGACCTTAACCGGCGATCCGGACGTCGTGATCGTCCCCGCCACCTCATAGAAAGGCTGCGAGTAGTAGTAGCTCGCCTGTCCGTTCGCCGACTTTACCGAAAAGCCTTTGTCACCCTGAAGAACGAGTGGCCCATTGGCCTTGAGGTTTAAGGTATATCTGAAGTCCGGCCCGCCGGCGAAGGCTGAAAGGTTGCCAAAGGTGTCCGAGCCGCTTTGCTCGGTGTCCTCCATCCGCCAGTCGTCTATCCACGCGCGAAAAGGCGTTGCCTGAACGCCCGCCTGCCCGATGCCTCCCCGGCCCAACCGCTCCGCAACATAGTGATGGCTCCGGGTGGTGATCGCTGCATGCCCGATCCAGACTTGCGGATCTGCGAAACCTGCCTTGTTTCCCGGAGCCAGCGCAGAGCGAAACAGCGTCCACTGCGCACCGTATTGCTTGCCATCATCACCGTTGAGATTGGCGGTCACATACCACCACTCAATGCGGTAATCAGGATGAGCGCCATGGTCGGCGGGGAAAGAAAGACCATTGCCACGCTCCGGGATCGCAAAACCTTGCGCATCCGATCCCAATCCGGCGAAGCCCTGTGCGAACGCCTGACCGCTTACGCAGATCATAGCCGCGGCCATCAGGAGGGACGCCAACTTTCTAACGTTCATTGGCGAAAATCCTCAGCAGGTCCGCAGGATTAATCGAAGCGAGGCGACGAACCGGTATCAGCACCGACAGCGATGCCGCTATGAAGGCGATTGCTCCCAGCCAAAGCCAATCCATTGGAAACACCGTCATTGGCAATCGCCAACCGAAGGCCTCCACGTTCACAATCTCAAGCAGGACCCACGCCAGGGCAAGACCAACCGGGACGGCCGCCACAAATGTTGTGAACCAGAGCGCAAGTGTCCGGGCAACTTCATAAAGCGCCAGATCCCGTCGCCGCACACCCATGGCCCACACCGGCGCCAGTTGAGGAAGCCGAATACCGGACAGTGTCAGAAGACTTGAGAACATGGCAAATCCTGCCACAGCAAGAGTGAGGACGTTTAACGCGCCCGTCACCTTGAATGTCTGGTCGAAGATCGCTCTCGATTGTCGCTTGAGCGAAGCCTGGTCAACGATCGCGGTATCCGACAGACCAAACTCCTCGACCAACTGGCGCTTGAGAACCTGAGCTCGCTCGGGAGCTACCCGGACCCCGTAGCGAAGTTTCGGGACATCGGGGTAATGATCGACCAGGGTATTGATGCCGACGATCACTTGCCCGTTCGGGTTCCCATAGTCAGAGTACACACCGGCCACGGTTACACTCCAACCTCCAGGCATGACCAATGGCTGGCCGAGCTTGGCTTCGCCGCGACGCCACATCTGTTCGTTGATGAGGGCGCCCTGACCGGCAGCGATCTTATCCCAAACGTCATTATCGGACGCAATCAAAGGCCAGTGCTCTCGGTAAGTTGGATCGTCCGCGACGCCAAAGATCTGGATCTGTTCGCCAAGCACCTCACCGTCCACACTCCAGATGGGCAGGACTGCCGTCGAGCGTTGCGGAAGCCAAGCTCGGAGCCGTGCAGCTTCCTCCTCATCCTTGGCCGTCACGTAAAGCTCGGCGGCCAGCCGTTGGTCCAGCCAGCCGATGAACGTCAGCCGGAAACTGGATACCATCGTGCCGACGCCGATGTTCGCCGACAATGCCAGTAGCAGAGCCATCAAAGCCAGCGACAGGCCGGGAAGCTGTATGCGGGTGTCTGCCCAGAACCATTCCATCAGGGCGCTCCGCGCCGTTCGCTGCGCTGCGGTCAGGATGACCGCAAGAAGTCCAGGCAGCATCAGAGCTGTTCCCAGAAGCAGGCAGCCAAGAACCGCAAAGCCCGCTACCAGCCCGGACGCAGTAATCGCAATGACAGCCGCCAAGATCAGCAGAAACCCGCCGATTCCCGCCTGATAGGTAAGGGACCCAGCGGATTGTCTCGCCCACGCCCGCGGCTGGGCGGCAGCCAAAATCGGCAGCTTCCAAACCCGCCACAGGCTCTGAGCTGATGAGACAGCGGTTCCTCCGAGAGCAATTGCCAGTCCAGCCAACCACCACTCCGGCCGAATGGATAGCGAGCCTGACACATTCGCGCCGTAGAGGCCCCTGAGGGTCGCGGCGACACCCGGCATCAGAAGCCACGCAATGACGTAGCCGAGTATGACGCCGATCAACCCGGATATCAGCGCCAGCATCGAAAGCTCGATCAGGAGCATCGTAGTCAATGCTCGAAGGGAGATACCAAGCGATCGAAGTGTACGAAAAGTGCCTCGACGCTGTTCGAAGCTCAGGCCCGTGGCCGAATATACGATGAAGAGCCCGACGATGAACGAAAGGAACCCGAAGGCGGTCAAGTTGAGGTGAAAGCTGTCTGTGAGGCGAGCGACGTCTGGTTGTTCAGCCGGTTCGCGCATCGTCAATCTCGCCTGATCGATTGCTTCGGGGGTGATCTTTTGATCGGCTGCGACCACCAGTCGGTCGATCTTCCCGTGCCTCTCGAGCAATCGATCGGCGACCGCTATATCGACGAAGGCAGCGCCGTCGGGAACGTTGCCATTGATTTTGATGTTCATGTCCGTGGCGCCACGGAGCCGCTCGGCAGTCGCGCTCGATACGAGCAACTGTCCGCTGGCTGAAAAGAAGGCGGATAGATCTGAACCGCTGGCGATCGTCGCATTCTGGGTGTCCCTTGGCATCGTCAGAGGCTCGATGCCGACCAAACGGATCCTTATGCTTCCGAAGCGGTAGCTGCCCTCAATCACGGGCGAAACATTCAGGCCCGCTCGACGCAGGCTGCCATAGACCTCAGTCGCTATGCCGTCACCGTCCTTGGCGACGATCTGCCGGAGGTTGCCTTGCTCCAGAACCGATGCCGCCCGGGCATAGCTCGCTCTCGCCTCGGCGTTGATCGCCTGAACGCCGGACCAGAGCGCTGTCGCAAGCGCAATCCCCATGACCAGCGTCAGAAGCTGGAGAGGTCTCCGACGCCAGTGTGACAGCAGGGCTGCGAATGCAACGAAGTTCATTCGGCAATCTTCCCACCGCGAAGGACCACCGTTCGGTCCAGACGAGCTGCAAGCCTCGTGGAGTGAGTGACGAAAAGCAGAGCCGATCCCACTGTCCGGGCGAGATTGAGCATCAGATCGAGGACGGCATCGCCTGTTTGCTCATCCAGATTGCCAGTTGGCTCGTCCGCAAGGATGAGAGGAGGTCGAGCAGCCAATGTTCGCCCGATTGCAACGCGCTGCTGTTGCCCTCCGGAAAGCTGCTCGGGATATCGGGCGGTGTATTCTTCCAGCCCCAGTTCCTCGATCAACTGCCTTTCCCAAGCGTGATCGTACCGGTCTGCAAGCTTGGCGTGAAATGAAATGTTGGCTGCGACGCTCAGGGATGGGATGAGGTTAAACTGTTGAAAAACCAGGCCGACCCTCGTTCTCCGGTATCGGGCCCGATCGGTTTCTGCAAATAGCGCGAGATCGCTGCCATCCATCACGACAGAGCCGCTATCTGCACGGTCGAGCCCGCCTGCCAGATGCAGCAATGTGCTTTTGCCACTGCCGGACTCTCCGGTGAGCGCAACACTTTCGCCCGCAGCGACTTCCAGATCGATGCCTTTCAGGATTTCGATCGGGCCCTCGGCAGTGGAATAGGATTTTCTGACGCCGGCGAGGGTGAGGATCATGTCGGTCTCTCGAGCACGGGGTTTGCAGAATGCAAAGACCTCGGGTCACCTAAGAACTTTCGAGAGGGATCGCAAGATCCGTGCGACAGCACATAAACAGGAGACTCCTTGTCATTGCTTGATCACTAGCCACTACAAGCGGTCAAGTTCAGCTTGAAATGTGGACCTTGCGAGAACCGAGCTACTGCTCAACGCGGGCTGCCGCCTCGTATGTCCTAGCGTCGAGTGTGCCGCTGGACAATATGACGGCCGCTGCTCCAACGCATGATGTCATTCGTGCGGGCTGGCTGCAATCGTGATCGGATCATCCCTCGTCCGTGCCTGCGGCCAACAGCATGATGGAGACGGACAGCAGATCTGACAATCGGCACTTTCTATCGGGGCTGGCAAGAGTGCCGGAGGCGGGCTCGTATCAATGGCCTCACGACTCACGGATGCCTTGCCTCATCGCGGCAATGTCGGCGAGCACAGAAAGGGCAAGGGAGGTCGCGTCGCGCGCCGGGCCGAACAGCCCGATCGGTGCCTTGATGCGATCGATGTCGGTCCTGGCAAAACCAGATCTCGTCAGCAATTCGACACGCCTGCTGTGCGTTTTCATGCTGCCCAGGGCACCGATGTAGAACGCCGGCGAGCTGAGCGCCAGTCCGAGAAGCGGCGCTTCAGCCTCGAGATCATGATGCAAAAGCACCACGGCCGTGAAGGCGTCAATCATTTTCGCGACATAGTGGGGATTGCCGCTCTCAATCCGGATCACATCGTAGCCCAGGATCGTTGCACAGCGCGCCGTGGCCCGCGCCTCGAGCGAACGACCCGAGATCAGGATGCGGGTTCGCGGAAGGAATACCGACAGAAACTCGTCTTCAAACCAACCAGATTGAACAGGCGGATCCACTGCCACGAGAGACTGATTGGACGGCACATAACGAAGGCCAACCGGCTGCCTCCGTTCCAGGCGTTCGAGGACAAGCCGGATCGCAGAAATGTCGCGCAAGACATGGATTGCAACGGTGATGCCGCCGCCGCACGGCAGGGCTATGTCGAAGAAGGGAGAGCCCTGCCCGAACATCATAGTTCGATCCCGACCCTCGGCAATCGCAAGGAGTGCGTCGAAAGCAACCGCAGCCTCCACGCAGCCGCCGGAGACATAGCCGCAGTAGCTGCCGTCAACAGCGACCGCAACCAGCGAACCCAGAGAACGAGCCGCGCCGCCTCGAATGTCGACGAGTGTTGCGATCGCGACCTCTCCTCGGTCGAAGCAGTCAACGGCAAAGCGCAAAATCTCTGACGGATCGTCCGACATCCTCGCTTGGACGGGCGCAGGAAGCGGAGTGATGGCTACCATCTCGTTCATATCAGATCCTCTCGAGGTCCGGAGCAACGGCAGGTTTTCTTCGTCTTGAAGGGGCATCGGCAACCGTGGGGTCAGGCTGCCGATGCGGGGGAACCCGGTCCTTGATTGTGGGGGATGAAGGAACCGGTCCGACCGAAATCTAGCGCGAACTTGTCTGATGGATTTGTCAGTGATCGCGCACTTGGTATCAATCTGTCACACATCCGCGGAGGGCGCGCTCGCCCGCGGAGAACCTCAGCGGACCGTCGATGACATAAATCAAGCGCCACCTCGCCCGCAAAAGTCAGTTAGACGGACCTGCCTGCTGCACGGGAGGCGCCTTCGAAGCCACCTCGTCGAGGCTCCATGGTCCCGGGCCGGCGGCAGCGATGTAGAGGAAGAGGAAGCAGAACAACATTGCGGTCTCGCCTCCGTTGAGGGCGGGAAAGAAGGCTTGTGAGCCGTGTCCAATAAAATAAGCAAAGGCCATCTGGCCGGAGAGCAGGAAAGCGACCTGGCGAGAAAACAGACCAATCACCAGAAGCACACCACCGATGACTTCAAGAAAGCCGGCCGCCAGAAGCAGCGCATTCAGCGGATATTCGAACGGTGCCGGCCAACCGAACAATTTCATCGTTCCATGCGTGAAGAATGATGTGGCGGCGATGATGCGCAGGACGCTCAGCAATTGCGGCGCGGCGCCGTGGAGAAATGCCATCTGCATGTTCGTGATCCTCATTTGGCGAAGCGTATTCAAGAAAGTCGAAGAGTGCGGCGTCGCGGGCGCCGCTCGCCGACGGTCGATATGCTCTCCTATTCGGCGGGAGCGCTTACTCCCGCATCCGCGTAAGGCTTGGGATGCGGTCCGCGGCTGAACAATCGCCGGGTCACGATGAAGAGCACGGGGATGAAGAATATGCCGAGGACCGTCGCCGATATCATGCCGCCCATGACACCTATACCGATCGAGTTTTGGGAACCGGAACCCGCGCCGTCGGCGATGGCGAGCGGGAGGACGCCAAGGATGAAAGCGAAGGATGTCATCAGGATCGGCCGCAACCGCTGGCGCGCGGCCTCAAGCGTCGCCTCCACCAATCCCTTCCCGCCGGCTTCCTCGGTAATGGCAAATTCCACGATCAGGATGGCGTTCTTCGCCGCAAGACCGATCGTCGTCAAAAGCCCGACCTTGAAATAGACGTCATTGGCCTGTCCGAAAGTACTTGCCGCAACCAGTGCCCCGAAGACTCCGACAGGAATGGCAAGCATGACGGAGAATGGCACTGTCCAGCTCTCGTAGAGCGCCGCAAGCGCCAGGAAGACGACCACGACGGAAATGGCATAGAGGTAGACGGCCTGATTGCCGGAAAGCCGTTCCTGAGCCGAAAGGCTCGTCCATTGGTGCGAAAAACCCGCGGGCAGCTCTCCCACCATACGGTCGATCTCTGCCATCGCCTGACCTGAGCTTATTCCTATGGCCGCCGAGCCCTGAAGCTGTACCGCTGACACGCCATTGTATCGCTCAAGCCGCGGCGAGCCGTAATCCCACCGTCCTGTCGAGAAGACCGAAATCGGCACCATCTCCCCGCGATCGTTGCGGACATGCCAGCGGTCGAAATCGGCAGGCTGCATGCGAAAAGACGCATCAGACTGGACATAGACACGTTTGACCCGCCCGCGGTCGACGAAGTCGTTCACATAGCTGCCTCCCCAAGCCGTCGACAGCGTCGCATCGATATCGGAAAGCGTAATGCCGAGCGCGCTCGCCCGCCCGCGGTCGATCGAAACGGAATATTGCGGTGTATCCTCCTGGCCGTTCGGCCTGGTGCCCGACAGCCTCTCATTCGCCGCAGCTGTCCTCAGAAATTGGTTACGAGCCGCCATCAGCGCCTCATGCCCGGCGCCACCGGTGTCACGCAGGAAGAAATCGAAGCCGCTATTGTTTCCGAAGCCCGGCAGGGCGGGTGGCGACAAGGCAATGACACGCGCATCGCGAATTGCGCTGAAGGCTGCCATCGCACGTCCGGCAATCGCCTGCGCAGAGGCTTCGGGTGCCGAGCGCTGATCGAAATCCTTCAAAGCGACGAACACTGTCGCAACATTTTGACCTTGGCCACCGAAGCTGAAGCCGGTAGCGCCGAATACGCCGTCGACGTAGCTTGCCTCGCTGGTCAGGTAGTATTCGAGCACCTGGTCCAGCACCCGCCGCGTCCGGTCAGCCGTCGCTCCCGGCGGAAGCTGGATAGAGGTCATCAGTCTGCCTTGGTCCTCCTCTGGCAGAAAAGCGGTCGGCAACCTCGCGAAAAGCAGGACGGTCGCGCCCGATAGCGCCGCAAACAGGACGAGCGCCACGCCGATCCGGCGGACGATCGAAAGCGTGGCGCGCTGGTAAAGTGCGGTGAACCTCTGGAAGCCGGCATTGAACCAGCGAAACGGCGCGGTCTTTTCGGATCCGGATCCGGGCGGCCTGAGGATCGTGGCGCAGAGCGCCGGCGTAAAAACCAGGGCCACCAGCACGGAAAGCACCATTGCCGAGACGATAGTGATCGAGAACTGCCGGTAGATGATTCCAACAGATCCAGAGAAGAAGGCCATGGGGATGAAAACCGCCGACAGCACGGTCGTGATACCGATCAGGGCGCCGCTGATTTCACCCATGGACTTCAAGGTCGCCTCGCGCGGCCCGAGCTCCTCTTCTTCCATGACCCGCTCGACATTCTCGACGACGACGATCGCGTCATCAACGAGAAGGCCGATCGCGAGAACGATGCCGAACATGGTGAGTGTGTTGATCGAGTATCCGAACACAGCCATGACAGCAAAGGTCCCCAACAGCACCACAGGTACCGCAAGCGTCGGGATGATTGTCGCGCGCAGGTTCTGCAGGAAAACGAACATGACGATGAAGACGAGGATGACAGCCTCGATCAATGTCACCACGACGCTCTCAATCGCCAAGCGCACGAAAGGAGACGTGTCGAGGGGATATTTGACCTCTACGCCTGGGGGGAAGCTACCTCTGTAGTTTTCGATCTCGCCGCGCACCGCCTCTGCAGCTTCAAGCGCATTTGCGCCGGCCGCCAGGCGGAAGCCGACGCCTGCGGAGGGATGACCGCTATAGGTTCCGCTCGTGGTATAACTCTCGGAGCCAAGTTCGACCTCAGCAACGTCATTCAATGTCACGACCGAGCCATCGGCAGCGCGCGCGAGGATGATTGCCTCGAACTGCTCCTTGCTCTGGAGACGGCTTCCCGCAGTCACGGTGGCATTGAGCTGTTGGCCCTGCCGCTGCGGCAGAGCCCCGAATTGACCGGCGGACACCTGCGTGTTTTGCGCTCTGATCGCTTGCGTCACATCAGTGACCATAAGCCCATGCTGGGCGAGCCGGTCGGGGTCAAGCCAGATGCGCATGGCATAGCGGGAGGAGCCAAGCAGTTGCACCTCGCCAATGCCTGGCACGCGCCGCAACGAGTCCATGAGGGAGCTGTCGACAAAGTCGGCGATATCCGTTCCGGACAGACTGTCGTCCTCAGACAGGAAGGAGGCGATCAGGAAGAAACTGGACGTCGATTTCGATACCGTCAGCCCCGTATCCTGGACCGCGCTCGGCAAACGTGCCTGGACGAGCTGGAGATTGTTCTGGACCTGCATCTGTGCGACATCGGGGTCGGCGGCGCTGGTAAAGGTCAATGTGATCGACGCCTCGCCGGTGGAGGACGAGTTCGAGGACACATAGTCCAGATTTTCGATACCCGTCATGCCTTGCTCGATCACCTTGGTCACTGAGTCCTCGACCGTCTTCGCGTCGGCGCCCGGATAGTTGGCGGTGATGCGGACCGATGTGGGAGCAATCTGCGGATACTGCGATATGGACAAGGTCGTGATTGCGATCGCGCCTGTCATCATGACGGCGATTGCAAGCACCCATGCGAAGATCGGGCGGCTGATGAAGAAACGCGACATGGCGCCGCCTCACCGCGTTACGGCGTCAGGCAACCGCACGGAAACCTCTGCGGGTTTTCCTGCAGATGGCCGACCCGCCTCGGCGACGGCAACGAACTCCCCCGTCTCGTTATCGACGGTCACTGCGGTGACTTGGACCTCTTCGCCGATCGCCGCCCTCTGGAGGCCCTCGACGACGACACGATCACCCTCCCCGACGCCAGCGGTCACCAACCAATTGTTGCCGATGCCGCGCTCGACGGCCAGAACACGTTCCTCGATCTTCCCGTCGGCGCTGATGAAACGCGCCGTGGCCTCTCCGCGGCTATTGCGTGAGACCGCGCGCTGCGGAATGAGCACGCCATCTTCGACATAGCCGTCTTCAACGAGTGCCCGCACATACATCCCGGGCAGGAGCGCGCCTTCCGGATTAGGGAAGATGGCGCGCATCAGAACCATGCCGGTCGTTTGCGATACGGCGCCGTTGCGGAACTGCAACTTTCCGGGATGGCCGTATTTGCTGCCGTCCTCGAGCCGGAGTTCGACGGTCACCGAGCCTTCCTGTGGCTTGATATCCTGCGACGCGAGCGCCTTGTTGAGCGCGAGCAGGCTGGCGCTCGAGCGCACAAGGTCGACATTGATGATGTCCGTCTGGCGGATCGTCGTCATTGGCGACGCCTGATCTTCGGTAACCAGCGCACCCTCGGTGACATTTGAAGCGTCCACACGCCCGCTGATCGGGGCGCGGACCTTGGCATATTCGAGTTCGATGCGGGCGGTTTCAAGAGCTGCCCTGGCAGCGGCGACGTCCGCCTCGGCCTGCAGCATCTGTGTTCGTGCCTCATCGAAATCCTGGCGGCTGACGACACTGCTCGCACTCAGGCTCTCATAGCGCTGCGAGCGCGCTCGGGCGCTCGGAAGGGCACTTTCGGCTCGCTGCACGGCAGCCTCGGCATTGCGGTAGGAGGCCTCGAACGGCATGGGGTCAAGTTCGTAAAGGACGTCTCCGGCTTTTACCAAGCCGCCCTCATCGAAACTTTGCCTGAGAATGATGCCGGACACGCGAGGGCGGACCTCCGAAACCATCTGTGCATGAGCGGCGAGGCTGCGGCACCGCTACCAGAATAGCTGCCCAAGGTGCACTTTCGATCGATACACATGAATGTGGATGGTGGCTGCCGCCTGCCGAGGGTGAGGTGCAACGGCGCCGAGATCAATGTTGCGTCCGCGGCTTTGTCGGCTTCTCGGCAAGGTTCGGGGCACGGAGCCCAATCGACCCGCGCAGGGATTTCCAGTCGCGCCCCTTGGGGACAGCAGGCATTTCCACACGGCCATCGCGTGGCAGAGAAAGAACGGCTTGCATACCGCCATCTCCTGCTACGAAGGAAATGTCACCGCCATGTTGCCTGGCTGCAGCACGCGCGATCGATAGGCCAAGTCCAATCCCGCCGGTGTCGCGGTTGCGCGAAGCCTCGAGCCGGAAAAACGGCGTGAACACCTTTTCCTTCATAAGGTCGGGAATGCCTGGACCGCGGTCCTCGACGACGATGTCGATGGTCGCAGCCGTGTGCCGGATGAAGACCCGCGCCTCTCCGCCATATCGCACGGCGTTTTCGACGAGATTTCGCACAGCGCGTCTGAGACCATCAGGCCGGCAGCGATAGGACATTTTCACGCCTTCGACGAAACTGACAGGCTTGCCAAGATCGGACTGGTCGTCGCAGATGCTTCCAACCAGCGCTTCCAGATCGATGTCGCGCGTTTCCTCTTCCGTCGATTCGCCACGCGCAAAAGAAATGGCGGCCTCGGTCATGCCCTGAAGTTCATCGATCGTCGACAGCATTTTTCGCTGGATCTCCTGATCCTGCACGAACTCCGTCCTCAGTCTCAAGGTCGTCAGGGGCGTTCGCAAATCGTGACCGATCGCGGCCAGCATCTTCGTTCTGTCTTCAAGGAAACGGTGCAGCCGGCCTTGCATCTTGTTGAAGGCTTCAGCGGTGCGCCGGACCTCTTCCGGTCCTTCTTCCGAAAGCGGCGGCAGGTTTTCTCCCCGCCCCAAGGCTTCGGCCGAGGTCGCAAGATATCGCAACGGCCTTGATATGCGGCTGGCGAAGAACACGCCGAGCAGAGCCAGGATGAGTGCCGTCAGGCTGAGCGAGGCGAGCGACGTGGAGGTCCACCAGCCTCCAGTCTGTCGCATATAGAAGGCTGCGTTCAGCCAGGTCCTCTCATCGACCTTGATGACAAGGCCATAGCCCCGCGAGCCGTCGAAATAGACATATTTGATCGGCTGCGGGAGCGCCCAGAGGCTCTGCATTGGAACGCGCCATCCCTCACCGCCGTTCGACGCTGCGACCCTCTTCGCATCAGGGATCTGCGTCCTGGCTGAGCCGTCTTGAAAGATCCTGACGAGGTCCACGAAATTCTCCAGAGGCCGGGAAAATTCGGCGGCAGCCGTCAGGCGCCAGGCGGCGGGGTCTTCCGCTTCACGATCGGTCACCCAAAAACGCGAGTCCCTCGTCTCGCTCGCAAGCAGAGCCTGCTTTTGATATTCGGGCGGTACGGTTTCCACCAGTCGGGTCAGCGTGCGCGCTCGACTGAGGAATTCGCTCTTGGCTGCAGCGTCGAGAGCTTTGGAATGCTCCTTCCAGGAGATTAGAAATGTCAGCGCCTGGGAAATGATCAAAGCCGCAAGCGTAAACGCGATAAGTTGCGTCGCCAGGCTTCTGTTCCAGAGGTGGTTCATTCGAACGCCACCTCGGCAGCCAAGCTGTAGCCGCCGCCCCAATGCGTCTTGATGATCGACGGATTTTTAGGGTTCTCTTCGATTTTCTTGCGAAGCCGGCTCACCTGATTGTCGATGCTGCGATCGAAGATGTCGGCCGTCCTGCCGACGGTCAGATCAAGCAGCTGTTCGCGGCTCAGGATCAGGCCCGGCCTTTCGATGAAGACTTTCAGCAGACGGAATTCGGCAGTGCTCAAGGGTATTCCAACGCCGTCGCTACCGGAAATTTCCTGACGTCCCATGTTGACGCGCCACTGGCCGATGCGGACGGCCCGTTGCTGCTGTGTCATGCGCTGCTGTGTCAGCGGATTGCTCGCACGCCGAAGCACCGCTCTGATGCGAGCCAGGAGTTCGCGGGGGTTGAATGGTTTCACGACGTAGTCGTCAGCGCCAAGTTCCAGTCCGATGATACGATCGGTATCTTCGACCAATGCGGTCAGGAAAATGATCGGGATGTCGGTCGCGGCACGCACCTGACGGCACACGCTCAATCCGTCCTCGCCCGGCATCATGACATCGAGAATGATCAGGTCCACCACCTGGCGCTCGCGCTCGAGCAGGCGTCGAAGGGCCGCGCCGCTTTCTGCCACGCTCACCTTGTAGCCTTGCTGCTCGAGATACTGTCGAACCAGATCTCGGATATCGCTGTGATCGTCGACAACCACGACATGCGATGAATTCTGCATCTGCATAACCTCTTGAGCTATTTTTACAGAAGAGAGCGCGGTTCGCATCGAAAAAAGTGTATCAAAGTTTCACAGCGGTTCGGCCAAAGCCATTTTCTCACATGTCCTACCAGGATCTCAAATGGCCGCCTCGGGATCGAACGCCTCCCTTCGCTTGCCGGATCATTATGGGGATCACGGCTGCGAACTCAACGGCGTTGTCGTAAAATTGGTGACCGCGCGTGCAATGGAAAGTGGCCGGCTTCTGGCAAGAAGCCTGTTTGGCTCGGTGTATCGGACGACGTGACCGATACGGCGAATTCGCTGCAGGCCGTTTGCAAGATGCCTGCGACGTCGACAAGCTCAACTGTCTCTGTCGCATAGTCGTTTCGAGGATAATTCAGGTTCTCGACGAGCAGGCTCTCAATCCGATCGATATCGGAGAGCAGGCGTTCTTCTGACCGCTTTCCCCCATCCGCTCCACGCACAGTTTCAGCGGCGTCAGCGCCGTGCGCAGATCATGACCAATGCCCCAGAGCATGCGGGTGCCTGCTTCGATTATTAGACGGATCCGGCCGGCGCATGCCGCCATGGGACAAGTTTCTACATGGGAGCGCCACAACGACAGAGGCGATCCGTCGACCAATACAAATAGTCATTTGGACCCCGCATGACGCAGCGCTTGGCGGCCGACTTTCTTCAAAGGACATCTTCGATGCGGATCGGCAGCTTGCGGACGCGTTTCCCCGTTGCATGGTAGATCGCATTGGCGATCGCAGGAGCGGTGCCAAGCATGACGAGTTCGCCCATGCCCTTGACGCCGACCGAATTGACCATCGTGTCCGGTTTGTCGATGAAGCCAACGTCGACGTCACCGATGTCGGCATTAACCGCCATGAGGTAGTCGGCCAGATCAGCATTGAGGTAGCCGGCAAAACGCGGGTCGACGTCTGTCTCCTCGCGAAGCGCCGTGCTGAAACCCCAGACAACGCCGCCATACATCTGCCCGCGAGCGGTCACCGGACTGACGACCCGGCCGACATCGGCAATGCTGACCACCCGCGGCATACGGATGCGGCCCGTTCTGGGTTGGATATGAATTTCGACGAACTGAGCGATGTAACTCATTGATGTGAAACCTGGGTATTCAGGGCCTGCACCTGCACGACCCCCGGCTCGAAAGGCTTCAAGAGCGGAGGCGTCCTGCCCGGGCGCGAGCTCCGAAACCACCACTTCGATCTGGGGACGTTTCAGGCGCGCCAGTTGCTCATGCAAATTGCCCGCCGGCGGGTTCGGTCCCGCAAGCTCATCAAAGCGGGCGCGCAATGCGGTGACGGCCTTCGCCGTGACAGGAATGATGCTGGCCGTGCCGCGCTCGCCAACGGTCATCATCTGCGGACCGACAGTCGTATCCCCAAGTAAAATCTCCAGACGATCGGGGTTGATGTCGAGGCCTTGGATGATCGTGCTTGCGACCGCAGTGCGGATACCCTGGCCCATTTCATGCCCGGACGAAATCACCCGTGTCGTGCCGTCCGCACGTACCCTCAGTGTCGTCTCTGCAGCTGACCCCGACGCTCCGAAAATCCCGCATGCGACGCCATATCCGACCATCGTGCCGTCATCCAGTCGCATCGATCCCGGTTCAGCTGTTCGCCGGCTCCAGCCGAAGCGCCTTGCACCTTCCCGCAGGCAGTCATTCAGGAAATGCGGCGACAGCGACTGCCCAGCGATGATGTCGTTCTTTGCTTCATGCTCGAGACGAAGTTGAACCGGATCTTTGCCGAGCTTGTAAGCCATCTCGTCGATCAGGCTCTCCAGCGCAAACCCGGCAGGGAACGGATGCGTCCCGCGGGTGTGTCGCGGCATCTGGCGGTCGATATGGATATCGCCGGCCGTCGCTCGAAAATTTTCGATGGCATAAAGACGTGCGATATCCTCATGGTAACCGCTTGAGCGGAATCCGCCGTCAGGGATATTTTCTTGCACCACATCATAGAGTACGGCGTCCAGGCGCCCCTGCGCGTCGGCGGCAAGACGGATATTGTGAACACTGCGCGGCCGGTAGTTGGCGATATGGAACAACTGCCCACGCGGTGTGACCAGCTTAACTGGCCGCCCTGCAAGCCTGGCAGCCTGGGCAACCAACGCGGATTGAAGCTTGGGAGGAGATTTCTGCCCGAACCCACCTCCGACATGTTCGGATTTGACCGCAACTTGGTCCGGAGCAAGGCCTAAGGCCTTAACGAGTGCGCCCTTGGCTGCTTCAATATTCTGGCAGCCCTCATGGACCGTCAGTCGCCCGTTAGACCATTCCGCGACGGTCCCGAACAATTCCATGGCGTTATGGTGCTGGGTTGGTGTCTCGAAAGTGCCCTCGACGATTACGGCTGCATTTTCAAACGCTTTGTCGACGTCGCCTGTATTAAAGCCTTCTGCCGGAACGCGTTGTGCGCCGGGACTGGTCATCAAGGGCACGAATGGTGCCGCTTCGTAGTCAGCAGATATGGCTTCAGCACCCTCTATCGCGGCCTCGATCGTCTCCGCGACAACCAATGCAATTGGCTGCCCGCGAAATGATATTTGTGGACGAAGCGAGGGAAAATCGCCGATGGACAGGACATGAACGACACCGGGGATTTTGGTCGCCGCGGTGACGTCAACGTTTGTGACTTTGCCTTTCGCGATGGTGGCAGGGACCAGCATCGCATGCAGCATGCCGGGCAGCCTGATATCGGCTGCGTACGTCGTGCGGCCCTGTACCTTATCCCTAGCGTCGACGCGGGCGATTTCTGAGAAGGTTTGTGACGGCATCACGCTCTCCTTTCCGCGGCAATCATCAAGGCATCGGCAACAACCCGGGCTCCCAGATCGGACTTGAAGGCGTTGTGCTGGCCCGGACGCGCATCCTTGAATGCGGCCCGGCCGGCTTCAAGTGCCAGCTCGGGCGTTAATTGCTTGCCGCGCAACGTCTCTTCGGCACTCTGCGCTCGCCATGGGATCGTTGCGACACCGCCAAGTGCGATGCGGGCCGTTCGGACATTGGCTCCTTCCATTTCAACCACGACTGCGGCGGATGCCACCGCGAACGCAAAACTCTCCCGGTCGCGAATCTTGTGATAGGTCGAGGAACGGCTTGGTGCTTTCGGGACGGTAATGGCCGTGATCAGTTCGGCTGGGGCTATATCGAATTCCAGATGCGGCGTATCGCCGGGCAGCCTGTAGAAGTCCGAAATCGGGACGGTGCGCGTTCCTGCGGGTCCATGAATTTCGACCGATGCGCCCATCGCCGTCAACGCCACTGGCCAGTCTCCCGGTGAGACCGCGATACAAGCGTCACTCACTCCAAGGATCGCATGGCCTCGGTCCAATCCGCCGATTGCCGCGCAGCCGGAACCGGGGACACGCTTGTTGCAGGGGTATACGCCTACGGTAGACAGTGACCCCGCGCCGTTGCGGAAATAGGGACAGCGGGTTCGCTGAAGCAGGTTGCCGCCAACTGTGGCCATATTGCGCAGTTGCTGCGAGGCTGCTTTCAGCAAGCTCTCAGAAAGGATGGGATATCCGTCCTGCACCGCCGGCGTGTAAGCAACGTTGCTCATCAGTGCCAAGGCACCGAACCGCAATACGTCGCCGTCGGTGTCGATCGTGTCGAGGCCCATGATGCCGGTAACGTCGATAAGATGCGCTGGCCGCTCCACGCCGAGCTTCATCAGATCATAGAGCGTTGTGCCGCCGGCGATGTAGCGCGCGTCTAGGCCGACCGCAGCAAAGGCTTCGACGGCTGCTTCGAGGCTGTCCGCCCGGGTGTAATCGATAGCTCGCATCTTCAGCCCTCCTTCGAATTGGCTGCCACATCTTCGATGGCAGCGACGATCCCGGCATACGCGCCGCAACGACAGATGTTTCCACTCATAAATTGGCGGATCGAGGCTTTGTCCGTTGCGTGACCATGTCGAACGCATGCGACGGCGGACATGATCTGGCCCGGCGTGCAGTATCCGCACTGCAATGCGTCGTGATCGATGAAGGCGGTCTGCATCGGATGAAGTGTATCCCCGTCGGCCAGCCCTTCGATGGTCGTCACCTGACGTCCCGCCACTTTCGCCGCAAGCGTCAGACAGGACACTACCGTTCGGCCGTCGAGGTGCACCGTGCATGCACCACACTGGCCGTGATCGCAGCCTTTTTTTGTTCCTGAGAAGCCAAGGCGCTCGCGCAGCAGGTCAAGAAGCGATGCGCGTGAGTCAATATCGAGAGTGACGGCCCGTCCATTCACCGTCGTCGAAACGAAGAGAGTTGTGCCCGTTTCATTCGAAACGGAAATCTCCTGGGCGGCAGCGGATTGCAGTGGAAGCATCGTAGCGACTGCAACACCGGCACCGGTGCCAAGGACGGCTCGACGCGTCACACCAACGCCTTGAGAATCTGCGGGACTTTGCTCTGCCATTTATGCTCTCCTCCTGGACTTTCAAACCAATGTCTGGACGCGGCGGTTACTCGCCAGGAATAGCTCATCGCTGTCGCACAACTGTGCCGCGGCATGGGGAATTTGTCGCAAACTGTCGCAAATTCGCAGCAGATCTAGGCTGCTGCCGGCGAAGGAGATATCTGCGGTCGAGAAGCGTGCGGAGATGACATGGCGGTCGTGGACCGCATCGATCCCCTGGTTGCCGTTTAATGCCTAGGCGAGGTGGTCGAAATCGGCACCCGAACGGAAATTTTGCCAACCCTTAGCATGACTGCACCACGAGGCCCCTCGAAGCCGTCCCTTTGCCCGACCGGGATAGGCGCAATACGCGGCGAACCGTCGAACCTGCCCTGGTTTAGCTAAGCCGTCGGTTTTGTTTGAAACTCTATTGGCATAAGCCGCTATTATGGAACTATGTGTTGAGTTCGGCATGAACGGCAACTGCAGCTCGTCGGTATGCGGCGCTGCGGCCCCGCTCCGAATGTGGCGCGAGCCGGCGCGGTCGGAAAAAGAGCGGCACGCATCGGGCGTGACCGCGGCTTACTCCGCCGACGGTCCGTAGAGGCCAAGCTGCTCGAGAAGCGCCCGCTGCCGGCCGGCATTTTTGGCTAGCAGACCGGTATAGCGATCGATGATCCGGTCGCGGTGGCTCGGATCGGAGACAACGGAAAGCGCGCCGACGATCGCCGCAACCTTTTCCGAGGTCCGCCGTAATTCGTCCAGCAGTTCGGAATTGCCGCTGATCTCGCTGACCACCCGCTTCGTCACCCTGCCGATTCCGGCCGGTGTGCGGCCGCCTGCCGAGACATACCCTTGCGGCAGATCGCCCTTCAGATTGGTGACCGACTTGAAACGGATGACATCGAAGATCTGGTCGACCGCCTGCTTGGCGCCGGTCACCCGCGAAGGATGGTCGGTATCGGCGGCGGCATGCGGCAGCAGTTCCAGCTTGCCCTTATGGCGCTCTTCGAGTGGCAGATAGGGAACCATCGGCCCGCTGAGCTTGCCGGTCGCTGCATCCTTGAAGAGATCGGCGTCGATTGCCGCATGGGCAATCTTTCCTGATGACAGCGCCTGGTCGAGCGCCGCCGCATCGACGACCTCGCCCCGATCGTAGTTGACCAGCACTGCGCCATCGTTCATCGCGCCGAGAACCTGGGTGTCGACCAACCCTGCGTTGGAGTAGACGCCGGTCGCAGCATCCAGCCGGCCGAGACCGATATGGACGGAGAGCACGTCGGCGCCGGTCGCCGCTTCAACCGGACTTGCGGCGTAATCGAAGCCTTCCGACTCGATCCAGCCTTGGTGATGCTGGCGCGCGTAGATCACCACCTTCATGCCGAAAGCCTTGGCGAGCTTGGCGACTTCGCGGCCGATATTGCCGTAGCCTAGAATGGCGATTTTCCGGCCCTCCAGCTTGGCGGTCGGGAAATCCTTAAGCTGGCGCCCGGTATCAAAATCGCCGTTGGCGACCATCTGGTGCAGCCTGTCGACGGGCAGGTCGGGAACGACCTTGAGGATTGCCTTCATCGCCATCTGGGCGGTCGCCCGGCTGTTGATGCCGGGCGTGTTCATCAAAGGCGCCTCGCCGCCCTCGCCGTTGCCGCCGCCCCAGGAGGCCGAGCCCATATTGCCGGTACCCGCGCCGATGCGCACGCCGCCGAACGGGAAGACGGAAGCCTTCGGGATGAAGGTCGCTGCCGCGATCAGCGCGTCATACTGGCCCTTGTCCGTCTGCGGCAGGATTTCCGCCTCGGTGCTGAGATTCGGCTGGTAGAAGAAATGGATGTGGCCCTTTTCCAGCGCCGCCCTGTCGCCGATCGGGCCGGTATGGAAGACGCCGCCCTTTTCCTCGACATAGGTCCTGATCTCGCTGTCGTCGGGCTCCCCATCGGCGCCGAGGCGAAGGCCGACCAGATCGGCGATCAGCACCGTATAAGCGTGTTCGGGATCGTCCTTGCGGGCCATCGCGCCGGCCTTCACGGGTGCTGCGAACGTGACGCCCTGCTTTGCCAGTTCCTCCTCGATCACAACGATCTTGGCGCGCAGATAGGCATATTGCAGGTTCTCCAGCAGCGCGACGATATCGGCCGGCTCGCGGGTGCCGCCGACCCAGGCGCGGTAGTCGCCGGGCGTTCCCGGGAATGCGTTGACGTAGCGCGCCGCATCGAGGCCGGGCTCGAACTCGCCGTTCGGATGGGTAAAGCCCTCATAGCCGAGTAGTTGCTTCGAACGCGCGATAATGCGGGCATGGATCGCAGGATCGGTGATGCCGGCGTCCTCCACCTTTAGCAGTGTGACCGCCGCGCCGCGCCGCTCGGCATCGGTGACGGTGAGCGAAAACAGCGGGTGCGACTCGACCCAGCCGTCGATCACCGCCCGATTGGCCGCAGACCGCTTGTTGAGCTCGACCACCGAGCCGAGCCGCGCCTCGGACTGCAGGAGGCCGAAGGTGGTTTCGGCAAAGGCAAGCGCGCTGTAGGTGTTGATGACGCCGCCGAGCATGCGGTCTTCCGCGGCATCGTAAAACGGCCCGGCATCCACGGATCGCTTGGCGGAAAGCGGCCGCGGCGCATCGATCGGCGGCGCAATCTTGAGCTGGCGCGGGATCGCCCAGGACGGATCCTGCTGGTTTTTCTCAACGAGCGCCAAAGCATGCGGCGTGAAGGAGGCGACGAAATACCCCGACACCCCGCCGATCGCCTTCTGAAACGGCATGAACAAGCAGCATTTCGCCATCAGGGCGTCGACCAGCTCGGGCTCCCAAGGCATGGCGCCCAGCATCGACGTCGCGTCGAACACTGCATGGCGGTTTGCCGGATCGCCATCGATCCAGTTCAGCAGCTCGTGGATCTCGCGGCTGGTATAGGCATTGGCGCCGGTCGTCTCGTGGCCGACGCCGACGAAGATCGACACACCGAGAGCGGAAAGCTCGGCGGCCGTCGGGATCACACCCTCGGAGGCGGCAAAATGAATGCGGCTCTCGCAGCCTTTTTCGGCGAAGCGCTGCATCTCGATCAGCTGCGTAGCCCAGGACTGACGGAAGAAGCCTGCCGCGCGGGCCGGATCGCTCTCCGGGCGCGGCGTATCGACGTAGACGCGTTGCGAGGCGTCGTTGGCGTTCATCAGGTGCCGGACGCAGACGGTAAAGCCGCTGTGACCGCCGCCGAGTCCCACAGCCATCCGGTTCGCCTTCGGGAAGTGGAAATAGCGGTGGATCGCCCGCATCATGTCGGTCAGAATTTTGTCCGCAGGGTAGCCGCGATGCATGCTGCGGGAAATTTCGGCGGTGGTGAAACCGCCGATGTCGTTACCCCTGTCGTCGAACTTGCGATAGGTCTTCTCGATCCATCTATCGAAAGCGATGCGCCGCAGGCGGCTATCCACTTCGTCGGTCGTGGCATCGGTGATCGGACCGACCCCGAAAAACGGATTGGACGGCAGCCTCGGTGCTCCCGACTTCGTCAGCCGGAGCGCTTCAAGTCGCTGTTCCTGCATCTGCTCGATATTTTTCATGATCTGCCTATTGGTTTGAAAGGAAGGTGGTCGAGGCGGCCAAGGTCGTGGTTATGGTATCGCGTTCCGACCATTGCCTGAATGATCTTTCCTGTGCAAAACGCGTGGCCGAAAACCCCTTCGAGCGCTGCGGCAAGAGTCGCCTCCACCAGGGTGGATATGAGTGATGCATTCCCCTATGCGGTTGCCGCGATCACAAAGACGCCTCTCGTGCCACCCTTTCGGCAACCCGCCATCTGCTGCCGGTTTCGCGTAGTGCCGCGCGGATATTGGCATTGCAGGCAATCTCTGATCTAGTCTGCAAGTCTCTCGGCCCGGCGCTCCAGCCGTAGGCTCATACATTCAAAACGAGCGAGAGCTGTATTTCATGACCACTCACCGCTTCATTCCGACGAGCTTTCACAATGTCATCGGCTCTCTTCCACCGGCCCTGCACATCGCCGACGGCGATACCGTGGTCACCGAAACGCTCGATGCCGCCGGGCATGGCAAGGACGGCATCAAGCGGGCATCCGGCCCCAATCCGATGAACGGCCCGATCTTCGTGGAAGGGGCTGAGCCCGGGGACGCGCTGAAGGTCGAGATCATCAGCATGATCCCGACCAGGGACACGGGTTTTACCCGCAGCGTCGTCGCCGCCAATGTGGTCGATCCCGAGGCGGTTCGCGACCTGCCGCCGCGCGATATCGCCATCTGGGCGATCGACCGCGAAGCCCTGACAGTCCGGCTTTCCGAACCGGTTGCAGGTCTTGAAAATTTCGTTCTGCCTCTCGACCCGATGATCGGCTGTTTCGGCGTGGCGCCCAGCCTCGGCCAGGCGATATCGACCGCGACCAGCGGCGAATATGGCGGCAACATGGATTATCGGCTGTTCGGCCCCGGCACCACGGTCCGCTTGCCTGTAGCGGCCCCCGGCGCCCTATTCTTTCTGGGCGATTGCCATGCCGTGCAAGGGGATGGCGAGATCGTCGGAACCGGCGTCGAGACGACGTTCGAGGTCACGGTGCGGCTGACGGTGGAAAAGAAGGCCGGACTGGTCTGGCCGCGCGGAGAAACGGCCGAAGACATCTTCACCATCGGCAACGCCCGCCCCCTCGATCAGGCGCTCCAGCACGCCACCAGCGAAATGTTGAACTGGCTGGCGGCGGATTATGGTCTGGACAGGACGGCGGCCAGCCATCTGCTGGGCCAGGTGGTGCGTTACGATGTCGGCAACGTCTTCGACCCGGCCTATACGATGGCCTGCCGTGTCGCCAAGAAATGGCTGGTTCGCCGATAGACGACCGCTTCCTCAATCGTGCCGGGACAGGAAACCGGAAACGGTCGCCAGGCAAAGCTGCTTTTCCTCGACATGCGGCATATGGCTGGAATTTTCGAAGAGCACCCATTCGCAGCCGGGAATGCGTTCGAGATAGGGCCTTACCACCAGGGGCGTCGCCTCGTCGTATTTTCCCGAGATCAGCAGCGTCGGGGCCTCAATGCGATCGAGCCTGTTCTCGATCGTCCAGTCCTTCATCGTGCCGATGACGTGAAATTCGGTCGGGCCGTTCATGTTGCGGTAGACGGTGTTGTCCTCGTCCATGATGGCAAAGGTCCGCGCCACTTCAGGCGGCCACGGCACCACGCGGCAGACATGGCGGTCATAGAAGACGCGTGAGGCGGCGATATATTCCGGATCGGTGAGGCTTCCCGCCAGCTCATGCTTCAGCAGCGTGTCCTGCACCTCCTTCGGCAGTTCCTGCCTCAGCCGGTTCGCCTCCGAAACCCAGGTATGCATGTTGGCCGGCGAGTTGGCTATCACAAGCGCCTTCAGCCCTTGCGGCCGGCGCACCGCGTGTTCGGCGCCGAGCATGCCGCCCCAGGACTGGCCAAGAAAGGCGTAACGGTCCTGGATGCCGAGATGGGAAAGCAGTGCGTCCAGCTCCTCAAGGAATAGGCCGACCGTCCAGAAATCCGGGCCCTTTTCCGGAAGTCGGGTGGAATTGCCATTGCCGAGCTGGTCGTAATGAACGACCGGACGGCCGTCGAGGGCGGCGATATCTTTGAAGGAATCGACATAATCATGGGTGCAGCCAGGCCCGCCATGGGCGACGACGAGGGGCAGCTTGCCGCTCTCCAGCGAGCCGGTGACCCGATACCAGGTGCGATAATCGCGAAAGGGCAAATAGGCTTCGTTGGTCGTGACTTCGCCCACGGGCGTCTCCATCTCTCGGCGTCATGAAAAAAATCATAACGCGGCGGCGGCGGCCAAGGCAGCTATCACAAGTTATAGGGTGGCCAATTATGGGTCGGCCGGTCTTCGAGCAGGCGGTAGTGGGTGGCGCGCACCACGGCCTGGGTGCGGTTGCGGGCGCCGAGTTTCTTTGTCGCGGCGTTCAGATGCATCACGACAGTCGGTACGGAACGGTCGATGATGCGGGAAATTTCCTTGGCGGAGTAGCCTTCCGCCGAATGGCGCAGGCATTCACGTTCCCGCTCGGTCAGGCGGACCGTGCCGACGCTCTTCGCCCGGGTGTCGAAAAGCGAATAGGCGGTCTCATGGAAAACATGGGCAAGCAGGTTGAAGTCGGCGATATAGCGCAGTGCGTGCCGTTCGAAATCTTTGTTCCGGCCGAAGCGGATGCCGGTGACTGTCGCATAGTCGCCGCGTGGCATATGAACCGGAACGGTGACGCCGGTCGACATATCGCGTTCGCTCAAATAGCGCGTCACCGGCGCCGTGTCGTCGGTCATGAAACGGTTGATCAGCGTGTTGGCGTTCAGGTCGTAGTTCCAGAAGAAAGGTGCTGAGGTGCGCAGCGCCACCTGCTGCACCGGATCGATACGGAAATAGCCGCGATTGAACCAGTAGTCGTGCATATCGTCGGAGATATTCCGCAGCTTCAGCAGCGATGGTATCATGATCGCGCCGTCGAGATCGTAGGGCACCGGCGTATAGTCGTAGATCAGCGCCTCGAAGCCGATCTGCTTCATCGCCTCGAAGGCCTGGTCGATCCGGCCGTCCAGCGTTTCGTGCGCCGTAAACTGCCGTCGGATCGTTCCGATGTCGTCAAGAATGGGGTCGTCAAGCATGGGCTGCTCCCGGGGTTCGGCATCGCGGCCCACCCTATCACTTCTTATAGCTGGCACTGAATGCGGTTTAAGGTAAAAATTTAGCCGTGCCCAAATATTGAGCAAGCGAAATCTTCTGCCGGAGCGATCAATGTGGCGTGAAATACGGCCGGACGAGCGATTCGAGATCGATGTCGATGGCTATCGCGTCGTTGCCTATAGTTTCGGGACCGGCATCGAGACAGTTTTCTGCCTGAACGGCGGGCCGGGTCTGCCCTGCGATTACCTGCGCGAGGCGCATTCCTGTCTCATGGACAAGGGCTATCGTGTCGTCGCCTTCGATCAACTCGGCACCGGTGCCTCCGACCGGCCGGACGATCTCACGCTCTGGACGATCGGCCGTTATGTCGAGGAGACGGAGACGGTGCGCAAGGCGCTGGGGCTCGGCAAGGTCCACATGCTCGGCCATTCCTGGGGCGGGTGGCTGGCGATCGAATATGCGCTGACCTATCCTGAGAATCTCAAGACGCTGATCCTCGAAGATACCGTCGCCGACATGCCGCATCTGATTTCGGAACTGGAACGGCTGCGCGCGGCACTCGGTCCCGAAACCGTGGCGATGATGCAGAAGCACGAGGCGCAGGGCACCTACAATCATCCGGAATATCTTGCCGCCATCACTATCCTCAACTACCGCCATGTCTGCCGTCTGCCGGAATGGCCGGCGCCGGTGCGCCGCTCGCTCGACGATTGGAACATGGCGCCCTATGAGACGATGCAGGGGCCGAACGAGTTTCTCTATATCGGCAGCCTCAAGGACTGGAACCGCATCCCCGACCTGCCGCGGCTGACGCTGCCGGTGCTCATCACGACGGGAGAGCATGACGAGCTGACGCCGGCCTGTGCGCTCAGGATGAAGCTTGCGCTGCCGGATGCCGAGCTGAAGGTATTTGCCAATGCCAGCCACATGCCGTTCTATGAGAACCCGCAGGATTATTATCCGGCGCTTCTCGATTTTCTGGCCCGGCACGAGGCAGGCTGATGCAACAGGTAGCCGACCGAACCCGACGAAGACAAAGGGGCGATCGCCGTCATGCATCGCTATAAATTCGTTCTGACGCGACCGCTGCAGTTCCTGCCCGTCATCTTCGGCATCAGCGTCATCACTTTCATTCTGGTCCGATTGATCCCTGGCGATCCGGCGCGCAATATCCTCGGCACGCGCGCGACGCCGGCAGCACTGGCCAGCATCCGCGCCCAGTACGGGCTCGATCAGCCGATGTGGCTGCAATATGTCTATTTCCTCAAGAACCTTGCCAATGGCGAGATGGGCAAGTCGATCCTCTACAAGATCGACGTGCTGAAGCTGATCGTCACTCGTATCGAGCCGACGCTTGCACTCGTCGTCTCCAGCGTCGTGCTTTCGGTCCTGATCGCGGTGCCAATGGCGGCGATCGCCGCGCGCAATGCCGGCCGGGCGCCGGATCATGCCGTGCGCATCGTCTCGACTTTCGGCATCGGCTTTCCGCCCTTCTGGCTGGGGCTGATGCTGATCATCCTCTTCAGCGTTGAGCTCGGCGTGCTGCCGGTTTCGGGCTATGGTGCGACGATCGGCGAAAAATTGTCGCATCTCATGCTGCCGAGCCTGACGGTCGCGCTGTCGCTCTCGACCGTGCTGACGCGCAGCCTGCGGGCAGCGATGATCGAGCAACTGAAATCGGATGTCGCGACGGCGGCGCGTGCCCGCGGCATGCCGGAGAGGATCGTCTTCTGGCGGCATGTCCTGCCGAATTCGCTTGTGCCGACGATCAATTTGCTTGCTGTCAACATCGGCTGGCTGATCGGCGGCACGGTGGTGGTCGAGAGCGTCTTTGCGCTGCCCGGCATGGGACAGCTGCTCGTCAGGGCGATCTTCTCGCGTGACTACATGGTGGTGCAGGGCGTCGCCATGGTCTTTGCCTGCGCCACCGTGCTCATCAACTTCATCGCCGACATCGTCACCGTCGCCGTCGATCCGAGAGTGAAGCTATGAGCATCGAGGCGATCACCCCCGCCTCCCCCGGCTGGCGCCGGTTCTTCGGCCAGCGGCCGATGCTTGTGTTCAGTGCCGGCCTGCTGCTGTTCTTCGTCCTGCTGGCGATCGGTGCGCCCAACGTCGCGCCTTACGACCCGATCATGCAGAATGCCGAGGTGCGCCTGCAGGCGCCTTCGCTGTTACATCCCTTCGGCACCGACAATTTCGGCCGAGATATCCTCTCCCGCGTCATCTGGGGCGCTCGCCTCGACCTGCAGATGGCGCTGATCGGCGTCATCTTCCCCTTCCTGATCGGCACGACGGTCGGCACGGTCGCCGGCTTTTTCGGCGGGATCGTCGATGCACTGTTCATGCGCCTCGTCGATATCATCCTCGCCTTCCCCTTCCTGGTGCTGATGCTGTCGATCATCGCGATCCTCGGCCCGGGCCTCGGCAGCTTCTACATCGCCATGGCGCTGGTCGGCTGGGTCTCCTATGCGCGGTTGATCCGGGCGCAGATGCTGGTGCTGAAAGGCAGCGACTATGCCGTTGCCGCCGTCAGCCTCGGCTTCAGCCGCCCGCGCATCATGTTCCGCCACCTTTTGCCAAACGCGATCGCCGGCTCGATCGTCTTTTCGATGTCCGATGCAACGCTGGTGCTGCTCAGCGGCGCCGCCGTCAGCTATCTCGGCCTCGGCGTCCAGCCGCCGATCGCCGAATGGGGCGTCATGGTCGCGGAAGGACAAAGCTTCATCACCACGGCTTGGTGGATCACCTTGTTTCCCGGCCTCTCCATCGTTTGCCTCGCCTTCGGTTTCAGCATGCTGGGCGACGCGCTCGGCGAACTGCTGGGGGTGCATGAATGAGCGGCTCCGTGCTGTCCGTCCGTGATCTCACCGTCAGGGCGCATGTCGATACCGGCCCGCGCACGCTGCTCGATGCGGTCTCGCTCGACCTCGGCAAGGGCGAGATACTCGGTCTCGTCGGCGAGAGCGGCTCGGGCAAGAGCCTGTTCTGCCGTTGCCTGGTGCGCCTGCTGCCCTCCTCGCTGCTGAAGATCGAAAGCGGTAGCGTGCTGCTCGAAGGGCGTGACCTCATGCGGATCGATGATGGCGAGATGCTGAAAGTGCGCGGCGGCGAGATCGGCATGATCTTCCAGAACCCGACCAGCCATCTTGACCCTGTCATGCGGATCGGCGATCAGATCGCCGAGGGCATCCGCTATCACCAGGGCCTCGGCGCCCGCGAGGCTCGCGCCGCGGCGACGGAAATCCTGGCGCAGGTCGGCTTCCCCGATCCGAAGCGCCAGTACGACAGCTATCCGCACGAATTTTCCGGCGGCATGCGGCAGCGGGCGATGATCGGCGTGGCGCTGTCCTGCAATCCGAAGATCCTGATCGCCGACGAGCCGACCACGGCGCTCGACGTGACCATTCAGGCGCAGATCCTGCGGTTGTTGATTGACATCCGCGACCAGCGCGGCTTGTCGATCATTCTGATCACCCACGATCTCGGTATCGTCGCCCAGACTTGCGACCGCATCGCCGTGCTGCGCGGCGGCAAGCTCATCGAAGAAGGGGCGAAGCGGACGATCCTGGCGCGGCCGCAGCATCCCTATACGATCAACCTGATCAACAGCCACCCTTCCATCTCAGGCGAGACGGCCGCGCCGCTGCTTGAGCTTGCAGCGGCCAGCCAACCGGCGAGGCCATTGCTTGAAATCGACGATCTGCACGTGCGTTTCAGAGCCGGCGGCGCCCTGCTCAGGGGCGGTGCGAAGACGGTCAGCGCCGTTGCCGGCGTCAGCCTGCAGATCATGCCGGGCGAGACGGTCGGCATCGTCGGCGAATCCGGCAGCGGCAAGAGCACGCTTGCCCGCGCCGTGCTCGGCCTCACCCCGCTTTCCTCGGGTCACGTCACCTTCGACGGCGTCGATCTGGCGCTGCAGAAAAGTGCCGGCCTGGCAAAGCTCAGGCGCGAGACGGCGATGGTCTTCCAGGACCCATACAATGCGCTCAATCCGAGACTGACGATCGGACAGATGCTGGCCGAGGTGCTGAAGGTGCAGGGCAAGGTCGCCAAGGGCGATATCCCTGTTCGAATCGGCGAACTGCTCGAT
The DNA here is from genome assembly GCF_012276115.1 of Rhizobium leguminosarum bv. viciae. Lineage (GTDB taxonomy): Bacteria > Pseudomonadota > Alphaproteobacteria > Rhizobiales > Rhizobiaceae > Rhizobium > Rhizobium leguminosarum_T. The sequence continues at coordinate 16,530 of NZ_WIEU01000034.1, read as the reverse complement.
CTCGTCGGCCTCGAACGCGAATTCGCCGGCCGCAAACCGCGGAGCATGAGCGGCGGCCAGTGCCAGCGCGCCGGGATCGCCCGTGCGCTCGCCGTCGATCCGAAGCTGATCATCGCCGACGAATGCGTGGCGGCCCTCGACGTCACCATCCAGGCGCAGATCATCGGGCTCTTCCGCGAGCTCACGGCGAAGATGAACCTCACGCTGCTCTTCATCGCCCATGATCTCGCAATCGTCCGCAATCTCTGCGAACGCGTCGTCGTGATGTGTCGCGGCGAGATCGTCGAGGAAGGCCGCTCCGAAGAGGTTTTCGCGCGGCCGAAGCATCCCTATACCGCGGCGCTGATCGCCGCCATTCCCGACATCGATCCTGACAAGCGGCTGCTGCAAGGCGCCGGCGGCAAGGACGATCCGCATTCGATGCCGATTCAATCAATCAAACGCATGCCATAACAACGAAGGGAACGAACTCATGACAAACAGGTGGAAATCAATCGGGCTTGCAGCCTTGCTCGCCGGTCTGACGCTCAGCGCAAGCTATGCCGAGGCCGCTGGTGTACTCACCATCGGCCGCCGCGAGGATTCGACGACATTTGATCCGATCAAGACCGCGCAGAACATCGACAACTGGGTGTTCTCCAACGTCTACGACGTGCTGATCCGCGTCGACAAGACAGGCACGAAACTGGAGCCGGGCCTTGCCGAAAGCTGGACCGTCTCGGATGACGGGCTGACCTACACGTTCAAGATCCGCGACGCAAAATTCTCCGACGGTTCGCCGCTGACGGCGGAAGACGCGGCCTACAGCCTGCTGCGCATCCGCGATGACGCCGCCTCGCTCTGGAGCGATTCCTACAAGGTGATCGACACGGCCGTGGCGACCGACGCGCGCACGCTGACGATCAAGCTCAAGAACCAGTCCGCGCCGTTCCTTTCGACGCTGGCGCTGCCGAATGCCTCGGTCATCTCCAAGAAGGGCATGGAATCGCTAGGCGCCGATGCCTATGGCGAAAAGCCGATCGCATCCGGTGCCTTCGTGGTCGAGGAATGGCGGCGCGGTGACCGCGTCATCCTGAAGAAGAACCCGAATTTCTGGCAAGCCGACCGCGTCAAGCTCGACGGCGTCGAGTGGATCTCGGTGCCTGACGACAATACCCGCATGCTGAACGTTCAGGCCGGCGAGCTGGATACGGCGATCTTCGTGCCCTTCTCCCGCGTCGAGGAGCTGAAGAAGGACCCGAATCTCAACGTCGGTATCGACGCTTCGACCCGTGAGGACCATCTGCTGATCAACCATGCGCATGGCGCGCTCGGCAAGAAGGAAGTCCGTCAGGCGCTTGATATGGCGATCGACAAGAAGGCGATCGTCGATACCGTCACCTTCGGCCAGGGCACGGTCGCCAACTCCTACGTTCCGAAGGGCGCGCTCTATTATTATGCCGACAATTTGCAGCGGCCTTATGATCCCGAAAAGGCAAAGGAGCTGCTGGCGGCCGCCGGCGCCTCGGACCTGACGCTCAACTACCTAATCCGCGCCGGCGACGAAGTCGATGAACAGACGGCCGTGCTGGTTCAGCAGCAGTTGCAGAAGGCCGGCATCACTGCCAATCTGCAGAAGGTCGACCCTAGCCAGGAATGGGACATGCTCGTTGCCGGTGACTACGACATCTCGGTCAACTACTGGACGAATGACATTCTCGATCCGGACCAGAAGACCACCTTCGTCCTCGGCCACGATTCCAACAACAACTATCTGACCAACTATAAGAACGAGGCGGTGAAGGATCTGGTTGCCAAGGCGCGCCTCGAGCTCGACCCGAAGAAGCGCGAACAGATGTATGTCGATCTGCAGAAGATGGCCAAGGACGACGTCAACTGGATCGACCTTTATTACAGCCCCTATATCAACGTCTCGCGCAAGAATATCGAGAACTTCTATCAGAACCCGCTCGGCCGCTTCTTCCTGGAAGACACGGTCAAGAACTGAGTTCGCGCAGCTCGCAAATGCTCCGCCGCCGTAAAGGCGGCGGAGCATCATTTGTTGCTGCGACACGTGGCTGGGGCCGCTTGCTTACTCGGCGGCCGCGAGCTTGTCCTGCGTCCTGGTGTCGAAGTCGCTGGCGTCATGGCGCTCGTGCAACTGGCTCGAGGGCTCGCCGGAGAGGCGGTTGACCATCCGGCCGCGTTGCACGGCCGGCCTGCTGTGGATGGTGTCGGCCCAGCGCAGCACGTTCTTATAGTCCTCGACCTGCAGAAACTCGGCTGCCCCGTAGGTCCAGCCCTTCACCAGCCCGCCATACCACGGCCAGACGGCAATATCGGCGATCGTATATTCGCTGCCTGCCAGATATTCGCTTTCGGCAAGGCGACGATCGAGCACGTCGAGCTGACGCTTCACTTCCATGGCGAAGCGGTCGATCGCATATTCGATCTTCGTCGGCGCATAGGCGTAGAAATGGCCGAATCCGCCGCCGAGATAGGGCGCGCTTCCCATCTGCCAGAACAGCCAAGACAGGCATTCGGCCCGCGCGCTCGGCTCGGTCGGCAGGAAAGCGCCGAATTTTTCGGCGAGATAGGTGAGGATCGCACCGGATTCGAAGACACGGATCGGCTTCGGACCGCTGCGGTCCATCAGCGCCGGGATCTTGGAATTGGGATTGACGGCGACGAAGCCGCTTCCGAACTGGTCGCCATCGCCGATCCTGATCAGCCAGGCGTCATACTCCGCACCTTCATGGCCAAGGGCCAGCAGTTCCTCGAGCATGATGGTGACCTTCTGGCCGTTCGGCGTTCCGAGCGAATAGAGCTGCAACGGATGGCGGCCGATCGGAAGCTCCTTGTCATGCGTCGGTCCGGCGATCGGGCGATTGATGCTGGCGAAATGGCCGCCATTCGCCTTATTCCAGGTCCAGACCTTCGGGGGTGTATAATCGGGAGAACCGCTCATCTTTCAAACTCCTGGCATTGGTCAGATAGGATCGCGATGCCAATGGGTTTGGTCACCGCATTTTTCCTGACATAGCAGAGGCGATGAGGTTTTGTCACAGGTGTCGGCGCGGTTTCACGCAATCGTCAGAGTTGGCCAGGGATCAGATTCACGCTGTGAAGACTGGGTTTTGTTATGTACCAAAAATTGGTATATTGGCTTAAAGGAGATTCAGCATGGCCAGAAATACGTCCATATCGCTCGGCGAGCATTTCACCAGCTTCATCGATACGCAAGTTCAGGCTGGCCGCTATGGTTCAGCAACTGACGTTGTTCGGGCCGGCCTTCGCCTACTTGAAGAACACGAAGCCAAAGTGAAGGCATTACAGGACGCCTTGATTGAAGGCGAGGAATCCGGCCCTGCCACGCCCTTTGATTTCGATGCGTTCAACGCTCGCAAACGCGCGGCGTTCGAGGCGAAATGACAGGCATCATATTCTCTCCTACTGCGCAAACCGATATTGACAAGATTTGGGATTACACGGCGACGAGTTGGAATGTCGATCAGGCAGAACGTTACATCCAGGACATAAGAGACGCCTGCCACGAACTGGCGGAGGGAAGACGGATGAGCCGCCCCTTGGATATTCGGAAAGGGTACAGAAAGGTCCCTGTTGGCTCTCATTTTCTGTATTTCAAAAGCAATGATGCGGGCCAGATCATCATCGTGCGCATCCTTCATCAAAGAATGGACGTAGCCAAACACCTGTAAGGCTATTGCGGGGATTGCTTGACTATTGCGGTCAGCTGCCGATGTCGGGGCGCGCCATGATCTCGTCCAACTGCCCGACGAGCATGCGGCTGCCTCCACGTCGGTCGCCATCCTGGCAAAGACGTCCGCCATGCCGCGGAAGATGGTCGCGGCCGGATCATCTTCTCCTAGGAAATCGGCAATTTCCTGCATTTCGGCAACCCATCGATAGGCTTTCGGATACATGTCGGGAATGGATCTCGACAGCTTGCGGTCGACGTCGGGAAGGCTTTCGGAGAGCTCCGCCTTCAGGCTCTCGGCAGCACCGGAACGCGATGCCGCAAGCAGCATGGCGGTGCCAAGGCCGACAAATCCCTTGTTGATGCCGGCATAACACATCTTCAGGGCCGAGGCGGCGCCGAGCGGTCCGTCGAGCCGGCGGATCCGCAGGCCGCGATCCTCGAGCAGCCGGCTTCGCGCAGCGGTATCGCCGCTGATATAGATGGTCGGACCTGTTTTGCCGGGGACCGGCGGCCCGCCGATGATCGCACCGTCAAGCACCTCGACGCTGCTGCCTTCGAAGCGTTCCGCCAGCGCCTGCATCGTTTTCGGCGCAATCGCGTTGAGGTCGATGAAGGGCGGCGGCGCGGGCATCCCCGACGATATGTCCGCGACGAGGTCGGCGACCTTGATCGCCTCAGCCGGCGGAACGATCGACAGGGTCAGCTCGGCCTTCGTCAGCTCCTGGCGGCCGACCGGCACCATGCCGGCTGCCTTTGCCCCCGCTATCGTCTGCTCGCTCCTGCCCTCGAGATAGGTCAGCACCGCAGCGCCATGGTCGATCAGCCGTCTGGCGATGGCACTTCCCATTGCGCCTGATCCGATTATCGCAAAATTCGGCATGTGAACCTCAATCAATGACGCCATCGGGTTAGAACTGTTGCCGATGGCCATATCGTCAACTGCGACGATTCAGCCCGAGGTTCGTTCCAAAGAGCTGGCAGCTTCGTGCGCGCTGCCGTTGCGGCACCTTTTCTTGATATTCGTCAATGCCGGGACGGTCGACACCGGTATGATCGGTGCTATCATTCGCATTCGAGGATATGGATTTCAAATGTATCGGACAATCATCTGCGGCATCGGCATGGGTCCCCGCCAAACGGCCTGCCGCCTTCTGCGCCGGGCTGCTGCGCTGATGGACGAAGGCGGAAGCATCGTCGTCATGCACGTCATCGAGAATATCCCCCGCCGTCACCTGACGGAGCTTCCCGAGGAGTTCGAAACGACCGCCATCGTCGACGCCGAAAAGAAACTGGCATCGCTCTGCAAGGAGCTGGGAATTCCGGCGATGATCGAGGTTCGTATCGGCGTTGCCGCCTCCCTGCTCGTCTCCAGGGCAAGGGAGAAATCGGCCGACCTTATCCTGGTTTCATCCCATGTGACCGATATCACCGACTACGTCTTCTCCTCGATCGTCGATAAGGTCGTTCGCCATGCCGGGTGCTCGGTTCTTATCGACCGGCGCCCCGATCACGCGCAGGAAGGCTCGGCGTCCCCAGTGGAAGACGCGGCGTTGTTCTAAGTAAGCTCTGGCTAGTGTCGGATTGACGTCGATCATAGCGGCCGGCCTCCCCCTCCCCGGCGGCGGCTCGACAACCTATATCATTGCCAAGCCAACCAGCAGTATTCGCTGCCCGACCGGAGACATGTATGAGCCAGGACCCCTACGAGCTTCTGGGCGTGAAACGCGATGCAACGCAAAAGGATATTCAAAGCGCGTTCCGCAAGCTCGCCAAGAAACTTCACCCCGACCTTAATCCCGGCGACAAAAAAGCTGAGGAACGGTTCAAGCAAATTTCAACGGCCTACGAGATATTGAGCGATGAGGAAAAACGCGGACGCTTTGACCGCGGCGAGATCGATATAACGGGCGCCGAGCGGGCGCAGCGCAATTATTACCGCGACTACGCGTCGAAGAGCGGGCCTGGCGATCCCTACCACAACAGCGCCGGCTTTGCCGATTTCAGCGATGCCGACGATATCTTCGCCAGCTTCTTTTCACGTCGTGCCGGCGGCGGCCAGACCCGTGGTCGTGGCCGTGACCGGCAATTTTCCATGGAGGTCGACTTTCTCGAGGCCGTCAACGGCACCAGGACGGAGGTCAAGATGCCGAATGGTCCGGCACTCGACGTACAGATCCCGCCGGGGACGCGCGACGGCCAGACCTTGCGACTGCGCGGCAAGGGCGAGCCGGGCATCGGCGGTGGGCCGGTGGGCGATGCCCTGATCGAAATCCGTGTGCGCCCGCACCGCTTCTTTACGCGTGACGGCGACGATATCCGCCTTGAACTGCCGATCTCCCTCAGTGAGGCCGTGCTTGGTGGCAAGGTTCGGGTGCCGACGCCATCGGGACCGGTCAATCTGACACTGCCGCCTCATTCGAACACGGGCAAGGTCCTGCGTCTCAAGAGCAAAGGTGTCGCAAAACGCGGCGGCGGACACGGCGACGTCTACATCTCGCTGAAGATCGTGCTGCCCGACGCCTCGGATGAGCGGCTGACGGCCTTCATGAAGGAATGGGCGACGGCAAACCCCTACGATCCGAGAAAGAACATGGAGGCTTGATCATGGATGATCTCGAATTCCGTCTTTACTTGAAAATCGACATCGTCCAGCTCGACTTCTGGATCGAACAGGGTTGGCTGATCCCGGAGACATCAGGCGGCAAAAGGCAATTTCGCGACGCCGATGTCGCACGCGCCCGGCTGATCCTGGACCTCATGGGAAACATGGGTGTCAACGAAGCCGGGGTCGATATTGTCATGGAGCTGGTCGACGAGTTGCACGGCCTGCGGGGAACGATGGGCAAGCTGATGACCGCCATCGGCAAGCAGGAGCAGGATGTTCAGCGCCGGCTGTTCGAGAGCCTCGAGGAGATCGACCGGTTTTAGCCACAACCAGCTTCTATGTGGTGAACCAATAGCGGACGATGTGGAAGAACAGCGGCGCGGCGAAGGTGATGGAGTCCAGGCGGTCGAGCACGCCGCCATGGCCTTCGATCACATAGCCCCAATCCTTGGCATTGAGATCGCGCTTGATGGCCGAGAGCACGAAGCCGCCGAAGAAGCCCGCGACGACGATGACCGTGCTGACGGCCGCGGCCTGCAGCGGCGAAAACGGCGTCAGCCGATAAAGCAGTGTTCCGACGAGGATGGCCGAGGCGCCGCCTCCGACCAGCCCTTCGATCGTCTTCGACGGGCTGATATTCGGCGAGAAACGGTGCTTTCCAAGGAGCTTGCCCCAGACATACTGGAAGACGTCGCTGAGTTGTACGACCACGACCAGATAGACGAGGAGAAGTGCCGACGGCGTGCCGGTCTCCAGCATGAGCAGGGCGGGAGCGTGGCTGATCGAATAGACCGTCAGCATCAATCCCCATTGCACCCTGGCGCTGCGGGCAAGGAATTCGTTGACGTCACCCGTCAAGGTCGCCACCGCCGGCAGGATCAGGAAGGCATAGACCGGAATGAAGATCGCAAACAGGCCGTACCACTCCGTTCCGAGCAGGACGTAATGCAGCGGCAGCACAACGAAGAAGGACAGGAAAAGCGCCAGGTGATCGCCGCGCCGCGATGGTGTTAGCGTCCAGAATTCGCGAAGCGCCATAAAGGACAGGAATGCGAACAGGATGACCGTCGCCGTGTCGCCGAGCAGGATCGCGCCGCCGAACACCGCGACCATGATCCACCAGGAGCGGATGCGGGCGTTGAGGTTTTGGACGGTGGCGACTGAACCGGGTTCGGTCGCGCGCCGCTGAAGGATAAAACCGATGGCCGAGGCGACGGCAAGCAGACCGAGGATGGCGGCCAGCACGATGGAGAACAGGCTGGTCATGCGGCATGCCCCCCATCTGCGAGCTCAATGACCGCGGCACGGGCACGGGCCAGGAATTCGGTCTTTTCCTCGCCTGGTTCGACGCGGAGCGGCTTGCCGAAGCGCGCCGTGCAGGTGATCGGGACGATCAGCATGCTTCCCTTCGGCAGGATGCGCTGGAGGTTGTCGAGATGGATCGGCACGAGATCGACATCCGGAAAACGGCAGGCGAGGCGATAGATGCCGCTGCGGAACGGGGCGATCTCATCGGTGGTGCTTCTCGTTCCCTCAGGAAAAATCAGGATCGAATGTCCCTCCTCGAGCAGACGCTCTACCGGAGCCAGCGGATCGCTGTCCGGCGGAGGCTTGCGGTCTATCAGGACGGCACGCAGGCCTTTCTCCGCGATGAAACGGCGAAAGGCGGTCGTTCCCCAATAATCGCGCGCCGCAACCGGATGGGTCATCCGGCGCACCTGATATGGCAGGGCCGCCATGACGGCGACGGTATCGATATGGCTGTTGTGATTGGCGAAATAGATGCGGCGGCTGGGATCGGGCGCACAGCCGCGCCACTCGCTTCGGGCGCCGACCAGGATACGGACGAACAGCACGAGAAGGCGACGGATGAGCGCGATCATAGTCTCTCCAGGGAACGGGCAAGCGTTATCGTGCGTGTGATGCAGGTGACAAGGCTGCCGGCGGCGATGACCGCGGATGCCAGGATCAGCGACCAGTGGCTGTCTGATACCAGCGTCTCGACGCTCTGGGCGAGGAGGCCCGCCGTCAGCACCGCCATGCGGCGCTGCTTGGCCATGATGCCGCTGAAGTCCTGGGGAAGACCGACCGATCCTCCAAAGACCCTGATATAGGCGGTGAGTGCGGCGAGCAGCGCAGCCAGCCAGCCGAGCCAGCCAAAGCCGCAGGCATAGCCGGCCGCGACGAGAAACAGGCTGTCGGCGACCCGGTCGGGGAATTCGTTGTAGAGCGGCCCGCTCTTGGTTTTCTTGCCGCCTTCGATCGCGACCATTCCGTCCAGCAGATTGCAGACGAGCCGCAGTTGCACTGAGATCGCGGCACAAACCATGGCAATCGGATGTGATGTGAAAACGATGAGCGCTGCGCCTATACCCGCGAATACGACCGATAAAAGCGAAATGCCGTTCGGTGTCGCGCCGCTGCGCGCCAGCCATGCGCTGAGGCCGATGGCCCAGGACGACGACCGGCTCGCGATCGGTCGCCGCGAGGCGCCCTCTTCTTCACCCATTTCATGTCCCCCAACCCCAATATTCCTTGCATATCCTGCCGACATCGTCACGCCAAGACATAACACCTTGTAAATTCAGCCCATCGCCTCCGCGCTTCGATGAGCCGGCAGCGAGCATGGGTCGAACAGACTGATTTTTAAGCCTGTTCGCTGCTTGACACATTTTTGGGCGCTACTATGATTTTTGAACCAAATGGTAAAAAAAGGGGAACAATCAATGACCAAAGATATCCTGATTTCACGCCGGGCAGTGATCGCGTCCGGCATTGCGCTTGGGGTCAGCGGCTTTGCCCCGCTGGCAAGGGCGGCTGCGCCGCTGAAGGTTGCCGGCATTCATGCGTCGCCGGTCGAAAATGCCTGGAACTCCTGTCTGCACAAGGCCCTGCAGGACGCGGCCAAGGAAGGCGTGATCGAATATGTCTTCTCCGAAGGAGTCTCCGGCACCGATTATCCGCGCGCCATGCGCGAATATGCCGAACAGGGCAACAAGCTGATCATCGGCGAGGCCTATGCGGTGGAGAAAGAGGCCCGGCAGGTCGCGACCGACTATCCCGACACCGCTTTCGTGCTCGGTTCGAGCGGCGAGCAGGCCGGCGACAATTTCGGCGTCTTCGGCACCTGGAACCATGACGGCGCCTATCTCGCCGGCATGCTGGCGGGCAAGATGACCAAGTCGAATGTCGTCGGGTCGGTCGGCGCCATTCCGATCCCCGAGGTCAACATGCTGATCAATGCGTTCGCGGCGGGCGTCAAGGCCGTCAACCCGGATGCAAAACACCTCGTCTCGTTCATCGGCACCTTCTTCGATCCGCCGAAGGCCCGCGAGGCCGGTCTTGCCCAGATCGACGCCGGCGCCGATATCCTGTTCGGCGAGCGCATCGGCACTGCCGATGCCGCCAAGGAGCGCGGCATCAAGTCGGTCGGCTCGCTGATCGACTACACACCGCGTTATCCCGATACGGTGTTTGCCAACGCCATGTGGTATTTCCGGCCGATCCTGGACGCTGCGATCGCCGATGTCGCTGCCGGAAAACCGGTCGGCAGGAACTACACGTCCTACGGCCTGATGAAGGAAGGCGGCAGCGATATCGTCTTCGTGAAGGGTGTCGCGCCCGCCGATGCGGAGGCTGCGATGGAAGCCAAGCGGGCGGAAATCAAGGCCGGCACCTTCGAAGTTCCGAAGATGATGGACGAGCCGAAGTAATTCGGCTGATGCGTGGCGATGCGACGGATCTGGCGGCAGCGATCAGGCATGGCAGCCTGAGCGCTGCGGAGGCGATGCAGGCTTCTCTTGAGGCAGCCGTGCTGCAGGAGCCGCTCGGCGCCATCGCCTATCTCGATGCCGCCATGGGCCTCGCTTCGGCCGACGACAGCGACAGTGAGCGGCGGAGCGCGCCCGATCGCTTTGCCGCCAGGCCCTTTGCCGGCGTGCCGACCTTGGCGAAGGATCTTGGCGGCCCCTTTGCCGGGCTGCCGGTAACGGCCGGCTCCCGTCTCTTCGAAAGAAAAGGCGGCGAAGCGGATTCCGATCTGGCTGCCCGTTTCCGCGACGCTGGCTTTTGCCTGTTCGGCCTGACGACGAGCCCGGAATTCGGCCTGTCGCTCGCCAGCGAACCGGCGATCGGACCGATCTGTCGCAACCCACTCGATCCGGCACGAACCGCGGGCGGCTCCTCCGGCGGGGCGGCAGCAGCGGTTGCTGCCGGGATCGTCGCGATTGCCCATGCGACCGACGCCGGCGGCTCGATCCGTGTGCCCGCCGCCTGCTGCGGCCTCGTCGGACTGAAGCCGACGCGCGGTGCCATTCCCGGCGGGCCATCCTTCGGCAACCACTTGGCCGGTATCGCGAGCGAACTCGCGGTTTGCCGCTCAGTGCGGGATACGGCGCTGATTTTCGACAGGCTGAGCGGCAATTCGCGAGGACCTTTTCCCGACCCCTCCCCTGCCGATAGCGACAACGGTCGTTTGCGGATCGGCCTGCTTGCCGATACCGGGTCGGCCTACCCGACCGAGGGTGATCGGCTCGCAGCCGTCGAAAATGCGGCGCGTACGCTCGAAAGCGACGGACACGAAATCGTTCCGCTGAGCTGGGCCGAGTTCGAGTGGAGCGTCGCTTCAAGCGGCCGTGCCTTCGCCGATATCGTCTCCGTCAACCTTGCAGCGCTCATCAAGGCGGCGGCTCTGGATGAAGGCAGGGCCGAGCCTCTGACGCAGGCCTTTGCGGCGCGCGGGCGGACACTTCCGGCCACATCGCTCTGGAACACGCTGAACGAGGCCGTCCTGGTGAGCCATAAGCTCTGGGCGCTGTTCGACAGGGTCGATTGCATCCTCATGCCGATGCTGTCCTCCGCGCCCCTTGCGATCGGCTCCTTTCCGTCCGATCATGCCGACACGGATTTGCATCTCGAGCGGATGACGGCATTTGCGCCGCTTGCCTGCCTCGCCAATATTTCGGGTTTTCCTGCTTTGACGCTGCCTTTCGGACAGGATGAGCACGCCATGCCGCTGCCGGTGCAGCTGATGGCGCCGATGGGTCACGAGCCGCACCTGCTGTCGCTTGCCGCCCGGCTGGAGGCCGAGGGGCGGTGGCAGCATCGTTTTCCCATCGCGGGACTGCCGTCATGACCGGGCCTGTGCTGGAAATTATCGGCGTCAGCAAGCGCTTTGGCGACAATCTCGCCAATGACGATATCTCGATGACGCTTGCAAGGGGTGAGGTCGTGGCCCTGCTCGGTGAGAACGGTGCCGGTAAGACCACGCTGATGAGCATCCTTTTCGGCCACTACATGCCGGATGCCGGCCGAATCCTGATCGAGGGCACGGAGGTGCCGCAGGGCAAGCCGCGGGCGGCGATCCGCGCTGGTGTCGGCATGGTGCATCAGCATTTTTCGCTCGCACCCAATCTGAGCGTTCTCGAAAATGTCATGACCGGCACCGAAAGATTGTGGTCCTGGCGCTCGGGAACGTCGGCGGCGCGCAAGAAGCTGCTCACAATTTCCGAGCGCTTCGGCCTCAAGGTCGATCCGGATGCCCGCCTTGGCGACCTGTCGGTCGGCGAGCAGCAGAGAGTCGAGATCCTCAAGGCGCTCTACAACGACGCCCGCATCCTGATCCTCGACGAGCCGACGGCGGTATTGACCAATATCGAGGCCGAACGGCTGTTCACGACGCTGAGGGAAATGGCCTGCCAGGGCCTGTCGCTGATCTTCATCTCGCACAAGCTCGACGAGGTGATGGCGGCTGCCGACCGCATCGTGGTCTTACGCGGCGGCAAGATGGTCGCCGAACGCAAGGCGTCGGAAACCAGCAAGGCGGAACTCGCCGAACTGATGGTCGGGCGTCGCGTGACCAGGCCCGTGCGCGAGCCGTCGACACCGGGTGCCGTTGCCCTTGAAGCGGCCGATGTGACGGTGCGTATCGGCGGCGTCGACCGGTTGAAATCGATCAGCTTCCGGCTTCACCAGGGCGAGATCCTCGGCATCATCGGCGTTTCCGGCAATGGCCAGGCGGCGCTGGCGCATCTTCTCTCCGGCACGCTGGCGCGGAGTGCCGGCGATCTCATGCTGTTTGGCGAAGCCATCGGCAATCTCAGTGTCGAGGATGTTGTCGACGCCGGCATCGGCCGCATACCCGAGGACCGCAACGAAGAGGGCGTGATCGGCGAAATGGCGATCTGGGAAAACACCGTGCTGGAGCGCATCGCCTCACCGGCCTTTTCGCGCCATGGTCTCGTCAACCGCAAGGCGGGCATGGCCTTCGCGAGCGAAATTATCGACGGCTTCGATGTCCGTGGCGGCGGGCCGGCCATCCGCACCCGCCTGCTCTCCGGCGGCAATATGCAAAAGCTCATTCTCGGCCGCAACTTGCATCGGCGGCCGCGCATCCTGATCGCGGCGCAGCCGGCGCGTGGCCTCGATGAAGGGGCGGTGGCCGCCGTGCACGCACGCCTGCTCGAAGCCCGCCGGCAGGGTACCGCAGTGCTGCTGATCTCGGAGGACCTCGACGAGGTGATCGCGCTTGCCGATCGCATACAGGCAATCGTCGGCGGCCGCCTGTCACCGCCCGTCGAGGCCGAAGGCACCGATGCCCGCAGGCTGGGATTGATGATGGCCGGCGAATGGCAGGAAAGCCCAGAGGCCGGCCATGCGATTTGAGCGCCGCGAGCACCGTCCGCTTTACCTGCTGATCGTCACGCCTGTGATCGCGGTGATCGCAGCGCTGGCGCTTTCGGGCATCCTGATATCAATCGCCGGCGCGCCAGTGCTCGATGCCTATTGGCGCATCCTGACCGGTGCTTTCGGCTCGCGGCTGTCGGCGACCGAAACGCTGACGCGGGCAACGCCGCTGATGCTGACGGGGCTTGCTGTCGCCGTCGCTTTCCGGGCGCGGCTTTGGAATATCGGCGCCGAGGGCCAGTTCTATCTCGGCGCCATCGCCGTTGCGGCGGCAAGCTCGAAACTGCTCGGCAATCTTCCCGCCCCTATCCTCATTCCGATGCTGCTGCTGGTCGGCGCCATTGCCGGCATGGTGCTGATCCTGATCCCGCTCTGGCTCAGGCTGCGCTTCTCGGTCGATGAGGTCGTCACCAGCCTGCTCTTGAACTTCATCGCCGTGCTCTTCGTCTCGATGCTGATCGATGGCGTTCTCAAGGATCCGCTGGCCTTCGGCTGGCCGCAGTCGCAATCCGTCAGCGATCACGCCATGCTGCCGAAGCTGATCGCCCGCTCGCGCCTGCATATCGGCTTTGCGATCGCGATCGCTCTGGCCGCCGTCGTCCATTTCATCCAGTCGCGCACCGTGTTCGGCATGCAGTCGCGCGCTGCGGGCCTCAATCCCGGCGGAGCCGTCTTTGCCGGCGTCCCACTCGGCAGAACGCTGGTGAAGGTCGCCTGTCTTTCGGGCGGGCTTGCAGGGTTGGCGGGAGCGATCGAGGTCATGGGCGTCAAGGGTTATGTGACGACCGACCTGTCGCCGGGCTTCGGCTATGCCGGTATTGTTGTCGCCATGCTCGCCAACCTCAATCCACTCGGCGTCGTCTTCGCCGCCATTTTCACGGCCACCATGTTCGTGGGTGCGGACGGCATGAGCCGCGGCCTCGGCATACCGACCTATATCGCCGACGTTACGGTGGCGCTGTCGCTGCTGACGATGCTGATTGCCTTGTTCTTCACCCAATACAGGATCCGGCGATGATGCAGCTGTTCGACATCATCGCTTCCGCCGGGCTCTGGGCGGCAATCCTGCGGATCGCCACGCCGCTGATTTTCGGCACGCTCGGCGCTTTGCTCTGCGAACGGGCCGGTGTGCTCAATCTCGGCATTGAAGGCATCATGACCTTCGGTGCGATGATCGGCTGGCTTTCCGTCTATCACGGCGCCGATCTCTGGACCGGCCTGCTGATTGCGGCGCTGGCCGGCGGCGTCTTCGGTCTGCTGCATGCAGGCCTGACGGTGACGCTCGGTCTCTCCCAGCATGTCTCCGGTCTCGGCGTCACGCTGTTTGCCTCCAGCTTCAGCTATTATGTCTTCCGGCTCATCGTGCCACTTGCCAATACCCCACCCACCATCGTGCCGTTCCAGCCGATCGCCATTCCTGGTCTCTCGACATTGCCGTTCATCGGGCCAGCCTTCTTCACGCAGACGGCGCCGACCTATCTCGCGATCATGATCGCACTGCTGATGGCCTACATCATCTTCCGCACGCCCGTCGGCCTTGCAATCCGCATGACCGGCGAGAACCCGCATGCGGCGGAAGCCCAGGGCGTCAATCCGATGAAGGTGCGTTATGGCGCCGTCATCATGGGAAGCGCGCTGATGGGAATGGGCGGCGCCTTCCTGACATTGTCGGCGTTCAACAGCTTCTTCCCCACCATGGTGCAGGGGCGTGGCTGGATCTGCATCGCGCTCGTCGTCTTCGCCTCCTGGCGGCCGGGCCGCGCGCTTTTCGGCGCTCTGCTCTTCGCCTTCTTCGATGCCTTTCAGCTTCGGCTGCAAACCGCGCTGAGCGGGCTCGTGCCCTATCAGCTCTTTCTGATGACGCCCTATATCCTTTCCATTGCCGCCCTTGCCGTCATGGCCCGCCGCGCCCGTGTTCCGCAGGCACTGATGCAGCCCTATCGCCGCGGCGAACGCTGAACCACTTCTGTCCAATGAGGCTCCGATGTTCGATCTGATCGTCAGAAATGCAAATCTCGCCGATGGCCGAACCGGCATCGATATCGGCATCCAGGGCGGCAAGATCATCGCTGTCGAGCCTAACCTCCAGGCGCAGGCGCAAGAAGAGGTCGACGCAACCGGCCGGCTGGCCTGCCCACCCTTCGTCGATCCGCATTTCCACATGGACGCTACCCTGTCGCTCGGCCTGCCGCGCATGAACGTATCCGGCACGCTGCTCGAGGGCATTGCCCTCTGGGGAGAGTTGCGCCCGATCGTGACGAAGGAGGAACTGGTCGATCGTGCGTTGCGCTACTGCGATTTGGCGGTGACGCAGGGCCTGCTCTTCATTCGCAGCCATGTCGATACCAGTGATCCGAGGCTTGTGACCGTCGAGGCGATGATCGAGGTTCGCGAGAAGGTCGCGCCCTATATCGATCTGCAGCTGGTCGCCTTCCCCCAGGATGGTTATTACCGCTCGCCGGGCGCGATCGACGCGCTCAACCGCGCTCTCGACATGGGCGTCGATATCGTCGGCGGCATTCCGCATTTCGAACGGACGATGGGTGAAGGTACGGCGTCGGTCGAGGCTCTCTGCCGCATCGCCGCCGATCGCGGCCTGCCGGTCGATATCCATTGCGACGAAACCGACGATCCGCTTTCGCGCCATATCGAAACGCTGGCTGCGGAAACCATCCGCTTCGGCTTGCAGGGGCGTGTCGCCGGCTCGCATCTGACCTCGATGCACTCGATGGACAACTACTACGTTTCCAAGCTCATTCCGCTGATGGCGGAGGCCGAGATCAACGTCATTCCCAATCCGCTGATCAACATCATGCTGCAGGGCCGGCACGACACCTATCCGAAGCGCCGCGGCATGACTCGCGTGCGCGAATTGATGGATGCCGGGCTCAATGTTTCCTTCGGGCATGATTGCGTCATGGATCCCTGGTATTCGATGGGATCGGGTGACATGCTGGAGGTCGGCCATATGGCTATCCATGTCGCGCAGATGGCCGGCATCGAGGACAAGAAGAGGATCTTCGACGCACTGACCGTCAATTCGGCAAAAACGATGGGGCTTGCAGGCTATGGTCTCGAAAGGGGATGCAATGCCGACCTCGTCATCCTCCAGGCGAGTGACACGCTGGAAGCGCTGCGGCTGAAGCCGAACCGACTGGCGGTGATCCGCCGCGGCAAGATTATCGCCCGCTCGGCGCCGCGCATCGGCGAACTCTTTCTGCACGGGCGGCCGGCACGGATCGACGGCGGGTTGGATTACGTGCCTCGGTATTGAGGTGCGGCGGAAGCTTTCCGGCTTACCGAGCAGCTATAGATCGGAGTCAGCAAAATGGGGCCGCAAGCTGAAACCCGCCAGACTGCTGACATGGGCGGCCAGCTCCTCTTCCGTCATGCTCGGGCTTGTCCCACTGCTGTCCGGTTTAAATTTAGTGGACATGGTGCACGGTGTTGATTCTACTCATGTTCGAGCGTTTGGCGACGTTCCCGGACACGAAAGAGGAGCAACACCGTGCGGCACGACAATAGCGTCTTTCATGATCTG
>NZ_WIEU01000033.1:0-45659 GCF_012276115.1 Rhizobium leguminosarum bv. viciae | reverse complement strand
GCCTCCACCACCACCGCCGGACGAGCCGCCGCCGGAAAAACCGGAGGATGAACTCGACGGCGGCGGCGAGGGTATCGTCGAAGCAATGGTCGAGGCCATCGAGGAGGAAAAGCCGCCGATACGATCGGAAAAGCTGCCACTGTTGAAATTGCCGGCATACCAGGCGGGCGCATAGGCGGCAGCCGCGCCGGCCGCCGCCGCAAGCCAGGTCTCGAAGGTGCGCGACCAGGGTTTTTCGACGCCGAGCGCCACCGCATAGGGCAGCAGCGTCTCGAAATGCCGCGGCGACATTTCGGGCGCGCCAGCCGTGTTCATCCGGTCTTTCTCGGCAAGCGTCAGATACTGGCGCAGGCCGTCTATGCCGTCCATCATCTTGGCGCCGAGCGGGGTCGGCGCACCCATGATGAAGACATAGAGGACGTTGAGCAACACGATGCCGCCGATGGCAAAGAGCATCGGCGTTTCGTGCAGTTCCACCATCGACGAGGCAAACGTCAGGACCATGATCGCAAGCATGCTGACGCCGACGAAAACGCCGATCGCGGTGGCCACAAGGGCGACGATCTTGCCGAACAGCGATCTGCCGCGATGAAGCGACCGGACGAAGCCGGCGATGAAAACGGCAATGAAGACCGAGATGGCAATCGGGATCAGCAACAGCGCGATCGTGTCGGGCTCCAACGATCCGAAGACGAACAACGCCACCAGGGCCGCGGCGCTGAGCGCGATGCCGCCTGCGGTATAGGCCAGGTTGGAATTGTAATATTTGCCGCGATGCTCCTTCTCGATCGCCGAGCGGAAGGCCTGGCCGACGGATTTCACCCGCTCGCCATTGGCCTTGTCGATCGTCAGGGACGAGCCGGCACCGCCGGCAACCTTCAGCAGTTCGATTTCGCCGGCCTGGAATTTCTCCTTGCCGAGCGGTTTGCCGGTGCCTTGGATAACGATCGAATTCTTCAGGTCTTCGAGCTTGACGTAACCGCGGACGGCAAGGTTGAGGGCGGTGGCGGACAGCGCCGTCCAGCCCTGACCGGAGAAGCCCTTATTGTCGATATAGTTGACCAGCGCCGGCGAGATACCATCAGGCGCGTCCCAGCGCGGCACGACGACGCCACGGGCGGGATCACGGCCGACCTTCAGCCAGGAGCGGGTGTAGTAAGCGAAAACGAGGATCAGGCCGCCGAAGCCGATGAAATAATTGCGGTTGTCCTTCAGCCACCATGTGCTTTCCATATCCGCGCTGGGCGGATCGATCGACCCCTTCGGCATGCGGATTGCAAAGGTGAGCCCTTCGTTGGGGCCAAGGGGCATGGTGGTGGCAAAGACCAGGCCGGCGCCGGTTTCGCTGACGCGGGCATTCTTTCCCGTCGCGCCCTCAGGGCCGGTGAAGAAGGTCGTCTCCGTCGCGCCGACGCCGGGCGGCAGCTTCACCGTCGCGGTTGCCAAGCGGATCGGGAAGATCCAGCCATTGCCGGTGACGTTCCAATAGAGTTCGTCGTGATCGTCGAAATAGCGGATCTGGCGATTGGTCCTGTAAGTGAAGACATATCGATGACGGCCCGGCGTCACCGTCACATCGGCAGAACCGGCATAGATGCGGATGCCGCGTGATATCGATTCGGTGTGCCAGGGTTCTTCCTCGCCGTCGCGCTTGACCGAGACCATATCGAAATCGACGCTGCGGCGACGGCCGTCGGCGTCGGTGAAATAGAGCGGGAAGTCACGGAAGATGCCGTGGTTGATCTGGTCGCCCTCGGCATTGACGGTGATCGTCTCCGTCACCGACATCGCGCCGCTCTTGTCGAGCGCGATATCGGAGGCGAAACTGTCGATCACCTCGGCGGCAAACGCCACTGGGGCGGTCAGCATCAACAACAGTGCAAAGCAAAATCCGAAAAACCGACGCCCCATCCCTGTCTCCCCGCCGGCAGCCTCGGCTGCGTGTTTCGTCAATCTTTGTCCTGATAGGTCACGCCGAGTGCGGCCAGCGTCCGCCAGTAGGCGGGGAAGGTCTTGCCGACGCAATCGGGATCGAGAATGGTGATGCCGTCGATCTTCAGCCCGGCGAGTGCGAAACTCATGGCGATGCGGTGATCGGCGAAGCTGTCGATCTCAGCCGGCAGATGCCTGCCCGCAAGTGCGGGATCGGACTGCACGATCAAATCATCGCCCTCTTCGCGGGCAAGCCCTGAAACGATGCGGTTGAGGCCGGTCGAGAGCGCCCGGATGCGGTCGCATTCCTTGACGCGCAGGTTGGCGATGCCGACGAAGCGAACCGGCGTCTCGTTGAAGGCGGCAAGCACGGCAAGCGTCGGAACGGCATCCTGCATCTGCGAGCCGTCGATTTCAGCCGGCAGATGCGGGAATTTGGCGATCGCCTCGTAGGCCTTCGCATCCGGCTGGGTGAAGGCATCGTTCGGCACGCCGAGATCGATCTTGCCACCACTCAGCACTTCGGCCGCCCAGAGATAGGTCGCGGCGGATGCATCCGGCTCGACGATGAAATCGGCGGCCCGGTAGCCGGTCGGCTCGACGCGCCAGGTGACGGGACTGGTCTTTTCGACCTTGGCGCCGAAGGCCTTCATCGCCGACGTCGTGAGATCGATATAGCCAAGCGCGCCGATATCCTCACCGACGAGTTCGATATCGACAGGACGGTTGCCTCCGGCCGCCATCATCAGCAGCGCCGAAACATATTGGCTGGACAGGCCGCCATCGATCAGGATTCGGTCGGCCTCAAAGCGGCCGGTGCCCTTGACGGTGACCGGCGGGCAGCCGGTCTCGGCACTCACGTCGATGCCGAGCGTGCGCATCGCCTCGACCAGCGGGCCGATCGGGCGTTTGCGCATATGTTCGTCACCATCGACGATGACGGTGCCGTCGACCAAAGCCGCAGCCGCCGTCAGGAAGCGCGTCGCCGTGCCGGCATTGCCGAGGAAGAGCGGTGCCTTCGGCGGCAGCAGCCTGCCGCTGCCGGTGACGACGAAAGTCGTGTCGTCGGGCTCGTCGATCGCAACACCCATGGCGCGCAGCGCTTCGGCCATATAACGCGTATCGTCGCTCTTCAGCGCCCCGGTCAGCCGGCTCGTGCCCTTCGCAAGGCCGGCGAGCAAAAGCGCGCGATTGGTGATCGACTTGGAGCCCGGCGGCATGGCGCGGCCCGAAAGCGGCCTGCCCGGCGGGGTGATCGTCAGTTTGGCTGTGCGTGTCATGCTGTTCTTCCATCCGTGGGGCGAGCCTTATCGGCCGCAGTCTGCCCCTGCTCTTAATCGCTTTTTCGCAAAGGCAAAATGCCGGATCGTCAGAATTTCACGGTGGGGACGGCGCGGTCGGCCTCGTTGGTGATTTCGAAATATTCCCGCTTGGCAAAACCGAACTGACCGGCAACGAGATTGGACGGGAAGCTTTCGACCTTGACGTTCAGGTCGCGGGCAGCACCGTTGTAATAACGCCGGGCCATCTGCAGCTCGCCTTCCATGGTTTCCAGCGAGGCCTGCAGCTCGGCAAAGTTCTCGTTAGCCTTGAGATCGGGATAGGCTTCGGCAAGCGCGATGACGCGGCCAAGCGCCTGGCCGAGCAGCCCTTCCGCCTGCGCCCTGCCCGCAACATCGCCTGATGGCACGGCCTGCGCCTTGTTGCGGAGCTCAACCACCTCCTCGAGCGTCGACTTTTCATGGGCGGCATAGCCCTTGACCGTCTCGATCAGGTTCGGGATCAGATCGGCGCGGCGCTTGAGTTGGACGTCGATGCCCGACCAGGCTTCTTCCGCCATCTGCCGCGCGCGAACCAGGCCGTTGTAGATGAAGACGAGATAAAGCGCGACCAGAACGATGACGCCAAGCGCAATATACATCGCGAATCCCCCGCAGCGAAGTAAAGTTGAGGCGGAGACTAAGCGGTTTTGCCGGCTGCCGTCAAACGCCGATATCCGTGGAGATTCGGGGTGCCCGACCAGCCGTTTATATGGACGATACGGCTGGCGAGCTGTTGCGTTATGCCGCCTCTTTGCCCAGATTGACGCCGCCGGCGTCGGTCAGCAGGAAGGCTTCGCCGCAGGCCTTGGCGAGGGTGCGTACGCGCAGGATGTAGCTCTGGCGCTCGGTAACCGAGATGACGCCGCGGGCATCAAGCAGGTTGAAGACATGGCTGGCCTTGATGCACTGGTCATAGGCCGGGAAGACGCATTTGTGCAGGCGCTGGTTGGCGTTGTCGCTGGGGGCGCCGGCATCGAGCAGCGCCCGGCATTCCTTCTCGGCATCGACGAAATGGCGATGCAGCATCTCGGTATTGGCGAATTCGAAATTGTGGCGCGAATATTCCTGCTCGGCCTGCAGGAAGACGTCGCCATAGCTGATCTTCTCGTCGCCGTCGCGGCCGTTGAAGTTCAGATCGTAGACATTGTCGACGCCCTGGACATACATGGCGAGGCGTTCGAGACCGTAGGTCAGTTCGCCTGCTACCGGCGAGCATTCGATGCCGCAGACCTGCTGGAAATAGGTGAACTGCGAGACTTCCATTCCGTCGCACCAGCATTCCCAGCCGAGGCCCCAGGCGCCGAGTGTGGGGCTTTCCCAGTCGTCTTCGACGAAGCGGATGTCGTGCAGCAGCGGATCGAGACCGATCGCCGCCAGCGAGCCGAGATAGAGCTCCTGCAGATTTGCAGGGTTCGGCTTCAGGATGACCTGGTACTGGTAATAATGCTGCAGGCGGTTGGGGTTTTCGCCATAGCGGCCGTCGGACGGGCGCCGCGACGGCTGGACATAGGCCGCCTTCCACGGTTTCGGGCCGAGGGCGCGCAGCGTGGTGGCCGGGTGGAAGGTGCCGGCGCCGACTTCCATGTCATAGGGCTGCAGCACCGCGCAACCCTTGTCCGCCCAGTAATTATGCAGGGTCAGGATCAGCGCCTGGAAGGAGCGCTTCGGGTTCATATGGTCTGGGATAGCTGACATCGAACGGCACCGATTGCTTGGGATTTATCGGCGCGACAGGTGCCATGGAGGGCGGCGGGGGTCAAGACGTTTGCCGGCGAAAGCCGATATGGAAGAGGACTTAGCCGCCTCTCACCCTAACCCTTGTGGCGGCGTGCAGCGGGGAATACCCCGGAATTATGCAGCAAATGCCACCAACGACCGCTTTCGGCCTGGCCCCTAGCGATCGCTTCTCTCGATAGTCGAGCGTCTACATTGGGGGATAGCAGTCACATGCTGAATCCCGTCACCTTTACGTCCACCCTTGACGTCTTTAGGACAATCGCCCTAAAGAACTTTGTAGGGCAATCGCCCTACGCGATGAGCGATGGCGATGGCGATGGAGAACCGGGCACTTGGGGGCAGCGACCACACGACTGCAGATTGTTGAGGCTGCAGACAGGCTTTTTTATGAGCGGGGATTCGAGGCGACGTCCTTCGCCGACATTGCGGCAGTCGTCGGACTTTCGCGAGGCAACTTCTACTATCACTTCAAGACGAAAGACGAGATTCTCGATGCGGTGATCGCCCATCGTCTTTCAAAGACCAAGGCGATGCTAGATGCGTGGGAGGCTGGGGCTGAAGCCCCCGGCGAACGGATCAGAAGCTTCATCCACATGCTCATCATGAACCAGACAGAGATCATGGCCTTTGGCTGCCCAGTCGGCACGCTTTGCAACGAACTCGCCAAACTCGACCACACTGCCAAGGACGAGGCGACCAAGCTTTTCACTCTGTTTCGCGATTGGCTTTCGCGCCAGTTTGCCGCACTTGGCCGTGAGACCGATGCCGACGCGCTTGCCATGCACATCCTGATGCGAAGCCAGGGCGTCGCCGCACTCGCGACCGCCTTCCGCGACGAAGCCTTCGTCCGCCGTGAAGTCGACGATATGTGCCTATGGTTGGCAGTGCAGCGACCCAATCTATCCGATCATCCCGAATCCGTTTCCATCCAGAATTCCTGAAGGAGGCCCTGCATGTTCGTCGTTACACTTAAATTCTCCGCCAACAAGGCCCGAGCCTCCGCCCTTATGGAAGGGCATAATGCCTGGATCAAACAGGGCTTTGACGATGGCATCTTCCTCCTTACCGGAAGCCTTCAGCAAAGTGCGGGCGGAGCGGTTCTCGCCCACAACACATCCCGCGCCGATCTCGAAATGCGGCTCCAGCAAGATCCTTTCGTTGTGGGGGGTGTCGTAAGCGCAGACATTCTTGAAATTGCACCGGGCCGCACCGACGACCGCTTGGCCTTTCTTAGGGCGTGAGAAAGTGAGCGCGACGATCTTCGGCCCGGATGGGCAGCCGCGTTGCCGCTGGTGCGCAGCCGCTCCGGAATTCATGCCCTATCACGACACCGAGTGGGGCTTCCCGGTAGATGATGATCACCGTTTATTTGAGAAGCTCTGCCTCGAAGGCTTCCAGTCAGGTTTGAGCTGGCGCACTATCCTGTCCAAGCGCGAGAATTTTCGGGCTGCCTTTCTCGGTTTCGACTTTGACCGCATCGCGCAATTCACGGAGGCCGACATTATGCGCCTGCTCCGGGACGATGGCATCGTGCGCCATCGCGGTAAGATCGCGGCGGTCATAAACAACGCGCAGCGTGCCCAGGAACTGATGAAGCAGGAGGGATCGCTCGCCGCCTATGTCTGGCGCTTCGAACCGAAGGCGACAGAGCTTGCTGCTCCGCAGACTGCATCCACCTCAGCCGCGTCCATCGCCATGTCGAAAGACCTGAAGAAGCGCGGCTGGTCATTTGTCGGCCCCACCACAGTCTATGCTTTCATGCAGGCAATGGGACTGATCAATGATCACGCCGAAGGCTGCGTATTCCGAGACAGGGCCGAGGCGGCTAGAACAGGATGTCGTCCGAAAACCGCTCACACTTTTCGGCATCATGCTTAGAGCTGCATTCCAGCGTTCCAGGGCCGCCAACCGGACTTAAACCTCGCCGGTATATTCACCTCGTGCCGGGTAGTCGTTTTTGATGACGAAATCCAAAGCTTGCACCATCTCGACGAAATTTGGTCGTGCGAATGGCATGGATTGCACCGAGAGCCAATAGACCGTTTGATCCGGCTTGATCAGGAAGACCCCCGGCTCGGAAAACAGTTCGGGCTCCTCGATGCCGATTGAGGTCTTTCCGCGCGAGGATGAAATGTAGAGGCCCCATTGCCGTGCCACGCTTAAAGGCAGACCGAAGCCGATACGCAAGTGCTCAGCACCAATCTTATCGGCCATTTGCCGGGCGCGGTCTTCCCCGTCAGAGCTTATGGCGATTGTACTGACTCCGCGCTCGTCGAAGGATAGCGTCATCCGCTCCAGCTCCTTGAGATAGATTCCGCAGACCGGGCAGTGAAGACCACGGTAAAAGCACACGAGCGTCATAAGCGATGGCTTTTCGCGGGTGAGATCGAACTCTCCGTGCTGGAGGGTTTTGACGGTCAGATGAGGGGCCAGTGTTCTCGGGACTAACATCGATCAACTCCGCTTGTATGACGCTTCCGACGCCCAAGTTGACGTTGGTGTTTCAATATTCCATAGTCAGGGCCGTCAATGGTCCTGAAAGTATGATCAAGAATCCGAAAATCCTTCCGAAAGTGGATCGCCTCTCAGCCTTCTTCGACACGTTCGAGCTGAAAGCCTCGCTAGAACCGACGCGGGCCAACGACAGACAAGCGAGGCTATTTGTAATCGGCGAACCGGGGGGACGTGCGGAAAAGATCATCCTTTGCCTGCGCGGCGACACGATCCCTGAACCGCCAGCTTCGGTAACAGCAACGGTCGATTTCGAGGGGGTACACAACCCGCTCTTGAACGCGCTGCCGGATCAAGTTCTGGTCGAAATCAACGACATTCCAACCCTTCGGGACACGACTGCCGCTTTCCTGGCGGAGGCCTTGGAATCCCGTTGCGGGCGCAGCGCGGCCCTCAACCGCCTTTGCGAAGTGATGGTTTTGCTTATTCTGCGGACAGCGATCGACCGCGGTGCAACCGGACCTGGCTTACTGGCAGGCCTGTCCCACCCCTCATTACACCGGACATTGGTCGCTATGCATGATGCTCCGACTCGCGCTTGGAACATCGAAGACCTTGCTGCGGAGGCCGGGATGTCACGAAGCCATTTTATGGCTCTTTTTCGCGACGTGGTTGGCACAACGCCCCAGGCTTACCTGACGGGATGGCGCTTGGTCATTGGCCGACGGAAGCTGTCCAAAGGGGCGACGGTGAAGACGGTGGCACGGCAAGTCGGCTTCGGCAGTGCCGCAGCATTCTCCCGCGCCTACTTTCGGAAATTTGGGGACTGGCCATCTCTCGGGAGGCAGGTTTCGATGCGGGCCACAGAACATGGATCGTAGCCTCATCGAGCGACTGCTTCGGGTCATTCCAGCCGCTGATCGGAAATCTTCAACCGTCCGCTTCTGGGGCGCAAAGCTGCCAACACCGCATCGTTATCGGTTGGTGGCATCTGCCCCATAATTCCGGAATACCCCTCTGCCCTGCCGATCTCCCCCCGAGTGGGGGAGATGTCCGGCAGGACAGAGGAGGGTTCCAAGCCCGCCCTACGCTGCGCACTGCGGAGCGGCAGCCTGATGAGAGGCAGATGAGTTACGAGGCCTCTTATTCTCCCTCGCGCTTCAGCCGGTATTCCCCCGTCTCCGGGTCCTTGACCAGCGTGCCGATCGCGCCGGTCTGGCGCTCCTTTTCAGCGCGGCGCGACTTTTCGGCGAGCTTGCGGGCATCGGAGACAAAGCGTCGGTAGAGCCACCAGGCTGAGAAAACCAGGACCAGGATCGTAATAAGCTGTGCCATGCCCCTCTCTTGCTCCTCTCAAAGCCCGAACCGGCTCCACAATGCTCTCTCTTCCGCCGCTTCGACAAGCCCCGTGGCGAGACCGGATGCAGCACCTTCGAGCGAGACCGGCGATACACCGGGGATCCGGCGGCCGAACAGGCCACGGCCGGCGGTGACGAGCTCCAGCTTGGTCTTCTGACCGTAGCGCCGCTTCAGTTCCTGGCGCATGTCGCCGAGGCCGTCGATCAGGCCGAGTTCGAGGCCACGCGTGCCACTCCAGAACAGGCCGGAAAACACCGCCGCATCGTCCCTCAGCTTGCCGGCGCGCCGCTCGCGCACCATGGATATGAAGACCTGGTGGATTTCGAGCTGCAGGCTCTTCAGGTACTCGATGTCCTTTTCCTTTTCCGGCTGAAAAGGATCGAGGATCACCTTGTTTTCGCCCGCCGTATAGACCCGGCGTTCGACGCCGATCTTCTTCAACAGCTCGGGAAAGCCGAAACCGCCGGAGACGACGCCGATCGAGCCGACGATAGAGGTGGCGTCGGCGATGATCTCGTCGCCGGCGAGCGCGATCATGTAACCGCCCGAGGCGGCGACATCCTCGACGAAGACCAGAACCTTCTTCTGCTTCTCGCGGGCGAGCTCGCGAATGCGGGTGAAGATCAGGCGCGACTGCACGGGCGAGCCGCCCGGCGAATTGATGGAGATGGCGACTGCCGGTGCGTCCTTCATGGCGAAGGCTTTTTCCAGAACCGGAGAGACATTGGCAAGGTTGAGGATCGGCCGGAACTGGCCACCGCCACTGATGATCGCCCCCTGCAGGCGAACGACCGGAATGGTGATGCCGTCCTTGCGGAACCGTTTCGGCATCAGTTTTCTCAAGAATCCGGCCATTTCCCATCCTTCGCTTCGGGTCGCACGATCGTCACCCATGTATGCGCTGGAACGACAAACGCAATGGCTGCGTTCTTGAAAACATTGGGCCTGAAAACATCGGGTTTGAATTTGTTGTTGCGAATGACTTGCATTATCATTCTAACTCGTCATAGTGCGCGCACGATAAAACAGTGGAAATCGCATGGACGTCCTCAATCCGAAAGCAAAGAGCGGCTGGCGGCACGAACGCGGCGAGGCCTCGCTATCTGATGTCTACCGCACCGTCGGAACCGGGCGTCACAGCTCGATGTGGCGAAGGGCGGCGGCCTTCGCCGGGCCGGGCTACATGGTCGCCGTCGGCTACATGGACCCCGGCAACTGGGCGACATCGCTCGCCGGCGGCTCAAAATTCGGCTATGCGCTGCTCACCGTCGCGCTGCTTTCCAACCTGATGGCGATCGTGCTGCAATCGCTCTGCGCGCGCCTGGCGATCGCCTCCGGCCGCGACCTCGCGCAGGCCTGCCGCGACGCCTTTCCGAAATATGTCTCGCTGCCGCTCTGGGCCTTTGCGGAAATCGCCATCATCGCCACCGATATCGCCGAGGTGATCGGCACGGCGATCGGCCTCAACCTGCTGATGGGCATCCCGCTCGAACTCGGCGTGCTGATCACCGCGCTCGACGTCTTCGTGATCCTCTTCCTGCAGAAGCTCGGTTTCCGCTGGGTGGAAGCCTTCATCATCGCGCTGCTCGGCGTCATCGCGGTCTGCTTCGGCGTGCAGATCCTGCTGGCAGACCCGCAATGGGGCGCGGTCCTCACCGGCTTCTTCCCGACGACCGAGATCGTCACCAATCCGGAGATGCTCTATCTGGCGCTCGGCATTCTCGGCGCGACCGTCATGCCGCACAATCTCTACCTCCACTCCGGCATCGTGCAGACGCGGGCCTACGGCCATACGGTTCCCGAAAAGAGGGAGGCGCTGACCTTTGCGACGATCGACTCGACGGTCGCGCTCTGTTTCGCGCTGCTGATCAATGCCTCGATCCTGATCCTGGCGGCCGCCGCCTTCAATGCGCACGGCAGGACCGACGTCGTCGAACTCGGCGATGCCTATTCGCTGCTGTCGCCGCTGCTCGGCCTCGCCATCGCGCCGACGCTGTTCGGCATCGCGCTTCTCTGCTGCGGTCTCAACTCGACGGTAACGGCAACGCTTGCCGGCCAGATCGTCATGGAAGGCTTCCTCAAGATCCGGCTGAAGCCATGGGTGCGCCGGCTGATTACCCGGGCCATCGCCATCGTGCCGGCAGCGATCGTCACCATCTGGTATGGCGACCAGGGCACGGCGGAGCTTTTGATCCTCACCCAGGTGGTGCTCAGCCTGCAGCTGTCCTTCGCCGTCTTCCCGCTTGTCATGTTTACCGCCAACAAGGCCAAGATGGGAGAACTGGTGGCGCCGCGCTGGCTGAGCGGCATCGCCTATCTGATCGCGGTCATGATCGCCGGGCTGAACGTCAAGCTGCTCCTCGACTTCGTCACCGGCTGAAGCATTTTCAGGAAAAGTGTGAAGCCAGCCTAAAGCCTGGCATAGGCCGCCCGGCCATTGTTGAAATCATCGACGAGAGGGGAGAACTTGTGGCTCCCCTCTTCGTGCATGATGAGGGCCGCCCGCAGCGACAGCCGCGCCCGCGATCCCTTGATCGCTGTCACCAGGATCCGCACGGCATTTTCACCCGGACGCGGATGGATGGCGGTGATCTCGATGCCGCCGAAGCGCCGGCCGCAGGCGTCGATGATCTCGGCGATCGACTGGGGCCTGGCGATCAGCGACAATTGGCCGCCTGGGATCATGATGGCGCCGGCGGTGCGGATCCAGCTTTCGAACAGGCCGTCGGTCATCGCATGGGCTTCGGCCTTCAGCGCATCCGGCGTGCGCCGGTCGCCGGTGTGGTTGAAGGGCGGGTTCATGATGACGTGATGGAAGCTCTCATCGGTGAGCCCCGCATCGTTGCGCGCCTTGGCGGTCAGCGTCACATCGGCCTCGATGACGCTGACGCGGCCCGCGATATGGGCATTGTCGGGCAAGAGGATGCTGCGGCGGGCATAATCGGCCATCTCGGTCGAGCGTTCGAACAGCACCACTTCTGCATCGGCAAGGCGCGAGGCGACGGCAAGGCCGGCAGCGCCCGCGCCGGCGCCGAGATCGGCAACCCTGACCGGGCGATCGTCGGCGATCAGAGCCGCAAGCAGCATCGCATCCATGCCGGAGCGATGGCCCCTGCCCTTCGGCTGCACCACATGGAAGCCGCCGCGATGAAAGGCATCGACAGTGTCAGTGGCTGTCATCGGAGCTCACTTCCGCTCGCGCAGCTCGCCGCCGAGACCGGCATCGGTGAGGATGCGGCGCGCCTGGTCGGCCATCTCCTCATCCACCAGCAGGCGGCGCGACAGCATGCCGAGCGAGCCTTCCAGCACGCTCATGCCCTGATCGGCGATGAAGCAGTGAATCCCGGCATCCTTCATCAAACTCTCGGCATAGGAGAGAAGAACGGGGTCGTTGGCGCGGATAAGCTCATGCATTGCCGTCGTTTTCCTTCCAATTTCGCTCAGCGCGACAATTCACCCCTTGCCGCGTCCATCGCCCCTTTCTATTGTCAGGTGCAATGAATGAATAGGAGTCCGGGTCGTTGGGCGTGGTCATACCGCTTGAAGAAAGCAAAAACAAACTGGCATCCATAAAGCCGCTGGTCGATCTCACCAGGGCGGATATGGAGCGAGTAAACCAGCTCATTCTCTCCAAGGCCGGCTCCGACGTGCAGATGATCCCCGAAGTGGCGAACCATCTGATCTCGTCCGGCGGCAAGCGGCTGCGGCCGATGCTGACGCTGGCTTCCGCATCGCTGTTCGACTACAGGGGCGAAAACCACGTCAAGCTCGCCACATCGGTCGAGTTCATGCATACGGCAACGCTGCTGCATGACGACGTCGTCGACGAAAGCGATCTACGCCGCGGCAAATCGACGGCGCGAATGATCTGGGGCAACCAGGCAAGCGTGCTGGTCGGCGATTTCCTGCTCGGCCAGGCCTTCCGCATGATGGTCGATGTCGGCTCGCTCGATGCGCTGGACGTCTTGTCTGCCGCCGCCTGCGTGATCGCCGAAGGCGAAGTGCTGCAGCTTTCCGTCGCCAAGAACATGGAGACGACGGAGGACGATTATCTCTCGGTCATCCGCGCCAAGACGGCCGCTCTCTTTGCCGCCGCCGCGGAAGTCGGGCCGATCGTCGCCGAGGCCGGGCGGTCAGGCCGCAATGCGCTGAAATCCTACGGCATGAATCTCGGGCTCGCCTTCCAGCTGGTCGACGATGCGCTCGACTATGGCGGCAAGGCCGCCGATCTTGGCAAGAATGTCGGCGACGATTTCCGCGAGGGCAAGATCACCCTGCCGGTCATTCTCGCCTATCGCCGCGGCACCGAGGACGAGCGCGCCTTCTGGCGCGATGCGATCGAGGCCGGCAACAGCACCGACGCCAACCTCGAAAAAGCGCTGGGACTGATCACCAAATACGGCACGCTCGGCGACACCATCGGCCGCGCGATCCATTACGGCACGATCGCGCGCGATGCGCTTGCGCCCCTTCCCGATACGGTCTGGAAATCCGCTCTGATGGAAGTGATCGACTTCTGCATCGAGCGCGTCAATTGATCAAACGTCCTTGATCGCAGGCTGATTTTCTTGCAGCGCCGCTTCAAAAAAGCCATCCTGTTATGAATCAGTGATCGCAACTGGTTTTGCGGCCGGCACCATTTGTCGGGACGCTGTCGAAGAAAGGTTTCCTAATGCGGCAGAGAATTGCCATCCGTCTTCTTACGAGCGCAGCGCTGGCCGCTGTCCTTTCGCTCAGCGGTGTCGGCGGCGCGAACGCCGAGGATGCGGCCAAGACAGACGATGCCGGCACGGCCGTTCACTTCGATGCGGACAGCGTCACCACTTTCTCCGGCGCCTTTCTCGCCGCGCGCACCGCCGATGTCGATCATGACTATGAAACGGCGATCGAACTCTACAAGAAGGCGCTGCAGATCGAGCCCGGCAATCCCGAGATTCGCCAGCGGCTGATGATCTCGCTGCTGCTCAATGGCGATATCAAGGACGGCGTCAAATATGCCAATGACCTGAAGGGCGATCCTTCCGTCGAGCGTATCACCACGATCGTGCGCGGCATGGATGCCGTGCGCCGTGACGACTACAAGTCGGCCGAGGCCATCCTGAAATATAAGGGGCCAAACGATCTCGACCGGATGATGAACGACCTGCTGCTCGCCTGGGCCCGCGTCGGCGCCGGCCGCGGCAAGGAAGCGCTGACCATGGTCGAGAAGATGAAGGGGCCGGACTGGTTCCGCATCTTCCAGAATTACAATGCCGGAGCGATCGCCATCGCCATCGGCGACGTGAAATCCGCCCGAAAGCATCTGAACGATGCCGTGCTCGACAAGGAGGGGGGCGCAACGGCGCCCGACACCTTCGTGCGCGCCGTGATGGCGCTTGCCCGCCTCGAAGCAACACAAGGCAATAAGCAAAAGGCGCTCGACGCCGTTTCCGTCGGCGACAACCTATTGCCGAACTATGCGCCGCTGAACGCGCTGCGCGACAGTATCGGAAAGAACGAAAAGCAGGAGCAGCAGGTCAAGACGGCCGAAGAAGGTGCCGCCGGCGTGCTCTTCTCGGTCGGCGGCGCGCTGAACCGCGACGGCGCCGAGGACATCGTCTCGCTTTACCTGCAGACGGCCAATGCGCTCGATCCGAACAGCGCCGATACGCTGGTGCTGCTCGGCGGCATTGCCGAGAAGCAGAACCAGATGGACCGCGCCATCGCGCTCTACAAGAAGGTGCCGGAGAATTCGCCGATGCGGCGCATCTCCGAGCTGCAGCTCGGCCTTGCCCTTGCCCAGGGCGGCAAGGTGGACGAAGCGCGCAAGCACCTGCAGGCGCTGATCGCCTCCGACCCGAAGGACATCCGCAGTTACCTCGCCTATGGCAGCGTGCTCTCCGACGCCAAGGACTACCAGGCGATGGCCACGAATTACGACAAGGCCGTCGAAGTGATCGGCCCCATCCCCGGCCGGGTCAACTGGAGCGTCTTCTTCCAGCGAGGCATTGCCTATGAGCGGCTGAAGAAGTGGGACCAGGCGGAACCGAATTTCCGCAAGGCGCTGGAGCTCAATCCCGACCAGCCGCAGGTGCTGAACTATCTCGGCTATTCCTGGATCGACATGAACCGGAACCTCGACGAAGGTCTCGGCATGATCAAGAAGGCCGTCGACCTTCGGCCTGACGACGGCTACATCATCGATTCGCTCGGCTGGGCCTATTTCCGCCTCAACCGCTTCGACGATGCCGTCGACGAGCTGGAGCGGGCCGCACAGATCAAGGCCGGCGACGCAACGATCAACGACCATCTCGGCGATGCCTACTGGCGCGTCGGGCGTAAGCTCGAGGCCGTCTACCAGTGGAACCGGGCGCTCGCCTCCGAGCCCGAAGCTGCCGAGATCCCGAAGATCAAGGACAAGGTCGCCAACGGCCTGCCTCCCGTCAGTGACGATGCCAAGGCGGCCGACAAGAAGCAGCCGGATCCGGCGCCCGTCACCCCGCCGCCGGTCGACAAGAAATCCTGACGGACCATGCCTGACGAGGGCCTGGCCGGCGTGCGATCAAAGAAATAGAGCATGATGTCGTCCGAAAACCGCTCAGACTTTTCGGCATCATGCTCCAGCGTTTCCGAGGAAGCTCGCGCGAAAATCAACCTGGCCCTGCATGTGACGGGCCAGCGGCCGGATGGCTATCATCTGCTCGATATGCTGGTGACCTTCGCAGATCACGGCGACCGGCTGGACTTCATGCGGTCGCCGACCGACGCATTCACCCTGTCGGGCCGTTTCGGCGAGGTGCTTGCCGGCGACGGCGGCACAAACCTGGTGCTGAAGGCGCGCGATCTCCTGCGTGCGGAGATCGGCCCCCTCACCTTCCCCGTCCACATCCACTTGGAAAAGAACCTGCCGATCGCCTCCGGCATCGGCGGCGGCTCGGCCGATGCAGCCGCGACGCTGCGCGGGCTGATGCGGCTCTGGGGCACGACATTATCGGCGGAGACGCTTGCCACGCTGGCGCTGAAGCTCGGCGCCGACGTGCCGATGTGCCTGGAGAGCCGACCGCTGATTGCCCGCGGCATCGGCGAAAAGATCGAAGCTGTGCCTGATCTGCCGGCCTTTGCCATGGTGCTCGCCAATCCGCTGGAAGGCATCTCGACACCTGAGGTTTTCCGCCGGCTGGCGACAAAGAACAATCCGGCGCTCAGCCTGGCACCGAGCCCGCCTCAGACTGCCGACTGGCTCGCGGCGATTGCTGCTGCCCGCAACGACCTGGAGCCGCCGGCGCGCGAACTCGTGCCCGAGATTTCGGAGATCTCGTCGATGCTGGAAGCCCACGGCGCCCTGCTGATTCGCATGTCCGGTTCCGGCGCCACCTGTTTCGGCATCTTTGCGAGCATGACTGCTGCCGAAGATGCGGCGGCAGCTCTTCACGACGAGCGCCCTGGCTGGTATTTCCAGGCGACGGAAACGGTTTCGGGAGGCGCATGATGGCAGGTCTGGACGAAAAGCGGCCCTTCATCGCGGTCGGCGTTGCGGTTCTCACGATCTCGGATACGCGTACGCCGGAGACGGACAAGTCGGGCGACACGCTGGCGGCGCGGATCACCGAGGCAGGTCACAGGCTGGTCGACCGGGGGATCGTGCCCGATGATCGCCAAAAGATTGCCGCACGGGTGAAGGCCTGGACTAAGAACGAAGCCATAGACGTCGTCATCACCACTGGCGGCACCGGCTTTACCGGCCGCGATGTGACGCCCGAGGCGCTGGAACCTTTGTTCGAAAAGCGGATGGACGGCTTTTCCGCCATCTTCCACCGGATCTCCTACGAGAAGATCGGCACGGCGACGATCCAGTCGCGCGCCACGGCAGGCGTTGCCAACGCCACCTTCATCTTCGTGCTGCCGGGTTCGCCCGGCGCCTGTCGGGATGCCTGGGACGGCATTCTGAAAGGACAGCTCGACTATCGCAGCGTGCCGTGCAATTTCGTCGAGATCATGCCGCGTCTGGACGAGCACCTGAAACGCGGCGCGACCAAATAGACCCATGTGCCTGCGCTATGTCGCAAGGCCTGGCAGGACGGGCATCGTGTCCCAGCTGTCACCCGACAGCAGGACGCAGCTTATGCCGTGAACATCTGTGATGATAAGAGTCCAGGTGCCGCTTTCGGCGGCGTAGACCTCGAGAACGGCGTTCTGGTTGATCAGTCCGACTGCCGTGAGCTTTTCGGCGAAGTTCTTGTCCAGGAAATTGACGATTTCGGGTCGGCCTGCGCAACTGCGCATCATCTGCGATGCTGCCGAATGCGGATGCGCGATCACCAATGTCGGCAATATGACGGCCATGAGGCCGTAGATCATACCGCGTACGCCGTAGATCCTACCGCGTGCCATGACGCACCTCCTTTCGCCGGGTACGCGGCAGAAGAGGAGATTTTCGCTGACCTGTTCTGCCGTTCACCGGCATTCCATGGCCATTCCGTTGCGAAGCGAGGCGCTTCGACGGCGCCATGTTTGAATTATAGCGCGAAATCCTATTGGGCGCCATCTTTTGCTCATGGAGAGGGTTACGGCCCTATCGTGCAGCGCGGGCGACCCAGGACGGAATCAGTTCGCTCGCGAGCTTGCGCGGCTTCTGGCCCTTGACGAATTCGGTCAGCCGCATGCCGCTTTTGGCAATGGCGAGCGCCTGCTTCTTCGGCAGGAGGAAGCCGAGTTCCAGCGGCGGCACGGCACGGCCGACACGCTGGAAGAACGGGCGCCTGTAGCCGCGCGACGCGGTGAAGCGTGCCGGCAGCTTGTTCAGCGCGACATATTCGGCGATCTCATCGATCCAGCCGGCCTGGGGTCTTGCACCCGGCTCGACGAAGAGCAGCCATTCGCCGCGCGCCGAGCGGACGATGTCCTTGATATCCCATTGCGAATGGAAGCGGCAACCGGCAGCGTCGGCCACCCGCGAGGTGCCGTCGCGCGAGCCGTGATCGAGCACGACCACATCGCTCACCAGCCCCTCCACCGCGCCTGCCACCAATACCGATAAAGTCTGTGCCAGCTCAGATTCCTGATCCTGACATTCGAGAACAACCGTCAACATTGACTATTTATAATGCGCCGCACAAAATTTTGCCAGCATCGTTTTCCTCATTTTGTTCTTGCATTGTTCTCATTTTGTGGATAGGAATTTAATCAGCAAAAAACGGGCGGAGGCGATGGCTTTCCGCCGCGGGAGAATCCGATGAGAGAGCAGTCCCTGGCAGGGCAGGCCGCATTCGCGCCTGCCAATACGGCAGATATTGCCGATGCGATGATCGTGTCCTCCGGCCTGAGAGTCGAGGTCGACCGGCGGCGTGGACGCGGGGCGGGACTGAACCCGACAGGTCGGTTCGAGCCACTGCAGCGGGAGACCGTCGACGATGGCTGGCAGACCTGGGAAGAGCTGCCGCCATTCAAGACGGAAGTGCAGGTCGAAAAACCGCGCACGGCCATCACCCGCAACGAATCGCCGGATCTTTCCTTCGACCGCTCGATCAATCCCTATCGCGGCTGCGAGCACGGCTGCATTTACTGTTTCGCCCGGCCGACACACGCCTATATGGGGCTTTCTGCGGGGCTCGATTTCGAGACGAAGCTCTTTGCCAAGCCCGATGCGGCAAAACTGCTGGAGCGGGAACTCGCCAAGCCCGGTTACAAGGTACGGGTGATCGCGATCGGCACCAATACCGATCCCTATCAGCCGATCGAGAAGGAATGGCGCATCATGCGCGGCATTCTGGAGGTGTTGAACAAGGCGAACCATCCGGTATCGATCGTCACCAAGTCGGCGATGATCCTGCGTGATCTCGACATTCTGCAGGAGATGGCAGCTAAGAACCTGGTGCGCGTCGGCATCTCGGTGACCACGCTGGATCGCAAGCTTGCCCGGACGATGGAGCCGCGTGCCGCCACACCGCCGCGGCGGCTGGAGACGATCCGCACCCTTGCCGAAGCAGGCATCCAGACGGCAGTCATGGCCGCCCCGCTCATCCCGGCGCTGAACGACCACGAGCTGGAGCGCATCCTCGAATCGGCAAAGGCTGCGGGCGCTGCCGAGGCGAGTTATGTCATCCTCAGACTGCCGCTCGAGGTCAGCCCGCTGTTTCGAGACTGGCTGCTGCAGCATTATCCCGATCGCTACCGGCATGTGATGTCGCTGGTACGCTCGATGCGCGGCGGCAAGGATTACGATGCCGAATTCGGCAAGCGCATGAAAGGCGCCGGTCCCTATGCCTGGCAGATCGCCCGGCGCTTTGAAATGGCCGCCCGACGTTTCGAATTGACGCGACGCAGCGTGCCGCTGCGCGATGATCTGTTTGTGCCGCCAGACGGCAGCGGCGTGCAACTATCGCTGCTCTAACATTTTGTTTCCACGCAATTCGGGCAAAATCGCTTCGCGCTTTGCCTGGGGAATACCGCTTCACACTTTTCCTGGAATTTCCTCTAACCCTTACGCAATTCCGGACGGAAAACCGCTTCGCACTTTTCCTGGAATTGCTTCAAGCTTGCGCATCGGCGTCTCGACAAAACCGCCCTGTTTTCGAGCACCGAGCGCAATTCCCGCGGATGGCCCTGACCGCCACCATCCGCCGGAGCGTCCCCGGCCGCCGCCCTGATCCGGGGACTTGCGGGCAATCGGGTTGGCGTGCGAGGTTCAGCCGCATGAAACCTCGCACGCCACCCGATTCTCCCCTGCTTTTCGACACGGCTCCGCTCGTGCCGGATTTCCGACTGGAACTCAAAGCCCGCAAGGCCGGCCACTGGCCGGTCGCCGGCGCCGATGAGGCAGGCCGCGGGCCGAACTTACCAGCTGAGAATATACGATTACCTGAAACTGTATGATCGGCAGGCATCGCAAAGCGGTATATATACCGTTTTTTTGTACGATTAGGTCTTTGCGCCGATTTCTAATTATCGATTGAAAACTACCTTAAGCGGGAAGCTTGGGTCAGGACGGGTCAAGCGGAGCTTGGCGACTTGAAGGCACTCTCGGTAAAGCGCCTACTTCACGGCCCCCGATGATGGATGCCAAAAACTGGAACGAAAAACGTACTTGATCGGCTGCTCCGTAGCCGTTCACAGGTCCGGAAAGGGGTCAGGAACGGACCACCGGGCTCCTACTCCCCATTTTTCGCCCCTCTCAGTCAGCCGAACATTTAGCCGCAGGAACGCTTCTTCCAGCTTTCTTATCTTGTCTAAATTTATCCCGCCGATTTTCCCGGCTTCCAGGCGAAAGATGAAGTTTCGGTTGACTCCAGATACTTGCTCCAAATTCCTTATTGTCAGATTTGCCAAAGCTCGTGCGGCGCGAAATTGTGATCGCTTGGTATGGTCTTCAGCCCCTGGCTTGGAAAAACGCACACCTGCACCCTCGTCATCGCTCCCGGCGATGAACTCGATGCCATTAGCTTTAAAGGCGTTACGAAGGTTTACGCCATCGACTGAGAGAAGCTTATATTTTGCTCCTTCCCAACGACTGATTTCCTGTTGATCAAGCTTAATCCATGCGGCAACCGCCTCCTGATCTAGTTCAAGAAGCGCTCGTGCCGCACGGAATTGGCTCGCTAAGACTTTCATCCGTGATGGAAAACACGACCAAGCAAGGAAATGTCAAATAAATGTGTCCTTGTCTCGTAATATGTCTTTTTGTCTCTTTTTCTTTGTGTATGTCTCGCGAATCAGTTTAAAGGGTTTGCGACGGACGATTCTCGAAGCAAGGGACTTTTCTATGAACGACAAATGGCTTGGAACTCCCCCTAGCGTGATCATTCCGCGACTTCAGTCGCTGCTCACCGATCTACAAAGTCTTGCCTCACCCGGAGGCTTCGCTAGTCCTGACAACGCTGTCGCTATCTGTAACTGCATGCTCGCGCAACGGTCTGTGCCTTGCCTGATGGGCGAAATGTCAGGCCATCCTCAACTCAAAGATGGTCCCGGCATCACCAGCGAGCTGTTCTACCTTGATGGAAAGCGGAAATTGGCGAGGACGTTGAGCCGCTGGTACCATTTCCCCCAAGGGCTCCTTGGCTGATCAGGTGAGGTACGAACAAATGGACAAAGCTCTCGTCGACAGCCTCGACAAGTACATCTTCAAACTGCAGGGAGTTTCCGATCAGCTCAAAAGCGTTCGCACTGGCGAGTTTCGCCGATCCAAGCGCAACAATGCGGCGATTGCCAAAAAATCAGCAACTAACTACCTGTCATATTGCTCTCTAGTCAGGCTCTTCCGCAAAAATATCGGCCGCCTTTCCGAGCCGTTTTGCGTCGCGATCTTCACCGTGCCGCACCAATGGCAACTGGGAGATATCCACGAAGCGGCGAAGTTCATCCTCAAGGGTGAAAAGGGAGTGAAACTATGCGTGCATCCGATATCGAAGCATCGGCGCGGTTGGGAAATAGACGCCGCCGAGCTTCTAGAATCCGGCGAGAAGCTGATCATTTTTGCTCAGGATGGCTTACCCATTCACGAGGATTTCGAGCTTGCGGCCACAGTTACTGACCAGCTTGAGCTTTGCGACATCCGGCACCTTAGAGCACTTAGCCAATTCAGAGGATGCGGCCCCCTTTCTGAACAAGAGTATGCTGTGATCGCCGAGCAACGATCCGAGCGCATGGAAGCTATTTTCCGGCCTAAACGATCCGCTGCTGGCGCGGCTGCGAAACTTTATTCCGCAAAACGAGAAGATGGTTCTGGTAAAGCTCGGCACCTTGACGTTCAGAGAGGGTTTGGCGAGGCCAGCACTTGGGCCGAAACACTGAAACGCGATCTGGATGAGTGGCGGCAAGGAAGCCTTCCTTGGTCTGAAATCGACAAAGGATGCTTGTTTTTCGGACCAACGGGCACCGGGAAGACCCGCTTCGCGGCCTCGCTTGCGGCCGACTGCGGTATGCATCTTGAGGCGACGTCGATTGCAGAATGGCAAAGTTTCAAAGATGGCGACCTCGGCGATTTGCTCAAAGCGATGTACAAAGCTTTCGATGCAGCAAAGGAAAACGCTCCCTCACTGCTTTTCATTGACGAATTCGACGCCATCGGTGACCGTGCAAAGTTCCCATCGCGACATGAGACTTACTCGACAACAGTCGTCAACGCCTTGCTTGAGTGCCTTGACGGCATTGTTGATCGAGAGGGCGTCATCGTGGTGGCGGCCTGCAATTTCCCGGAACGAATTGACCCGGCGCTACTACGAAGTGGTCGTTTGGAAAAGCACATCCACTTCCCGATGCCGGACGCCGCATCTCGGGCGCAAATTCTAGCTTTTCACCTGCCGACGTTGGCCGCCGATCCAACTTTAAAGGAAATTGGTACTCGGTTGCCAGGCAAAAGCGGGGCCGATCTTGAAAGACTGGGGCGCGAAGCACGCCGGAGGGCCAGGCGAGAAAAAAGGGACGTCACGATCTTGGACCTGAAGGCGGTGATACGCCCAACGCCTCCGCTCGACGCCAAGACCCTCTACCGTGTGGCCGTGCACGAGGCAGGGCATGCGGTTATCGCCCGCGCCTTGCTGCTCGGTAAGGTCGAACACGTCGAAATATATGATAACGTAGAAAGCTTCGCGACACTTGTAGATTCACACGGCACAACGTTGACCAAATTCCACGCGTCCGATTTCGTCACACGGTGGGATACGATGAAGATGATAACGTACAACTTGGCTGGCGCTGCGGCCGAAGACCTCGTTTTCGGGCATCGTGCAAATTGGTCCTCTGGAACCAAGGAAAGTGACTTGGCCGTTGCGACCCAACTGGCAGTGCAGATGGTCGCCGAACACGCTTTCGGAGACTCGTTGTTTTTCCTGCCAGGTTCCATCGACAGATCGAACGCGGCCAAGCTTTGGGAAGACCTACCTCTGAGGGAGGAGGTAGGTGAAATCCTTCGCGAACAGCATCAACGAGCAAAAGAGATACTCGACGGACTGAAGCCGATCTTACTGAAGATCGCTGACGCACTGGTCGAGCGCAAGCGTTTGGACGCAAGGCAGCTGGACGTTTACTGGCCACACGGCACGAAAGCTACGGCAGCAGCAAAGCACTAGCTGCCGCCCCCAAATTCACAAATGCTTCAACCAGAGAAGGCCGCTTGGCTCGTCAAGCGTGAGGGACCAGCTATGCGAGCTTGGATCATCAGCGACATCCACCTTTCCGCGATGGACAGGTTTTGGGGAACCCACCTGAAGATACCGGAAGCAGACCTGTGCATCTGTGCCGGTGACGTCTCCGACGAAATCGATAAAACGATCCGATACCTCCAAACGGTAGTATCTCCGAAAATGCCGGTCGCACTCGTTCTAGGAAATCATGATTATTTCGGAGTAAGCATTGAGTACGCGCTCGAAAAGGCACGTCGAGCAGTGGAGAATTCCAACGTTCACCTCCTTGAAAACGATAGTTTAGAGATCGGGACGTGCCGCTTCATTGGCGCGACCCTTTGGACTGATTTCGCAGTCGAGATTGGCGGAGATGAACACCTCTCGCCAGAGGAGCGCCGCACACACGCTTTCCAAAACGCTCCGCGTTACATGCTCGATTTCCACCTCATTTTCCGCTCGGATGAAAGAGAGCCGGGCCAGACCGGGTCAGTTACGGTTCAGGAAATCTTTCGCCGTCACAAGGAAAGCCGAGCGTATATCGATCAGCAATTATCCAAGCCTCACGCAGCCCGCACAATCGTCATCTCGCATCACGCCCCGCTGCCGGACAGTATGGATGCGCGGTTCCACGGCCAAGTTACCAATGCCTGTTTCGCAAGCGATTTATCGAGTTTGATCACGCTCAAGCGGCCGTCGATTTGGATACACGGCCACATTCACCGTGCACGAGACTACATGTTTGGCAGCACCAGAATTCTCTGTAACCCGAGAGGAAATGCAACAGAACAAGAGTCGAACGGATTTCGTCCAGGGTTCGTTATCGATCTTTGAAAAGGAAATCACCACACCAGGTTCGTTCTGTCGGCTGCCTACACGCTCTCCACGGCTTCAACAAGGAAATGGCCAGAAAATCATCGAGGGAGTTTACCGAAAATGCGTCGATAACTGGCCTTTAATAGCTTTCGAAGCAGGTTGGCCAGCATTTCCACCGAGAGTGAGAATTATGGTCTTCTATTTCCTTGCGGCAGCCTGCCTCATCCCTTTGGTCTTCTGCATCATCAAGTTTAGAAATTCGCACCACCGATACTTAGAGGCGAGCAATTATGGAATTCCCGACATACTCGGCCTGCTTCCGAAGCCCGAGGGTCGCCCTCCCTCCCCGCTACCGACCATCATCTGGTTTTCGCTCATATGGGTGTCGATATTCGTGATGATCGTTTTCGTAGTCGTTGCTCGACAAAGCTAAACGGCCGACTGACAAACGTCGCTAGAAAGGGATGCGTCCTTCCAAAAACGAGCCGTTCGCTGGTCGGCGATCAAAGCACTGAATGGGTTGTCCGCCGACGATGGGTCTTCAGAGCTGGCCCAGGAAATCTGCATAGCGAGGAAAAGCGAATGTTTAGCCTGACTTCGGCTTAGATGCCGGGAACAGGAGATACCATGACGAGACAATCGCGCCGGAATCACCGCCCCGGCTTCACGGCGAACGTTGCGCTTGCTGCGATCAGAGGCGAGCAGACGCTGGTGGAATTATCCCAGCAGTCCAACGTGCATGCCAACCAGATCGAACAGTGGAAAGACCAGCTCCTTGAGGGTGCGACCGGCGTTTTTGGCGATGAAGCGAAGACGGAATCAGCCGGTCCAACTGTCGATGTCAAAACGCTGCAAGCCAAAATCGGCGAATTGACACTGGAGAACGATTTTTTACCCGGTGCGCTCGGCAAGAGGATTGCCGGGCGGAAAGAAATAATCGACCGATCACATAGACTGTGGGTCGCCATAACGCGAACCGTGCGGCAAGCATGCAGCGGAGATCACCTGCATTTTCCCCGAACCGTATGCGCCATCATCTTGAGCGCCCCCCGCACGTAAGGCTTGCGCTATCCTCATCTTCCATTAATTTCCTCAGAGTTCCCCAATTTGGATTCGGGCTGCGATGTCGGACGATGAAATTCTTACGATCAAAGAGCTGGCCAGCTATTTAAAAATCGCTGAGAAGACCGCCTATCGTTTTGTGTCGGAAGGCCGCATTCCAGGGTTCAAGGTTGGCGGGTCTTGGCGTTTTCGCAGGTCAGAAATTAAACGCTGGATCGCTGAGCAAGAGCAGAAATAAAAGGAAAAGAGAGCATGACAAGCGCCGAGCAACGCGCCCACCTACAGAACCAAATCTGGAAAATCGCCAATGAGGTGCGCGGTGCGGTCGATGGCTGGGACTTTAAGCAATATGTGCTTGGTACCCTTTTCTATCGTTTCATCAGTGAGAATTTTGCCAGCTATATCGAAGCCGACGATGAAAGCATCAATTACGCTAAGTTGCCGGACAGCGTAATCACGCCTGAAATCAAGGACGATGCGGTCAAGACCAA
Source organism: Rhizobium leguminosarum bv. viciae (assembly GCF_012276115.1). Classification (GTDB taxonomy): domain Bacteria; phylum Pseudomonadota; class Alphaproteobacteria; order Rhizobiales; family Rhizobiaceae; genus Rhizobium; species Rhizobium leguminosarum_T. Next base: position 20,393 of record NZ_WIEU01000033.1, on the reverse strand, counting down.
GGGGTATTTCATTTACCCCAGCCAACTGTTTTCCAATGTCGCGAAAAACGTCAAAGACAATGAAAGCCTGAATACAGACCTGAAGAAGATTTTTGATGGAATTGAGGGGTCCGCTAGCGGCTACCCCTCAGAGGCTGACATCAAGGGCTTGTTTGCTGATTTTGACACGACCAGCAACCGCCTTGGCAACACGGTGAAAGACAAGAATTCCCGATTGGCCGCGGTCATCAAGGGCGTTGCGGAGCTGAAATTTGGCGAATTTCATGGCGACCAAATCGATCTGTTTGGTGATGCCTACGAATTCCTGATTTCAAATTACGCAGCCACTGCGGGCAAGTCTGGCGGGGAGTTTTTCACTCCGCAGCATGTTTCCAAGCTGATTGCGCGGCTTGCGATGCACAAGCAAACGAGCGTGAACAAGATTTACGACCCGGCATGTGGTTCAGGCTCGCTGCTACTGCAAGCAAAGAAGCACTTTGACGCGCACATTGTTGAAGAAGGTTTCTTCGGCCAGGAGATCAACCACACGACCTACAACCTGGCCCGAATGAACATGTTCCTGCACAATATCAACTACGACAAGTTTGATATTCAGCTCGGCAACACCCTAATCGAGCCGCATTTTGGCGACGAAAAACCATTCGATGCTATCGTTTCGAACCCTCCTTATTCGGTCAACTGGATAGGCTCTGACGACCCGACGCTGATCAACGATGATCGCTTTGCTCCGGCAGGGGTACTTGCCCCAAAATCCAAGGCGGATTTTGCCTTCGTGCTGCATGCGCTTAGTTATCTATCTGCCAAGGGCCGTGCGGCAATAGTGTGCTTTCCCGGTATTTTTTACAGAGGCGGTGCCGAACAGAAAATCCGGCAATATCTTATCGACAACAACTTTGTGGAGAGCGTGATTTCACTGGCTCCCAACTTGTTTTACGGCACGACCATCGCCGTCAATATTTTGGTTCTTTCCAAGCACAAGACTGACACCGAAACCCAATTTATTGACGCGAGTGGCCTGTTCAAAAAAGGAACCAACAACAACACGCTGACCGACGACGAGAATGCCGCCAACCCCGGTCACATTCAACAGATCATGCAGGCCTTCGATAGAAAGGACGATGTTGCACATTTCGCGCAGTCGGTTGCCTACAACGACATCGTCGCCAAAAACTACAATCTTGCTGTCAACGCCTACGTGGACCCGAAAGACAATCGTGAGATCATAAACATAGAAGAATTAAACGCAGAGATAGAAACTACGGTAGAAAAAGTCGACAAATTGCGTGCGGAGATTGACGCCATCGTTGCGGAGATCGAGGCATGAGCGGCCTGGACTACCTAAATAAGCTACTGGATGGTGCTGCAGTTAAATGGCAGCCGTTGGCTGATGTGACCATGTCAACGAGTAACGTTAGATGGCGGGATACAGAACGCACATACCGCTACATAGACCTGACATCTGTCAGTATTGAAACGAAGAGCATCACTCAGACCACAGAAATAGATGCTAAGAATGCACCTAGTCGAGCGCAAAAGCTCGTGGAACAGGATGACGTAATCTTTGCCACCACACGCCCATCACAACAAAGATATTGTCTTATCGACGACGAATATTCCGGCGAGATTGCAAGCACAGGTTATTGTGTTCTTAGGGCTAAGAAGGAAAAGGTCTTACCAAAATGGATTTTGCATTGCATTTCCTCCACCGAGTTCAAGAGCTACGTGGAGGAACGGCAAAGTGGCGCTGCTTATCCGGCGATCTCTGATGCCCTTGTGAAGGCCTTCTCAATCCCCATCCCATGCCCCGAAAGCCCTGAAAAATCGCTGGCGATTCAGGCGGACATCGTGCGAATCTTAGACACATTCACAGCAGTTACGGCAGAACTTACCGCAGAACTTACGGCCCGGAAGAAGCAATTCAACTACTATCGCGATCAACTTCTGAATTTCGATGAAGATGACGTGGAATGGAAAACTCTGGGACAGGTCTTCAACATTTTTGCGGGCGGCGACGTTCCCAAGACCGCCCTTTCTGATATTGAAACTGAAGAGTTTAACATTCCGATATTGTCGAATGGTACCGGCAACAGGTCGCTGTACGGGTGGACTGATAAAGCCAAGATAGAAAAGCCTAGCTTGACGATTTCCGCCAGGGGGACAATTGGCTGGACAAGCTACCGAGATACGCCGTTCTACCCTATAGTTAGACTATTAGTATTAACACCCAAGATAAAAATTGATCTAAAATACGCCTATTACTTCATGAAAACCATCGAAAGCGAATACAGAATTCCTGAGGCTGGCATACCTCAACTGACAATCCCCATGATTCAAAATATTGGAATTCCTATTCCCTACGCATCCAATCCCCAAAAGTCCCTTGAGGAACAGGGCCGCATTGCGGCTATACTCGATAAATTCGATGCTCTGACTAACTCACTCACTGAAGGTCTACCAAAGGAAATTGAGCTGCGTCAGAAGCAATATGAATACTACCGCGATTTGTTGTTGAACTTCACCAATGAAGGGAAGACCGCATAGCGATGGGTAAAGAACTCGACGAAATCGCGGAAGAATTGCGAAACACCAACAAGAAGGTGCAGTTGATCTATGCCTTTAATGGCACGGGAAAGACTCGCCTTTCGCGTGAATTCACGAACCTGATTGCGGCAAAGAACGGCGATTCTGAAGGTGCAGTGCTGGAGGAACCGACCCGCACCAAAATCCTCTATTACAACGCTTTTACTGAGGACCTGTTTTATTGGGACAATGGCCTCGCGCTCGATGCCGAACCGAAAATGATAATTCAGCCAAACGCTTTCACCGACTGGATTTTGAAAGATCAAGGGCAAGACCAAAACGTCATCACTGGTTTTCAGCGATACGCCGACAACAAACTGACGCCGACCTTCAACGAAGAATACAACATCAAAGACAAAGACGGAAAAGACATCGTCATAAAAGCGTTTTCAGAAGTGAAATTCTCTTTTGAACGCGGGACCGACGAGCCTTCAGAAAACTTGAAAATCTCAAAGGGTGAAGAAAGTAATTTTATCTGGAGCATTTTTTCGACGCTGCTGGATCAGGTAATCAATATTCTCAATGTCTCCGAACCTGGAGAGCGCGAAACCGATCAATTCAACAAACTTGAATATGTGTTCATCGATGACCCGGTCAGCTCTTTGGACGAGAACCATCTAATCGAGCTGGCGGTTAATCTAGCGGACGTGATCAAATCCAGCCGGTCTGATCTGAAGTTTATCATCACCACGCACAGCCCGCTTTTTTATAACGTGCTTTTCAATGAGGTGAACAATAAGGCCTGCTACCTGCTGGAACGACTCGAAGACGGAAGTTTCGAGCTGACCAAAAAGGACGGCGATTCCAACAAGAGCTTTTCCTACCACCTATATTTAAAGCACACGCTTGAGCGGGCGATTGCCGACAATCGAGTGGAGAAATATCACTTCACGCTGCTGCGAAACCTCTACGAAAAGACGGCGAACTTCTTAGGTTATGCACAATGGACTGACCTTCTGGACACGGCCCCCGGTGATAAGGAAGGATATTTAAAGCGCATTATCACTTTCAACAGCCATCGCACCCTTTCCAGTGAAGAGGTGGCAGAACCGACCGAACCCGAAAAGCAAATCGTTAAGCTCTTGCTCGACAACTTAACCAAAAATTATGGCTACTGGGCGAAGCAGGAGGTGCAGAATGGTTGAGCAGACCACACCACTCGCAGAATCGAAGCATTTTATCGTTCTCGATAGATACGTCAGGGAATGGGAAGCCCGCGATAGCTATCAGAGCGAAGGCGATTTGGAGCGTGAGCTTATCCAGGATTTGCAAGCTCAGGGCTACGAGCTAGCAAAGCTCAACACGCCTGAATCCCTCTTAGCAAATGTCCGCCAGCAATTGCAAACCTTGAACAATGTGAGCTTTGAGGATGGTGAATGGGTGCGGTTCTTAGAAACCTATCTGGACAGGCCCAGCGACACCGCCACTGACAAAACCCGCAAAATTCACGACGACTACATCCACGATTTCGTCTTTGACGACGGCCATATCCAAAACATCTACCTGCTCGACAAGAAGAACATTGCTCGCAACAAGGTGCAGGTGATCAAGCAATTTGCGCAAACCGGCACACACGCCAATCGCTACGATGTGACGATTTTGGTGAACGGGTTGCCACTGGTGCAGATTGAGCTGAAAAAGCGTGGCGTTGCCATTCGCGAAGCCTTCAACCAGCTACACCGCTACAGCAAGGAGAGCTTCAACAGCGAGCAATCATTTTTCAAATACCTTCAGCTTTTCGTTATATCGAACGGCACCGACACCCGCTATTTCGCGAACACTACACGCCGCGATAAAAACAGCTTTGACTTCACCATGAACTGGGCGAAGGCCGATAACGGGCTGATTAAAGACCTGAAGGACTTTACAGCCACCATCTTCCAAAAAGATACGTTGCTAAAAGTGCTGCTGCGTTATTCCGTCTTCGATGTAAGCGATACGCTGTTGGTGATGCGACCCTACCAGATTGCCGCTACCGAGCGCATCCTATGGAAGATCAAGAGTTCACATGAAGCCAAGAATTGGAGCAAGCCGGAAAGCGGCGGTTATATTTGGCACACGACCGGGTCTGGCAAAACGCTCACCAGCTTTAAGGCCGCACGTCTGGCAACCGAACTTGATTTCATCGAAAAGGTCTTTTTTGTCGTGGACAGAAAAGACCTCGATTATCAGACCATGAAGGAATACCAGCGCTTTTCACCGGATAGCGTGAATGGTTCTGACAGCACCGCCGGATTAAAGCGTAATCTTGATAAAGACGACAACAAGATCATCGTCACGACAATCCAGAAGCTCAACAACCTGATGAAGAGCGAAGGCGACCTACCCGTCTATGACAAAGAGGTCGTTTTCATTTTTGATGAATGCCACAGGAGTCAATTCGGGGAAGCGCAGAAGAACCTGAAAAGGAAATTTAAGCGCTTTTATCAGTTTGGCTTCACGGGAACGCCAATCTTCCCTCAGAATGCTTTGGGTGCTGAAACGACGGCGAGTGTTTTCGGCCGGGAGCTTCACTCCTATGTCATCACCGACGCCATCCGGGACGAAAAAGTGCTGAAATTCAAGGTGGACTATAACGATGTCCGCCCACAATTTAAGGCAATCGAATCTGAGCGGGATGAAAAAAAGCTCAATGCAGCGGAAAACAAGAAGGCCCTGCTGCACCCAGATCGTATCCGGGAAATATCGCAGTACGTGTTAAACAATTTTCGCCAGAAAACCCATCGTCTGCAAGGCAGCAACAGGGGCTTCAATGCCATGTTTGCAGTGAGCAGCGTGGACGCGGCTAAACTATTTTACGAGGCCCTGAACAAACTCCAGGCGGACAGTGAAAAGCCGTTAAAAATTGCAACCATATTCTCGTTCGCCGCCAACGAAGAACAGGACGCAGTTGGCGAAATCCAGGATGAAAGCTTTGATGTGTCGGCCATGAATACGAGCGCCAAGGAATTCTTGAGCGCAGCGATTGCCGACTACAACACCTTTTTCAAGACCAATTTCAGCGTGGATAGCAACAGCTTCCAGAACTATTACCGCGACCTCGCAAAGCGCGTTAAAGCCAAGGAAGTCGATTTGCTGATCGTCGTCGGCATGTTCTTAACCGGCTTCGATGCTCCTACCCTTAACACTCTATTTGTCGACAAGAACCTTCGCTACCACGGCCTTATACAGGCCTATTCGCGGACCAACCGAATATACGACGCTACCAAAACCTTCGGCAACATTGTTACCTTCCGTGATCTGGAAGAGGCAACCGTCAATGCCATCACGCTGTTTGGAGACAAAAACACCAAAAACGTTGTCCTGGAAAAGAGCTACAAGGAATACATGGAAGGCTTCACCGATCTCGTCACCGGTGAAGCGCGACGCGGTTTTGTGGACGTGGTGACAGAGCTGGAACAGCGCTTCCCCAACCCTGATGAGATTGTCAAAGAGAGTGACAAAAAATACTTCGCCAAGCTGTTCGGCGAATATTTACGCGTCGAAAATGTGCTGCAAAATTACGATGAATTTGCAAGCTTGAAAGCCTTGCAGGATGTCGACACAAATGATGCCGACGCCGTGGAAACCTTCAAAGTTGAGCATCATTTAAGTGATCCAGATTTCGCTGCATTGAGTGCAATCAAGATTCCAGCAGAACGAAAAATCCAGGACTACCGGTCAACCTACAACGACATCCGCGATTGGTTGCGCCGAGAAAAAGCGGCCAACGAAACAGATAAATCCACAGTCGATTGGGACGACGTGGTGTTTGAGGTGGACCTGCTTAAGTCCCAAGAGATTAATCTCGACTACATTCTAGAACAGATTTTCGAAAACAATAAGAAGGTGAAGGACAAGGCCGCCCTTGTTGAGGATGTGCGGCGCATGATCCGAGCCAGCATAGGCAACCGGGAGAAAGAAAGCCTTTTGGTCGATTTCATTAATCAGACTGATCTTGATAAGATTGGCGATAAGGCAACTGTTATTGATGCCTTTTTTACCTTTGCCCAGGCAGAGCAGCGACGGGAGGCGGAAGAGCTGATATCCACTGAAAATCTGAATGTCGATGCCGCAAAGCGCTACATCGCCACGTCTATCAGACGCGAATTTGCGACAGACAACGGCACCGAACTAAACGCAATATTGCCGAAAATGAGCCCGCTCAACCCTCACTATCTGAGCAGGAAACAAGGTGTCTTCCAGAAAATTGCGATGTTTGTTGAAAAGTTCAAGGGTGTCGGGGGACAGATTTAGAGCTTAAGTTTCCAAGCAGCTGCAAAGCAGTACAGAAAATCCGCCCTACTTTTGGCCCGAGTTAGACGATCATCGACGTGCAGCTCGTAGCTTATGCCAGTTGACGAATTGTTCTTCAATCGCCTCTCGGCGGCCCTCTTTCGCTGTAAGCGCAGTTTCACTCGCACCTTGACCAAGCCACTGGTGAGAAATTTCGAAGACTGCTGCTGTATCGGTGATGGCAAAATGCCCAGCACAGCCATGAAAACAGGGTTTCGCGCTCCATTAAAAAAAGTCTCCGCTAGCTGGCATAGTTTTCGAACAGTTAGAAAATCAAGCGCGTCTTTGCACAGTATAACCAGAAAATTCGAGAATTCTGGCTCCAGAATTTCTCAAATCTGCGTCAAACCCGGCAATTTTTTCAGCTGTTGCAGCGACAAGTATCTGAGCGGTCTTCTTGAAGCCAGCCGCTTCAACGAGGAATGATCTTACATCTTTGCTCTCAATTGCCTGTTGATCAGGCTCATCGAAGGCAATGAAACCGGGGTGGTTTGTCTCAAATTCCAACGAGACATCGAGCAATGCCAGATAATAGCTCCACTTCATGCGAATTGCGTCGCTTGCAGACATCTCGAAACCGAGTTCGCGGGAAACATACTCGCCTGATTTGTCGCGGATAATCCCGTACGGTCTGAAATCTTCCTGGGAAATGTGGATTTCGGACGCTGGAAAAGTCTTGAAACTAAAATCGCCTAACCGCTGCTGAAGCCGAGTTTCAAAAAACTTGATTTTGCTTATGTCGATGTCGCTGAAATCGTCGCTCTTAACGGCGGCTAATTCCGGCCGTAGGGCGTCAATTGCATCGGCAATAGCTGCGAACCTGTCAACCATCCCGTCCGCTTCGCTCTGCATCGACTCGAACCTCTTCAGCCGAGATTGCAGCCGAACAAGCTGTTCAATCAATGAACGGGCAGTAGAACCGGATGGACGCCGGAGAGCTTCGCCAAGCTCGCGGATACGGGACAATTTCTCAGAAAGCTCGCGAGCAACAGAGTCGTACATTAGGCGGAGGTTGTTTGCATCTGCATCCGATGCGTTGGCGCTGGCCTGATAGAGTTCGATCTGGGAGCGGATAAAGCGAATGTTCTCCTCTATAGCCATGCCCTTGACTTCAGCGACCGGCAACAGCTCTCCGTCAAGTTCCTGATGACAGGTCGGGCATGTGTGGTCAGAGACAGCCCTTCCGAGCCGCGATCCAAATTTCTCAAGCTTTTGAGCGTCCAGGTTTCGTCCCAGGTCGTTCCGTAAGGCTACGATCCGACTTTGGAAACCTTGTATTTCGCTTCGGGTTATCGCCATATCGGCTCTCAGTTCGTCGACACGGGCTTCCAGGCTGGAGACGTCATTTTGCGTTTCAGCTAGTTCAAGCTGTAACGCAGGAGCCATGTCCTGTGTCGTCTGAAGATCGGCGGCCTCCAGTTCGTCTACCCTCGATTTTGTGTAATCCACGGCCTCGTCAAGTCCGAGCCACTCATCTTCCACATACACCTCGACGCCTATCGAAGGGGCAGACGAAAAGCCCTTTACCGGTTGAGATGGTATATTCTGAAGGCGGCTGAGATTACCTAGTTTTGATATTAGGTATTGCCGAGCCTGAGACCATTCGGTTTCCAAACCGCTTATCTGCTTCTGTAATTCCAATCTCCGCCGCCGCTTTTTGCCGACGTCTAGGTCTAGCAAAAATTCCATCACGCGTCGGGGTGTATCTTGAATTCTCAGAAAGGTCGGGAATGGTCCTTGGATAGCCGACCACCCTCGCTTTTGCTCGACGAAGAGCATCGGGAAAATCGCAGCAAGGTACAGCGGTATCTCACGACCATCGAACGTGCTGACCTCCGGCAAATCCCATCCGATGAACGACGATAGGAAATAATGGAAGCCGTCTTCTCGCTGAGCCGAACCAGGATCATGAAGAAAGAAATCTCGCCGAGATTCCGCGCCATCCGCAGCCGTGATCTTTGCTCGGACGAGACGGGGATCGTTCTCGCCCCTTATGACGCGATGAATAGCAAGCTTCTCTCCGAGACGATTTTTGAGTTCAATTTCGACGGAGGATTCCAAAATAGGATAAGAAACCCCATCAGGTATCTCTCGAAGGTACTCGGTGAGCACATGGCCGAATGGCGTCTCGACGCGTGGCCCGAGCATTCGCTCTAGCCCCAATCCATACAGAACCGCTTGTAGGCAAGTAGATTTGCCTGATGTGTTAGGCGCTTTCACGACATTGAGCCCGTCCTGCAAGTCAAGCTCAGCGCCAAATTCGCCTGATGCGGTCGTAGCGTGAATAACGACCTTAGAAATTGAGAACCGCATGATCCGCCTTAACCGTGAGAAATTCAGGAACGCGACCCTCCGTCAGCTTTGACGACAGCGAGCGAATTCTGACCTTCTCCTGTTCCATTATTTCCCCATCGTCGTCGATCTCCTTCGCAACCGACTGGCCTGTCGGTGAAAGTTCAACGCCCAGGCGATTGCCGACTGTCGACCAGTGCAGCAAGTTCTCACCAACCATCAAGTCCAGCGCACGACCGAGAGCTGGTTCGACCTTGATCCGCCATGCACTTATTGCTGCTGAACCAAACAAGATATCTTCAAGAAGGTCAGCATCGCTCTGCGAACGCACTGCATCGTTCATAATATAGAGCCTAGCCATAGAAGATCGCCTTGCGCGGCTTTTGTTGAGAATAAGGAGGTTTAGCGCGAAGCGCCACGTTATCCGGAGGTCTCCAGGAACTGGTGACGGGCGTTCCCGAAACAAAAATGGTGTATGAGGCTGAAGGATCGCCATTACTGTTCACCATCAAAGTCGAGCGGGCAGCGCATAAGCCAGTCGCTTAGAGTTCCTGCAGACAAGTCTGATATTGTCGCATGGGCAACCGACGGCAAATCCTTCGCCAAACCCTGCTCGATTCTCGTCAGGCTTTCTCGCAAGTATTCACTTGGAGACGCTGTGCCAGATGATCCCAAAAGTTCAAGCCGGTTCTCCTCGGCATTAATGGTCTGCCACGCCCGTTCCCATAAAACAGGATGGTCCGTCTTCAACGAATCCAACGTATTCTCGCGCTTTATGTGGTTTTTGATATAGCTTTTTCTGACAGTAACCCGGCGAGTTTCTGAGAACGACGGAAATGCGCGGCGAAGCTTTTGATCTAGGGTTGTGACCAAAGGCGTGCCTTCTCGCGAACTGACAGCCTCGTCAGTAGGAGCTGCAACTATCAGATCGGGACCGATAGGTAGGTCCCGAAGTTGCGCTATTTCTTTCACAAAGTCTTCCTGGCAGTGCACCAAGGCTTCGAAGTCTACCGACAGAAAAGGTAAAGCCAAATCCCGTGCTTTCACACCTTTTGCGCGTACGTGTGAAACAACGGCCTTATCATCCAGAAATGGACACAGCAATATCCACCTATTGCACCTCAGCTCTTTCAAAATCTCTGAAAGTATAGCCTTGTTTTTCTCTAATTTCTGGAGATCGCGCGTGGCCTTTTGCTTCATCGCGCTGCTGGACTTCGCGGTATTCCCCGGTTCCTCTGGGGCGTAGCATTGATACAAACAGCCACCGACCGTAAAAAATTCCAAACCCGCATCGCCCTGTACGCGATCTGGAACGATTTGCACATTCTCAGAGCCATGACGCAACTGGACGAGAAGGAGTGCGTGGCGCTGCCATGACTTGCCATCCCAGTTCCGTCGAAATGTCGGTTCCATACTGTGCTTTCTGGAATCTCTCTTTTGGATTTGCTTGCGAAGCTTTTTACTATGGCGGCCGACTGGCGAACCAGTCGTGAGATTCCCGGAGGGCCAATAGATTAGTATTTTGGCCTACTTTCAACTGTTACGCGCGAAGTTGTGAAAGCCATCCACAATCGACGAGATCGTAATTCAGTGGCAGACCTGAAATTTTTGATTCTGGCAAAACGAGCCCATCGAAGATGGAACGGAATCCGCCTCCTGGCGGATACTTTTTATGCATGTTCTTGCCCTACTGCGAGCCTGCCATGACGCCGATCCATGTCAATGGCTAAAGCCATTTCCCTTCGGTGACATAAATCGGCTCACATGGCCTGCAAGGCTTATCGGGACGGGGAACATCGATGGCTGCGAACGTTCGATCCTCCGAAAGGATCGAACAAGGAACTGCCGTTATTCTAAGCGTAAGATAGCGGTTCAGCTACATCGACGAGAATTGGTCTTGGGGCCCGGAGATCAAGCGAATACTGAGCTACGGGAGCGTACGAGCGGCGGTGGTGCGGGGTGGTGCCGTGGTCTTTGATTGCACCAAGATGATGCTTAGTCCCGTACCCGGAGTTGCGCTCCCAGGCATAAGCCGGATATTTTGTGGCGAGCCTTGCCATAAGGCCGTCCCGAACAGTCTTTGCCACTATGGAGGCCGCCGCGATTTGAGGGACTTTGCTGTCTCCCTTTATGACAGCCGTGCATTCGGACGTCATGCCAGGCGGCACATCTACCCCATCAAACATCACCGGAGAATCGATCTGCAGCCTGAGAACGGCTCGTCGCATGGCGTCCAAGGTCGCATTTCGGATGTTGCGAGCATCGATGACACTAACCGAGTTGGCAGCGACCGCGATATTACAGTGTTCACGTATCCAACCGGCCAATTCGATACGCTTTCCAACCGATAGGTTTTTGCTGTCGTCAAGTTCGCGTAGAAGCTTACGCGGCACAACTTGAGGATCAAACCATACGGCGGCAACAACCACCGGACCACATAGCGCTCCTCGGCCCACCTCGTCGCAGCCAATGACCACGGGGTATTTCGATCTGTCTCTAGCGATGAAAGGCATCAGTCTTTGGTGTTCTCCGTCAGTTTGACGAGCGCTTGTTTGAAGCCCGGGGGAGCGATTTCTAGCTTGCCCCTATAAAGAAGCGCCCCGGAGGCCTCGTCAATCACGCAGTCTATTTCTGACAAGTTTGCTTGGAACTCCCGTACCGCGTCAATTTCGATCTTTGTGAATCCTAAGAATTCCGTGGAAGCAGGGTTTTCGGTGACAGGAAGTGTCCCGAGCAACTTCATCGGCTGCAGCTTCTGGAATTCCGAGTGCAATAAGTCGAGACGCCGCTTGAGACTGCGGTTTTCGGCAAGCAGCCATTTGACCTGAGCCGCGATCTTCAAATCATCGATACCGCCAATCAATTTCTCATCGTCTGATGGTTCGCCGGACTTTCCGTTGTCGCTGATCGCACAGTAAGCGCTGATCAAATCACGAAAGTCCTTTCCCTCGACATTTCTTATCGATTGGGCCTTTGGCACCGAGAATCCAAGTGCCGCAACTGCTCCTGCAATGGCAGCCACTGACGTTGCATTTGATTTCACGGAAAGAAGATGTCGGAGGGTGTTGTAAAGATTCCTGAGGGAATTTAATCTCCGCTGATTGTCCGTCCGCGACACGATTTCGCCGTAGAGTTTGTCGAGAGCGTCACTCTTCTGATTAGCTTCACCCGGCTTCGCATTCGTCATCAGATCAGGCTCCGATTGAAGTGAAGTGGTGTCGGAGACCCACCTGGCGCTGATGTGATATTGGAGAGGCTGCAACAGCACGGTCGAACACAGAACGCTCACCGATCAGGAATACCTGTTTTTGGCCACGGCTAACGGCTGTCAACAGCCATGTGCGATCCAGTAGCTTACTTTCCACCACAGGGATTATGACGCGCTTAAATTGGCTGCCCTGACTCTTATGGCATGTGATCGCGTAGGCAAGCTCGACATTCTGAAGGTAACTGAGAGGTATGACAATCCGCCCACTATTGAACTCGGCCTCCAGTTCGCCGCTTTCAGTCTCGCGTATAACGGTACCGAGGTCGCCGTTCATGACAGCGATATCGTAATCGTTGCGCATAGCTATGATGGGCTCACCAGCAAAGAACCGTCCGCAGACAAGCTGACGGCCACCACTCATTAGTGTCTGAAGCCGCCGATTGATCTCGACGGTCCCCACTGATCCTCTTTTGACGGAACCAATTATCTGGGCTCTGCCAATGCCGCCGAGGTCGGCGAGCACATCCATCATCTGATCGAATATCCCATCCGCACCGGCTTTCAAAAAAGCAACGCCTTCACGGTTTGCCAAGCCAGCAAGCAGGCGGGGCGGCTCTCCAGATCGGATAGCCCTACACACTTCGGGAATGCCACTTTCGGCGGTTTGCCGCATTACCAGCGTCAGCTCCGTTTTCTGAACTCTTGGCTCATCGGCCAGGATATGAAAGGTCAAACCGAACCCGATGGGTGGCAACTGACCAGGGTCGCCTACGAAAAGGACCCGGACGCCAGGTTTGAAGTGTGACAAGAGCCGATACAATGTTCCAAGGTCGATCATTGAGCCTTCGTCAAGTATCACTAAGACACCGTCGCCGAGTTCGATTTCGCCCTTGTCCACCTTAACAAGAAGAGCTGCAATCGTGAACGCTGCGCGGCTCGTGGCATCTCTCATCCGCTGCGATGCGCGACCAGATAAAGCTGCTTGATGAACGACAAGGTTCATCTTTTCCGCTACCTGATGAATAGCCTTTAGGACCGTTGTTTTACCCACTCCGGGTCCACCCAAGAGTAGTGACACACGGTGCTGCACGGCAGAATGAACCGCGTGACGTTGCTCTACGTTAAGCGCGTAGCCCTCAGAATGGTCAAATCCACTAAGTTCGGCATCTATTTCAGCGACGCTCAAATGTGGTCGCAACGCAAACTGGGCGGCTTCAAAATCACCAGCAGCCATTGATGATAGCCGCTCAGCACAGAATCGCTCCATTATCTCGCATCCGGCCAATTCGAAGCCGTCGCCCACAGAGACAATTGCGCCCGCATCGACGGCAGCTTGCACGGCACCTCTTGATGCTGCCGCAGTCCCACCTAAGTACCTGCGCCCTAGCTTCATCAGTTCGCCGGTAGCCGTCCATGTGTGATTTGCGTGAAGTCGCTTGATCAAAGCAGCTTCAATCGCCCCGACCATGCGCCGAGTGTCATTATCAGCGACTCCCATGTTTCTCGCAGCACGATCAACGCTGTGCCAGTCAGCAAACGCGAGCATGCGGTAGGGGTCCCGCTGCAAGTGCCACACCGCTGCCCCGAGCTTTTTCGCATCCTCGGCATATTCGGCCGGGACATCTAGTCCGCTGTAGATCGCGATTATCTTTTCTGCGAGCCTTGGAGGCAGGTCGACGGTCGTCAGCCAGCGGTATGTGTTCGCCTCTACCCCTAGACCCGACCATCCAGACACAAGCATTTCCGACAATTCGGCTCCCAACACCGGAATGAACGGCAAGGCGCTTCCATCGTCCAGAAGCGTATATATCGCTTCTCCATACTGGTCCCATAAGCGTTGGGCCTTAGCCACACCTATTCCTGGAAAGGATTTTCCCCCGCTGACCGTTTGGATGAACAGGCGTCCGGACGGACGAACTGGCCAGGCGTGTGTCATGATCACTTGACGGCCGTACTGCGGATGTACCTGCCACCGGCCGGTGATTTCCCAGGTCTCACCGACAACTGGTTTACGTCCAAGTACATGCTCGCTGTCGACGAACCTCACAGGCTCGCCTTCGATGGTCTGCGCAGAGAAGATTATCGGTGGCTGAGATCGCAAAACATTGGTTACGGCTACGGTTTGCGTCATCGGGGCAAAAGTCCGGTGGAGGCCATGTGACGATCAATATGTTCATACCGTTGCAGTCGCTTACGCAGCTCGTGAACCTCTGCACGCGCTGTGGTGAGCTGATTTTCAAGCTGAAGTATACGCTGTGACGCCCAAGCAGGAACCTCTAATTGAGGTGCTTTGCCCTGTTCAGGCATTGCCAAACCCTTTTCTTGAACCGCCTTCGCGATCATCCCAGCCGCTTCAGGTCGATACAAAAATTGTCGGTCTACACCCGCGCCAAGCGCCACAGCCGATAGGTTCACCTTTGTACCACGGCCGGGAAGGCTTCTGCAGGCTAACAGCCAAGCTTCGAGCTTTGCCAAGTTCTGAAGGCCAATCTCCTGCGTAGATATCGTCATCTCGCCGCCCTTCGCTTGTGGCTGATCGCCGCGATGTCGACCCCGGCGATACGCTGCTGAACAAAGTCATCGAACTGATGACCAGCACCCAGGTCATCCAATGCGTGACGGCCCGCAAGCACATCTTCGGTATTGGGATTGCCAATTATCGACCGCAACAGGTTCGCGGCCTCATTGCCAATTGCAACTAATTGACGATCTGTCAGCGTACCGAAGACAGGTGTCCGGCCGTTCTGCTTCAGCATTATATCAAACATCTTGCCCCGTCGAATGGCTGGAAGGCGTGCGTCAACATTGGGATAGAACACCGACGACTGACAGATGCGGTCCCACATTTCGAACTCGGTTGATTCTTCGAGAGACACACGGAGATCACCAATCTGCCCGTTCAGGACTAGCGCGTTTTTGTTGTTGTTGTTTGCCCGAGCTTCAAGAATTTTCTCTGTTTTCTGAATTAGACGTAACTGACTTACCCAGGTTTGTGACAACGAATCCAACTTGGACTGGGTCGTCTGGACCGCCTCATCCAACGTCACAAGCTCGGCAGAGATTTTCCGATCTATTGGGCTCGTTCCGTGCTCGGAAACGAGAATACGACGGTTCGATTGGGTCTCTTCAAGGAAACCAAAGAGTTCACGGATTTGACCACCTGTCTGATTAAAGGCAGCAACCAAACCACCGAGGTAAGCCGGACCGGTCACGAAGAAGCGGCATACCGGACAGTTTTTCGCGAGACCAGGCACTGGCGCGTACACCTGTTTTCCCTCATTGAGCAGAGGACCGCCTTTGTCACAGAGCGTTGCGCCATTCGGGCATACCCCACCAGCCATAGGAGCCCAAAGGGAAGACTGTGTAGCCTTCGCCGCGAGCAAGCCTTCTTCGCTGTTGTAAGCCGCAATCTCGTGGATCAACTCGGCTGGTTGGCTTTTCAGGAATGCGTCCCAATTTCCCCGTTCGTTGGCGCTCATTTCCTCTAAGGCGCTGTCGAGCACCCGTGTGATCTCTGCAGCGCCCGGTTTATGATAGTATAAGGTCATCAAGATTGTCGCGTGCCCGGCGACAAACTCGCTGAGGATGTGGATAGGGACACCGGCATTGATGAACGCAGTCAGCCCAGATACTCGGAGCGAGTGCATGTCGAAGATGCTGCTTTTGGGGCTTCCCGTCTCTCGGTAGGTGACAAGTTCGATTTTGCTGCCGTCACTGTTCCTCTGGCCGCCATCATCAAGGCGTCGCTCAAGCTCCGCTACGAGCACCCTCCAAAAACTCTGAAGCCTGCCTTCGGTAGGCGGCTCATGAGGGAAGTCGGGATCAGCCGCGTCCCGGAACAGAAAGAAAAGCTTGTCTAGGCGCTCCGCAAGATCGTTGGACACCACCAACTTCTTGTCACTTTTGAGTTCGGCGCGAGAAAGGGGCCTCCCGACAGGATTATATTTTGCTTGCCAGTCGCGCAGCCTACAAAATAGTTGCATCACCTCGGCATTTTCCCAAGGTATTTCGTAGCCGCTCTCTGTAAACAGCTCGTCGCGATCTTGCGTCTTATTGGTGGTAATAAACAAGCCATTGAACTTGCGACCGCTGTGATGATCCCAGATACGGCGGATAAGCCCCGTATCTCGCCGGTCAGTCTTGTTCGTGGGAGCATGCCGACCTTTGTTACGTTTCCAAATTCGATCAGATGTCCAAACGTCGAAGTCGCCCTCTCCGCTGTCCAGGAGGCGTGCTTGTAGTGACCGAATTGGTAACATCAACCGCAGTAAGAAGAATTCAGCTCGAACCGGGCTCCAAATTCGTGACCGTTGTCCCGTCTTAGGTTCAATGTGATCCAGGTAGTCCGCCGAAAGTGTCTTCGGCCACGCGAAGTTGTCGCCTTCGATGATTTCCCTGATCATATTCAAGAAGCGCAAAGGCATCGCTGCGCGATCAGTTTGGCCCTTTGACCTACTTTGGGTAGGTAGGTCCTCGGTATCGACCGGATTCCGATATTCTCGATGGGGAATACCATCCTCATCGGTACCCTCAGTCGCGATCACCCAGTCAAAAAATCTGGCGATGCTCCGAAGCGTAAACGACGACCTACTCTCCAGAACGTTGCGGGCTGTATCTTGGAACGATGCAAGCGAGACTGCGGGTCTGTAGCTCCGACTACAATATTCGATTGGGGTGTCAGGGACGTCTGCCTGTTCGATAACATAGTCCAATAGCAGATTTAGATGCCCAATTTCATATCTAAGACCAATTCGATTTTTGATCGATCCCAGGAAGTCAGTTGCTTGCCTACGCCAGATTTCGACGCGCTGCCCACCCCGACTGATCGCCCAGGCGAACGTTTCGCTCGACCGATCTGCGCCCTTCTGTCTGATAAATATCTCGCGATACGACTGAGGTAGAGCCAACTCCGCTTGCTGATTGCCTCGGTAGGTCGTGCGCTGCAGAGCATGGATTTCGTCGCAAACTCCGTAGACGATAGTCTGATGATTGCCCTGCTTTGCATATGGTTTGAAGAGTTCGAAGACCCCGTAGTCAATATCTCCGATTTCATCGGGCTGCGAGCACGCAAGCAAAAAACGTAGCAACGCTATTGCTTGGCCGGAATGCTTGAGGGGTGCAGACAGGCTTGCCAGCACATCAGCCATCTCTCCGAACAGACGGTCGGTCAACTCAATTACGTACCCGCCCCTTACGTCTGGGGTTTGGCGGTTCCAAACATGGGAGCCAGGAAAAGCGATAAGCTTATGCTTCCAAAGAATGAACAAGAATTCCCCAAATCGCAGAGGACCAGACATCTTCTTTCTCGGCTGGCGTCCGCGAGACGCAACAAAGTTGCGTAACTCAACAACGAAGCTTTCGAGCATTGGAATGGCACTAAAACCATCTGTCGCATTCAAGATTCCGTCGATTAGATCAGCAACCTCTCGGCTGTAACCAAGTTTCGTAGCATCGGGATTGAGCCGAACCTCAGCTGGTACGTACGACGCCGATCTAGCTAGATGGCTGAGATGATCGTTCCACGAACGGGATGCTGCTTTGATGGTAGTCTCATTCCAGCTTGGAAGAACGCAATAGCGATCAGCGTTATTAACAAAGATGGACCGACCGGTTATCGTCGACGTCACTTGCGTCGGGTTCGTATGCCAGTTCTCGGTTCCCTGCTCATGCCGCATCAAGGGTCAACATCCTTTCAAGATTATTGAAGTCATCTGTCTTGGAAAGGCGAGCCCGGCCCGCTTCCAAAGCACGGCTCACCTCCAAGGCATCAGGCAGCGTATAAACTCCCTGAGAATTGAGGGACTTATGATGCATGCATGACTGAATGATTTTGTCCGAGATACCTGCGACCTCTAGGGAGTGGCCGTAGGCGTGGCGTAGCCCATGGGTCGTCGTCCCTTCGGATTTGCTGACTTCAAACCCAATACGTGCCATCGCTGCGGCATGATTGTCGTAATACGCTGACAGCGAGTACATGGAGCCAAAGTTCTCCCCCTTGTCCAGGTTGACGAAGAGGTAGGGGTGATCAAGCTTACTCGGCAGAACCTCCCGCACATACGCCTGATAGAGCTTCCAGAATATCTTTCCCCAGATTGTCGGAAACCATCGAACGACAGCATAGTAATGAGGAGGCCCGACATCGAGCATAAGCTCTTTCCAACCCGCTCGCCTTTTGTCAGTTCGCCGGTTACGCGGAATAAGTCCATATTTGGTTCTCAGGAATTCAGTCCGCGTAGCATGAACAATTTTGCCGGTGATAGGATCAAGGTGACTAAATCTGCCTAGTTCTGGATGGTAAAGTCGAACCTCCGCCAAACCTGAGTTGTCTCTGGCTTCCAGAATATCGGTCACATACAGGTGAAAGGGTTCGCTTGATCGGAGGCCGCCGAACCTTTGCAACACAAAGATCATCAAATCCCGAAGATTGTATCGGTCACTGAGCCTCGAACCCTTTTTGCGTCGCGTGTATCCATCACTCAGCAAGCCCTTCAGGGCGGCAGGTGGAAACCGTGGCGGGCTTAGATCAGTCACTTTCGGCGACCGTGGCGACTGGATGGCCCTGGAAAGACTTGCCTGTTCTCTCTCGACCTTCGAAACACCGAGATGCTTCAGCAATGAATGTTCGTTGCGAACATCGAGTTTCCGATAAGCCGCTACTCGCTCTTGGAAAGTTGCCGCATTTGTCGGGTTGAGCGCGACTGTATCAAATCGCTTGGCGCAATAATCTGAGAATACGTTCACAAATGAGAGGGTTTCAGAGACCCGCGACCAACTCGACGGTGGCCAATACAGTCCAGTGGGGTCGTCACCCTCTGGCCCAATTGTACCGGAAAGCAATGCCTGGACGAAGTCGCTAAGATAAGTGATCGGTTGATGAGGACGCTCGGCATCTCGGACCGCGTAGAGATAATCATAGAGGCACCCGACCGCTCTGCAAGCCTTTGCTTGCCAGTCCAAGCTCCTGTTACTGTTGCGAGGCGTCTGGAAGAAATCGATAAGGGCAACGAGCGGACCGCTCTCGGTGATGACCACTCTAATCCCAGCGCGTCTACCCTCAACCGGAACGGTGACTGCGTCGTGAAACCGTGGAGTAACAACCCGTCGCATCCGACCCCCTATCGTATATTCGTATATGGGTAGGATATATCGTCAACTAGCGCAATAGGGTTGACATATCTCATTTTAAAGGCACCATTCCCCTCTAATCGTATAACATCTAAGCTGGTAATTTGGGCCGCTGGCGGGACCCGTCGTGGCGGCCGCCGTCATTCTCGATCCGAAGCGCATCCCTGAGGGGCTGAACGATTCCAAGCAGCTTTCGGCGCAACGGCGCGAGGAACTGTTCGTGCAGATTCTGGCGACTGCGACCGTCTCCATCGCCTCCTCCAGTTCGACGCGCATCGACGAGACGGATATCCGCAAGGCAAGCCTCGACGCCATGCGCCGGGCCATCTGCAGCCTCGCCATTCCGGCCAGCTACGTGCTGACCGACGGGCTCGACGTGCCGCCCGGCCTCGATTGCCCCGGACAGGCCGTGGTCAAGGGCGATGCCCGCTCGGTCTCGATCGCCGCCGCCTCGATCGTCGCCAAGGTGACGCGCGACCGGATGATGGCGCGGGCACATCATGTGTTTCCGGATTATGGCTTTGCCGCGCATGTGGGCTACGGCACGGCGCAACACCGCGCCGGCATCGAAAGGCACGGCCCCTGTTCGCTGCACCGGATGAGCTTCAGACCGTTGCGCAAGACCGAGGACGGTTCCGAGACGGACGAGCTGCTTTCCGAATAGATCGCCCAAAGAGGACCGGGCAAATGAGAAGGCCGTGCATGCTTTCTGAAAGGGGCGCGCGAGGAACGGAGGGGTTGCTGCATGTCCTCTTCTCCCCTCGGGGAGAAGGTGCCGGCAGGCGGATGAGCGACTATCTGGGTTGTCAAGTTGCATATTCGAATTCTCTTCGCGCATCTCGTGCTTTTGCATTGAGAATGACCAGGAGTTTTCGGGCGAGCGCGATGCGGATGACCATTTTGGGTTTGCCGG
>NZ_WIEU01000032.1:0-48776 GCF_012276115.1 Rhizobium leguminosarum bv. viciae | reverse complement strand
GGATACATCACCGGCCCAGACAAAACGCCCCACATCGCGGCGACGACCGCGCGCGTCTTCGCTGTGGACGCCACGCCAGCCGACAGCGCTCAATCAATAACAGAGGCGCTGTGAGAAAAGCGGGCTAGCAGGTCCGGGGCCTCCGCCATACTCTCGCTGTTTGCCATTGTCATCGCGGCGTCGCCCTTTACTGCGAGCGGTAAGCCGGGCCTGGCGGCTGCAGCGTCGGCGATGGTCCTCGCCTCCACAGCCTTCACGTTCACGGGTCATTGCAACGTGGCGGCGCCCCGCTGGCTCGCCCAGACCTGCATCTTTCTCCACGGCGGCGTCCTGCTGTTTTGGATCGGCAGCCTCTTGCCGCTCTGGCGGCTTAGCAGCCCTTCTACCGGCCGGCGTGCTCTGAGAAGCTTTTCAAAAGCAATTCCCATTCCCTTTCTGGCGATGCTTGCGGCAGGCGCCGTGCTTGCCTGGATCGAACTTCCAAGCATCCAGTCGGTCCTTTCTTCAACCTACGGCCGCGTCCTGCTCCTGAAGATCGGTCTCGTATCCGTTCTGTGCGTTCTCGCCGCATACAACCGCTTCTGGCTGACTGCTCCCGCAACCCGTGGCGACGCGACGGCCCGAAGCAGGCTTCGCGCCAGTATCTGCGCGGAGATCGCAGTGGCCGTCGCGATCGTGGGCGTCGCCTCCCTGGCGTTTCGCAGGCCCCGAACAGGTACCGTATCTCGAACCTGAGCCGCTCGGCATCCATCTCCACTCCGAAAGCGCCATGGCGCAGCTCGAACTCAAGCCTGAAGCCGACGGGCATGCGGAAGTGCGGGTGACCGTCCTGACCCCCGAATTCGACGCGATGGAGCCGAAGGCGGTCGAGCTGCGGTTAACCAACCCGAAGGAGGGTGTCGAAGCGATCAAGTACGATCTGATGGAGACGGATGACGGGACATGGTCGGCGCAGGTGCTGCCCATAGAGGGATCTGCAGGCTGGAAGGTCGACCTCAAGATCCTGATTGACGATTTCACTGCCACCCACGTCGAGGGCGAGCTGTCTGAAGCCGTGACCTCGTCCGGCAGGAATTCTCAGGCGCATCGTCTGGGCCGTTCTCCTCTGCCCTAGCGTCGGACGCGGGCCGGCGCTACAGGAGTGGCACCACACGATGCCACCTGCGATCGCTCGTGGTTTCGCTTTCGGGCGAGTTCCTGTCAGGGCTCGGTGGGTGGGCGGTCCTGAAGATGGATTGCTTGATCCATTTTCAGGACCGCGAAGGCCCCGGCGCTAATCTTCTCTGCTCGCCCGACGACCGGAAACTGTGTGGACGAGGATACCGAAGAACACGTGAGGGGGTTCGAATAACGTGGGCTGATCGCTCGGCTTCAGGGAGCCGACTTCCCACCAGTCGGGCTGCGCTTGAAGCAGAGACCAGGCGCGTATCCTTTCGCTTCGCCACAAGTCGTTGTCCGGGAACTCCTCGAAGACGCCGTCCACGACGACGCTCGTCCAGCCTCCCGTGTTCGACTGCTGCTCGACCTGGAGACAGACCTTCTCGTTCTCCCGCATCCAGCTCAGCTTCTTGCCGGGCATCGTGAAGCTGTACGCCATGTTTCCGGAGAAGGCGAAGTAGACGGCGACCACGTAGGGCTGGCCGTTTCTGCAGCACGCAAGATGCCCGAAGCGTGCGTGCTCGAGTACCTCATAACATTCGCCCTGGGTGAGTTCGCGGAGGTGCAGAGACATGGCTAGACCCCTTTCGAGTCGACTTCGTCCGGTGCGCGCCTGATCAGCGTAAAGAACGTGCGCACTCTATTCAGAATGTCGTGTAGGGCATGGCCTTCAGGCGTTCGGCCCCGATTCCAGATTCACACTCCATGCAATGCCCGTAGATGCCACTTTCGATGCGCAGGATCGCTACATCCACCGTTGCAATCTGATCGACGCCTTCGACTTGCATATCCCGAAGACTTCGTCGTTCTCGACCTGAGTCGCGCGCTCCTCGCAGTCCATCGCCTACTTCTGAAGAAAAAGGCTGGCGGCGATAGCCCCTGCTGCGAGGACCGCCGAGACAACGCCCGTCCGCTGAAGAACGCCCATGCGGTAGAGCGTGACCGCGAATATCACGATGACGGGAGTTGCGATCGAAAGTCCGACTTGAGCATCGGTCATTATGGGCTCCTTTTGCAGAAACCATAGACGATCAGCGAAGGCTTTCTTTGAGATCGATCAAAAAGGGCGATGGAAGATGGTAGGAAGGCAGAAATGGAAGGGCCGGCTGCTCTGAACACATGCCGGCCCGAAAATGTCCGGGTATCTCATCTCCAGGACGCCGAGAGCCTCTCAGCTTCGGGTTAAGAGTTGATCACCATGACCGAGCCCTTCGTTCGCCGAATTTGCCTTTGGACAAAGAACGACGACCGCGAATGTCCTAGGCGGTTTCGATGCCCATAGTGACGGAAGCCAGCGAAGTGGAAGAAGGGACGAGCGACGAGCTGCTCGTCTGGATACTGGCATGGAGCGAACTCGCCGCCTTTGGCGCGCTGCTCATCGCGTTCGTGGTCGTCTCCTGGCTGCATCCCGGCGACGTCGCGGCCGGTCGGGCGAGACTGCATCTGATCCTTCCTACCGTAAACACTGCCGTTCTTCTCGTCAGTGGGTGGTTTGCGGCGATCGCCGCAACGCAGGTCACCGCTTTTAGACAAAGGCTGGCTCTATGTGCAGCAGCGGCGGGAGGTCTGCTCTTCGTTGCGTTGAAGCTCTACGAGTACGGCGCCGAGGGCGCGTCCCTGCTTTCAGACGACGCCTTTTCAACCCTCTACATCCTCATGACGGGATTCCACCTCGCACACGTCCTGTTCGGGTCGCTGGTGCTTGCGCTGCTTGTGCGCTTTCCGGATCCTCAAAACATTCACCTAATGACAACGCTTTGGCACGTGATCGACATCGTATGGCTCGTCATGTTTCCGATCGTGTACCTGATATGAAGACGTTTTACGGTTCCGCGAAAGCCGCCACGTGCGCCCTGATGGTCCTCCTCGGCCTTACCGCATGCACGTTTGCTTTTTCGCTGGCGCTCTCTGAGCATGCAGAAGCAGGTCTGGCGGCGGCCGCCGTTTCGATCGCCGCATTCAAGGTCAGGCTCGTCACGCTTGACTTTCTCGGACTGCGAGGTCGCCGATCAATGCTCGTCCCGGCGATCAGCGGATGGGCCCTGGTCCTGCTGCTCGTGGCACTGGCGCAGCGAGTTGCGTCGCCCTAGCGAAGACGCTTCGGTTAGTACGCGCGGCCTGAGCGGATATCTCCACGGAATCAATCACGCCGCTGCTTGCGAATCCACAAAGACCCCCACTCGAAAATCCTTCATCTCGTGACGACGAGCCACTGGCTCTGTTTCCGACGTCAAGGCGGCACCGCCACTGACACGAAAGGATGATCGATGGCTGAACGCCTGACAAAAACCGCGGCCCGAAACGTATTCTACGGCGGCTCCGCATTCTTCTTCGCAATCTTCGTGGGCCTGACGGCCCACAGCCACTACTACATCCGCACCGTCTCCACCGATGAAACGACGCTCACCGAGGGCGTCGCCCGCGGCAAGCACATCTGGGAGAAGAATGCCTGTATCAACTGCCACTCGCTTGACGGAGAAGGCGCCTACTTCGCGCCCGAGCTGTCGAACGTCTGGATTCGCTGGGGCGGCGACAAGGATTCGTCGAGTGCCCGGGAGGCGCTCCACGCGTGGATGGCGGCACAGCCCTCCGGAATCGAGGGCCGCCGGCAGATGCCGCAGTTCAACCTCACCGACCAGGAAGTGGACGATCTCGCCGACTTCCTCGAGTGGGTGAGCAAGATCAAGACCCAGAACTGGCCACCGAACCAGGCCGGCTGAGCGCGAGAGGATCACAAAAATGAAATACAAGACCCAAAGCGTGGCCATGCTCTACTTTTACGGAGCGCTCGGCCTGTTCATGGCGCAGCTTCTTTTCGGCGTCCTCGCCGGAACGATCTACGTACTGCCGAACACGCTCTCCGTCGAGCTGCCCTTCAACATCGTCCGTATGATCCATACGAACGCCCTCATCGTCTGGCTGCTCATGGGATTCATGGGCACGACCTACTTTCTCATTCCCGAGGAGTGCGAGACCGAACTCTACAGCCCGAAGCTGGCGATCGCCCAGTTCTGGATCTTCCTGATCGCAGCCGCGGTAGCCGTCGTCGGCTATCTCTTCCACATCCATGAAGGGCGTGAGTTCCTCGAGCAACCGTTCCTGATCAAGGTCGGGATCGTCGTTGTCGCGCTGATGTTCCTGTTCAACATCACGATGACGGCGCTCAAGGGGCGCAAGACCACGATCACCAATATCCTGTTGTTCGGTCTGTGGGGCGTCGCGATCTTCTTCCTCTTCGCCTTCTACAACCCGGTCAATCTGGCGCTCGACAAGATGTACTGGTGGTACGTCGTCCACCTTTGGGTCGAAGGCGTCTGGGAGCTCATCATGGCGTCGGTCCTGGCGTTTCTGATGATCAAGCTCAACGGCATCGACCGCGAAGTCGTCGAGAAGTGGCTCTACGTCATCACTGGCCTCGCCCTCTTCTCCGGCATTCTCGGCACCGGTCACCACTACTATTGGATCGGCGCTCCCGGATACTGGCAGTGGATCGGCTCGCTCTTCTCGACGCTCGAAGTGGCTCCTTTCTTCACCATGGTCGTATTCACCTTCGTCATGACGTGGCGGGCTGGCCGCAAGCATGAAAACAAGGCGGCGCTCCTGTGGTCGATCGGCTGCTCGGTCATGGCCTTCTTCGGCGCGGGCGTCTGGGGCTTCCTGCACACCCTGTCGTCGGTGAACTACTACACCCACGGCACGCAGGTCACCGCAGCCCACGGTCATCTCGCCTTCTTCGGTGCCTACGTCATGCTCAATCTCGCTGCAATGGCCTATGCGATACCGCAGATCCGCGGCCGCGCGCCCTACAACCAGTGGCTCTCGATAACCAGCTTCTGGATCATGTGCGGCGCGATGTCGGTGATGACATTCGCCCTTACCTTCGCCGGCGTCGTCCAGGTACACCTGCAGCGGGTCCTCGGCGAATCCTACATGGACGTCCAGGACCAGCTCGCCCTGTTCTACTGGATCAGGCTCGGTTCCGGCGTCTTCGTCCTCCTCAGCGCGATCATGTTCATATGGGCGGTCCTCGTTCCAGGCCGCGCCCGCGTTCACAACGTTGCAGCCCAGCCCGCCGAATAGGCGGGCTTCCCCACTGGAGATCTGAAATGACCATAGCTCTGAACCTTCCGCTGAACCCAAAGTCGGAAATTCCCCACTATTCGCCCCAGGGCAACGAATGCGCGCTGTTCGAGAGCGCATGGATGCGTCAATTGCCAGTGCTTCTCAAAGGACCGACCGGGTGCGGAAAGACCCGGTTCGTCCATCACATGGCGGCTCGGCTCGGACTTCCCGTATCGACCGTCTCCTGCCACGACGACCTCACTGCAGCCGATCTCACCGGCCGCTACCTTCTCAAGGGCGGCGAGACCGTCTGGGTCGACGGACCGCTTACGAAGGCTGTTCGCCACGGGGGCGTATGCTACCTGGACGAAATCGTCGAGGCCCGTAAGGATGTCGCCGTCGTCCTCCATCCCCTCACGGACGACCGTCGCATCCTGCCGCTCGAGCGAACTGGCGAGATACTCGAAGCTCAGTCTGCTTTCATGGTCGTCGTCTCGTACAATCCGGGCTACCAGAACCTGATGAAGGCATTGAAGCCGAGCACTCGCCAGCGGTTCGTCTCGATCGAGTTCGACTTCCTTCCCCGCGACAAGGAGATCGCCATCGTTTCGGTCGAGAGCGGACTTCCTGAAGGCAAGGTCGCGCCGCTCGTCGACCTTGCCCAGCGCCTGCGCGTTTTGAAGGGACGGGATATCGAGGAGGGCGTGTCGACGCGACTTCTCATTTATTGCGCGACGCTTGTCGACGCCGGCATGCCCGTCTCGGAAGCCGTTCGGGCGGCCATCATCGAACCTCTCACGGACGAGCCGGACGTCAAGGCCGCGCTCCTCGAAGTCGCCAGGGCGACATTTGCATAGGATCGACGTCATGCTGGAATTTCTGGAACTTGAAGAGACCGTCGGACGAGCCTGGCATCGCATAATCGGCGAAACGAGTTCGTGGCCGCACCATCCGGATCAGGCTGTGCATCTGGCGGACGTCAAGCCACAGCTTTCCGTCTGCTTTCGGGCCTTCGGCGGTGCGGCGACCCTTCAGATCCAGAAGTCCCGGCAGAAGACCTCCTCACATCGCCTGCGGCTTCGCCAGGTTGTCGGCCTGGGCGAAGAAAGAAGCGATCATCCGACCTGGGACGACGCGGCCATACATCTCCCAGGCACGATCGACGTCTTCAGCGATCAAGATCTCAACCGAGACCTCTATTTTTGGCTCGCGGGCTACGTCGCGGTGGCTGTCGCGCAGGATACGCCTTCCGACGCCGCGCTCGCGGACATCGCCCGCGTCGAAGCCGGCCGATGGAACTCGCGGCTTCTGGTCAAGAAATTTCCAGGCATGGCCGGCCGATACGTGCGCCTCGCCCACGCGCTGACTTCCTGCCGAAAGCGCGGCAGGCTCCCACTCATCGAGTCCCGCGTCGAGACGTTTGCGATGACCGCCTTGTCGTTCCCGCTCGAACACGAACTTCCGCTCGACGCCCGACCCGCCATCGCCGCCGCCCCCGCTGGTTATCTGCCGATGCTTTCCATCCCTCTCTGGCCAGACTTCAGAGGACGGACGGAGATCCAGTCATCCGATCGTGACGATCTTCCCTCCGATGCCGCGCAACGGGACGGCGAGGAAAGTCTCTCGCACGAGGCGAAGCGGCAGAAGGATGGCGACGACCGCAAGCGCGATCCTTTCATTTTGAACAGGTTCGAAAAAATCCTCGCGATGGCGGAGATGGTCAACGTCGACCGTCCGACCGACGATCGCGAGGACGACGAACCGTCCGCCGCCGACGAGCTCGACGACGTCACGCTAAGCGAGACGAAGGAACGGCCGAAGTCCAAGTTCCATTTCGATCTCGACCTCTCTCCCGAGGCGGTCGACGCGTCCCGCATCCAAGGCGAACTTGTCTATCCCGAATGGAATTTTCGCAAGAACGAATACCTGGAGGATCATTGCCGCGTCATAGTGGGTACTGCTCCCGACGCCAAACACATGACTTTGGCGACAGATCAATCCGTCGTCCGCAAGGTCAAGAAGCAGTTCGAAAACCTGCGCCCGAAACGCGAAGTCCGACGCGCGCAGTTGGATGGAAACGATCTCGACATGGACGCCGTCGTCCGCTCGCGTATCGATCTTCTCGTCACCGGCGAGCCGAACGACCACATATACGAGTGCGCTCGGCCGGCCGCGCACGAACTTGCGACCACGATACTCGTCGACGTCTCGCTGTCGACCGATTCCTGGGTCGATAATCGAAGGGTTCTTGACGTGGAGATGCAGGCTCTCGACGTGCTTTCCCGTGGTCTTGACGCCTGTGGAGACAGGTTCTCCGTCCAGACATTCACGTCCCGTCGCAGGGACTGGATTCGCGTCGACACCATCAAGCGGTTCGATGAGAAGTTCTCGCCGACAGTCGCTTGCCGCATCGCCAGCCTCAGGCCTGGCTACTACACCCGCATGGGCGCGGCGATTCGGCACGTCTCGGACCAGCTTGACAAGCAGGGCGCTCGCAAGCGGCTGCTGATGATTCTGACCGACGGCAAGCCGAACGACGTCGACCACTATGAAGGCCGGTTCGCTCTGGAAGACTGCAAGCGCGCCGTCATCGAAGCGAGAGGTCGGGGTCAGGCAGTCTTTGCCGTGACCGTCGATCGGAACGCGCAAGATTATCTTCCCGCCATATTCGGACGTCAGGGCCACGCGCTCGTCTCGAACATCGCAAGGCTGCCGAGCGCGCTACCTGCGATCTATCGGAATCTGACCGCATGACGCTGCAGCGCCGCAACGCGGCAGGTGATGCAGATCAATGCGAGGGACTTCGGAGAAATGTAGTGGTTCATTCGCCGACGGCTTCTTCCGTCGTCTTTTGAGATGAGTTCTCCAATGTCGACCACATGCTGCCGCCGCTTCTTCTTCAACATCCGATCTGAACAGGATCTGATCCGCGATCACAGCGGCTGTATTCTCCCGGACATCGAGGCCGCCATTTCCGCCGCCCTGGTGGGCGGCTTGCGGATCCGTCCCGATACGGGCAGCTTACGGCATCCGCAGCAATTTGAAATCACGTCCGAGGACGGGAAACTCGTCGCAATCGTGCCGATCGATTATTGAATAGTCGTCGAAGTCTTCCGCAGTGCTTCGATACGCGCCAATCACGCAGCTTTGCTGTGTGTCCTGCCCAGCGCACCAAAGTACGCGTCGAACGCGGCCGCGACTGCGCGCACCATGAAGCGCGAGTGCTTGGCCACCGTGACGCGACCATCGGATACGGTCGCCACGCCGTCGGCGATGAGATCGGCGAGGCGTTCGTTTCGCTCCAGGAGAAATCCTTCTTCGTGCCCCGCCTCGTGGCTGAGGCTGGCGAGATCGACCTCGAAATCGCACATCAACCGTTCGATGACCCTGGCGCGCAGCTTGTCCTCCTTCGTCAGAAGGTAGCCTTTCGCCGTCGGAAGGACGCCGGACGACACCATCTCGGCGTATCGACCGATCGCCACGTGATTCTGATAGTAGCCAGAGGCAAGGCGCCCGATCGACGACGCGCCAAGTCCGATCAGGGTCTCGCAGTCGTCCGTAGTGTAGCCCTGGAAATTCCTGTGAAGCTTCCCTCCCACGGACGCGATGGCCAGTTCGTCCTCCGGAAGCGCGAAATGGTCGAGACCGATGCGGACATATCCAGCTGCAACGAGTTCTTCAGCTATCGCCTCGGCCTGTTCGTTGCGCTCGGCCGCGCCGGCAAGTGCCGCCTCGTCGATGAGCCGCTGATGCTTCTTGAACGCGGGAACGTGAGCATAGCCGAAGACTGCGAACCTTTCCGGACGAAGTTCGATGGCCATCTGCGCTGTCTCGACGCAGGAATCGACCGTCTGGTAGGGAAGCCCGTAGATAAGATCGAAGTTCGTGCTCTTGACGCCGTAGGCCCGCAATCCTGCGACCGCAGCCTTCGTCTGGTTGAACGTCTGTATCCGGTTGATGGCCTTTTGAACGACCGGGTCGAAGCTTTGCACGCCGAGACTGGCTCGATCCACGCCATTCTCGCCCAGCGCGACGATCATTTCGTTGTCGAGGGTTCTGGGGTCGATCTCGACCGCCACGCTGGCGTCTTGTTCAAACGCGAACCAGGTCCTCAGCGTCTTCATCAACGCCGCGAATTCGTGCGGCTTCATGATCGTCGGCGTTCCGCCGCCGAAGTGAAGGTTCTTGACGGGAATGCTATCGCCGGCGGCTTTAGCGACGAGTTCGATCTCCCTGCTCATGACGTCGAGGTAGTCGAGGATCGGCGCGTCTTGCTTGGTGATCGTGGTGTGACAGCCGCAATACCAGCACATCGACCGGCAGAAAGGGACGTGCAGGTACAAGGACGCCGGCTCGCCCTTTCCTGCGCCCCGAAGAGCCAGCGCATAATCGTCGGGACCGACCGCGGCTGCGAATGCGGGGGCGGTCGGATAGCTCGTGTAACGTGGCAGGCGAGCTTCGCCGTATTTGGCCACAAGTGCGTTCGACATCTGCTTGTCTCTGGATTTGATCGTGCCCCCTTATGACCGTCGGCAGGCAGACTTTCCTTGTCTTAAGTCAATGAACGCGATCGCAGATTGTCTGAAACCTTCCCGGTATTTGCTCGCTGTCAAAGTTCGCTGGGCATCTGCCGCATATCTTTAGGACCGATCGGGGCGAGCCGCCGCTCCATCATAGACAGAAAGCGGCGATCGAAAGGAATTCGAGTCACATGTCTGAGGCGCAAATTCAAGCAAGCGAAGTCTCGCACATCGATGTGCGGACCCTGCATCCTGGAGAACGTCATCCGAAGATTTTCGGAACGCTTCACACCCTGACGCCGGGCGGCGTGCTGCACATCACGAGCGATCACGAGCCGCGCCCTCTCCAGTACCAGCTCGAAACCGCGCTGGCTGGCAAGTTTTCCTGGGAATATCTGGAGCAAGGGCCTGAAGTCTGGCGCGTGGAGATCACCAGGCTCGACGCGGGCTGCGACTGCTGCTGCGGAAGCCACTAGAAACGGAGAAGCACGATGATGCCCATGGGGACGAGCCTGTCGCGCTGGACGATGTCCTACTTCGCAGCGGCGCTCTTCTTTCTGCTGGTTGCGGAGGGCCTGCTGGCGGCAGGAGGCTGGTCGCCGTCGGTGGACGTCGCCGAGCCTCGTTCGCTCATCATCGTGCACTCGACCACCATCGGCTGGCTTGCCCTGCTGATGATAGGTGCACTCCTGCAGTTCGGGCCGGTCCTGACAGGTCTCGAACTCCCGAAAGGCAGCTTTGGGCTGGTCGTCCTCTGCGGAATGGTCGTGGGCCTGATCCTGCTCCTGTCTGGCTTCGGCCTGACGGGCGCCGGTTCGGCGCTCGCGGGTCCGGTCATGTGCGCCGCCGCCGCTACGCTGGCGGTCTCCTTCCTCTCGATCGCGGCGGCTCTTTTCTCACTGCTCTGGCGGGGGCGGCATGCGCACGAGGCGTCGCGATTCGTCCTTCTCGGCATCGCCAGCCTTGTCGCTACCGTGGCACTAGGGGCATTCTTCGCGGTCGTCGTCTCCGGCGTTGCCGAAGCCTTCCCGCTCGTCTCGTACGTCGCCGCCGCCGCGCCGCTGCACGCAGGTCTCGGACTTGTCGGCTGGATGACTTTCGCCGCGATCGGCGTAAGCTACAAGCTGCTGCCCATGTTTCTGCTGTCAGACGACATGAGGCGTTCGGATACGCTCCGTCGCAGTTGCCTCGCCGTCGTCGGCCTTCTCGCGGCGGCTGCAGCGTCTCTTGCCTTCGACGAGGCCGTCGCCGCCGCCTTGGCGCTGCTGGCGACGCTGGCGGTCCCGGTGGCCGCTGCCGCGTACCTTGCCGAACTGGCGAGGGCCTACCGGGGCCGCCGGTGCAGGAAGCTGGAACCGAACACCTACTGGTCTCTCCCGGCCTTCGTCATGTTCGGTGTATCCGCAGCACTTCTTCCCGCCGCCGTCGCACTCCATGCCGGTCCGACAACGCTCACGGCGCTGGGCTATCTCTTCGTGTTCGGCTGGCTGACCGGTCTGGGCCTGGCGCAGCTTCTCAAGATAGTTCCCTTCCTGACCTGGATCGAAGCGTTCGGCCCGCTTCTCGGACGCCGCCCCACCCCGAAGCTGGCGGATCTGGTCAACGGCGCCCGCTCGTCCGTCTGGTTCCGCGTCTTCTACTGCGCGGTGATCGTCGCGTCCGGCGCCATTTTCCTCGGACTTGACGACGTCTTCAGGATCGCCGCCTTCGCGCAGACCTTTTCGACGGCCGCGCTCGCGGCCGAGCTGGCCCTGTCGCGAGCTCT
Source organism: Rhizobium leguminosarum bv. viciae (assembly GCF_012276115.1). GTDB lineage: Bacteria > Pseudomonadota > Alphaproteobacteria > Rhizobiales > Rhizobiaceae > Rhizobium > Rhizobium leguminosarum_T. Next base: position 37,271 of record NZ_WIEU01000032.1, on the reverse strand, counting down.
GGCCGGCGTCGACGCGGACGCCAAGAAATCTCCGTTCAAACACCCGGCTTTCTTCTTCGCCGGCAACCATAGAGGTGATGCCAATGGTTCAGCTTCGTGAACTAGACGTACGACAGATCCTGCGCGATGGCGGGATGCCCTTTCAACTGATCATGGACACCTTCGCCAGCCTTCAGCCGGGTGAAGGCGTGAGGCTTCATGCGATCTTCGAGCCAAAGCCGTTGATGCGGCAGCTCGCAGATCGCGGTTTCGAACATACTGCACGACGTCTCGCCGACGACGACTGGGAAATCGACTTCGTTCCCGCTCCGACCCAGGAGGAAGCCGAACAGGAGGCTCTCTGGCCGGAGCCGGTCTGGAACCTCGACCTCACGGATCTCCCGCCGCCGGAGCCGATGGAGCGGATCCTTGCAAGGCTGGAGATGATGGAGAGCGGCGAGGTGATGTTCGCACTTCTGAACCGCGAACCAGTCTTCCTCTTCAACGAGCTGAAGGAACGTGGCCACGAATGGGTCGGCAACTTCGATGAAACCGGCAAGGTCTATCGTATCATGATCCGCGCGACGCCATCGGAGTCAGCCCGTGCGAGAACATGAACTGACGCCCGAGGACATCCTCGACACCCTGCGGAACATCGAGGATCCGGAGGTCGGCACGAATATCGTGGATCTCGGACTGATCTACGAAGTTCTTGTTGCGACGGACGGCATGGTGAACGTCAAGATGACGACGACGACGCGCTTCTGTCCCGCGTCGGGATTTCTTGCTGATGCGGTCAAGGTCCGCGTAGAGGACCTGATCGGCGTGCGGCAGGCACAGGTCGATCTGGTCTACGAGCCGGCATGGTCGCCGGAGATGGCGCAGCTTTTTTCGCTTGATGATTTGAAAAAATGAACACGGCATGGACGGCGCAGAACGGATCAACATCGGGGAACTGACGATCGACGCCGCTTTCCTGGCCGGCCGGTTCGCCCTCTCGCTCGATGCCCTTCGACGTCACATGAAGCAGGGCCTCGTCCGCGGCGTGGTAGAGCGGGGCGAGGGTGCGGACACTGGACGAACGCGGCTCACCGTCCGCATCGGCAACCGCATATGGATCGCGGTGATCGCTTCCGAACCAGCGGTTGGTCTCCCGGGAAGACTCTCTTGCATCCGCCCCCACGTGCTTGCCGAGTGGACGCGCCGCAAGCTCCGCCGGAGCCAGCGGCGCTGACCTCACTTCCCGCGGACGGTCAGCGGCTTCCTGCCGATGCACAGCATTGAGGCGTGTTCGAAGATGAAGAGGGAAAAGGCCGCAGTCCAGCCTGCGGCGGCCACAAATAGGATCGGAGTGCTGTATTCCGGTAGAAGCTCGGCGGCAGGTCGCACGAGCGCAACGGCAGCAAGCACTATGTAGGAAATGTTGGTGACAGGTGCGGACTTCAGCTTTCTGCCTGTATGGCCGCGGCTCGCGCGGGTCATGACGGCGAGCATCATCAACGAGATCGAACCGATCGCGAAGACGTGCAGGACGGCGAGTTCCGGAAGGCCGGCGGCCTGGAGCGCGATGGCCGCGAATCCAAACGGAACGAACGCGAAGGCTGCGTGGAGTACGAACACGATGGGTTCGGGCCATGTCCCCCACCCACGCCAGCGCACGAGCCTGATGACGTTGAGCACGGCGGCAGCCAGTCCAAACAAGCCGCTCCAGACGGATTCGGGCAAGATCGACCAGAGCCCCAGCGACAGGGCGCCGATGATGATGGTCGCGGCGTCGAAGCGATTGTAGGGCACTGGAAAGTCGGTGCGGCCGAACTGGTTGATCCAGTTGCGTGTGAAGCTCGGAAGGATTCGGCCGCCCACGATCGTCACGAGCAGGACGTAGGCGCCGAGACCGAGGCGGATCGACAGCTCGGGGCTTCCCCCCTGTACAACCTGAAGCTGGAAGCAGATGTTGGCCAGCGACAGAACCAGCAGACCGGCAATGACCTTCAGATCCTTCCACTTCCTCCCCGCCGCCACCTCCCGCGTGCACAGCACGAGCATGACCGGCAGGAAGAGGCCGTCGACAACCGCCGCGGCCGTAACGCCGACCGAGCCGCTGGCAAGCATGGCGATCCGGCCTGCGCACCACAGTGAAAACAAGGCTATGAGCGGACGTCCGGCTAGGGGCAGTCTGCCCGTCCAGTTAGGAATGGCCGTGAGAAGAAAGCCTGCGAGGATCGCCGGAGCGAATCCGAAGAGCATCTCATGCGCGTGCCAGTAAAGCGTTCCGTACTCGGTGGCGACCGGCAGGCCCATGGTCAGAAAGCTCGTCCATAGAAGCATGCTCAGGATCGCCCATAAGGCGGCGGCTAGAAAGAAAGGACGGAACCCGTAGGAAAAGAGGACGAGGCCGTCGCGCGACATGCCGCGAGGAACCCGCGCTTCGGCATCCACGGTCTTCTGCATGATCATTGTCTCCAGTTGACCACGCAGCAATGCCTGACATCGAAGAGCAGGTCGTTGAGATTACGCAAATAGACTCTGAGTCACTTTGCGATGCAGCAAACAGCGAGTTTGCTGCAAGTCAAAGAGTTCGAAGCCGATTCTACTACTCTCCTTCTTGAAACGGGCGGTGTTCGCCCGCTCTTCGACTAATGGAGATTGGGGAAATGACTAATACTCTGCAGATGACAAGACGCACGATGCTGACGGGCGCTGCCGTCGCAGGGGCGCTGACGCCAATCCTGGTTGCAAGCGCTCCGGCCCACGCCGACGAGCACGCGGCGCCCGACGCCAAGAAGAGCACGAAGAAGGTCGACCTCTCGAAGCTACCGCGCGAGAAGGTCGATCTCGTGAAGCCTCCGTTCGTCCACGCCCACGACCAGAAGGCCAAGGGTGGACCGAAGATCAAGGAATTCACCCTCACCATCAAGGAACAGAAGATGGTGCTGGACAAGGACGGCACCGAAGTCAACGCGATGACGTTCGACGGATCGGTCCCCGGCCCGCTCATGGTTGTTCATCAGGACGACTACGTCGAGTTGACCCTCGTCAACCCCGACACGAATACAATGCAGCACAACATCGACTTCCACGCCGCAACCGGCGCGCTGGGCGGCGGCGCGCTGACGATCGTGAACCCCGGCGAGAGCACGGTGCTTCGCTTCAAGGCCACCAAAGCCGGCGTCTTCGTCTACCACTGCGCACCTCCCGGCATGGTGCCGTGGCACGTCACGTCGGGAATGAACGGGGCGATCATGGTCCTTCCGCGCGAAGGCCTCACGGACGGCCACGGCAAGCCGGTGGTGTACGACAAGGCCTACTACGTCGGTGAGCAGGACTTCTATATTCCGAAGGACGAGAACGGCAAGTTCAGGAAGTACGACAGTCCCGGCGAGGCCTACGAGGACACGGTCGCCGTCATGCGGACCCTGACCCCGACGCACATCGTCTTCAACGGCGCTGTCGGCGCTCTGACGGGCGACAACGCGATGACCGCGAAAGTTGGCGAGACGGTGCTGATACTCCACTCGCAGGCCAATCGCGACACACGCCCTCACCTGATTGGCGGTCACGGCGAATACGTATGGGCCACGGGCAAGTTCAACAACACACCGGACATCGACCAGGAGACCTGGTTCATTCCTGGCGGCACCGCAGGTGCCGCGGTCTACACGTTCGCACAGCCTGGCATCTACGCGTATGTGAACCACAACCTCATCGAGGCCTTCGAGCTTGGTGCGGCGGCGCACTTCAAAGTCACTGGCGAATGGGACAACGATCTCATGACTTCGGTCAGCGCTCCATCGGATAGCTGATGATCTGAAGTGGGGGTGCGCGGGGCTGAGAGGATCCGCGCACCACCTGTTCATAAAGAGGCGCAACCTGCGATAAAAGCCATGACCGGGAAAGCCGAAGTTTCGGCAATATCGATCGCCATTCCCCTTACCCTGCTTGCGATCCTTTCCGGGGGGATCGTGGTCGCGGCGGGGCTCGTCCCGTTCGACAATGCAGGCCCCGCCATCCCGGCTCCCCAATCCGTCTTCATCGAAGGCCGAAGGTTTGCCTATCGCGACTCGGCCGAATACTTTCGAAACGGTCTTGCGGTCGATGCGCCTCGCAAGGACGTCGAAGTCCGCACACGTCTCCAGATCATGAAGTTTCAAACAACACGTGGCGAGTACAGGCGATGCGTCGACGAAGGCGCCTGCGTCCCGGCCGACGAACCGGAAGGCGCGGTGACGCCCGACATGCCGGTTACCGGCGTCAGCTATGACGACGCCATGCGCTACGCGGAGTGGCTGTCCAAGCGGACGGGCCAGACGTGGGCACTTCCCACGGACTTCGAACTCGCCTACGCGGCCGACGACCGGTTCCCGGACGACGCCCTGGGCGTTGCCGACGATGAGCGAAATCCGGCCGTTCGCTGGCTGGCGGATTATGAGCGTGAATCAAGACGGGCCGGGTCGGTCGATCCGCGTCCACGGCCCAAAGGCGAGTTCGGCGTCAGCAAGACTGGCCTTTTCGACTTCGGCGGCAACGTCTGGGAGTGGACGTCGACTTGCAACCGGCGAATTGATCTTGATCAAGGTGCGGGAAACGAAAACCCTTCAAGACTCGACTGCGGCATCTTTATTGCCTCCGGTAAGCACCGCGCCCCAATGAGCAGTTTCGTTCGCAATCCGAAAGGAGGCGGCTGCTCGGTGGGCGCGCCCCCGGACAATCTAGGGTTCCGGCTCGTCCGCCACCCGACGCTGATTGAAAGCGTCTCGGACTTTGCCCGGAAAGTCGCGGCCGAACTGACCGCCCGGCCAACCGAGGCGCAGATGGAGACAGCCAACAATGAAGGTTGACCGCGCAGTCCTGAAGTCGCTGTCATTGTTTGAACGCATGACGGATTCGGACCTGGATTCGATGCTGGAACATGCGGCGCCGCGCCGGGTCGCTCAGGGCGACGCTGTTTTCGAGCAGGGCGGGCATGCGAAGTCTTTCTTCCTCCTTATTCATGGGAGGCTGAAGGTCACGCAGGTCACTCAGGACGGCCAACAGATCATCGTCCGCATGGTCCATCCAGGCGACCTTTTCGGCTTCGCAATGGCCCTCCGACGCACCGACTACCCCGGCACGGCGCGGGCTGCGGCTGAAAGCCTCATCATCGGGTGGCCGACCGAGATGTGGTCCTGCTTCGTCGAGCAGAATCCCCGTTTGGCAATGACCGCGATGCAGACGATCGGGCAGCGCCTCGAGGAGGCCCATACGCGCATACGTGAGATGTCGACGGAGGAAGTCGAGAAGCGGGTCGCCCATGCGGTACTTCGCCTTTCAAAACAGGCTGGAAGGGTCGTGCAGGAGGGCATACGCATCGACTTCCCGATATCGCGCCAGGACATAGCCGAGATGACAGGCACCACCCTGCATACGGTCTCTCGCATACTGAGCGCCTGGGAATCCAAGGGCATAGTCGAGGGCGGGCGTCAGAAGTTGACGCTGACAGACCCTCCGCGACTTCTGAGACTTGCTGATGGCGAGCGGCAATAGCGCGTGTGCCTGTGCTGCTTGATCTCGCCGCGGCGCTGTCGCTGAACAAGCCACGCTCCGCGAGACGGCGCCGGCGCATGACGACAGCGTCGTATCACTGGGAACGCCCTTCGCGCCCTCTAATGGGCGAGAAGCACCGGCAGTTCGGCCTTGACGAGCAGTTCCCGAGTGACGCCGCCGAGAATCAATTCACGAAGCCGCGAATGGCCGAACCCGCCCGCGACCAGGAGGTCCGCCTTTCGTTCCAGCGCGGCCGATTGGATGGCGGCGGTCGCGGTCTCGCCGCCTGCCTGGATCGATACGTCGTCCACGTCGAATCCTGAGTGTTTCAACGAGGCGACCAGGAGCGCGCGGTTCGCCTCGTCGATTTCCTTTGTCGTCGGTGATCGAGATGACCTGCACCTTGGTTGCGCGCTCGATGAACAAGCGGGCGCAGGAAAGGGCACGTGCCGCGGTGGCGCTGCCGTCCCAGGCAACGGCGATGGACAGGTCGTGGCCGATTGGCGGAAGGTACCGACAGAACAACCGAGTTCGCAGCGGTCGAAAGACTTGCCGCCAATCCTTGTCATAGCCAAGCACCTATTGCCGCATGAACGCCTGCATCTCGTCGGGCGTGACCTTGCCGTCCTTATTCGCGTCGACCGCGTCGAATATCCGCTTGTGGATCGCGGTCACCTCCTCGAAGGACAACGCGCCGTCTCCGTCCGTGTCGGCAATTGCAACCATGACCTTCATCATGTGCCCTCGCATGCCAATGGTCGGCATGCTTCCCATCATGCCCGATTGCATCATACCCCGCCCCATCATCCCGCCAGGCATCATGTCGGCGCCAGGCGTCGCTCCCTGGCCCTGCCCAGCCATGCCATTCGTTCCGGACGGCGAGGCTGCCTGCGACGCGTCTGCGGGATGGTGCGGGTCGGAATCATTCGTCTGTGCAAGCGCGAAACCTGCTGCGCCGAACGCAACCAGCGCGGCCAGCAGTGTCATTTGTGGCAATCTCTTCATTTTCATGTCGTCTCTCCTTTAGCTATTTCTTCGGCTCGTCCTGCACGCCGTATTTCGTGCAGGACGAGCATTTGGGAACGTCGTGATCCGGCGGAAGAACCGCCGGGCCGCCTAGTCGATCGACGAGCGTCGCAGCCGCAACGAGTTGCCGATCACGCTGACCGACGACAGGGCCATGGCGGCGGCCGCGATGATCGGTGAGAGAAGTAACCCCAGGGCCGGATAGAGCACGCCGGCCGCGACGGGCACGCCGGCCGCGTTGTAGATGAACGCGAAGAACAGGTTCTGGCGGATGTTGCTCATCGTGGCATGGCTGAGCTTGCGCGCCCTGGCAATGCCCTGCAGATCTCCCTTCAGCAGGGTCACCCCGGCACTTTGGATCGCGACATCTGTTCCCGTGCCCATGGCGATGCCAACGTCGGCGGCGGCAAGGGCCGGGGCGTCGTTGACCCCGTCCCCGGCCATCGCAACGACGCGGCCTTCGCTTCGAAGTCTCGCAACCACCTTGCCTTTGTCTTCCGGCAGGATCTCCGCCTCGACCTCGTCGATGCCAAGCCGGCGTGCCACCGCCTCCGCCGTCGTCCTGTTGTCTCCGGTCAGCATGACGACGCGGATATTCTCCTTCCTGAGCGAACGCAGAGCTTCGGGCGTCGTCGCCTTGATCGGGTCGGCGATCGCGACAAGACCGCCCACCTCACCGTCGATGGCGACGTAGATCACGGTCGCTCCTTCGCCGCGCAGAGCCTCCGCCTCGGCGACCAGGGTCGAGAGATCGACGCCTGCCTCCGCCATGATCCGATGGCTGCCGATGACCAGCTTCCGACCGTCGACCGTGCCGGTAACGCCCTTGCCGACCGGACTGTCGAACTCGCGGGCCTCGCTCAAGGCAAGGCCCCTGTCCTTGGCGGCGGCGACAATGGCCGCGGCAAGGGGGTGTTCGCTGGCACGCTCGAGCGTGGCGGCCAGCCTCAGGAGCTCCGCTTCGTCGAATCCCTGGACGACCTTCAACGCGATTACCTTCGGCCTCCCTTCCGTGAGCGTGCCGGTCTTATCGACCACCAGAGTGTCGATCCTTTCGAAGCGTTCCAGCGCCTCCGCGTTCTTGATGAGGACGCCCATTCGAGCACCGCGCCCGACGCCCACCATGATCGACATCGGCGTCGCCAGGCCGAGCGCGCAAGGGCACGCTATGATCAGAACGGCTACGGCAGCGACGAGGCCGTGGGCGAAGCGCGGGTCCGGCCCCCAGACGCCCCAGGCGACAAAGGCTGCGACCGCGATCAGGATTACCGCCGGGACGAACCAGCCCGATACTTGGTCGGCCAGCCGCTGGATCGGAGCGCGCGAACGCTGGGCCTCGGCGACCATGCGGACGATCTGCGAGAGCATCGTGTCGCGCCCGACCTTGCCGGCCCGCATGACGAAGCCCCCGCTCTGGTTCATCGTGCCGCCGATCAGTTTGGCGCCGGCATCCTTGGTGACCGGCATGGATTCGCCGGTGATCATGGATTCGTCGACGGAGCTGCGCCCCTCCAGCAATTCCCCGTCGACCGGAACCTTTTCGCCCGGCCGGACGCGCAGACGGTCGCCGACCGCGACGGCGTCCAGCCCGACGTCCTCGTCCGAACCGTCGTCCTTGATCCGGCGGGCGCTCTTCGGCGCCAGGTCGAGTAGCGCCCGGATGGCGCCGCCGGTCTGCTCCCTCGCACGGAGTTCGAGAACCTGGCCGAGCAGCACCAGGACGGTGATGACCGCGGCCGCCTCGAAGTAGATCGCGACCGAGCCGTCGGCGGCGCGGAAGGTGGCGGGAAAGATGTCGGGCGCCGCGGTGGCGACGACGCTGTAGATCCAGGCGACGCCCGTTCCCATGGCGATCAGCGTGAACATGTTGAGGCTTCGGTTGACGAGCGAGGCCCAGGCCCGTTCGAAGAACGGCCATCCGGCCCACAGAACCACGGGCGTCGCAAGCGCGAGCTGGATCCAGTTCGAGAGCTGCGCACCGAGCACCATGTGCAGGTTGGTGAGATGGCCGCCCATCTCCAGAACGAGGACGGGGAGCGACAGGGCCAATCCTATCCAGAACCGTCGCGTCATGTCGATGAGTTCGACGCTCGGCCCGGTCGCCGCGGTCGTGACCTCTGGCTCCAGCGTCATACCGCAAATGGGACAGGTGCCGGGGCCGACCTGCCTGATCTGCGGGTGCATCGGGCAGGTATAGATGACGCCTTCCGGAGCTTCAGCGGCGGTAGCCATTGGCGTCGGCGGCCGCCGCTCTTGCTGATGATGGTGGCCGCCATGGGCGTGGCCCTGATGGATGTTCTGGTCAGTCATGGACCCGCTCCTCCGCGCCGGCTTCCCGCGGCGTCCGTTCCACGCCCGAACCTAGGAAGAAACCTCGGAACCGTTCGGGCATAGGCGTCCCATGCAGCTCCGAACTCGGCGCGCGAGGCCTCCTCCTCCCGCTTTGCCAGCCTCACGTAGAACCAGACCAGAACGGGGAACATGGCGAGCGTCACGAGGGTCGGCCACTGTAGCAGAAAGCCGAACATGATGACGACGAAGGCGTCGTACTGCGGGTGCCGCACGCGTGCGTATGGGCCGGTGGTCGCCAAGCGGTGGTCGCGCTGGGCCGCATAGAGAACGTGCCAACTCAAGGCGAGCAGCCAGAAGCCGCCAACGATCAGGATGTTGCTCAGGAGATGGAACGGACCGACATGCGGATTGACGCGCCAGCCGAACATCATCTCCAGCAAGTGCCCGGCGTCGTGCGACCAGAAATCGATGCCGGGAAACTGTCGCCCGAGCCAACCGGACAGGAGATAGATGGTCAGCGGAAAGCCGTACATCTCGGTGAAGAGGGCGACGACGAAAGCTGAGAAGGCGCCGAGCGAACGCCAATCCCGCTTTGTATCGAGCTTGGTGAAACTCGCTGCGAAGACGATGAACACCACGGAATTGATGATCACGAGGCTCCAGAGCCCGTAGGCGGAGGTGTCAGACATCGTCGGTCTCCTTCTTCGGCAGGGCTGCGCCGGTCCCATGGCCGGCATGGTCGTGGCCGGAATGTCCACCGTGCCCGTGGTGCATGAACAGATGCATCAGCGGGCAAGCGAGGATGAGGAGCCACGGCAGGATGCCGAGGACATGCACGCGATGCTCGTAGGTGATAAGTACAAGCGCGATTGCGGCGAAGGCGATGAAGACGGTCCTGGTATAGGTGCTCCAGGCCGACGGAGGATGATTGTCGTTCATGAGAATGACCTCGTTCTAAAAATTACAGAGAAGGCTTCGCATTCCGGGGACCACGTCAGCCGATGCCGTCGTAAGTGACGTAGGCCATCATGCCCGTCGCCATGTGGTAGAGATGATGGCAATGGAGCGGCCAGCGACCGGGATTATCGGCGTCGAAGGCCAGGACGACGTTCGTCATCGGCGGCAGCAGGACGGTGTCCCTGACCGCACCCGCTACCGGTGTCCCGTTGATGCCAATCACCTGGAAATGGTGCCCGTGCAGGTGCATCGGATGCGCCATCATCGACGCGTTGCTGATCGCCACTTCGACGCGCTCGCCGCGCTTGACGACGACACCGTCCGCACCGTCGATTCCCCAGCTATAGGCGATCATGTCGCCCGTCAGCGAAAGTCTGAAGCGGCGGTCCGCCGTCCGGGTGGCAATGGGGGCGACGGGTCGCAGCCGCTGCTCCAGGTAGAGCCCGAGAACCGGCCCCTTCGCATCGCCCGCGACCTGAACCCTGCGGACGTCTGCCCCCGCAGTGGCCAGGATCACACCTGCGCGCTCGACGGCCCCTTCGCGAATGGCAAGGACGGGGAAGGCACCACCCTCCATGGGCAGGTTCACACGAATGTCGACGCGCTGGCCCATGGCGACCGGGAAGTTAGACCCGTAAACCGGTTCGATACCCTGACCGTCGACCGCGATCAGCTCTCCGGAAAGGCGGCCGGTGTCGATGGTGAATGCGGTCGCCGTCGCGCCGTTTATGATACGAAGGCGGACGCGGCCGCCCTTCTCGACCGTCACGATCTCCGGATCGTCGAACGTGCGGTCGTTGGCGAGATAGGCGTCATAGTCGATATCGTTGAGGTCCATGGCCGGCATTCCCGGCGTCGCCATACCCGCCATGCCGTTGCCTGACATCATATGCTGCATGCCGTTGATGCCCGACATAGCGCTATGGTCCATCGGCATGGCGCCGGACGCGGCTTTCCCCTTCAACTTCGCCAGCAGTTCCTCCGGCGATTTGAAAGAGAAGTCGTGCAGCAGGACGACGACGTCCTGCTCGTCACGCTTGAGTTCGTCCGCAGTCCTGACGATCAGCGGCGCGGCGAGCAGGTTCTGCTCCTGGAGCGTATGAGCGTGCATCCAGTGCGTGCCGCCTGCGCCGACCGGAAAGGTGTAGCGACGGGTTTCCGTCGGCTTGAGAAGCGCTGCCGGATTGCCGGGCACGCCATCGTCCGCCCATGGCGGCGTCAGCCCATGCCAATGGATCAGCGTCGGCTCGTCGATGGCGCTCGATAGCGAGAGGTCGAAGTCGGTTCCAGCCTCCACCTCAAGGCCCGGTCTGCCATCAGGTTGAACCAAGCCGAAAACTCGGGCAGATCTGCCCATGACGTCGATAGTCCGATAGCCGACGGACAAGCCGCGTGGCGCAGGAGAGGTGTTGGCGGCGACCTGAGCCCAGGTGCGCAGGGGAGGAACGGCAAGCGATGTGCCGAGCGCGGCTGCGCCGACCATCAGGCCATTGAGGAAGTTACGGCGTTTCATTGTAGTGGTCCTATTTCGGATCGGCAGAGCCAACCATTGGCCTTGGATGTCCGGGAGGACATCCGTCGAAGCGACCGGATGCCGCAAACAAGGCGGCCTCCGGCTTCCTCAGACCGGGCGACGAGGAGGACCGAGCGCCGGCGGAACCGTCATGCCACTGCGGGTCTGGTCGCCCCATGCGAAATTGAGGAAGGAAGCCGTAGCTGCGGGAGTTGCCGTCCCCTCCGTGCGGGTGAGGACGACGCAGAAGCCGCATTGGAGGGCGCAGCAGCCGATGTGGTCGGACGTCTGAGGGCCCTGAACCGAGGCGTGGGCGTCAATCGCCGGCAAGACGGACTGCTGGAGCCCGAACTGTTCGTGGGACGGATGCTCAAGGCACTGCATCGCCTGCACGCCCGCCGCAGGCGCAAGCAGAAGCGCGACCGTGACCAGGAAGGCCAGCACTGCGTTCACCGATATGGACCTGCGGCTGTCGGCGATGTGCACGGCTCCACTCCCCTGCTCAGCCGAAGCGGCGGCTGACGAAGTTGAAGATCGCGGCGATCAATGCTCCTGCATAGCCGCCGAAGATGACGCTTTGAAGGAATCCCAGGGCGACACTTCGAAGATCGAAACCCGTGAGCCCGAGATAGAACTGCAGCCATGGCCTGTGAAGACCCCATTCCGGCCCGGCGAAGCCGAGCAGCATGCAAAGCAGGAACGAGATGGAGACGAAGGCGGCGAGCGTCGCACCCAGCACCGGGACCGAAACATGGGCCGGCGTCGCCGGGGATTTCACCGAAGAAACATGCAAGCTTGTGTTCGCCATTGAAGGATCCTCCGGCCAGGTCGCATATGCAGAAAGCTGGACAAGCCAACAATGCGCCTGGCGGAGGCGTCCTTCCTTGATCTACGTCAAGGAACCCCTGAAACCTACCCAGGCCTGCACATGAAGATGGGCAAAGCCACACAGGCTCCGGCGTGGAAACGACTGGTGGTCGACAAGAGAATCTCTAGCAATTGGGACGTGCCGGCACCCACGCACGCCCAACTTCCAACGATAGAGGAGCTTCGTAAGCGGTAACCTCGCCCACACGAACACGCAATTCGCTTGTCCCTCGCCTGTCCCGCACCTCAAGGGCGCGCCTGCATTGCTCCCTCCGACATCAGGCGACGAAACATCGCGTCTATGCGATGCGGCGGCAGGGTTGCGCCTCCGTCCAGCCACCAGGTGAGCGCCGCCATAAAGGCGCCGACGACGTATTGGACCACGAGTTCGCGGGGTATGGCGTCGGAGATATGCTTGCCGGAGTTCGCCGCAAGGTCATCGCGCACGAGATCGGAAAGTATCTGACGAATCGTGCCGAGCGCTACGGTGCCTCCTCGACCGCCTGCCAGCGCCCGGTAGAGATCGATGTGATCGCGGGCATGTTCGAACATCGGCAAGCTGAAGCCGAACGTGCCTCCCCGCCAGGCGCGAGCGGCGGCTTCCGCAAGCTGCCTCCTCAATCCGTCAAGTCCGTGCTGTTTAAGGTCATCCTTGCCGGTGTAGTGAAGATAGAACGTCGATCGTCCGACGTTCGCCGCATGGCAGATCTCCTCGACCGTGATCAGATCGTAGCCCTTTTCCAGGATCAGGGAAATCAGAGCCCGATGCAGCGCCGCCCTGGTGCGGGCGACTCGGCGGTCGATCCTGTGCTTCGCTGTTCCCATCGCTTTTTCCCGGTCAAATCGAGGCGATTGTCCATGATCGGGCGCTCGTGTCCGATCGGACATTGACATGAATGAACATCCTACCCTGTTATCAGACATGGTGTTCAGCTTCTTCAATCGATTTGAAGGCGAGCGACAGCGAAGTCTGCGGCAGGATGCGAACGACGATGGTTGACGAACCCGCCTACCCCGGCATGCCACGTTGGGTGAAGATCTCCGGAGTCGTCCTTGCGGTGGCGATATTGCTGGCAGCCGTTCTGACGGTAGCCGGTATTGGCGGACAACATGGGCCTGGCCGTCACCTCCCGCTTGCCGACACGGGACGCCAGGCGCCGAACGGAGGCGACCCGCCATGATCATGCCGCAGGGCATTCGAAAGGTCGCTCTCGTCGTCCATGTCGTCTCCTCGGTCGGCTCGCTCGGGGCGGTCGCCGCCTTCCTTGCGCTCGCCATCATCGGACTTGCCGGTCAGGACGATCGGTTGGTGCGGAGCACTTACGTCGCTGCGGACGTACTCGCGCGCGTCGTCATCGTCCCTCTGGTCATGGCCTCGTTTCTCTCCGGGCTTGTCCAGTCGCTGGGAACTACATGGGGCTTGTTCCGACATTACTGGGTCCTGGTGAAATTCCTGCTGAACCTTCTCGTCGTCGTCGTTTTGCTGCTGCAGGTGAAGGGGATAGTCTACCTGGGAGTTGCGTCACTTGAATCGATCATGTCGAACTCAGACCAACTCGATCTTCGGCGCTCGCTCGTCATCCATGCCGCTGGAGGACTCGTCGTATTGCTCGTGACGACGGCGCTGTCGGTGTACAAGCCGCGCGGCATGACCCGATACGGATGGCGCAGACATCATCGGCCACGGCCGGGCGGCTCATGAACCGCCATTCCGGGCCATCGGTTCGACGTCCTGCGCTAGTTCAGAAGCCCATCGGCGGCGCATAGAAGCAACGTACCGTGTCTTCGTTGGGAAACAGGCAGAGGTGATAGGAGCCGTCCGGCGACTCCCTGGTCTGCGCCTGTGGAATCAGAAAGACGTGTCTGCGCGTCGCCAGCCTGTGGTCGCCCGGCAGGAGTGTCACTTCGTACCCTTCCTCGCGGTGATGGACGGTCTTCGATGAGATGCGCTGGCAGTCGCCGTTGTCACCGTCTCCGTTGCAGCAATAGGGCTCGTAGGTGAAGCCCGACGGCGCATGATGCGCGTGGGCCGCAGTGGCGAACGCCATCCCGATCGCCGCTAGTATCATTCGCATGGCGTCCTCGCTTTCGTGTCCATACAGAACGTGGGCAACGTCACGATCCGCCACGGGATCGTCACTTGCTTCCTTCGAACGGATCGGCCAGCGCCGCAACTGGGCGGCTGATCGGATACTTGATGACGGAGACCTTCTCCGCGAGCTTGACGTCGCCGTTTTCTTCAAGGAGCGCACGGAAGCTCGGATGCATGCCTCCGTCCTGGTACGCGAGCGGCGTGAATCTTTTTGCGGCCAGCTCCTGGTATTTCCGATCGTCGGCGGACGCCTTCGCGGCGACTGCAGGGTCGGATCGATCGACGCGCTCCGGACATGCTGCGAGCGGATCGGCGGGGTCGCCGTCCTTGAATTCGGCGTCGAAGACGTACTTCCTGCCGCAGACGGCGACCCTCGGTTCGCGACGGCGAACATCGAAGATGTCGTAGCCCTCCTTGAGGTTCTTCCAGAAGGCGACATTCGGATCGCCGCGATGTGCCGCCAGGTTCTGCGGCGTCATGCGGAACGGGTAGGCCTGGACCTGGAACGCCTGCTGCCCGCCTTTCAAGGCCTTCTCGACCACCGCGTAGATTTCACCTACGCCCTGATCCGTCAGCGCAAAACAGCCCGACGACGAGCAGGCGCCATGTACCATGAGAGCTTCGCCGGAATAGCCAAGGGCCGCTTCCAGGCGGTTGGGATAGCCGAGGTTGAAGGAAAGATAGAACTGTGATTTCGGATTGAGGCCTCCCATGGAAACGCGGTAGAATCCTTCGGGCGCCTGTCGGTCGCCGGTCTTGGTCTTGGGACCTAGCTTTCCGGACCAGCGGCACATCGGATAGACCTTGAGCAGCGCATACCTTCCGCTGCCGTCGACCTTCCAGATCTCCAGCTCGCTTTCCATCTTGAAGATGCGGACGAGGACGGGACTCTCCGGCTTCATTCCCTTGGCCTGCATGCCGGCCAGCAGCTTCGGCGGTATGTCGTGCGAAGCCACGCCGAGATCGTCAAGCGATTGAATGCAGCCGCTCAGGACCACGGCGAAGACGGCGAGCGCCACCCCGCAAAGCTGCTGCCGCACCCGGTCGATTTGATTCAAGTTGTTCAGCAATGAAGATAAACTACTGACGTGGCTTGCAAACATAGACATGCGCAAGGTCATGCCCTTCCCTTTTGGCCTGGATTCGAACGAACGGATTCAGACGGAAGCGATGGGAGGACGCTGCTCGACGGGTTCAAGAACGCCCGCAAAGGCGACTGTCGCGGCGACGCCAAACGCGACGCGATCTGACTGCGAACAACGGACGTCTGGAGCTTGTGCGACGATGCCGTCCTGCTGGCAGTGCGATCCCGAAACAGATCGGCCGTCACCGCGATGGTGTCCGTCGGAGGTCGCGGGAACGCTGACGACGGCCGGGCCGGCATGGCCGTGATCTGCAGGCGCGGCGATGCAGGGCGCGGCAAGCGAACCCAGCAGCATCATGGTCGCGACAAGGACGTTGATCAGTAGGCGCATCGACTCGTTCCTGCGCAGAGTCTTCTCTGCTTCGGCGGCGTCATAATGGTGAACTTCGCCTTTTCGGTCAACGCGAAGGCGCTACTTTCCAGTCGCGAGCTCCCAAAAGGCCAACCGCCAGGTCGCGGTGATCGCGGCGGCCGTTGTCATCGCCTTCCTCGCAGCCATCGTGCTCCACGCGCTCTTGCGTGGCTAGAAGCGGCGTCGAGGCGGCTATCTCGCCTGCTGCCGTCCCCGACGGTCTATTTCGAGTAACCGCGGTGCTTGCCATAGGCGGCGATCTGGCAAGCGTCGAGAAGCCGGGTCATCTCGATATGCGCCGCAAGGTGAATGAGTCCCAGCCGTGACCGGCTCGCCTCTGCAGTGGCAACCAGGTCGCGAAGGGCGGATTCGGTAATGGTCCCGCTTCTGAACGCCGCGTCGAGTTCCCGCTCGGCCTCGACGAAGACCTTTCCCTCTTCCGATGCCCGAGCCTGCATGAGGTCGAAAACCTCCTGCACCTTCAGGAGCTGATCGTCCGTCAGGCCTAGTCGGTCCTTCATCTGAAGCACATGCGAGGGACCGGGGTAGCCGTTGAGCTCCGCCGGCTTGGCAAAGCCCCACCCGCCCCCTCTGGTCAGTTCGTCGACGTCCGTTTCCGACAAGGACTTGATATCCCGCGCCGCCTCCTGCGCATATGGGGATGTCGCGTGATGCGCTCCCTCGGCCAATGTCTGTGTCGAGAGAACGGCGAATGTAAAGCTGACGAGCAGGAATTTCATCGATCGCGTTCCAGTTGGGGATGGGACCGCACTATTGCTTGTCGTCGTCGTAGCGAACATGATCGAGATCATGTCCAACACCCTCATTGATTACATTCGCGGCCTCTCGACCAGAAGAAAAACGTTCGGCGCCGGCCAGGACCTCTTCAACCAAGGCGACGACGTGGAAAACCTGTATCTCGTGGAGGCGGGCGTCGTTCATCTCGTTCGGCATCAGGCGGATGGCAACGTCGCGGTGCTGCAGCGGGCGTCGCCGGGACTGATCCTCGCGGAAGCTTCGGTCTTCTCGAGCGTCTACCATTGCGACGGCGTTGCCGTGAGCGACGTGAACGTGACCGCGGTACCGGTCAAATTGATCAGACGCGTCCTGCACAGCAATTCGGACTTCGCCGAAGGCTGGGCGTGCTACCTTTCCAGCCAGCTACAGCAGACGAGGAAGCGAGCGGAGATCGGCAGCCTGAAGACCGTCGCCGCTCGTCTTGAATCCTGGCTCGCATGGAACGACGGCGGGCTGCCGTCGAAAGGAGAATGGAAGGCGCTGGCCGACGATATCGGCGTCTCGCCGGAAGCCCTGTATCGGGAGCTTTCGAAACGACGCGTTTCTTTGCGTGATCGGTCTTGACCCTCCCACGGTTGGAAGCCCTACATGGGGGCGGTCAAACCATTTGGAGACCACGATGTACGAATTCGAAATTCAGAACATGACCTGCGGCCATTGCGCAAGCACCGTGGAGAAGGCGATCAAGACTGCCGATCCGGAAGCCTCCGCCAGCATCGATCTTGCGGCCAGGACCGCCAAGGTTGAAACGAGGATCGATCCCGCCGCGATCAAAACTGCCATTGAGAAGGCGGGCTATCCGTCCAGTTTCCAACAAGTTTGATTTCGGAACTGAGCACCAGATTTAGCAAGTGTTCCGCGCCGAGGTTTCAAACCGTCAGCGCGGAACCTCATAGGTCTGAGGCGACCGTCGATACGCTTCTTCACACTGCGGCGAGCAAAACCACGGCCCTTCGGGGGCGGCCCGCCTGTAGGATGAGTACGGCGCATGCATCTTGCACACCGGATCGATCCAGGCGGGGTCCGCAGACGGAGCAAGCTCGATCTCATAGAGAGGGACTTCCCCTGCTACCGACCTAAGCGCCACCGTTCCGAGGTCCCGCACCAGGATGCCTCTGGCGACGGCCGCCTCGGCAACGGGCCGGGTGGCGAGCAACTGGCCGGGTGCTGCGAGCGCGGCGATTCGTGATGCAATATTGACCGTCGATCCAAAGAGATCGCCTGCTCTGCGGACGACCGGCCCGTGGTTCAGCCCGGTCCGAGTGAGCGGCAGTCGCGGCTCCTTACGGCAGGCCTGCAGCAGCGGTCCGAGTACCTGGATCGCCGTACCCGGTTCAGGAAACGATAGCATTGCCTCGTCGCCAATCCATTTGATCGGCGGCTCATAGCCGCTGAGAGCGTCGCGGACCATGCTCTCGAATACCTCAAGCACGTCAAGCGCGGCTGCGTCTCCATAAACGTCCGCAATCGCGCTGAATCCCGCGATATCTATGAACGCAACGGTAGCCGGTGCGGTCGCTAAATCCTCTCGCTGCCTCACATCGCTCTCCATCGCCCGAAGATTAGCAACGCCGCATTCTCGCTTGCGTTCGCTTCTCAAGCAAGCCGTGAAGCTGTTTGTCAACACGAGCCCTTGACCTTCCCATCATGGGAAGGATTACCTATGTGTGCAGTTCAACAAGGGATCGACCCATGACTGCCATATCGAAGATTGAAAACTCGACCGCAATACCAATTCCCACCGAGTTCGAAATCGAGGGCATGTCGTGCGCGTCGTGCGTCGCCAGGGTCGAACGGGCGATCAAGGCCGTCCCCAGCGTCGACACCGCGTCGGTGAACCTCGCGACCGAGCGTGCGGCCGTGACGTTCAAGGACAGCGTGGACGCGACCGCCGTCCTCCAAGCCATCGAAGGCGCAGGCTACGAGGCCAGGATCGAAACGCTGGAGATGTTTGTCGAGGGCATGACCTGCGCCTCGTGCGTCTCCCGCGTCGAGCGTGCTCTGAAAGCGGTGCCTGGTGTGGTCGACGCATCCGTCAACCTGGCGACCGAGAAGGCCACGATTCGCTTCGCGGCAGGTGCGGTGTCGCTGCGCGCATTGGAAGACGCCGTCCACGCGGCCGGATACGAGCCGAAATCCGGAAGTCGGCCGGAAAAGGACGCAGCCGACGACCGCCGCGACACCGAGATTCGATCACTGGCGCTCCGCCTCGGCATTTCCGCAAGTCTCACCCTGCCGCTGTTCCTGATCGAAATGGGCTCCCACGTCATACCGGGTGTCCACGAGTTCGTCATGAACACCGTCGGCATGCGGCAGAGCCTCTACCTGCAGTTCGCGCTGGCGACTGTCGTTCTGTTCGGGCCTGGTCTTGCCTTTTTCCGGAGGGGCGTGCCCAATCTGCTGCGGCTGGCGCCCGACATGAACTCGCTCGTCGTGCTTGGAACTTCGGCGGCATGGGCGTACTCCGTGGTCGCGACATTTCTTCCCGCCGCCCTGCCCGCAGGAACCGTGAACGTCTACTACGAGGCCGCGGCCGTCATCGTGACCCTGATACTGCTCGGCCGCTACCTCGAGGCCCGCGCGAAGGGAAAGACGAGCCAGGCCATCACGCGCCTGCTCGGCCTGAAGGCGAAGACCGCCTTCGTGGAGCGATCCGGGACGTTCCTGGAGATCGGGATCGAAGACGTCCTGGTCGGCGACGTGATCCGCATTCGTCCAGGCGAGAAGGTTCCGGTGGACGGCACGGTGGTGTCCGGGGCGTCCTACGTCGACGAGGCCATGATCACCGGCGAGCCGGTTCCGGTCTCCAAGTCCGTTGGAAGCGAGGTGGTCGGCGGCACGATCAACAAGACGGGGTCGTTCACGTTCCGCGCGACGAAGGTCGGGGCCGACACCGTGCTCGCCCAGATCGTCCGGATGGTCGAGGCCGCGCAAGGATCCAAGCTGCCGATCCAGGCTCTGGTGGACAAGGTGACAGGCTGGTTCGTCCCCGCCGTCATCCTCGCCGCACTGGTGACGTTCGGCGCATGGATGATCCTCGGCCCGTCTCCGGCGCTAAGCTTTGCGCTGGTCAACGCTGTCGCCGTCCTGATCATCGCCTGTCCGTGCGCGATGGGTCTCGCGACGCCGACGTCGATCATGGTCGGGACCGGCCGCGCGGCCGAGCTCGGGATTCTGTTCCGCAAGGGCGAGGCGCTGCAAAGCCTGCGTGAGGCCCGAGTCGTCGCCCTGGACAAGACCGGAACGCTGACGAAGGGCAAGCCGGAGCTGACCGACTTCCAGGTTTCGGAAGGCTACCTGCGCGAGGACGTCCTCGCCTGGGTGGCGAGCATCGAGGCGCTGTCGGAGCATCCGATCGCCGAAGCAATCGTCAAGGCTGCCGAGGCGGAGGGACTGGTGCTCGCCGCCGTGAAGGACTTCGAAGCGTCTCCAGGCTACGGCGTGAAGGGATCCGTCGCAGGTCGATCGCTGCTCGTCGGCGCGGATCGGGCGCTGGTCCGCGAGAGCGTCTCCGTGGAAGGATTCGCCTCGATCGCCGAGGGACTCTCCAGCAAGGGCAGATCACCGCTCTATGTCGCCGTGGACGGCCGTCTTGCTGCGATCGTCGCCGTGTCGGACCCCGTCAAAGAAACGACGCCCGAAGCGATCAGATCCCTGCATGCCCTTGGTCTCGAAGTGGCGATGATCACCGGAGACAACCGCCGTACCGCCGAGGCGATCGCCGCCCAGCTCGGCATCGACCGAGTGATTGCGGAGGTGCGTCCGGAAGGCAAGGTTGAGGCGGTCAAACGGCTGCGCGAGCGTGGCAAGGTCGCTTTCGTCGGTGACGGCATCAACGACGCCCCGGCGCTCACGGAGGCGGACGTGGGACTTGCCGTCGGCACGGGCACCGACGTCGCGATCGAGAGCGCCGACGTCGTGCTGATGTCCGGAGATCTCACCGCCGTCGTCAGGGCCGTCGGACTGAGCCGCGCGACCATCCGAAACATCAAGCAGAACCTGTTCTGGGCGTTCGTCTATAACGCCGGCCTCGTGCCCGTTGCGGCCGGTCTTCTCTATCCGGTCAGCGGCACCCTGCTGTCGCCAATCTTCGCCGCCGGCGCGATGGCAATGTCCAGCGTGTTCGTCCTCGGCAACGCCCTGCGCCTTCGCCGCATAGAACCTTGAAGCAATTGCGGCGTCGCCATCGGCACCGCCCCATATCGACAGGAGCATGGAATGAACATCGGAGAGGCAGCAAAGGCCAGCGGCGTGTCGGCCAAGATGATCCGCTACTACGAGCAGATAAAACTGATCACGCCGGCGCATCGCACGGAATCGAGCTACCGCACATACGGCGAGAACGACGTCCATACCCTGCGGTTCATACGCAGGGCGCGAGACCTCGGCTTCTCCGTCGAACAGATGAAGACCCTGCTGGCCCTCTGGCGGGACAGGTCGAGGGCAAGCGCCGACGTGAAGAGCATCGCCCGCGAACACATTGAGGAACTCGAACGCAAGGCTGCTGCGATCTATGCCATGACGGCGACGCTCAAGCACCTGGTCAAGCACTGCCATGGCGACGATCGGCCCGACTGCCCGATCATCGAGGAGTTCGCCAACCAGAGCGATGAAGCGCCGCCGCCCGCGATCAATTCCCGCTTCGGTCTCAACGGATTGAAGACGGACCACGGGGGGCGCTAGCCGCCACCTCTCGGTCCCGAGTAGCGCCGTCATTCCATCCTGACCCTGACGTGGCAGGTCGTACGGGTGCAGGCAGAACCAGCTTGCCTTGCCGCGCCATCGTCCGCCAGGTGGAGAGGTGGTTCGGCTTCAAGCCGTACCGCTCGGCGACTTCATTCACCATCGCGCCTGGCCGAAGGCTCTCCGAAACGATCTGCGCCTTGACCTTGTCCGGCCAGTGCCGGTGAACCTCACGACCGGATTTCCTGGTCGTGAGAACCTCCAATGTAGTCTCCATGGAGAAACTCCGTTGCTCGTCCATGGAAAGCCGATCACACATTACTATGACGACAACAACCGCTCAGGAGACCGGAGCGGTGCAGAGCGCTGCCCAGAGGTCGTGCTTCCAGTCCGCTCCCGGCGGCACCGACACGTTGATTGCATAGTCGGCGGAATTGATCCGCACCATGGCTGGCGAAATGCAGCGCACGCTCGCCTTGTGCCTTCCTCCGTCCCGATAGAGGACCGACCCGCCACCGTCGAATTCCGAGAGCGTGATGACGACGTCGAAGTCGAAGGCGGGATCGCGGGCAGGCCCGCCTTCGGCCAGACTGAGGCTGATGGACCGGCTACCGCCGAACGAAGCGGTATGAAAGGCAAGTCCGGACGCCGCCGCGATCGACGCCGATTGCGTGAAGAGGATCAGAGACAGAAGAACCCGGCGCATCTACCCCTCCCGTGGTCTATGCACTGTGATCTTAGCACGTTCACGTCACATACGCACGTTGGCCCTTCATAGCTTTGCGGTGCGTGCGAGCCGGCCGCCGGAAAGGATCAAGACACGATGACCATTATCCTTTCGCCGCTGGTGATGGCGCGGACGACGCGGTCGTCTTCCACGCCCCGCCATTCCTCCGGTGTATGAAGTTGTGGAGACCGGCCTGCCGAACGTCCCCTGCATCCGCTCGACGGCCTCGCCAAGATCGAAGCCCAGTCACGGGTCAGAAAGAGAGCGCTCGACGCGCCCGCTTCGAGAGTCGCCGGATGGCTTTACCAGCAGGACGCCCACAACCGTCCCGACCATGAGGATCAGGATGACGAGGAGAAGCCTCGACATGACGGCGTCGGCGATGATCCTGACAAACATGACGGAAACTCCGGGGGCGATTTCATCGTTTGAGGGAGCTCATCATGCAGAGGCCAGGGTGATCTTGTTCGCCACGCCGCCGACGCCGCGGACGCTTTCCGCAGCCACCCTGGCCGCTGCGCGTTCCAGCTCCGTCTCGACCTCTCCCTTCAGGGTGACGATCCCGTTCGAGACGGTCGCTCTGACCATGGGGGCGGCTATTTCGAGCTCGGATTCCAGGCGGCAACGAACGGCGGTCCCGATGGCCTCGTCGCCGGAAGCGGTGCACTGCCGAGGAACATCGAGAAGCGCCCGCATCAAGTCGCGGCGGCTGATCATTCCGGCGAGCCTGCCGTTCTCGACGACGGGGAGGTGTTTGATGTCGTGGGCCTGCAGCAGTTCGGCGAGCTGGCTGGCGGTGGCGGTCGGGGCGGCGCTGACGACGGGTGTCGACATCACGTCCTTGACGCGCCAGCTTCGAGCCTTCACATAGTCCGCCAGCGCATCTTCGCGGTCGCGCGTA
Organism: Rhizobium leguminosarum bv. viciae; assembly: GCF_012276115.1. GTDB lineage: Bacteria > Pseudomonadota > Alphaproteobacteria > Rhizobiales > Rhizobiaceae > Rhizobium > Rhizobium leguminosarum_T. Next base: position 14,417 of record NZ_WIEU01000032.1, on the reverse strand, counting down.
TGCGGTACCGCCCGTCTCGCCCAAGACGACGCCACCCGACGCAGCAGGTCTCCCTCGGTGACGATGCCCGTGAGCCGTCCTTCGCCATCGACGACGGGCACCGCGCCGATCTTGCTGGCGTTGACGATCTCGATTGCTTCCCTGACGTTATGTCCCTCGTCGATCGTCGTCACGGGGGTCGTCATGATGTCTCTGGCAAGCATCGCGCTGTCTCCTTGTTGACCGGACAATTAAGGAGCCAACACACGTCGAGCGCATTGACGTGGATCAAGCCGGACACGAGAGGCCGTCTTCGTGGGCCGCGCGAGGGCGCCTTGGGATCGCATCGGCTGCAGAGCGGGAAGGACTCGAAACACGCTGAAGCTGACGCTGCAAAGCCTGCGGTTGCCGTGGGGGCACCCCCGGTCGACGACGAGTTTGCCACCTCGCACTCGAATCCTCTCTCCTGCTTGCTGGCGTCGCCGCGGCAGTATCGCTGGTGGCAGTTGACACCTAATTCCGGTCCTTGGTCGCCCTAGGAGGAGCGTGCCCAGCGCCAATTCCGGATTTCCGGCATGTCTTCTCCACGCTCCCTCACGAACGCCCGGTGCTCGTCGAGCTTTGCATGCAGGTCTGCGATCACATCTGGGACCTTTTCGGCGAGATCGGGCACCCGCGCGATCGCCTCGAGAGCAAGATGATACCTGTCCAGCTCGTTCAAGACGGTCATGTCGAACGGCGTCGTCGTCGTGCCCTCCTCCACGAACCCGCGCACGTGGATGTTGCCGTGATTGGTGCGCCGGTACGTCAACCGGTGGATGAGATAGGGATAGCCGTGGTAAGCGAAGATGACCGGCCTGTCCTTCGTAAAGATACCATCGAACCGCGCGTCGTCGAGACCATGGGGGTGCTGCTGGGGGTCCTGCATTGCAAGCAGGTCGACGACGTTCACCGTCCTGATTTTCAAGTCGGGTATCGCCTCGTGCAACAGCATCACGGCCGCGAGCGTCTCCATCGTCGGCACGTCTCCCGCACATGCCATCACGACGTCAGGCGCGATCGAATCCTTCTCGAAGCTTGCCCACTCCCAGACGCCAATGCCCTCTTCACAATGCTTCACGGCCTCGTCGATCGTAAGGTACTGGGACTCCGGCTGCTTGCCCGCCACGATCACATTGATACGGTCGTAAGTCTTCAGGCAGTGATCGCCGACCCACAGGAGCGTGTTGGCGTCTGGCGGTAGATAGATGCGGACGACGTCTGCCTTCTTGTTGGCGACCAGATCGACGAAGCCGGGGTCCTGATGCGAGAAGCCGTTGTGGTCCTGTCGCCAGACATGCGACGTCAGGAGGTAGTTCAGCGACGACACCGGCTCCCGCCAATCCAATCCTCGCGAAACCTTGAGCCACTTGGCATGCTGGTTGAACATCGAGTCGATGATGTGGATGAAGGCCTCGTAGCATGAGAAAAGCCCGTGGCGGCCGGTAAGGAGATATCCTTCCAGCCAGCCCTGGCAGAGATGTTCGCTGAGAACTTCCATGACCCGTCCGTCTCTGCCAAGATGGACATCATAGTCTTCAATTTCTTGCATCCAGACGCGGTCCGTCTGCTCAAAGACGGCACCCAGCCGATTCGATTCGGTCTCGTCCGGCCCGAAGATCCGGAAGTTTTTGGCCTCGGCATTGAGCCGCATGACGTCCCGCAGATACCGTCCTAAAATCTCTGTCGACTGGACCTGGGAAGCGCCACGAACGTCGATCGCGACCGCGTGGTCGCGAATGTTTGGTAGCTGCAGCTCCCGGCGCATCCGTCCACCGTTTGCATACGGCGTCGCTCCCATACGCTTCTCGCCACTCGGCGCCAGCGCCCGCAGTTCCGGCCGGAGACGACCGTCGGCGTCAAACAGGTCCTCTGGGCGGTAGCTCCGCATCCACTCCTCCAGAATCTGTCGGTGCGCGTCGTCGCCCCTGCAGTTTGCGACAGGCACCTGGTGGGCGCGCCAGAAACCCTCGACCTTCTTGCCGTCGACCTCCTTCGGCCCGGTCCACCCCTTAGGGCTGCGAAGCACGATCATCGGCCACCGCGGCACGCCGGCCGCTGGCGACCCGTTCCTCGCCGACGCCTGCAGGGATTCGATGACGTCGAAGGCCCGATCGAAGGCGGCCGCCATCTGCCGGTGCATGTCCGCCGGCTCGTGGCCCTCGACGAAGATCGGCTCATATCCATATCCCACGAACAGGCTGCGAAGATCCTCATCGCTGGTCCGCGATAGGATCGTCGGATTGGCGATCTTGTAGCCATTGAGATGCAGGATCGGCAGCACCGCGCCGTCGCGGGCAGGATTGAGAAACTTGGTCGAATGCCAGGCAGCCGCAAGCGGGCCAGTCTCCGCTTCGCCGTCGCCGACCACGCAGGCTACCACAAGGCCCGGATTGTCGAACGCGGCGCCGAAGGCGTGGACCAGCGCATATCCGAGTTCGCCGCCTTCGTGGATCGAACCGGGGGTCTCCGGGGCGACGTGGCTCGGTATCCCTCCGGGAAAGGAAAACTGCCTGAACAACTTGCGCATGCCGTCGGCGTCCTGCGAGATGTCCGGATAGACCTCGCTATATGTGCCTTCGAGGTAGGTGTTCGCGACCATTCCCGGCCCGCCGTGACCAGGCCCGCAGACATAAAGGACATCTCCGTCACGAGCTTTGATGACGCGGTTGAGATGGGCGTAGATGAAGTTGAGGCCGGGCGTCGTTCCCCAATGTCCGAGAAGCCGGGGTTTGATATGTTCCGGCCGAAGCGGCTCGCGCAGAAGCGGATTGTCCATGAGGTAGATCTGGCCGATGGAGAGATAGTTGGCGGCCCGCCAGTAGCGGTCGATGAGATCGAGCTCGCGCTCGGTGGGAGGTGGGCTTCTACGTTCAGACATGTTGTATCCTCAAAGCTTGTGGCGGCTGATGACTTCGATCGCTTCGTCGGCGATCACCTGTTCCTCGTCGGTCGGAATGACGAGGGCGACGATTTCGCTTTCCCTCGCGCTGATCACGGTCGCGTTCATCTTGTTAGCAGGCTCGCTCAACGAGAGACCCAGCCAACCCAGATGGTGGGCGACGCCACCCCGTATCTCCGGCTGATGCTCGCCTATGCCGGCGGTAAAGACGATGGCGTCCACCCCGCCAAGAGAGACGGCAAGCCTTCCGATCTCGCCGGCGATCCTGAAGCAGAAGAGGTCGAGGGCTTCCCTGGATGCCGGATGGAAGTCCTCCAGCAGGACGCGGACGTCGCCGCTTTTCCCGGAGACGCCGAGCAGCCCGCAACGGTGATAGAGGAAATCCTCGAGACGATCCGCGTCGTGGAAATTGTTGCGCAGAAGGTGGACGACGGCGCCCGGATCGAGCGAGCCCGGCCGGGTCGACATCGGAACTCCGTCCAGCGGCGAAAAGCCCATGCTGGCGTCTATGCTCACGCCGTCGACCATTCCGCAAAGGCTCGCGCCGCTTCCAAGATGCGCACAGATGATACGGCCGGCGGCCAGGTCTGGATCGTGTTTCCTAAGCTCGCCGGCGACGTACTTATAGGAAAGTCCGTGGAAGCCGTATCTGCGGATCCCGGCGTCGTGCAGCTCTCTTGGAATGGCGAGCCGCGCGGCAAGGGCGCTCTGCGACGAATGGAATGCGGTATCGAACGACGCCGTCTGCGGCATGTCCGGATATGCGCTCCGCACTGCGCGGACGATCGCAAGCGCCGGAGGGAGGTGCACCGGCGCGAGATGCGTCAGATCTTCCATTCTGAAGACGATCTCGGGCTCCAGCAGAACGGGGCCATCGAAGACCTGCCCGCCGTGGACGATGCGATGGCCGGCCACCACGGGGTCGAACCCTCTGCGGACGATGCAATCGACGGCCTGCGAAACCAGCCGCGCGTCGATCGCTCTGCTGGACGGAAGCTCGACAGCCTCGTCACCGCCAGAAAATCGGAAGGTGAACCTCGGCTGCTCCCCGATCGTGGCAATGCCGCCACCCAGCCGGAGCGCCCGACCGTCCTTCAGCCTGAAGACGCCGACCTTGAGGCTGGAGGACCCGGCGTTGAAAGTGACGGCAACCCTATCCATGGCCCGAAACTCTGGAGCGTGCAGTCCCAGCAGGCTTCGCAGCCACCTTCGTTGCAGCCTGCCTGGCCGCCTCCTTGCTTGCCTCTTCGAAGAACTCGCATGCGTACTCGAGGACGGACGTCTCGTCTTCCGACGACAGACCGAACGGCGCGCACTGCTCCTTCATGGCCCGCAGGACCTTCTTCTTTAATGCGGCGACCGCAAAGGCATTCTTAGAAGCGAGAACCTCCCGCAGGCAGGTTATAGCGACCACTTCCAGGACGATAAGCTTGCCTTGCACCTCTCCTTGGGTCGGTATGGCGAAGCGTTCTCCGCCGCGCTTGCAGTCACGATCCATGATTAACATTGGCGTCTCTCCTCCCTTCGACCGCCGGAACATCGTCCGGGTCGAGTGCGCGTCGAAGCCTGCGTAGCACGACCGCTCGGCCCTTCTCGTCGGCGACGGATTTCAGACGATCGGACAGGTCCAGAACGAACCGCTGATAGTCGTTGTTCCAATCAGGCCTGCCGGGCACGACCGGCTTGAGACGTGCGGGCGTCCTGTCTTCGATGAGGCGTGCACCCGCCGGTGAAAGCTCGTAGGCGTCGTCCAGCGACGGGCAGACGACCTTTGCGGAAACCTGCTTCGGGAGCCGCGCGGACATCGCTTCACGAGCGCTCTCCTCTCCATGGACAAGGAAGACCGCCTTGCGGATCGGTTCCCGCTCGGCAATCCACGCATCCAGTTCGCTTGCATCCGCATGTCCGCTATAGGCGTCGAGCGTGGCCATCCTGGCGCCGACGTGAACCTCCTCGCCCTGGATGCGGACGTCGGTCGCGCCCTCCTGCAGGATGCGGCCGAGCGTCCCCGCCGCCTGGAAGCCGACGAACAGCACGGTGCATTCCCGTCGCCAGAGCCAGTTCTTCAGGCGGTGGCGGATCCGCCCCGCCTCGCACATTCCGCTTGCCGCGATGATGATGTGAAAGCCCCGGACGAGATCGAGCGCCTTCGACTGCTCGGCCGTCTCGGTGAAACGGACGTTCGGCGCGTTGAGCGCGCGAAGGAACGCCTTGCCGTGACTGAGGTCGGCCACGTGCTTCTTGAACGCCTCGGTCGCTCGCGACGCGAGCGGCGAGTCTATCATGATGGGGCACCGCGGCACCTCTCCTTCGTCCATGAGGGCAACGAGATCGGTCAGCACCTCCTGCGTCCTCTCCACGGCGAAGGAGGGAATGAGAAGAACTCCGCCGGCGCTGTTCGAGCTCGCCACCACTTCGCGCAGCCGGTCCCGTCGATCCTTCAGTGCGTACTCTTCCCGTTCTCGGTCTCCGTATGTGCTTTCGCAGATGAGGTAATCGATCCCGGAAGGCGCCCGAGGGAGATTTTCGAACAATTTGTTACTCGCGCCGACGTCGCCGGAGAACAAATTTCTTGTCGCCCCGTCCGCGCCGGGCACCTCGACTTCGATCGATGCGGAACCCATCAGGTGTCCAGCATTCCAGTAACGGAACCTTACGCCGCCAACAGTCTCCCGCCACTCGCCGTACTCGACAGCAATGAACTGCGGCAGCATGCCGCGGGCGTCGTCGGCAGTATAGATGGGCTCCACCGTCTCTCGCGCCCGTCTGCGATTCCTTCGGTTGAGCTGTCGGACCTCCGACTCCTGGATGTGACCCGAATCCTGCAGCATGATCGTGCATAGGTCGATCGTTGCTGCTGTTGCAAAGATTGGCCCGCCATATCCCGCCTTCGCGAGCTTCGGAAGCAGGCCGGAGTGGTCGATGTGCGCGTGTGTGAGCAGCACCGCGTCGATCCGCGCTGGTTCGAACGGAAAGGGCTTGTAGTTGAGCTCCTTCTCTGACTTCGATCCCTGAAACATTCCGCAGTCGATCAAAATGCGTGTGCCACCGGCCTCTAAAAGGAAACTTGATCCGGTGACCGAGCCCGCGGCGCCGTGGAAGTGAAGGATCGGATTGGCCATGACAACTCCTATCTGTTGTCAGGGACTTTAAGGCACCCCGGACGACCGCACGTTGACGAAGGTCAAAGACATGTTCGGCGCTCGCCTGACGTTCGGTCGATTGGGAAGATGCAGGTCGTCGCCGGTTCAATTGACCGAGCGCAACGCCGGAAATTTTGGACGGCGCATGATACTCCGCGAGGCCAACGGGCTTCGGAACCCAACAGGAGGTAGAAATGACGGACTTAGGAATCCAACAGGACATACTCGACGAGCTGGCGTTCGAACCCAGCATCGACGCCGCCCATATCGGCGTCTCGGTGGAAGATGGCATTGCGACCCTCTCCGGTCATGTCGCGACCTATGCCGAAAAGCTGACGGCGGAGGACGTTGCAGCGCGGGTGAAGGGCGTCCGGGCGGTGGCTGTGGACATCGAGGTGCGGTGCGTAGGTCACAAGCAACATGCGGACGACCAGATCGCGTCGCGGGCGATCGACATCATCGCCTGGACCACGGCGCTCCCGGAGGGACCGGTTCATGTAAAGGTCGAGGACGGCTGGGTGACGTTGTCGGGTGAAGTGCGCTGGCAGTTCCAGAAAGCTGCCGCCGAGCATGCCGTCAGGAAGCTCGGTGGCGTGGTCGGCGTCCTCAATCTGCTGACGATACGTCCGTGCCCGACGGTGCCGGACGTCCGCCGTCGGATTGAAGAAGCGCTGAAACGGAGCGCCGAAGTCGACGCCGGCGGCATCTCGGTGAAGGTTCAGGACGACAAGGTCGTTCTCGAAGGCGGCGTGCGCGCCTGGCACGAGCGCGGCGTCGCCGAACGGACGGCTTGGTCTGTTCCGGGCGTTGCCACCGTCGAGAACCACATCCGCATCCACTGAAAAAGAGGGAGGGGTTGCCCCCTCCCTCTCTCCGCGCCCACCGCACGCCACCCCCTCGGCGTGGCGGAGGGTTGACCGTCAGGCCGCTTTGACCGTGATCTTCTTGTCGTTCTTCTGCCGCTCGGGCGTCTTCGGCAGCGAGACCTTGAGAACGCCGTTGGAGAACTTCGCCTCGATCTTCTCGCTGTCCACGCCGCGCGGCAATTCCAGGCTTCGGTGGAACGATCCGTAGCGCCGTTCGGAAAGGTAATAGTCCTTTTCCTTCTCCTCCTTGGCCTCGTTCTTCTCACCCTTGATGGTTAGCACACCGTCGGCGAGCGTGACGTCAAGATCCTTGGCGTCGACGCCCGGAAGCTCGGCCGACAGCTCGAAGGCTTTGTCGGATTCAACGAGATCGACGGCGAGCATACCGCGCGAGAACGCGGCCGGCATCCTGCTGAAGGCCCGGTCGAAAATCGACGGGCTCCCGAAGTCGCTGAACACGCGGTCGATCTCGGACCGGAGGCTGTCGAGGGGCCACCAGCGGTCGGCGGGCGCCGCCGGCCTTGCTTCTGTCTTTACGGAAAGTTTCGATGCAGAGTCTGCCATTGTCATTCTCCTTCTAGAATGCCGTCGTTCACAGGCGGCGACGCGCACATAGAACAGTCCATTGCATTCGCGGTCTTTGATCACCGTCAACCCCCTGGCTTTTGTCTTTCGGGCCTTCCCGACTCAGGATTGACCTGGGACAAGGCCCCAACCGCAGGACCATGCCAACATTCCTCTCGATCGAGGAGGAAAACCGCCATGACGTCGGGATATCGAGTCCGCCTGCTCCACATGGATGATGCGCTGCACGCCTACAGTCTGATCCAGGTGGCGGCTCCGTGCTTTTCTGCAGACGATTGGGCGCAAGTGGTGGCGAGCGCCAATCGGTGGACGCTCGTCTCGTTAAGGGATCCGGCAGGTTATGTGCGCGGGCTGGCCGTCTACCGGACCGGCACGCATCCGATCGCCGGACGATTGATGGACGTTCCGATTTTCGTGGCGGCGAGCGTCATTGACGACGTTACCATCGCGGAGGTCCTGTTCACCTCGCTCAGAATGCGGTCGGCGGGATGCAACTTCATGCGGTTCTGGGCGAGGTTTCCAAGCGACTTCTCAGAGATGGAAAGCGAGGGCAGATTTCATCGATGGGATCATGGCCTGATGGTCAGGGTCGACCAGAAGCCGTCTCCAGCCTTGCTGTAAAGAGATATCCGACGCCGCGGACGGACTTGATCAGGCTTGGGTTGGCCGGGTCCGTCTCGATCTTGCGCCGAAGCCTGACGATCAGGGCGTCGATGGTGCGGTCGAAGCCGTCGCGGCCACGCTTGTGCGTCAAGTCCATCAGCATGTCACGCGTCATGACGCGCCCGGCATGGGTGGCGAACACGTGCAGCATGTCGAACTCGCCCGTCGACATCGCCACATCGTCTCCGGCCGGGTTGAATACCGCCCGCCGTTCGACATCTAGCCGCCACCCCGCGAAGCGCAGCACGTCGGCTTCCGGGAGTTCGGCTTCGTTGGGAGCGGTTCGTCTTCGCAGGACGGTCCTAACGCGGGCGAGCACCTCTCGGAGATGGAATGGCTTGCCTATGTAGTCGTCCGCGCCGACCTCCAGACCGACGACGCGGTCCATGACATCGTCTCGGCCGGACAGCATGATGATGGGAACGTCCGAAACAGAACGGATTTCTCTTGCGAGCTGGAGCCCGTCGCAGTCTCCCGGCAGAACGACATCGAGGAGGACTGCGTCGAATTTCACTCCCGCCATTCTGGCGCGCATCTGCAAGCTGCCGCCTGCCACGTCGACGTCGAACCCCTCCTCGCCGAGATACTGCGCGAGCATTCTTTGGATCCGCACATCGTCGTCCACGACCAGTATGCGGGTTCGCCTAACAGTTCCGCTCGTCATCCCGGCATTCTCAAATTGTTACGGATTGTTACACGATCGCATCAATTCTTACGCTTCTCGCATCCCTGTGTCACCAGACTTCGGTCAAATCCACGCCAGGCAACGGCAGAGGGACCCACGACATGCAAACGGTATCAAACATTCATTCACTCGAACGGCCATTGGCGCACGGAATGATCGACTTCGCGCCGCTGTTCATGCGCCAGACAGTCGAGACCGCCCAGCCGGGAACCACGATCTTCTTCGAAGGCGACGCCGCCCGCCACGTGTTTCGCATCGTGCGCGGAACCGTGCGCATATGCCGGTTCCTTTCGGACGGCCGCCGTCTCATCATCGGCTTCCTTGGCGCGGCCGATCTGGTCGGCTTATCTTTTCGCAACCGCTACATGTTTGCAGGCGAGGCCATCGACGAGGTGGTCTTCACCCGGATGAACAAGCGGACGCTGGAAGAGGAACTACAACTCGTGCCTGATTTCCGGCTTCAGCTTCTGTCGCAACTTCGCGACGAAATTTCCGCAGCGCAGGACCACATGCTCCTGCTGTCGCACAAGAACGCCGAGCAGCGCGTCTGCACCTTCCTGCTGCATCGGCTGGAACGGAACGAGGGGCGCGACGGCCGGACGATCAGTCTGCCTATGGTCCGCGCCGACATCGCCGACCATCTCGGCATGACGATCGAGACGGTGTCGAGGACGCTTACCAAGCTGGTCACCAAGGGGATACTATTGCCTGCCGACAAGCATCAGTTCAAGGTTGCCAGCCGGTCGGCACTGGCCCGCACCGCCGACGAAGACCCGGACGTTTTCGAGGAGGTAGAAGCAGGAGCACGCTATGCTGGAACACGCTACCAGTGAGACCGACCTGGACCGGATCGTGCGCATGTTCGACGGGGCCAACCTGATCGTCCACGGCTTCGACGGCGTCATCCAGCGCTGGACCTCGGGCTGCGAGCAGCTCTACGGATGGTCCGCCGCGGAGGCCGTGGGAAAGGTGGTCCACGATCTCCTGGACACGCAATTTCCGGCCGACGTGGAGGAGCTTCGAGCCAATGTGCGCGACAAGGGATTCTGGACCGGACAGGTGGGGCACCGGCGAAAGGACGGGGTCAGACTGGCGATCGTGTCGCGGTGGACCGTTCTCGAATTTGGGGATCCGGACACGCTCATCGTCCAGTCCAACAACGACGTGACCCTCATGCAACAGGTCGGGGACGAGCTGCGGGAGCGGCAGGCTCACCTCCAGTCAATCCTAGCCACGGTCCCCGACGCAATGATCGTGATAGACGACAAGGGCTGCATCGGCTCGTTCAGCGCCGCGGCGGAAAAGCTCTTCGGCCACTCCGCGCACGAGACGATCGGGCAGAACGTGTCGATCCTGATGCCGTCTCCGGACAGGGAGGCGCACGACGGATATCTGGATTCATACATTCGGACCGGACGCCGCCGGATCATCGGCTATGGGCGCGTGGTCGTCGGTCTCAGGAAGGACGGGACCACCTTTCCAATGGAGCTTTCGGTCGGCGAGGCGGTCGCCGGCGGCAAGCGAACCTTCACGGGCTTCGTCAGGGATCTGACGAGCCGCCACCGCGTCGAGGCCGAGTTGCGGCAGTCGCAGAAGGTGGAGGCGGTCGGACAGTTGACCGGAGGGCTCGCCCACGACTTCAACAACCTGCTGGCGGTCATCAGCGGCAATCTCGAAATGCTCGAGGCCCGTCTTGCCGACGCAGGGCAGTTGTCCCTGCTGCGGGAGGCGCAGTCCGCGGCCGACGACGGCGCAAGACTGACCTCCCAGCTTCTGGCGTTCGGAAGGCGGCAGGCCCTCACACCAAAGGAGCTGGACGTCGGCGCCCTGCTTGGAGAGTTTTCAGATCTCGTCCAGCGGACGCTCGGCGACTCCGTCGAACTCAGGACGATCATTCCTGGACGGCGGCTGAGCGCAATGGCAGACAAGGCGCAGCTCCAGAGCGCGCTTCTCAACCTTTCGATCAACGCCAGGGACGCGATGCCTGCCGGCGGCCGTCTGACGATCGAGATATCCGGCGTCGAGATCGACTCGGACTACGCCGGGATGCATCCTGCGATCCGCCCCGGAAGATACGTCCTCATTTCGATCACCGACACGGGCACCGGAATGACGTCCGAGGTGAGGGAGAGGGCTTTCGAGCCGTTCTTCACCACGAAACCGACGGGCTCGGGAACGGGTCTCGGGCTGAGCATGGTCTATGGTTTCGCCAAGCAATCCGCAGGACACCTGCAGCTCTACAGCGAACCTGGCGAGGGGACGACTGTGCGCCTCTTCCTTCCTCGCGCCGATGGTGGAAGGGGTTCCCATCCGGACGAGCAGCAGGTCAAGGACGCCCCGTCCCTTGGCACCGAAACCATCCTCGTCGTCGAAGACGACGCGAGAGTCCGCAGAGTGACGATCAGCCGTCTGCAGACGCTTGGCTACGTGGTGATCGAAGCGACGAACGGGATCGACGCATTGAAGGAGTTGGAGGCGGGGCACGACGTAGCCCTGCTGTTTTCAGACGTCGCCATGCCGAGCATGAACGGCGACGAACTGGCCCGCAAGGTACGCGAGCGCTGGCCGTCGGTGAAAATTCTTCTGACGTCTGGCTTTTCGGAGCCCCATGCTGCGGAGAAGGAGATCGAAGCAGGCGCCGGCTGGCTAAAGAAGCCGTACACGGCGTCGGAAATGTCGGCCCGCCTCAGGCTGCTGCTCGACGCGAGGCATGGTGGCGATCCTGCGTGACGGCGGGATTCCAAGTCAGAGGAATGGGGAGGATCATACTGCGCAGTTCGCATACGCGACATCGAGTCAGTGTTCGTTTGCGGATCCAGTCAAGGTCCCACTGAGAGATCGGCTCCCCGGACAACAAGCACTTTCCTGACACTCGCGACCGAGGCTCTGCATTGGCAGGCAAAAGGTTCGTTTCGAAGACGAGATCGACGCGGAAGTTGGGGCAAAGCCCAAGAGACGCTCTCATCTTCGAGCTCGGAAATTGGTGGCGTATGCGAGGGCGCTCACACGGCGCCCTCGCTGCTGGGTGGGCCGAGCGGCTAAGGTCCAGCCGTCCCCAATATTCGATCACCCAACCGTCAGCCGATCGTCGAGAGTGCTGATCCCCGGAGCGGACCACGCAGCGCGCTCCGCTGCCTGCCGTTCCGACCAGGTCTTCACCTTACCGGAAAGTGTGACTTTTCTGCCTTGGACGTCGATTCTGATTGCATCGGCCTCCAGAGCGGCGTCGCGCTGAAACGCATCCTCGATGCGTTTCTTGACGTCCACCGCCGTAATCCGCGGCGTCAGCTCCACAAGGTTGGACACTCCCACCACGCCGGCGAGATCGCGCACGGCGTCGTAGGCTGCGTTTTTTTGATATTGCCACTCGAGTTGGCCCCGCAGGGTGATCCACCCCTTGAGGACCCGAACCTGCACTGAATCCTTTGGCACCGAGACGTTCCAGTCGAGCATCTTGACAGCTCGCCGAGCGATGTCGTCGTCGTCTGTTTCCTTCGGACCGAAAATCTGGACCTCGATGTCGGCAGCTATTCCGCGTACGCCCTTGACGCGACCAACTACCCGCTCTGCGGCTTCCTTCTCCGCGTAGGTACGCACGTGACCAGTCAGGGTTACGATCCCGCTGTGGACCGCGACGCCGATACCAGCGGCGTCGATGCTGGGCTCGAATTCCATTTCGTCGAGAATGCTCTGTCTGAGATGAATGTCGTTCATGACAACCTCCTTCAGGTTTGCGACGAGACGATCGTGCCAGCGCCGCAGAATTTCGTCGTTGATCTTCCTCAAGCACGAGAGCGACGCTGAGCTCTAAGCGGACCGAACACCGTCTGCGAGGTCGCTACTGGGTCTGCACGTCGGCAGCCATGAAGAGATGATGGCGGTTCCTCACGACGGTGGCGAGCGCGCGGGCGTGTTCCTTTGCGAGAATGGCCAGCAGTTGGCCGACGTCCGTCACAAGGTGCTGGTCGAGAGCAACGACAACGTCGTCGGGTTGACGGCCGGCTTGAGCGCCAACCGCGCCTTCACTGACGACCACGACGTGCGCTCCCAAGCCATCGGGAGAGCATCAAGCGATCCTTATTCATGATCGAATGGTATTCCAGCCCGGCTCTGCGCCGTCGATGCCAGCCCGGTCTCAACAAGGGAGAGGCTGCTCACAAACTCAAACGGGCGGTCTTCTTTTATGAGCGCGGTGAAATCCATGACCGATCATTCGAGAGCCAAGCATTCCACGCCTCTGGCTTCAATCTGGTCGTCAGCGCCATCGTGCACTGGAACACCGTCATCGCAGCGGCGCCGTCGCCCCACTGCGTCATAGCGGTCGCAATATCCCCGACAACGTCGTGAAGCACGTGTCGCCGCTGAACTGGGAACACATTAACATCGCGGGCATCTACAGTTGGGACGCCGCGCCGGCTTGCCGGACGGCTTCCGGCCGCTCCGCTTGTCGTGGAAGTTGCGACAAGCCGCATGAAGGTTGATGGCCTCTTCGCGCGCGAGTAGTTCCTGTTCTATCAGCGTCACAGGCCCTTCACGGACATCTATAATAGACCCGCCCGTAGGCATCGACGACCTGAACGCAGCCCGGAGCATAGACCGCGCCGGCTGTAGCTCCCACAGCAACGGCCCGGCGCGTCGTCCGCCGCGCCACTCCGGCGTAGCTCACTGGCGTTAACGGGCGGCCGACGCGAGCCTGGGCTTCAGAAATAAATGAACCAACGCCGCCGGTAAGAACGTCGCCCACCAGGAGCATTGTGGTAATATCTGCGCAAGCGATAAGTTTTTTGCGGCTGGTCATTCGCTGGCTCCTTCTGGAATGTCATCGATGTGGGGCATCGCCTTCGCATCCACCCGCTTGCTGTCGCTCGGCGGCGCGAATGAGAAATCATCCTTCACCTCTCCGCTCCAGGAATTGATGATCAGCGTATATTGCGGCGCGGCGGCCACGGCCTTGGAGGTGATCACGTATTTGCAGGGAATTGGTTCCGCCCCGTGCGCACCCACAACTGCCAGTCCGTATCCGCGTTGCGAAAGGCCAGGTGCTCACACTCCACGCCACCAATCACGCCTGTGCCGATATGCTTGGCATCGACAACGCCGGCATTGAGCGCATCGTAGACGTTCGACAGCAGCAGGTCAGCACCAGGCAACGCGTGCCCATCCGATTCAAGCTTTACAACAAGTTCATCGATCGTCCCAGGAGCGTCGATCTGGGCGAATGATTTGGCGTCTTTCGAATGAATGGTCACCTGCTTGCCGTCGAAAATCATTTCGACGTCGGCGAACCCGCCGGTGCGGGCTGCATGTACTTTGTTCGGGCGACTGACGGCAACCTGACCTGAGCTCGCGAACTGAATCTTCTGCAGATCGGATGTCACAACTTCAATATCTGTGTTGAAGGTTGCGGAGAAGGTCTGCTGTTTGGCTAGGTGTTTAGTCCCGGCATTTGATGGTGCATTATTTTCCTTAGAATGGAGGGAGGCACTATGGGCCAGGTTCTACACGGGAGCGCCACAACGACAGAGGCAATCCGTCGAGCAATACAAAATAGTGAA
>NZ_WIEU01000031.1:0-55556 GCF_012276115.1 Rhizobium leguminosarum bv. viciae | reverse complement strand
CATTAAGTCCCTCCCCACAAGGGGGAGGGACTTAATGCGCGGCCCTCGCCGCATTCATCTTCCAGCGCAGGGCATGCAGCAGGCCTGGTTTGCGAGGCGGCGCCACGGATTAGCCCCTCCCCCTTGTGGGGAGGGGTTGGGGAGGGGTTTTCAGCGAAAAACTCCACGCTCAATCCCCCTCATCTTCGTAACCCACCAGATGCAACGGTTTCGCCTTGATGCCCTGCAATTGGCACCAGCGCACCAGAGCCTCCTCGCGGCCATGCGTCACCCAGACCTCGGCCGGATGCAGTTCCCGGATCGTTTCGGTCAATTCCGGCCAGTCGCAATGATCGGAGATGACGAGGGGCAGTTCGACGCCGTGTTGTTTGGCGCGCTGGCGCACCATCATCCAGCCGGAGGCGAAGGCCGGCAGCGGCTCGTTGAAGCGCCGGGCCCAGCGGTCGGCGAAGGCCGATGACGGGCCGATGACGACCGCCCCCCTGAAGGCGGACTTGTCGCGGCTTTCGATCGTCGCCGGCAGCAGTTCCCCGAGATCGATGCCCTGCTCGATGTAATAGTCGCAGAGTTTTTCCATGGCGCCGTGGATATAGATCGGTTCGGCATAACCGTCATCGCGCAGCAGCCGGATGACGCGCTGGGCCTTGCCGAGCGCATAGGCGCCGACGAGATGGGTGCGCTCGGGAAATTGCCGCAGCGATGCCAAAAGCTTGGCCGTCTCGTCCATCGGATCGGGATGATGGAAGACCGGCAGGCCGAAGGTCGCCTCGGTGATGAAGACATCGCAGGCAACCGGCACATAGGCGGCGCAGGTCGGGTCCGGGCGGCGTTTGTAGTCGCCGGAGACGACGATGCGGGTGCCGTTCTTCTCGATGGCGATCTGGGCGGAGCCGAGCACATGGCCGGCCGGGTGAAAACTTACCTTGACGCCGTTGACCAGCAGTTCCTCGCCGAAGGCTGCCGCCTGCTCGCTGGCGCAGAAACCGTCGCCGCAACGCAAGCGCATGATGTCGAGCGTCTGGCGGGTGGCAAGCACGTTCACATGGCCGGGGCGGGCATGGTCCGAATGGCCGTGGGTGACGAGCGCCTGCTCGACGGGCCGCACCGGATCGACATAAAAGCCGCCTTCCGGGCAATAGAGCCCCTCCGGGGCGGGATAAAGCAGCGCATCAGGTCTCATGAAACGAGAGATAGCGGGAAATGGACGCGAGGCCAGAGGGCAGGAAGAAGGGACTGGCGAATGGGCCGCGGCTCAACTGCGGCGATCGTCACGATCCTATTCCATCGAGGAAGGATTCGACAGCGGCATTGAACTGCGACGGCCGCTGCAGCGGCGCGAAATGGCTGACGCCTGTGAGATAGATCATCTCAGCGTTCGGAATGCTGCGGGCAAGATATTCGGCATGGTCCGGCTTGATGAATTCGTCGTGCTCGGCGAGGACGATCGCGACCGGCACTTGGATCAGGCCCAAGTCGGCGGCCTGATAGTTCGGCTCCGTCCGCATCATCAGGCTGACCGCCTCGACGAATCGATTGAAATCATCCGGCGTGGTGGAAAGCGCCGCATAATCCCTGGCATGACGGCTGAAGCATCGGTCGATGACCGGGGTCGGAACGAATTCCCGCGTGCCGCTCGGATCCATGTTACAGGCGAAGAAGAAGACGCCCTCGACGCGCGACGGCGCCGCCATGGCGAGGATCAAAGCGATGCAGGCGCCGTCGCTCCAGCCGACAATGGCCGCCTTGTCGAGATGCAGTTCGTCCATGACGGCGAGCACATCTGAAGCCATCAGCTCATAGCTATAGGGACGGGAATCGCGGGTACTTCTTCCGTGGCCGCGGCTGTCGATCAGCACGACGCGGCGGCCGCTGCGCAAGAGAGCCGGGACCTGATAGCCCCAGTTGCCGCTGTTGCCGAGGCCGCCATGCAGCAGGATGACCGGAGGGCCGGCGCCGTAACTCGCATACCAGATGCGGGCGCCGTCATGCGCGATATGACCGTCGACTGCCGCCGGCGGCAGCGGGGCGGCGCCGTGCGCTTCGAAATGGATGAGCTCGTCGTCGTCAAATTCCATAGCGATCGGACTCATTGTTGTCGCAGCATAGAAAAGCCGGAATACAGCCCAAGAACAACCGGAATCGCTTTCTAGCACTTGCTCGTCGATGCAACCAGAGGGGGATCAACTTTGGGCAGGAAGCTTTTCTATTGCACCGCGGCGATCGCGGTTGCAGCCGCCGGCATCTATCTCAACAATACCAGCCTGCTCGCCGAACATCGGCCGGGAAAGCCGGTGCTGCTCGCCCATCGCGGCATCGCCCAACGGTTCGACGAAACCGATCTCAAGAACGACACCTGTACGGCGAGCCGCATGCTCGCGCCGAAACACGACTATCTCGAAAACACACTCCCGTCGATGCAGGCAGGTTTTGCGGCCGGTGCCGATATCGTCGAGATCGACGTGCATCCGACGACCGACGGCGAATTCGCCGTCTTTCACGACTGGACGCTCGACTGCCGCACCGAAGGGCATGGCGTCACCCGCGAGCATTCGATGGCTGACATGAGGAAGCTCGACATCGGCTATGGCTATACTGCCGATGGCGGCAAGACCTTTCCCTTTCGCGGCCGGGGCATCGGCATGATGCCGACGCTTGCCGAGGTGCTGTCGACCTTTCCGGATCGGCGCTTCCTGATCAACGTCAAGAGCCGCGATCCGTCCGAGGGCGAAAAGCTCGCCGCCGTGCTCAACGGGCTTTCCACTGAGCGACGGGCCGAGATCATCGTCTATGGTGGCGACGAGCCGATCGACGTGCTCCGCCGGCTCGTGCCCGATATCAAGACCGCCTCGCGCAACAGCCTGAAGGGCTGCCTCACCGGATATATCGGCTATGGCTGGACCGGCCTGCTGCCGAACGAGTGCAAACATGCGATGATGCTGGTGCCGATCAACATCGCGCCGTGGCTCTGGGGCTGGCCGGATCGTTTTCTCAACCGGATGGCAGATGCCGGGACCGAGGTTTTCGTGCTCGGCCCCTATCGCGGCAGCGATTTCTCCACCGGCATCGACGACCCCGCGCAACTGGCGCAGCTGCCGCCAAACTATGCGGCGGGCATATGGACGAACGAGATCGAGGCGATCGGCAGGCTGGTGAAATAAGGTTTGAAAGACGTCACATCGACCAGATCGATGCGACGTCTTTCAATGTTTCCTTTTGTGCATGTCGTTCTCCCAAAACCGCGGCACAATTTTGAGCGACATGCATCAGAGACTGCGTGCCCGCAGCAATTCCGGGATCTCCTCCGGGGAGACCGGTTTGGAGAAGCGGAAGCCTTGCGCCTCCTCGCAATGCGTCTGGCGCAGGAAATCCATCTGGGCGTCGGTTTCGACGCCTTCGGCGAGAACCGAGAGCTTCAGCGTCTGCGCCAGCGAAATGACCGCCGAGGCGATGGCGACGGCGGTCTTGTCGCCGGGCAGCGCCTCGACCAGCGAGCGATCCATTTTCAGGCGGTCAAAGGGGAAGGTCTTCAGCGCCGCCAGGCTGGAATAGCCGGAGCCGAAATCGTCGATAGACAGGCGCACGCCAAGCCCCCGCAGCGTTTCCATCATGGCGAGCGCGCGTTCGGCATTCTGCATCACCACGCTTTCGGTGACTTCAAGCTCCAGCCAGCGGGACTGCAGGCGGTGGCGCTCCAGCGCCTCGGCGACATGGGTTGCGAAATCCGGATCGGCGAACTGCTTGGCCGAGACGTTGACGGCGATCGTCAGCGGCGCCAGGCCCATGTCCTGCCAAAGCCGCGCCTGGCGGCAAGCCTCATTCAGCACCCAGAGGCCGAGGGGAACGATGAGGCCGGTCTCTTCGGCGAGCGGAATGAAATTGACCGGCGGCATCCTGCCCTTTGCCGGATGGTTCCAGCGCACCAGCGCTTCGAGGCCGGTGATGCGGCCGGTGGCGACATCGACCTGCGGCTGGTATTGCAGGAACAGCTGACCGCCGGTGATCGCCTGGTGCAGTTCCTCCTGCTCTCCGAGCCGCATTCCGACAGGCGTGCTGCCGCCATCGTGATGCTGCAATGTGTTGCGGCCGAGCTCCTTGGCGCGGTACATGGCGCGGTCGGCATTGGCGAGAAGCTCTTCCGAGGTCGCGCCGTCGAAGGGGAAGGCAGCAACGCCGATGCTCGAGGTGACGGTGATCTCGCCGTTCGCGCCGCGGATCGGCCGGTTGATCGCCTTCTGCAGCTCGCGAAGACGGCGCGTGATGCCGGCATCATGGCTCGACTGGTGGACGAGCACGACGAGGAATTCGTCGCCGCCGAGGCGCACCACCATATCGGACGCCCTGACGCTGTTGGCCATGCGGGCGGCGATCTCTTTCAGAACCTCGTCGCCGGCGGCATGGCCGCGGCCGTCATTGACGTCCTTGAAATTGTCGAGATCGATATAGGCGACGGTCACCTTGCGGTTGTTGCGCCGGGCCTGGTCGAGGATGCTCGCCAGCCGTTCCTTCAGGAAGGCGCGGTTCGGCAGGCCCGTCAGATCGTCGTGATGGGCCATGAAATGGATGCGGTCGTCGACACGCTTGCGCTCGATGGCGATGCCGGCGATATGGGTGGCAAGCGCCACCAGCGTCATCTCGTGCTCGGTGGGACGGCGGACTTCCCGGGAATAGAGCGCAAATGTGCCGAGCACGTTATTCTCAGAGGTGGCGATCGGCGTCGACCAGCAGGAGCGGAAGCCGAACGGCGCGATCATCGCGCGGAAATCCTCCCAGAGCGGATCGATCGTCACGTCCTCGACGATCACCGTCTGGCCGCGCCACACCGCGGTGCCGCAGGAGCCGACCTTGGGGCCGATCGTGACGCCATCGATCAGGCGGCTGTAACCGCCGGGCAGATTGGGAGAGGCGCCGTGATAGAGCCTGGTGCCCTCGCCGTCGAGCAGCAGCACCGATCCGTCAATCCCATCCAGCTGCGCCTCGATCATCAGCACGAGCGCCTCGAGGATCATCGGCAACGGCTCGTTGCGGGCGATCATTTCGAGCAGGCCCGCCTGGCCGCGATGCAGATCCTCCTGGCGCTTGCGTTCGGTGATATCACGGGAAACACCGATCAGTCCGACGATCTCGCCGCGATCGTTGCGCAGCGGTATCTTCGAGGTCAGCCGGCATATCGGCCTTCTGCTGCCGGGAAGGACGTAGGATTCCTCCATGTCGATGCGGGCTTCGCCCGTTGCCATGATCTGCTGCTCGATGTCGAAATGACGGCGCGCCGTCTCGAAATCGAACAGGTCGAAATCGCGCTTGCCGGTGATCAGCGCGGCGCTCTGCAGGCCGAGGCTGCTGGCGGTGACGGCATTGGCGAAGACGAAGCGGCTGTCACGGTCCTTGACGTAGAGGAAATCCGGAAGTTCGTGGACGATCGCCTTGAGGCGCAGGTTCTCGATGCCCTCGGAGAGGTGGTGGGCGGTCGATGCCATCATTGCCTCCGTCGCGGCGACGATGCGTCGCGTTTCGGCTGTCAGGTCATCGGTTGATTCCCATCGCCTGGCACCCAATTCGTGCATGATGCCATTCTCCCCGCCGGCCGAAGGCCGTATCCCGCACTCGTCATCATTGAAATTCCCTTCAAAGTAGTCCTCATTTCCTTCGGCTTGCTTAAATGAAAGGGTGAACAAGACGACAAAATAAGCGGCGAGATCCTGCCGTCGGCCTCGGCCATAACGGCAATTTCATCCGCCTTTGCCCAGCCTGTGCCAAAAGAATACATGCCCGCCTGGCACGTTTCCTGCTACGGGCGCGTTATGACAAGTGATCCCCGGATGCCCTCACGCCGCGACATGCTTTTCTTTCTAGCCGCCTCGGCCGTTGCGGGAGGGGCATCGCGCACGCTTGCCTCGCCGCTGACGGCGGCCGCTCAGCCCGATCTGCGCGGGGCGATCGACGCGGTGGAATATCGCGCCATTCCCGAAAGCGGCAATCGCAAGACCCGCAACCTGCAGCAGATGATCGAACAGGCGGCGCGTGAGAACGTGCCGGTCTTCCTGCCTCCCGGCACCTACCGGGTCTCCAATCTCACTTTGCCGGACAATACGCGTATCACTGGTGTGCCCGGCGCCTCGCGGATCGTCTATACCGGCGAAGGCCACCTGTTTGCGGCCGAGAACGTGCGGCGGATCGAGCTTTCCAATCTCGTCATCGACGGCGGCAACCGCTGGCTTGGCGACTATGCCGGCGGGCTTTTGCAATTTACCGGCGTCGACGAGGTGCTGATCGACAATTGTGAGATCGGCGGCAGCCGCAAGCACGGCCTGCAACTGGAGCGCTGCGGCGGGCGGATTGAGCGCAGCCGTATTTCGGGGGCTGCCCAATCCGGGCTTTACGCGGTGGATTCCACCACCCTCTCGGTCACCGGCAACACGGTCTCGGATTGCGGCAATGGCGGCATCCTGGTGCATCGCTGGAAGAAGGCGGAGGACGGCACTGTCGTCTCCGGCAACCGCATCTCCAATATCCGCGCCAATGACGGCGGCACCGGGCAAAACGGCAACGGCATCAACATTTTCCGCGCCGACGGCGTGATGGTGGTGAACAACCAGATCTCCGATTGCGCCTTTACGGCGATCCGCGCCAATTCGGCCTCGGATATCCAGATCAGCAGCAACCAGTGCCGGCGCTCGGGCGAGACGGCGATCTATGTCGAATTCGCCTTCGAGGGCGCCGTCGTTTCCGCCAACATGATCGACGGGGCGGCAAACGGCATCTCGATCGCCAATTTCGACGAGGGCGGCCGGCTGGCGAGCGTCACCGGCAATGTCGTGCGCAACCTGACGCTGCGCGGCCCCTATCAGCACGAGGTCGGCTTCGGCATCGGCATCGCGGCGGAGGCCGACACGCTGATTTCAGGCAATGTGATCGAAGGCGCGCCGCGCTGGGGTCTGCAGATCGGCTGGGGTCCGTATCTGCGCAACGTCGTTGTGACCGGCAATGTGGTGCGCAAGGCGCCTGTGGGATGCGCCGTCTCGGTCGCCGATGGCGCCGGGACTGCCGTCATCACCGACAATGTGTTCCAGGAGACCGCCGAAGGGGCGGTCTTAGGATTCCAATGGGACAAGAAGGTCTCCGGCGAGCTGGCGGGCGGCGGCTCGCCCTATGCACAGTTGACCGTCGAGAGAAACCGCGTCTCGTGAGGAAGGCATTTGCTTCTCCGAGTCATGGAAATGCGCTACCCCCCTTGTTTTTGCGTCATTCCCGACACGGGCGTTTGCGCCGTGAGTGGTTCGCCCGCCCGCCCTTTGCTCCGTCATGCTCGGCCTTGTGCCGAGCATCCACACCGTATCGATCAACCGCCACGGGCATGGATCCTCGGCACAAGGCCGAGGAAGACGGAGCAAGGGGGCGCGTTTCCGCCACACTCTCCCCGGCCTACAGAAGCTAGGCACTTTTTTGCTGGAATTGCTTGGTGCATCAAAAGCTTTCATCATCCCATCAGCGCCAGGGACTTCTCGCAGCCTGATCCGGCATTTACGGTCTTTGCACAGATCGAGGGGATACGTTTCATGCTGACAATCTACGGGGTCTATCGATCGCGAGCGTCTCGCGTTTACTGGATGGCGGAGGAGCTCGGGCTCGAATTCCAGTCTGTGCCAGTGCTGCAGGCAAGGCGGCTGGCAGAACCGTTCTCAGCGGATGCGCCCCTCAATACGCATTCGCCTGCTTTCATCGCCGTCAATCCGATGGCGCAGATCCCCAGCATCAGGGACGGCGACCTCGTCATGCACGAGTCGCTGGCGATCAATCTTTACCTGGCACGTAGACATGGCGGACCGCTTTCCAGCCAAACCGTCGAAGAGGACGGATTGCTGACGATGTGGACGGTCTGGGCGGCGTCGCAGGTCGAACCGCAGACGGTGAAGATCGTGCTCACTTATGATGACGGGCTCGAAAACAGCGAAGGCGGCCAGCAGACGATCGCGGTTGCCTGCCGGTCGCTGCGCAGGCCGCTGGCGGTTCTCGAAAGTCACCTTGCCGACCGGCAATGGATCGTCGGCGACCGCTTCACCGTCGCCGATCTCAACATCGCCGAGGTGCTGCGCTACGCCCAGAGCGAAGAGGCCCTGTTCGATGCGCATCCGAATATCAAAGCCTGGATCGAGCGTTGCCAGTCCCGCCCGGCCTACAAGGCGATGCAGGCAGCGCGGGCCAAGGAGCCGGTCGAGGTTTGAAAACTACTTGAAAAGCGTCAGCGTGCCGGCCATTTCCTCGCGGATCCAGGCCTTGAAATCCCTCACCTTCTTGGGCTCGCGCGTGCCTTCGGCGGTGACGAAGTAATGGCCGAAGCCGGTCTGCGCACGAATGCCGAAAGGGGCGGCCAGCCGGCCTTCGGCAAGCGCAAAGGCGGCAAGGGTCTGCCAGGCGAGCATGACGCCCTGCCCTGCAATCGCCGCATCGAGGCAGAGCGATGCGTCGTTGAAGACGTGGCGGGTCGGAAGGGTGGCGCCGGATAGTCCGGCCTCGCGCATCCAGACCTCCCAGGTGAACATGGCGCGGCCATCGATGATGGCAGGCAGTGCGAGGATATCGGCGGCTTCCTTCAAATTCGCCGCCATCTCGGGGGAGCAGACGGGAAAGACCTCCTGTGCCAATAACAGTTCGGCCTTCACGTCAGGCCACTTGCCGCTGCCGACGCGGATGCCGATATCGACGTCGCAAAGCGCCGGATTGACCAGATTGGTCGTCGCATCCAGCCGCAGCTTGATGTCGGGATGACGCTCGGCGAAGCGATCGAGCCGGCAGACGAGCCAGCGGGCGGCGAAAACCGGGGCCACCGAGATGGTCAGGATGGTATCGTCCTTGCGGCTGGCGATCGACACCGCCGCCGAAAGACGGGCAAAACCCTCGTCGAGCGCGAGCAGCACCGGCCGGCCGGCTTCGGTGGCGATCATTCCCCTGGCAGTGCGCTCGAAGATCACCTGACCGAGCTGGGCTTCGGCCTTGATGACCTGCTGGCTGACGGCGCCGACCGAAACGCCGAGCTCGTCGGCGGCGGCCTGCAGCGAGCCGAGACGGCCGACGGCCTCCAGCGCCCGCAGACCGTTGAGATGGACCATATTCAGGTTCTTCATATAGTTTTTCTATACCGCCTCAGCGTTATTCTCAATTGAAAATCTTCCTGCAGAGGTCGACATTGCAAGCATAGGCAATCCATTCGAACACGGGCGGATGGGACGGCTCAGAGGTAGATAGCCGCTGGGTGATCACCTCCGCGCCACGGAAGAAAGCGAGGCATGCCATGTCGTTGCTGAAGTTTTTCTTAAGGCCTGCCCTTCATCTGGGTGCGGAAATCGCGGATAATCCCGCCTGGAAGGACGATCCGTTGCGGCATCCCGATGTCGAGCGCATGTCGATGCGCGAAATCGCCGATCTCCCGCTCGGGATGCCGGCCGGCTTTCAGGCGGAAACCAAGCCGCCGTTGGAGAAATGCGCGTGAAACACTAAGTCAAAGAAAGAGAACATCATGTCGTCCGAAACCGATCACCCTCTTCGGCATTGGGCTCTATCGGCTTGAGGGTCATCCAACTTTGACCCGACCCTTAAACTGTGTTAATTGTCCTCAGTCCCAGGACAAAGGACAGTTAGGATGAAAAGCCAAGACATCGTGATTTTACTGAAGCTCGTCAGCCTTCAAGAACAGGAAGAACATCAGGAAGACGAGTGGCTTCAGCTGGAATCGCAAGGCGGCGATCCCTACTCTGTGCGCAATCTGGAGGCATCGCTGGGGATAAGCAAGACGGAAATCAGCCAGGCGATAAAGAGGAGTATCTCCTCTGGAATTGCATCAAAGGATGGCCAATCCGGCCGGCCAAGACCGAGCCGGAGGAACATTCTCGATTTTATTCTGCACGGCTTCCGGTTCGTGTTTCCGGCAAACGCTGGAGCGATGCAACGAGGTATCCCCACCGCTTTCGCCGCCCCGATGTTGAAGGACCTGCTGATCAGTGGCAGCAACTACATATATGTTTGGCCCCATCCCAGCGGCCGGGACCTAGGCCAGTCGATCGATCCGCTATTCAAAACCGTCCCGGAGGCGGCTTTGAGGGACGCGCGGCTTTATGAATATCTGGCGCTCGCAGACGCCATTAGACTGGGGAACCAGCGAGAGGTTGGCGTCGCAAGCGAATATCTGTCTTCAAGGCTGCAGCAAAAATGAACGCGGTACAGGGCCAATTGCTGGAGATGCTGAAGTCGGTCGCCAACGCGCTCGGCGAGGATCTACGAAAACGGCTGGTGTTCGTCGGCGGTTGCACGACCGCCCTGTTCATAACCGATCCCGTTACGATCGAAGGCGTTCGAACGACCGACGATGTCGATCTCATCGTGAATCTGGAAGGCTTTTCCGAATGGGCTGCCTTGTTATACGAACTCCGCCAGCGAGGATTTTCCGAGGCTGCAGACGAAAGTGTTATATGTCGGATGCGACTCGGTCGGCTGAAAGTCGACTTCATGCCGGATGACGAAGCTATCCTCGGATTTAGCAATCGCTGGTATGCAAAGGGCATTGAAACCGCGACGCAACAGGCTCTCGATGACGCGCTCGTTATCAATACCCTCACACCACCACTTTTCGTTGCAACAAAGCTTGAGGCGTTTACAGGACGCGGTAACAACGATCTGTATTTGAGCCGCGATGCAGAAGACATACTGCTCGTTGTCGACGGGCGAGAAGAACTTCTGATGGAGATCCAGAGGGCCGAAAAAGAGATCCGTGCCTTTATTGCCGACGGGTTCCGCGCATTGATGGCACATCAGGATTTCGATGATTTCCTGGACGGCAATCTGCGTGGGCAGGCCGGGCGCTCCGATATCGTTCGCGAGCGCTTCCTAACCATAAGCCAGGTCTCGGATGGTGACCTCAATGCGCATTGAGGCACGATGGTTTGCCAAATTATTACCCACACCCGCGCGGATAGGCCCGTGCCTTTCGCTCGCACTTTTCGGCATCATGCTCTAAGCTCCTGGCAGAAAGGGCGGAACAATGGCCGACGACGCCGATGCGATCTTCGAACGCCTGAAGCGGCTGGCGGCGGAAGCCGGGCTGCCTGATGTCGAGGAGAGCACCTCATACGGCAATCCGGCGCTGAAGGTCGGCGGCAAGAGCTTCGTGGCGGTGAAGAATGCCGAGACGATCGTGATCTCGATTTCGCTCGACGACAAGGATCACCTGCTGGAGATGGCGCCCGACGTTTATTTTCAGACCGATCATTATGTCGGCTGGCCGCATCTGCCGGTGCGCGCCGCCGTGATCGGCGACGAGGAATTGCGGCTGCGGCTGATCGGCGCCTGGCTGTTCCGGGCGCCGAAGAAACTTGCCGCCGGATTTAAGGATCAGGCCCGATCGTAGGCCAGCGCCCGCTGCACGGCGGGACGCTGCAGCATGCGGGCGTGATGGTCGCTCGCCTTTTCGAACCGGGCGGGATCGACGCCATCGGACGGCAGCCAGTCGGTCATGACGAAGAGATAGGGATCGGCGAGCGAATAGGCTTCGCCCATCACCCATGGGCCTTCGAACATCGTCTGCTCGATCAGCGTGAAACAATCGGCCATATTCTCAGGCACCTTGGCCTTCATCGCCTCGATTGCCGCAGGCTCGTCGGCCCAGCGCGAGCCCCGCGGGCGATGGGCATGGTTCACATGCACGGTCGAGCAGATATAGCTGTTGAAGGACTGGAGCCTGGCAAATTGGAAAGGATCGTCAAGCGGCGCCAGCTTGGCGGCCGGCGCGCTCTGGGCGATATAGGCCAGGATCGCCGGTGTTTCCGTTAGCACGCCATAATCGGTGACCAGTGCCGGCACCCGGCCCTTCGGGTTGATCTTCAAATAGTCCGGCGAACGCTGCTCGCCATCGCGCAGGCTGATCTTCTTGGTTTCGAAGCTCAGGCCGGATTCTTCCAGGGCAATAAGGCTTGCGAGCGCGCATGTTCCCGGCGCGTAGTACAATGTCAGCATGGTTTCGACTCCCTTTCGGCAAGGGTTATAGCGTAGCGGTGCGCGGGTCGGAACTAGTGGGATTGGGTTTTGCTTCTCCCAGGACAAGTGAGGTGCGTTGAGCGCGAGCGAAGGGCAATGAATGGTGTGCCGTGTGGCCCCCTCATCCGCCTGCCGGCACCTTCTCCCCGCTGGGGAGAAGAGGGCGCAACGGGCGCCCTCGTTTCCATTACAACGCCTCAGAGGAGCGAGGCGCCGCCACGAGTCGGCTTCTCCCCAGCGGGGAGAAGATGCCGGCAGGCAGCAAGGGGGTGAGCGGCAAAGCCGCGAATGCGCTGAGCGTAAGCGAAGGGCAACGTAGGGGCTTCGCCTACCCGCGAACCGCTCAGCCGCAGCCCGGCACATCCTCCAGCCGGTGCCAGACCGGGATGCCGCGTTCCCGGGCGATGCGGACGTCGTTGTCGGCGCCCTTGGAATCGCCGGGCAGGCGCAGCACGCCCTCGCAGAGCTGCAGCAGCCGGCCGGCGACCGGGTGGAAGATCTCTTCGTAGAGCGCGTCGCCCGCCGACCGGCCGCCGGCGGCGTGCCAGATCGGCAGCGCCACCCATTCGCCGATCATCGGCACGTGGCCGGCCTCAAATAGCGCATGCGAAGGCGCTTCCAACCGCTTCAGGTTGGCGGCCATCTTTTCCGGGTCGTCGCCGGTTCCGGACCGATAAGGCCCGGCAATCAAAATCAACATGATCCACTCCTTCGCTCCGCTTTATGCGTGAGCACTCTCCCGGCCTCATGCACGGGATTTCGTGAAAATGCACGATATTTCTTGAATGTCGAGTCATTTCGTGCAATACTAGGCTATTATGTTCAATTTCGTGCAATGAACCCATGCTGACAACCCAACGTAAGGCCCTCATTCTCGACATCCTGCGCCGTGATGGCCAGGTGGTCGCCAAGCGCGTCGCCGAGGATTTCGCGCTTTCGGAAGACACGATCCGGCGGGACCTCAGGGAAATGGCGGCGGAGGGGCTGTTGAAACGGGTGCATGGCGGGGCGATGCCGCTGGCGCCAGACCTGCCTGATTTCACCGCGCGGCGCAGCGTCTCGTCGCAGATCAAGGCGCGGCTCGGGGCGGCGGCGGCGGCGATGGTGAAGCCCGGACAGATGATCTTCCTCGACGGCGGCACGACGACGGCGGAGGTCGCCAGGCACTTGCCACGCGACATGCCGCTGACGGTTGCGACCCACAGCCCGACCATCGCCGCCGAACTCGAACACCATCCGACAGCCGAGGTGATCCTCACTGGCGGACGGCTCTACAAACATTCGATGGTGGCAACGGGTGCGGCGGCGATGGCGGCGATCGCGCAACTGCGCCCCGATCTCTTCTTCCTCGGGGTGACGGCCGCCCATCCGGTACACGGGCTTTCCACCGGCGATTTCGAGGAAGCGGCGATCAAGCGGCACATCGCCCGCTGCGCGGCTGAAACGCATGTGCTGCTGACCGAGGAGAAGTTCGACCTCGTCTCGCCCTGCCCGGTGCTCGGCATTTCCGACGTGGCGGGTCTAATCGTGCCCATGGAGATGACGGCCGAACAGCTGAAACCCTATCGCGATCTCAACGGCGCAATCGCCGCAGCATGATGGCGCTACGAGAGGGCTGCGGCGCGGCAGCATGTGGCAGGAGACTTGCGGCAAGGGCCGCGATGAAGGCCGCCAGCACGGCATAGGCCGGCGCCATGCTGCCGGTTCCAAGGGTGAGCACCGTCTGCAGGTAGGGCTGCGCCAGCGCGATGACGACGGAAAGTGCCGGCATATCGAGCAGGGTCCCGGCGACCCGCGACAGTTCCGGCATGAAAGCTGCGCCGGCAAGCGCGCCGTAAACCGCCGTCAGGCGGAGTGTGAGGCGCAACGGCACGGAGGCTGCAAGCGGCAGCCTGTCGCCATCCTCCAGGGCAAGCATGAGATAGGCTGTGAATGCCGCCAGAAACAGGAAGGCGACGGGCAGCACCGCCAGGGTGGCGGGCCGCGTCAGAGCCGCCGCATCCACCGCCAGGAAGAGCAGGATCGGGGTGGAAGCGACGAACCAGATGGCGACGATCGGCCCCCAGAACCCGATGAGCGAGAGAGCGTGAAGACGGAGCAGCGTCGCCGTGAAGAGCACGCCGATCGCGGTCCAGATGCAGGCGGGTTTGAGCACGCCCGATATCAGCCGGAGGACCGGCTCACAGGCGCCGGCGATATCGCCGCAGCCGGACAGCTGGATCGTGAGCCAGGTGATATAATCGAGGCTCAGCGCGGCGAACATGAAGATGCCGATCCCCATCAGCATCCACCAAAGATAGCGGCCTGCAAACATGCCCTGCCCTCACGGCTTCCAGGACTGTGCTCACGTCGCCGCGAAAGGGCGCATCCGCGATCGCAGGACGTATCCCTCTTTATATTAGGCAATTCTTATTTTTCTAATAACTTATATATGTAAGTTCGCATTCACCCCGCCAAGGCGGAGGTGACCCTGATATCGCCGACATGGATGCCGTTCCAATTGCGCATCGGCGTTGCGGCATAGGCCATCAATGCCGCATGTATCTCGCTCTCCGTCTCGAAGAAGCGGGCGAGTGTCGCCGCCACCATGGCTTCGGCGGCGCGGGTCATGCCATCCTCGCATTTGAGCGCGATGGCGATGCCCTTTTCCGGAATCGCGGCGCAGAAGACGCCCTCGGCGCCCGTCTTGACGAAGATGCGGCCGGGGGCGATCTGCATCAGCTTGGTGCAGGCGCGGCCCGAACCCGCGACATAGAAAGGTTCGGCCATGCAAGCCTCGATCACCCTGCGGGATGCCTTGGCGCGCAAAGGTTCCAGGCCGATGCCGGTCGCCATCTTGGCGAAACCGTGGGCAAGGCTCCTGAGCGGCACGGCATAAGTCGGAATGGAGCAGCCATCCGTGCCGCAGCTTTCCGCGCCGAGCACGGCGCCGGTCAGGCTTTCCATCGCCGCGCGGATCTCGACCTGCAGCGGGTGCTCATAGCCGACATAACCCGTCGGATCGACGTCCTGATGGCAGCAGGCGCAGATGAAGCCGGCATGTTTTCCCGAGCAATTGTTGTGCAGCGCGGTTGGCGCATCGAGCGTGCGAGCCTGCTGGATCAGGATCTTCTGGCTCATCGACCAGTGGGCGCCGCATTCCAGTGTTTCGATATCGCGGCCGGCACGCGACAGCATGGAGGCGGCGAGCGCCACGTGCTCGTCCTCGCCATTATGCGAGGCGCAGGCCAGCGCCAATTCCTTGTCGCCAAAGCCATAGGCATCGGCAGCACCACTCTCGACTAGCGGCAGCGCCTGCATCGCCTTGCATGACGAGCGCGGGAAGACCGCGGCCTCGATGTCGCCCAGCGAGAAGACAAGCTTACCATCGCCATCGACCACAGCCACCGCGCCGCGATGGCGGCTTTCGACGAGCAGGCCGCGGGTGACTTCGACGGTGACGGGATTGGTCATGAGCTTTTGTCCGGATGCTGGCGGGATGGGCAGTCCATAACGCGTCACGCGACGAAAGCCAACGGGGTTGACGTGACGTCGGGGCTCAGGCGGCTGCGCGGGTGCCCGCCAGATGGAGCACCGGGTCGATATGTGGCTGGACGTCACCCCACCGCGGGCTCGGAGCGCGATCACATCGTCCAAATATTCATCACATAAATTGACCGAGGCGATCGAAAACTATCGTTTCTCTGATGGATCCGATGCGACTAAGAGTGGTGCATCAGGAACCACTCCCCATGCCATCCACCTTTTCCTTGATCCTTCGCGACAACAGGATCCGTATTCCGACCGTGACACTCGTCGCGCTCGCCTTCACCTATGCGTCGACCGCGCCCTACCAGTCGATCATCGGGATCAACGAACTCGGCTTGAGCAACGGCGCCTATTCGGCACTGGTGTTCTTCTCTTCGATCGTCAACGTCACGACCAGCCTGACGCTCGGCATCTGGTCGGACAGGCTGAAGGAGCGCCGGCCGCTGGTGCTGGGGCTTTCCGTCGCCGGCATGCTCGGCTTCGGGTCGATCGCGCTCATCCATAGCCCCGCGGTCTTCATCTTCTCCACGCTGTTGCTGGTGCCGATGAGCAATTCCACCTATTCGCTGCTGTTCGCCAGCCTACGCGCCAGGACCAACCAGATGGACCGTGGCCAGGGGGCGGCGATCACCGCGATGGTGCGGGCGCTCTTTTCCGGCTCATGGGCGCTGGCGCCGGGGTTGATCGGCCTCTATCTCGTCAGTTCGCCGTCGATGACGCCGGCCTATGGGATCGCGGCATTGGCAAGCTGCACCTGCTTCTGCCTGTATTTCTTCTTCGCACCCGGAAATGGCGCCGGCGGTCCTGCCCCCGATCCAGTCGGCTTCCTTGCTTCGCTGAAACGGATTTTCGTGCCGCATGTGCTGTCGCGCGTCATCGTCATGGCGATGCTGTTCGGGCTGCAGCGGCTGAACGCCATGCTCCTGCCGCTGATCATCACCCATGCGGCCGGCGGCACCGTGGTCGATGTCGGCTTCATGGCAGGTTTGACGGCCCTGCTCGAGATGCCGTTCATGATGATGTGGGGCTTTGCGCAGCGCCGCTTCCGAAGCGCGCATGTGCTTGCCTTCGGCGCGCTGATCTATTGCGTCTATCTGCTGCTGCTCGGCTTTGCTTCCGCACCCTGGCACGTCTACGCACTCCTCCTCTTCAATGCCTGCGGGGCGGCAGCGATCCTCAGCGTGCCGATCACCTATCTGCAGGATCTGATCGCGGACCGGCCGGGGCTCGGAACCTCGCTGATCTCGCTGAACACGTTCATTGGCGTTGGCGTCAGCGCCGGCCTCTTTGCCTTCGGCACCGCGATCACCGATTATTCCGGCACCGCCTTCGTCGGCGCGGCCGCGGGCCTCGCATCGATCGGAGTGCTGCTCTATCTCGAAAGCAGCAGGCGGCAGGTGCGGCAACCGGCGTGAAATGCGGCGCTCCGATCGACACACCTCAACGCGGCGTGATGCGATAGGCGCAGCGGCGAGCGCCGGCGAGGATGTGTTCGCTGCGCTCGACGTCGGCGTCGAGGACGGAGCGGAAGGTTTCGAGTTCTGAGCGGCAGAAGCCGGCGCAAGCGGTGGCGGCGGCGCAGATCGGGCAATGGTTTTCGACCAGCATGAAGGATCCGTCCGCCTCCTCCCAGCAATCGGCCATATAGCCTTCGCGGGTGCGGATGCCGGCAAGGGCCTCGACGCGCGCGGCAAGATCATGCGCCGGGCTGATCTCCTGCCGATAGCGCTTCAGCGTCTCGGTCTCGCGGGCGGAAATGACGGTATCGAGGGCTGCGGGGCCGAGCTGTTCGACGAGCGTGCCGAGGAGATTTGCCGTCAGCTCGGCATGGCCGTCGGGAAACCGGCGGTTGCCGCTCGTTGTGAGGTGCCAGAGCTGGCGCGGCCGGCCACGGCCAGAAGCGGCAACAGTGACCGGTTCCACCAGCCCCTCCTCCGCCATCTTCGAAAGCTGCTGGCGGGCGGCCTCGCCCGATATACCGAGCGCGTCGCCGATCGCGGCGGCGAGTTGCGGGCCGTCGGTCTTTATCAGGATCAGGATCCGGTTGGCTGGGGACTGGCGCATATTTTCCAAGTCAAGTCTTGTTTAATTCGAGGCGGCATGTAATTTTCCAATTTATAACTTGGAAAATAATCCTTCGCCAGCAAAAATCTCGGGGTCCTCCCATGTCGAATATCGACCAGACAGCAGCCATCCCCGGCGCCAGCTCCCTCTTCCGCCTCTTCCTGCCCGAGCACTTGCCGGCAACATTGATGCTGGCCGGCGGCGTGACGCTTTATGCGGTGGAGAGTTACATCATGGCGACGATCGCGCCTTCGATCGTGCGCGATATCGGCGGCCTTGCACTGTTTTCCTGGGTCACCAGCCTGTTCGTCGCCGCCGCCGTCCTCGGCTCGATCTTCGTCGCCATGCGGCCGCGCGGCATCGGGCTTCGATCCGTCTATGTGATCGCAGCACTGGTCTTCGGCGTCGGCAGCCTGATTGCCGCTGCCGCACCGTCAATGCCGGTGGTGCTGATCGGACGCGCGGTGCAGGGTCTCGGAACAGGCGCACTTGCCGCCCTCGGTTATGCCTTCATTCGCTTCGTCTATCCCAAGCCGCTATGGCCGAAGGCCTCGACGCTCTATGCGGCGATCTGGGGGGTCTCGACCGTCATCGGGCCGACGCTCGGCGGCTTCTTTTCCGCGGGCCACGCCTGGCGCTATGCTTTCATCGTGCTCGTGCCGCTCGGCCTGCTGATGGCGTTCCTGGCGCCACGGCTGTTGCCCGACGTCGAGGACGACCGCGAGCAGGCAAAGACGCCGGTTGCCCAGATCGGACTGCTGCTTGCCGCCGTGCTGATGGTGAGTGCGGCCGGCGCGATCGAGGCGACAGCCACGAAGGTCGCGCTGATGGCGGCTTCGGTCGTCGCGGTCGCCGGCATGATCGTCATCGAGGGCCGAAGCCCGAACCGGCTGCTGCCCTCCGGCGCCATCAACCTTTCCCAGCCGATTTCACGGGTCTACCTGGCGATGCTCGCCATGACTGTCGTTCTCGTCAGCGATGTCTTCATTCCTTATTTCCTACAAACCTTGCATGGGGTGCCAGCGATCGTCTCGGGCTATCTCGTGGCGCTCGTCGCCCTCGGCTGGACCTTCGCGGCCTTCCTCAGCGGCTCGTGGGCCGGCGGCCGAGCCTATTGGGCAATCGTCATTGGCGCCCTCATCGAGGCGGCGGCGACCGCTTGCCTCGCCGTCTTCCTCGCCAAGGACAATCCCGAGGGGCATATGCCGATCATCGTGCCGGCGGCGATCGGCATGTTCATGATGGGCTTCGGCATCGGTCTCGGCTGGGCGCATCTGGTCGCCATGGTCTTGAGGCTCGTCGCCGACAACGAGAAGGACAAGGCTTCTGCCGCGATCCCGACAATGAGTTCGCTCGGTGGGGCGTTCGGGGCCGCCTTTGCCGGCGTCATCGCCAATGGCGCCGGCCTCGTTCATCCCGGCGGCATATCAGGCGCGCTGTCGGCAGCGCACTGGCTCTATCTGCTGATGGCGCTGCCCGGTGTTCTGGCGGTCGCGGTGTCGCTGAGATTACCACGCCGCGCGTCCGATAGGACGCACTAAGAGCGCCCTATCTCTTTGTTTTGGCACAATTCCGGACGCAAAACCGCTGCACACTTTTGCTGGAATTGCTCTAGCCAACGCGCAGCATGACCTTGCCGACATGGCTGCCCTCTTCCAGAAGCCGGTGCGCTTCGACGACCTCTTCGAAGGCAAAGACCTTGTGGATGACGGGGGCGACGGTGCCGGCTTCCAGCAGCGGCCAGACTTCCGAGAGCAGGTCGTCGCGGATGGCGCGTTTTTCTTCCGCCGTGCGCGGCCGCATGGTGGAGCCGGTGACCGTCAGGCGCTTGACCATGATCGGCGAGAGATTGACCTTTTCGGCGATGGCGCCGCCAAGAAAGGCGATGATCGACAGGCAGCCGTCCCTCGCCAGCGAGGCGATGTTGCGCTCGAAATAGGAGGCGCCGATCATGTCGAGGATGATATCGACGCCGTGTCCGGTCTCGGCCTTGATGACCTCGGCGAAGTCCTCGCTCCTGTAGTTGATCGCGCGCCTGGCGCCGAGCCTCTCGCAAGCCTCGCATTTCTCGCTTGAGCCCGCCGTCGCGTAGACCTCGGCGCCGAAGGCGCGGGCGAGCTGGATCGCCGTCGTGCCGATGCCGCTGGAACCGCCATGGATCAGCACCGTCTCGCCTTCCGTCAGCCCGGCCATCTGGAAAAGATTGGCCCAGACGGTAAAGAAGGTCTCAGGCAAAGCCGCCGCCTTCACCGCATCATAACCCTTGGGAAAGGGCAGGATCTGGCCTGCCGGCAGCAGGCAATATTCGGCATAGGCGCCGCCATTGGCGAGGCCGCAGACCTTATCGCCGGCGGCATGGCCGCTGACGCCCGGGCCGACGGCAACGATTTCGCCCGACAATTCCAGGCCGAGGATCGGGCTCGCATCCTTGGGCGGGGGATAGCTGCCTTGGCGCTGGGCAATATCCGGACGGTTGACACCGATCGCCTCGGCGTGCACCAGGACCTCTCCGTCTTGAGGCACGGGAAGCGGACGCCTGCCGATCGTCATCACCTCCGGTCCGCCGAAGGACGGCAGATCGACGAAACGCATATCCTGAGGCAAAGGCATGACTGGCTCCTCCCTAATCGGAAGCAACCGGAATAAATCAGCCCCGCAGGCTTGGGAAGGCATGATGTGGCAAAGGCGTCAATTCGCCTCGCCCAGCAAATGGAAGACGAGACCTTCCTCGCTGTCCTTGGCGGCCGACTTGATGATGGCGATTTCGGCGCTGACGCGGTTGATATCGTCGACAACGAGGCCTTCCGGCAGTTCGATGACGCCGATCGAGCAGCGCATCAGCGGGAACAAAGCTTCGGCGCCGGTGCGGTCGTGACCGAGGATACGGCCGGCGGCACGGTCCTCATCGGAATAGAAATCCCGCACATCGTCATGAAAATCGCTGATCAGCCGGTCGAGGATCTCCGTCAGCTCTTCCTTGCTCCAGCCGACGACGCCGATGAAGAAATCGTCGCCGCCGACATGGCCGAGGAAATGGCGCTCGGCGAAGAAATAGCGGCGCATCAGCGCGGCAAACAGCGAGATCGCGTGGTCGCCGAGATGGAAGCCGTAGGCATCGTTGAACGGCTTGAAATTGTCGAAGTCGCAATAGCAGAAGTGGCGGAGCTCATCGCCGTCGCGGCCGGACTGACGCATGTAATCGCGGATGGCGCGATTGCCCGGCAGGCCGGTCAGCGGGTTCTGGTCCTGCGCGGTCTTCAGCTGCTTTTCGTTGATGACCTTGATCAGCGAGGCGGCGGAGACGACGCCGGCATAACGCATGTTGTCAGTCAGGATCAGGCAGTTGCTGCCTTCCATATTGGCGAAGATCGCCATCAGCTGCTCGGCATCGCTGTCGAGGCCGACGATCGGCGCCATCTCGACGAAATGCGAGATAGAGCGCTCGTACATCTTGTTCTTTAAGAGATCGCGGCCGAAGGGCTGGTAGATATATTCCTTGAGATGATGCTCGTGGATGATGCCGCGCGGCTCGTCATTGGCGTTGAGGACGGGAAAGAAGGCCTGGCGCGGATTGCGGCGGAAGAGTTCGAAGACGCTGTCGATGCTGTCATTCTCGTAGACCGTCGGCAGCAGCTCGATCTGCTTGCGGATGAGGATTTCGTCGAGCGACTGGCTGCCCCGCTTGCTCTTGCCGAGCTCCTGCAGATGCGGGAAGGATGGCGCCAGCTCCGATATATGCGTCGTCGGGCGGGAGATGAACCAACCCTGGACGAGGTCGACGCCATATTCGCGGCAGGCGATGAATTCGGCCTCGGTCTCGATGCCTTCGGCGATGACGCGCGTGCCGAGCACATGGGCGATGTTGACGATGCTCTTCAACAGATGGCGCTTGCGCGGGCTGCGGTCGATCTCGGCGACGAAATGGCGGTCGATCTTGAGATAATCGACGGCATAATCGCAGAGCAGCTTCATCTCGCCGTGACCGACGCCGAAATCATCGATCGCCAGCTTAAAACCGGCCTTGCGCAGCCTGGAAACCAGGCCGGAAAATTCCGGCACACTGGTATTGTCGAAACGTTCGGAGAATTCGAAGCAGACGGAGGATGGCGGGATATTGGCCTTGCGCAGGTGTTGCAGCAGGGTCTCGACCAGGCTTTCGCCATGTGGAATGAGCCGGACATCCAGATTGAGGAACAGCGTCGAGGTGGAGAAATTCGACAGCGTCGCGAATTTGGCGAGCGCGCGGCTGGCGACCATCTGTTCGAGCTGCAGCAGCTGACCGGCCTGGTGAGCCTCGTCGAGGATGTCGACCGGCGTCTCGTAGCCGATGCGATCCTGGCCCCGCATCAGGGATTCGTAGCCGAAAACCGTGCCGGTGCCGGCCTCGACGATTGGCTGGAAGGCATTCTCGACTACGAGCTTGGCAAGGGTTACGATCTGATCGCTGGCGTAGCGGCGCAGGACATCCGGCGCGACGGTGGCAGCCAAGGACACCCCAGTCTTCACGTGGCCGGTCTTCATTGGGGTTGATCTCCACTGTGACTTGTTCTTTTTCGCGTGGAACATGCCGCAGAAGGGTCAATGAACTCTTTCGCCAATGTGAAACTTTTATGAAACGCGCAAGGGCACCTTACGCGTTCCGCGTTTATTCAATTTTTCCAATACAATCAAATGCTTGTTCAGGCGGAGCGACGACGCTCCGCCTCGTGATCGGCGAACATGTCGGCGACGCATCTGCCGCCGGATGGAGCGCCGTCGTCGAGAACATCGTCCCGGAACTCATTGAGCTTGCGGGTGCTATCCCACAGGCGGAGCGCCTCGCGGACGACCTCGCTGCTCGAGGCATAACCGCCATTGTCGACGGCGGCGCGGATGCCCGCTGCCTGTTGCGGAGAGATGGAAACGGTGACCATCGGCATGAATTTCCTCCCTTTTCTGATCAGGCAGATCCCTGCCTCTGGGGGACGCATGACCATTTTCAGCATTCTCGGCGATCTCGCCGGTGCCTTGGTGCATTCGCACATAGGACCATCCGTGCGCTGGGATTGGTCCGTAACCCCTTAAGTCTAATCCCCTGTCCTAGCCTTGTCAAAAAAGAACGGCTCTTGCCAAAAAAAGAACGGTCAGCGGCCGTCAGTTTGAACTGCGGATGCCGATGCCGAAGGCGATCAACGTCGAGCCTTGGACGATGAGATCGGCGGCGAGGAACAGGCCGAGAATCCACAGGCTGTTCACCGGCCAGCCGAGCGCGATGACGAAACCCGCAAGAGCGGTGATGACGCCGCTTGCGACGATCCAGCGCCAGCCCTTGGTGGGCTTCATGCGCATGCCGACCCAGGTGCGGAAGACGCCGGCGACGACGAGCGCCAGCGACAGGAACAGCGTCAGCGCCGCCGAGGTCAGGATCGGATTGATGAAGGCGCAGATGCCGGCAAGCACATAGAGCAGGCCGCTCAATATCCAGAACGGCACGTGGTCCCAGCCGCGCACCTGAAAGGCATGGACGAGATAGATCACGCCGCCGAATAGCATCAGCATACCGACATAATAGACCGAGACGACGGTGGCGAGCATCAGATTGCCGAGCGCGATCAGACCGCAGACGAGCAGCAGCACGCCGAGGCCGGCAAACCAGATCCATTTCGACTGCAGCGAAGATGTCGGCGTTCCCTCGAAGACATCGGCCATGACCCACCTCCTGACAGTTGAGATATGCTGCAGCAATTCGGCAGGGAAAGATCTGGGTTCGAGCAAATCGATAAAGATTTTTATTGATTGATCAGTCAATCAAAAATAACCTGTCGCTGATTTCAAAGGAGTGGTCTGTTGCCGAAGGTCGGAATGGAGCCGGTGCGCCGCAAGGCGCTTGTCGATGCGGCGCTGCGGGTGATCGGCGATCACGGCTCGCTTGCCGTCACCATGTCCGACATCGCCCGGCAGGCCGGCGTGTCGCCAGCCCTGGCGCATCATTATTTCGGCAGCAAGGAACAATTGCTGATCGAGACGATCCGCTCGCTTCTCCGACAGTTGCGCAGCGATACGGTGGCGGCACTTAAGGCCGCCAGGACGCCGCGGGCGCGACTTTCGGCCGTGATCCGCGTCAGCTTCCACGCCGATCAGTTCGCGCCGGAGACGATTGCCGCCTGGCTTGCCTTTTACGCCGAAGCGCAGCGCTCGGAAAAGACGCGGCGCTTCCTGGTGATCTATGCGCGACGGCTGCGATCCAATCTGCTGGCCAACCTCAAGGCGCTGCTGTCCACTGAGGCCGCAGAACGCATCGCCGAAGGCGCTGCGGCGATGATCGACGGGCTCTATATCAGGCAAAGTCTGAAATCCGCGCCGATCGGCATTGAAGCCTCGATCGCGCTGACGGAAGATTATCTGAATGCGCTTTTGGCCACCGCCTCCCCTTCTCCCCGGAAGGAGAAGGGACGACCACATCGAACCACCCAAGGACAAATGACATGAAAGCCCAGCCGAAAGCCTCGCACTTCATCGACGGCGACTATGTCGAGGATACAGACGGCACCGTCATCGAGAGCCTCTATCCCGCGACCGGCGAGGTGATCGCCCGACTGCATGCCGCAACGCCTGCGATCGTCGAACGGGCGATCGCCGCCGCCAAGCGCGCCCAGCCGGAATGGGCGGCGATGAGCCCGATGGCGCGCGGGCGCATCCTGAAACGGGCTGCCGACATCATGCGCGAGAGAAACCGGGCGCTGTCCGAACTCGAGACTCTCGATACTGGCAAGCCGATCCAGGAGACTGTTGTCGCCGACCCGACCTCGGGTGCGGATGCCTTCGAATTCTTCGGCGGCATTGCGCCGGCCGGCCTCAACGGTTCGCATATCCCGCTCGGCCAGGACTTCGCTTATACCAAGCGGGTGCCGCTCGGTGTCTGCGTCGGCATCGGCGCCTGGAACTATCCGCAGCAGATCGCCTGCTGGAAAGCTGCGCCGGCGCTGATCTCAGGCAATGCCATGGTGTTCAAACCGTCGGAGAACACGCCGCTCGGGGCGCTGAAGATCGCTGAGATCCTGCACGAGGCGGGACTGCCGAAAGGGCTCTTCAATGTGATCCAGGGCGACCGCGACACCGGGCCGCTGCTCGTCAACCATCCCGATGTCGCCAAGGTGTCGCTGACCGGCTCGGTGCCGACCGGCCGCAGGGTGGCGGCCGCCGCCGCCGGCAACCTCAAGCACGTGACGATGGAACTCGGCGGCAAGTCGCCGCTGATCGTTTTCGACGATGCCGATCTCGATTCGGCGGTCGGCGGCGCCATGCTCGGCAATTTCTATTCGACCGGCCAGGTCTGCTCGAACGGCACGCGCGTCTTCGTGCAGAAGGCTATCAAGGACGAATTCCTGAAGCGGCTGAAGGTCCGCACCGAGGCGATGCTGATCGGCAACCCGATGGACGAGGCGACGCAGGTCGGGCCGATGGTCTCCTGGGCGCAGCGCGAGAAGGTGATCTCCTACATCGAGAAGGGCAAGGCCGAGGGCGCGACACTCATTGCCGGCGGCGGCATTCCGAACAATGTCTCCGGCGAAGGCTACTATGTGCAGCCGACGGTGTTTGCCGATGTCACCGACGACATGACCATCGCCCGCGAGGAGATCTTCGGGCCTGTCATGTGCGTGCTCGATTTCGACGCCGAGGACGAGGTGATCGCGCGCGCCAATGCCAGCGAATTCGGCCTTTCCGGCGGCGTCTTCACCGCCGACCTCACCCGTGCCCACCGCGTCGTCGACCGGCTGGAAGCGGGCACGCTGTGGATCAACACCTATAATCTCTGCCCGGTAGAAATCCCCTTCGGCGGCTCGAAACAATCCGGCTTCGGCCGCGAGAATTCGCTGGCCGCGCTGGAGCATTATTCCGAACTGAAGACGGTCTACGTGGGCATGGGGCCGGTGGTGGCGCCTTATTGAGACTGTGAAGACCCCTCCCCAACCCCTCCCCACAAGGGGGAGGGGCTAGCCTGCCGCTCCCCCTCACTCCGAAATCAACGCCACAAACGATGAGGTCGAAGGAGGGTAAAACCGGTGCCGCAAGTTAAGCCCCTCCCCCTTGTGGGGAGGGGTTTGGGGCGGGGTCTTCGAACCGTTGCAAAGAATCTAAGGGAACGTCATGCAACAAGCAGATTTCGTCATCATCGGCTCGGGCTCCGCCGGCTCCGCCCTCGCCTACCGTCTGTCGGAGGACGGCAAGAACAGCGTCATCGTCA
This sequence comes from Rhizobium leguminosarum bv. viciae, assembly GCF_012276115.1. Classification (GTDB taxonomy): domain Bacteria; phylum Pseudomonadota; class Alphaproteobacteria; order Rhizobiales; family Rhizobiaceae; genus Rhizobium; species Rhizobium leguminosarum_T. The sequence goes on along the minus strand of NZ_WIEU01000031.1, from coordinate 29,719 downwards.
TCGAGGCGGGCGGCAGCGATTTTGGGCCGTTCATCCAGATGCCGGCAGCGCTTGCCTGGCCGATGAGCATGAGGCGATATAACTGGGGTTATCTGTCCGAACCGGAGGCGAACCTCAACAACCGGCGCATCACCGCGCCGCGTGGCAAGGTCATCGGCGGCTCCTCCTCGATCAACGGCATGGTCTATGTGCGCGGTCATGCCGAGGATTTCAACCGTTGGGAGGAGCTTGGCGCCAGCGGCTGGGCCTATGCCGACGTGCTTCCCTATTTCAAGCGGATGGAACATTCGCATGGCGGCGAAGAAGGCTGGCGCGGCACCGACGGGCCGCTGCATGTCCAGCGCGGCGGTTTCACCAATCCGCTCTTTCGCGCCTTCGTCGAGGCCGGCAAACAGGCCGGCTTCGAGACGACGGAGGATTATAACGGCAGCAAGCAGGAAGGCTTCGGTCTGATGGAGCAGACCATCTTCGGCGGCCGCCGCTGGTCTGCTGCCAACGCCTATCTGAAACCGGCGCTGAAGCGCCAAAATGTCAGGATCGTCTACGGCTTTGCGCAGAGGATCGTGATCGAGGACGGGCGGGCGACCGGCGTCGAGATCGAGCGCAACGGCAGAACAGAGGTGGTGAAGGCGAACCGCGAGGTGATCGTCTCGGCCTCCTCGTTCAATTCGCCGAAGCTCTTGATGCTGTCGGGCATCGGTCCCGGAGAGCATCTGCAGGGCATGGGCATTACAGTGAAGGCCGATCGGCCGGGCGTCGGCGCCAACCTGCAAGACCATATGGAATTCTACTTCCAGCAGGTGAGCACCAAGCCGGTGTCGCTCTATTCCTGGCTGCCGTGGTTCTGGCAGGGGGTGGCGGGCGCACAATGGCTGCTCTCGCGCGGCGGGCTCGGCGCCTCCAACCAGTTCGAAGCCTGCGCCTTCCTGCGCTCGGCACCCGGGCTGAAGCAGCCGGACATCCAGTATCATTTCCTGCCCGTGGCGATCAGCTATGACGGCAAGGCGGCGGCGAAGAGCCACGGCTTCCAGGTTCATGTCGGCTATAACCTGTCGAAATCGCGCGGCAGCGTGAGCTTACGCTCCGCCGATCCCAAGGCCGATCCGGTGCTGCGCTTCAACTATATGAGCCATGCCGAGGATTGGGAAAAATTCCGCCACTGCGTGCGGCTCACCCGCGAAATCTTCGGCCAGAGCGCCTTTCACGACTATCGCGGGCCGGAGATCCAGCCGGGCGAAGGCGTGCAAAGCGACGAACAGATCGACGCCTTTCTGCGCGAACATCTGGAAAGCGCCTATCATCCTTGCGGCACCTGCCGGATGGGCGCCAAGGACGATCCGATGGCGGTGGTCGATCCGCAAACGCGGGTGATCGGCGTCGATGGCTTGCGCGTCGCCGACAGCTCGATCTTCCCGCACGTCACCTACGGCAACCTCAACGGACCCTCGATCATGACCGGAGAGAAAGCGGCCGACCATATTCTCGGCAAGCAGCCGCTGGCGCGCTCGAACCAGGAACCGTGGGTCAACCCGCGCGCGGCCGTCAGCGATCGATAAGAAGCGAGGCGTCCGACGTTACTTTGCCCGTCTATGCAGGTGACCGAAAGACTTCGGCGGACGCGGAGAAAGCCAGCGACCGAGGCGTTCGTCAGCAAGATCGCCGTCACGGCCCAACCGTCTGACGTGAGGCGCGATGTCTGCGATATCGCGACCATGAATCAGCGGGCCGTGGTTCGTTTTTTTAATGCCAAGACAGGGGCCCTCAACGCTGTTCGAGAGCCCCGACCAATCAGGCAGCGCGGTAGGATGCGAGCCAATGTGCGTAAGGGGCAGGCAATGTCCAGGACGGACGCTCGACACCGAGCTTGCGCGCGGCTTCGTAGGGCCAATGCGGATTGGCGAGCATCGCTTTGCCGATCATAACCAAGTCAAGCTGCCCGCTTCGGATGAGTTCGTCGGCTTGCTCCGGCTGAGTGATATTCCAACTTGCGGCACCGGGGAGGCCTGTGGCCTTGCGGACTTGATCGGCGTAAGGCGCGATGAACCCTGGACCCCAGGGAATATTGGCGGCCGGGGTTGAGAAGCCGAGGCTGACGTCGATGAAGTCGAGGCCGGCCTCCTTGAATTTTCCGACGAGATCGATCGCGTCCCGCAGGGTTTCCTGGTCGCGACCATCAAACTCGATGACGCCGAAGCGAGCCGTGAGCGGACGATCCTCGGGCCAGACTTCACGAACGGCCGCCAGCGTCTCGAGGAGAAAGCGTCCACGGTTATCGGCGCTGCCGCCATATTCGTCGTCGCGCTGGTTCGAATGCGGCGAGAAGAAGCTCTGGCCAAGATACCCGTGAGCAAAATGCAGCACGAGCCAGCGGAATCCGATGTCGCGCGCGCGGATCGCTGCAGCGACAAAATCGCCGCGGACGCGATCTATGTCGGCCTTCGTCATGGCGCGCGGCACCTTCGCCAAGCCGCCGCCGAACGCGATGGCGGACGGTGCGATGGTTTCCCAGCCGCGCGGATCGCTATCGGCGATATGATCGTCGCCTTCCCAAGGGCGGTTTGCACTGGCCTTGCGGCCGGCATGGCCGATCTGGATCCCTGCGACCGCGCCCGCCTTTTCGATGCCGGCGACGATCGGCCCAAAGGCCTCGGCCTGGACATCATTCCAAAGACCGGTGCAGCCCGGCGTGATCCGCCCCTCCGGAGAGACAGCCGTGGCTTCGACGTTGACGAGGCCAGCGCCACCGCGCGCCAAGCTTGTGAGATGGGCGGCGTGCCAGTCGTTCGGAACGCCATCAATCGCGGAATATTGGCACATGGGGGATACCGCGATGCGGTTTCGGAGGATGACGCCTTTCAGCGTGAATTGGTCGAACAAGCTGGGCAATGGAATCTCCTTAAAATGAAGTTCGATCAACCGCACGGATCTGCCAACGCCGCTGGCGTAGGGGTTAATCCGTGCGCTCGATCCTTCGGGGTGTCTAGACGGCGCGGTAACGGGGCGCAGGTTCACCGGTCTGCGTCGCGGCGAACAGTGTGGATCGGGCTTGGTCGAACTTGTCCCACAGACTGGCGTCGGCAACGGATGGCAACGTGATATCTTCGCCCTTGTCGAAACCGGCCAGGGCGGCGTCGACCAGGTTTTCGGACGTCATGACGGTCGCCTGGTTGAGCGACGCCAGCGGTACGCCCGACAAATCCCAGAGTTCGGTCGCCGTCGCCGCCGGCATGACGAGTTGCAGGCGGACATTGGTGTCGGCCAGCTCCTGCTGCAGACCCCGGCTGAAGTTCATCACATAGCCCTTGGTGCCGCTGTAGATCGCGCTGATCGGCAGGGCATGAAAGGACAGGACCGAAGCGACGTTGATGATCGCGCCGTGGTTGCGGCTGAGGAATGCAGGCAGAATGGCGTGTGTCAGCCGCGTGAGCGCAGTGACGTTGAGTGCGATCATCGCGGCCGCGTCTTCCTCAGCGGTCTTGGCGACCGGAGCCAAGGTCGAGTTGCCGGCGTTGTTGACGAGGAGCGTGATCGCTGAATTTTCCTTCAGCACCTTTTCGACGCGGGTGAGGTCGGCGTCTTTCGTCAGGTCGGCTTCCACGACCTCGACTTTCGTGCCGTGGGCAGCGCCGAGCTTGTCCGAGAGCGCCTTCAGACGATCGGCCCGCCGGGCGACGAGGATGAGGTCATACCCCTTTTCGGCGAGACGCGCGGCGTAGATGGCGCCGATGCCAGCAGAGGCGCCGGTGACGAGGGCGACGGGCTTGAGCGATGATGCAGACATGTCAAAATCCTATTTGGTTGAGTGCTCAAGTTTACGTATGGTCGCGATGTCCTCTTGTCAATGGATGAGCCCTCAACTATTTCACTGGGATGGGCAAGAAACTTTCGATTGGCGATCCAGGGGAGGAGTTGCGCGCGGGCAGGCTGACCCCGCCGGAGCTCCTGGCCGAACTCGTGTGCACAAACACCGCCCTTCGACGCGCGTCACGGCGGTTGGGGCAGATCTATGATGACGCAGTAGCGCCAACCGGCCTGAAGGCCACTCAAGTCGGCCTTCTGACCCAGATCGCAGCGTTGCACGAGGGCAGCCATGGATGGCCAACCTTGCTGTTGCTCGCCGAGCGTCTTGCCGTCAGCATTTCCGCTTTGACCCACGCCCTTCGCCCGCTCGTCCGGGACGGACTGGTCGAGCTCATGCCTGACGAACATGATGGCCGGACGAAGCACGCAATGCTGACGACGCCTGGCGAGCAACGCCTGCACGAGGCATTGGCCCTGTGGGCTGATGCCAATCAGCGCGTTGAGGTGGTGCTCGGTCCTTCCGCAGCGGCGCTTCGCGCGCTGGCCGATGACGTCGCCTCTCCGGAGTTCCTGGAAGCTTATGAAGCTCGTCGCATGCTGCGAGGCTGACCGTGGGGATGGACGCGGCAGAGGATTCGGGCGATGAATTCGAACAGCATGTTGAAACCGCCGTGCCGCTCGAGCCCGCGGAGGGAGCGCGTCGCCGACAGCTCGATCTTCCCGCACGTCACCTACGGCAACCTGAACGGACCATCGATCATGACCGGAGGGAAGGCGGCCGACCATATCCTCGGCAAACAGCCGCTGGCGCGCTCGAACCAGGAGCCGCGGGTCAATCCGCGCGCGGCCGTCAGCGACCGCTGAAGCGTAGAGAGCTATTGGGCAGCACTGCCACCGACCGGTCGTCGCTGGTCGTCGGGAATGTCTATCGTCAGAGCGATAGAAATACGGATGCCGGTATCAGAAATCGCTCACTCAGCGCGCGGGCTTGTCGAACATTGATTTGTCGCTTCCCGCTCAAAATCTCAGACACGACGGACTGAGCGCCCACTTCCGGCAGCTCGGACTGGCCAAGGCTGCGCTCCTCCATGACATAACGGAGTGCATCGGCGCCAGTCACCGGAGGCATTGGGCGGTTTTGCTCGTCATAGGCCTCAACAAGGTCCGCCATGCGAGACGCAAGCAACGCCAAAGGATGATCCTCATCGTCGCCCACTTCAGCGAGAATCTCGTCAAGTTGCTTCACGAGATGATCATACTCAGCTTCATTGGCCGGCATGGCAAGAAGAGGAGCCACATGCGTCCAGTGCTCGCTTACCAGTTTTACAAGTGCGCTCATCGGCCTAACCCTTCCATGCTCCTTTGTCGTACTCGGCATGATCCATAATCCGCTGAATATAGACCTGCCTAAATTTGTAGTGCACCATCGCGATCAAGCGCAGCTTGTTGCCGCCAATGTCGAACACGTGATGCTGCCCGACTTTGTCCGTTGCCGGAAACAGTGATTTCATGTCGGCGAAGTCTGTCGGCTCCGACGACTTCATCAGTCGATACCAAGTATCCAGGGCATTGGCTGTTTGAGGCCATCGGTCTTTCGCCTCCCAGATTTTTTTCTGCGTGATGATGTGCATAAATCCGGAATCGCGTATCGCATTTTGCTATAGCTGCAATCTAGCGCAACTATCTGATTATAGCAAGTTGCTATGGATGAGATCGAAGACCGGCAAGCGGGTCTTTGCCTTAGAGAAATCCGATCCACCGTCCGGCGATCACAGCGGCGATCCAGATCGCGGCCGACAGGGTGGCGGAGAAGCGCAGGCCGGGCCGGACGATGCCTGTCGATACCGCCGTTTTCCAGCCTCGCCCGAAATGAACGATCGACAGGTTGAGAAGGCCGATGGCGATCAAGCAAAGCTTGGCAAGGAAGGCGGGATTGGCGGCATATTCCACCGCCCGGACGCTGAAGAGGCAAAAGCCGGTGACGATAGCCGCGGCAAGGCCGACGCCGGCGGCGCGTGATAGAAACGGCGCGACAATCTCAACCGGCACCTTGCGGAAGAAGCCGGCGAGCCTCAGATCGAGCGGCAGGATGGCGCCGACCAAAAGGCCGATCGCCAGGATATGGGCTGCGTTGACCAACATGTAAAACGTTCCGGAACGCCGGAGCGCGAGCGCAGGCGTGGTAGCCGACAGCCATTCGAGCGTGTCCATCACGACAGGTCAGTTCGCCCAGAGGTCAGTTCGTCTTGATGCGGTCGGGATAGATATCGTAGCGCTTCTCTCCGATGGTGAGACGCACCGCCTTCATTCGCTTCTCCTTTGGATCCTGCGAACGGTTTCCAAGGGCCACCACCTGGTCGCCGGTCTTGGCCACGCCTTCGACGAAGCCGGAGCGTTCCGTCTGGCGCGGATTGCCGAGTTCGACGAGCCAGACGCCGTCATCGGCGGTGGCGACATCGAGCGTCGGATGCGGACCGCCCATCGAGATCTTCTCGATGGTGCCGCGCAGTTCGATCTGATCCGCCTCGGCCCACGACCAGCCGTGATGAGCGGCAGCACCTGTCGCGAGGGCCGCCGAGAATATGGCCGCAGCCACGATCCGCTGTGTTGAGATTCCAAACATGATATTCTCCCTGCCAGCATTGGGCAGGCAGGTGGAGCATCTCCACTGGAAGAAAAGGGATTTCACCAAATCTTGAAGCAAGAGGCGTCTCTGCCGGCAAATGACTTCAGGTCATTCGGCAGGACGATCTGCCTGGCCCTCAGGTTCCCTGCCGAATTCTGCAATGGCAAAGGCGATGATGCTGCGCAAGCGCGGGGTCATGCGTCGATCACGGTGGTAGATGAGCGACATGGGCCGCTCACGCAGATGCCAATCCGGGAAGAGCCGGACGAGAAGGCCAGCCTGAATATCCGACGTCAGGAGAATGGATGGCTGCATGATGACACCCAGTCCAGCCCGAGCGGCCATGCGGACAGCCTGACCGCTGTTGACGGTGATTGCCGTTTTAGGGACGACTTCGACCTCATCCTTGCCTTTCGACAGCTTCCATGGCGACCGTGCTGCCGGGGTAAAGCCGATGGTTTCGTGGCCGGAAAGTTCACTTGGATGGCGGGGATTCCCGTGGCGCTCGAGGTAATCGGGTGAAGCACAAATCATCATTCGATAGGGAGCGAGATGACGCGCGATGAGGCGGCTATCGGGCAACTCTCCAATGCGGATAGCAATGTCGAAACCTTCTTCGACGATATCGACGTTGCGATCCGTCAAGGTGATATCCAGCGTCACGTCAGGGGCAAGCTCGCGATAACGATGCAGAGCCGGTATTAAAACCTCTGCCCCAAAAGTCGTCGGCGCTGTGATCCTCAATAGCCCGCGCGGTTTCGTCTGTGATGCTTCTGCGTCCTGATCCGCAATTGCTACGCGCTCCAGGATGTCCCTGCACTGCTCGACATAGCTCATGCCGAAATCCGTCAAGCTCTGGCGACGCGTGGTCCTGTTCAGAAGGCGCGTACCGAGCCGCTCCTCCAGTGCGGCCACATGTTGCCCGACCATCGCCGGCGATATGCCGAGCTTTACCGATGCTGCGCTCATCGAGCCTTCCTGCACCGTCGTGACAAACACCTGCATGGAGCGAAAAAGACCCATTCGATAATTCTGCTTTCAAATGAATACGCAATTTCTCCAATTATCGTGAAATGCCGCTGGAATTACAACGGCCATGACGCAATTCATTTTAAGGAGCAAAACATGACGCAAACCCGATTCATCGGCAAAACGGTTCTCATTACAGGTGCTGGAACGGGTATGGGGCGGGCCGCTGCCCTTCGCCTGGTGGCCGAAGGTGCACAGGTAGCCCTTGTCGGCCGCCGCCTGGATCCAATCCGTCAACTGCAGTCGGAGATCGAGGCATCGGGTGGTGCGGCAATCGCGATTGCTTGCGATATTGCAGATAACGAAGCCGTCGCGGCGACTGTCGAGAAGACGATCGAACGCTTCGGACGCCTGGACGCCGTCTTTGCCAATGCTGGGGTTCTCGGCGAATTCAAACCCCTGGCAGTGACCGATGCAGACGATTTCGACGCGCTGATCGCCACCAACCTTCGAGGCACCTTCTTCACGCTCAAGCACTGCCTGCCCTTTCTGAAGGGAGGCAGCCTGCTCATCAACGCCTCGTGGACGGCAGGCGGCGTAATGCCGGGTGCGGGAGCCTACGCAAGCACGAAGGGGGCCTTGCTTGCCATGATGCGGACCTTCGCGGTGGAGCAAGGTCCTCGAAACATCCGGATCAATGCCATCAATCCCGGCATCATTCTGACTCCGATGGCAGATGATGTTATCGATCCGGCTTTTGCCGCACGCCTCGCCGCACACACGCCTCTTGGGCGAAACGGGACATCGGAGGATGTTGCTGGGACCGTCGCCTGGCTGCTTTCCGAAGACGCCAACTTCGTCACCGGGCAAGAGATCACCGTTGATGGCGGCTATACGATAGGAGGCCTGCGGCCGTAAGGTCGATACAACCCTCGTTCATTCCTGACGTAATGCTAAAAGCTCAAGCCAACAGCCGGGTGACTTCGGCGTTGTGCTTTGGGGCGACGGCGTCGGCGATGGTGGTGGAGAACAGCACCTTGCGGGTGGCGTCTGCGACCTTGGCGAAGATATGGCGGATCTGGCAATTCTGTTCGCCGTCGCAATCGTCGCACCTTCTATAGGCGGTGATCGACAGGCACGGAAGCGGCGCGATCGGGCCGTCGATGATGCGCAGGATCTCGCCGAAGGTGATGGTGTGGGCGGGCTTCAGCAGGAGATAACCGCCCTGCTTGCCGCGACGGCTGACGACGATGCCGTGATGCTTGAGGTCGAGCAGGATCTGTTCGAGGAACTTCTTCGGGATCTTCTGCTGCGCCGCGATATCGGAAATCATCACCGGTTCGTCGGCATCGGCATCAGCCAAGACCGTGAGCGCCCGCAGCGCATATTTCGCCTTTTGCGTAATCATTTTTGACCATCGACACACACAGACGGCACGAATCTTCGCACCGCTACAGAAGTTCTTTTGTCTCTATGGCACAACCAGCATGAACGGAATTTGAACGGGCCGGAGAAAGCCTTGAGAGACAAGCGTTTTGGCCTTGTTTTTCGCCCTCGGCCAAGCGCGCTTAATTTATGCCAAAACCGCGCCTTCTGCACTATTTTCGGCATCACTTCAGATTTCGGATTGACAGGCTGCGTGTAACTCTACTATTTCTATAGACATTCGAGCTGCCGATGTGGCTTTTCATCCGCAGGCGGCTGCTTTTCTGTATCGCGGCAGCTTCGGAGAGATATTTGCTCCTCCGCCCGCAGCTTTCGAAATCCCTTTTTCTGTCCGATCCATGCGTGAACTGCGATACTCACGTCAACAAAGGACGGGATTCTCATGACTGCTATCAATACGATTGCGGAAGAAGGGCCGATTGCGGAAGCCGAGGCGCTGAACGACAGACTGGCAGGTCTCGACCTTGCCGGACGTCTGTCGCTGGTCTCCGGCCTTGGCGGCCGCGTGGTGTTCACGACGTCACTCGGCATCGAGGACCAGGTGATCACCGCCGAGATCGGCACGCACCGCCTGCCGATCGATATCGCGACGCTGCAGACCGGCCGGTTGTTTGCCGAGACGCTGTCGCTGATCGACGAGACCGAAAGCCAGTACGACATCCATATCCATCGTTTCGAGCCCGAAAAGGCCGATATCGACGCCTATGCGGCGCAATACGGCCTCAACGGTTTCTACGAGAGTGTCGAAGCCCGCCACGCCTGTTGCGGCATGCGCAAGCTGAAGCCGCTTGCGCGTGCCCTCGAAGGTGCTGCGATCTGGATCACCGGCCTGCGCCGCGGTCAATCGGCCAACCGTGCCGAAACGCCCTTTGCCGAATACGACGCCGAACGCCACCTGCTGAAGGTCAATCCTCTCGCCGACTGGGACCTGGAGGCGATCAAGGCCTTCGTTTCCGCAAATGGCGTGCCGGTCAATCCGCTGCACGCCCGCGGTTATCCCTCGATCGGCTGCGAGCCCTGCACCCGGGCGATCAAGCCCGGCGAGCCGGAACGCGCCGGCCGCTGGTGGTGGGAGCAGGACGAAACGCGCGAATGCGGCCTGCATGTCGCCGAAGAGGCCGCAGCGATCGCCGCACAGTAAATCACCCCACGGCTTTCCCAATCAGGGCGCGGCGACCGCCGCAGCCTTGGGAAAGTCAACATTCCCAGGGAAAGCCAACACTCCCGGGGAAAGCCAACATCAAGGAATTGCTTTGCGGGCACCCGCAAACGACCGATAGCCTGGAGTAACACATGCCCGATAGCCGTCCGGATACGGAACTCAGCAATCCGCAGAGCGCCAAGGCGCCGCTCGACCCGCATCTGAAAGCGCTGGAAAACGAATCCATCCACATCTTCCGCGAGGTTGCGGCCGAATTCGAGCGTCCCGTCATGCTCTATTCGATCGGCAAGGATTCCTCGGTGCTGCTGCACCTGGCGCGCAAGGCCTTCTATCCCGGCCGCGTGCCCTTCCCGCTGCTGCATGTGAACACCGGCTGGAAATTCTCCGAGATGATCGCCTTCCGCGACGAGACCGCGAAGAAGTATGATCTCGATCTGATCGAGCACATCAATCCGCGCGGCAAAGCCGAAAACATCACGCCGTTTACGCATGGATCGGCCGCCTTTACCGACATCATGAAGACCGAGGGGCTGCGCCAGGCGCTCGATGCCGGCCAGTTCGACGCCGCTTTCGGCGGCGCGCGGCGTGACGAGGAAGCCAGCCGCGCCAAGGAGCGGATCTATTCCTTCCGCACACCCGATCATCGCTGGGATCCGCGCAACCAGCGGCCGGAACTCTGGAACATCTATAACGGCATGATCCGCAAGGGCGAGAGCGTGCGCGCCTTCCCGCTGTCGAACTGGACCGAAGTCGATATCTGGCGCTACATCCAGGCCGAAGACATTCCGCTGGTGCCACTCTATTACGCCAAGAAGCGGCCTTTCGTGGAGCGTGACGGCATGATGATCCTGGCCGAGGATCCGCGCCTGGAACTGCTACCCGGCGAAGTCCGCCAGGAAGGCATGATCCGCTTCCGCACCCTCGGCGACTTCCCGCTGACCGGCGCCATCCGCTCACAGGCCACCACCCTCGAAGAGGTGATTGCCGAACTCGAAATTGCAACGGTGTCCGAACGCCAGGGCCGCGCCATCGATCGCGACCAGTCCGGCTCCATGGAAAAGAAGAAGCGTGAAGGATATTTCTGAGATGACCGCAGCCCAAACCGCCGTCTCGGCCGCAACCGTCGTCAACCTGCCCGCCGCCGAGCCGCTCAAGGCCCAGCGCGATACCAGGCCACTGCGGCTCATCACCTGCGGCAGCGTCGATGACGGCAAGTCGACCCTGATCGGCCGTCTGCTCTGGGACACCAAGGCGGTCAAGGAAGACCAGGCCGCCACCTTGCAGCGCGATTCCACCGGCAAGCAGAACGACCTCGGCCTGCCCGACTTCGCTCTGCTGCTCGACGGCCTGCAGGCCGAGCGCGAACAGGGCATCACCATCGATGTCGCCTATCGCTATTTCTCGACCGACAAGCGCTCCTTCATCGTCGCCGACACGCCCGGCCATGAGCAATATACCCGCAACATGGCAACCGGCGCCTCGACTGCCGATCTCGCCATCCTGCTCGTCGATGCGCGCCTCGGCATTCTGGAACAAACGCGCCGCCACGCCACGATCGCCTCGCTGCTCGGGATCAAGCAGTTCGTGCTCGCCGTCAACAAGATCGACCTGACGGGCTACGACCGCGCCGGCTTCGACAAGATCAGCCACGAATTCCGCGAGTTTGCCCTGTCGCTCGGCGTCAAGCAGATCACCGCCATTCCGATGTCGGCGCTGAAGGGCGAAAACGTCGTCTATTCCGGCCAGGCCGCCATGCCCTGGTACACCGGCCCGTCGCTGGTGGAGACGCTGGAACTTGCCACCGTGCGCTCGTCGCAGACGGTCGGCTTCCGCCTTTCAGTCCAGCGCGTGTCGCGTCCGGGCGAAAGCTTCCGCGGCTATCAGGGCACGGTTGCCGGCGGCTCGGTCAAGCCGGGCGACAGCGTCATGATCCTGCCGTCGGGCATGGTCGCCAATGTCTCCAAGATCGTTACCTTCGATCTCGTCCGCAACGCCGCCGTTGCCGGCGACGCGATCACGCTGGTGCTCGACCGCCAGGTGGATGTGGCGCGCGGCGACATGATCGTCTCGATCGACGCCCAGCCGCAGGTCGGCCTTGCCTTCGACGCGCAGATCGTTGCCTTGCAGCCCGAGGGCATCGAGCCCGGCAAACGCTACTGGCTGAAGAGCGGCAGCCGCCGTCAGCGCGTGCAGGTGCAGCCGCTCAGCCAGCTGGAGCTGAAAACCGGCGCCTGGAACGCCGCCCAGCGGCTCTACATGAACGCCATCGGCAAAGTCCGGCTCGTCTTCGACGAAGCGGCGATCTTCGACCCCTATGAGCAGAACCGGCTTTCCGGCTCCTTCATCCTGATCGATCCGGAGACCAACAACACGGTCGCCGGCGGCATGGTGACCGGCAAGCGCACCGAACTTGGCGGCCTGCACAACGGCGAAGCCCGCGTCATCCTCTCGCTTCCGGCCGACCTTGCCGAGCAGATCATGGCAAGCGAACTCTTCGCCAGCCGCAGCCATGAGGCCGAGGTACGGCGCATGACGGCAGCCGAAGCGGCCGACCTCTGGTCGAGCGCTGCAAGCGATATCTGAAATAGGTAAGGGGCCAGCAAGGCTGGCCCCTTATGCAGGGCCGGATCCGCTTGCTGCGCCCGGCGGAGTCTTCGCGAACGGCGCTGTCGCAAATTTCAGTGATGAAATTGATCAGATCCTCGGACGGTGCGGCAAGCTCTTCACGCCGGTTATTGGCCCTTAGCGGACTTCCGCCGCCTCCAACAGCCAGGTGAGAGAAGCGGAAGTGGGTGATGTTCGCCAGACCGTCTTCAAGTCAGAAACGGCATAATATCTACACCGTCACCAGGAAACACATTGAAGTGCGGATGGTCCCGGAATAGGCGAGCGGCGGCATCAGCGGTTTCCGCCTCCACGACCAGGTAGCCACAGAACTGGTTCTCAGCTTTTTGTACCCCGTCCTTCGTCACGCGTGTCGTCTTGCCCACCATGCCACCGCGATCAAGAATGCATGCAGCATTATGTTCCTCCCAGGCCGACCACTGGGATATGCCGGCAGCATCGACGGCATCCTGCTCGGCTTTAGGCAAGCTTCGGAACGACGCGAGGGCTTCTGGTTTCATGGTGTAGACTGCAAGAAATCTGGGCACCGGCGTTACCTCCATCGGTTTCATCGTCATCAGCTAACATGCCGCGCGTGGTAAATCACTTCTTACAGTGCAACTGGTGGTGCGGCGTAGGATGGCGACTGCGAAACTGGCGCAGTGATCAACAGCAATGACTTTCCCTCATCGATGTGATCGAGCCGCTCTGTGTGCCACTTCCGCTACGCGGCCCCACGCTGCTTGAACGCAAAATTGGCAGGTTCCCCGCTCAATTTTGTGTGTCGGCCTCTACGGCCGCTAAAAAAGTCAGAGTTTGCAGAAAACGGACTTTTTCCATTCACGATCGCTGTTTTCCGCTTGCCCGCGGACCAATGTGGGGCCATTCTTAGGTCGGATCCTGGCGGTGCGGTAAAACGAGAGGTCAGGCCTTGCAACACTCAATCTAGACCTCGAAGCATTTGACGTGGCGCCTTTTCTCGACTGATCCCCGAGCGAGGAGGTTGTCCATGTCCACGCTCTATGTCGACCATCCGCTACAACCGGGCGACCGGGTCCCGAACGTTGTGTTTGATGCGATCTCGCGCGAGGGGAAGATCGCACTTGATGATTTTCGTGGCCGCAGCCCATTGTTGATCGGTTTGTTTCGAGGCCTGCATTGTCCGTTCTGCCGGCGGCATGTCGCGGCCATGGCATATCTCAACCCGGTGCTGCGTGAGAAAGGCGTCCAATCCCTGGCGGTGGTAAACACCCCGGTCGAACGCGCGCGGCTCTATTTCCGTTACCATCCGATACCCGATCTTCTTGCTGCCTCCGACCCGGTACGGGCTTCGCACCAAGCCTTCGGCTTACGCGAGGTCGGGATCGACACGGCCATGGCGATACGGATCGAGCTTCCGGGCGAGTTGCCCGAGCCTATGGGCGTGATGGCAATGGACGAATTTCTCAACAAGAAGGAAGGGTATCAGATTACCGAAGCCGATCAGCAGATGATGACTGCCGACCATGGGCAGCTTGTCGGTCAGTTCCTAATCGACCGGGAGGGCATTGTACGCTGGAGCTTCACTGAAGTTCTGGAGGCTGGGCTCCAGACATTCCAGGCACCGAATTCCCAGGAATTGATGTCGGTCGCTTCCCAAGTCGCACATTGACAACGAAAACTCGCCCGACGCCCAGCCGCCCGGATGGTGCTCACGAGGGTATCCGATAAAGTCCTGAAAGACGCCGCCGACGATGCGACGGGGCCGATGACGGCTCCGCATCCGCTTCCGGCCCGTAGCGGTCAGATGGCTTTCTTCTAGACTTCAGCATTTCCGCGATCTACATTTGAGCTTCTGTGAGCCTGAAATTGAATCAGGTCTCAGCCCCTACACATCGCCCACCCTCACCATTTGCGGTTCGGGCCTGCGCTTCACCGCCATTCAACTTAATTTCACCGTGCAAGCGGGAGGAGTTTCCATGGCCAATGCCCAATGCGCCTGCGGCGCTCTGAGACTGATGCTCAGCGAGCCACCACAATTGACAGCTCTCTGCCACTGTTTGGCTTGCCAGCGCAGAACGGGTGCGCCGTTCAGCGCAAATGCTTTCTACTCGATTGCCTGTGTCGAAATATCTGGAACATCTACAGAATTCATTCGTACCGCCGAGAGCGGTCGCAAGGTTCGAATGCATTTTTGCCCAACATGCGGCTCGACCGTCTATTGGAAGGCCGATGCTGCGCCGTCCTGGATCGGGGTAGCGGTAGGCTCCCTTGCCGACCCGGCCTTCACGCCACCTGCCCTATCAGTCTTCGAACAATCGAAACATAATTGGGTGCAACTTGACGAAACGGTAGAACACTTTCAAAGCCTTCCAATCCTCAAGAATGAATCGACGCCGGAAGGCCGGTAGCGCACCGAACTTCGGCTTTTGGCCTGAAGCGAACGTCGAACAAGACCTACGAGATCCGGGAGATCGTCTACTCCTTCGACAGCAGCCTGTGGAGCGCCTATGAGTATTAAGATCCAGATCGCGAGGGCGCAGCTCGGGACAGCCCTCGACCTGTTCATCCGGGACAGGGATCCCTATTCGGTCCACTCACTCGCCTGTGGTGGCAGTGAGATCGTTGAGGGCTTGGCAAAGGAAGCCGACCTCCCCTCGATTTCGACGCATATCCTGCAGACGATCCCCGACATCGATCAATGGAAGCTCAAGCGTCTTAGGAATCAGCACTGGAACGCCTTCAAGCATTTCTACGAGCAAGACGGCAAAACTGTCCGCGATGACGAAGCCCTAATGGCTGACTTCGCCGACGAAGCCAATGATGCCGTCCTCTTCGGCGGATGGCTCGACTATCTTCTGGTCACCAAGCGGCTGCCAGTTGAAGCCCAGGTGTTTCAGGTGTGGTGGTACGCGACGAATCCGAAAAGCATGAACCCCGATGTCGATCCCTCGCCATGGCAATCTCTCTTTCCGAAGATCGATATGCAGTCTCGGGAGGAGCAGAAACGTCGTCTTAGGCGTGCGGTCGAGAGATGGCGGAATAGCAAAGGAATCCTCCGGGATCCTCGCACGGAGTTGGAACCTCTGTCTCCGAAGGCCTGACTTCAATCTGGCATCTCGGTATGGACATGCTTGAACGCTTCTATGAAAGCCCCCTGCAGATGCTTCGGTGGGATAGATAGGAAGGCGCAGGCGATCGCGGCGAAGGCTTCTATCGCATCCATCGGAGTGGTGAAATTCGTCTCGCTTCGTGCGATTCCAAGGATCTGCATGATCGAGTTGATCTCCTGGAACTCGACCGCATGGTTCAGTTGGTGACCGAATTTATTCCGTACCTTGTTGAGCTGGATGATCCCTGGTCGCACGAAGGATGCGCTGGACTTGCCTGCAGGAAGCATCTTAGCCTTCTGCGCAAAGGTCAGCCGCAGTTCGTCGAAGTCCTCGATACCGAAGAACTCAGTGAGGTAGCTGTTCATAAAATTCTCGACGACCAAGTGCGACCGCAGCACACGGCCAATTGCATCGTGGTCCGTTGAAGCTAACTGGAGGAAGCGAGCGTTGTGCCGATGGAAGTCATCTTCGATCTCTTCCCAGTGAGGCTTCAACACGGCCATCGCTTTATCAATGCCCTCAATCTCGCGCATCTCATTCCTCCTTCTACTCACTTCTGGATCAGGTTAAATGGCTGATCGCCGATCGTCCCGCCAGGAATCGGGCGACTTTATGCTCGCTAACTGGAGCTTCGAGGATTGTCATGTCCGCTTCGAGTTCACTGCTTCCCCGCCAACTGAGCGCACTACTTCCCCCAGTGCGTTTTTCAGCGCATCGACGACGACGCGGACGGAGGGGACGTCTTTGATATCCGAATGGACAACCAGCCAGATCTCTCTTGTCAAAATATGTTCGGTCTCAATGCGCTGGAGACCGCCGGACTCCAGGACGGCGAAATCGGGGAGCATGACGACACCGGCGCCAAGACTTGCGGTTGCGGCCTGAAACTCCAGAACGGACGACCGCACGGCGATCGGCCGGCCGGCGGCGAGTTCCATCAGCCGCAGCTGTTGCGGTGACGTGTTCATAGTTTCGTCGTAACCGATGAAGGTCCAGTCCGACGGTGGAACCGTTTCGAGATAGGTCTTCGATGCGTAGAGATGGAAGCTGGTCTCGCCGAGCTTGACGATGGCGTAATCGCCGTCCTCGGGACGCGACATGCGCACGGCGATATCTGCCTCTCGTCTGTTCAGGGAGGCGAGGCGTTTCTCTCCGACGAGCGTGACCTCAACACCGGGATGGCTTCGCCTGACTGCCGCAATCGGCTTTGCCAGCAGCACGCTTGAGAGAGCGGGAGGCGCGCTGATCCTCACATGGCCACGCAATTCCGTGGCGCTGCTGCGGCCAAGCTGCTCGATTGCCGCGGTCTGCGCCGCGACAAGAGCTGCGTGCCTGGCAACCTGCTCTCCCTCCGAGGTCAAAACGATGCGCCGTCCGCGGCGGTCGACCAGCTTGCGTCCGAGACTGGCTTCAAGCGACGAAACGCGCCGACTGATCGTCGCGTGTTCGACGCCGAGCTGCTTTGCTGCACCAAGCAACGTTCCGGACTGCGCGAGCGCCAGGAAATGCCGAAGGTCGTCCCAGTCGAGTTTTGTTAATTCTCTCCCAATCATTGTGAAACAATAGGGAATTTTCACACATCATGCCATCGCCTAATTTGTGCCCATGAAGGAGCACGAGAGATGACCGACCAAATCGTATGGCTGAATGCCCCAGGTGACGTCACCCAGTTCCATGTTGAGGAGCATCACCATTCAGAACCTCCCTGTCATGGCGAGATAAAAATCCGTCATGAGGCGATCGGAACCAATTTTCTCGATGTCTATCATCGAAAGGGCATCTACCCCATGCCTTCCTACCCCTCGGTGATCGGTGCCGAGGCGGCGGGCATCGTCGACGATGTCGGTCCTGGCGTCTCCATCTTCCAAAAAGGTGACCGCGTTGCCTATGGAGGGCCGCCGGTTGGCGCCTATCGCTCCACCAGGAATATTGCCGCCGAAAGGGCGATCAAGCTTCCGGATGCCGTTTCGGCGAAAACGGCAGCGAGTTCGCTGCTCAAAGGCATGACCGCCTATATGCTGTTGAAAAAGACCTATGATGTGCGTGCAGGCACTCAGGTTCTGATCCATGCGGCCGCGGGCGGGCTTGGGAGCATCCTCGTTCGTTGGGCCAGGTCGCTCGATGCCACGGTGATCGGGACGGCCGGCTCTTCCGAAAAGGCTGCACTCGCCGCATCTTATGGAGCCGATCACCTTATCGTTGGACGAGGCGCCGATATCGTCGCGGAAGTGAAGCGGTTGACGAACGGGCTTGGCGTCGACGTCGCCTATGACGGGATCGGCGGCGACACGCTTCTCAAAAGCATACGCTCTGTCCGCCCATTCGGCATGGCTGTCACCATCGGTCAGGCCGCCGGCGCTATTCCGCCGGTACCTGTCGAGGAACTTCGCCCGGGCAAGGCGCTCTGCCATCCGAGCATCATGGCCTGGTGCGCTGACATCGGACAGTATCGCGAGGCTGCTCTCGCTGCCGTCGATGCGATGGAAACAGGGATCGTTTCGCAGATCGGCGCCGAATATCATTTGGCCGATGTTGCGAAGGCGCACGAAGAGATGGAATCCGGACGCTCGGCGGGCAGTATCCTGCTGATCCCTTGATTGCTCGGAGAAAGAGCGCCGGCAGAATCCATGGACCGCTTTAGGCGCATCCGATCCAGAGGCGAACCGATTTGTGTCCGCGTCTGGCTGGCAGCCATTTATCCGAAAAATGGCATTATGTTATGTATTTCAGAGATCTACAGCCATAGAACCTGTTGCGATACGGTGCCCGCCATCGAGGTGGGCTCTCGGCACAGGCCGAGCGCTCTCCGCAAAACGACGCCTGGCACCGTAGCCGGCGTCAATGACAGGGAAAGGTTTAAAGCTCTATGTCTGCACATGAAAAGCCACTGATCGCGATTGCCGGCGCAACGAGCAAACAAGGGCGCAGCGTCGCCGCGGCACTCCTTCAGAGCCAACGTTTCCGGGTGCGAGCTTTCACCCGGAAAAAGGATTCGCCTGAAGCTTTGCGCCTGGAGAAACTCGGCGCTGAGATCGTCACCGTCCCTCTGGAACTTGGCCTTCGGAAGGACCTCGTTGCTGCATTCAAAGGCGCGGACGGCGCATTTTTGATGACGCCGCCGATCGCCCCGCCGGAGACAATCGAGGCTCCTCTCGGGCAGCAACTGGCGGATGCCGCCGTGGAGGCCGGCGTCGGGCATATTGTTTTCAGCACGCTCGAGAATGTCGACAAGATCACCGGCGGGACGAAGTATGCGCCGCATTTTACCGACAAGGCGCGCGTTGCCGACCATATTCGCGGCCTGCCTATTTCTCATTCCTTCGTCATGCTGGCGTTCTTCTACACCAATCTTCTCGAATATTATGTGCCGCGCATGGAGGGCGATACGCTGCTGCTGCCGATTTATCTTCCCGAAGATTTCCGAGCGCCTTTTGTCGATCCGCTGACGGCAACCGGGCCGGTGGTCCTCGAAATTTTCTCAAACCCCGAGCGTTACAATGGGAAAACGCTGCCGATCGTCGGGGATATCATTTCTCCGCGGGAGATGGTCGAAACCTTTCAGCGTGTGACCGGGCTCAAGGCCGAGTATCGAAACGCTTTCACCAGGGATGGCCTGCTGCGCTATTTTCCAGAGTTTGCCGCCAATGAACTTCTCGTTCGAGAGATTCTCGGGATGGTGGAATATGCTGTCGAATATGGCTATTTCGGCAAGGAGCACGATCTTGAATGGAGCCGTCGCCTGAACCCCGCCACGCTCAACTGGGAGCAGTATCTGCGGAAGACGGGGTGGCGTGGCGATAAACGCTCCTTCGGATTCTAATCACGACGGCCGGATTCCCGGCAATTTAGAAACCTCGGCGACAAGAAAGTCGACGAGAAGCCGAACGCGGGCAATGGCGGCGCGCTCTGGAACGATCAGCAAACTCACCGGAACCGGTAAAGGACGATAGTCGCCAAGCAAGACCTCGAGCTGCCCGTCGTCCAGAAGATCGTGAACCAACCAGAGGTGTGCGGGACCAATGCCGCGTCCGGCGGCAAGGGCTCTGCGCGCCGCAAGCCCGTGATCGACGCGCAGCTTGCCGCTCACCGGGATCATCAGGCTTGTGCCATCGGGAGAGGAAAGATCAAGCTGATCGCTGCCTGCCACATTGGACATTATGACGGTTTCGTAGCGTGACAGATCGGCGGGGCGCTCCGGCCGTCCGTGGACGGACAAATAGGCCGGAGCGCCCACCAACAGCCGATGGCTTTCGCCGAGCGCATGAAGTTTCATCGCACTGTCGGCGAGAGGCCCAAGACGGAGTGCGACGTCGACGCCTTCGCGAACCAGGTCGATACGCTCGTCCGTCAGGTTGAGGTCGACCCGGATGTCCGGATGCTTGTCCTGGAAATCAAAGAGCAGGCGCGTGATGTGCATCACACCGAGCGCTGCCGTACAGGAAAGCCGAACAGCGCCCGCGGGAGCCTGACGGGCATCTCTTGCTTCTTCGGCAGCCTGTTCGACCAGGCGCAATATCTGCAGGCAGTTGGTATAATAGCGGCTGCCCTCATCGGTCAGGGTGACGCGACGCGTGGTTCGGCTGAGTAGCGGCACGCCGACAGCCTCCTCAAGCTCATTGAGGTGCCGCGTCACGGTGGATTGACCAATACCCAGCTCTCTGGCGACCATCGACAGATTGCCGCGTTCGGCGACGCGAACAAAGGTACGCATCCTGTCGAGAGACAGTCCCACCCTATCCATTTTTCAGCACAGTGATCGTCATTCCCTCGGTATGGGAATAATCTGGGCTATGCCTAGTTCGAGCATGCGCCGGCAGTTCGATGGCATATTCCGGCGAGGCGGGCGGGGCCCGCACGACGGATGGATCAGAGGGTGCGCTCAAAGAGCAGCTCATTGTCTTTCGTCCCGGCCACTTCCCATCCCGAGTTCCGATAGAACCGCTCCGCCTTCGTGTTTGGATCGGTTGTAAGCCAGGCACGGTGGACACCGGCGGCTTTCAAAACGTTGCAAGCTTCGCGGAAGAGAACGGAACCTATTCCTTTTCCTTCAAATCCGGGAACAACAAAAAGCGCCCAAATGCTGCCATCTCGTGGATCAGCGGCAGAAAAGCCGACAATTTCGTTTTGCTCTTCCCACGCGAAAATGCCGGGGTTTGCGACGAACCATTCATAGTGAACATCGAGGACATTGGACGGATCGCCAAGGACGTTTTCAGTGACGGATGCCCGAATAGCCTTAAGTCGAGGGACGTCTGAAATGACCGCTCTTCTTAGCAAAGCTCGCTCCATCTTTATCGTCGCAGACCGTACCAAATTACCGCGTCGAGCCGCGTGGGATGATGGAGAAGCCGCAATCGACCTTGTCTTCGCCGGGCGGCTCGTCGCGGACGGCGCGCAGCAGCATATCGGCGACGCGGTAACCGATATCGTAGCGCGGTATGTGCACCGTCGTCAGCGACGGTTCGGTGAACGCCGAAAATTCCAGATCGTTGAAGCCGCAGATGCCGAAATCCTCAGGCACGCGGATGCCGCGCACGCCGCATTCGATGAGCACACCGAGCGCCAGTTCGTCGTTCTGGGCAAAGACGGCATCGACATCAGGAACGCGCAGCAACAGGCGGGTCAACAATTCCCTTCCGAGACCGGTGGTGCCCGCCGCATCCGCGCCGATGGCAAGTTCGGGATCGAAACGGCCGGCTTCGCGCATCGCGGCTTCATAGCCCTCCCTGCGGCGGCGCGAGCGAAGATCCGTGCTGCCGCCGATGAAGGCGATCCTCTCATAGCCCCTCGACAGCAGGAAACGGGTGGGTTCGGCACCTGCCGCATGATGATCAAGGCCGACGACCAGCCTTTCCGGCTCCTGGCTGAGATCGGTGATATGGGCGATCGGACAGGCGGCATTTTCGATCAGCGGCAGAAGGTCATGATAGGATTCGGCACCGGCGATGATAACGCCGGCCGGCTTCTGCATCAGGAAGGATTTCAGCTGGCCAGCCTCCCGATCGGCATGGTGGAGCGTGTTGGAATATTGCACACCGAATTCGGTAGCGCGCAAGCGATCCTCGATGCCGATCATCAGGCCCGCAAAGGCGGGCCGGTGCAAAGCGGGCGTGATGACGCCGACGGTGCCGTTGTGGCGGCCGGCCAGCGCCCGGGCGGCAAGATTGGGGATATACCCCATCTCGTCTACCGTGCGCAGAATAACCTCGCGCAAATCTTCCGAGACGATTTCAGGATTGCGAAGCGCGCGCGAAATCGTGATGGGGCTGACCCCAACCTTTTTCGCCACATCGCTCAACTTCACATGCGCGCCGCGCCTGGCCTTCCGCCCCCGCTCCACTGCCGTCCTCACCGCCCCATTGTATGTCGCCCGCGAGACTCGCTAGTTCTCGATTCGCGATCTTTACTTTCTGAAGAAGAAATAATTTAGAGTCTACTAACATTTTATATTCGCAACAGGATCCGGGACCATAATTTCCGGAAACAGCAGCAGGATCGTCTTTCGGCAAATTACGGGCGTATGCGGCAATCGGATCACTGCTTCCCGCGAATAAGTTCGTTTATTTTCTAATGAAAACATTGTGGAGGAGACGATGCGAGAGAAAGTCGCGCCGGGATCTTCGGAGAGCACCAGTCGCCCGAGCGCATCGGCAGCGAAGATTAAATTCCAGTCATATCTTACAAATCGGCAATATAAACATGATCAAACTTTAATTTGTAAATCCGCAGGGCGGGATCATATGAATCCCGAGCGCCAATTCTTCTCTTCCCCCCGTCGCCGCCCCGACGACTGCGCGTTCCCAAGAGGAATTGGCGCCAAACGCCATCCGACGCCAGGTCCCAGGACATGGAACCACGACGCCATCCAAAGCCAACGCTCTCGCAAGGGACCACCGCCCAAGGGATCACCACCGTGTCACACATCCTCCGCAACCATCGCACCGCAGCCCTTGTCGGGGCAGCCATCATCGCCGGCGCAGCTTGCCTGCCCTTCGCCATCAACGCCTCCAACGCCGTTGCCGCGCCCTCTGATACCGGCGGCATTCTCGCGCCGAGCGGCTCCTTCGCCTCCATCGTCGATGCCGACAAGCCTGCCGTCGTCACCATCACCACGACAATGAAGGCGACCGATGTCAGCGCCGGAGAGCAGGAATCGCCGATGGACGAGCAGTTCCGCCAGTTCTTCGAGGATCAGGGCATCCCGCTGCCGCGCCAGGCACCGCAGAAGCGGCCTTCGCAGCAGGCGATGGCGCTCGGCTCCGGCTTCATCATCAGCCCCGACGGGGTGATCGTCACCAACAACCATGTCATCGACAATGCCGTCGACATCAAGGTGACGCTGGATGACGGCACGGAACTGCCGGCCAAGCTGATCGGCACCGACCCGAAATCCGATGTCGCCGTGTTGAAGATAGAGGCGGGCAAGCCGCTGCAAACCATTGCCTGGGGCGATTCCGACAGGCTGAAGCTCGGCGACCAGATTCTGGCGATCGGCAATCCCTTCGGCATCGGCACCACGGTGACGGCAGGCATCGTCTCGGCGCGCGGCCGCGACCTGCACAGCGGGCCCTATGACGATTTCATCCAGATCGACGCGCCGATCAACCATGGCAATTCCGGCGGTCCGCTGGTCGACCGCAACGGCAATGTCGTCGGCATCAACACCGCTATCTATTCGCCGAACGGCGGCAGCGTCGGTGTCGGTTTCGCCATTCCCTCCGACGAGGCCAAGGCGATCGTCGCCAAGCTGCAGAAGGACGGCTCGATCGATCACGGCTATCTCGGCGTGCAGATCCAGCCGGTCACCAAGGATGTCGCCGATGCCGTCGGCCTCGACAAGACCGGCGGCGCGCTGGTTGCCGCCGTCACTGCCGATACGCCGGCCGCCCATGCCGGCCTGAAGCCCGGCGATATCGTCACCTCAGTCGGCGGCGAGAGCGTCAAGACGCCGAAGGACCTGTCGCGCCTGGTCGCCGACCTTTCGCCGGGTGCCAAAAAATCCCTCAGCGTCTGGCGCGACGGCAAGACGATCGATCTCAACGTCACCGTCGGCACCAATGAGGAAGGCCAGAAGCAGGCGGCGACTGAGAACCCGGACGCCCAAGACCAGAGCACCGGCCAGCCGAGCCTCGGCATCGGCCTTGCCGATCTGACGCCCGACGTGCGCCAAGAGCTCAACCTGCCGCGCTCGATCAGCGGTGCTGTGGTCGCCAAGGTCGCCCCGGACAAGTCTGCGGCTGCCGCCGGCATCCAGTCGGGCGATGTCATCGTCTCGGTGAATGACAGACCGGTCCACAATGCCCGCGACGTCAAGACTGCGATTACTGAGGCCGGTAAGGCCGGCCGCAAGTCGGTGCTGCTGCTCGTCGAACGCGACGGCATCAAGACTTTTGTCGCCGTGCCGTTTGGGGCTGCCTGACGGTGGCCTGAGCTTTGCCGCAAAACAGGAAAGCCTGCCTGAGGCGGGCTTTTCGACGGACGGAGCGGAGACACCAGAAGCCAAGCACCGCTCAGTCGGCAAAGATCTATAGGGCGCCGTCCGCCCCTCTATCTCCTGCTCAGGGAGATTTCAGCTTCGTCCGCTTTGCACGCCTATGAAATTTGCCTGTTTGGCGGTTTGCCTCTTGCTGCTTTATCGCGTCGGAGTGGCTGCGTTGCGCGGCCTCCAATTGCTGCCGCGTCGGGAGGTCATGGTCATAGGTGGAAGCACTGAATGCCGTCGCGTTATCGAACGGATCTTTGTGTGGACGCGCCAGACCATAGGCGGCACTATCGATCCCCTCCTCCGCTGACGATGACCGCGCTTGACGCGCCTGCGCTATGAGATCGTCTGCAGTCGGGCTTAAGGTTGCGATTTTCCGCAAGAAAGCGATGATTTTGCTTTTCCTGGCCCTCTCCTTTTGATCGGCGTGAATCCCAGACATGTCTTCTTCCTTGTTCGTCATGTCATCACGACGATCGATCGGGGTTGCCGGCGACATCGCCGCAGGCCCGTTCACGGGATCTCGGATACTCGTTCAGGCAGCCTGGTTTTGGGAAAGCGGTAGGCCGGCGGCCGCAGCGGTGCGTCCGCACGCCCGGACGCCGTATACCGCGCGATCCGATGGGCTTTCACCGGGGCACCGCCGTCATCCTGCCATCGGGCAAAGGAGGCGTCTTCCATTGCTTGCGGAAGTGGGCCTGAACTCAACTGTGTCGCGAGATACATTTTCAGCGACGACCTCAACGCGGCCTCATCGACGATGCCCATCTGGAAACAACCGATGAGGAAACTTGTGGCGGTGATCTCACCCTCATCGGCCGCGTGGGTTTCGCCGCCGCGAAAGCCGGCCTTTCGCAGGATACGATCGAGCATTCTCAAATTGGCGATATCGAAAAACTGATCTGATGTGGAAGACATGGCGTCCTCCTTCGTTGGGGCTAGGGTTGACTGGCGGCAGATTTCCTGCCGCGCCCCAAGCAGCGGTGCCCGTATCGTGCCCGCCGATAAATTAGCTTGCGCTTATTGCCGGCTGACCGCAACCTCATTCGCGGCGGCCATTGATAATGGCGTGGCGGAACCCATTTTAGCTATAGGAGGATTCGCATCATGCAGTTCAACGATGAAGCGACCCTCACAAAGCCGTCGGCATTGCCGGTGGAAAGGCGTGCGCTGGTCGATCACTTGCGAGAGGCGGTCGCGCGCCTGACGCACGGGCTGGCAGCCGCCGGATTGGTGGAATTCGTGCCGCCTCTGCTGGAGATCAACAAAGTTCTCCGCGATATGACGGACGAAATTTCCCGTGCGGATTCGCTCTATTCCGATGAGGTTATCACGGGTACGATGCGCTTGATCAAGACATCGGAAGCTTTGCTTGAAAACCGGGTCATCGTGCAGACCATCCATTGAGATCTGCCGACGCCCGGACATGCAGGCAGGCTGATGGCCAACCATCTGGCATCAAGCTGCTCACTCCCTCGTGCATCCATCATCATCACCGGTGCCCGAGTTCCGCAGGTCGGCCGCGCCCACTTCCAAGGACAACCGCAATGACACTTATTTTCCCCAACAGAAGCCGCAGCTTCGACGAAGCGAGAAAAGGCGTCCGCTTCACCGGCTATGACGGCATGTTCGAAGTCCGGTTTCTGGTCGAAGAAGCAGCCCTCGGCAGCGCGATCACCCAGAACTCTTCCGAGGCCGCCTATCTCAATGCCTTTGATGCGGCGCGTTCTTCCATTCAGGAGGCCGCATCGAGAGCCTATCAGCATCGACGCGGAAACAACTTCACGCTCACGGCCGCGGATTTTCGCTAGTCGCGGGGGGAACACCGAGCGAAACGGCCGTCATCCTGCTACTGCCGGATGAGACAGGGGAGCAAAGCATATGGTTTCCACACGATACCGCCCGAAAGACCTGAAGCTGGCGCGTCGCCATATCGTGAAGGCGGCGCATCGCGTTGCCGATCAGGAAATGGTGATCAGGAAACTATTGCGCAAAGGCAGACCCTCCGGGCCGGCCTATGCGCTGCTCAGCAGGCTCTACGACGATCAACGGCGGAAACTCGATCGGCTGAAACTGATCGAAGCAATGGTTGAGGTAGAAGCGCAATCGCGTATGGAAGTGCCCCGCAATCCTGGCACCTCCGCGCCGCCCTTTGCGATCGTGCACAGCAGCGGGATCTCGCTGCCGGACCGGCAATCCGCCACGCCTTGTAGTGCAGCTGATTGGCGCCCATATCTGGTGTAGTGGCAGCTTGTGAACGGGCGCTGCTTCCCGGGGTAATCAGAGTTATCCGGCCCCAACCAAAGGAGGGCATCATGTCTTCCACGGTCAACATCCATTCGTGGAAACGCCTCGCCCAGCATATCGGCAGGTTCCGGTACATCGACTTTCTGGTCAAATCGACACCAGCAATCTGTCTGGCCTTTATCGTCTATATCATTCTCAACGATGTGTTCTGGTAGCGCTGCAAAGACTGTTGCCGCGAGCCGAAGACGCTGCCTATCAAACGAAGTGGATAGCGCGATGCAACTGCGAGAAA
Organism: Rhizobium leguminosarum bv. viciae; assembly: GCF_012276115.1. GTDB lineage: Bacteria > Pseudomonadota > Alphaproteobacteria > Rhizobiales > Rhizobiaceae > Rhizobium > Rhizobium leguminosarum_T. The sequence continues at coordinate 2,998 of NZ_WIEU01000031.1, read as the reverse complement.
TGGGTGAACAAGATTGCCTCGCCTTTCTGGCAGGCCACACCCGTGGCCATCTGGCATGCCTGGGCGAAAAATATCCCTATATCGTTCCCATCCAGTATGCCTATGAAAAAGCCCGGCTTTTCGTATTTTCAATGCCGGGCCTGAAGATTGACCTATTGCGGGCTCATTCACCGGCCTGTGTTCAGGTTGAAGAATTCGGCGAAAACCGAACGTGGAAGAGCGTGCTTGTTCAGGGCACCTATGATGAGCTGACCGATACGCCGGCCCGGCATGACGAACGCCTCCACGCCTGGTCTCTCCTGCAGAAGCAATCGTTTTGGTGGGAACCCGGATCGCTTGCCTTAAACTCGGAAAGCGAAGACGGCCCTGCTCCCTCCATATTCTTCGGCATTTCGATTGAGATGGTATCGGGGAGACAAGTGGTTTAAGGTGCCGCCTTCAGACCTGCTGCGCCTCTACCGTCGATTCTCGGCGCGGCTTTGCTGCACGATATATGGAACTCCAAACAGACACGGCTAAGCGCTGTCCGATACCAGCCTTCCCATAGGGGCGCGGATTGCTTGATGCATCTTACCAACGCGGCTTGCTGAAGCAGCATCGCGTTCAATGCCACACGACCACCCACAGGGAAAATGATGACAGACGCACCTGAGAATGAAGCCCTTTTCAACATCACTGGGCACTACGTGCAGGAATTGAAGGCCGTTCTTCAAAGTGAGAGCATTGTCGAAGGCACCGACTACGAAAACAGCGCCTTTAACGAAAAACGACGGAACGAAGGACTGCACCTGCTGCGATTCCACAAGACCGGCACGGCAGCGCAGGCAACGCAGATCTGGGAAAAACATATGACGGCCCGAGCGCATCGATAAAACGGCGCGAAGCCAATTCTTCGACCGATGCCGGCTTGAGAGTGCCGGTTCTCCGATCCTCGTTCCGGAGAGAATAGGTGCTGACATGTCCTGATGTCCGGCGCCACATTGCCTTGAAAGGAAATATCATGACCAATGACACAACGAAAAAGGCCCAGCCTGCCAAAGCGGCCGTGACTGACGGGCCCTACGACGTCATCTACTTCGCGAAGAAACATCGCATTTCCAACGAGGATGCCAAGGACATCATCGAAAAACACGGCGCCAATCGCAAAGAGGCGGACAAGGCCGGCCGGCGTATCAGCGTCTAGGGCAGAATATGGTCTGGCAGGCGCTCATGCAGTTCGTCATCCCAATACCGCAGCAACGTTTGGATGACATTGTATTCGCGACTGCCGGCTTTGCATCTGCTTGCGATGCCACAGTGCAACATCAGTGGACGAATTAACCCTACTGGCTTACCTTAACATCAGCATCCGCTTGAATACATCAGCCTCTATGCCATCGTAGCTTCACGACAACACTTCTGGTTCCTGAAGCAGCTCGCCGGAACCGCAAGCCTGGCCTTTCCCATGGAGAGGCCAGCTTCCATTCTGGGGCCGAGCTCAAATCAAATGGAGGGTATGCGATGAACAACGTCTTGGAATTTCGTCCAAAATGCCCGCATGTCGAAAGCCTGTACGACTGCCGGGAAGCACTTGAACCTGCCGTGATGAAGATCGTCAGCGACGCCATCGGCAAGGGATACACGGCCGCGGAAGCCGCCATGGTGGTTGCCGATATCGCCGACGATTATATCCTCATGCTGTCGCGGCAACCACGGCGTTGATACGCTTTGCGGGCGCGCAACTGTACGGCTTTGCGCCCTGGCGATCACCGAGAGCAAAACGCCTTCCGTCTTGCATCAGTGGACCGCGCAGCAACTGCAGGGGTAGCAGTGGTACAGGAGACGAGACCTGCCGCGCGATCCGCCGGCAAAACCCCTGATATTGCCGGAAGTTCCCGGCAGAGCGACGGCACCACGATCCCGAAAAATTCGCGGAAGGGCCATCGGCACCTGCCCCGGCACGATTGCGGCCGGCACACCAATAGACTCCGGCCCGGGTGAAGATCGATAGGCACACGACAACGCCAACGAAAAACCCCGCTGGAGCAGGGCTTTGAGCGAGTCGGAGTGGAGCTGGCCGGGCAGCCGGCCCAGATCTTAAACAAGATCGATGATTGAAAGGCCTGGCAATAGAACCTCTTTCACCCACATTCACAGCGCTGCTCCGTTTCGCTCAATCTTTGAATCAATGCCGTAATGCGGCGTGAAACGATCAGATGGACAGGTTTTTGCGACCCCTTCACGACTCAGAGCGGTTCAGCTTTCATGGAAGCTGAACCGCTCTGACCTTTTGTCTCATGCAATTCCCGGGGGAAACCGCTTCGCGCTTGGACTAACGCCACCTTGGCTGCCGCGGCGGAGCATTGGCCTGGATTTCATGGAGCGGCGCTCGCGGCCCGAGAAGTTTCTTCAGCTTCTTCTCCTCTGCCGGGCCGATCCCAAACTTGCGGCAATGCTCCGCAACATCGTGCTCTCGTGGGCCGGGAATGCGAACTTGGCGATTGCTCATGCTCTTCATGTCTGTTTCCTCCTGAGAGGAAAACCAGCAGGCCGCCGTTTTGTTCGTTAGGGATGTCTAAAATTTAGGAGTTGGTTTGCGCCGTTTTTGGGGCGAGCAGGAGTACCACCGAGGGACGGTTCCAGGGTTGTGATTGAAAACAAAAAGGCCCGCCGAGGCGAGCGTGGAAGGCCGGGCGCATGGCCTGAGAAAAACCTTGGCCCGGCTCTGGCCGAAAGCGGCAACAGCAACAGCGAACTGAAGGCCCGCATAGTCTCGACGAAGATGGAGAGGTCGACGGGGCCTGACCCGCGCTGTGCTTGGCGAACCGCCTAACTTTAATGGAGCATCAGCATGCCAAGCCTCGCGCAAATGAACGGCTCTTTGCATATTCATTGACCTTGCCCCCAAGTTTTATCCAGTTTTGAGTTCGCTCCAGCGGTTTTTGGTTGCTGTTGTTGGTTCGGTAGCGGCGGGTTGCGGTGCGGAGCCATTTCGGCTGCGCAGCACCGCATCACGTCG
>NZ_WIEU01000030.1:0-59162 GCF_012276115.1 Rhizobium leguminosarum bv. viciae | reverse complement strand
GGTTTGGGGCGGGGTCTTTGCCCAGCGAGCGGGGGTCCGAAGGACGGGTGCCGGCAGGTGGACGAGTGCTTTTTAGGCGGTGATTTCAGCGCTTTGACTCGAAGCTCATGCAGCACTCATCGGCAGCGGCATGGATCCTCGGGTCAAGCCCGAGGATGACGGAGGGTGGGGAGAGGCGCCGGCAAGAGGCGCGACGTCGGGCGTCGTTTCCCATTTCCCTCAATCCTTCGAGGTCAACCTCGCTGTCTCGGCCCGGTCTGTTATCACGCCGGCGATCGCGTCGATCGGGTCCCGATCAGGCGATACGTCTGCGAGCTCATCGGCGACCTTGCCGGTCAATGTCAGCACCTTGTCGCAAAGCTCGTTCACGCGGCGGCGCAACAGCGGAGTGCCGACGCCGGCTTCTGCCGCAAAGGCCTTCCAGCCCTCGGCATCCATTTCGGCCAGCGTGGCGCGCTTGCCTAGTCTCATCGCCAGCCTTGGCGACAGTTCCGGATAGATTACGGTGGAGAGGAGGTCATAGAGTTTTGCCAGCCGCGGGCCTTGGCTATCGTAAAGGATGGAGAAGTTCTTGCCGTGGGCATCGGCATTTCCGGCGATCAGGTTGAAGATGGCCGCGTCCAGCAGCTTCAGCACATCGACAGCCGGCCTTGCCGAGATCCGTCTTATGAGATCGAAGCAATCCTTGAAGGTTGGCCCGCCTTCACTCGCATATTTCGTTTCCGGCGGTACGCTGAGTGCCTGGCAGAAATCTTCCTGATGGATGCGATGAACCAGGCCGCCGGCACCGCGCACGCGGTCATATCGTTCGACCAGCAGGAACGGGCGTCCCTGCACATATCTCGGTTCGACGGCTGCGACATCGAGCCCGATGGCCGCCGCAAGCCTCATCACGAAAGCTTCGTTCTCGGTCGTCGCCTTGAAGCGGGCTATCGGTGGCTTCAGAATATGGGTTGTGGCCTGACCGGGCAGGGGAAGCCCGATCCGGCCATCGACCAGAACAACCGGCAGTTTGGATTGCGCGCCGGCGAGCGACAGTCTGAGGCCCTCCTCACCGGCCAGGAGAGGCCGCACGGGCAGCGCCTCCAACACGGCAACGATGCCTGCTTCGTCCAAAGGCACGGGCTGGCGATCGTCAGTCGGCCCTGTCTCGGCCGGTGCCTCACCTTCGGCAAGCAGTTGCAGCGCACCGGCGACATCGCCGCCCAGGTGATCGAGAAGCGCAAAGTCATTGGCGGGAGACACGCCCAAGGCCCGTGCTGCGGCCAGGCGCTGGCTTTCCTCGGGCAGCAGGCCGCCGAAAAACGGTCGGCATTCCCGGCGGGTAAATCGCTCCTGTCGTTTCGGCAGAGAGGCCGAGAGCGGCAGCGTTTTGTCATCGTCAAGCCAGGCTCGCGCATAGACAAAGCCGATATCGCCGTCTCTGTCCTGCGTGAATTGACCGACAATGCGGCCGTCCCACCAGACGTTGAGAAGCCTTGATGTCATTGCCTGCGCTCGCCGGGAGCCAGAATGTCGAGGGAGCATCCAAGCGTTTGCAGAACCTGCAGGACTTTGCCTATCTGCGCCGTGGGCTTGCCGGCTTCGAGGTCGACGATAAAACGAAGCCCGACGCCGGCAACGCCGGCAAGCTCGTCCTGCCGCAGGTTTTGCTCCTTGCGGGTGCTTCGAACCAGGGCGCCGATGTCGGCTGGACTCTGTATGTGTTTCGCCATGATTTTTCCCGATCGGGAAAATATAGCGAATGTAGAGACGGTGTCCAGGGAAATTTACCGATCGGGATTATTTGGAGAAGCGGGAAGGGTTGAGGGTGTGAAATTTCCCGTTCGGTAAAATTAGTGGCGGGTTGTTGGGCGGGTCAAGCCCGAGGATGACGGAGGGTGGGACTCCGGGCTAGAGGCGGGACGCCTGCAGCATTAAAAGTGTGCGGTGATTTTGGCTGGGGTTGCGCAAAACAGAGGACCGAAATCCCAACGAAACCGCTCCACATCTGCGCTGCTTGCCGCATCGGCTTCCCCACTCTCCGTCATCCTCGGGCTTGACCCGAGGATCCATGCTGCGAGCACTGTGCTGGCCGTCGGCACCGGGAACGGCAGGAGTATCCATCGAAGAACATATGCGCGCCGAGTGCTGCGTGTGGATGCTCGGGTCAAGCCCGAGCATGACGGAGAGTGGGGTGGGGCTTCGGCTAAAACGGCAGCGGGCATGGATCCTCGGCTCAAGGCCGAGGATGACGGAGAGGGGGGAGCGTTCCTGCCAAACCCACCGCCGGGCACCCAAGCGCGCCGCCTGCCGCCGAAGCCGGCCGCCGGGCGCCCAACCTCCGCCGACCGCACTCACACGCCCCCGTCACGCCGCCGCTCCGCCCCCGCCGCGATCGTCTGCACCAGCTCATCCACCTCCCGCGCCAGCCGCTCCAGCGGCAAGCCGACGAAGCGGCCTTCGAGGCTGATGCTGACGACGCCGTGGACGGCGCCGAAGAGGGTGCGGGCGCGGATGGCGCGGTCTTGCGCGGGCATGTCGGGCTGCAGTTCGGCCAGCGGTTCGGCGATCACATCCATCAGGAAGAGGTGCTCGTCGAGATGCCATTGCGGCGTCGGGCTCGATTCCGGCGGGAAGTGCTCGAACAGCGCCTTCCAGAGGTTCCGGTGCTCGACGGCGAAGCTCAAGTAGCCCTGCGCCAGGTTGCGCAGCCGGTCGGTGGGCGGCTTGTCGCGGGTCTCGGGCAGGGTGAGCCTTGCCTCCAGCGCCTTCAGCGTGGCGGAGTTGACGTGGATGACGAGCTCGGCGAGGTCGGAAAAGACCGTGTAGAGGCCGCCGAGCGCGCAGCCGGCATCCTGGGTGATGTCGCGGGCTCGGAGATTTGCCAGCCCGTCTCTGGCGATCCGTTCGCGCGCCGCCTCGATCAGCCGGGCCTTCAGGTCTTCGCGTTTTTCTTCTCGTCTGCCGGCCATTAACCATTCCACTTCGATTTTTGAACGTCGTTCAAAATTTATCTTGAACGACGTTCATGATTCTGCCATAACACCTCTCGTGAACAACGTTCATAAACCGGAGGAAGGAAATGTTCAAACTGATTTCCATTTTGTTGCGGGGCAGGGCGCATGATGCCGAGCAGGCTTTCGCCGATCGCCACGCCGTGCCGCTGCTTTCCCAGCAGATCCGCGATGCCGCCCAATCGATCCAGTCGGCCCGCCGCAGTGTCGCGGTCGCCATCGCCCAGAACGAGCAGGAAAAGGTGCAGCACGGGGCGATCGTTGCCCGCATCGCCGATTTGGAGAGCCGCGCTTCCGCAGCACTCACCAAGGGCAATGAGGGCCTGGCCCGCGAGGCGGCAGAGGCGATCGCCTATCTTGAAGCCGAGCGCGATGCGTCCGAGAAGGCGCAGAGCCAGTTCACCCTAGCGATCGACAAGCTGAAGGGCATCGTCCGGGCTTCGGAGGCAAGGCTGCAGGAGCTGCAGCGCGGCGAGCGGCTGGCCCGTGCCACGCAGGAGGCGCAGAAGCTCGATGTCGTCGTTGCCGGCCCGGGCCTGGCGACGCTCGACGATGCCGAGGAGACGCTGGCCCGCCTTCGCCTGCGCCAGAGCCAGAATGAGCTGACGGCCGCAGCCCTGAAGGACATGGAAGGCGCCATCCGCCCGGCCGGCATCATCGAGAAGCTTGCCAATGCCGGCTTCGGCGCGCCGCGGCACTCCTCCGCCGATGATGTGCTGGCGCGGCTGAAGAGCCGCATCACGCCTGCCGCTTAAGATTGCATCCATCCAACCATTCATCCATCGAACATCAAGGACCAAGACAATGAACGACAGTTTCCAGAAACATTCCGCAAGCTGGGTCAGCTTCTCCTACATCTCCTTCGGCTCGGCCGCCTTCATGCTGGCGCTCGGCCTCTACATGATGCCGCTCGATCTCTGGGGCAAAGGCTATCTCGCCATGGGCATTCTGATGCTGGTGCAGACCACGGTGAATATCACCAAGACGCTGCGCGACAACGCCGAATCCGAGAAGCTGATCCGCAAGGTCGAGGATGCCCGCACCGAGAAGCTGCTCGTCAAGTTCAATCGTAGCGATGAAGATTGATCTTGGTTAACCACAGCGCAGAGTTGTTGACGCATTCAACTTTTGCGTAACAACTCTGTGGCCTTCTCTGCGAGCCGAAAGAGGAACCCTGCCGTGCAACACAATCTGATGACCTCAAGGAAATTCGCGCCGCTGTTCTGGACCCAGTTCCTCACGGCCTTCAACGACAATTTCCTCAAGAACACTCTGGTGTTCCTCATTCTCTTCAAAATGTCGGCCAGTGAAGGCGCCGCCTTGGTGACGCTCGCCGGCGTCATCCTCATCGTGCCCTTCCTGCTGCTCTCCGCACTTGGCGGCGAACTCGCCGACAAGCATGACAAGGCAAAGATCGCCGAACTGTTGAAACGCTGCGAGATCGCGGTCGCCGCTCTTGCGGTGGTCGGTCTGGCGTTTTCTTCCATCTTTGTGCTGATGGCGGCGCTGTTCGGCTTCGGTGTCGTCTCAGCACTGTTCGGGCCGATCAAATACGGAATCCTGCCCGATCATCTCGAGCGCCGCGACCTGCCGAAGGCCAATGCCTGGATCGAGGGCGGCACCTTCATCGCCATCCTCGCCGGCACGATCATCGCCGCTGTCGCATTCTCTGGCGGCGACAATGTGCTGATCTTCGGCACGATGATGATGGGGCTTTCGGTGATCTGCTGGCTGGCAGCCCGCATGATCCCGCCCACCGGCTCCAAGGCGCCGGATCTTCAGATCGACCGCAATGTCATCCGCTCCAGCTACACCCTGGTCATGGAAATCCGCCAGGACAAGCGCCTGTGGCGTTCGGCGCTGATGAATTGCTGGTTCTGGCTGGTCGGCGCCTTCGTTCTCTCCATCCTGCCGACCATGGTGACCGAGCTGCTCGGCGGCTCCGAGCTCGTCGTTCCGGCCTATCTCACCGTCTTTGCCATCGCCGTCGCGGTCGGCTCGGCGATTGCCGCCTGGATGTCGTCCGGCCGCATCGTGCTGTTGCCGGCCCCTGTCGGCACGGCGCTCCTTGGCCTCTTCAGCCTCGATCTCGCCTGGAACCTCTGGGGCCTGGCTTCGGTGAGCCACGCAACGACGATCGCCACCTTCTTTGCCGGTGAGAATACCATCCGTGTCGCCATCGATCTCGCCGGCATGGCGATAGCAGGCGCCTTCATCGCCGTTCCCACCTTCGCCGCCCTGCAGACCTGGGCGCATGAGGATCGCCGCGCCCGCGTCATCGGCGCCGCCAATGTGCTCTCGGCGCTGTTCATCACTGTCGGCCTCGGCCTCGTTGCCGCCGTCCAGGCAATGGGCGCTTCCATTCCGCAGATCCTGATCGGCCTCGGCATCATCAATTTCGCCGTCGCCTGGCTGATGCTGAAGACGCTGCCGACCAATCCCTTCCGCGATTTCATCTCGATCCTGTTCCGCGCCTTCATGCGCCTCGAGGTCGAGGGCCTTGAGAATATCAAGAAGGCCGGCCGCGCGCCGATCATCGCGCTCAACCATGTCAGCCTGCTCGACGGCGCGCTGGCGCTTGCGATCACCGAGGAAGAGCCGACCTTTGCCGTCGATTACAAGATTGCCCAGGCCTGGTGGGTGCGGCCCTTCTTGAAGATGTGCAAATTCCTGCCGCTCGACCCGACAAAGCCGATGGCGACGCGTTCGTTGATCAAAGTGGTGCAGGACGGTAACCCGATCGGCATCTTCCCCGAGGGACGGCTGACGGTGACCGGCACGCTGATGAAGGTCTATGATGGCGCCGCCATGGTCGCCGACAAGACCGGCTCGATGGTCGTGCCGGTGAAGATCGACGGGCTGGAGAAGAGCTATCTCTCCTATCTCGACAACGGCAAGATCCGCCGCCGGCTGTTCCCCAAGGTCAAGGTCACCATTCTCGATCCGGTGAAGCTCGACGTGCCGCCGGAGCTGAAAGGCCGCAAGCGCCGCACGGCGGCAGGTGCTGCCCTCTATCAGGTGATGTCGAACCTGCTGTTCCAGACCGCCGATACCTCGTCGACAGTGCTCGACCGCGTCATCCAGGCCGGCCACGAATTCGGCATGAAGAAACTTGCCGTCGAAGATCCGGTCACCGGAAGGCTGACCTATGGCAAGCTGCTGACCGGGGCGGCCGTGCTCGGCGCCAAATTCCGCACGATGTTCCCGGAGAACAACCTCGGCGTCATGCTGCCGAATGCCAATGGCGCTGCCGCCACCCTTTTGGGCGTGATGACGGCAGGCAAGGTGCCGGCCATGCTGAACTTCACGGCGGGTGCCGCCAATATCCTCTCCGCCTGCAAGGCCGCTGAGGTCAAACATGTGCTGACCTCGCGCGCCTTCGTCACCCAGGCGAAACTCGCCCCCGTGATCGCAGAGATGGAAAAGCAGGTGACGATCGTCTGGCTCGATGATCTCAGGGCCGAAATCTCACTCAAGGACAAGATTTTCGGGTTTCTCAGGAAGGCGCGGCCGCTGGTGAAGCGTAAGCCGGATGATCCGGCCGTCATTCTCTTCACCTCGGGCTCCGAGGGCACGCCGAAGGGCGTGGTGTTGACCCACCGCAATATCCTGTCGAACGCCGCCCAGGCAGCCGCCCGCATCGATTTCCACAGCGGCGACAAGGTGTTCAACATCCTGCCGGTGTTCCATTCCTTCGGGCTGACGGCCGGCACGGTGTTGCCGCTGATTTCGGGCGTGCCGGTCTATTTCTATCCCTCGCCGCTGCATTACCGCATCGTGCCGGAGCTGATCTATGCCTCCAACGCCACGATCATCTTCGGCACCGATACCTTCCTCAACGGTTATTCCAGGACGGCGCATCCTTACGACTTCCGCTCGATCCGCTATATCTTCTCCGGCGCCGAGCCGGTGAAGGCCGCAACCCGCCAGACCTATATGGAAAAATTCGGCCTGCGCATCCTGGAAGGTTATGGCGTCACCGAGACAGCACCGGTCATTTCGATCAACACGCCGATGTACAACAAATCAGGCACCGTCGGCAAAATCCTGCCGGGCATGGAATGGAAGCTCGAACCGGTGCCCGGCATCGATGAGGGCGGCCGGCTACATGTGCGCGGCGCCAATGTCATGGCCGGTTACCTCCGCGCCGAAAAGCCAGGCGTGCTCGAGCCGCTGGTCGATGGCTGGCACGACACCGGTGACATCGTCACCATCGACGAGGACGGTTTCGTCAAGATCCGCGGCCGCGCCAAGCGCTTCGCCAAGATCGGTGGCGAAATGATCTCGCTCGCCGCCGTCGAGACGCTCGCCGCCGAGCTCTGGCCGGGCGCCCTCTCGGTCGTCTCCTCGCTGCCCGACGCCAAGAAGGGCGAGCGGCTGGTGCTGCTCACCGACGCGCCGACAGCCACCCGCGCCGAATTCCTCGCCTTCGCCAAATCCAGGGGCGCGATGGACATGATAGTGCCGGCCGAAGTCAATATCGGCAAGGTGCCGGTGCTGGGTTCGGGTAAGGTGGATTTCGTTGCGGCGCGCAAGCTGGCGGAAAGTGCGGTGCGGGCGGGGGAGGCGGCGTAGGCGTGGCTTGGCAGGCGCCAGGCGCAAACCGGAGAATTGTTGCAGGCGCGTTGCAAGACCCCTCCCCAACCCCTCCCCACAAGGGGGAGGGGCTTAACATGCGGCTCTCGTCGTGCGCCCTATTGAACGTCGACTGTGCGGCTGGTCTATTTGTTTGTGAGGCGGGTGCCACAGCTTAGCCCCTCCCCCTTGTGGGGAGGGGTTGGGGAGGGGTCTTGAGACGGGCGCCGGTGATAGTTCAAGAGGAAACCGATATGGCCAAAATCGATGTCTTCGACGGGCACAATGACGCGGTGCAATTCATCGCGGAATACACCTCTTCCGGCCGGGATTTTTTGGTGAGATCGGAAAGCGGGCATCTCGATCTGCCGAGGGCGCGCGAGGGCGGCCTGGTTGGCGGGTTGTTTGCGCTGCATGCGGCTCCGGAGCGCCAGCCGGAAAATGATCTGATCATTACCGAGAATGGCTACGAGGTTATATATGCCGAGACCGTCGATCCGCTCTATGCCCGCCAGCAGATCGATGCACAGCGTCTGGCGCTCGAAACATTGATCCGCCGCTCCGGCGGTCGGATGCGCATGGCGGTTGATGTCGATGAGATTACGGCCGCCAGAGCCGAGGCGGCCTTTGCCGTCGTGCTTCATATGGAAGGGGCCGAAGCGGTGGATGGCGAATTCGACTATCTCCATCGGCTGCATGCGGCGGGCTTGCGGTCGCTGGGGCCGGTCTGGAGTCGCCCGAACATGTTCGGCTACGGCGTTCCCTTCGCCTTTCCGAGGTCGCCGGACACGGGTCCCGGGCTGACCGACATCGGCAAGGAGTTGGTCATGACCTGCAATGCGCTCGGAATCATGATCGACCTTGCGCATCTCAACGAACGGGGATTCTGGGATGTGGCGGCATTGAGCCAAGCCCCTCTCGTCGCCACCCATGCCTGCGCCCACGCCATCTGCCCCTCCACCCGAAATCTCACCGACAGGCAGCTCGACGCGATCCGCGATACTGACGGCGTGGTCGGCTTCAACCTCTCGGTCAATGACGTCCGCGCCGATGGCCACCTGAATGACGATACGTCGCTCGATGCCGTCGCTCGCCATATCGACTATCTCGTCAACCGCGTCGGCGAAGACAGGGTCGCCCTCGGATCGGATTTCGACGGTGCCGTGATCCCCCGCCGGATCAAGGACGCCAGCGGCTTGCCGCATCTGTTCGAAGCGATGCGCAACAGCGGCTTCGACACGCAGACCCTGTCGAAATTCGGCTTCGACAACTGGCTGCGTATATTCGCGCTGACCTGGAAGAACAGCCGGTCATTGTGAAGCGCCACCGAAGCTATTGTGATGCTTGAAAGCGGTCAGGTCAGTTGCCTATAGTGCCACCAGCTCGGCGTCATCCTCGGCCCTGTGCCGAGGATCTGCCACGTATCAACCGGCAGTAGATGCCCGGGACGAGCCCGAGCATGACGAAAGAGCAGTTGCGCCTGTCTTCGCCTGTCCGACAAACCGTCCGTTACTTCTGTTCGGGCGCCAAAAACTCTGCGCAATAGGACGGGCCGTTGACGCCGGGGATGTCGGCGACGGTGCGGATGTCTCGGATCGTGTAATCGGAGTTGGTGGTGATTTCGGCCTGGCAGCGCAGATAGGCGGTGCGCGCGGACGCGATCTGCTTGCCGCGCTTGCCATCGGCGCCTTCGGCATATTTCGCCGGAATGCGCACGGTCTTGTAGCCGCCGCGCCAGGTATAGACGGTGCTCGAGCCCTGCTCGCTGTCGCTGATCGGCGGCCCGTAGGCGGCAAAGAAGACGCCGGCCGATTTGCCGACCCAGCGGGCCTCGATCGGATTGCCGGCCGAAGGTATGGTGGTGCATCCGGCAAGCGCAATGGCAAGCCCGGCCGCGGTCATGATGCGGAAATTCATCGTGTCGTCCCTGATCTCTAGCGCATGGCTGGCAAGCCGCCCTCGTGAGCGGTTTCGCCTGTCCTGTCGTGCCCTTTAGCGCGGAACCCGGCAAAAGAAAATTGCCCCTTTGAGACTTCCGTTCGATTTGCGGCAGGTGTGGCTTTTTGCTGCAGCTGCCGACCTCCCGACCTGTCACAACCCCCGTCAAAAATTCCGCCGGCTTTTTGGAATTTGGTGCTTGTGCAACCAGATAGGCTGTTCTATAGAAGCGCCGCTGGTCACGGAGTGTAGCGCAGTCTGGTAGCGCACCACGTTCGGGACGTGGGGGTCGAGTGTTCGAATCACTCCACTCCGACCAGCTAGAACCCTTGCACCATAAGGGTTTTCACTCCCGAGCCGACTTCCCCGCGAAAGCTATTTCAAATCAACGGACCGATTGCGGACCGTTTGAAGCAGCGGACCGATTAAAAAAGCGTTCGCTGCCTGCTGTTGGAAGTCCGGACTCGCATGCGCATACCCGTGACCGATTCCGCATTTGCTTCCGCGGAACTCCATTCGAAAAAAAGCCCCGCCTCTCGGCGGGGCCAGTCTATGGATCGCACAGGAGGAACGCCCGTGCTTTCCTGCCGATATAACAAAAAGCGGACCGGCTAGGTTCCGTCATTCCACGCCGACGATCAAAGAGGAGCCCCGCCGAAACGCAGCAATTGGAAAGGACGTATCGCACAGAAGAAGCTTGGCAAGCGGACGGCCCAGTATGGGGCCACCTCGCAAGGTTTTCTCTAAGACGCTAAGCTGTTATTGTACGAAACCGAACAAAAGCTACAACTCCACGTCACAATTTGTATTAGGCAGTCGGCCGCTCAGCGATCACTTGCTAACCCCAAGCATTATGTCTCCTATGCGTTGGGCGGCCACCTGCATGCTTCCCGGGACTGCCCTTCTACCGCTGGTAATACCAAAAGGACGCCCTGATCGTCCTTTGAGCAATGTGGCAACAGCGCATCGTCACGACTAAGCTGTACGAGTTCGCGTTTTGGAGCAGCGGCATGGAGCTGGTCGAGTACTGCCTGCACAAGCTTGGAGACTTTTTTTACAACACTTACTATTTGAATGGTCGGGCAATGGCGCTCAGTTTCGCCATTTCCATTGGCCTGGTTCTGACGGTTTTCGCGGTGGAACTCACCTATGTGGGGTTCGGCAATTCCGGGTTCCGTCGGGTTTTCTTCGAACGCAGCAAATCCACAATCACCGACATCGTCTATTTCGTCCTTCAGGCGACGGGTATGATTACGCTATTCGCGGCGCTCGCATCATTTGGTCTGTCCTATGCCATCACCAAAGCTGCTCAGAATGCCCCCCACCTGGACCTTGCCGGGAGGCTGCCAGGCTGGGCACATGTTCTCTTGTTCCTAGTGCTGTCAGACTTCTTGAGCTACTGGCAGCATCGGTTGATGCACCGGCTGCCCGTACTATGGCGGCTGCACGAATTTCACCACGCAGCCGAAGAGTTCAACGCGCTGACTTCGTCGCGGGAGCATCCGCTGGAGAAGGCCATAAATATGGCCATCATGGTCGTTCCGGCGCTGCTTATCGGCTTGCCAACGGCCGAATTCGCCTTCGTGACCATCACCTTTGGCGCCATTGGTCTGATCAAGCACAGTGCCATTCCCTGGCATGGCTGGTTTGGCAAATACGTGATCCAGTCACCACGCGACCACTTCATCCATCACTCCCGGGTGCGGGAACATCACGACAAGAATTTCGCCAATTATTTCCCGATCTGGGATCATTTGTTCGGTACCTATTACGAGGGCGATGCACACGGTGCAAAGCTCGGTCTGGACCGCGACTACTTCAACCAAACCGATCCGTTCCGCGAAAGCATCGCCACAGAAATCCGTTTCTTCCAACGCGCGGGGCAAGCTGCCAAGGCCACGTGCGGCATAAGCCCCATAAGCGGAAAACCTGCCTCGCCGCAGGGGCTGTCGGGCCCGGAAGAGCGCCGGTAGCGCAAAGCTCGCATCGCTCTGTTGTGATAAGCGGCTCCATGTGGCGCAGAACGTGCGTGTGACATCATCGCCAAACCCTGCCGCGTCCCTGACCGTCCTCGCGCCTTGCCCGCTGCAGATCAAAAAGAAGCCCCGCCGAAACGGGGCAATTTGGGAACGGACGGATCGCACAGGAAGGAAGAGTTGGCGTACGGCCCCGTCACGAGAGGGGGCACCTGTGCGATCCTTGTGACCTAACCCATAGATAGTCGGAAAAGTTCCTGTGCGGTTCCGCACCAAGCGCCCGCACCTGAAGGATTGATATCGGCACCTTGTTTCATTCGAATAAGAGCACATCTCGATGGAGTAAGCGTGGTCAGGAAAACAAATGGCCTACGAGCCGGATATGGCTATCGTCTTCGATAGCGTGGCAAAGGCGGTGATCGTCAGTTTCCGCGGCGTCACGGTCTATCTGCCGGGTCCTTACGTTGACCGAAAGGCGGCCGTCCTGACCGCCGAAGCGCATTGCCGCCGGCTTGGCTGGCGAGATTGATTGCGACTTATATCGACGATCCACAAAAGGCAGATATTTGTATTGTGAATCGCTCGTCCTTTCGCAATGAGCGCGCATGCCGAGGCAAAATGTGCTAAGGTCTCTGGCAGGTATCGAAAGTTCGCTACCGATTTCTCGTCGCTGATCGTCAACAATTTCAGCGGCTTATGTGCGGTTTTGTCATAAACGCACACTTCCTGGGGACCTATGGTCAAACCAACGACCGTCCCGTAGTTTTTTCACCAACTCACAGGCGTTTGGTTGACATCCAAGCTCCCCATGCGGAGCCGCTATGACTCAGATTGACCAATCGACTGTCGAAAATACCCTGCTGAAAATTTTGAGCGCGGACCGCTTCGCACGCCTGTCAGAAGGGATGGAGCGCGTCGACCTGCCATTACGGTACGTTCTTGTCGCTAACGACGTCCCAACCACGCATGTCTGCTTCTTGGAAAGAGGCTTGGGGTCCATGGTTGTCAGCAGCATCGACGACGAGGTGGTGGAAATTGGCCATATCGGGCGCGAAGGCGCATCCGGCATGCATGTCGTTCTGGCGGTAGAGACCACCCCCACGCGCACCTTCATGCAAGTCGCAGGGTCGGGAATTATGGTGCCGATGGAGACGTTTCAGCGCGCGCTCGCCGATGATCCCGAATTGAAGGATTTCTTCCTTCGCTATGTTCACACAACCGTGCTGCAACTCGCCCATTCGGCGCTTGCGAACGCCCGCTACAATATGCACGAACGGCTGGCTCGGTGGATCCTGATGTGCCACGACCGCCTTGAAGGCAACAACCTGGCAATTACCCATGAATTTCTGGCATTGATGCTCGGCGTCCGCCGTTCGGGCGTCACCAATGAACTACACGTCCTTGAGGGCGTCCACGCGATCCGATCGACCCGCGGAAATGTTAGAATTCTGGACAGGGAAAAATTGATCGAAATCGCCGGTGGCTGCTATGGAGTGCCGGAGCGCGAATACGAAAAGGTGCTGGGTCTTCCGCTCTGCGCCAGGTAGATTAGCCCACTCGCTTAACCGCTTCCGAAAAGGGCAACACGAGCAGGATATCGCCTGTTTCGTTTCTGATCTCGACGCTTCTTGACGCAATGTCATATCCGAGGAGCACGGCATTGCTCATCAATGCGCGAGCATCACGCACCGCTTCAACGCGAGCGGCGTCCAAATCAGCAAGCTCGGTTCCTTCCCAGTCGTCGAGCGATCCTGCTTCAGACAGAATGTTGAAGTAGAAGCGTGGCATTCGAAATCCTTCAAAGCCCGGCAGGATAAGTCACTTATTTTGCCGTTCCGCAGCGTTCAGATCAACAGTATCGGGCATGCTTTCGTCATCGCTGCCGATACCCTTACGGCCATTGTGCGCAACCGCACTGATAGTTGGCGGCGAGGAGCCAATGGATTAAATTTTAGCATGAGCTTGAACTCAAGATTAACCCGGAGCGGCGAGGCGTAGGAGGATGATATGATCGATTCCAATCTCTCGCTCCGGACGAAAGACGTGAACGTGCTTACGGAGGCTATTCGGACCTGGTACCGGCATAATCATGTCACACCGACGGAACGAGCAACGCAATTGCTCTGCAGCGCGGCTGCCGATCTTTATAGCCAAGGGCACAGGACGCCGGAGGAACTGGCTACGCTGCTGATCACGAGGTTTGACAGCCCTTATTCGCTGAAGATCAACGCAGCGACGTCCACTGCTCATCACTAAAGCATGTCAAGTGTGCAGCGGTTTTGCGACAACGACATGCGTAAAAACAAAGACCTAAAGCGCGACAAGCGAATCTGAAAGATCGCGACGCGCTTTAGCGATCGGTTTCATCCCTTGGCGGACCGTAGGCGCTCTCGGATTTTGGAGGCATCGAAATGCTTCAGTCCCTCATTACATTGTCCGATCAAGACATCGAAGTCGTCATCACTGCGGTTCGGCAGTGGTGTACAAAGAACCACTGTGAGATCGATAGCAACGAAGGCCGCCGCGCGCTGACCCTTGCCATCGATCTCGTTCAGAACTCCGCCCGAGACAGACTCCTCCAGAACTTGACGGAGCGCCTTGCCCCCCGGTCCGGTCAGATGGACGCGGAAACCTCCGGCCTAGCTAACCAGCAATGAGTGCCTCTAGATGAATATCGGGGCGGGACATCATTGAGCCCCGTAGCAATCGTCGCGCGGCCGGCGAAGCATCCTGCTCGCGAAATATCTGCGATTCGGTCGGCGGTGTCTTGGCAGCGTCGGTAACGATCATTCCGACCGGAACGCGGCGGGAAGATCAACAGCGACATCAAGCGGCTGGAAATGCCGCAAGTTTTCCGTGATGACAGTGAGGTCATAGGCGCGCGCGGTCGCCGCGATGATGAGATCGCCAAGCCCGGGATGACGGCCTTGGCTCTCGGCTTCATCTTCCAGAGCGCCGACGATGCGCGCGACAACCGTATCCATCGGCAATATCCGATCGCCGAAACTGTCGGTGATGACGTCCAGCCATGCCGAAAGGCGCTTTGCCCTCTCGATCCCGCCGCGACGGTGAAGGCTCCGCATTCCCTTCTCGATCTCCGCGACGGATAGAGCCGACAGAAACAGGCTATCGGCTACGCCCTGCTCATGAAACCATGCCCGCACCGGATCGGTCGGCGGCGCCTTGCCCGGCGCGAACTTCGAGATGATGTTCGTGTCGAGAAGATAGGCGGTCACAGATCGATATCGCGCATTTTCGAAGGGTTCCGCTCCAGCTCGACCCCGCCGGGAAACGTCAACAGGAAATCCCCGAAATTCGGCCGTGGCTTCTTCAAAGCCCTTTTCGCGGCCTCGGCCGCTTCGACCGACACAAGCACGGCAGCGGGCTTTCCGTGCCGCGTGATTGTCACGAACTCTCCGTTTGCCGCTTCATCCACCAGACCGGCGAAACCCGCCTTTGCCTCTGCCACGCTGATCGTCGACATTGCGGCCTCCTGTCTTAAATGACCATATATGGTCAAAATAGACAGTGGCGCCGACGGAATCAAGTGGAAAGGCGTCCAGACGCTTTGCCATGCCGACATTGCATCAGGATTTGCTTAAATGTGACTGATTGGGCTCAGTGAGGCGAAAGCCTCTAAGAGCCGTACCCCATCTGAGACAGGGATGAGTAAGGCATTATATGATAGTCGTAGCCCCAGATGAGCCGGGGGACGAGTGGTGTCTGAAGTGAGCAAAGCTAGGCTGACGATAGCATATGACGGCGAGGCGGTCCGCGACGGGAGTATGGAGGTCCGCGACCTCGCACCGGCGTTATTGGCGGTTGGCCAGCTTTTCGACGCAGCGAACCACACTTTAAACGGCCCTGACGCTCCGAAGATGACCGTGAATGTGGTCGCCACCGCGCCTGGATCGTTCGAGATCGGGATTGACATCATCCAGTCTCTGTATGAACAGGCCAAGTTGCTGCTCAACGGCGACACCATTACTGCTGCCCTCAATCTCAAGGAACTCATCTTGACAGGAGTGGGAGGCGGCGTATCGCTCGTCTGGTTGCTCAAGCGCCACAAGGGTAAGAAGCCTGACCGAGTGGAACGGTTGAGCGAAGACACGATCCGCCTGACGTTCGACGGTCAATCGACCGACGTGCCGCTCGAACTGCTGCGGCTTTACCAGGACCTGTCGGTTCGCAAGGCGCTTGAGGGCGTTATCACCGACCCCCTTCGGAAACCGGGCATCGACCAGTTCAAAGTGATCGAGGGGAAGAAGGTGACCGAGGAAGTCGGTAAGAGCGAGGCGTCATACTTCGTCTCGCCCGAACCGGACGGCAAGGTCCTACTCGAAGATGTCCGCAAAGCGGCATTCTCAATCGTCTCTCTAGCGTTCAAAGAAGACAACAAGTGGCGTCTTCACGACGGTAACTCACAGATCAGCGCGATCATCGAGGACAAGGACTTCCTCTATAAGGTCGATCATCAGCAGATTTCCTTCACGAAGGGTGACGTGCTGGTTTGCCAAGTGCGTGTTACCCAAACCCAGACAGGCGGCGGACTCAAGACCGAATACGCGGTCATTAAGGTCGAGAACCACATCCGGCAGCCCCAACAGATGGACCTTCTGATCGAAGAACCAAAAGGCGATCATTCTGCGTAGTCGAATCTACCTCTGATTGACCTTGATTGTTGCCCGTGCAAGATCAGGACGCAACTGGGGCCGCAAATGATCAAAGAAATGCTGACATGGGAAACCAACTCGACGCTGACCTATCCTGGGAAGGATAACAGAGTAATGAGGTTTCGTGAGGATTGGCGGCCGATCCGGTTGATCCTGACGAAATATGAGGCAGTTTCATCCGTTAAGTCATTTGATACCGAGTTTTCGCTAGATGAACTCCCGGGAGAGGACTGGAAGCCTCTTACGGAAGAGGCTCAAAAGAAATATCGCGAGCTGCGGAAAGCGGAGATCAAAACAGCCAAGGATCCCGTCACCTACCGTATTTCGGGCCGAGCTCAGTTTGCTGACCGGGATACCGTCACCGTTGGCGAAGTGGCAGGGTATCCAGATAAACAAATGGAAAAGGTAGAAACAGGATTCAGCAAGACGTTCGACAAGGTACACGTCACCATCGCGGCAGGTGATCAAGATGCCCGTGACCATTTTCGATTCATCGCGAACAGCGAGCACCTAGACGAAGAGCTGTATTTTGGTGCGGTTATTCAAAAAGACAAAATGCGGCAACTCATGGCTGACATCAGACTGAGTAAAGAGCTTCCTCCTCTGGAGCTATCGATCAAGGTCCTGCTTTTCGAAGATCAAATTGACAGCTGGACATCAACCTGGCGGGGCCGGAGCAATTACTTCCTACCGGCTGCTCCAGGTTGGGGACACGCGATCCTTGTGGATGCATCGATAAAGTGGGGCGAGCAAGAAGGTTATTTCTCGGACGAGGAGAACCAGAAGATTGACGAATCGATGGGCATCTATACGCCGGAACGTCAGCTGCAGAAAACGCTCCAGAACCTCGAGCGTGGAGTGTGGACGCTCATTACCGTCATGATTATCGCGGCCTGCTCCTTCTATTTTCGTCGATAGCAGCTCATCGCCAGTCGAGGCACTTCCGCGGAACAATACACCGCTGCACCGTTGGCTTGGTAATCTGGGTAGTGATGGCAATACATCTTTTCCAATCTTTCCCGCGCCGCACTGTCATCAACCGGAACGAGTCCCGAAGTGATTCGTTGAGTCGCGTGTCCAGCGTGAGGGGGCTGCATCATGAGCAGGCGACGAAGCTTCAAACCGGTGAAGATCACCATCAATGGCAAGGTGAGAACCGTCTACAATGTCGTTCAGGCCGGCAATACCTTGCTGAATGACTGGCCCGAGCAGACGCCGGCGGCCAAGGTGGCCGAGCGGCTTGTGCTTGATGTGTTCAACGATGCCGCCGGGCCGGAGCAGGTGCGGCGGGCATTCATTACGGCGGCCAAGGCCAGCGACATCAAGTTCAGCTCCTGATCGGCGGTGTCTGGCAAAGCCTTGGCTCACTTCCATGATACCTGTTCCTGGTTTCGCAGGTCCCGGCTTTTGAACTGCGTCTCCATCCAGGCGGCCGTAACAATGGCCGCGAGGAAGCCGAAGGTGAGACAGGCGATGGCCTGGATCCGCCACGAGATGAAGGTGACCGGCACCGGGGTGGTAGGCTTTTCAGCGCATTCGCCGGGCGGGCAGGCGCAGCCGGAAAAGGCCTTGATCAGGCAATCGCTCATGACGCGCCGCCTTTCACCGTGTCGATGGCGGCGAGGATCTTCCGGTGAAGCGGGCAGCCGTGATCTTTGCTGCCGTCGAAGAAACGTTCAGCCTCCACCAGCGCCTTCAGCAGATCGGGTGCCCCGGCGGTGACGCTGGCCTTGGCGCGGGTCTTTTTGCTTGCTCCGGCCAGTGGGGCGGCAGGAAGGGAAGGGCTCTCGGTTGAACCAGGTGTTGGGTTGGCGGCAGGCATCTCCGTTCCCCTCAGGCGTAGAATTGATCGTTATTGGCGATGCCCATGATCTCGCGGGCATAGCGGTAATGCTCCTCGACGGAAGCCGCCGCCCCGCGCAGCCAGGACGGGCCGCGGATTAAATGTTCGGGACGGCGGAGGAACGCAAAGCCGAGCGCGCCCATGCGCTGGGCCTCGATCGCCATATAGGCGCGGCAGTCGCCGATCGTCTGTGCGCCATTCCAGCGGGCATCCCGCCTGCTTTCCTCGGTCTCGATATTGCGGATGTGCTGCATTGCCTGTCCTCTCGCCCATTTGATCAGCTTGAGGAGAAAGGTATATATAATACCCTATCACGTCAATGATGAGAGGTATAAAAAATACCTCAGTGATTGACGAGGTACGAATCGTAGGTTTATGTCTGGGGCCAGTGATTGGGCGACCGGGTGCAACTCCCGAGCTGACGAAGCCCAGCGGCGCGGGAAGCGAAAGTCCTTAAGTGCGCTGTCAGAAAATCAGGACGAGGGCGAAGCGAATGGCCCCTCTGGCACGTGTCCCATCCCGGCTCCGGCCTTCAGGACTTGGCCAATGCTCTCCCGGCTTCATGGGCTTTGCTCATGGGGTAGGGGGAAGCTTTGGCCGGAACCCTCCCTCACCAGCCTTCAGGAACCTTCTCCTCCCAAGCCTAAGAGAGAGGATAGAGAACTGAAGTTGGAGTATGAAGCTACGAGAAAAAAGGAGGCCGGCCATGCGCAACGAAATCGAAATCACCGACGAGGTGATCGAGGCGGGTCTGGATGCCATCCGGCAAGGTTCGGAACTAAATCCTAAAGACCGTAGATCTCCCGCGCGGCGCTGAACGCCAGGAGAAACACTGCGAAAGTTACGATATAGAACCAGATTCTGCCGGCGCGCGATGTCGGTTTCAGCATCTTTTGCCCTTTATAAGACGTTTGAATCATTGAGATATTCTTTAACGGACGACCTGACGTCGCGACGTTATTGGCAATCGCTTGCCCTCAGGTCGAAACTCGACTGCCCATCCTTGAAGGCGTAGTTGTAGACGGCGAGTTCGGCCTCGCCCGAATCAAGCTTCGGCTTCCAGAAAGAGCACACGGACGGGGCAATGCCTGATTTCATAACGGCCCCATCCGTTAAAGGGAGGGAATCGCTCAGACGGTAAAAATATCGGACCGTCTTCCCCTCGACAGAGATGCGCTCAAGAGTGGTAATGGCGTCTATCTTCTGCGGCAGGTTAGCGTTCGCCTCGTCATTCTGGATTCTGGGAATGACGATCAGTTTGGTGACTTGGCTTGAACTGGCAAGAAACAGAACAACAATGATCGTTCTCGCGTTCGGAAATCGCTTGGCCGCCAGATGGCCGACAGCCGCGCCGATCGCCCCGAATATCCCCCCAACCAGGCCGTAAACAACCGGCGCCGGCCATGTTCCCATAAAAGCAAGCATTTCCCCTCCAATGTTATCTTCTGCTGATCTGCCCGGCAGCTTGGTGATGTGCGCACACGGGTGCCGGTAGTACACCCAAAAACGGTGAGATCCTCAAGCGCGCCCGGCATGGAACCTCACATCTCGATGATCGATCGGCGGACGCGGCCGACGATGGTGACGGCGCCCTGGAATTCCGGCGGCGGCACGTCTTCGTAGGACGCCGGCTGGAAGGGCGGGTCGTCGTTCGGGCGATAGCGCTTGTAGGTTGCAGCCCCCGTCTCGTCGGCGACGACATAAAGCGCGTTCGGCGCCAGGCGCTTGTCGCGCAGATTGACGAAAATGATCGAGCCGGGCGGCGAGATCTTGTTCATCGAATTGCCTTCGACCTCGAGCGCGATCCATTCGCCATCGGGCAGATCGAGGGCGGCGACCGTCGGGAATTCCGAAAAATCGGTGATCGGCGCCTGCTCGCTCAGCTGGCCGGCGCTGACCCAGGAGATTTTTGGCACGTCGGCGACGGAGGCGGGCAGCTCATCCGGATCGAGCGCGTTGCCGGCGCCGAACTGCAGCCAGTTGAGATTGACCTTGAACGCGCGGGCATATTTCTTCGCATCGGCAATGCCGAAGCCGTTGCGGCCGGATTCATGCGCCTTGTAGACATTGGCATTCCAGCCGAACCGATCGACGATCGCCTTCGGCCCGGCAAAGCCCGCATTCTTTCGGGCCATGACGAGGCGCTTTGCGCGTTCTTCGCGTTCAAATTGTTCCTGCTCTTTCAACATGATATAAAAAATACCCTAAAATAAGGTACATGTCATGCCCTAATGCGCTTGACATATCGGGTATTAATTGTACCCTAATCGCCATGACACACAGAGACATCATCAACAACGGTCGAGCCTTTCGGACTGGGGAGACCATGGCATGAGGTTCACCATCTCAAGCGAAGAGAAGCTCGCCATGGACGTCATGCCGACCGGCGTCGTCATTCACCGGCCGCAAGGCCCAAGGGGAGGGCGCATGTCCGTGATCCCCGTTCGCAACGAGGATATCCCCTTCCTCGCCAAGGCCCTGCAGCAGGTGCTGAACGCCAACCGGGAGGTGGAGTCGCTATGACCATCTCCACCGCAACACCCGCCGGCGAGTTCCAGCGCCGCGGAGCCCGCTACACCGGCTGCTCGATCTGCGCAAAGGCGCTGTCGATCGCCGAAGTGATCGAGCGCCATTGCGAAAATTGCGGCCGGCCGACGCGCCTGGAAGACATACGGGAAATGATGATCCCGCCCGGCACTCTGCCGATCTCCAACCCCGATAGCCCAGCCCCTCCCTGAAGGCTATCGGCCGCTGGCGTCGTCGCCCTCCCTCGGCGACGCCAGCCCGCCCAGGCGGCGGCCTGGCAGACGACCGGAGCCTTTGCTCGCGCAAGAGCCGGCTCCGGTCGTCACCGATGAATTTGAATCAAGCACGTGACGAGCCACCCGCTTCGGCGGGAACGGCGGACCGCGTTCGAAATCGGAAAGAAAGATCAAGCGATGAGCATCCAGGCCGAGGCCGCGCCAGCGCAGCAAAGCACTGATATGAACGCGCTCGAACTCTTCCGCACCGGCCGGGACTACATCGAAATATCGGCCATCCTCGGCACGTCGGTGCCCTCGGTGGAACGCGAGATCCACCGGCTTCGAAGTGCGGAAAAGGGCGACACCGCCCAGCAGGACCATGGCGGCGAGATCCGTCGGTTCGTCCGCCGCCCCGTCAGGCCTGGCGCCCCGGTCAATTTTACCCGGCGGGCGACGGAGGCTGCGGGTTTGAGGCCAACCATTCATGGGGCCGTGGCGGCCGGAAGCCGGAAAGGCACATCGCATGGCTAAGGACACGGTGAGTGAGGAGATCATGGAAATCCTCCGCCCGGTGCTGGGGGAGGAACTGGCGGCAGCGATCATCGAGCATCGCAAGCGCACGCTGAAGAAGCCGCTGACGGTCTATGCCGCGCGGATGCAGGCCAGGGAATATCTGATGACCGGCGATCCGGTCGGCGCCGCCGAGATGCAGATCTTCCGCGGCTGGCAGGCGATCAAATGCGACTGGTACCTCAAGGAGAAGGCGAGGGAAGCCGGGTCGATCAACAGCAGCATGAGAAGGACAGCAGTGGATGCCGCACGAGATTTCCTCTCCGGTGAAGATCATAGCTGGGATGCTTTCGGGTTTCCCGGCATCCGCAGGCACTGATCCCGACATGCAGATCCGCGCCTATCTCGTTGCGATCGAGGGCATCCCACTGGAGGCTGTCTGGCAGGCCGCCAAACGCTTCATCTCTGGCCAGGTCAGGGATCATAACCGCGCTTTCGCCCCGAGCTCAGCCAGTTTCGCCGAGCAATGCCGCAATCAGCAGGCGGCGATCGAGGCGGAGAGCCGGCCGCGCATGGAGGCAGAGCCCGAGACGCCGCAGCCGAAGGTGCCGGCCTACAAGATGCAGTTGCTGCGCGACGCCGCCAATGGCAGCCGCAGCGCCAAACGGGAGCTGGCAAAAATGTTCCCCGACAACCCGATCATTGCCAGGGCCGCACGACACGAGGAGGCAGTGAGATGACCATCACCTTTTGGACGGAAGACAAGATCGTCAAGGCGGAAAAGCTCTGGAAGGAAGGGCTGTCGGCGAGAGAAATCGCCACCCTGTTCGGCTCGAAGAAGAACACCGTCATCAACATGGCGCATCGCAACCGCGACAGGTTCCCCTCCAGGCAGGACACCTGGCATCCGCATCCGAAGGCGGGCCCGCCCGTCCAGCCGATCCGCCACCCCGACCGCGTGACGCGGGTGACCCTGTCGGGCGCGCACGTGACAATGCCGCGCGTGCCCAGCATCGATGGGCCTGCGGAGCCATGAGCCAAGTGACCCCACGCGAAACCGAAGTGATCCGCTGGATGGCGGAGGGCAAGACGGCGGCCGAGATCGGCACCATTCTCGGCATCTCGCCGATCACCGTGAACACGCACATCGCCAACGCCAAGATGAAGCTCGGCGTCTTCAAGGAAACGGCGCTGGTCGCCGCGGCACTCAGAAACGGCATCATTCGATAGAAGGACGATCAGCATGGGCGGCAAAGCCACCAAGGTGAAGACAGGGCGGGCAAACAGGGGCGCCGGCCGGCCGCGCAAGGAAAATGTCGAGCGTTTTCCCTGCGGCAAGATCAAGCCCTTCGAAACCGAGAAGGACAATATCAGCGTCGCGATCTCAGCCCGCCGGCGCATCCACGGCTTCGGCAGGACGGTTGATGACGAGACGGTCAGGAGCCCCTTTGCCGGCTACACCCTCGGCCGCATGTTCCTCGACGGCCTGATCACCGCCGAGCAGCGCCAGGCCGGCGACGACTATGCCGAGACCATCGCCCGCTACCACAAGACCACAGGCATCCCGGCCCCGAGCCCGAGGGCGCAATCGCTGTTCTCCGTCAAAGGCCATGAAGGCGAGCAGACCGAAACCTTCGCCGACCGCGCCCGCAAAGCCAGCAACCGCATGATGGCCCTGCAGGGCATCCTGCTCCGCTGCCCGGATGGCCCGCAGGTGCGCAGCATGGTCTATAACGTGACGGTGATGGATTACGAACACTTGCGCCAGATGCCGCCGCAGCAGTTGCTGTGGCTGCGGCGGGGGTTGACGGCGTTGCGGGGGTGAGGAGCGGTTGATGCGGTGGTTCACCCCCCTGTCTTGAGCCGTCGGATTTGCGGCTACGACTGTGTCCGGCGGTGTTCCAAGCTGAGCCACAAACGGACATTGCTTCCATTACGTTGTTAGGCATACTCAATTTCAATGTCCGCACGCCCGTCGAGAATTCCAATCATATCTTCAACGACCTACGAGTACGTATGAATTTCTTCGCTGTTATACTGGGCGTGCTCGCCATCTGCGCCCTGCTGTTCATAGCAGCCATCGCAATTCTCTTTATTGGGCTGCGACGCATGTGGCGACGGACGCGGCCTAACCAACTCGTCCCGAGAACTCTCATTATAGCTTTTGGCCTAGGGGCTATCGCATTGCCCTGCGTTGCCCTCAAAATTAGTGAACGAAACTCCGTTCTCGCACGCGTTCCCAAACCACTCGAAGTGGCGGAGATCGAATACCGTCTGGAAGAATCCTGGGGTGTCGGTTTCATGCCCGGGGACAACGAGACCGGTTTCGTTGTCTATCGGCTGACCGATGACAGCGCAAACTGGGCACGAAAACAGGGCAGCCAGTTGGGCAACATGCTGGAGGGGGCAAAAAGAGCGTGGCGTGAAACACCGGTGGACGACAGTAGCGACCAAATAGCGATAGGCCAATGGCATCACTACGACCGCGATCCGGATATGATGGCAGTTGAGCGCCCTAAGCACCACCCTCCGACAATATTCGAATATCTAGAGAAGTACGGCTTCACGATCTCAATTGCTCAAGGGCGGGATCACGAAGCCAACCAGTCGATACAGTCAACTGGATCGTTTTACTCCTACGGAAAAGGCGGCAGTGTCACGATCATTGATCCGGGCCGGGGTAAGGTTTATTTCGCTTACGCTGGATGAGCATCCATGACCGTTCGCCATTGCTGTATTCCCCAAAGCTCACCCCACCCTCCGTCTTCCTCGGGCTTGACCCGAGGATCCACGCCCGCCTCCATCAGCAACGGCCTGAAGACACGGGCGGGAGCGGGGACGAGGGGCATGCTGCGACGTCTCGATTCCCTCTTCTCCCCAGCGGGGAGAAGGTGCCCGTAGGGCGGATGAGGGGACCGCGGAAGCCGGTTTTTCAACAACGTCATGCGGGCTTCGGCCGCTGCGGCATTGTCTCTCGTGTGTGCTGGGGCACGGCGTTGCAGGACAGGTTCTACGGGAGGGTGTGCCGGGTGGCCCCCTCATCCGCCTGCCGGCACCTTCTCCCCGAGGGGAGAAGAGACTTGCGGTAGCCTCTCCGTTCCCATCGGTCTCAGGACGGTAGAGTCTAGTCCGAAAGATAGGTGGATTTTCACAGTTGTTGGCGGTGTACTTGCCGCAGAGCTCACCCCACGCTCCGTCTTCCTCGGGCTTGACCCGAGGATCCACCTCGGCCTCCATCAGCAATGGGCATGGATCCCAGGCTCAAGGCCTGGGATGACGGAGGTTGGGGATGCGTTTTCGCCAAACTCCCGGCGGATCGAGCCGAAACCCGGCGCGAGCAATAGCGGACTTTGGTCGACGTCTGATGAACCCTTTTCGTTGCCGCTCCATGAGAGTATTTTGCTCCCAAACTGTCTCAACTTGGCGCTGGAGAGTGCAGTGTTTGCGGACGGCAGTCGCAGGTTTCTGCTCTTTTTGGCCGTCGCATCGTGTCCGCTGACGTTCGCGCCACAATTGGGTGCGGCAGACGACACCGTTACGATCGACAGCGGCATGCTGAAGGGTGAGAGGTCGGGCACGGTCGTCAGCTTCAAGGGCATACCCTATGCGGCACCGCCGGTGGGTGATCTGAGATGGCGCAATCCGAGACCAATGGAGGCATGGAGCGGTATCAAGGATGCCCGCAATTTCGGTCCGTCCTGCATGCAGGCCGGTGATCTGCCGAAGTCAGAAGATTGTTTGACCCTCAATGTCTGGACACCCGCCAAACCTTCCCGGACACCCTTGCCGGTGATGGTTTGGATTTATGGCGGCGCTCTTGCCGAGGGAAACACCCCTCAATATCCCGGTGACCAGCTCGCCGCCCGGAGAGTTGTGTTCGTCAGCATGAACTACCGTGTAGGCCGGTTAGGCTACTTTGCCCATCCGGCGCTGATGAAGGAATCCCCTGACGAGCCCGTCGGCAATTATGGTTACATGGACCAGCTTGCAGCCTTGAAATGGGTCCAGCAGAATATCGAAGCCTTCGGCGGCGATCCGAAGAAAGTGACGATATTCGGAGAGTCGGCCGGTGGCGGCTCGGTGATGGCGCACATGATATCGCCACTGTCACGGGGGCTTTTCCGCGGCGCCATTCTACAGTCACCGGGTCTTCCTAGCGCGCGTGCTGAGAGTACGCCTTTGTCAACTTTGAAAGAAGCAGAGAAAACCGCGTTGGACTATGCGGCTTCTCTGGAAATCAATGGCAGCGATGCCGACGCTCTCATGGCCCTTCGGGCGCTGCCTGCAGAAAAGCTGACCGAAGGTGCATCGGCACACGACGTGCTGGCGGGAATGTCGACTGGCAAGCCCGTCCTCGGCGTCTCGGGCCCGATTATTGACGGAAAGTTTTTGCTCGAAACGCCGGAAGCGGCTTTTGCGGCAGGCCGCCAAGCGCCAGTTCCCGTCATCGTCGGGGCAAATGATCGAGATCTCGGTCTCGGTCAGGCCGCGACGAAAGACGATCTCTTTGCGCTGTTCGGGAAGCATTCAGCCGAAGCCCGCACCCTCTACGATCCCACGGGCCAGCAGACGCTCGATGAGCTGAAGCAGCAGGTTCTGGCCGACAAAACGCTTGTTGAACCATCCCGCCACCTCGCTGACGAGATGATCCGCGCTGGTCAGCCGACGTGGTGGTATCGTTTCTCCTATGTCGCCGAGGCTCTCCGCAACGATCCGGCATGGAAAGGCGCTCTGCACGGCTTCGAAATTCCGTATACGCTCAACATTCCAGACGCACTGGTGAAAGACAAGGTTACACCTGCCGACTGGGCCATGGCCACATTGGCGAGTGCTTACTGGGTCCAATTTGCAACGAGCGGTGATCCCAATGGAGGCTCACGGCCAAAATGGCCTCACCACGACCCCTTCGTCCACAGGGTCATCGACTTCACCAATCACGGCGTGACGTTCGCAGCCGATCCGCTGAAGCCAAGGCTCGACCTCTGGCAAAGGTATTGGGAGGAAAAGGAGTGACGGGGGTCGGTGCGTCGGCGAAGCCCCATGTCAGGCCCCCAAAGAGACGGCCACGTGTCCAGATCCGGCGCGGGCGAACCGACGGGTCAACGGACAAGATGCCGGCCCGTCACTGAGCGGCTAAGCTCGGCAATCCCTGAACCTTCGTGATCGGAGGCGGATTCCATTTGCCGGTGAGGGCTTCGGCCTTTGGGCTGTAGAGACGCATGGTGAGGTTGAACGCCCCCTTGGGTGCGGGCAGCCAGTTGGCTTCCTTGTCTTTGCCGGGGCTCTCGTTCTGGAAATAGATGTCGAGAGAGCCGTCGGCATTGATCTTGAACGGCATCCAGCTGCTGACCGCAAACCGGTTGAGTACGCTTGCCACCTGGAAACCGTCCGCGTCGTAGAGGGTGATCGACCAGAAGGCGTTCACGGGCGGCGTTGCTCCCTTCTCGAAGTGAATCATATACTTGTTGGCGCCATCGAGCGGCTTGCCGGATTCGTCGAACAGGTTCAGCGGGTAGATCGCGTCTTCGGGAAGATTGGCGCCGAGCCCGAATTGCGTGACGATCGCCCGCTTCAGGTAGTAATTTCCGTAGACGCCCATGGTGTCGGTATTCATCGACCAGCCGTTCGCAACGCGCGAAAGGGTCGGCACCTTCCACGCCATCAGCTGCTGGGCTGCTTCGGGCACATCTTCCAGCGCCTTCTTGACGGCGGGGGCGAGCTTATCGAAGTCGAAGCTCTTGCCGGGCTCGATGCCGATGCGTTTCATCCGGGCGATGATCGGCTGGTCGGTCATGTGGGGCGGGTGCAGCTTCAGCAGTTCGGCAGCGTAGGTGAAGTATGCCGCAGCCGCCATGGTATCGACCTGAATCTTCGGCGGCGTTTTCATGTCGACGCTTGGGTCGATCTTGGCCGTGACCGGCTGGGCCGCCTTGCCCCAGTCAGACAGCGGCGTGACTGTGTAGCCTGCTTGAATTGCATGCACGGCAGCGTAATCCGCAGGTCCGTCCGTCTTGGTGCGCCCGATGATCCAGACATACGGGGTCGGCGCGGCAAGCCGCGTCACGCCGTCCGGAACCGTCCCCGTCCAATCGGGCGGCGTGACGAGAAAGTTGCCTGCCGCCGTTCCCGTTGTCCGC
This sequence comes from Rhizobium leguminosarum bv. viciae, assembly GCF_012276115.1. Taxonomy (GTDB): domain Bacteria; phylum Pseudomonadota; class Alphaproteobacteria; order Rhizobiales; family Rhizobiaceae; genus Rhizobium; species Rhizobium leguminosarum_T. Next base: position 31,770 of record NZ_WIEU01000030.1, on the reverse strand, counting down.
CAGCCCGGCGACGCGAAAACATCCGTCCACATGTCGAGCATCGGCAGGAGATAATATCGTCCGGCCGTATCCGGCGCGGAAATGACCAGCGGCTCCTTGGTAAGGTCCAGCCACGCAATGGAGTAAAGCGTATCGAAATTCGAGCGTACGACGCCTTTGAAATCGGCAGGGGGATATTCCGGAACGTTCACGAACATATTCATCGGCCCTTTGCCAAACTCCTTGCCGGGCTCGACATTGGTGAACTGCTTCCGGGTGACGTCCATCGACAGCAACGGATAGAAGTAGACATAGGCATCCACGCCGATGTTATGCGCCTCCTGCTCCGAAATCGCTTCCTGAGCAAAAGCGGCTTCCGAAAGGGAAAGACCGACAACAAGTCCTACCGTGAGCGATATTGCACGTTTGATCATCATCATGTCCTCATCGACAACAGTCGGTTCGAAGCCTGGGGCGGCGGTTCAGGTGAGATGCTGGAGGCGTGTTGACGGCCATGGCATCGGCCGGAAAATCGGAATGGATTTTCGGAAAGCACGATGCGTAGATTCAAAATGTTGGAGCGTCCGAAAGGACGCACGGCACTCTGGGGCTTGTCGTCGTCCATCCCCGGAACGTCACGGTGATGGACGACGAACACCGTGGCCGGCACTGCTACCTCGGACCATAGTGCCTTTACCGAAAGTTGCAATTACCTCGAAGGAGGTAGGCCGTGACCTTATGAATGCGGAATGACCGAGTTGGGGTGGCTGGCTGTCCTCACGAGTGAGCTGGTCCGGACCCGCCTACCACGCAGACTGAGAATACCCTGGCGCTGTGGCATTTCATCTAAAGGCGGCGATGGCTGGATGGGTTAGATCGTAAAGCGCCAACTCCTCGGCGGTTGGCGGCTCGAACAGCTTCGACCACCTAAGCAGGTCCGCCCGCGAGATGTCGAACGTGCCGACTGGAAGCTCGGCGTTTCGTTGGGAGACCCGGTCCCAAAGCTCATCAAAGGGAACGTCGAGGAAGCAGAGGACGACGCGGGCACCCGCTGCGCGCGCTTCCTTGCGGCAGGTGTCGCGTTCTGCCCGTGACCACACTCCCCAATCCACGACAACGTTACACTGAAGCCTGATGGCACGCAGAGCGATCTGCCATTGTAGGCTCTCGACTCTACCACGGCACGGACCAGATTCGGCTTCCGGCGTAGAGATGCCGGGGTAAAGCCTGTGCATCCAGTCGTCTCCGGTCAGACGGAGGGCAGATGCTTCATGTTCGATGATCTTGGCGAGCGACGTCTTCCCCGAACCGGGAAGACCGCAAGTGAGGTAGAGCGTGGGCATTGGAAATCTCTGATTTTGGCTTGGCAAGTGGAAGTGGCCCCGCGGTGTCGTGCAGGACTGCGCTTCGCTCAAGGCCGCAAGGCGCGGCCAATCAGAGGTGTGTTGCCATGGTCTGTCTTGTAGGACCGCTCTGCTCCGGGGTCAAGACGGAGCGCATGGGTGAGCTCACAGGTGAGGTCGTCTAACCCACTGGCTGCTTTGTGGTATCTCCAGTCGACCTCATTGACTCCCGCCCGAATTCTGGCACCGTTGTTGCGCCACTCAGCGGGGCAGCGAATGTCATCATCTCACTATACACATGGATCGAGCGAGGCAGAGCAACAGCGGTTGACCGCACTGAACAGGCGGCTCAACGAGCGGTGTATCGATGCCGCGCAGCTCGCCGCCGGTGAACGCGTCGTCGACTTCGGAGCCGGCCTTGGTCAGTACTCGCGGATGATGGCACGGGTTACCTGCGTCCCGGTGCTCGGGCTGGAGCGAAGTCCCGAACAGATCGCCGAGGCGTTGCGCCAAGCGGCGGCCGACGACGAGACCGGAATGATCGAGATGAGGCAGGGCGACGTCCTCGATCCGCCCCTTCGCGACGACGAACTCGGTCAGTTCGACGTCGCTCACGCTCGCTTCGTCCTTGAGCACATACCCGACCCGCTGCAGGTCGTCCGCAACATGGCGCGCGCGGTGCGGCCGGGTGGCCGTGTGATCCTGTCCGATGACGACTACGATGGCCTGCGGCTATGGCCAGAACCCCCAGGGTTCTCGTCGGTCTGGAACGCCTATCAGCGCACCTATGACAGGCATCGCAACGACCCTATCGTCGGGCGTCGTCTGGTGCAATTGCTTCACCAGGCGGATCTACGTCCTCGCCGTAACACGCTTGTCTTCTTCGGCGGCTGCGCGGGTGATCCCGATTTCGAGGATGTGGTTCGCAACATTGCGAGCATCGTCGACGAAGCGATCGACGACATCGTGGCGACCGGGCTTTCACGAGACGCGGTCACCGCAGGTCTCGACACCTTGATGGCGTGGAGCAAGGCGCCAGATTCGGCGGTGTGGTTCGGCATGTCATGGGCGGAAGGGATTCGGCCCCTCTGACGTCTGCAGCCCGCAGATCACGGCAGGCTCCCGGCCCTTCGTTGGACGGCTCTTCAGCCTTCGCGCCTGGGACGATCATCCGCAGGATCAGGGGTCGATTTCGGCGATGATCGCATCGAAGACGTCATCCTGCTTCGCGCGGTCGACGACGAAGGTGGCAGGAACCGATTCTTGCTCACATAAATCCTGGATTCCGCGGCAAATCCGACGATGTCGATGTCGTTCTCCGCGATCCATAGACCGCCGGGGTCGTCCTCAAGCGAAAACAGCTGGAAGTTGGGAGGGCTTGGCATCGCCATCGGGCCGAAGCCATGTCGGGTGGTGAGATCGTTGATGCTGGCGACCACCAGCACGTCGGTGGCGGCCAAATCCTCCGCCTGGGCTGGCCTGTAAATGACAGACATCGAGGACTCCCCATAGGAATATCAAACGGGGTGAGCACGAGCCGCAGTGTCGCACCCCCCCGACGTCACGCTGCTCGGCTCATTATTCCAGCGAGCCCACATTCGGTCAACTCTCATGGTCCACCCGCCCCGAGCGTCGGGAAGGGCAAGCAGCCCCTCTCGGCCACTAAGGCCAATATGAGGCAGGTTAACTTCGACGCGACCTTCATTCGCGTCCGACGCCAATGCGAGGTCAGCCCCCATTGAGGGAAGGCTTCACGAGTCTGAGAATTTCACCATGACACCGCGCTGGCGAAAGTAGGCCTGCATTCGCTTCCTGCCGGAACGGTTATTCTGCACGAGCCTAGCCGGGTCGAATACGGCCTCCTTCAAACCCGCCCGCGTCAACGCCGCCTTGAGGGTCGCGATGTGCGCGTCGATCTCGGCATTGTCTGCCTGGAGCGACTCATAAATGCGGTTTGTTGCATCTGCTACGGTCGGTTCGCTCACGATTACACTCCTGTTGTCGTCTGGCTGACCTGACCGTATTGGGGTGAAACCTGTTCACGTCAATGGGTGACAGTGGATTGCAACATTTCGTCTGCTTTCAAAGATGAACCGCTCGCATGGGTGAGCGCACCGGTCAGGTCGTCCAACCCACTGGCTGCTTTGTGGTGCCTCCAACAATAAGCTGACTGTCAGCATCCCGCCCGCAGGTGGCGCCTCCGATGCCTCACAAATCAAAATCCGTAAGGAGGGGCAAAGAAGCAGTTCGCGTGGTCTTCGGTTGGGTGCAAGCAAATGTGAAAATGACTGTCTCCGGACGGAATGGTGGCACCATACGGAATTCGGAAGAAGTGTTGCTTTGTGACGAGGTGATGGTCGCCCGGATTGAGCAGCACTCTGAAACCGTCAGGACCGGTGCTCACGCTGGTACTCGGAATTTCGTGGCAATCGCCTCGTTCTTTGTCTCCTCGGCAGCATGCGGGTGGATAGATCCATCCCGACTCGGTGTCGTGGGCGGTAGCGCCATTCCAGCAAGACAGCGTCGATAGGATAGCTGAGAAATACAAAGCGCGATTCATCTTTAGTGTTCCGGGGGCGGCAGGTCGCAAATCTGCCGGCAATTGTGAGCGAGGTCCTGCCGCATGTAACGAACGGACTCCGATCAAATGACGATATTTCCCCGATCGGCATCTTTGCCCGACCCTGTTTCGAATTAGAAAAGCATTTGCCGATATGGTCGCCCGCGAATTCCTCGACGCCGACCAAGGCAGGAGATGCGTCATGGACGTTTCATGACGCAGATGTTGTTCGCATCGCGGTTCGACTGGTCTATCCGTCCACGGATATGATCTGGGGGCCGGCGGCTTGTGACAGCGCCGCACCTGACGCGGTTTGTTCGCCGCTGGCCTGCCTCATTCGGGAAGCCCGGCCGTTCGCAAGGCCGCTGCCAGCGCGTCCATCAAGTACGGCTGAAACAGGTTCGTTCGCACGTAGCCGCCGACCGAGAAATTCGGCGCCACCTCGATCAGTCGTCGTGCCGCAGAGTGCGCGGCTTCGACATTGCCAAGGCCGACGTGGCTGGCCGCCAGATAGGCGTACGGGATGCTGAAGCCGGGATTTGCCCGGACCGCCAGAGCGGCGTATCTGGCTGCGTCGGCGAAGGCGCCGGCAAAGAGGTGGGTCAGGGCGAGTGCGCAGTAGGGATGGTAGCTCAGCGGATCGTCAAGCGGGCTCAGCCGCAGCGCCTTGTGCGCATGTTCCACCGCCCGCTGGTGTCGCTCGCTGTGGGCACTGACCAAAGCGCTGAAGCCAAAGGCCAGGGCCGAATTGTTGTTCAATGCGAGAGCCCGGTCGAGCACCTCGACGGCGGCGTCGTAGTCCCGGGTGAGGTTGGCGCGGACGAACGCGCCGATGCTCATCGCCTGCGGGTCGTCGCTGTTGATGCCTAACGCAATGTCGGCGTGGCTGAGTGCGGTCGCCTTGTCTGCGGGATCCAACCCGTTGCGCAGGTAGCGCTGCTCGTAACACCATGCGGCATAGCCATGCGCAGCGACATAGTCGGGCTGAAGCTCGATCGAGCGCGCCAGCAATTGCAGGGCCTTGTCCGTCTCGACGGGCGTGTTCGCGTGGGCGTGCGGCAGCGCCCGAAGGTAGAGATCGTACGCGTCCAGACTTTCGGGCCGCTTGCGGTGTGCACGCTCGATCTCCGCACGGCGGACACTCGGTTCGATCGAGCCCACGATCTGCTCAGTCAACCGATCCTGGAGATCGAACACGTCCGTTGCCGCGCCCTCGAACCTGTCGGCCCAGACATGAGTGGCCGATGCGCCGTCGACAAGCTGGGCATTGATCCTCAGCCTCCCCCCGGACTGTCGCAAGCTGCCCTGCAGCAGGTAGCGAACGCGGAGTTCGGCGGCAATTGTGCGCAGATCGGCTTTCTCGCCCCTGAAGCCGAAGGAGGAATTGCGTGCGATGACGAACAGACCCGGAATCTTCGAGAGGTTGGTGATGATGTCCTCGACCAAGCCATCGGCGAAGTAGTCATTGGGCTCGTCGCGCATGGTGGCGAACGGCAGCACGGCGATCGAAGGGCCGCCGAGCGCACTCTCGTCGCTACGCTCCAGCGACAGGCGGTAGCCCCGCCGCGAGACGGTGGCCAAGACCGCATACCGCTCGTCGCCGAGCGCTCGCCGGATCTCGTGGATGCATTGAACGAGACTGTCGTCGGTAACGGCGGCGCCTCCCCAGACGGCTTCAAGCAGCTCGGCCTTGGTGACCAGCCTGTTCGCGTTCTGGACGAGGTGGCGAAGGACCGCAAAGGCCTGCGGCCTGAGGGCGATTGCATCGCCGTTCTCAAGACGGAGCGTCTCGCCTTCCAGGTCGACGACAACCTTGTCGTTGAGGATAAGGGTGGCAATTGCTGGCGAACCGACCATGACGATCCTCACCTGTGACGGATCCCGTTGCCTAGCATACACCAGGTCTTCGCCGACGGCTCTTCATCCTTTCAGGGGTCTGGCCGGCGCGACTTTGGCAAACGACCGGAACTCGCTCGTTACTCGGACGCGGCGTGGTGTGTGGTCGCAATGACGGGGAGAGGGGACGTGCCATGCGAGACGTGGCGGGGTACGGAGAGGTCGCCGCATGTCCCTTCGCCCCGCGAGCGGGGAGAAGGTGGCGGCAGCCGGATGAGGGGCGGCGCGATCTCTGAGCGGGGATTGTCGCATGTCGCAACCTTTCCTGAAAAACGATGCCGACACAACTGGGCGGAACACGATCGATGATGAAATTATCAGGCAGGAATCGGTAATGCCGACCTTGAAGCGCGATCCAGACGATCCGGCTGCCCAACAATCTAACGATCGCGTCGGCAGAGAAGTTCTCAACCGTCGATCATGTCCGGATGCGTCGCTGTCCTTGCTCCAAAGCTCACCCCCCGCTCCGTCCTCCTCGGGCTTGACCCGAGGATCGGGCTTGACCCGAGGATCCACTCTCGCCTCCGTCAGCCGTGGGCATGGATTCCAGGCTCAGGGCCTGGAATGACGGAGGTTGGGGGGCCGTCTTGGCCGGATCCCAGGACTCCGTTGCCAAGGATCATCCAGCGCGGCACGCAGTGGTGGCTGTCGTCATCGAAGGTTGTCGTTTCGATCGCGGGAAGGGAGGCGTTCACTGCATGCCGCACGACGCTGGTAGCGCGGTATTCCCAAGGTTCGGGTGTTCGTCGACTACATGGCCACCAATCTCTTCGCCGGATGATGGCTCCGATCGCTGGGCGAAGTGTTTGCCCGCCTTTCCGGCTTCTGAGCGGATCTTTGCCGCTTCCTGAAAGCAGGCATCGCCGGCGACCACGCTGGAAGTTTCAGTTGCGCCAAAACCGGAAGATAGAACTGCTCCGCAACAAGTCCGATTTACTTGGTCAGCAGACCTCTGGTCCGGTAGAGTCCCAAGTCTCCACCTGGCCGCAGACCGAAAAGCCGGAAATGCTTATCTCATAGCAAGCTGATGCATCTGGAGCGCCTATGATGAAGCCGAGCGGATCCACCGAGGCGGTGAGGATCGAGGACCTTGACGACGCGGGGCTGGTTGAACACGCGCGACAGCTTGACCCCGCCGCATTCTGGCTAATCATCAAGCGTCACAATCTGCGGCTTCACCGGGTCGCCCGCGCCGTCCTGAATGACGAAACCGAGGCGGAGGACGTACTTCAGGAGACCTATATCCACGCCTTCACCCATCTGGCCGAATTCCGCGCGGAGGCGCGGCTGTCGACCTGGCTCACCCGGATCGCGCTGAACGAGGCACTGGGACGCCGCCGGAAAAGGCGACCCACCGTAGACGCGAAAGCCCTCGAAGGCATGGTCGCTCCGTTCAGCGTACACAAGCCTAATCCCGAAGAGGCGGCCGCTCTCGCTGAAATCCGCGGCCTGCTGGAGCGAGCCGTCGGTGACTTGCCGGAGCCCTTTCGCATCGTCTTTGTCATGCGGGACGTCGAGGAAATGAGCATTGAGGAAACGGCTTTTCTTTTGGCATTGCGACCTCAGACAGTGAGCACCCGTCTTTATCGCGCACGCCGGCTGCTCCGCGAAGCGCTGCGGGACCAGCTCGCCACCGTGTTCACGGATACGTTTCTCTTCGCTGGCGCTCGTTGTGACCGCCTCGCGCAATCAGTCCTCGATCGGCTGGCAATTCGCCTGGTTCGAATGGATACGCAGCTGTTGAACGAGGCGACCGAGCGCACCTAGCAAGAGGCCGTCCACGCCGAGATTACGCCGGCTCCTTTCGCAGGGCCCTTGTAGCGGGACGGGAATATTTTGGCGGCCCGGATCATCTAATCGTCAGGCAAACGCATTCGGTGCCGCGGTGCTGACAGCGGTGCTGAATCAACAAACATAGGAGATCGCCATGCAGGGCCCACTTCACCTATCCCGGCGTCAGTCGCTTCAGGGACTTATCGTACTCGGAGCCGGAGCGGCACTCAGCGGAATTGCGCAGCCTTCGCCGGTATTGGCACAGGACATATCGGACGAGGACATTTTCCGCTTTGCGCTCAACCTCGAATATATGGAGGCTGAATACTACCTCCGCGGCACCACCGGAATGGGCATCGACGCAGCCGATGCCGGTTCGAAACCCGGCGACGTCGTTGGTGGAAAGCAAGTCTCGTTCGAGACGCCCGCCATCGGCGAATTCATGCAGGAAGTCGCGGAAAACGAACTCGCGCACGTCCGCTTCTACCGCAAGACGCTTGGAACCAACGCGGTTGACAGGCCGGCCATCGATTTCGATGCGGGCTTCAAAGCCGTCGCGGAAGCGGCGGGCCTCGGGCCGGACTTCGACCCCTTCGGCAACGAAACGAACTTCGTTCTCGGCGGGATGGTGTTCGAGGATGTCGGCGTCACCGCCTATGCCGGTGCGGCGACAGTTCTGAAAAACAAGGACTTCCTCGCCGCAGCCGCAGGCATCCTGGCGGTCGAGGCCTATCACATGGGAATGGCGCGATCGACGCTATACCGAAAGGGAGAGGAAGCCTGGAAGGCCGCCAACGCGGTCTCCGATGCCCGAGACAAAATCGACGGATCAGACGATAAGGACCAGGGGATCCAGGGGGACGGAAAAGCCAACATCGTTCCCTCGACGCCCGATGCGATCGCATTCACCAGAACGCCGCAGGAGGTGCTCCGGATCGTTTACCTCACTGACAAGGACGGAGTGAGCAAGGGCGGCTTCTATCCGGAAGGGATGAACGGCACGCTCAAGTCCACCTGAGCCAGTTGCGACGAGTGACGATTGGCCACCGGAAACTGAGCGGATTGGTATCCGCCGCTCTGCGTGAGATCAACGCTTCAACCCTCCTTGCGACGTGCAAGGACGGTTGAACTCGATTAAATGCCTGTCCGCGGATACCGGTCGCGCTCCTGTGCGATCTGCTCGGGGGCGTATGGATCGAGCCTGTCGTCGAAGCGAGTCCAGCCCTGTTCGTTATAGGCACGCCGACGTTCGACCGGGTCGACGCAGTTTGACCCCTGGAGAATAGCCTGCGCCTCGGAGGCGCGGGCGTCGTCGACCTTGGCCGTGACCAGGCTGCCGCCGCGGCGGACACCTTCGGCATAGAGGTGGGCATCGTCTTCCGGAACGCCGGAGTCGGTGAGGGCGCCGATCAGGCCACCAACCGCACCGCCGGTGACGGCGCCGGCGACAGCTCCGGCCGCAGTCACGGCCAGCCAGCCTTCGGCAACCACCGGCCCGACACCGGGAATGGCCATCAGGCCCAGTCCGGTGAGCAGGCCGCCGGCGCCACCGACGGCAGCGCCGATGACGGCGCCGGTCGCGGCATCCTTGCCAACGTCAGAGTCGCGATGGACGCGGCCAGCCTTGTTGGAGACGATACTGATGTCGTTTGAGGCAATGCCTGCCGCTTCCAATTTGGTGACGGCGGAGCGAGCGTCCGAATAGTCATCGAAAAGTCCGGTTACAGTTCTCATCATGCTTCTCCTTGGGTTACTTGGCGACGATGTTGCCCTGATAATCGAGAGCAATGGAGACGGCTTTCCCGTCCTTCATGCCGAGGCCATCCAGATCCCCTTGTCGTCGAGCTTGAGATCCTTGACGTCGGTGTAACCCGCTTCCGCAATGCGATCCTTCGCCTGAGCTTCGGTAAAGCTGTTGGCGCCCTCAACGGGCGCGGTCGGATTTTTGGTGTCCGGGGTTGCAACCGCAGATGTGTTTCCATCCTTGGATGGAGTCGGTGTGGTTTGGGCAAAGGCTGCAATGGCAGACGCGCCCAGAATTGCCGCCGCGAAGACGATCTTCTTCATATGTGTTTCTTCCATTTCCGGATCAGATGAGATCCATGCGGTCAGAACACGCAAGAGAGATCTTTGTTCCGTGAGATTATGTAGTTGATTTTTCTAAATATATGGGAAAGCGGCGCGCTGCGGATTATTCTCTGCGGCGCCGGGGCAAAGTAAGCAGACAGTAACGGTGTGGGGTAACCGACGATCCCACGGGCGCCTTGAGGAAGGGCCTCGGTGTAGGCCCATCCTATAACTCCTAGAGTTGTGTTTTTGTCATATCCAAGAGGTGGCAGCGCGGGGCCGCTCTCCTGCCGGCAGGTCGTGCGGTGACGGATGCGGCCCCGGCAATGTCAATGACTTCACGGAATACGGGCGATCACCTTGATCTCGAAGTCGAAGCCGGCCAGCCAGTTGACGCCGATGGCGGTCCAGTTCGGGTAGGGTGGCTTGCTGAACATCTCCTCCTTGACCGCCATGATCGTTCCGAACTGATTTTCGGGATCGGTGTGGAAGCTGGTGACGTCGACGATATCATCCAGCGTTGCGCCGGCGGCACTCAGCGTCGCCTTCAGGTTTTCGAAGGCGAGCCGCACCTGGCTTTCGAAATCGGGTTCCGGCGTTCCGTCCGAACGGCTGCCGACCTGTCCGGATACAAACAGCAGATCACCGGATCGGATCGCGGCGGAATAGCCGTGCTTCTCGTAAAGAGCGTGCCTGTCGGCCGGAAAGATTGCTTCGCGTTGGGTCATTCTGATCTCTCTTCATTGTTGACAACGACCGCTGAGCGCGACGTATCGCTTCACATCTCGCGCCCCATTTGATATACGGTTCGTATGCGAAATGTATGAGATACGCATCGTATGTCAAGTCCATATACGCTTCGTATATGAAATTGAGGGATTGCATGGCAAGGAAACGCAGCGAAACGATGCAGGAAAACCGCGTCAAGCTGATCGCGGCGGCGCGCAAGAGCTTTGCGGAAAAGGGGTATTCCGCAGCATCGATGGACGAATTGACCGCTGACGTCGATCTGACACGGGGCGCCCTCTACCATAATTTCGGAGACAAGCGCGGGCTGCTGGCGGCGGTCGTCGATCAGATCGACACGGAGATGGCGGTGCGCGCTCAGGAGATCGGAGCGCGCGCAGGGGACGCTTGGCAGGGCCTGCTTGCCGAGGGTGCCGCCTATATCGAGATGGCGCTCAATCCGGAGGTCCAGCGCATCGTCCTGCTCGACGGACCTGCGGTGCTGGGCGATCCCTCGCAATGGCCGAGCCAGAACAATTGCCTGCAGGTGACCAGGAGCACGGTGGAGCGCCTGATCTCCCAAGGCATCCTCAAGCCGCTCGACCCGGAGGCGGCCGCCCGATTGCTGAGCGGCGCGGCTCTCAATGCCGCCCTCTGGATCGCCGCCAGCGAAGATCCGCAAAGCGTGATGCCAAAGGCGGTCGAGGCTTTTCATGCCTTGGCGGCCGGTCTGCTGGCGGAGCGTTTGTGATTTGTCAAAAGCCAGTCGAGCGAAGGGACGTTCACCCGTAATGGCGAAAGTGGCTCCATTTCCTTACCCGCTCTTCGAAGCGAGAGAAAGGAAGCGGCACGGGCTCGATCGGTAGTCGTTTAGTTCACCATTGGATGATGATGGAGCGATCGGTCTGCTTTCAGCCCTGAGTAGACAATCGAAATTTCCGCCTGTAGGTCCGCTTCCACCAGAAACGGACCGCGCGATCAAATCATCTTATTTCTCTGGCTGGCCAAAGAGGTCGCTTGCAGGCATCAGGCTGACCTCGGCAGCAAGAATTCTAAAGGTCCCCTCGACAACAAGTGAAAACGTGGCCCTTGCGCCGGAGAACTGTTCAAACTGTGCCTTGGCGGTCTCAATTTCCGAGACTGAGAAATTTGCGGTTTGATCATGGTCGCAAAGTATTTGCCGCGCCTTAGGTTCCAACTCCATCGGACCAGATAGGTCACCAAAAGGGCGACCGAACTCCTCAATATTGTGCTTTGCCATTAGATTTTTGAAAGTGCTGTGACTGCCCATCTCGAATTCGCTTGCTAGTGTCTCTAGTAAACCATCCAAATTTTTCGACGCGGTTGCAGACATTCCCGCCTTCGGAAGCTCGATATGTCGAAAGAAATAGGCCGAGAATGCAAATCCAGACGATTCAAATGGCCCCCCAATCAGAATATTTCCCTCAACTGCAGCTTTTCCAACATTACAGTATTCTCTGGGTTCGAAGGGAACGAAAATATACGACATTACCTCTAAGTTGGCGACCGTCAGATATTTTACTAGGGATGCTTTGAATATAACCGCATTCTCTCTTATGGATTTTCCAAGGTAAGCATTCTGGTTCGTCAACTTTTCCTTGGTTAAAGTTAATTCAGTTACTTCTTTATCAAGTCTGATCCTCCGCTGATCGAAGTATCCGGTTTGAAATACTGTGACGTAACCAATGATCGCAACGAAGATTGTTGCAAAGGGCGCCGAGACCGTGAAACGCTGCCACCAAGGTTTTGATAGGTCAGCAATTTCGAGTTTGATCTTCGCTATCTCAAGCTCTTCCTTTGCGGCCGCCAAGGCACTGGATTTTGTTTCGTCGGTCATTACGCCCCTCTTTTTGCCACTTCAATCTAGCAGCTTTTTCGAGATGGGCTACGCGATGTCGAGCTTTGGTGGCTCTTCTGTGGGGTTTAAGGGCAGCCCTAGAAAAAGCCGTCACGGCAGCAAAGCACAGTGTAGGCAAGTTATGCCATCACCAAAATATAATGACACACGACTGCCGAGTTTCATCTCGTCCGGCGCGGAATTGCCTTGGCATAGTCTCGGGCTCGAAATAAATGCCGGACTTGCATATCGGCTCTAGAGGTGAAGCCGAGACAGTTTCACGGACGCAAAGAGTCCAGGCAGGGCGGAACCGTTGCTGCGGCTATTGGTTAATCCGCCGCGGTCGCGGCGTGCCAATCGGACGTGACGGAGATGGTGAACGCACCGGTTTTTCCGATTTCTCGGTGCGGGCAACGAAACGCCAGGCGAGGACCTTTACCCGTTCGCCGCGACCTCATCCCGCGGAACAGGATTCGCGAGGATCGAACCGCCAACCAGGGCCACACATCGATCACTGCTTCTTGAGCGCGGAAGCCGCCGCGAAACTCCAACTTTTGCGACAGAGTTTTGCGGCGAGGATCCTCGAACGCTTTCAGGAACGACCGGAGTGTCGCAAAAGTCAGGAGTTGCGCGACAACGGAAAAGCCATCGCGAAATAGACTTGCGAATCGCATAAGTGTGTGCTTATGTGTCGGCATGATCGAGAATGACATTTTCCGAGCCTTGGCTGATCCGACCCGCCGCGCGATCTTCGAGAAACTGGCGGCGGGCGGCATGAACGCCAGTGCCCTGCGTGAGGGCATGGAGATCAGCCAGCCGGCAATGTCGCAACACCTCTCGGTTTTGCGGAGCGCAAAGCTCGTGAGGGAAGAACGGCAGGGGCGTTTCGTGAATTACGAAGTCGATCCGGACGGGCTGGCTCTCATCGCACAATGGTTGGCGAAATATCGCGCCTACTGGCCTGCCCGCATCGAAGCTCTCAAGGTCTTGCTGAAGGATATGGACCAATGAACGATGGAAAGGCCAAGGAGCAGAAAGACGGCATCGAACTGGAATTCGATCTGGATGAACCGCCGCAAAAGGTCTGGCGTGCAATCAGCATTCCGGAATTTCGGCAAAACTGGTTGCCGAACGACGCTCTGGCCGATCCCACCCCGGCCACCATCACACCTGGCGAGGTAGTCCGTTACAGCTTGCGCGACGATGCCCCACCTTTCCTTGAAAGCACGGTGACGTTCACGATCGTCCCGAACGCGACCGGCGGCACCCGCCTGCGCATTATCCACGAGCTCACCGACGCGAGACTTGACCGGATGGCGGAAACGGCCGCGAACAGCAACAGTCCGGCCCTCATGCTCGCCGCCTGACGCGGCAAGCTCTCCCCTTTAAATTCTGGAAGATTGGAGTTCGCCTATGCGCGAAGCGATGCAACTCGTCCCTATGGTCGTAGAACAATCCAGCAGAGGAGAGCGGTCTTTTGACATTTACTCCCGCCTCCTGCGCGAACGCATCATCTTCCTCAACGGCGAGGTCAACGATACCGTTTCCGCCCTGGTTTGCGCGCAGTTACTGTTCCTCGAGGCCGAGAATCCAAACAAGCCGATCAATCTTTACATCAATTCTCCGGGCGGCGTCGTGACCAGCGGCTTCGCCATGTACGACACCATGCGCTTTATCCGCGCGCCAGTTCATACGCTTTGCATGGGGACAGCCCGTTCCATGGGATCGTTCCTGCTGATGGCAGGCGAGGCCGGCGGAAGAGCTGCCTTGCCCAATTCCAGTATCCTCATTCACCAGCCATCCGGCGGCTTCCAAGGGCAGGCTTCCGACATGCTGATTCATGCCGAAGAAATTCTGAAAACCAAGCAGCGCATGACGCGGCTCTACGCGGAGCATTGCGGACGCTCCTATGAAGACTTCGAGCGCGGGATGGATCGCGACCGCTTCATGACGGCGGAAGAAGCATTGGAATGGGGTCTTATCGACCGTATTCTAAAGGTTCGGGAAGACACGGACAGCCTATAGCTTGCCGTGAAACCCCAACTTTTGCGACAGAGTTTTGCGGCGAAACTCCTCGAACGCTTTCAGGAAAGACCTATAAACGCTCACCCTGTTTGGCGGCTTTCTGATCACGCTATCTGGCGCATAAGGAAGGGCTGAAATGGGGTGGCAACCAGACGGCCGGCTTTCGCGCGCTAAGTCGTTAAAGCCGAGTGGAAGGGCAACGCCGGCCTACAGTGGCTTCGGAAGAACACGACGCGCTGTGTCTCCTCAAATCCAAAAGCGGTATGGAGCGCATGGCTGCCTGAATTCTCAAGCAGCGCGTCAGAGCCAAACTCAACACACCAAAGTTAGCGAATGTTGTCGCTTTGATCATCGGTCCGTTGAGTAGGTCTTATGTTCAGCTGCAACCTTTTGATACGTCTTTGTGTTTCTGTCTGGGTATTCGTAAGTCCACTTCAAACCCCATCTGCATTCGTCCGTCTCACACTTGCTATTCTTCGGCTCTATCAGATTGACTTGAAATGCCTCGCCGTTGACCTCACCGATGAACGAACCCGTCCTTCCCTTATCCGCCGATATGAGGTCAAACTCTCCTGCTCGACCGTCCAGGCAGTAGATCTGGCCTCGATAAGTTCGCTCGGTCTCTAGCTTCCATCGATTTGTTTTTAACTGCGATAGGCTGTACCAACCTTTGCATTGTTGCTTCTCGGCCGAGCCGATTTCAAGCGTGCCCCCTGCCTGTTCGTCATTTGAAGAAACCATCCCGAGAAGCGGAGTACCCGTGGCGGTGTAGCTTCCCTCAACGCCGCTCATAAAATGATATGAGCATCCTGCGAGCGGGAAGCACAATACCATCCCTAAACCGGTGACCGTGAAACCGCGAAGCGCCCGCAAGCACCTTAAGATAGGCAGCAAGTTCATCTCTCAATGTTCATCTTGACGTTCGCGGATGCCGAAAAAGACGAACTGAAGCGAAGGTCAAACAATAGTTGCGAAAAGGTCATAGGGGCGAGAAAATAGCTGTTTTGACAGGAGGTGTTGCTAATACTCGAATCACAGTATCTGCTCACTCGTGGATATCTCCCTCTTGGCGAGGTGAATAAATGCCACAACTAATCGGCAAATAGAATGCCCCATCGCCCTGTCAGGGAAGATGAACATGAAGACCGGTAATGGCGCAAATCCGCCGCGCGCACAGCGGGAAATATGCCCAGCTGGACCGGGAAGCCGCGGAGTTTAGGCAATTGCCTTGGCATAGTCTCGGGCTCGAAATAAATGCCGGCCTTGCATATCAGCTTAGCGGCGAAGGCGAGACCCTGTCACGGATGCAAAGAGTCCAGACAGGGCGGAACCGTTGCAGCGGCTATCGGTTAATCCGCCGAGGTCGCGGCGTGCCAATCGGACGTGACGGAGATGGTGAACGCACCGGTTTTTCCGATTTCTCGGTGCGGGCAACGAAATGCCAGGCGAGCACCTTACCCGTTCGCCGCGATCTCATCCCGGACAACAGGATTTGGCGAGGATCGAACCGTCAACCAGGGCCACACATCGATCACTGTATTCTGAGCGCGGAAACCGCCGCCCGCTCATCATAGGCGGTGGAACAGGCGAGCGACCATGCTCCGTGTGGGTCGATCAGAGGAGGAAAAGGTCATGAGCAAAAATAATTGGAAGGCTGGGCTTCGCGCCAAGCTGGAGCATCTCGTCGACGACTGCGTTGTGGCCGGGGCCAGGCAGCAGGACGTTTTCGATACGATCATCAAGGAGACCGGCAATCTGCGCGCAGCCCTTGAGCGCGATCCCGACCCTGCGGAGGACGATGTTGCCGTCATAGAGGAGCCTGCGAACGATTGGCCGGCGGCCGAAAAGTGACCTGAAGCCGATCGGGGAGGGGCACGCGAGCGCTTTGGGGCGGGGGCTTATGGAACCAACTGGCGCGGCGAAGATTTACAGTCTCGTCGCTTGGCAATCGGTTTAGCCTGGATCTGCTAGATGTGATTGCCCGCGTCGTCCACTCATCATTCACAAGGGGGAATTGCCATGGAAAGTGCAGGTATCGGCTGGATCGCCGCCATCATCATCGGCGGCATTGCCGGCTGGCTCGCCGAATTGCTGATGAAGAGCAACATGGGCGTGCTGATGAACATCCTTCTCGGTATTGTCGGCGCCATCGTCGCCAACTTTATCCTGTCGCTCTTCGGCGTCGTCCTTGGCGGATGGCTGGGTTATCTGATCGCGGGCTTCATCGGAGCCTGTATCCTCATCGCTGTTGCGAGAATGGTCAGACGGACGGTCTGATCAAACAGAAGGCGGCTTCGCAAACCGGCCGCCTTCGGCATCCCCATAACGGCGTTTTCAACTTGGAATGACGCGGTCGCGGCGACATCTGGGTATTGCGGTCGAGATAGCGGATAAATGGGCGGCTATTCGCAACACACCGGATAAAAATTCCGCAATAGGATGTTCATTGGACAAGCTCGGCACGCTCGGCATCTTCATCCAGGTGCATAGATTCTCCAGCGCGATAGCACATTCATCATGTTCCGCCAAAGATACGTGTTCGCGAATATACTCGTCAGTAACCGCCCGGCAAAATCACGGATCAATTCTGTAAGGCGATTCTCAATGTCCAATGAGCCTTAACACTGTGGGCAGCCTGTGATGATGCCCTCACGACCTTTTTCGGAAGGTGGATGCAATCGCTTGGCATAGGTTTTCGCATTGCCATCAGAACAAGCCGGTAGCAGCTTCCAGCATACACCGTGCCCACAACAGGACAGCCCATTTGACCGATGAAAAGCTGCGATCAGCGGATCCGGAACTGGAACACCAGAGCCGGCGAGGACTGCCCTCGCTCGTTCTCGCTACCGTGGGCGTCGTCTATGGCGACATCGGAACGAGCCCGCTTTATGCATTCAGAGAGGCTCTCCACGCCACCGGCGGATCCGGAGCTCATCGTGCGGACATCCTTGGAATCCTGTCACTGATCGTCTGGGCGCTCACGATCGTAGTCACCTTGAAGTACGTAACGTTCGTTTTGAAGGCAGACAACCGGGGCGAAGGCGGCACGCTGTCTCTCATGACGCTCGCCCGCGAAGGTCTGGCCGGACGCCCCAAATGGGTGCTTGTCCTGGGCGTGATCGGCGCCTCGCTGTTCATCGGTGATGCGATCATCACGCCTGCGATCTCAGTACTGTCTGCGGTCGAGGGCATCGAGGTGGTCGCACCGGCGTTGTCCAACTGGGTCGTGCCGATCACTCTCACGATCATCGCCGTGCTGTTTTTCGTCCAACGGTTCGGGACGAGCGGCGTGGCGTCGGTGTTCGGTCCCGTAACGGCTCTGTGGTTTATCGTCCTTGGCGTCAGCGGGGCGATCCACATATTTGACGACCCGTCGGTGTTGGGCGCAGTCAATCCGGTCCACGCACTCTGGTATATCGCAAACAACATCGGCTCAGCCATCGCGGTGCTTGGGGCCGTCTTTCTTGCCGTGACTGGCGCGGAGGCCCTCTATGTCGACCTTGGACATTTCGGACGCCGTCCGATCGTCACGGCGTGGTTCTCGCTCGTCTTCCCCAGTCTGCTTCTGAACTACTTCGGGCAGGGAGCGTTCGTGCTCGCGAACCCGCAGATGGCTGAGCATCCCTTTTTCAGCATGCATCCGGAGTGGGCGCGGATTCCTATGGTCTGTCTGGCCACCGCGGCAACGGTCATCGCCAGCCAGGCCGTGATCTCCGGCGCTTATTCCCTTGTCCGTCAGGCGATGCACCTCAACCTGCTTCCTCGCCTGCGCATCCTCCACACCTCCGAAACTCAGTCCGGACAGATCTTCATGCCGCAGGTGAACAACCTGCTGTTCATCTTCGTGGCTGCTCTGGTGCTCTTCTTCCAAAACTCGAGCGGCCTTTCCGCCGCCTATGGCATCGCCGTGACAGGCGAAATGTTCATCACTTCGATCCTCCTGTTCATCGTGATGCGGCGGATCTGGAGCTGGAAGCTGGCGACGGTTCTTGCCGTCATCGTGCCGATGACACTGATCGACGCCGGGTTTCTGGCCGCCAACATCGCGAAGTTCGCAGATGGAGGATGGGTTCCCGTTGCGGTGGCGACTGCGATGGCGCTCATCATGCAGACATGGACGGCGGGGCGTCGGCTGCTTGCCGCCCGCACCAAGGCCGACGAAATCCCACTTTCCGCGATCATTGACAACCTGGCCCGGAAGAAGCCACCCACGGTGCCTGGGACTGCGATGTTTCTGACAAGCGACATCGAAGGCGCGCCAACCGCACTCCTCCATAGCCTGAAGCACTACAAGGTGCTCCATGAGCAGAACGTCATTCTCAGCGTCGTGACTTCGACCACGCCTTTCGTCCCGGACGATGAGAAAATCTTCCTCGAAAGCTTCAATCGCCACTTCAGCCGGCTGGTGATCACGTTCGGCTACATGGAGACGCCCAACATCCCTCGTGCGCTCGTTCTCGCCCGCAAGCTAGGCTTGAAGTTCGATATCATGTCGACCTCGTTCTTCCTTTCCCGCCGAACGATCCTGCCATCGAAGAAAGGCGGCCTGCCGTTCTGGCAAGACCGGCTGTTCATCTCGCTTGCACAGAATGCAAGCAATGCCACAGACTATTTCGGGCTGCCGTCGGGGCGAGTGGTCGAACTTGGGCTGCAGACAACCATCTAACGGCTGCCGATGAGCGCCGAAGTTCCGTCACATTGCGAGGAACGCCGATCTTCTCCGTCTTCGATCTCATCTCGCTGCTTCTGGTTCTCACTGCCGGATCCGATCACCCGGAGGCTCGCAGCGCCACCCGCGGCCGAAGATGCTCGGCCGTTCAAGCCAGCCGCTCTAGCGAGCGAGCCAGCTCAGACTTGTCTCTTACCGTTTCGCAGTTCTGCCATATATTTCAAAATATGAGAGTCCGGCGGACGATTGCGTGGCGTTTGGAGCTTTGGCGGTGGATGCCGTCAATCCTTGCTTTGCTGCTGACGTTGTTCTCGGCTTTGGGCCTGGCGACGCCCGCATCCGAAGCGGAGCGTGTCGCTATAGTCCTGAAGATGAGCGGGGCGATTGGCCCGGCGACGGCCGATTATGTAAGACGCGGCCTTCAGCGGGCCAATGAACGCGGCGCCAGCCTGGTTGTCCTGCAGATCGACACGCCCGGCGGTCTCGACACGTCGATGCGCGACATCATTCGTGCGATCCTTGCCTCCTCGATACCGGTCGCGAGTTTCGTTGCACCCAGCGGAGCACGAGCTGCTAGCGCCGGCACCTATATTCTTTACGCAAGCCATATCGCGGCAATGGCACCGGGCACCAATCTGGGTGCGGCGACGCCGATCGCACTTGGCGGCCGACCATCCGATGATGACCGGAACGACAGCCCTGATACGACCGGCAAGCAGCGGCAAGTGCCGGGCGCTGCCGGCGAAGCGAAGGCGATCAACGATGCGGTGGCCTATATCCGCGGGCTTGCGGAACTGCGCAATCGTAACGCCGACTGGGCGGAGCGCGCCGTGCGCGAGGCCGCAAGCCTTTCCTCCGCCGCAGCTCTGCGTGAGAAGGTCATAGATTTCGTGGCGGCCGATATAAACGATCTCCTGGCACAGGCGCAGGGTCGGGTCGTGCGGGTCGGTCAAACGGATGTCCGGCTCCAAACATCGGGTCTCATAGTCCAGGAACTTGAACCGGACTGGCGAACCCGCCTGCTTTCGGTGATCACCAATCCGAACATCGCGCTGATCTTGATGATGGTCGGTATCTACGGCCTGATCTTCGAATTTCTGACGCCTGGGACGCTGGTGCCGGGAACCATCGGCGGCATCTGCCTGCTGCTTGGTCTCTATGCTTTGGCCTTGCTGCCGGTGAGTTTTGCGGGCCTCGGGCTGATCGTTCTCGGCGTGGGTCTGACGGTGGCCGAGGCGCATTCGCCCTCCTTCGGCGCACTCGGCGTCGGCGGCGGCATCGCACTGATGCTCGGCGCTACCATCTTGTTCGACACGGACATACCCGGGCTTAAGGTTTCCTGGTCGGTGCTTGGCGCAATCGCCGTCGCCTGCCTCGCTCTTAGCCTTGCCATTGCCCGTCTCGCCTACATCTCGCGCCGGCACGATGTCGTCACCGGCGGCGAGCAGATGATCGGAATTTCAGGCAAGGTCGACAGTTGGACGGGCATCTCGGGCTACGTCATCGCCCATGGCGAGCGCTGGAAGGCCATTTCAACTGAGCCGCTTTCCGCCGGCGACGGCGTGAAAGTGACAGGCCGGGATGGGTTGACGCTCGAAGTGGTCCGCAGTTCGCAGGAGGCCTAACCGCCTTCAGGATGCAGGAGGAAAAGTCATGGGCATGTTTTCAGATCTCGCCTTCTACCTTGTGATTATCTTTATTCTGCTCGTCGTCGTCGCATCTGCGATCAAGATCCTGCGGGAATATGAACGCGGCGTGGTTTTCACGCTTGGCCGTTTCACCGGTGTCAAGGGGCCAGGCTTGATCCTGCTCATCCCCTATGTCCAGCAGATGATGCGGGTCGACTTGCGCACGCGGGTGCTCGACGTGCCCGGCCAGGATGTCATTTCGCATGACAATGTTTCGGTCCGCGTCAGCGCGGTGATCTATTTCCGGGTTGTCGATCCCGAGAGGTCGACGATCCAGGTCGAGGACTTCATGATGGCGACGAGCCAGCTCGCCCAGACCACACTGCGCTCGGTGCTCGGCAAGCATGACCTCGACGAGATGCTGGCGGAACGCGACAAGCTCAACATCGACATTCAGGAAATCCTGGACGCCCAGACCGATGCCTGGGGCATCAAGGTCGCCAATGTGGAGATCAAACATGTCGACATCAACGAATCGATGATCCGCGCAATTGCCCGTCAGGCGGAAGCCGAGCGCGAGCGGCGTGCCAAGATCATTAATGCCGAAGGCGAGCAGCAGGCTGCAGCCAAACTGCTTGAAGCAGCCGAAATCCTCGCCAGGCAACCCGAGGCAATGCAACTTCGTTATTTGAGTACCTTGAACGTCATCGCCGGCGAAAAGACCTCGACGATCATTTTTCCATTTCCGATGGAGTTCGGCAATTTGATGCCGCCCAAACCGGACCGATGACGACGCCTTGAATGCGCTGTTTTTGCCGATGGAGCAATGGTCCTGCGGTCAAGGTGTCAGCTAAGAAGTGCGTTTGAGATCTTCATCGACAACGCCATAATGCCGGTGCCGCTACCTCGCGGCACAAGCCGAGCATGGTGTCGCGCGATGGGCTGTGGAAGACGTGAATGGCAATTTCCTAGACCTTTGCCTTGGTGCGACGCGACGATGGCCCACGCGGCTTCGGGGTAGCCCTCGAAATCTGGTCCAAAGCCGCGACGGCGAAACTGAAAGCCGACCTCACCGCGCTGACTGGATCAAGCAAAAAGTGGAAGCCGCACTTGTAGGCGTCCCACATCCCCTGACGCGCAAAGGCGCAGCCAGGCCTCGTCTTTGACAGCGCCGGGGCGACGCTGTAATTCTGTCGCATGGTAGTACGTACGACACCTCTAGGTCTGCTGATCGGCCGTACCGCCAAACGCGTGAATGGTGCATTCGAGCGGGCGCTGGCCGATGCTGGCGCCACTGTGCCTGCGTGGCTAGTGATCATGAACCTAGCGAGACACGGACCGCTTCGCCAGACCGACCTTGCCGAAAGGCTCGGGGTAACCGGACCGACGATGTCTCATCACCTCGAGATGTTGTCCGATCGGAACTGGATCACCCGCGAGCGGCCAGCGGACAACCGTCGGACCCAGATCGTCACGCTCACAGATGAGGGCCGGCGCATGTTTGTCCGCCTGCGCTCAGTCGCGCAAGGCCACGATCGAAATCTCCGTCGAGGTTTGACGGAAGAGGAAGAGCAGGCGCTGCGCAATCTGCTCATAAAGGTCGCCGCGAACATCAGCCAATAGACGCCGTATCGTTTCGGAAGCTGCTAGCCCGACAGCCGTTGGGCGCGACCTGCGGCTTTTGTCTCCATCAGAGCCAGTCGCGGATTGGACTAGGCCCGGTTACCCGCGCGGGCCGCACTTGGCGCTGCAAGCGCGCCAGGATACGGCGCAGATTGATTGACATCTAACAGTTAGACATCTATCTTTTGATGAAATTTGGGAGGCCGCCTTGGCAACTGCTTTAAAGGTTGAACTTGCATCACTTCGACAAGGCGATGGCTTGACGGCGGCCTTCGAGGGACGGGCCCACGAAGCGCCAGTGTCCTTTTTCGAGGTCGACATGGAGGAAGGCGGGAACGTGCCACTCCATCGCCATCCCTACGCCGAGCTGTGGATTGTGGCCGACGGTGAGGTCGCGTTCACGGTTGACGGCGAGAGCGGGCCAGCGCGGGTTGGCGAAGTCGTGATCGTGCCGGCAGGCATCGCCCACTGCTTCCAAAATACCGGGCGCGGCCGGTTGCAGATGACCTGCATCCACGCAAGCGACACGTTCATAACCGAATGGCTCTGACGATCGAGGAGGGAATCGCATGCAATCGAGTGCCGCTGCAATACTGGAGCGCTGGAGCGAAGCAGAGCGTCGCGGAAGCGCGCTCGACCTCTTGGAGGTCCTGGCGGACCAGTTCGTAGGTGTCGGCCCGGTCGGCTTTGTTCTAAGCCGAGAGACGTGGGTCGCTCGCTTTGCCGATGGCTGGGCTTACGAGAGCCTCGTTCTCGATGACGTGACGTTTCGGGGAGCGGGCGACTGGCGAATTGGGGTGGGCACCGTGTCGCAAGAAGGGGTATTTCAGGGAAGGCGCACAGAGGGCAGATTCCGCGCCACCTTCGTATTGGACATCGGCCACGGTAAAGTGGTGGCCATCCAGTTCACGCCGATCGCTGAGCCTCCAAAAACCGTGAAGACCTGAATCTACGTTCCCGGCTCCGTCCGGTTACCAGTGGTGACAACCCACGCTCCCAAAGCGTGATGCGGAAGCTCGGACTTGTCCGCGATTCATCGGCTTCCATGCCACCGCCACACTCACCTCCATCGTGAACGGCCACAAGCAGAGCCAGATCGACGATCTGATGCCGTGGAATTATTCGGGGCGGACAAACGGCTGAAGTCTGCAGTCGGCCCGAAGCGGACTCTTATGTTAGGCGGGAACCACCAGCTGAGCTAGGGCTAGACCGAGGCCGGACGAGCCTAGCGTCGCCTGTCGCCGCGCACGAAGGGGTGCATCCTCAATGGCGCTCAGCATCGGACCGTGAACGTGAGCGCGGGCTGTGGTTAGGTGATGACGCCGCCGGGTTTCTTTTTCATCATCTCTGCATAGGTCTCGGCCATCCTCTCGGTCTCCTCGAGGTAGGGGGCTGCGCTTGGACGAGATCGAACCAAATCGTACAGCGTGGCAA
The DNA here is from genome assembly GCF_012276115.1 of Rhizobium leguminosarum bv. viciae. Taxonomy (GTDB): domain Bacteria; phylum Pseudomonadota; class Alphaproteobacteria; order Rhizobiales; family Rhizobiaceae; genus Rhizobium; species Rhizobium leguminosarum_T. The sequence continues at coordinate 8,189 of NZ_WIEU01000030.1, read as the reverse complement.
TTGACGGAAAATGCATGCATACGGTTTCGCGGTCGAGATACGCGACCCAAAAGCTCAAATAGAAATCTGCAAGAGAGAAGCGGGTTCCTAGGACATAGGGCCCCCTTTTTGCCAGTCTAGTATTCATGACGTTTAAGCGGCTGAGGACGAGCGACTTTGCCAGATCCTGGATCCCGGCGTTGTCCTCTCTTCTCAGCGAGAAGCGGTGCGGGAAATGGAAGCGCTTCATCTCGGATTGTATGTCCGCGGCGATGTGGAAAACCGTAGAGAGAAAAAGTCCCCTGTCCGGATCCGTCAATTGAGGAGCAAGATCTGTAAGTTGGTGCCGGTCAGCCAAGTATAGCATCAGAGCGGCTACTTCATAGAGTGCGTCGCCCTCAGGGGTAATCAGCACTGGCACCAAGCCGGCTGGGTTTATGGCGAGGAATGTCGCGGAGCAGTGCTCGCCGTTCAAAATGTCTATTTTTCTGAGTTCGTACTCTATTTTGCCTTCCCCAAGCACCCATTGGACAAGCGGTGCGCGGGTGAAGTCACCCCCATAGAGAATGTACATCGGCCTCTCCCCGTAGTGAGTTTTCCCGGTGCGTTTCCTGAGGCAGATGACGGCTGCCCAGCGATCTTGTTCGGCGATCGCACTATACGCGGTTGCGGATCAGATCGCCTCCTCGGTCGGCGGCAGCTTCTGGCGCATTCTTGCCATCAATGTCATAGCGGTAGTTTCGGAATGGCCTATCGCGCTTGGTCAATGTGCGAGGAAAACACCGCTTACGCTCAGCATCCGGTCCTGGACGTTCTCAAAGCCGACGATCATCGCAGCAAGCGCGATGGCTTTGTCGCGGTCTGCAGTGTTGGTTATAAAGCCTTCGAGCAGGACGACAGGGCCGAGCATGCTGATCTCGATGGCGCTGCTGTCGATATCCGGATCGGCGGAAAGGGCTGCTTCGATTGTGGCGATGGTGGACGCCGAACTGTGGCCTTGCGAGCAGCGCTCTTCGTGATCGTAGTTACCCGGGCCGAACTTCATATTCTCCTCCTGCCCCGCTCCTCCACCGACCTTCACGTTACCTCAAATTACATATGAGCAGCGTGTCCCGACGTCGCCAGCCGGACTTAAGTCCAGCTTCCCCCCGGCACGATCCGGCCTAGATTCTCCTAATCCTTGTTGAAAGGACGTCAGGGAGGTTTTAGCCATGTAGCTTAACTCCAGTCGGAACCTCCCTGATGACGCGTCGAGTTGTCGATCGTTGTAAGGGATCTATCTTTGCAGCAGCTGGAGAACGGTTAGTGGTGCCGCTCGCGCGTCAACGGTAAGTGTTCGATGTCGAGGGATCGGGGCCATTGCGACACGGCAACGATGCGCCAACATCGGACCGCCAACGTTCCGGCTATCGGCACGCGAAAAGCGAGTGTCGAAAGAGATGTCTGTTTCCTTTCAAGAAAATTGCAGAACGGCCGCGGCTGCCCCAAGGTACAATATCGCGAAGGACCGCCGTTTGGTAGGTTGCGCGCTGTGAGCCTCCTTTCGCAAACCGAGGGACCTCACGCTTGGGCGGTGCCGTTCCCAATTGAAGGGCGTCCGAAACTTAAATTGCTCCAGTTGTTCGATTGAATTCAGAGTGGATACGCGACTGCGGCGCTCGTTGAATTTTGCTGCCGTGCGTTCGGATGGTTCGTCGTTCGGCCGGAATTTACAACGGAGGAGTCACATGTATCGCAAGATCATCTACGGCATCGGAGCATTGGCTGCTTCGGCCGTTCTCTGGGGCGCGCTTGTCCCGGCGCAGGCACAAGAAGCGCAAAAGCCCAACATCGTCGTCATCATGGGCGACGACATTGGCATGTGGAACATCGGCGCATACCACCGCGGCTTGATGGCCGGCCGTACGCCGAACCTCGACAAAATCGCCGCCGAGGGCATGCTGTTCTCCGACTATTACGCCGAGGCGAGTTGCACGGCGGGCCGGGCGAACTTCATCACAGGCGAGCTTCCGATCCGTACCGGCATGACCACCGTCGGGCAGGCAGGTGCCAAGACCGGCCTACCGGCGGAAGCCGTGACGTTGGCGACTGCCCTCAAGGACATGGGTTATGCCACCGGCCAGTTCGGCAAGAACCATCTTGGCGACCTCAACGAGTTCCTGCCGACGGTTCACGGGTTCGACGAGTTCTTCGGATATCTCTATCACCTCGACGCGATGGAAGACCCCGCGCATCCCAACTACCCGCAGGACTTGCTGGACAAGGTCGGGCCGCGCAACATGGTCCATAGCTGGGCAACGACAACAGACGACGCGACCGTAGACGGGCGCTGGGGGAAGGTCGGCAAGCAGAGAATCGAAGACGCCGGCACGCTCTATCCGAAACGGATGGAAACGGTGGACGACGAGATCCGCGACCAAGCCTTGAAGTTCGTGGAGAAGGCCAAGGCGGAGAACAAGCCTTTCTTCCTGTGGCTCAATCCCACCCGCATGCACGTCATCACTCATCTTTCGCCCAAGTATGAGGCGCTGCGGACTGCGGAGAATGGCTGGTCGCTCCAGGAAGCCGGCATGGCTCAACTCGACGACGACGTCGGCTTGGTGATGCAGAAACTCAAGGATTTAGGCGTCGACGACAACACCATCGTCCTGTTCACGACCGACAACGGCACGGAGACATTCACGTGGCCGGACGGCGGCAACACACCCTTTCGGGGGCAGAAGGGTACGATTTACGAAGGTGGCTTCCGCGTGCCGGCTTTTATTCGCTGGCCCGGCCAGATTCCTGCCGGAACTGTGGAGAATGGCCTGATCTCCGGACTGGACTGGCTGCCGACTTTCGTGGCCGCTGCCGGAAATCCGAACATCACGGACGAACTGTTGAAGGGAAAGCAGATCGGAGACCGGACCTATAAGAACCATCTCGACGGCTACAACCAGTTAGATCTGCTCACCGGCAAAGGCCCGTCGAAGCGCCACGAGATCTTCTATTTTGGCGAAAGCACGCTGGGCGCGGTGCGCATCGATGACTACAAGTATCGCTTTATCGAGCAGCCGAATGGCTGGCTCGGAGCCAAGGAGCATGTCGACGCGCCCTCAATTACGAACCTGCGCCTCGATCCCTTCGAACGCCTGGGCACGCCGGCAAACGGAACGCTGGACGGCGCACAGGGGTATTTCAACGAATGGTTCATGTTCCAATTCTGGCGCTTTGTGTTTGTCCAGCAGGAAGTCGGGAAGCTGGCGGAAACCGCCATCGAATTCCCGCCGATGCAGAAAGGAGCGAGCTTCAACCTCGACGCCGTCAAGGCGCAAATCGAGGCGGCCAGAGCCGCAATGGCGAAATAACCGAAGCTATGTTGCGGGCGGCTTGCAACGGCCGCCCACCATTCCGGACCGTGGTCATTCCCGCCTTCAATGCTTCCCGCTATGTTGAACCTACACTTCGATCTGCCGGGCGCCAAACCTATCAGAACTTGGAGATAATAGTCGTCAATGACGGAACCGGCTGGTTGCGCTTTGCTCGCGCCGCAGACCAAAAAAAGGAGCCCGCCGAAACGGGGATCGTACAGGCAGGAAGGGGTGGCGGAGGGCCCCGGGATTGGGGCCACCTGTACGATCCTTTTGGCCAAACAAAGATTGATCGAAAAGGTTCCTGTACGTTTCCGCACCAATGCTTGGATTAATCTGTACTTGCTCGACGATTGCCGAGTTCATAGAAGAAAAACCCCGCTGGAGCGGGGATCAGGAAAGGGGGTGTTTTCTGGGCTGGCGAATTAATTGCGCTGCAAAAACCATTTCGAACACAAATCATAAGTTTTCAATAAAACAATAATCCATGAACTGACTTTTCCCCAGATATCTGCTGAAAACTATCAAATTATCGAGCGACTTCGCTTTTCCGGCAAAGGGGGTTGTAGCTAATTACAAGAGATGACTTGTGGTTCATATATGTCGGATAGAAACTGTGCTTGACGGAGATGGGGGAAGTCGTCCGATGCATAGAACTATACTGACTGGACTATCTGTGATGTTTCTCGGAACGCAAGCTATTGCTGCTACCGCGATGATAGGAAAGGAGCTTCAGGCCCTGCTTTCAGACGGCAAAGTGATTGCGCTGGGCGGCCCAAAAGAGGGCTACAGTGGGGAGCTTTCTGTACTCAAGGACGGCACCGCACATGGTCAGGTTAAACTCGATTCCGGAGATGTAATCTCAATTGACGGCGTGTGGCACATTTCTGGCAACACGTTCTGCCGTACCTGGAAGGGGGGGAGGGACGCGGGCAAGGCGGTGTGTGATCCCTGGAATAATACAGGCCCGAAGTCTGTTAGCGTGTTGAACGGAAAAGAGAATATTGGCAGCAATTCTTGGAAATAGCCTCGAGGCCGTGACCGATTTGCAAGCCGGGCCGGGCGCTGCAAGCATCGGTGAAGCAGGTGAGCTGTCGTCCTCTTCCAATTGAAGGATCTCTCCAACATCGATCAAGAGGACCGTCGACCTGTTAAGCCGGGGCGGCCGCCCGGCTTAACAGGAGACAGCGGTTTTCGGGGTGAAAACCAGCCGAGCGACCGGCTCTCAAACCCGCCTGACGGTTCGCGGTTCCGCCTCTCACCCGAAAGGACTACACCTTCACGAAGCACGAAGCGTCGGCCCTGGGCGTCGTCGATCGCCGATACCGGGATGTCGTCGTCGACCGAAAGATGGAGGACGTGTTCCAGACGTCGGACGTCACGCCGGGGCATAGCTACTCCAGGGAAGCCGGATATGAACAGACCTAAAACGATCTCGCTCTAGCAGGTCGCGCTGCAGATCGGGTTGACCGAGGACGATCCATGACTTGGCCAGCTTTGCAACGTGCTATCCCGAGGCCTCGACAAGCTGGTCACGGACGGCCGCGTCCGGTATCCAAGCACCAGCGACGGACAGCCCCGTCTCTGCGAGCGCGCTGCCTGATCATTCCTGTCCGGACTGACTCCGTTTTCCCAGAGACGAGTGGGCGGCTGTTAGCTTGCTCATGGCATGGCCTACTCCCCCGCCTCTGGACGTGGCCATCAGCGTCCTATCACTCCGGCAATCCCGTTCCCAACAGGCCCTGTCTGAACTTCTCAGTCTGTTCGGCGGTTTCAACCACGATCCCTCGCGCCAAAAACTCTCCGATCGTCAGATCTGGATGATTTTCGCGAACGCTTTTGGCAAGTGCGGCAGCCTCGCGGGAGCGGCCCGCCATCGACAAGCAGGCGATCATGCGAGTGCTGGTATATTTTCCGGGGTTCGGTAGCTGCTTTAGCGCCGCTAGGGCCTGCTCGTAGTCGCCCTTAAAATAGAGAAGATTACCCAAAACTGCGTGATACCAGTGAGGCGGGTAGGGGTTGAGCCGCATCCCTTCTTCGACCAAAGGAAGCGCTTCGTCTATGCGGTTTCGCCTTGCCAGAAGTCCGCCGAGCTGGACCAATGCATGGGCGTCACTGGAATTGAGCTTATATGCCAAGCGGAATTCTCTCTCGGAGTTGTCAAAATCCTTCAAGTAAAGGTGAGCGAGCCCGAGTACACGATGGGCGCCAGCCTCTCCCTCGTCCAACTTTACGGCATGACGAGCGAGGGCGATCCCGTCGCGAAGTACACCCTCCGGCGCGTTGGCATAGCCGCCGACCGCTATCCTCGCCAACGCAAGATGAGCGTGTGCCAGTGCAAAGCCTCCGTCGCCGGCAACCGCTGCTTCGAACATCTCCACCGCCTTGACGTTGTCATCCGGCTCGTAGCCTCTGAGATGCACGAGCCCTCGCAGATAATATTCGTAAGCAGCGAGGCTGGCCGGCGGCCGCCGGAGGGACTCTCGATAATCACAGCTTTCAATTTGGCCCACGAGATTTGCGACAATCATTTTCACGATCTCGTCCTGGATGCCGAAAATATCTGCCGCTTGCCGCTGATATTTCTCAGACCAGACCAACCGCTCCGTGTCGGCTTGGATCATCCGCACCGTGATCCGAACCTCGTCTCCCGACCGACGCATGTTGCCTGTCACGAGATAGTTGGCAGCGAGCTTGCGCCCAACTTCCTTTAAACCCTCCGAGCGATCACGGAAGGCAAACGCTGAGGACACCGCAATCACCGACAGGCTCCTGAATCTTGCCAGACCGGAGATGATGTCCTCAGTAAAGCCGTCAACGAGGAACTCGTTCGCTGCATCATCTGCGCTTTGAAAGGGAAGGACGGCGACGACAGTTCGAATTGACTGCACTATCGTGGGAGTGCGAGGCCAATGCCATGCACGCACCGGCCTGGAAATATTTTTCAGATGTAGCAGTCCTCCATCTACAAACAGCCGCTGCAATTCCTCTGGAAGGATGTCGTGCGTTGTTTCTGAGATGCAGATGCCATCCGGTAACGCGTGTTGTTCGAGGCGCGCCGCAACATTCACGCCGTCGCCGAACACATCGTCCTGAGTGATCATGACCTCGGCGTAGTTTATACCAATTCGAATTCGAAGAGCATCGGTGCCACTGGCACCTACAGCCTCGCTTGCCAGCAGATGCTGTACCTGTAACGCCGTCGAGATGGCGACGGCCGGGCTATCGAAGATCGAAAGTAGGCCGTCACCCATAACTTTGATTGTCCGACCGCCACTCTTGAGGATTCGAGGCTTGAGGATCTCTTCTTGCAAGCGGCTAACGCTTGCCATTGTTCCTTCTTCGTCGGCTTCCATCATGCGCGAATAACCGACAACGTCCGTCGTCAGGATTGCCATCAATCGTCTGGTAGTGGGCGAAGAGGACATCTGTGACAAAACCCGAGTAAACGGCAAGTGCTTCGAATGGAATGTACAGTCTTACGGCACTGATGTCATGCACACGGAGGTGATCTCCGCGACGGCTGCCCTCTTTGAAGCGTGATTACATCTGATAACGCGTCATCAGTCGCCCTTGAGCTGCAATCCGATGGCTCGATCCCTCATTGATCCTGCATCTCAACTCATGTATATCCTCTGAGGTACGTACATCATATCCATGGCTTGAAGGCGGAGACGGGCGTTGCGAGGTCTGAATTCCAGACCTGCAGTTCGGCCATGCGATGAGAGGGATTTCGGGAGGGGATCATGACGGGTTTACAACTCAATCCAGATTTTGCCATCGCCGATGAACAGTCGCTTCGGGCGCTGTTCGAGCCGACCCATGCTCTGGCAATCGTGAAGTGTCAGAATTCGCTTGGCGAGCACGCGCAGGAATTCATTCGGCGCTCGCCATTCTTCTGCATCGGCACGCAGAGTTCGGAGGGAAGGGCCGACGTCAGTCCTCGCGGCGACCCTCCGGGCTTCGTCAAGGTTCTTGACGAGCGCACCCTGGCGATCCCGGATCGACCCGGCAACAATCGTCTGGATACCTTAAGCAACATCATCGCCAACCCGAACGTCGGGCTCTTGTTTCTTATCCCCGGTTTCGACGACACATTGCGCGTCAACGGGCGGGCAAGTCTGACCAACGATCCTCAACTATTGACGAGTATGAGCGTTGCCGATCGTCTGCCGAAACTCGCGATCATCGTCAACGTCAGCGAAGCCTTCATGCATTGCGCCAAGGCGTTCAGACGGTCCCGCCTGTGGAGCCCGGATCATTTCCAGGACCGCACGGAGATGCCCTCGCTCATGAAGATCATTCTGGACGAGACGACAGGGGCGCCGCGGGACGGGGATGAAATGCGCAAGATGGACGAAGACCTGGAACAAGCCTACCGAAGGACACTTTACTAGAGCCTTTCGGGGTTAGATTGAAGCATTCTGTTGGCTCAAACGGAATCGGATGGTCGACCGGCCGGCGCGCGCCGGCCGAAGGGGGGCGAGGCTTTTCAGGCCTTGGCGGCAGGCCTGCTGGTGGAGCGGTCGTGATCCGCAAGCTGGGTGGCAAGCTTTACGGTGGGGCCTTAAACTTCGAATGATCCCATACAAGCATGGGCGCGAAATTCGCACTTATATCATCCGCCCTTGCTGCATTTGCTCTAAAGCTCACCCCGCCCTCCGTCGTCCTCGGGCTTGACCCGAGGATCCATGCTGGCCTCCATCGGCAGCGCGTGGATCCCAGGCTCGAGGCCACTGCTGTCCGGTTTAAATTTTGTCACCATTGGAGGCTCATTTGGCCGAGATTTCCGGGGGGACTGTGGCTTGGTTTTAGCAGGCGGTCGATCCTTTTGCGGTGCATGAGGTTAGCGCGCACCAG
>NZ_WIEU01000002.1:0-561520 GCF_012276115.1 Rhizobium leguminosarum bv. viciae | reverse complement strand
CAGGCTCATCCACGGTTGTAACCGGAGGGGGTGCGGGCGACTTCGTCACGCCTCTGGCCGGGTGGCCACCCGGCCAGAGGCTCAATCGCTTCCATCGCACGAAATTCCTAACGTGCAGATACAAGGGGAGAGGATCGGCGGATTCCGCTCCGATGCTGCATGGGCCAAGCGCTGGAGCATGGTTCGGATGATACGCTACATCCTCCAGCGCCTGTTCGGCATGATCGTCGTGATGTTTCTCGTCGTCACGATCGTCTTCGTCATCGTGCGCGTGACCCCGGGCGATCCGGCCGCCGTGATGCTCGGGCCGGATGCGACGCCGCAGGATATTGCCGACCTCAGGGCCCGGCTCGGCCTCGATCAGTCGCTCGGCCTGCAATATGTCTATTATCTCGGCCAGATGCTGAGAGGTGATCTCGGCCAGTCGATCTTCCTCAACATGCCTGTCACCTCGGCCTTGCTCGACCGGGCCGAGCCGACCTTTTTCCTGACGCTGTTCTCACTTGCCATCGCCAGCATCATCGCCTTGCCGATCGGCATCTATGCCGCCTATCGGCGCGGTTCCTTCATAGACCAGGCAGCAACGACGCTTGCGATGTTTGCCGCCAGCATTCCGAGCTTCTGGCTCGGCCTGATCCTGATGCAGTTCTTCGCCGTCAGGCTCAACCTCTTCCCGGTCTCGGGTTATGGCGGTCCGGGCTCGACCTTTCTCGATCGCATGTATCATCTGACGCTGCCCGCCTTTGCGCTCGGCATCGTCTCCTCGGCGCTGATCCTGCGTTTCACCCGCGCGTCGATGCTCGATGTGCTCGGCGACGATTATATCCGTACGGCGCGCGCCAAGGGGCTGATCGAGCGCCGGGTAATCCTCAAGCACGCGCTGAAGAATGCGCTGATCCCGATCCTGACGGTGATCGGCCTGACGGCAGCGGTCCTGATATCTGGCGCCGTCGTCACCGAGACCGTCTTCGGCCTGCCGGGTGTCGGCAATCTCGTTGTCTCCGCGGTTCTGCGCCGCGACTATCCTGTCATCCAGGGCGCGCTGCTCGTCATCGCCGCCCTCTACGTGCTGATCAATTTTGCGATCGACATGCTCTATCTGCTCGTTGATCCGAGGGTGCGCTACTGATGGCCGATATCGCAATCAAGTCCGTCGAAGGTGAGGGCAGCAAATTCGCCCGGCGCCTGCTGAAACGCAAGACGGTCGCCTTGGGCCTGCTGATCCTGACGATCTTCGTGCTTCTGGCGGTCTTCGCGCCTCTTGTCGCGCCCTATTCGCCGTCGAAGCTTTCCATCGTCAACCGGCTGAAGCCGCCGAGCGGCACCTTTGTCTTCGGCACCGACGAATTCGGCCGCGATGTCTTCTCACGCACCATCTTCGCCGGTCGCCTATCGCTGCTCGTCGGTGCGGCGGTCGTGACCTTGTCGGCCGTGATCGGCGTGACGCTCGGCCTGCTTGCCGGCTTTTTCCAGAAGCTCGACACGCCGATCGCCCGGCTGATCGACGCGATGATGGCGTTTCCGGATATTCTGCTGGCGATCGCGCTTGTCGCGGCCCTCGGCCCCTCGTTGACGACGGTGATCATCGCGCTATCGATCGTCTATGCGCCGCGTCTTGCCCGCATCGTCCGCGCTTCGACGCTGGTCATTCGTGAGCTGCCCTATGTCGAGGCGGCGAGGGCGCTCGGCATTTCGACCTTCCACATCATGACCCGGCATGTGCTGCGCAATCTGCTGTCGCCGATCCTCGTGCAGGCGACGTTCCTCTTCGCCAGCGCGATGCTTGCCGAAGCCGGTCTGTCTTTCCTCGGCCTCGGCGTCAGCCCCGAAATCCCGACCTGGGGAACGATGATTGCCGCCGGCCGCCAATATATCGGCCAGGCCGACTGGATGACGCTGTTTCCGGGTGTCGCCATCATCCTCTCCGTGCTGTCGCTGCAGATGGTCGGCGATGGCCTCAGGGACATGCTCGATCCAAGACTGCGCAAGGATCTTTAATCCGCCGACCAAGCGTCGGCCCAATCGAAATTCGCCAAATCGAAAATTGCATGACAGGAGTTTGCGTGAATCAGTTTCCCACCGCCGCCGGCAAGGTCGAGAACTCGCCTTACGAACGGCTTGCGGCCCTCGGCATAATGCTTCCGCCGCCGCCGCCGCCGATCGCCAACTTCGTGACGCACGTGATCGAAGGCAATATACTCTATCTCTCCGGGCAGGGCCCGCGCGAGGCCGACGGCTTCATGCATGCCGGCAAGGTCGGCGGTGGGGTCAGTGTCGAGCAGGCCTACGGTCACGCGCGGCTGACCGGCATCAACCTGCTTGCCGTCATGCAGGATGCGCTGGGCGATCTCGCCCGGGTCAAGCGGGTGGTCAAGCTGCTCGGCATGGTCAATGCCGTGCCTGATTTCGAGGATCATCCAAGCGTCATCAACGGCTGCTCGGATCTGTTGATCGCAGTCTTCGGGCCGGCGGGCGAACATGCCCGCTCGGCCGTCGGCTTCGGCTCGCTGCCCGGCAACATCACCGTCGAGATCGAGGCGATCGTCGCCTTGCACGGCTGACGGGAGTTCGACACACTTGATCGACCGCCCCATGTTTCGTTTTTCGACCCAGAATCCTGGAGATCTCCATGTCCACTGATACCCGCCCGTCGCTTGGCCTTCGCCCTGTCATCAATGTATCGGGCACGATGACCAGCCTCGGCGCGTCGATCGTCGTTGCCGAAGCGATCAGCGCGATGGCATCGATCCTGCCGCACTTTGTCGAGATCAACGACCTGCAGCGCAAGGCAAGCGCCGTCATCGCAAGGCTGACCGGCGGCGAGGCGGGCTTCGTCACCGCCTCCTGCTCGGCCGGCATTTCGCTTGCCGTCGCCGGCGCAATCACCGGCAATAACCTGCTGGCGATCGAGAAGCTGCCGGATGTGGTGTCGGAGAAGAACGAGGTGCTGGTGCAGATGGGCCATGTCGTCAGTTACGGCGCCCCGGTCGACCAGGCGATCCGGCTTGCCGGCGGCAAGGTCGTGCTTGTGGGGCAGGCGACCTCGACACATCGCTTCCACATGGAAAACGCCATCACCGACAAGACCGCCGCCGCCGTCTATGTCGTCTCCCACCATGTCGTCGATTACGGCCTGCTGAACCTCAAGGAATTCGTCGAGATCGCCCATGCCAAGGGCGTGCCCGTCATCGTCGATGCGGCCTCGGAATATGATCTGCGCATCTTCCTGGAGCAGGGGGCCGATATCGCGCTCTACTCCGGCCACAAGTTCCTCGGCGGCCCGACCTCGGGTGTCGTTGCCGGCAGGAAGGAGCTGGTGCGCCATGCCTTCCTGCAGAACATGGGCATCGGCCGCGGCATGAAGGTCGGCAAGGAGAGCATCTTCGGCGTCATGGCGGCACTCGAAGCCTGGGAAAACCGCGACCATGCCGGAATCCGGGAACGCGAGACCGGCTACCTCAACTTGTGGAAGCGCACGCTCGAAGGCCGCCCTGGCGTCACCGCGCTGATCGAGCCTGATCCGACCAACAATCCGCTCGATCGGCTGCGCCTGATCGTCGATCCCGAGCAAGCCCATATCACCGCCTGGGATCTGGCCGATGCGCTTGCCAAGGGCAGCCCGCCCATCATCGTGCGCGATCATGAGGTGGAGCACCGCTATTTCTACCTCGACCCCTGCAACCTGCACCCGGGCGAGGAGACGGTCGTCGCGGAGCGCCTGGCGCAGGAACTCGACAAGGCGCGCGCCTCCAACGAGATCATTGCAACGCCGATCGAGAACCGCAGCAGGCACCGCTTCGACGGTGCGTTGCGCTGGCCCGATTGATCCGCCGCTTACCCGTCGCAAGAGGAACCGCCATGGCCAGCGCCCAAACCCAACCGATCCAGACGACGACCGACGTTCTTTCCGTCGAAAGGCTGACGACATCCTTCCTGGTGGACGGTGTCTGGAAACCGGTCGTGCGCGATGTTTCCTTTACGGTGGCGCCAGCGGAGACGGTGGCGATCGTCGGTGAATCCGGCTCGGGCAAGAGCGTCACCTCGCTCTCGATCATGCGGCTGCTGCAGGCGGATACGAGCCGTGTCGACGGTCGCGTCATGCTCGGCGGACGCGACCTTCTGGCCTTGCCGGAAAATGCCATGCGGCAGGTGCGCGGCAACGAGGTGGCGATGATCTTTCAGGAGCCGATGACATCGCTCAATCCGCTCTTCACCATCGGCGACCAGATTTCCGAAGCACTGCTCTGCCATTCGGATATGAGCAAGGCCGATGCCAAAGCCGAGACGATCCGGCTGCTGGAAAAGGTCCGCATCCCCTCGGCCGCCTCGCGCTTCGGCGAATATCCGCATCGCTTCTCCGGCGGCATGCGCCAGCGGGTGATGATTGCCATGGCGCTTGCCTCGCGGCCGAAATTGCTGATCGCCGACGAGCCGACGACGGCGCTCGACGTCACCATCCAGGGCCAGATTCTCGACCTGATCAAGATGCTGCAGGATGAGGAGGGGACCTCCGTTCTCTTTATCACCCACGACATGGGCGTCGTCGCCGAGATCGCCGACCGGACGGTGGTGATGTATCGCGGCGAACAGGTGGAAAGCGGCGCCACCGCCGATATTTTTCACCGCGGCAAACATCCCTACACGAGAGCGCTGCTTTCAGCCGTGCCGGTGCTCGGCTCGATGCAGGGCAGGCAAAGGCCGCTGCGCTTTCCCGTGGTCAATACCGCGACGGGTGAATCGGATATTCCCGCCGAGGTTGCCGATACGGTGGCAGTGACGCCTGTCCTACAGGTGAAGAACCTCACCAAGCGCTTCGACATTCATTCCGGCCTGTTCGGCCGGCTGACCAGCCGGGTGCATGCGGTCGAAAACGTCTCCTTCGATCTTCATGCCGGCGAGACGCTGTCGCTCGTCGGCGAATCCGGCTGCGGCAAGTCGACGACCGGCCGCGCCATCATGCGGCTCATCGAGCCGCAGGCCGGTTCCGTTCTCGTCGAGGGCAGGGAGGTGCTCGGCCTCGACAGGAAAGATCTGCGCGAGATGCGCAAATCCGTGCAGATGATCTTCCAGGATCCCTTTGCCAGTCTCAATCCGCGCATGACGGTCGGCGCTGCGATCGCCGAACCCTATCTCGAACACAAGATGGGTAATTCGAAACAGGCAAAGGATGTCGTCGCCGACCTGCTGATGAAGGTCGGTCTGTCGGCGGATATGGCGGCGCGTTACCCGCATGAGTTTTCCGGCGGCCAGCGCCAGCGCATCTGCATCGCACGCGCGCTCGCCTTGCAGCCGAAGGTCATCGTCGCCGATGAAAGCGTCTCGGCGCTCGACGTCTCGATCAAGGCACAGGTCATCAACCTGATGCTCGATCTGCAGCAGAGCCTCAACCTCGCCTTCCTGTTCATCTCGCACGATATGGCGGTGGTCGAACGTGTCAGCCACCGTGTGGCGGTGATGTATCTCGGCGAGATCGTCGAGATCGGCCCGCGATCCGCGGTCTTCGAAAATCCGCAGCATCCCTATACGAAGAAACTCATCGCGGCAGTGCCCGTGCCCGATCCGGACCGTCGCCATGAAAAGCGGATGGTGGCGAATGACGAAATCAAGAGCCCGATGCGCGCCGTCGACTATCGGCCTGCGAGCACGTCTTATCGCGAAGTCGGGCCGGGCCATCTGGTCATGGCCGATCGATAGATTTGCCATCGCGTTTCGGATCTGACGAGCGCTATTCCATCGCCAGGATCATGTTGCGCACGACGGGGTAGATTTCCCCCTCCCAGCGGCGGCCGCTGAAGACGCCGTAATGTCCGACATTGGCCTGAAGATGATGGCGCTTCAGATGCGGGCGCAGCGAACGACAGAGATCGTGCGCGGCCGACGTCTGGCCGAGCGCGCAGATATCGTCGCGGCCGCCCTCGACGGTCAAAAGCGCCGTGTTGCGGATCTGGCCCGGGTCGACCTTGCGGCCATGGTGGGTGAGGTCGCCGGTCGCGAGTTCCGCCTTCTGGAAGACGCGTTCGATGGTTTCGATGTAGAATTCTTCGGTGAGGTCGAGCACGGCGAAATATTCGTCGTAGAACTTCTTGATCTTGCCGGCTTCGGCCGTCTCGCCCTTCGCCAGATGGTCGTAGAGCCTGCGATGAGCGTCCTGGTGGCGCTGCATGTTCATCGACATGAAAGCGACGAGCTGGAGGAAGCCGGGATAGACCCGCCGCCCGGCGCCCCGATAACGCCAGGGAACGCCCGTAATCAGCGAGTTCTCGAACCAGGCGAGCGACTTCGATACGGCAAGTTCGTTGACCTTCGTCGGGCTTTCGCGCGGATCGATCGGCCCGGCCATCAGCGTCATGGTCCGCGGGGTGGCGGGATGCCGCTCTTCCGACATCACGGCAACGGCGGCCAGCGCCTGCACGCAGGGTTGGCAGACGGCGAGGATATGAGCGCCAGGGCCGATTTCCTCCAGGAAATGCATGATATAATCGACATAGTCGTCCATGCCGAAGCGTCCGGCCGACAGCGGCACGTCGCGGGCGTTCGCCCAGTCGGTAATATAGACGTCGTGATCGCGCAGCAGGGTCTGCACCGTGCCGCGCAGGAGCGTCGCGAAATGGCCGGACAGCGGGGCGACGACCAGCACCCGCGGCCGCTTTGCATCGGTGTCCGTTGCAAAGTGCAGCAGCGTGCCGAAGGGCATGTCGAGTACGGTCTCGACGGTGACGGGCATCACGCGGTTGCCGATCATGACCGAGTCTATGGCGAAATCCGGACGTTGGTGGGTGATCTCGAAGCGTGAGATCATCTCCAGCGCGGCGGCGAAGTGCCGTCCCATTTCGCTGCCGGATCCCCAGAGCGCTGTCGCGGAGAAGATCTGCAGGCGCCGCGCCAGATCGCGGAGCGGCGCGATGAGATCATCCTGGAACTGATAGGCCTGGTAGAGCATGGCCGAAATCTCCCGCACTGCCGCATCGATGCGGCGGTGCAAAAAATGCTAGTGGAATATGTCCCGCCATGCGAGAAGATTATCGAGGAAGAAGCAACATTGTCCGACAAGGATACGAGCCCGATGTCGCAAGCTGCACTGACGATTTCCTCGAAGAACTACTCCTCATGGTCTCTGCGCGGCTGGCTGCTATGCCGGATGGCGGGGCTGGATTTCACCGAAGTCCTTGTGGAGATGGATGACGAGGCGCGTCAGGAACTGCTTCTGCTTTCACCATCGGTTCTGGTGCCGAGGCTGACCCATGACGATGTGACGGTCTGGGACACGCTGGCGATTGCCGAATATCTCCACGAAGTGACGCCGACTGCCGGGCTCTGGCCCGTCGAGCGGGCGGCGCGCGCCCGCTGCCGGTCGGTCTCGGGCGAGATGCATTCGGGTTTCCATAACCTGCGTTCGGCATTGCCGATGAACCTCAAGGCGCGGCATGCGAGCTTCAAGATATTCTCGGGCGCGCGGCCGGATGTCGAGCGCGTCAAGGCGATCTGGACCGAATGCCTCGAGGCAAACGGCGGGCCCTGGCTGTTCGGCACCACGCCGACCGTGGCCGATGCGATGTATGCGCCGGTCTGCACCCGCTTCCGCACCTATGCGGTGGAGCTCGAACCGCAGCTCGAAGCCTATGTCGAGACGGTGCTGTCCTGGCCGCTGATAGGCGAATGGACCGAAGGCGCGATGGCCGAGCCGGACGAGATCGTCGAGTTGGAAGTCGAGTTCTGACGGAAACCCGGCCGGGCGGCTCCCCATCGATTTTAACCGGCCGAATTAAGAGTTGCCTGGAAGGTGAGCGGCGCATAAAGCAGATGCAGTGCCACATGCCGCGAAGCCTGGACCGATGAACAGAGATTATTATTCCAAACTCGGCGGGCTGCCGCCGCAAACCGAGCTGCTTTCCAGCAAGGCCGTCTTCACCACAGCCTATGCGGTCATCCCGCGCAGCGTCATGACCGACATCGTCACCAGCGTCCTTCCGCATTGGACGGGGACACGGGCATGGGTTCTCTCCCGGCCGCTCTCCGGTTTCTCCGAGACCTTCTCGCAATATGTGATGGAGGTTCAGCCCGGCGGCGGAAGCGATCGGCCGGAGCCCGACAAGCGGGCCGAAGCGGTTCTGTTCGTCGTCGAAGGCGAGATGACAGTGGAGCTCGATGGCGTCAGTCATGCGCTGCGCAGCGGTTCGTTCGCCTATATTCCGGCGGGTTCGGTCTGGCGCCTGAAAAACGGCGGTTCGACGGCGGCAAAATTCCACTGGATTCGAAAGGCCTTTCAGGAGGTCGAGGGGCTGGAGCCGCCGCCGGCGATCGTCACACATGAGGACGAACATGCCATATCGGCGATGCCGGACACCGATGGACGCTGGGGGACCACCCGGTTCATCGATCCGGCCGATGTCCGCTATGACATGCACGTGAATATCGTGACTTTGGAGCCGGGTGCCGTGATCCCCTTCATGGAAACCCATGTCATGGAGCATGGTCTCTACGTGCTGGAAGGCAAGGCCGTCTATCGGCTGAACCAGGATTGGGTCGAGGTCGAGGCCGGCGACTTCATGTGGCTGCGCTCCTTCTGCCCGCAGGCATGTTACGCCGGTGGCCCCGGCCGGTTCCGCTACCTGCTCTACAAGGACGTCAACCGTCACATGACGCTCTGGTAGGATCTGTCGCAGAGGAACGATGAAGCTCGAAACTGAACGTCTGATTTTGAGACCCTGGCGACAGCAGGATCGCAAGCCCTTCGCTGCGATCAATGCCGAGCCCGACGTCGTCAGATATCTCAATCCTCTGACCGACGAACAGTCGAATGCGATGCTCGACCGCATCGACCGACACTTCGAGGACCATGGTTGGGGGTTTTGGGCGCTGGAGGAGAAGGCAAGTCGCCAGTTGATCGGCATGTGCGGCCTCGCCAAAGTTTCACCTGCTTTGCCATTTGCCCCGGCAGTCGAAATCGGTTGGCGGCTTTCGGCCTCTCGGCACGGCGCCGGATATGCGCGCGAGGCCGCAGAACGGTCTCTCGATTTTGCATTCAACGATCTGAAGCTTGACCGGATCGTCAGCTTCACGGTGCCCGCAAACAGCAATTCCTGGGGTTTGATGAGACGACTGGGGATGAACCGGATCGGTGAGTTCGATCATCCCAATTTGGCCGAAGGGCATCCGTTGCGCCATCACGTGCTCTATGAACTGCGGTCATCAAACGGTATTTGACCCACCCACACATTCGCACCAGCCGTGAGTTGGTGTGTCCTATATTTTCCAACTTATAATTGCAAAAGTGGCGTAATCTATCTTATGGAACAGATGGAACTATAGGCGTGTGCGTGGTTTTGGGTTGTCCGCAATCCTGTGACATTTGCCTGCTCCACGGCCGCCGTCGGGGATCTGGTTTCATGTAGGTCGAGGGACGTTCCCTGGACGCGACCGCGATGATCCAATGCGCCGGCGCTCAACATCGAGGCTGATATCTTCCATCCGTGACCAATGATCCTCTTGGTCGGTCCGGAGTGCAAGGCCGGATCCCAGGTAAGAAGGAACACGCCAGGACAAATCGACATTGAATTTCCAAAATGGCTTATGGCCATCAAACCAACCAGTTTTCGACCCGCAAGGCGCGAATACGCGTGAACTCGCCAACGTTCGCCGTCACCAGAACCGCTCCGAGGGCAGATGCGTGGGCGGCGATGAATAGGTCATTCGGACCGATAGGCTTGCCAGCGGCCTCCAGTTCAGCGCGGATGCCGCCGTATGCAGCATCGGCGGGCACATCCAGCGCAAGCACCGCTACGCTGCCGAGGATGGCTTCGATCTGGGCTAGAAGTTTCGGTGATCTCTTCTTGGCGCACCCGTAGCGCAACTCCGACGCCGTGATAATGCTGACGCAGATTGCATCGGGTCCAACCTCGGCGATGCGTTGAGCGACTACGCCCCTAGGGTTTCGAGCAAGCTCCGACACGATATTGGTGTCCAGCATATAAAGCCTGCTCAAAGGTCAATTTCTTTCACAGGAAGCAGGGTATCGTCTACATTAGGAAACTGATCTTCAGGACCAAGCGGCTCCAAACCGGCGAGAACCTCTAGGAGGTTTTTGCGGTGCACAGGCTCAATAATGAGCCGATCGCCATCGCGGTGGATCATCACTCGGTCACCGGGTAGCTCAAAGTCAGCTGGGATTCGCACAGCCTGACTCTTGTTGTTTCTGAAAAGCTTCGCCTCCCGCGGGGGGGTAGGCTCTTGATGTCGGGAATAGGCCACATCAGACTCCTGTGTATATACATAGGCATATACAATGCGTCGGCGAAGATTTCAACCAAGGTCGAGCCTTGTTGATCTCCTATCTGATAGAACCGGAAGGTGCTTTGCCAATCTCGCAGCCGATCTTGTCGGTTTCTCGGTCAGGCCGTTCGTCCAAGCGTGGAAAGTGCGTCCTGCAGTCTGAGCGCCGCCAATGCCTCGGTTGCCTCATCCGAAGACCATCCCGCTTCCAACGCCGCAGACAGGACCAGCGATTCCGTTTGAAGCTCGAGCTTCTCATAAAGCGGCTCGATGGCTTCACGCGCTGTTACAACGTGCTGGTCTGGTGGGGTGATGGGTGTGGCGGCAACCGTAGGCATGAAATGCTCCTCCTATTGAACGCTAAGGTTCGAAACCCGTTAGGGGCATCCTTGTTCCATTCATATCGCCTTTTTGGTCTTCGAGCGGCCATGCGAAAGATGACGCCACATATGGCGAAATTTCCTCCATCGCAGGAACGCGCGAATGATGATTGCCGGCGGGATATTCTTGTGGTCGCCGACAGTCCCCTGCCTGGTGATAGATGCGTTCGGGTCGAGCAGAAACGCGACCAACGTGCTTGCACTCTGCGCCTCTACTTCGAGCTTGTCATCAGATAAATGCAGCCCCTGCTCCCCTTCTGCAAAGGTCTGCGTCTCGACCACAACGAAACCGCTAAAGACATAGAAATAGAGCTCTCGGCCGTGTTTCTGCGGGAATTCCACTCGTATGCCTGCGTCTAGCCGGATATCGAAGACGTCGATCGCGCTGCGGACATAGAAGGGCGCGTCTTCACCTTCAGGCCCGACCAGGTGTCGCCAGACGTTGGCCGCGGTAGGTGGCATCGGCCCATGCTGGATCCTTGGCTCCAGATCGACCGCATAAGGGCGGACGAGGATCTGCAGCATCCGCAGAGGCGGATCGGATGCCAGCGTCTCTTCGGAATGCCAGAAGCTAACCCCGGCATTCATCACCATCAGATGATCGCGGTCGACCACCAGTCGGCCAACGGCCTTGTCGTCGTGGCGCATGACGCCTTCAGGCACCCAGGAAATGATCTCGTCGTTCCGGTGCTCGTGCATCGCGATCAGGCGGCCGGGATCGAGGATGGATTCAACGACCATGGCGAGAGGGCCCTGGCCGTGATCGGTCGGCTTCGGCTTCAACCAGCCCGGCATATTGACATGTGCGACGAAGCCGCCCGCATCCCGCACCACGAACGTTCGTGCGCCCTTGATCAGCATCGCATCCTCCATGCTTGCACGGCAGTGACGGCACCGGACTATTAGCCATCTGCTGGAAGGGCGCGTCAATGGAAGGGATGTTTGTCGAACCACGATTGACGCCAGGCAGGAAATCCGCTGAGACGTACCGTCCTAATCAGGAACCATGGTCGACGCATTCGTCCAGGCGAGTGCTGCAGCGTCCTTTGCGCGTCCAAAAAGACGCGGCGCTGTAGCGGCAATTTGAAAAATATCGGGCGCAATCGATTCTTTGACGGGATCTGCAATGACCACCGAAGCACGTAATTCGCATCCCATCTACTTCATCGGAGCTTTTGCCACGGGTGGGCTCCTGACTTTCATGGTGCATCTCAACGGGGAGTTGGCCCGTTATGGGAATCCCCTGTTCTCATCTTGGACCGCGCACGGCACGGGCATCATCGCAGCGGTCATTCTTCTCCTGGTGGTCCACCGCCGGCGCACGCCGTTGGTAGAAAAAGCCGCCAACGCGCCTTTATGGTCCTATCTCGGTGGGATATCCGGCGCGGCAACGGTCATTCTGACCTCGACCGCGGTCAACTCACCGCTCGGGCTCTCCGGCACCTTGGCTTTGGGTTTGGCAGGCCAGGTCGCCTTCAGCGTCGCGGCCGACAGTTGGGGACTGTTCGGCCTGCCAAAGCGGCGCCCAGATAGACAAGACATCGTAGCACTCGGCTTGGTCGTAACGGGGGCCGCACTCATTATACTGTTTGGGCGAGGTGCGGCATGACGGTGTTCATTCTCCTGGCGTGCCTGGGCGGTGTGCTCGTCGGCCTCAGTCGTCAGCTCAATGGACGGTTGAGCATATCGACGACGCCACTGATCGCATCCTTCTGGAATCATGCCATAGGCTTTGCTGCCCTCACCTGCCTGGGGCTCTTTGCCGGAGGTCTGCTTCCTGCGGGCGCTGCCGAGGCGCCTTGGTATGTCTATCTGGGTGGTCCCATCGGCGTCATCTTCGTGGCGGCGGGCAGTTGGGCGATTGCTCGAATAGGCGCGGTGAATTCGGCTCTGCTGATCATCGGTGGCCAGATGGTGACAGGGGTGGTGCTTGATTATGCGCGCAACGTTCCAGCGTCATTTTGGGCGAACGCGACCGGAATTGTTCTTATCGTCGGCGGAATGATGGTGAGCCGCGGACGACGCAAAGCCGGCGGCTCGCAATAGCCATCCGCCGTGCTGCGATTCCGGTGCCATCGCTGACCGAACAATTTCATCGGCCGGTCGCAACCCACGGGGATGGATGGACGGAGGGGAATGCCTCCCCGCCCCCGCAGCATCTTTTTGGGCGCGGCGTTCTCGGGCAGGATTATCGGCTATGAACTGTTGCGGGCATCACATCGTCGGGTATCGGGCACACATAGGCTTTGCCGCTGGTCTTTTCCCGCCACTCTTCCTTCGCGGCTGCCAGGAGATCGGATGACGACATCAATGCGAGCCCCGTCGTCGCAAGCGTTTTGGCCGCATGCGCCATGGCCTTGTGCGCGGCCGGGCTTTTTCCCTGCGCGACGACCTGCCAGGTATGGGGATTGGTGCCGATTGCCCAGGCTGGCGCCCAGCATTGCGCGGTCGGCGTCACCCAGCTGACATCGCCGACATCGGTCGATCCGGCCCGGAAATGCGATTGTCCCTCGAAATCGCGCAGACCGGTGTGCAAGGGCGTCGAGCCATCGACCTTGGCATTGGAGAACACATCGCCCTTGATCTGATAGAGGCGGATGCTGCTCCTGATCGCTTCCTGCGTGAAGGTATCCTGGATTTTCCGGGCGAAGGCGATGTCGGCCTCGTCGAAGGCTATCGGCCCGAGCGCGACCATATTCTCGTGCATCGCCGTTTCGAGCGTGATGTTGGGAAGAAGGTTCGTCGAGGCCGTGTCGAACACGATCTCGACCGCGGTTTCGGTCATCATCGCCGCACCGCGTGCAACTTTCTCGACGCGCCCGGCAAGCTCAAGCGCCTGCGGCATGTCAGGCGCCCTGATCAGATAGAGAACCTCGGCGCTGGCCTGCACGACATTGGCGGCCCTGCCGCCGGTGTCGGTGATCGCGTAGTGAACGCGACAATCCTGCGGCATGTGTTCGCGCAGGAAATTGACGCCGACATTCATCAGTTCGACCGCATCGAGCGCCGACCGGCCGAGATGGGCGCTGTTGGCAGCATGGGCCGCGACACCCCTGAAGCGATAGTAATATTCGAGAACGGCAAGATTGTTCGTCGAGCGAACACCGTTGAACGGAGCCGGATGCCAGGTCAGGGCGGCATCGACGTCGTCGAATGCGCCGGCACGAACCATGAAGGTCTTGCCGGAACCGCCCTCCTCTCCCGGGCAGCCGTAATAGCGCACCGTTCCGGGCAGGTTATTCTCCTTGAGGTGGCGGGCAAGCGCAACCGCCGCCATCAGCGATCCGACGCCAAGCAGATTGTGCCCGCAGCCGTGACCCGTTGCTCCCGCCGCCTCGGGAAGAGGCTCGGCGACGTCGGCGGTTTGGCTCATTCCGGCCAGGGCATCGAATTCGCCGAGGAAAGCAATCACCGGCTTGCCGCTGCCGGATTCGCCGATGAAGGCCGTTTCCATGCTTGCCACGCCGCGGCGCACGGCAAAGCCGTTTTCCTCGAGTGTCCTTGCCAGCAATTGCGACGAGCGCCGCTCCTCGAATTTCAGTTCCGCAAAGTCCCAGATATTGTCGCTGAGGGCGATATAATCCGGCTTCATTTTTTCGACCGCCGCGGCAAAGGAGCTGATCGCGTCAAGATTCATGGTATTCCTCGCTGTCTGCCCTTCCGCCACAGGGACGTGTTGCACCGGACCCGGCAGGACTGCCTGCCGGATCTCCTGTTGACTGTCGAAGTGGGATGGCGGCGCCCGACCCACCGGGCGCGGCAGTTCAGGATCAGTTGTCGAGCGAAACTTCCCAAAGACGGGCATTCGATTGCCAGACGGGCTGGCCCTTCAGCTTCTTGGTCGCGCCCCAGACATCGACCATGTCATAAAGAAAGATGCCCGGCATTTCCTTGAGCATCAGCGTGTGAAACTCGTCGAAGATCGCCTGACGCTTCGTCTGGTCGGGTTCCGCATAGGCGGCCTTCATCAGCTCGACGGCCTTCGGATCATCCCACATCAATGACGCATTCTTGTCCTTGTTGCCGACATAGAAGCCGTACATCAGCGCCGGATCGAGCCGCGGCGCGACCGATTGCGAGATGATCTGGTAGTTGCCGGACCGGCGGCGATCGACCTGCGTCGCATAGTCGAGCACCTCGATCTGCACATTGAGACCTGCCTGCTGCATCATGGCCTGCGCCATGACCGCGGCGGGGAAGCTTGGCACGTTGCTGCGCTTGTTGGCGATGATGGTAATCGGCTCGCCCTTATAGCCGGCCGTCGCAAGCTCTTTCTTCGCGGCCTCGATGTCGTAGGGCAGACGCTCCTTCTGGACATCGTCGAAATAGAGCGAGTCTTGCGAAACCATCGAACCGTTGGCTGCGCCGGTGCCATTGGAGGCGGCCTCGACGAGTTGGTCGAGATCGAGCGCCATTGCCATGGCGCGGCGCACGCCGGGATTGCTCAGAACCTTGTCGCGCGTCTGGATGTAGAAGAGGTTTTTGCCGTTGTTGCGAGCCACGATCAATTGCATCGTGTCGCTCGTCTTGAATTCGGGAATGAGATCCGGCGAAATCTCCGCGGTGTCGAGCACGCCGGACTGAAGGCCGGCCTTTACGGTCGAAGCATCGGGAATGACCATGAACTTGATGCCATCGACGAGAGGGCGTTTGGAGCCGACCATGCCGTCGGGCTTGCCGTCGTTCTCCGGCGAGACATAATCGTCGAACTTGGCGAGATGGATATACTCGCCCTTCTTCCATTCATCCCATTTGAAGGGGCCGGTGCCGATCGGCTTGACGAAATTTCCGTCCGCGCCGACCGATTCCGGGGAAATGATCCCGGTGTAACCGCATTCGGGGCGCGACATCAGGCCAAGGAAAACCGCGGATGGCTTTTCCAGCGTGATGGTGACGGTCGAAGCATCGACTGCATTGACCCCCGTAACATGCACGCTGCCGCTGCCGTCGAAGTCAGGAAGGCAGGTCCATTTCGTTTCGGGCTTGAGATAGCGGTTCCAGTTCCACACGACGTCATCGGCGGTCAATGTCTTGCCGTTGTGGAATCTGACGTCGTCACGCAGTTTGAAGCTGTAGGTCAGCCCATCCGCCGAGACTTCGAAGCTCTTTGCCAGCAGCGGCTTGACCTCGCCGTTGTTGGCATAGCCGACGAGCCCCTCGACGATATGCAAGATGACGCCATCGGTATTGCCGTCGCGATTGACGCCCGGATTGTTGCTGCGGAGATCGGAACTTTGAGCCACGACGATGTCGCGGGCGTCGACCACGCCGGTCATCGCCATCAACATGGTGCCTGCAAGAAGAAGCTTGTGCATTGTTCTACCCTCTTTTTATAATCGTTAGGATTGGAATTCATCCCAGCAGGCGCGTGAAAGCCTGCCGATGGTTTCAAGCGCGACCGTGTAGCCAGGGGTGCCGTCCGGCATCTCCTGCGGCACGTCGTCGGTGTAGGCGGCGATGATGTAGAAGGGGTATCCGTCGCGATAGACGATACCGGCATTCATGCGGCCGCGCTTTCCCGTGCCGCCCTTATGGGCGACGAGCACACCGAAGGGCAGCCTGGAGGGGATGGCATAACGCAGGATCTGGTTCTTCAGGGTTTGAAGTGCATAGGCGCAAAGCGCCTGCGAGCAGCCGAGCCGGTCCGCGGCTTCCCGCGAATCCTGCGCATCCAGGATGGTCTGCAGCAGATAGACCTGATCCCGCGCCGTCGTCGTGGTGACGGCCTTCAATGAATGATCGGGCGACAGCGCCAAGGGAGGGATGAGGAAGCGATGGTTGGTGCCCGTCATGCCGATCGACTTGCAATAGCCGTCAACCTCTTCGAGCGTCAGCCTTTCGAAGACCATCTTGGTGCAGACATTGTCGCTCAGCACCATCATGCCGGTGATGGCATCGCGCAGCGATATGACGATACCGGGCGTCAGATAGCGGAACATCCCGCTCGCCACTTCCTCGGCGAAACGTTTTTCGTAGGTGATCCGTTCGTCGAGATCCAGGCGGCCTTCATGCGCGGCCTTCAGGGCCGCCATCATGATCGAAGTCTTTCGGGTGCTGGCGGAGGGCGTTTCCTCGTCGGCGCCCCTGCCGATCTTTTCGCCGCTGCCAAGCGCACGCACCATGAAGCGCGTCACGAACGGCTGGGCATCGCAGATCGCGTTCAATCGCTCCGCGAGCTTTCCGGATTCAATCATCGTCGTCATATCAGTTCTCCAGGCGCCATTTGAGGATCACGCCGCCCTGAGCATTGTGGTCCAGAGCGGGGATGGCCGAGAGAAGCCTTTGCGTATAGGCCTCCTTCGGGCTGTCGAAAACCGTATCGCGGTCGCCCTCCTCGATGATCCGGCCGTCCTGCATGACGACGACGCGATCGGCCACCTGTTCGACCACGCCGAGATCATGGCTGATGAACAGGCAGGAAAAGCCGTAGCGTTTTTGCAGGTCGGACAGGAGTTCGAGCACCTGCGCCCTGACCGTCACGTCAAGCGCCGATACCGGTTCGTCGGCGATCAGGAATTTCGGCCGGCGCGCAATGGCGCGGGCAATCGCCACGCGCTGCCGCTGGCCGCCCGAAAGCTCATGCGGGTAGCGCCCGGCATAGTCGGACCCAAGACCGACTTCCTCCAGCGTCTCCAGGGCGCGCTTGCGCTTTGCCATGGCGTCGAGATCGGGAACGAGCCGCAGCGCTTCTTCCACGAGTGCGAGAATGGTCATGCGCGGATCGAGCGAGGAATAAGGATCCTGAAACACCATCTGGCAATTCAGCCGATAATCCATCCAGTCGTCGTCGCGGCTGCGTCCCTTGAACCGGATATCGCCTTGGCTCTCACGGACCAGTCCGGCGATGGTGCGGCCGAGCGTGGTCTTGCCGGAACCCGAACCGCCGACCAGCGCCACGACTTCGCCCTCGTGGATATCGATGCTGACGCCATGCAGCGCCCGTTTCGGCGTTGCCTTCTTCAT
Source organism: Rhizobium leguminosarum bv. viciae (assembly GCF_012276115.1). GTDB lineage: Bacteria > Pseudomonadota > Alphaproteobacteria > Rhizobiales > Rhizobiaceae > Rhizobium > Rhizobium leguminosarum_T. The sequence goes on along the minus strand of NZ_WIEU01000002.1, from coordinate 543,908 downwards.
CAGCGACCGCCGGCCCGGATAATCGACGACGATATCCCGCGCCGAGACCATCGGCGCCTTGGTCTTGTCGATCGTACGCGTCTCTCCGCGGAACGGCAGGGAGGAAAGCAGTTTTTTCGTATAGGCACGCTGCGGTGCGTCGAGCAGATCGGCGGTACGTCCTTCTTCGACGATCACCCCCTTTTCCATGACGACGATGCGGTTCGTGTAACGGGCAACCATCGGCAGATCATGGCTAATCAGCAGCACGGCGGTGCCTTCCGCCTGTGTCAGTTCCACCATCAATTCCATGACATCGCGCTGGATCACGGCATCGAGCGCCGTCGTCGGCTCGTCGGCGATCAAGAGCGCCGGTTTCAGCAGCATCACCGATGCCAGCATGATGCGCTGGCGCATGCCGCCCGAGAATTCATGCGGATAGGAAGGGAGCGCCCCGGCGGGATCGCGGATCCCGACCCGGTTCAGCATGTCGAGGATCCGGCTGCGCCGTTCCTCCTTCGAAAGTTTCGTATGCAGCTGCAACCCTTCTTCGAGTTGGCGGCCGACGGTCATCGAGGGATTGAGCGAGGTCATCGGCTCCTGGAAGACGACACCGATTTCCGCACCACGCAACTGGCGCAATTGGGCGCCGTTCATGGAAAGCACGTCACGTCCCTTGTAGGCAACGGAGCCGCCGATCACTTTGATGGGTGCCGGCAGCAGCGAGATCAGGGCGCGTGTTGCCAGCGTCTTGCCCGATCCGCTTTCCCCGACGATGCCGAAGATCTCGCCTGGGGCGATGTCGAAGCTGACGCCCTTGACGACCTCCACACCGGTTCCAGCGACCTGGAGCGTCAGGTTGCGGACATTCAAAAGCGTTTCATTGGTCATTTCAGCCCCCTCATCCGCGGATCAAGCTTGTCCCGAAGAGCGTCGCCCAGAAGATTGATGCCGAGGAGCGTCAGGGCGATCGCCAGGCCCGGGAAGAGACCCAGCCAGACAGCCTGCTCGATGAATGGTCGGCCGGCGGCCAGCATGTTGCCCCAGGTCGGTGCCGGTGGCGGGACGCCGAGACCGAGAAAGCTCAGTGCGCTTTCCGAAAGGATCGCCCAGCCGAACATCGAGGTCGCCAGCACGGTGATCGGAGCGATGCAATTGGGGAGGATATGGCGGAACATGGTGTAGAGCTCGCCATTGCCCATCACCTTGGAGGCCTCGATGAATTCCCGCTCGCGCAGCGACAGGACGGCACCCCGGACAACGCAGGCCATCGAGGGCGAATAGGCAATGCCCAGCGCGAAGATGATGCCATATTGGTTGGCGCCGAAGACGGCGAGCAATCCCAGTGCCAGAAGGATACCCGGAAAGGCGAGAAGCGCATTGTTGACGGCCATGATGACGGCATCGATCCAACCGCGGGCGTAACCGCTGACGAGACCGATCAGCGTGCCGCAGACCGTCGCGAATGTGACCGTCAAGGTGCCGATCCAGACGCTCGCCCGGGCGCCGACGATCAGGCGGCTGAGCACGTCGCGGCCGAATTCGTCGGTTCCGAGCCAGTGGGCGCTGCTTGGTGCTGCCAGCCGTGCGGTGAAGCCGAGTTTCATCGGATCATAGGGGGTCCAGAAAAGGCCGATTGCAGCGGAGATGAGCAATGCGGCAATCAGAATGCTGCCGATGAAGCCGTTGAACGTGACGTTTTTCATTCGGCGACTACCCGCGGATCGAACAAGGGATAGAGCAGGTCGACGACCAAATTGACCAGCACATAAGAAAGCGAGACGAACAGCAGGCAACCCTGGATCACGGGGTAATCGCGGGCAAAAATACTGTCGACCATCAGTCGCCCGAGGCCCGGAATGGTGAAGACCGTCTCGATGACGGCAATGCCGCCGAGCAGATTGCCGAGGATCAGACCGATGACTGTCCAGGTCGGGCCGAAGGCATTCTTGAAGGCGTGCCGCCAGAGGACGGCGCTCTCGGAAAGCCCCTTGGCCCTGGCGTGGGTGATATAGTCGAGACGCAGCACTTCCAGCGTCGAGGCGCGTGCCATGCGGATCAACACACCCATTTCGTGAATGACCAGGGTCATGATCGGCAGCACGAGGTAAAGCAGGCCGCCGGTGACGTTGCTGCCGATCGAGACATAGCCGAGGACCGGTAGCCAACCAAGTTTCAGGCCGAAGAAAAGCAGGAGCAGGAGGCCGAGCCAGAATGTCGGGATCGACAGCAGGATCGTGGCGGTGCCGACCAGCGCCAGATCCGTCAGACTGTTCTGCCGCCAGGCGGCGATGACACCGGCCGGCACGGCGATGAGGCTCGCCAGAAGGACGGCGACGACGACGACTTCGGCGCTGACCAGAAAGCGTGATGCGACGAGCGGCAGAACCGGCTCGTCATTGACGATCGAGCGGCCGAAGTCACCCTGGACGACATTGGCGGTCCAGATCAGGAACTGTTCCGGCAGCGATTTGTCGAGGCCGAGTTCCGAGCGCATCGCCGCGATCTGATCAGGCTCAGCCATATCGCCCAGCATCAGTGCCGCCGGATCGCCGGGTATGAAGCGGATCAGCGTGAAGACGGTCACCGAAACGAGGACGATCGTCGGCAATGCCATCAACAGGCGGTTCAGAACGAATTTCAGCATTTTTGTTCCCCGCGATGGGCGACGGACAGTGCCCGGCGCCATCGGTTTCGTTGCCGCAGACTATGATCGAATGAAGAAATATCCGCAATATTATGCGATTCCGTCATAAGTCTATGCGGAATACGACCGCAACCAAAGCGACTGCGTTGGCGTAAATGTTCAGGCTAAAAATTTGATTTCAAATGTGTTTTTGCGAAAGCTTGATCTGTCGCTTCAAGGCATCACTGAGAGCGTGGGCGGCAATCGACAGTGGCGTCCCGACCGCCCTGGCCAATCCGAATTCCTGGGTCGCGCGTGGCACGAAAGGACGGTGAACCACCGGCAGGTGGCGATAGAGATTCGCATAAAAGCTGCTGATGATCGTGACCCCGAGACCATGCGCGACGTAGGAACAGGCGGAGCTGTTGGTATGCGTCTCGATCTTGACGATCTGCTTGACGCCGGCCCGCCGGAAGGTCTGGTCGAGCGCCATGCGGTTCGGCCGTTGGCGGCCGATCAGAATGAGGGGCACGTCGCGCAAATTCCTGACCGTGATTTCCTCCAGTTTCGCAAGAGGATGATCCTTCGGAATGACGCAGACGCTTTCGCCGGTGGCGACCCGCTCGACCTCGATGCCCGGTCCGCTCTCGCCCTCCATGCGCAGAAAGCCGAAATCGATCACCCTCTGCTCGACGAGCTTGTTGATCGCGGTCGTCGTCTCGAAAAAGGTTTCGATCCGCACACCGGGGAAATCGCTGATGTAATCGGCCAGCATTGCCGGCGCGAAATGCTCCCACATGCTGCTCGGCAGGCCGACGCGGACGATCTCCGGGCCGGCCGCGCCGCTTCTTAAGTCCTCCGCATGGCCCGACATCCGATCGACCGCGAGCAAGATGGTCTCGGCATCGCGGGCGAGAAGCAGAGCCTCGGGGGTCGGGATGAGACGGCCTTTGTCGCGCACGAAAAGCGACATCGAAAGGTCCGCCTCGAGCTGCTGGAGAAGGCGGCTGACGCCGGATTGGCTGAGCCCCATCGTCTTTGCCGTGGCAATCGTCGACCCCGTCGCCAGAAGCGTGCGCAGGACTTCCAGTTGCTTGATATTCATGCGTTTGCGATCCCCCGGGGCGGTTCAGGCGCCGTCATCATGCCCAGTCCGAAATGCTTTGAAGGAAGAGGCTGGCGGCCTTGGGCATCGGAAATTTCTCTCCGCTGATCAGCGCGTAGGCAACCGGCAGTTCCGGTTCGAGCGGAATGAACTGCAGCGGCAGCGTCGCATATTCGCGGGCGATGATCTCGCCGACCAGCGCAATGCCGAGCCCCTGCGCGGCCAGCGCGCAGGCACTCGCCACCGAATGTGCTTCGAGCAAGGGGCGTTGGCGGATGCCTGATTTGTAGAACAACGCCTCAAGCTCATGACGAACCGGTCGCTCCCTATTCAGCATGATCAGATCCTGCCCCTTCAGGTCGCCGACCGACAATTGGCGGCTGCCGGCCTTGGGATGATCGTTGTGAAGGGCGCAAATGACCCGCGACGACAGGATCCTTTCCCGTTTCAATCCCGGGCTCATCAGCGGCAGACGCGCGAAGCCGAGATCGGCCTCGCCGTCGGCCACCATCCGTTCGATTGCGAGATAGCTGCCGGATGCGACTTCGACGCGCATCGGACCATTTGCCGCGAGAAAGTTCTTGACGAGCTTCGGAATGCGCGTCGAGGAAAGACTGGAGGGAAAGGCGAGCCGCAGCATGATCTCGCGCGATCGACCGCTCTCGAGCTCCATCGCCGCCGTTTTCAAGGCGCGTAGCCGGTCGGAAATGGCACGGATTTCCGGGCCGAGCTGCAGCCCCTCGCGGGTCGGTTGAAGCCGGTTCTTTTCCCGGTCGAAAAGCCGGACGCCGAGATAGTCTTCCAGTTGCTGCAGCAAGCGGCTGGCGTTCGATTGCGAGATCCCAAGCTCGACGGAGGCGGCGATCGTCGAGCCTGTCGCGGCGATGGCGTCATAGGCCTCGATATGCTTCAGGCTGATCGCCGCACTCGTGTCTCGCGCCATTCTATCTCCAACATCGATAGCCCTACCCGCAAACCGCATAAGATTGCGGAGCTGCGGAAAGTTGAACATTTTCCGCTGAGAACCAAACTCACGGAAAGACTTTCGTCAATGGCCACCATTCTCCGGAAGATCGCGGAACAGCTCCTGTCGCGAATGACGTTCTCAAACGTCGCCATGGACCGGGCAAGAGATGCTGTGGTGGACACCATCGGCTGTATGATTGCAGGCAGCGGCGATGAAAGCGTCGCCGCGCTCACTCGCGCCTTCGATGGGGAAATCGCCGGAGGCGGCGAAGCGCGACTCGTCACTGGCGGCTCCGCCTCGCCCTCTTTCGCCGCACTCATCAACGCAACGGCGGCTCATGCGCTCGATTTCGATGACAATTTTCATCCGGCAAGGGCGCATGCTTCCGCAGTGCTGGTGCCGGCGCTGCTGGCGGTTCTGACGAGCGGCAAGGTGACAAGCGGAAGACGGTTTCTCGAGGCCTACCTGGCCGGGCTGGAGGCGCAAGCAGCGGTCGGCTTCGGGGTCAATCCCTCTCACTATAACAGAGGCTGGCACGCAACGGCGACGGTCGGCAGCATCGGGGCCGCGGCTGGCGTGGCACGGCTTCTCGGCGCCGACGAAGAGAGCCTAATCGCGGCGATGAGCCTGGCGACGAGCTTCGCCTGCGGCCCAAAAGGGCAGTTCGGCACGAGCGCCAAACCGCTTCACGCCGGCATTGCCGCGCGCAATGGCGTGGACGCGGCGCGCATGGCGCTGGCGGGCATGAGCGGGCGGCCGGATATCCTCGAACGGCCGCAAGGCTTCCTCGATCTTTTCGGGGGCGATGATGCCAAGGGCTGGGAAGATCTGACATTCGACGAGGAGCATATCATCGAAAGCCGGGGCGTGGTGACCAAGCGCCATCCCTGCTGCGCCTCGACCCATCGCGCCATCGATGCGCTTCTGGATCTGAAGCAGGAGCATGGGCTTTTGGCGGACGACATTGCCAGGATCGAGACGAAAGTCGGCATATCCGCTGCCCGCAACCTCGCTTATCCCGAGCCCACCGATGAGATGCAGGCCCGCTTCTCGATGCAATATTGCCTGGCGACAGCTTTGCTCAAAGGCTCCCTTAGCCTTTCGGATTTTACACGGCAGGCGATTGGGCGAGCGGAAATCCGGGAATTCATGCCGCGCATCGAAATGCAGTCCTATTCGGCTGATGAGGAAAAAGGCGTGGAGCGCCTGCCGCATGTCGTCACGGTCACGATGCGCGATGGGAGCATTTTGCACAAGTCCCGCTTGCATGCGAAGGGATCGCTTGAAGCGCCGATGAGCGTTCATGAACGTAAGGTCAAATTCATGGACTGCTTGCGCTGGGGAAATCGGTACGTGTCCGACGCCTCTTTCCTGCAGCTTCGCAGGCTTGCGGATTCTGAAAACCTGTCCGGCGACGATCCCTTCTGGAGCCTGATCGCGGAGCGTCAGTCGCCTTGACAAGCCTCGGGACGGAAAAGCGGCGGGGAATGGCTCCCCCGCCGCAGCTCGTTCAAATCCGGCCTTCTCAGGCGAGGTATTTCGTAAGCCAGTCGACCGTCCGCTGCCAGGCGAGCTTGGCTGCCGCTTCGTCGTAGCGGGGCGTGGAATCATTGTGAAAGCCGTGATTGACGTCGGGATAGATGTAGGCCTCGAATGTTTTTCCCGATGACTTCAGCGCAGTTTCATAGGCCGGCCAGCCTTCGTTGATCCCCTTGTCCAGACCGGCATAGTGGATAAGCAATGGCGCCTTGATCTTCGGCACGTCTTCGGCGCGCGGCTGCCTGCCGTAGAAGGGCACGGCTGCGGCAAGCTCCGGATAGGCCACCGCCGCAGCGTTGGCGACGCCGCCGCCATAGCAGAAGCCGGTGATGCCGACCTTGCCTGTGGTGAGATCGTTGTTCATCAAAAATTCGACCGCCGCGAAGAAGTCGTTCATCAGCTTTTCCGGGTCGACTTTCTGCTGGAGTTCGCGTCCCTTTTCGTCGTTGCCGGGATAACCTCCGACCGAGGTGAGGCCATCCGGCGCAAGTGCGATGAAACCCGCCTTCGCCACGCGCCGCGCCACATCTTCGATATAGGGGTTCAGACCTCTGTTCTCGTGCACGACCACCACAGCCGCAACTTTTCCGGTCGCGTTTTTGGGGCGGACGAGATAGCCGCGGACATCGCCATTTCCCTTTGGCGAGGGGTAGGTAATGTATTCGGCTGATATATCGGGGTCGGTAAATTCAACTTGGGTCGCCAGCGCATAGTCAGGGCTCAGCGATGAAAGAATGGCGGCTGCCGTAAGCCCGCCGACAGCGAATTTGCCGGCCCGGTCGAGAAACTCGCGCTTGGTAATTCTCCCATGCGCGTAGTAATCGTAGAGTTCGAGAAGTTCCTGAGGGAAATCCTTGGCTGTCATACGGGTCATGATGGCTCCTCCTTGCCCACGGGTTGTCGCGTCATCCTACACACGTAAACTCGCGGCTCTTTTCAACATTTCGCGAGTTCCGCGTGAGCTTGCCGGGGCGATCGTCGGCTGCACCACAGTCGCTGAATTCGCCGCCCCCCGGCGTTAAGAGATGCGCCCATTCTCGCTAGCAATCGGCATCCGGTCGGTTGCATCGAGCCATCGCCCGCCGGCTAACGATCTATGAAAATTAATTTCATGCTTGCGCTTCGATGCCCGTTTTCTATTGACGCCTTCGGATTTTTGTCCCAACTTAAAGAAAATAAATTACTAAATGGGAACTTGATCGGCATGAAAGTGGGAATCATCGGGCTAGGATTCCGGCTCGGCTATCTCGGCTATGTTTTCAAGGCAATCGATAGCAGCTTCGACATTGTCGGCTATGTGGATCCGGAACCCGCCGGACTTCCCGGATTGACGGAAAAGGGTATTTCAGTCGGCAAGGCTTATGGTTCGCCGGAAGAGCTCCTCGCATCCGAAAAACTCGATCTGCTGATGATCGGCTCCCCCAATCACCTGCATCTCGATCATATCAGACTCGGGCTTCAAGCCGGTCTAAAGGTCTTCTGCGAAAAGCCGATCGTCACGACGATCGCCGAAAGCATCGAACTTGCCCATCTGATGGCGAAGTTCGGCCATGAGCGACTGATGGTCGGTCTCGTGTTGCGCTATTCTCCTCTTTACAAGGATCTCCGCGCCATCCAGGCCGAGGGCAAGCTTGGGCAAATCGTGTCGATCGAGGCTTCTGAACATATCGAGCCTTATCATGGCGCCTTCTTCATGCGTGACTGGCGCCGCTATGAGCGCTATTCCGGCAGCTTCATGCTGGAGAAATGCTGCCACGACCTCGATCTCTATAATGGTGTCGTCGGCGCGCGGCCGGAGCGCGTCGCAAGTTTCGGCGGCCGCAAGAGCTTCACTCCGGCAAACGACCCGGCGCGCGAGGGTATCAACGACCTCGAGCTCTTCCATCGCAAGCCGAGCGGATGGATGGGATCGGACAAGGTCTTCGACAGCGATGCCGACATCATCGACTATCAGGTGGCGATCGTCGAATATGCCAATGGCGTCGGCATGAACTTCCACACCAATCTCAACGTGCCCGACCAATTCCGCCGTTTCGCCATCATGGGATCGCGCGGCATGGCCGAAGGCGATTTCGTTCGCGGCTATCTCGACATTCACGAACAGCTGACCGGCAACAAGGTGGTCGAAAACAAATATGCCGCCACAGAGCTCTCCCAGCACTACGGCGCCGATGAACAGATGGCGAGCGACCTGCTTAAAAGCGTGCGCACCGGGCTCGAACTTCCTGTTTCCACCCTGAATGCGCTGGAAGCCGGCATCCTCGCCTTGGCGATGGACGAAGCGAGGATGAAGAAAGCGGTCGTCGATCTCAGACCCGTCTGGGACCGCTTCGACGAAGCCCTTCACGCGAGAGCGGCTTGAGGAGGGCGGCAAGATGAGTGTTCAAAGAAGCACCTTCATCTTCGCCTGGATCCTTCTTCTCCCGGCTGTCCTTTATGTTCTGGCGATCGTCGCCTATCCACTGGTCGATACCTTCATTCTCTCCTTCACCGACGCGTCTCTCCGGAAGACCACCAACTGGGTGGGCTGGGTCAATTACGAGAAGATCTTCAACGAGCGGTTTGCCGAAGTCATCATCCGCACCTTCATCTGGACATTCTTCTCGGTCGCCCTGAAAATGGTGATCGGCACCTTCGGGGCGACGATGCTGAACGCTGCGGTCCCCGGCCGCTCATTGTTCCGGCTGCTGACCATGCCGCCATGGATCGTGCCGATGGCGATCGGCATCTTCATGTGGGGCTGGATGTATAATGGCCAGTTCGGGATGATATCAGGCATGTTGCAGCGCTTCGGTCTCGTCGACGGCCCTGTCGCCTTCCTCGCCTACGGAAACACCGCCTTCTGGGCAACGATCATCACCGACGTGTGGATCGGCGTGCCGCTGGTGACGATCTACTTCCTGGCGGCGATCCAATCCATTCCGAAGGATCTCTACGAGGCCGCCTGGACCGACGGCGCCGGTCGCTGGTACCGCTTCCGCCGCATCACGCTGCCGCTGATGGTGCCGGCGATCATCACCATGTCGATGCTCTCGCTGATCGCCACCTTCAACTCGTTCGACATCATCTGGATCCTGACGCAGGGCGGACCGAGCGGCGAGACGACGACGATGATCATCGATACCTATCAGACCGCGATCGGCTCGAAGAAATACGGTGAAGGTGCAGCGCGCGCCGTTTTGATCTGCATCTTCCTGTCGCTCTTCTGCTTCGCCTATTTCCGCGTCACCCGTCGCCTCAATCCGGAGAAGCGCGCATGAGCAATGCAGCCATGATCGACCGTTACCGCTGGTGGGAAATCATCCTGATCTATTGCGGCATCGCGCTGTTTCTTTTCTTCGTGCTGTCGCCCTTCGTCGAAGGTTTCCTGGTGTCGCTGAAGCCGCTCAGCCAGCTCTTCTCCTCGCCCTACCGTTTCTGGCCGGAGAACGGCTCGTTCGAAGCCTACCGGACGATGTGGATCAGCGTGCCGGGCTTCGGGCGCTATATCTTCAACTCGTTCTTCATTTCGATCATCGTCACGCTGATCGTGCTCTGCCTCGTCATTCCGGCGGCCTATGCCTTCGCGAAGTTCGAATTCAGGGGCATGGGCATCCTGCTCGGCGCCTTCCTGACGGTGAACATGTTTTCTGGCGCCGTGCTGTTGATCCCGCTCTTCCGGCTGATGCGCAGCATGGGCGTGCTCAACACCTATCTCGCCATGATCGTGCCTGGCGTCGCCTTCCTGATCCCTTCAGCGATCTGGCTGCTGCGCACCTACATGATCCGTATTCCGCAGGAACTCAACGAAGCGGCCTACATGGATGGCGCCAGCCATTTTTACACGCTTCGCCGGGTCATCCTGCCCATTGCGATGCCAGGGATCATCGTCGTCGCCATTACCACCTTCATCGGCGCTTACGCCCAGCAATTCATCTTCGCGCTGACGTTCAACTCGAAGACCGAATACATGCCCTTGCCGGTGGGGCTCTTTGCTTACTTCGGCAAGCAGGAGGTCATCTGGAACGAACTGATGGCGGCTTCCTTCGTCGGCATCGCGCCGGCGATGGTCGTCATCTTCTTCCTTCAGCGCTACCTTGTCGGCGGACTGACCGCCGGTGCGGTGAAACAATAAGACCAAAAAACGAGTGAACAGCTAACACAAGAATGGGAGTCACGACGTGAGCATATCAATCAAGACAGGCCTTATGGCGCTCGCCTTGCTCGGTTCGACGGCACTGACCACGGTCACTGCCCAGGCGGCCGATAAGGAAATCAGCTGGATCTATTGCGGCGACACGATCGACCCAGTCCACACCAAATACATCAAGCAATGGGAAGAAAAGAACGCGGGCTGGAAGGTCGCCCCTGAGGTCGTCGGATGGGCGCAGTGCCAGGACAAGGCGACGACGCTCGCTGCCGCCGGCACGCCGGTGGCGATGGCCTATGTCGGCTCGCGCACGCTGAAGGAATTTGCGCAGAACGACCTTATCGTTCCTGTGCCGATGACAGACGACGAGAAGAAGACCTACTATCCGAACATCGTCAACACCGTGACCTTCGAGGGCACGCAGTGGGGCGTTCCGATCGCCTTCTCCACCAAGGCGCTCTACTGGAACAAGGATCTCTTCAAGCAGGCCGGTCTTGATCCCGAGACGCCGCCGAAGACCTGGGCTGAAGAAATCGAAATGGCAAAGACCATCAAGGAAAAGACCGGCATTCCGGGCTTCGGTCTCTCCGCCAAGACCTTCGACAACACGATGCACCAGTTCATGCATTGGGTTTACACCAATAATGGCACGGTGATCGATGCCGAAGGCAAGGTCACGCTCGACAGCCCGCAGATTCTCGCCGCGCTGAAGGCCTACAAGGATATCGTCCCCTACTCCGAAGAAGGCCCGACGGCCTACGAGCAGAACGAAGTCCGCGCCATCTTCCTCGACGGCAAGGTCGCCATGATCCAGGCCGGATCTGGCGCCGCCTCCCGGCTGAAAGAGACGAAAATCAACTGGGGCATCACAACGCTGCCGCTCGGTCCCGACGCCAAAGGCCCCGGCACGCTGCTGATCACCGACAGCCTGGCGATCTTCAAGGGCTCGGGTGTCGAGGACAAGGCGATGGAATTTGCCAAGTTCATCACCTCGCCGGATGTGCAGTCCGAATACGAACTGCAGGGCGGCGCCGGCCTCACCCCGCTGCGTCCCTCCGCAAAGGTCGATGAATTCGTCGCCAAGGATCCTTACTGGAAGCCGCTCATCGAAGGCATCAGCTATGGCGGTCCCGAGCCGCTCTTCACCGACTACAAGGGCTTCCAGAACTCGATGATCGAGATGATCCAGTCCGTGGTGACGGGCAAGGCCGAGCCGGAGGCCGCCCTCAAGAAGGCTGCCGGCGAAGTCGAGGCGTTCAAGTAAGCCTCTTTGGACTTCTTGGGATCGCGGGAAGCAATCCGCGATCCCTCTTACGATGATTGAATGTGCGACGAAGGCCGCCGATGGAGACAGATTTTTGGGACAACTCCTTCTCAACAAAGTTCAGAAATTCTATGGCGATTACGAAGTTCTGAAGGGCGTGCAGCTCGAGGTGCGGAACGGCGAGTTCGTGGTTTTCGTCGGCCCGTCCGGCTGCGGCAAGTCCACGCTGTTGCGCATGATCGCAGGTCTCGACGCGACCACCGCCGGCGACATCGTCATTAATGGCGTCAGGGTCAACGACCTGCCGCCGGTCAAGCGCGGCATCGCCATGGTGTTCCAGTCCTACGCGCTATACCCGCACATGACGGTCTTCGAGAACATCGCCTTCCCGCTTCGGGTCGAAAGGATGGAAGAGCAAAAGCTCAAGGCCAAGGTGGAAAACGCGGCACGCATCCTTCACCTCGAACAGCGGCTGCAGCAGAAACCCGGCATGCTGTCCGGCGGCCAGCGCCAGCGCGTCGCGATCGGCCGCGCCATCGTGCGCGAGCCGAAGATATTCCTGTTCGATGAGCCGCTGTCCAACCTCGACGCAGCACTGCGCGCCGACATGCGTATCGAGCTTGCCAAGCTGCACAGGCAGTTGAAGGCGACGATGATCTATGTGACGCACGACCAGGTCGAGGCGATGACCATGGCCGACCGTATCGTCGTGCTGGATTCCGGCGACATCTCCCAGACGGGCGCGCCGCTGGAGCTTTATCACAAGCCCGCAAACCAGTTTGTCGCCGGCTTCATCGGCAATCCGAAAATGAATTTTCTTCCCGTGACCTGCAAGGGCGTCAGCGCCAATGGCGTCGAGGTGGATTATCAAGGCCAGACAGCCGTTCTGCCCGTGACGCCGCGTGACGGCATGGCCGGCAAGGCTTTGACGCTCGGCATCCGGCCGGAGCATATCCAGCTTGGCGGCGGCGATATCGTCTTTACCGTGACCCCGACAGTCATCGAGCGCCTCGGGGCAAATACGGTCGCCTACGCCTCGCTCAACGGAGAGTCCGAGAATTTCTGCGCCATGCTGCCGGGCAGCGTCGGCATCCGTGCGGACGCCCCGGTCGCGACCGGCATCAATGCTGCAGATTGCCACCTCTTCGACGAGGCGGGCATTGCTTTCGAGCGGCGCGTGGAGCTGACCGAAATCGATATGAACGTGATCAACCCGACGGCGGCCTGACGCATCGGACTTCTATATCGGGCATGCTTTTGAGAACGTGGGGGTGCCGCATTTTCCGATTGGCGACCAGGCCTACCCTTTCTGTCAGTCCTTAAATCCTCCCTGGACCTGACAGCTATGCTCGCTTTGAGTTGGCGTCAGGCTCGCCAGAAAATCGTTCCAGTTCGCGTCATGCTTTGCGGCGTCGTCACCCTGCGCCCAAAGTTTGACTTTCCTGGCTGCGTCCTCGTCCTGGTATGTTTCCGATATATCGTTATGCAATGCCAGAACGAGCGTTGCGACGTCATGGGCGGAGAGGATTTCGGTCTCCGATGGTTTTGCCGGATTTGCGAACGACAGCGAGTTGGGAAGCAGCCAATGCGTGCCAATCCCGCCGTCCCTGAAAACGCGGGGCATGGTGATCTCGTGTATGCTGACATCAGAATTATGATCGCAGTAGAGCATCTCGATTGCCGCGCGAAGCTCCGTCTCCAGTCCCAGACCCAGCTGGCCTCCGGCGCCGAGCACCGAGCCGAAACCGAAGCTCTCGCTATAGCGGCCGGCCGGGGCCGAAACATCGGCGATGACGATGTGCAGCGGCGGCAGTGTCTGCTGTGATTGCGGCGCCGATCGGAACGCGTCGCGGATGGAATAATAGAGCGTCATGGCGCCACGGTTTTCGACCGCTCCGCCATCGGTCACCCAGTATCGCGTCCTTGCTTCTCCCGATGCTTCGATGTCGATTGCGGCATCGGGAAAGACGGGCGGAAAGTTTGCGCTCAAGGCTGCAGCACGCGCGATCGATATATCCGCGTTGTCGAGCGTTACGAGCTGCATATGCAGCGATCCGTCGTCCGGTGGAGACGCCGGCACGGCAAGATTGGTCAGCACCAGCCGTCCGCCCGCTTGCGCAGCATCCAGGAATTGGCGGCAGCGTGTCGCCCTCTCGGGAAGCGAAAGGTTCCGATCGGCCTGGCAAGAAGGGCTGTCATCAGAAAAAGATCCGACGATCGCGGTGTTGAGCATGAGGCCGAAGGACGGCGCTTCCATTGTTCCGGTGCCCATGTGGCAGACGAAGGATTCGGCGAGAATAGCGCCCAGTCTCGTGCGTGCAGGAATCCAGCCCGTTACGGCTTCATCCGGCCTTTGTGCTTCATCGCAGGCTGTGGACGCCCAGCGCCAGCGCCCGAAAGCGAAGCGCATGTCGCTTGCTCCATCGATCACCTGTTCGATGAAGGGCAGCGCCATGGCTTGCGAGAAATCGTCCCATGCCTTGACGTCCATAGTGTCGCGCGACCGGCGAAGCTCTTTCTCGTGAAGCGCAAAATAGCCGAGCGCGGCGCTGCCGCCTGACACACCGCTGACGAGGACGACGTTGCAGATCTGGTCGTGTTCGGCCAGTCCCCGCAGCAGCGAGGCGGTATAGATCGCCGCACGCGTGCCGCCGCCGGAGGCGACGACAGCAATTCTCGGCGTGGTGGGCTGCAGCCGCCCGCAGCCGCCGTTGGGTTGGTTGCTTTCGAACAATAGCGTTGCCGGCTGCTTGGTCACGTGCCGCTCGGAGCGGATCGCAAGTTCCGGCGGCTGGATCGCCCGCAGGAAGCTGAAAGCGGCGGGACCGCCGATCAGGCCATAGGCCAGGGCGCCGACGAGGGCGGGATAGACGAGCGTCGAGCGCTGGAAATTGCGCAGGCTTGCAAGCAGGTCTCCCGTTGGAGCCTGTCCGGCAGGCAGGCGCTCCAGCTGCGTGCGAAACTGCGCGAGCACTTCCGCCGGGGTCATGAACTGGATCGCCCTGTTCGACGCGGCTTTGGTCTGCCGCTGATATCGATCCTCGTAGCGGCCCTCGATCTTCAAACGCCCCGCGCCATGCAGCGCGATTGTCCGGCCCTGGTTGCGGACGGTGCTCAAGGTCTCGCTGCCTTCATAGTCGTAAGCGATTTCGACCGGCGTGGTCGATTGGTGCTGCTTGTCCATGAGGCGCATCAGCCGGCGTACGACGAAGTGATCGCACCAGAAGCCGTAGTACCCGGCGACGGCATAGGCGAACACGATATAGCGCATGATTGTCGTGTTGCCGTAGCCTCCAGAGCCGGCGTTGAAGAGATAGGTGATGTAATGGACATCGGCGAGGCGCAGCACCGCAACGACGATCACGAGAACGCTGATGACCCGCTGCGGGCCGATGAAGAAGAGGCGCCCGACCGTCTGCAGGATTTCCATCAGCCGGTCGAACAGGATGCCGAGGAAAAGGACGATCCATGCGACAACGCCGGTCACGCCGAATGCGTACCAAAGATAGTGGTCCGGCACGAACAGGGTGAGCAGCGATCCGGGCAGAAGCAACTCGACCGGATAGCGGATCGGGGTGATGACAAGGGCCGACACCAGCGCGGCAATCGGTCCGCGACCCATGAAATCGTAACGGTTCTTGGGCAGGAAGAGCTCTACTTTCGACAGGCTGTCGGCAAGTCCGCCGCCTGCATTGGAGCGGAACATGCTCGATGCGAGTAGCCAGGCCGCCGGGAGCGCAAGGACGAGTGCGCAGACGATCGCGACGCCGACATGCTGACGGGGCCGCGCCGTCATCATGCCGTAGGTTTCCGGGCGTGAATTGACGAGGAGAAGCAGGGCAAGGGCCGCAAGGATGACGAGCTGTCCGGCCAGCAGATACTGGTTGAAGAGCGCCTGGCGGCCAGCAGCCGCATGCAGCAGGAAAAGAAGCGCAAAACCGATCGCGAGCAAGCCGAGATTGCCCCAGCGCATCTCGACAGTCGGGCCGAGCGCCATCGCAAGGGTCAGAATACCCGCGAGCACCGGCACGAACCAGGCGTAACCGTCGGGGGCGAGCCATCGCCAGGCGATGTGCCGCCCCTTCGGCAGCGGCTGGTTCAGCCAGGCATCGAATTCCCGCCACCATCGAACGAAGCTCCTGACGTGTTCGCCGAGCCAATTGTAGATGCTGGCTTCCCGATGGATGGGGTGTTCGTTCATCAGCGTGTTTCCAGTCAGCTGTCGGCGAGAATGACGTCGGCCGCCTTCTCCGCGATCATGTAGACGGCGGTGGCAAGGAAGTAGCCGGGAATGCGGGGGAAAACGGAAGCATCGACGACGCGCAGGCCTTCGATGCCATGCACCCTGAAGCGGCTGTCGAGCACGCCGCCATCCTCGCGGGGGCCGATGGCGCAGGTGCCGCAGGCATGATGGCCCCAGGCGTTTTCCGCGACATAGCGGCGAAGCGCCTCGTCGCTCTCGTTCTGCCGGCCGGGCTCCTCTTCGCTTGCGATGAGATCGTCCATCGCATCGTTGACCTTCCTGACGAAGCGGATGGCATGGACGACGGCATCAAGATCGAGGTCGTAATCGCCGGTTCCTTCGAAGAAGGAGTGAAACACGACGGCAGGCAGGACCGCGGGATCGGCACTTCTCAGCCGCACCGTTCCACCCTGGTTTTCGGTATAGGCCTTGAGGATCGCCCAGGTCAGGTAATCCGACTTGCGGATGCGCTCGGAATATCGAGGAAAATAGCCGCGGAAATCGGCCAGCAGCGAAAAGCAGTGCAGGTCCGGTTCCGGCAGCGTGTCGCGGGACTTGAGCGTCAGGGAAAACATGACGCCGTTGCTCGTATAGTTGCCGATGCGGAATCTGCGCCACCGCCGGTAATGGACATCGCGGGTCGTATAGGTCACGCCCTTGAGGGCCGACCAGGGTTCTTTCATCCGGCTGACGACGCCGACCTCGTAGCGGTCCTGCAGGTTCCGTCCGACATCAGGAAGCGCTTCGACGACGGGAATCCCGTGCTCGTTGAGATGGCCGGGATCGCCGATGCCGGAGAGCATCAGAAGCTGCGGCGAGGCGAAGGCGCCGCCGGCAAGGATGATCTCGCGGCCGGCCCGAATGATCTCCTCGCGCCCCTCCCCGTCAATGCAGCGAACCGCCACCGCCCGCTTGCCGTCGAATTCGATGCGCGTGACGGTGGTGTTGAGGCGAAGCGTCAGGCGGTCGGGGTGCCGCTTGATCACGTCGAGCAGCCGCTCGCGCGGCCCGTGCCTGGTGTGGCGGCGCGTCGAAAGCGGTGTGACGCGCACGCCGCAGGCGCCGACGTTCCAGTTGCGGTGGTCGTTCGGGTCAATCTCGGTCGTCTCCCAGTCGGAGCCCCGCTTGCCGAAGGCGTCGGCCGCCGCACCGACGCAGCGCAGCAGCGCCCGCCACAGCGGCCAGTCGCGCAAGGCCCGCAGCGGCACCGCGCGCTCCGTGGTCATCCACCCCCACCATCCATGGCCCGTCGGATTGAGGCCCGTTGCGGCGGCAAGCCAGCGCCACAGGAAGAAGCGGTAGCGGCAGCGCTCGATGCGCTCGAAATAGCCCTGCATGTGCGGGGCCTTCCAGCTTTCGTCGCCGGTGATCGCAAAGATGTGGTTCCAGTCGCAATGATTGGGCCGGACGACGATCATCGCATGATGGGCGGTGCAGCCGCCGAGCCCGCGCACGCGCGGATAAAGTATGCCGTCTTTTTCCCTGGAGTAGCGCCAGTCGCGCTCCTGCATCTCCTGATTTTCGTAGTGGCGCACCCAATGGTTCTCGGCCATGCCGGGATGTTCCGAGGCAAAGGCGTGAAAGGCCGGCACGCGAGAGGCATCGGCAAGCGGCATGTCGGTGCCGTCGTCCGCTTTGGCCAGCGGATCGCCGCCGGCTTCGATGACGAGCACTGTCCGGCCCTCTTCGGCGAGCCGCGCGGCGACGACGGCACCGCCGGCGCCGCTGCCGATGACGATATAATCGTGGGTCGGCCCGCCGGACATCGTCAGAACTGCTTCAGATAGGAAATCAGAGCATTCTTGTCCGATTGCGAGAGATCGGCGCCGAATGTGTGCCCGCCATTGACCACGTAATCCGGGCATTTGCTCAAGCCCACCAGGCGGTCGACGAGTTTCGTGTCGCGCACCACCTTCTCGGCTTTGGCGAGCACGGCGGGATCTGCGAGTTCCTCCGGCGTACATTGCCCGCCGAGCTCGGAAAAGGCTCCGATCAGCGCCGGGCCGGTGGCGATCAGGCGCTTGTAATTGGCGAACTTGTCCGCCTCGTCATTGTCGGGCAGCAGCTCGGTGTTGGTCAGCGCGTTGATCGGGAAACCGGCCGGGAACGGGCCGACGGTGATCGAGCCGTCCTTTTTGAAGGCCCAGCCGGCGACCTTGTTCAGCATGCCGGTGAAGGGCTTCACCTTGTCGGGCACGAAGCCCGGCGGCACGATGAGGCAGGAGGGCGCACTCGTCCGGTAGATATAGCCCGGCACCGGCGCCTCGGTCATCTTATCCATGCGGCGCGTCTGCGGCGAGAGCATCTGGCGGATCGACCGATCGAAGACTGTAAGCCTGTTTTCGACGCAGGGCAGATAGGGATCGCCGGCATCCGCCGCGGGGCAGGCGGTGCCGCGCCCGGCGCCGTAGCCGCCGGCATTGTCCTGATTGTAGTAGTCGGTTCCGTGATAGCTCTCCTCGTGGCCGACCGAATTGTTGAGCAGGAAAGGCGCAGTCGACCAGAGGCTGACGAGTGAAGGCGGCCTCAGATAGCCGCGCCCGTTGCCGGCCGCCTGCAGCGGCGTTGCCGCCCCCGAAACCGGATGATTGACCGTCACCTCATGCGGAGGCGGCAGCGCTTTGTAGGTGGAAGAGGTGAAATTGTCCCAGACGTCGCCCGAAAGCCCGTTAGTGGCGATCGCGCTGCAGGCATTGGTGCGCACGATATCCATCGGCACGCGCCGTTCCGTGGAGAGGTAATTGCTGTCGAGGAAATCCTTTCCGTCCTCATCCTTTTCGGTGACGAGCTTGACCATGCCGCGCTTGAAGGCATCCGACTGGGCCCAGGCCCAATAGCGATCCCAGCATTCGCGATAATGCGGGCCGGCTCCGCCGCCTGTGCAGATGCCCTGATCGACGCCGAGATCCGGCGCCGGCACCGGCTGCTTGCTCGAATGACAGGCGGCGCAGTTTTCGGCAAAAACGATCTTTCCGCGATCGACCTCGGCGGGATCGCGCGCTTGGAGCACCTGCTCGCCGACTGGCGTATCCTTCAGATGATCGGCGCGGGCCGCGACCAGGAAGAATATCGCCATGTCGGGCGTCATCGTCTCGGTGGCCTGCCAGTAGATCGAGTTCTTCTGGGCGTCGGCGATGCGGATCGGCGAGATCTTCTGCCCGCCGAGGAAGGGGCGGAAATGCAGCAGCCATTCTTCGCTGAAGAGGCCGATATTGAGATAGACGCGATTGAGCGCGCCGAGCGTGCCGACGGAATCGGCTCCGTCCTTCAGGACGCGCATCGAGGCGACCGTGCCGGTCGCCTTGTCGTAGAGGGAACCGAAGGCTGCGGTTTGCGGATAGTCCTGCGCCTGCTTGTTGTCTTTCTCGTCTCCCGTGATGGTTTCCTTGCCCGTCTTTGCCCCGATGCGCAACCGCTCCAGGACGTCGTAGACGGCGTTCATCGTACGGGGGTTATTCATGTAATCGCTCGAAACCAGCGAGGTATCGAGCGAACCGGGCGGGTTCGTATGGAACAGTTGGAAAAGGAAATTCCCTTCGTTGGGAGCCGGTTCCCCGGGCGTCGCGCGCGGTTTGGTGTTCCAGAAGAAAATGCGGTCGACCCAGAAATACTGGGCGCCGGGATTGGAGGAGATTTCAGGGAATTCCGGGCTCTCGACGTTCTTCGGCGGATTGATCGGACTGGGGCCGACATGGCAGAAGGCGCAGGACATGCCAACGCGATAGGGACGCACGAGATCCTTGTCGTTGTAGTATGAAGGATCGGTATAATAGCGCACCGCATCCCAATGTTCGGCGGCCTTGCTGTCGAAGGCGGGATTGGGGAAGAGACGCAGGCCCATTACGCCCGTCGGCTCGCCGTAGTAGGAGCCGACCGGGATTGTCTTCTCCTCGCCCTTTACCTTGACCGTGGTGCCGCGCGAGCCGATCCGCACGCCGGGATAGCGTGCGTCCGCCTGGGCATTGCCGCCGAAACTGTCGGCCGCGCACTCCGTCTTGCGCTGATCGATCCACAGCCCCCAATGATCGGGATCAGCGCTCTTGGGGGTTGTGAAGCAGGGTTCGTTGACGAGGCCGAGATAGCGGAAGCGGTTGTCGCGGCCATAGGCCATCGTCGGATGGGACGAGATGGTCTTCAGGAGATCGAAGGAGCCGATCGTCGCGCGGGCGGCGAAGTCCCAGAAACGGTCGTTGCCGCCGGTCCAGACGATCCAGGCGTTCTGTCCGCGGATCGCCGCCTTGCGGACGGCCTCCGGATCGAGCCCGGTGGCGGTTGCGACCTCCTTGATCTCGTCGGGATAATCGGCGCCGGCCGTCGGCGGCAGCAGCAGGCCCTTGTCCATTGCCGCGAAGTAAGGCTCTCCCGCCGCGGGAAATTCCTCGACCTTGCGATGGGCTTTCTTCGCCTCATCCTCGACATGGCCGAACTGGCCCGCATCCGGCTCGATCAGCCACCAGACGATGAGCGCAACCGCAGCAACGGCGATGACGGCGAGGGTGACGACGGCTGCCACGATCCAGGCGATAAACCGCACGATGCGCTGTCTGATGTTTGCCATCGATCCCTCCTGATGGTCAAAGTGTCTTGAGATACGAAAGCAGTTGCTCCTTCGCCTCCGGCGGCAAATCCGTGCCCCAGAGATGACCGCCATTGCCGTTGCCTGGCCGGCTCGTGTGGTAAAGCGTGCCGTACCGTTCCCCCGGCGTATCCGG
This sequence comes from Rhizobium leguminosarum bv. viciae, assembly GCF_012276115.1. GTDB lineage: Bacteria > Pseudomonadota > Alphaproteobacteria > Rhizobiales > Rhizobiaceae > Rhizobium > Rhizobium leguminosarum_T. Next base: position 523,344 of record NZ_WIEU01000002.1, on the reverse strand, counting down.
CATGCTTACGAAGCCTCCATTCTCGGCATCCACGAGATCGTAGCCGCGGTAAAACTGCCCCGGCCGCTCGGCGGGCGGAAGAAGCAAGGCCCGCAATGTCGGGACGCTGCCGTTATGCAGGTAGGGACCGCGCAGCCACAGGCCCCCGAGGCCTGTCGCGACATAACCGTCGGTCTTCTGGAAGTTGGTAAAACTCCAAGCGTAACTCGGCTCGTAGGCGGCATAACGGTCGCGGGCCGCGGGCGTCCACATGTCGAGGCGATGGCGGTCGGTGCCGAGCTCGACGATCGAGATCGGCGTCCGGTAACGAGGCCCATCGGCGTCATGGCAGACGGCGCATTGCGCGAGATAGATCCCACGGCCGGCGTCGACCGCCGCCGCATCGACATGATAGGGATCGCCTGCCGGCCTGAGAGGAGAAAACGGCGAGGGCGGCGGCCCCTGCAGGCGGATGAAATCCATAATGCGGCGAAGGCCCTCTTCGCTTCCCCCATAAGATTTGTAGGTCATCCCGTCGCCGATCGCACCCGAGACCACCGTCTCGTAGAGATCGGTTTGCAATCCGTCCCAATGGAGCGAGAAGCGGCGCGTATTGGTGGTGGCGAGATCGGCAAGCGACCACAGGGGCATCATGTCGGAATTGCCGATCGTGTGGTCGTCGGCAAGACGGAGGTTCTGGAATTTGACCGGATTGAAGGGATCGATCCGGCCCGGCCCCCAGTCCGGCCGATCCTTCATCCAGGCAAACTGCCGCCCCTGTTCCTGGAGGGCTGCCCGGGTCGCCGGCACCAGGACAAAGCGATAGAGCGCCCGCTCCCAGACCGGCATGTCATAGATCCTGCCGATCTCCGTCATCACCCGGTCGGCGGTAAACCGCGGATCGGCGCCGACATCGATGAGAAAACGGATATAGGCCTGCGGATTGACCCTCGTTCCCGGGCCTGCTTCGACCAGCCGCGCCGGCTCGTCGGCACGCAGCCGGTAGCTGCCCTGGTGGCAGAAGGCGCAGTTCGGCGCGACGCGGCCTATGACGCCGAGCGTCTTGACCGAGAGGCCGACAGGAACCTCGTCGCCGGCGCGCCAGTAGAGGCCGAAGGCACCGTAGCCGTCAGCGTTTGCCGGCATATGTTCGGGAAAGAGCTGCGGCAGGACCCGCCAGATCCAGTAGGGAATTCCCTGCGCCTCTTCATTGCCGATCGAACCGTGGTTGAAGACTTCAGCCAGATCGTTCGTCTTCGGCTGGGCGACCGGCCGGAAAAGCAGGAAGAACAGCGCGAAGGCGCCGACGACGAGCAGGACCAGAACGGCCAAAAGCCATTTCCAGAAGACGCGCCTCATACCTGTCTCCCTTCGGCGATATTCTGTTCGAGCCGCAGGATGCGCAGCAGACAGAAAAGCGTCGCAATGCCGACCGACCCGTCGAGGAAGACGCCGGCGAGATAGCCGAGCGGCTGGTCGAAGACGAAGACGGCGAGAAAGAAGAAAACCGTGCCGAGCGTGCGGGAGGGGAAGACCGCAAGCCAGGCGAAAACGCGGTAACGGTCGATATCGAGCGTCGCCGGAATGTAGAAGATCGACAGGATCCCGAGCAGCAGGCCTGCAAATCTCGGCCAGATCAGCTGGTTCACGCTAATGCCGAAGAGGCCGAGGATCCATTCCGGACAGAAGATGAGCGGCAGGACGAAGGCGAAGTTCAGAAGTATGCCGATCCAGACGAGGACTGCATGCCGTGCCTTCCATTTGCTGAGCGATCGCGACTGGGTCATAGCGTCTTCATATATTCGACGAGGGCGTCTTTTGCCGCGTCCGGCAGCTCCGTGCCGTAGCGGTATCCTTCATGGCCGGCATTGCCGTTGCCGGGCCGCGCCGTGTCGTAGCGAAAGAGATCGCCGCCGGCAGACTGGTCCCACCGATAGCCCACCTTGGCGAGATCGAACTCATCGCTGCCGCGGAACCAGACGGGCGGCCGCTTGGCGCTCGGCTCGAGCAGATCGCGCAGGGTCGGCACCGAGCCGTTGTGCAGATAGGGCGAGCGCGCCCAGATGCCGTCGAGCGGGTGATTGGCATAGCCGTCCGTCTTGTGGAAGCGGCTGAAGCGCCAGGGATAGCCGGCATAGAGCAGGTTCTCCTCGCCGGCGAAATTTTCCGTATAAGAGGTCCAGCGCCCAGTATCGGTGCCGATATCGGCGAGTGGAACCGTCTTGCCGAGGCGCGTGAAACGCTGCCTGTCGTAGCTGTAGCCGTTCGCATCCTTGAAGCCGTGGCAATCGGCGCAATAATGCAGGAACAGCGTCTTGCCCTCTGCCGCTTTCGCCTGATCGATGCCGGCTGCAACCGGGAACGGCGGCGAAGGCAGATCCCACATCCAGTCCTCGATGCGCGCGATCGATGTCCGGTCGACCGTCACGGGCGTGACGCCGGCGCCGAGTGCGGCGCTCAGGTTTCGTTCGGCCACGGAATCATTGTTGCCGTCCCAATGGAGGTTCATGCCCTCGCGCGGGCGCTGGCGCCAGATGGCGGGATAGTCGGAAGAGCCGTTCAGCGCCGCGCCGCTGATATGCGCCTCGTCCATCGGAAAGTTGAATTGCAGCGCCTTATAGGGATTGAACGTGTCCACGCGGCCCGGCCCCCATTCCTCCTGCCGCTTGACGAAATCGAGTTGGGTACCGAGATCGAGGAAGGCGTTCTTGACCCTGGGAAAGACCGCGTAGCGGTAGACCAGCCGCTCGAAGACATTGAGATCACCGCCGACCTTGGGGCCGTCGATCGTCGCAATCAGCGCATCCGCGGTAAAGCCGGGATCGCGGCCGACATCGATGAAGAAGCGAATGAATTCCTGCAGGCGCAGATTATTGGAAGGTGCGCCGGGGATGAGATGGCGAACCGGATCGCCGGGAAGATGATATGTGCCGACATGGCAGACGGAACAGTTGAGCCAGACCCGCTCGACGCCTGAGACCACGCGGCGCGACACCCCGATCGGAAGGTCGTCGCCGGGCTTTTCGTAGAGGAAGCCGAAACGGCTCCAGCCTTCCGGGCCGAGCTTGTCGGCATACATGACCGGCAAGGCCTTGAAGACCCAGTAGGGCGGTCCCGTCGCCGTCTCGCTGCCGATAGAGCCGTGCATGAAATGCTCGTTCTGGCTTTTGAAAGCGACGACATACTGGTTGACGAAAACCAGATAGTAGACGACCGCGAGCAACAGCAGCACGACGATCGCCAGCCACCAGCGGCGGTGGCGGGCGACTGCGATCTCGACGGGCGTTTTGCGGTCGTTGTCGCTGCTCATGAGTCCACTCCGAATGCGCGGGCGATGGTGCGTCTCAATGGAAGGTCGGCGGCTCGAAAACCGACATGACCTGCTTGATCATCTTGTCGTAGCGATCCTCGAAGCTCGTTCCGTCAAATCTGCTGAGGTCATAACAGCCGAGCGGGTTTTCGAGATCGTTGAGCAGACACTTGTTGCAGTAGGTGCATTCCTTTTCCGGGCCGTTTGCCTTGGCGAGGATCTCCGGCAGGTCGTTGTTGGCGATCAGCGGGCGGGCCATGGTGACGCCATCGCAGGCTTTCGAACGGATGGCCTCGGCGATCCTGTCGGCATGCTGGAAGCCGCCGGTACAGAGCACCTTGATATCGGGGTCGATCTTGCCGATCGCTTCGGAAACGGCGCGTGCATAATCGAGATTGATGCCCTCGATGACTTTGCCCCTGCGCCAGCGCCAGAGCGCCTGGAAGGCGCGCGCCAGCAAAGGGTTGGAAAAGATCGCATAGTTCATCGGCGCCCGCGTACCCTGCGAGAGCATGCCGTCATACCAGCGGTGAAGGTCGTTCAGCGGAAGGTCGCCGGCCGGATTGCGCGGATGCGGAAAGGTCGATCCGCTTGAAACATGAAAGGAATCGACACCCTTGCCGCCATCGAGCAGCATCGTGCAGATCTTGACGGTTTCGTCGAGCGTGTTGCCCTTCCTGATCCAGGGATAGAGCCAGTCATTGTGGTCGACGCCGTTGATCTTCATCTGCAGATGGAAGTCCTGGCCGACCTCGCGGCGGATCGCCCTGATGATCTCGAGCACGAAACGCGCCCTGCCCTCCCAGCCGCCGCCATATTCATCCGTCCGGTCGTTGATGCCGGAGCTTAGGAACTGCGTCAGCAGATAGCCGTTGGCGCCGTGCAACTCGACACCGTCGAGCCCCGCCTCCCGGGCGCGCCGCGCCCCTTGCGCGAACTGCTCCACCACTTCCGCGATTTCGGGTTTCGTCATCGCCTGGGCGAGCAGCCCATGGAAGTAATCGCTCTTATCGGTCGAACTCAGGCCCTTGTTGAACAGGTTCTCGACGCCGCCCATGTCCTGCTGGCGACCGGAATGGCTGAGCTGCATGATGAACCGACAGTCATAGCCGTGGACACGACGGCCGACTTCCCGCCAGAAGGGAATCTTATCGTCGTCGTCGATCATCGCGTAACGCACGAGGATGCGGCCGCGCACGGAGACCGGAGTAAAGGAGGAAATGATGCAGCCGATCCCGCCGCGCGCGAACTTCTCCTCCCAGTTCAGTCGGGCATTCCCGCCGTGACCGTTATAGTCGTCGAACTGGCCGGATATATTGGATCGGAAAAGACGGTTCTTCACCGTCAGCGATCGAAACTTCAGCTCATCGAAAATGAGCGCCGCATTGTCGGCGTGGATGTATTGACTGTCTGGATGCATGAAGGCTTATCCGGATGACGTGCCGAAGCAGCGGAAAGAGGAAGTAAAAAGCCGAAATGCAATGCTAAAGTTATAACTTTCTAGTGTGTCGAACGATAATGCAATTTAATGTGGGTTGCAAACGAATTTCGAGAGCAGGACTCTACTCGGCAAACCCGCCACGTCTTCAATTTCCTTAAGGCTTATTGCGGGACCCTTTGACCGGAAGATGCGAACTCAACTGTACTGTTGCAATTTTTCCTTGTGCTGCCTAACTGATCTCTCGGGTGCTCAGGCTGTCGTCTCGTTTCAGTTGAATCCGGGGACTTCAAAAGTGGGAACGCCGCCGTTCTCGCCAGTGAGGACGGATGCGTACCGCGGTGGCAGACAAAAAGTGATAATTTTCAAAGCCGATCGATCGGTTTGTATGAAGCACGATGTCACCAGCAGATCTCGATGATCCGTTGAGGCCATTGGGCTCAAGTCTCGAAAAGCAATCAAACTCAACGCCAGCGAATGCATGGGCACGGCACGGCATCTGAAACTCGACAACGAAACTGTATTTGACCACCGGTTCTGGTCAAAGTTTGAAACATACCTTCACGAGATGGCCAAGTGATGCATCTAAGCCCGCCGACCGGCTTTCTTCCTACCAGACGAGACCGCGGGCCGCGACATCCTCGACGCGGGTGACGATGCCGCCCCGATGGAAGACCATCGTGTCGAAAAGATTGGACACCACGCAGGTGTGGTTCGGGATGATGAAGAGCTTCTGGCCGATCTGCGGCCGGGGGCCGGTGCAATTCGACAGGTCGATCACGCCGTGTTCTTCCGAGAGACTGCTGATCCGCGCCTCGGGATAACCGACGATCAACCCGTAATCGCTAAAACCCTGAAGATCCGATGTCAGCGCCTTCGACCCGGCATCGATGACGGCGCGGTCGGCGTTTGGCCGCGACACGACGGTCGCCAGTACGTGCATCGCGCAATCGTCCTCGGTGCAATGGCCCATACGCACCATTTGGCGATCATTATAAATATAGGTGCCGGCGCGGTGTTCCGTGGCTGAGGTGACGAGATGCGCCTCGAAGAGGCTTGGCGTTCCGCCATTGCTGACGATCGGGCAGGTTATGCCTTCCGTTTTCAGCTGTTTCAACGTTTCGGCGATGAACGCTTCGACGGCGGCTGCCGATTGCGGCTTCGGATAGGTCACGATGCCGCCGAAGGTGAGGCCGTCGGCAGCGGCGATACGCCTGGCGAGCGAGGCCGCCTCATCCGGCGTCTGCACGCCGCAGCGGCCGCCGCCGGTATCGCATTCGACCAGTACGTTCAGCGGCTTGTGGCCGGAGAAATGCGCCGCGAGCCCGTCGACCGTCACTTCGCTGTCGGCGACGACCTTGAGGGCCGAAATTCTCTCGTTCAACCTGGCCAGCCGCTCTAGCTTCTGCGGTCCGAGGATATTGAAGGTGATGAGGATGTCCTCGAAGCCGGTTTCGGCAAAGACTTCGGCTTCCGTCACCTTCTGGCAATTGATGCCCTTGGCGCCGGCGGCAACCTGCGCGACGGCGAGAGCCGGGATCTTGTGCGTCTTGATATGCGGGCGGAAGTTCAGCCTGTGCTGATCCATATAGGATTGAACGCGGTCTATGTTTGCCGCCAGCCTGTCTTCGTCGATCACAGGACGCGGCGTCGAGAGATCGGCGATCCTGTCGCCCGCCTTGGCGATGACGGCAAACCTGTTGTCATGCATCTAGGCGGCTCCGCGTTCTCTACCGTGTGGATCGGCGACGATTGGCCATATGGTCTTCGGTGCCCGCCGGTACGGCGTCGTCGCCGGATTATTGGGATAGGGCGTTCCGGCAGAGCAGTAAAGGATCTCGGCGGCGATCTTCGAGAAGGACGCGAAGAAGTGGTTGGTGGATTTGATCACCAGGATCTTCTGCCGGGCGGGATCGATGCCCATCGCCGAAAAAAGGCTCGGATCGAAGCTTTGAGCGCGTGTCGAATTGAGGATGATGTCGATGCCGTCAAGCACGATATGTGCGGCATCGCCGAAAGGTGCGAGGCTCTCGCCGAACTGCATCTCGGCATTCTTCACCAGCTTGACGATTTTGACGGTACCGTCGACGGGATTGCCGGTGCCGGGCGCCGACTTGGCGCCGAAGCGCAGTGGAATTTCCGCCCCCTCGCCCGCAGCAAAACAGATTTGGACGGCCACCGGATCCCAGATGGTGCCGATCGCAGCACTCGTGACGCCGCGGGCCATAAGCTCTCCGAGGATAACAGTCGCATCCCCTGCCGTGCCGCCACCCGGATTGTCCCAGACATCGGCGATGACAACGGGCCATGCGGTGGCAGTCATCGCGCGCGCGACGGCTTCCTTCTCGTCGATCTGCGGCACCATGAACGTGCCGCGCTTCGAAAACAACTCGAGGCCGAGTTCGCACGCCAAAGCCGCGCCCTTCTCCGGCTTATTGTCCGTCACGACAAGTAGCTTCGTTCCCATTTCGGGAACGTCACCCACCATGAAGCCGTGGATCACCGAGATCGACAGGATGTCAGGGTCATCCTTCTCGATCTGCATGATCTTGTCGACGAAGGAGCGCATGGGTTCGCGCGATGTCGGGAAGACGTCGATCATCCGGCAGTCGAACACGGATATGACCGGCTTGACTTGGCCCTCGAGCGTCTCGACCGCAATGCGCCAAAGGTCCTCGGCGCGGTCGACGAAGTCCGTATGCGGAAACTCCTTGAAATAGACGGCGAAATCGAGAGCGGCGACACGTTTTGCGGTGAGATGGCTGTGCGGATCGAGTTCGGCGCAGATGAGGACATCAGGCCCGACGATCTCACGGATGCGCGACAGCAGATCGCCTTCCGTATCCTCGTATCCGGCAGCCACCATGGCGCCGTGCAGACCCATGACAACGGCGTCGACAGGCATTGCCGCGCTGAGTTGGCCGAGGATTTCGTCACGCAATTCCTCGTAGGTCGCCCGGTTGACGAGGCCTGCGGGATCGGCCCAGGTTGCCGTTCCTTCGATCAGTTCCCAACCCTTTTCCCGGGTGACGCGCCTGCCGACGGTGATCGGCGCGGTGCAGAGCGTCGGTGTTTCGGGATGCTGGCCGGGCGGGGCATAGAGAGAGGCTTCGAATGCGCGACGATCCACGCAGATCGGGGAAAAGGTGTTGGTCTCGGTCGCCAATGCTGCCGTGAAAATGCGCAAGAAAGTGGCCTTCGTGTTGTCGACCCCGCGTCAACCCATCGGGTTCGGCAGGTAGCCGGTAAAACCTGAGATCTTCCAGCGTCCTTGGTGAAGTCTGCAATAATAGAGCGTCTGCCATTGCAGGACGTCCCGGGTATCGTCGCTCTTGGTAATGCCGCCGTCGAATTTCTTGCGAACGAGGGCCATTTCGCCCTCGATTTCGATATCCTCAAGCGTCGTTGTGGTGAAGATCGCCGTGCGCGCATCTTCCGCGAAACTCTGCTCGGCGAAATCCTTTGCCTGCCTCAGCCATTCCTGGCGATAGGCTGACAGCGTCGGAAATGCCAGACGCCACCTGTCGGGGCTGACCTGCTTCTGGGCATCGATACCGATGAAGCCCTCTTCGACGAAGTCATGCTCGACCATCGACCAATCGGCCGCCAGAAACGCGTCGATATCGCGCGAAACGAGCATTTCCCAGATGGCATGCCGGGCGCTGTCTGACGGGAAAGGATTCTGGAAAGGATCGCGCATATCAGCCCCGGATTGAAATTCTTTTCATAAATCGCGTTTTTCACTGGTCAAATTCTGCTTTCTATGGTCACTTGTCAACTTATCAAGAAAATAATTTGCAAGGACTTCAGCATGCCGATCAAGCGCTATGGCACTGTTCAAACGGGCGCCGGCGGCAAGGCGCTGCCTTTCGCACGTGCGGTCGAAGCCGACGGATGGCTGTATGTTTCCGGACAGGTTGCGATGGAAAATGGCGAAATCATCGACGGCAATATCATCGCCCAGACCCACAAGACGATCGCCAACGTCCTTTCGATCCTCGACGAGGCCGGATATGGCGTCGAGGACGTCGTGCGCGTCGGCGTCTGGCTCGATGACCCGCGCGATTTCTGGACCTTCAACAAAATCTATGAGGATTATTTCGGCGACCATCCGCCGGCACGCGCCTGTGTGCAATCGTCGATGATGGTTGATTGCAAGGTTGAGATCGACTGCGTGGCCTATAAGAAGAAGGATAGATAGAAAACCATCGGGGGGACGGGCTTGGATATCTTTTCAACGCTGCAGGAAGACAAGGGTCGGCTCTCTCCCTCCGAGAGCCGCATCGCGGAGATTATCGTCAACGACTTCGAGTTTGCCGTGAATGCCTCGATCATCGAGCTGGCGGAACGGGCCGAGGTATCGCCGCCGACCGTCACGCGCTTTTGCCGGCGGCTCGGTTGTGAGAGTTTCTCCGACTTCAAGGTGCAGCTTGCCCGCACCGCCCATATCGGCGTTCGTTACCTGAAACCGGAATCGAAAAGCACCGATCCGGCTGATGTCGCCCAGGATATCATCACCAAGGCCCAAAACGCGCTCTTTCTCCTGCACCGATCACTCGATCTTGCCGCGATCGAAACCGCCGTCTCTCATATCGCCAAGGCCGATATGATCTATGCGTTCGGATCGGGCGGCAATTCGTCGATGATTGCCGACGAGCTCCAGAACCGCCTCTTCCGTCTCGGGCTTCGCATCACGGCAAGTTCCGACCACAGCATGCAGCTGATGATGGCTGCCGCGGCAAGACCCGGCGACGTGTTGATCGGCTCGTCCTTCTCAGGGCGCAATACGGAGCTGGTGCGCGCCTTCGAGCTTGCCCGCCAGACCAAGGTGAAGACAATCGCGCTCACCCAAACGGCCAGCCCGGTTGCCAAGGCCGCCGAAATCGTCGTGCCGATCGACCTTCCCGAGGGCCACAATATCTATCGCCCGACCTCGACGCGCATCGCCTACATCGCGACGATCGATATCCTGTCGAGCCTGGTCGCCTATGCCGTTCAGCCGAAGGCGACGACCACGCTTCGGCGTATCAAACAGCAGCTTGTCATTCACCGCGACGGCGACGACCGGCAATTGCTTGGAGATTGAGGTTCATGAACGGGAGCGACGGAAAATGACGCAGTCGATAGCCATCGTTACCGGTGCTGCAGGCGATATCGGCGCGGCGATCGCCGCACGGCTCGCCGATGACCACGACGTCGTGTTGCTCGCCGACATCGATGCGGAGGCTGCGGCTGCCGTTGCATCGAAGCTCGGGCCGGGCAATCGCTTCGTGGCCATCCAATGCGATGTAACCAGCGAGACGAGCATTGCCGAATTGGCAAGACGCGCCGCTGACGTCGGCGTGGTTCGAACCCTGGTCAACAATGCCGGTGCTGCCCGCGCGACCAGCCTGCACGAGACGACGCCCGAGATCTGGCGGGCGGACAATGCGCTTAATCTCGAAGCCGCGTTCTTGTGTTTCCGCGCGTTCGAGCCGATGCTGACGGTTTCGAAGGGTTCCGTCGTCAACATCGCCTCGGTCAACGGCATGCATGTCTTCGGACACCCGGCCTATAGCGCCGCCAAGGCCGGCCTTCTGCATTTCACCCGGCTGGTCGCCGTGGAATACGGCAAGTTCGGCATCCGGTCCAACGCCGTCGCACCCGGCACGGTGAAGACGCAGGCCTGGGAAGCCCGCGCCAGCGCCAATCCCAACGTTTTCGAGGAAGCACGCCGCTGGTATCCGCTACAGCGGGTCGTCGATCCGAAAGATGTTGCCAATGCCGTGGCCTTTCTCGCCGGTCCCCAGGCCGCCTCCATCACCGGCGTCTGCCTGCCTGTCGACTGCGGCCTCACGGCAGGCCAGGCCGAGCTCGCGCGGACCTTCTCCCAATCGGAACACTACTGACATCCAGATGCCCGCATGAGCCGCCTTTTCCCCGACGTCTTCCGCAATCCGGCGATCCGCGCCAGCATGATCGCTATTTTCACCTTCGGAATGGCGGGGGCGATGACTGCACCCTATCGTTCGGTCGTCGGTATCCGCGAATTGGGCTTGAGCGACGGTCTCTATTCCTTCCTGAGTTTCGTCTCGGCGGCGGTGAACGTCGTCATCAGCATCCTACTCGGCAATCTCGCCGACCGGCTAGGCGAATACCGGTCGACGATGATCGGCGCCTGCCTGTTCGGTATCGTCGGCTACGGCATGGTCTACGCCTTTCCAACCGCGGCCGTCTTCGTCATCAGCGGCTTGCTGCCCCTGCCGATCTACGGGGCGCTGAACTCGCTGCTGTTTGCCAATGCGCGCGCGGCGATGCACGGCATGAGCCGAAGCGACATGGTGACGGCCAACTCCGGCGTGCGCGCCATGATCTCGCTGTCCTGGGTGCTGATCCCCGGCATCACCGGCCTGCTGCTGTCTGGCGCATCGAGCATGCTGCCGGCCTATCTCTTTGCCAGCCTTTCATGTCTGCTCTGCCAGGGGATCATCATCTTCGCTCTGCCGAAGCGGGCGGCAACGGAGATGGCAGCAGTTCATCATCTCACCTATCTCGGCGCGCTTCGCCAGGTGGTTTCGCCGCGGATTTCAGCGCATATTTGCGGGGTGGCGCTGATCACCAGCACACTGCATCTCAATGACGCTCTGCTGCCATTGATCGCCACCGGTGCCGCGCATGGCAGGCTGAGCGATGTCGGCATTCTTGTCGGCATCGTCGCATTGCTGGAGGTCGTCTTCATCATCATCTGGTCGCGGATCGCCCGGAAAACCGGCCAGATGACGGCGCTTGCCGCCGGCACGATCATCTACGCCGTCTTCCTCAGCCTGCTCGGCTTTGCCTCCGAGCCGTGGCACCTATATGCGCTTACCTTGCTCGCCGGCATCGGTGCGGCCGCGATCATCAGCTTTCCGATCACCTATCTGCAGGATCTCATCGCCGACCGGCCGGGGCTCGGCAGCGCGCTGATCTCCGTCAACATCTTTGCCAGCGCCGGGATCGGCGCGCTGGTCTTTGCCGCCGGCACCTATGTGACCGGCTATTCGGGAACCGCCATCCTCAGCGCTGGCACCGGTTTGGCCGGCATAATGCTCCTCGGCCTCTTGCACAGACGCGGTGTCCGTTGAGCAAATAAGACGTTCCGAAGAATGGAGCTTTCATCGGTGTTCGTCTTGTGACAAGGGTGATGCTGCATTTCCTTTGAAGGCGACATGAAGGCAATCTCCGGCACGAATCTCGAGCAGGCCAAGTCTCACAACCGGCGTGTGGTGATCGAGGCTGTCCGCACCAACGGTCCCTTGTCGCGCGCGGCGATTGCCCGGATGACGGCGCTGACGGCCCAGACTGTTTCGAATATCGTCGAGGAACTGGAGAGATCGCACCTTCTCGTTCCGTCCGAGCCGCAGAAACTGGCGCGCGGTCAGCCGATCATCCCTTACACCATCAATCCGCGCGGCGCCTATTCGATAGGCCTCGAACTTGGCCGCCAGCGGGCGAGCGGCGTTCTGACGGACCTCTCGGGCGCAGTTTGCGCGCGCATCGAGCGCCACGTCGAACATCCCGATCCGCAAAGGGCCATGCCGGCTCTCCAGTCCATCGTCGAGAATCTTCAGCGGGCCTTCACATTCGACCGGCAAAGGCTGCTCGGCGTCGGGATGGCTCTGCCCGGCCGCTATGCCGATGGCGGCACCACGTCGCTCAGCCCGCTGAACCTGCCCGGCTGGCAGGGTTTTCCTGTCGGGCATGAACTGGAACAACGGGTAAAGATGCCGGTGCTGGTCGAAAACGATGCGACGGCAGCCGCGATTGGCGAGCGTCTTCATGGCGTCGCCCGCGGTTTGGGCAGCTTCGTCTATCTGTTTCTCGCAGGCGGCGGCGGCATCGGCGCCGGAATGTTCCTCGACGGTCACCTCTACAAGGGCAGTCGCAACAATGCCGGCGAGATCGGGCATGTCATCGTCGAGCCGCATGGCAAGCTCTGCAGCTGCGGCAAGCGCGGCTGTCTGGATCGCTATGTGTCACCGGCCGTCGCTTATGAATTCATGGGAATCGCCAATGCCGAGGAGCTGTCGCCCGACGATCTCGATGCGCTGATCGCCAAGGGCGGCGAAGGTCTCGACGCCTGGCTGGACCAGGCCGTCCAACCGCTGCGGCAGACTGTCGACTTTCTGGAACTGGCCTTCGATCCGCAGACCATCGTGCTCGGCGGCAGCATCCCGACATCGCTGATGCTTCGGCTTGCGGAACGGCTGGAGCCGCTGCACGCCCCGATCGACCCCAATCAAAAGCGAATGATCCCCCGCGTGATGATCGGCATGACCGGCAAAGATACGGCAATCCTCGGCGCCGCCGCCCTGCCGATCTTTTCCGAAACCAATCCGCGCTTCGACGTCCTGCAAAAGCCGCTCGGCTGATACACCTCGACCCCTTCATTCGCCTGCCGGCAGCCTCGCATCTGACTGCAGCGGGCGACGGGCTAGAGGTCGCGCAAAGATGACCACGTTGCCGAGAAGCGTCAGCGCCAGGCCGATCAGGCCTAGAGCGCTCCAGTGGTAACCCTCGAAGACCGTCGACAACGACAGGGCGACGATTGGGAACAGGACGGTGGCATAGGCAGCGCGTGAGGAGCCGATGCGGGACACCAGCATGAGGTAGGTGGTGAAGCCGATCACCGATCCGATTGCCGCGAGATAGAGCAGGGCGGCAAGATAGGTGATGTCAGGCGGTGCCACGATCGGCGTTTGCGTCACGGCAATCAGGAAGAGGAGGACGATCGCGCCATAGGTCATGCCCCAGGCATTGGCGGTCAGTGGTGAGATTCCGACCGCGCTGTTTCGACGCGATGCCATATTGCCCAGCGAGAAAAACAGCGTTCCAAGCGCTGCGAGCCCGATCCCTTTCAACGCGTCCATATCGAAATCGACGGCAACGTCCTGTCCGAAAAGGAGGAGTAGGCCGGCTGCTCCGAGTGCCGCTGCGAGAAACGTGCGGCCTGTAATGCGGTCGGCGAAGAAGAGGCGCGCATTGACGGCATTATAGATCGTCGCGAGCGAGAAGATCACGGAGATCAGCCCGGACGGGATAAAGGCGGCGGCCTTGTAGAAACAGATGAAATTGAGGCTGAACAGGCAGAGCGCTTGCGCAAGGATGAAAGGTTGATCGCGCAAGGCAGGGAGCTTGAGCCGCCGCATGACAGCCAGGATGGCGACGAGGATCACGGCTGCGGCCGCAAATCTGTAAAAGACCGAGACCAGGACTGGCACGGGACCGACCTGCATCGCAATGGCGATCCAAGTCGTCCCCCATATCAGGACGGTGGCGATGAAGAGAGCGGCATTTGCCATGGCGTGATCCTCGTTTTCGCGACCAGTAGGCGAACCGTGAGCAGGTCTCTTGCAGATTCTTGCTATGAAATCGATTTGCCCGGACTTCCCCGCTCGCCATGCGGGTCGTCCACCGGTACTGTTCGCAAGGCGTGGCCTTTGTGCGGGGAAGAATTGGTGAAAGATAGCCGTCTCTCGGTTTTCAGGTTTTTGTCCGCATCTCCCTCTGCGCGGATGTCGCAGTCCATCGATTTGGGGTTCGGGCGATCTGCGGCCCTCTGGAGCAATGGCAGCGACAGGATGAGCTATGAGCGTCCGGACGGACATACGTTCAGCCTTTATCTCAACGGTGGCGCCGGAACCCGCCGTCTGGATGGCAGCCCCACCGCTCGAGGCCGGCCCGGCGCCTTGTGCGTCATGCCGCAGGGGCACTCGTCCGAATGGGAAATCACCGATCCCTTCGAATTCGTCCATCTCTACGTTCCCGACGACCAGATGCGCCGGATGTTTGCCGAGACGTTCGACCGCGATTCCAGGCTTATGGCTCTTGCCGAAGCGACCTTCGCCGATGCACCCGTCTTGGCGCATACGCTTCGGCAGCTGACCGAAGCGATGTTGGCGGGTGATCATCTGCTGGCTGAAGAAGCCATGACGCAGGCGATCAATGATTTCTTCGTGGATCCGCGTTATGGAGGAATGCGTCTCTGTGCGATCAGCGGCGGGCTTGCTCCTCATGTGCGGCGCCGGAGTCTGGAGTATATCGAGGCCCATCTCGGCGAGACAATCCGCTTGCAGGATCTGGCGGCGATCGGGCAGCTCAGCGCCTTTCATTTTCAGCGGGTGTTCCGGGCAAGCTATGGTGTGTCCCCGCACGGCTGGGTGGCCCACCGGCGTGTCGAGCGCGCCAAATCGATGTTATCAGGCACGGACCCAATAGCGCAGATCGCTTCGGCCTGCGGCTTCAGCAGCCAGAGCCACATGACACGGGCATTTAAATTGGGCACAGGCGTCACACCCTCTGCCTACCGGCAACGACAGTGAAGCGCCTTCGCTCGACACGTGTTTGTTCGCTGTGGGCGGGCTGGACGGCAGCCTTGATCTCTTGGCCGATAACGCGGGCGCTGGCTCAACCGGGAAGTTTGTTGAATTTCCGGAGGCTTTTGTCGACGAAGGACTCGGGCAGGAAACGGCGGATGAAGCGCACCTGCCCTGCCGCTTTCCCGGCAGTGTAGCGTCTCTTCGGCGAGGCCGCATTGGCAGCCCGGATGACGGTTGCGGCGACTACCTCGGGCGCATCGCCCGTTGAGATGATCTCGCGCATCAGCTTCTCCGCGTCGGCGCGCACCGCATCATAGACGGCAAGCGGCCGGTCTGGCCGCGTGATGTTCTCCTCGAAGGAGGTGCGGGTGATGCCTGGTTCGACGAGCACGACGCGGATGCCCTGCGTGCGCACTTCATGATCGAGGGATTCCGAATAACCTTCGATCGCGTGCTTGGTCGCTGCGTAGAGCGCGTTGAAGGGCGCCGGGATCAGCCCGAGGATCGAGCTCAGGTTGACGATCCGGCCGCTGCGGTGCCGCCGCATCACCGGCAGCACGGCATTGGTCATACGCATCGTGCCGAAGACGTTGACGTCGAACACGGCTTTGGCCTGCGCCGTCGTCGATTCCTCGGCGCCGCCGAGCAGGCCGATCCCGGCATTGTTGACGAGAAGATCGATCCGTCCCGTGCGTTTCAGAACCTCGTCGACGACGCTCTGCACGGATTGATCTTCGATGACGTCGCAGACCAACATGGTGATGCCGTCGGCGGTGTCGGCCATCGGCCTTCGGCTGGTGCCGAACACCCGGTATCCGTCGCGTAGCAAGGCCTTCGCCGTCACCAGCCCGATGCCGGAGGAGGCCCCGGTGACCAGGGCAATGCCGCGTTCTCTTTTGTTCATCGATGTCTGCCTTCGTTTTTGTCATGGAACATCCATGCGCACTCTGTTACTATCAAAAAGATAGCAAGTCACTACTAAAAAGATATCGACATGAAGAATCTTTCCGAACAGCCCTGCCTGATCGCCCGCAGCCTGGCGCTCGTCGGCGATGCGTGGAGCATGCTGATCATGCGCGACGCCCATGCGGGGCTGACCCGTTTCGATGAATTTCGCAAAAGCCTCGGCATCGTCCCGACAATGCTGACGGGGCGGCTGTCATCGCTGACCGAAGAAGGATTGCTGGAAAAGCGTCGCTATTCCGAGCGTCCGCCGCGCGACGAATATGTGCTGACGGAAGCCGGCCGTGACTTTCTGCCGGTGCTGCTTGCAATCGGCGCCTGGGGCCGCAAGCACCGCGGCGGCGGCGCAGTCACCCGCTTCTTTGACGCTGAAACAGGAACCGAGATCGATCCCGTCACCATCGACCGCGCGACCGGCGCGCCTATTGGAACACGTCCTATTCGTATCGCCGCACCCGAAGGTCAGCTGCCCACGGCAGATGACGCGGCACCTGACAACACCCCTTGAAAGCGATGTCCGTATCCTTGCCATCACCGCCTCCGGCGATGGCAAGGGGGGATCCTCACATCAAAACCCGCGGCCCAATCCGCGCGCTACGACTGCTGCAGCCCGTAGAGCAGCGGCATCAGTCCTGCGAGCGCCCCGAAGCGCTCCCACGACTTGGATGGCGGCTTCGTCCAGCCGGTTTCGGCCAGTGCGGAAAGGCGCGGAAAGACGAGGCGGTCGAAAACGGCGCGATCCGTCATCGGCTCGGACCAGATGCAGGCCTGGATGCCGAGGAGTTTCTGTTTCTGGCTCGCCGTCCAGCCGCCGATTGGATCGAAATTGTAGAGTTTCTCGGCATCCGAGGTCCCCGCCCAGCTGGCGCCGGGCTCATCCCAGTCGGGCCTGAGCGCCATGTCGAGGTAATAGACCTGTCCGGGGCAGACGACGATTTCGTAGCCGCGCTCGGCAAGTTCGGCCGAGACCTCGACATTGCGCCAGCTGCAGAGATAGCTCTTCGATTTGTCGATGACATCGCCATGGGCCGCCTCTTCCCAGCCGCCGGTGATGCAGCCCTTGCTGGCAAGGAAGCGCTGGACACGGTTCAGGAACTCTGCCTGCAGGATGGCGGCGCCCGAGCCATGGATGTCGTCGGCGCCGTGGGTATTGGTCACGACGTTCAGCCGCTTGGCATGCGCATCGGCAACCTCGTCGCCCGCCACGCTACGCAGGCGCTCGAGCGCTTCCGGCGAGCCGGACCACGCGCCAAGCGGAACTTCGTCGGCGCCGAGATGGATGGTCTTGAACGGAAAGAGCTCGATGAGTTCCGAAAGGATCGTCTCGACGATGTCATAGGTCTTCTCGCGGGCCGGATTGATGCAATTATCGGGAAAGCCCTGAACCGAATAATAGCTGCCGATCTCGGCCGGATCGCGCAGCTCCGGTATCGCCTGCTGCATGGCGTAGCAATGGCCGGGGACATCGATCTCCGGCACGATCTCCACGCCGAAGCTCTTGGCATGGGCGACGATCTCTCGGATGGCAGCCTTGGTGTAGTAACCGCCGGTGCGGGCCGGGCTCGAACCGAGCAGCGGCGGAACGGCCAGACCGTGGCCACGCCAGGCACCGACCGCGGTCAAATCAGGATAGGCGTCGATCTCGACGCGCCAGGCTTCGTCGTCGGAAAGATGCCAGTGGAAGCGGTTGAGCTTGTTCCAGGCCAGCACCGCCAGCAGCTTCTTGACTTCAGCCGCGCCATAGAACTGGCGGGCGACGTCGAGATGCAGGCCGCGCCAACCCATCGACGGCTCATCGACGATCTCGCCGGAGGCCGGAAACCGGAAGACCTCGGGATGCAGCCTTGCACCGCGCCAGATCTGGCCGAGTGTGACAAGGCCGTAGAGGAAGCCGGTCTGGCTGCTGGCCTCGATGGTGATCGCCTCACTCTCGAAGCTCAGCCGATAGGCCTCCGGCCCGAAGCCGGCGGCATCCTTCAGGGCAACCGGAACCGCGCCTTCCGCCTCGCTCCGCACAATGCCTTCGACGGCGAAGAGATGCTCGACCAGCGCTGCGAAACTGCGTGATGCCGCCTCCCCTGCAGCGCTCTGCGCCTGCGGCGCAAAACCGGCCGGCAGTGGCCGATGCGAGGCGACCGCCACATGGTTCGGCCAGGGGATGATCGACACCTGAACGGGCGCATTGACGGGCACCGGATAGATCTCGGCGCCACGCTTCAGCGGCGCATTGCTGACCGAAGATCGCGTCGGCTCTATGGTGAGCATGATCGTGCTGCCGTCGGAAAGGGCGAGATAACCGCTCGTCGCGCCATCCGTCCAGTGGCGGAATTGCCAGCTCAGCGCGTAGACCGAGATCGTCCACGTCTCGCCGGCGCCGAGAACGAAATTGGCCGGCGGCTGGAATTCGGTGAAATTCGACAGCCGCTGCGAAACCGTGGCGCCTTCGACGCGCCCGGCCGGATCGACGCGACCCGGACCGCTGACGCACAGCGAGAAATTCGAAAGCGGCTCTGTGCCCAGATTTTTGAGGCGCAGGACGTAGGAAAATTCCTTGCCATCCGCAGGCGGGTTCCAAAGGGTTTCAAGCCGCAGGGCTTTTGGTCGCGGTGTGGACATGGTCACTCTTTCCTCTTGAAGATCGGATCATGCGTATTCCGGCGCATTACCGGGAGCGGAATTGGGTATGGCGCCAGCGGCCTTTTGGTAGAAGGCGGCGGGTGGAAATGTTGCCGATGATCGCGTGGCCAAGCCCGATCGGAGTGGTTGCTTCCGCAACGCCGGCTTCGATGCAAATGGGCGGGGTGCATCCTTGCTCAACCTCATCCCGGCGATCCCGTTGTTTTTGATGTCAATCAAATTGATTTAAGATTGATAGTCAGTTTCCCGCCGACACGTCAATTGCCGATCGGAAATTTCTGCAGCGCCTCCGGATCGGCTCTCAGCGACGCGCACCGAACTGCAGGAAGACCTCGTCGGGGCGCTCTCGGATTCCATCGAGTCGGGCATGGGACGGCTGGTTCGCGTTGGTGACGTATTTGTGTTGGCAGATCCCTATCCCTTCCGTCCTCATCCGAACTATGGTGTCGGCATCGGCGGAATTGCGCTCCACGATTTTGTTTGCGGCATGCCGTCTCGATCGTAAATAGGATCGGCCTTAGTCTTCGCACCCTGGGCGGAGAATGCAGCGCGCGGGATCATCGCATGTCGGAACGACTTGAATCTGCCCGCCCTGATGAAACACCGGCCATCGTCTGGCTCGGCTTCATGGCGATGTGCGTCGGCATGTTCATGGCGATCCTCGACGTCCAGGTGGTGGCGACATCGCTGCCGACCATCCAGTCGGCGCTGGATATCGATCCGAATCAGATGAGCTGGATACAGACGGCCTATCTCATCGCCGAAGTGGTCGCGATCCCGCTCACCGGCTTCTTGACGCGGCTGCTGACGATGCGATGGCTGTTCGTTACCGCCATCAGCCTGTTCGTCGCGGCCTCTGCCGGCTGTGCGATGAGCGGCAGCTTCGGCGAGCTGGTAGCCTGGCGGGTGCTTCAGGGCTTTTCTGGCGGAACCCTGATCCCCTCGGTGTTTTCGGCCGTGTTCATTCTCTTCCCGAACGAGCGCCAGGCACTTGCGACGACGATCGCCGGCGTTCTCGCAGTGTTGGCCCCGACCGTCGGGCCGATCGTCGGCGGATGGCTGACGCAAACCTACTCCTGGCACTGGTTGTTCCTGATCAACATCCTCCCAGGCATTGCCTCGGCAATCCTGGCGGCACGGTCCTTGCCGAGGCAGGCGACCGATCCGTCCGAACTCAGGCATCTCGACGGTCTGTCGCTTCTGCTGATGGCAACCGCGCTGACGAGCTTGGAGCTCAGCCTGAAAGAGGCGCCGACGAGCGGCTGGGGCTCAGCCTATGTGCTCAGCCTGCTGACGGTCTGCCTTGCATCGGGAGGTGTCTTCATCTGGCGAACGCTGCGCAGAAACCGGCCGATCGTCGATCTCGGCAATTTCGGTGATCGAAACTTTCTCGTCGGCTCCGTTCTGAGCTTCGTGCTTGGCATCGGCCTCTTCGGCTCGGTCTATCTCATGCCGGTCTTTCTCGCTTTCATCAGGGGACACGACGCCCTCCAAATCGGCATGACGATGCTGGTCACCGGCGTCGCGCAATTGATCACGGCGCCGATCGCGGTGGCGCTGGAGAAGCGGATGGACGCGCGATTGCTGTCGGCGGCCGGTTTCGCGCTGTTTGCGGTCGGTGTCGGGATGAGCGCTTTTCAGGATCCTCGTTCGGATTATGACGCGATGTTCTGGCCGCAGGTCGTGCGCGGCGTCGCCATCATGTTCTGCCTGCTGCCGCCGACGCGGCTGGCGCTCGGCACTCTGCCGCCAGACCGCATTCCCGACGCGAGTGGACTTTTCAACCTGATGCGCAATCTCGGCGGGGCGATCGGCATCGCTCTCATCGACACCATCATCTACACGCGCTCGGAACCGCTGGGACAAGGCCTCTGGACCCGCCTTCAAGCCGGCGACGTCGAGGCTGCGACATTCGTCGGCGCACCTCTTCAGACCCTATCGGGGCATAGCGGCAGCTTCGATGCGGATACCACGGCGCTGCTCGATCCGCTGGTCCAGACCGCGGCAAGCGTCCAGGCGATCAACGAAGCCTGGATGGTGATTGCCGTCCTGACCGGCTGCGCCCTGCTCTCAGTGCCCTTTGCCAAGCGGCCAGCGTCGACGTGAAACCAAGGTTGACGAAACCGCTTTAAAGAGAATCAACTAAGTTGTTGAAAAACCTGGAGCCGAGACTGCAATACGCCACCCGCCGTCAGTCTTCGCCACAAGAATTTATTCTGCGACAAGGTCAGAACCCTACCCCGCGATCCCGAGATGGAAGCCAACGCATCGGCCAAACGGCTTCTAGGCCAGCTTGGCACTGCGCGTCTCGGCATCGATGAAATAGGCTGCAGCACCTGCCATCAGCAGCAAAGCAGCGAAAATCCCGATGACCAGGCCGAAATCTTTAGTCACAAAAAGACCGATCAACGATGGCGCAAGCAGACCTCCAAGCCGAGCCATAGCACCGGCGGCACCCATTCCGGTTGCCCTGGATGCAGTGGGATAAAGCTCTGGCGTATAGGCGTAGAGTGCACCCCACGTGCCAAGCAGCGCGAAACTCATAATCAGCAATGACGACGCTACCAAGAGTGCGGTTGAGCCGACGACAAACAAAACGGATCCCATCGCGGAAAGGATGCAAAATGCCACAAGCGTTGGACGCCGCCCCCACTTTTCGACGCCGTAGGCAGCGAGCGCATAGCCGGGAATCTGGGCAAGCGCGATCAGCACAAGAAAACCGTAGCCTCGAACGAAGCCAAAGCCGTCCCCGGCAAGTTTCGGAGGCATCCAAGTGAAGACACCATAGTAAGAAATGGACACCAGAAACCAAACCGCGAGGATCAGAAGGGTTCGACGCCGCAGAGCGTGGGAGAATATTCCGATACTACGCGTCGGTGTCGCAGGCGCGATGTCGACCCCTTGTCCCAGAGCACTGCGGCCATTCACCAGGACCATCCGGTCGATGATCGCCTTTGCATCTCCACCCCTTCCCTTGCGCAGAAGATAGAGCGGCGATTCCGGCACGAAAAACCGCAGACCGAAACCGATAATCGCCGGGACCGCTGTAACGGCAAAGATAAACCGCCAGGCTTCGGCCACGTTCCAGAGACTGAGCAGCCAGGCTGCAAGTGCGACAATGAGGGTTCCGACGGGCCCAGAAACCCTCCAGCAGCACCAGCCACCTGCCTCGGTTCTTCGCCGGTAGGAATTCGGCCATCATCGCATAGTCCACCGGCAACGTCCCGCCGACTGCTGCACCGGTCAGGAAGCGCATGAAAAGGAGGAAGGTGAAGTCTGGCGCGAAAATTGACAGCGTGCCAAAGACGGCATCACAGGAGACAGTCGCGATCAGAACGCCGCGACGGCCGATCCTATCGGCAAGCCTACCAAACCCCATTGCGCCCAAAAACATGCCAAGGAAAAACACCGTGCCCGTCTGAAGCGCCTGCGGCACCGTTAGTTCGAAGCTCGTGGCGATCGAAGCCGCTGTGAAGCCCACTGCGATGACCTGCATGGCGTCAGCTGCCCAGACCAAGCCGAAGATGGCCATCAGCCGTCGCTGATATCGTCCTGCTCCCGCGTGGTTGAGAGCATCGTCGATGGTGATTGTGGTCATTTGTTCCCATCCCCGGCTGCCGTGGTTCGCTCATAGCGCATACAGCCCAAAAGATCACACCCGCAAGCCGCGATGGCCATTTGCCAGCTTTACCTGGGCGTTTTATGACATTCGAATTGGATGCCGGTCGATCAAACCCGGCAGCAACCCGTGATTTTCGCAGACAAAAAAAGAGGGCCGACGGAGAACCGTGGCCCTTTAAGTGTGAAGGTATAAACCTCCAGAGGGGAACAGCTGAAACGACGGAACTGGGAGGAAAGCCGTCGTGTTGCATCAGCTATAATCACCATGCTCCTTTTTTGACCAGTTGGAAAACATTTTTTGTGCAATGCAGCTATGCAACGGCGGACTATCCAGCCGAAGGAGCCGTGGAGGATGGATCTTGAACGCTGCTACCGCGACCTGGGTTTTGAACTTTCTAGAAGGCGTCGATCTGGCGCCGGCCTAGGCCGCAATTAAAACGAGCCATCCAATGGAGAACAGGCCATGCGTGAGGACGCGATACCTTTGACCGGGTTCGACGATATCGCTTGATTTTACTCGGCGTCGTCGTTTGCCTTTGGGAACAGTTGCAGCACATTTGACCCACCCGGGTGCGCGAGAGTGCGAGCCTTTGGGCGCTGCGAGCTATTTTCTCCAGCCTTTTGGACAGCTGAAACGAGACCTTCCCGCCGGCGATAATAATCTGGCTTGGCAGGCAGGGTGATGTCAAACTCTTCAAGCATACGCTCAATAATGTCCATCGCTTCAGCCGCCAGACCAGCATAACCTTCTTGGCGTCGTTCGAAGAAGCCATCGTAGCCGGGCCTGGAAAGGTCGAGACTATCCAACGCATAAGAAAGGGTCTTCACCCGGTTCGACAACCACAAAATTTCTTCTACAAGCTCGGCATTAAAAAGCCCCCAGTTTGCGTCCTGCGGAAGTGCAAGGGTTGGATCGGGAACGTGAAACGCGAATTGGCCTTCATCCATAGGATTGAATTCGGGCATGTCGTGAACGGCGGCATAGCTGGCTCCGACAAAATCATCTAGGGCCAGCACCGTCAGCATCGCTAGGTTTCTAACCTCGGCTTTCGGGCGCCGGTTGATCCCAGACTTCGCAAGTCGAATGACGATGGGAAGCAACGAGCCAGCGGCCAAACCGCCGGCACCGATGAACGCTCCCATTGCCATGATCCCTTGAGTGGTTTCGAAGAACTGCGTCAATAGTCACCTCGTTGAATAGGAGCTGCGAGTTGCGTCAAGAAGCACGCACAGATGGAATCAGCAGGTTCCGTCCCAGTTTGCCTTGAACTTAAACGATAGGGAACTCCGTTCCCGCGGTATGGCGCCATTGAGCATCTGACGGCATCATCGTCACCGGCCACCACAGTTCCTTTGAAGCTTTGGCAATGACCTATCGGTGCAACTATCGAATTGGAACATCAAGTGATATCGACTGGCCTGGCTTTCAAGGGCCTCATCGAGAACCGGCGATAGCGGTAAGATTTCTCTCAACTATTTTGCGTCATCCTCCAACTCCCTTCTGAAGCCAATCGACGAGATCTCAATGGCCACGGACCTTGACCGCAGTTTTCAAATGCCCCGACGCGACGAGCTTGGCCTCTTCACGATCAGCAACGGTTCCGGCCTATCGATATCGGCTTTGCCGAACGGCACACTGTTTGCCATCGAATATGCCGACGATAAGGGATCGGTGCAGATCAACCAGATCCAGGGCGCGCCGCTTACCGGCGGCATCGGCCGCCTTTATCTGCGCATCGGCGGGGCTGCACCTGACGTCGTCGAGCTTGTCGGGTCTCGCGCCGACGGCAGCTTCGGGCACGATGCGACGAGCCTCTCCTGGAGCGGCAAGAGAGGCGATATCGGCTACAATGTCCGCCTTGAGCTTCATCCCTCCGAAACAGCCTGGTTCTGGCGTGTCTCCATCCGGCATCGGAAGGATGGGACGCTGCCGGTCGATCTGGTGCTGATCCAGGACGTCGGCCTCGGCGATCGCGGCTTCCTGATGAACAGCGAAGCCTATGCCTCTCAATATGTCGATCATCATATCGCCGATCACGAGACCTTCGGCCCTGTCGTGATGAACCGGCAAAATCTCAAGCAGTCGGGCGTCCGCAACCCCTGGCTCGTGCAGGGCTGCCTCGATGGCGCGGCCGCCTATGCCACGGATGCGATCCAGCTGGTGCAGGCGAGCGACCGGCTCGACGACATGCTGGTCGGCCCCTTCGGCACCAACCTGCCGAGCAAACGGCGGCAGCAGGAGACGGCATGCCCCGCCATTCAGTCGAAATCGCTCTCCGTTCCGGCAAGCGGTGCGACCGCGACCTTCTTTGCCGTGTTCGCCGCTGACCATATCGAGGCGTCGAGCGATGCCGACCTTTCACGGCTTGACGAGCTCGCGGCGACAGACAGTGCGGCCGCCGATATCGAGGAGGTCGCGCCGGTCCGCAGCCTGCTCCAGGATGCTGCTTTGCTGAACGCCGAGGCGTTGGACAAAAAGGCGATCGGCAAGCTCTATCCGGAGCGGAGCCTGGAAGAGCGCGTCGACGGAAAGCTTCTTTCGTTTTTCGTCTCCGACGGCGTTTTGAACCGCCACGTGGTCCTGCGCGACAAGGAACTCATGGTGACGCGCCGTCACGGCGCGATCGTCAGAAGCGGTGAAAATATGCTGCTCGACGATACGACGCTTGCCGCGACCTGCTGGATGCAAGGCATTTTCGCGGCCCAGCTGACGATCGGCAATACGTCCTTTCACAAGCTCTTTTCGGTCTCTCGCGACCCTTACAATCTGACCCGCGCCAGCGGGCTGCGCATCATGGCGGATGTCGGCGCCGGCTGGCAGCTTCTGGCAGTGCCGTCGGCTTTCGAAATGGGGCTCAGCGATTGCCGCTGGATCTATCGCCTCCCCGAACGCACGATCATCGTGTCGGCGGTCGCCTCCGGCGAGAATGCGGCGATGCAGTGGACCGTCTCCGTCGAGGGCAAGCCATGCCGCTTTCTGGTGTTCGGCCATGTCGTGCTTGGCGAGCGCGAATATGACGCCGGCGGGCAGATCGAATTCGATCCGTCGGGCAAACGCATTCTTTTCCGGCCGGACCCGACCTGGCTCTGGGGCGAGCGTTATCCCCATGCAGGCTATTGGCTGGTGAGTTCGACGCCCGACGCGATCGAGGAAATCGGCGGCGACGAACTGCTCTACAGCGATGGGGTAACACGCAATGGCGCCTTCGTGGCGCTCCGATCCCTGATGACGCAGGCGCTCTGCTTCGCCGTCGTCGGCTCGATGACCGATGCGGCGGAAGCCGAGCGACTGGCGCAACGTTATGAGGCCGGCGTCACCGATGAAGCTATGCTTGCACCGGCATCAAAATTCTGGCGGAACACCGTGCGCGGCCTGACGATCGCCAGCACCTCGCCCGACCTCGCGGCGCAGACGACCCTGCTGCCCTGGCTCGCGCATGACGCGATCGTGCATCTGAGCGTACCGCACGGCCTCGAGCAATATACAGGTGCGGCCTGGGGCACACGCGACGCATGCCAGGGGCCGATCGAATTCCTGCTCGCCTACGAGCATGATCGCGAAGCCAAGGAGGTGCTGAAGACCGTCTTCAGCGAACAATACCTGGAAAAAGGCGATTGGCCGCAATGGTTTATGCTCGAGCCCTATGCCAACATCCGGGCGGGCGATAGTCACGGCGACATCGTCGTCTGGCCGCTGAAGGCGCTGTGCGACTATATCGAAGCGAGCGGCGATCTCGCCATCCTCGACGAGAAAGTCTCCTGGCGCGACGAAAAGACGATGACCCGCGCGCCGGAGGCCGACACCATCGCAATCCATGTCGAGAAGCTGCTTGATAGCGTTCGCGAAGCTTTCATCCCTGGAACGCATCTGATCCGTTATGGCGAGGGAGATTGGAACGATTCCCTGCAGCCGGCCGATCCGCATCTGCGCGACTGGATGGTCAGCAGCTGGACCGTTGCCCTGCTCTACGAGCAGATCGTCCGTTATTCCGCGATCCTGCGCCGCCTCGGCCACGGCGACAAAGCCAAGGGCCTGAGGAAGATCGCAACGGCGATGCGCCGGGACTTCAACCGTCATCTCGTGCGCGACGGCGTCGTTGCCGGCTACGGTATCTTCGATCCCGCCCATGACGGCGTCGAATTGCTGCTGCACCCGAGCGACCGGCGCACCGGCCTGCATTTCTCGCTGATCTCGATGACGCAGGCGATGCTTGGCGGCCTCTTCACGCCGGTTGAGAGACGCGATCATATGAATCTGATCGAAGAGCATCTGCTCTTCCCCGACGGCGTGCGGCTGATGGAAAAACCGGCGACCTATGCCGGCGGCCCCGAGACGCTGTTTCGGCGGGCCGAATCCTCCTCCTTCTTCGGCCGCGAGATCGGGCTGATGTATGTGCATGCGCATCTGCGCTATTGCGAGACGCTGGCGCTGGAGGCGGAAGTGGACGAACTCTGGAAGGCGATCGCCGTCGTCAATCCGATTTCTGTCACCACGGCGCTGCCGCATGCATCGCTGCGCCAGCGCAACACCTATTTCAGCAGCAGCGACGCGGCTTTCCATGACCGTTATCAGGCAACGGCCGAATGGGAACGCGTCAAGGCGGGAGAGATCGCCGTCGACGGCGGATGGCGCATCTATTCAAGCGGCCCGGGGCTCTACACCAGGAGCTTCGTCGAAAATATCCTGGGCTTCAAACGGCGCTTCGGCCGGCGCAAACGCAAACCGCTTCTGCCCGCAATCCATGCCTCTGCCGATCTGCAAACCGATCACGCCGCCTGGCGGCGGCTGTTGAAGCCGAAACCCAAGGCGTAACAGTTCAGGACGAGGCGCTGTCTATGCAGTAGCGTCGCGGAGCTCTTCGAAGCGCGCGGCACTCTTCGATAGGTGGCTTCGGATGGCGCGGCGCGCGGCAGCCTCGTCCCGGTCGCGGATCGCCGCGAAGATGGCGTGGTGTTCCCTGCGCATGCGCGCCGCGTGGCGCTTGCGCTCGGCTGATGTCATCTTGTCCAGGCGCGCCCATTGCCGCGGCACCATGATGTTACCGAACGTGTCGAAGAGGCGGCCGTAATAGGAGTTTTGCGTCGCGACCAGAATGGACCGGTGGAAGGCGTAGTCCTCCTGCGCGCCGTACCCGCCTTCTTCGAGCGCCTTGTCGAGGGCATCGAGCCGGTCCTGCATGCGGTCGATATCCTCCTGTGTGCGCCGCAGTGCCGCAAGACCGGCAGCTTCATATTCGACCCCCATGCGCAGTTCCAGCACGCGCAGGACCTCGTCGATCGACTGCAGGTCGTTCGGAATGATGGAGAAGGATCGGGGCGTCGGATCGTTCGAGACGAAAGCCCCAAGGCCTTGCTGCGTGGTGATCAGCCCCTTCGCGCGCAGCGCGGCGAGCGCTTCGCGAACGATCGTCCGGCTGACGCCGGTTGCCGTCATGATCGCCTGTTCGGTCGGCAGGCGCTGGCCTGGCTTCAGGTCGCCGGACTCGATTTGCGCCGTCAACATGTCGGCAAGGTTGCTGCGCAGGTTCGGCGCCTGCTGAATGGTATTGAAGACCGCGTTGTCCTTATCTGCCATCCTGTTTCGAAATCCTGGTGTCGAGGCGGCTGCGCCGACCCCGTTTCCTGTTCGTTTCCGCATCCACGCCGATGGGGGTGGGCAGAGGCACTAAAGCGCGTCGCGATCTTTCAGATTAGCTCCCCGCGCTTTAGCTGAGACCGATTACCGAGCCAGCCAACCGCCATCGACGGGCAGCACCGTTCCATGCACGTAGTCGGATGCCGACGATGCCAGGAATACGGCCGCACCGCCGAGTTCGGACGGCGTTCCCCAGCGCCCGGCCGGGATCCGGGCAAGGATGGCGGCATTGCGGTCGGCATCTTCGCGCAGCGCCGTGGTGTTGTTGGTCACGAAGTAGCCGGGGGCGATGGCGTTGACGTTGACGCCCTTGCCGGCCCATTCGCAGGCAAGCAGCTTGGTCAGTCCGGCGAGGCCGCTTTTCGAGGCGGTATAAGACGGGATCCGGATGCCGCCCTGGAAGGAGAGCAGCGAGGCGATGTTGATGATCTTGCCCCTGCCCTTGTCGACCATATGGCGGCCGGCCGCCTGAGACAGGAAGAAGGCGGTCTTCAGATTGACGTCGATCACCGCGTCCCAGTCTTCCTCGGTGAAGTCGAGTGCATCGGCGCGGCGGATGATGCCGGCGTTGTTGACGAGGATGTCGAGGCCGCCGAAGGTCTGGATGGTCTGGGTAACGATCCCCTTGACTGGTTCGATGCTGGCGAGATCGGCCTTGACGACATGGAAGCGGCTTCCCGCTTCCTGCACCAGCGCCTCGGTTTCGTCCATCGAGGAGCGTCCGACGGCGACGATCGACGCGCCGGCCTGCGCCAACGCTGCCGCGATGGCCTGGCCGAGACCCGTATTGGCGCCGGTGACGACGGCAACCCGGCCGGAAAGGTCGAAGGGATTTGCCACGACGCTCACCTCAGATCCGCAATGGCGATATGGTCCATGTCGGTGAAGCTCTTATTGTCGCCGGCCATCGCCCAGATGAAGCTGTAATTCTTGGTGCCGGCACCCGAATGGATCGACCAGGGCGGCGAGATGACCGCCTGTTCGTTGGCGACAAGCATATGCCGGGTCTGCTGCGGCTCGCCCATGAAATGGAACACACGCTGCTCCGCTTCGAGATCGAAATAGAGATAGGCTTCCATGCGGCGGTCATGCGTATGTGCCGGCATTGTGTTCCAGACGCTGCCCGGCTCGATCATGGTGAAGCCCAGAGTGAGTTGGCAGGACTGGCAGACGTCCGGATGGATGAACTGGTAGATCGACCGCTTGTTGGCCGTCGCGGCTTCGCCCGGCGTCAGGTGACGAGCCTTTTCGCGGGTGAGCAATACGGTCGGGTGCGCCTGATGCGCTGGCGTCGAGACCAGATAGAACTTTGCCGGATTGGCGGCATCCGCGCTCTCGAAGCTGATGTCCCTGGCGCCCTTGCCGACATAGAGGCAATCATATTTGGCAAGATCGTAGTGCGTGCCGTCGACGATGATGCGGCCGGCACCGCCGATGTTGAGCGCGCCGAGTTCGCGCTCGGCAAGGAAGGTTTCCTGTCCGATCGCCGTCGGCGCCGTCAGCGTCAGCCCGGGGCCGAGCGGCGTCGCGCCGCCGATGACCATCCGGTCGTAATGCGAATAGGTGAGCCGGATCTCGCCGCTCGCGAAGACGGTTTCCACCAGAAAGTGACGCCGCAGCGTCTCCGTGTCGAAATTGCGCACGGCCTCTGGATGGGAGGCGTGCCTCACGTCGATCTGCATGTCAATTTTCCTTCCGCTTCATTGTCGCTACGGGTCGTCGCTATTGCGGAAGCCGGTCTTGTCCGGCCTGTTCCGCTGCGGCGGTATCCATCCGGTTACATAGTTGTACGACAAGTTTGGTGTCAACATGTTTGTCGGTGCGCGTTTGAGGAGACGTAAGGCCCGCAAGAGCGCGAAGCGAATTTGGGATAGACAGGAGAATTTCCGGAGATGATGACGCCATCATCCAAGCAATGGATCGCAAGCGGTCGTTCTTGGCGCGATCCGGCAGTGCTATCGGCCAAAACGAAAAAGCCTGCCGCGGGAGGAGGTGCGGCAGGCTTTCGTAAAAAACCGAACGACAGCTGGGAGGAGGAGTGCTGTCATTCCACAGACGACCCTGGGAGGAGGATGGGGCGCCTGTACATCGAAGGGACGCGGGAGGAGGTGCATCGCTTCGATAGAAATAATCATACTTATTTCTTGCTCAGTTGATAGGCATTTCTTTGCAGGGCAGCTATGCGTTATGCGAAAAGCGGGAGGCTCGATTGCCCTGGTCCATTCGCTGGAAGCACAAAAGCAAAGCGCCCGCTCGGGAGGAAGCAGGCGCTGGCATGGTCTTGAAGATGCTTGGTCTAAGCTGCCGTTAACGGGCGATGGCTGCGCGGGCGACGTTGCGGATGTCGCCGCGGCCGATGCCGAGGTCGTCCAGTTCGCGAGCGGACATACGACCCAGTTCAGCGACCGTCTGACGGTACTTGCGCCAGTTATTGAAAGAGCGTGCTACGTTCATGATGATCCCCTTTCGTGGGCTTTCGAAGCTTAGCTGCCAGTCCTTGGCGCTTCGTTCGCTTCGATGAGGTGTATATAATACGAGACCGCTGATTATTGCAGCGCCAATGCATCAGTGCACCTATGCGGCACTTGCATGGGTCGCCATATCTTGCAGCTCAGGGTCCGAACCGCTTCGCGGTCAGAGTTTGAAACGATCGAAGGCCGTCAGCCGTACGATCGGCGGCTCCGCCTCGGCCCATCGGTAAATATCCGAGCGCAGATAGGAGAGTTCGTCGTCGAGATCCTCTTCGCCGACTTCGATCCACCAGGACTTCAGGCGGCCGTCGCTGCCGTCCGACCAGCGATAACCCCTCCCCTTCAGATGATCCTTCATCTCGAACGGGCTGTGTTCGGCAAAGATACGGACGCGCGAACGCTGGCTGGCGCGGTAAAGCTCGGTGAACGGGCTTTCACCGCCGCGCTGCTCTCGATCGAGGATTTCCAGCAGTGCGTGGCAGTCGTCCACGGCGCGATGGCCTTCGTGGAAATACCCGGCCTGGCCGACGAGATAGCCGAGCTTCGTACCCTCGAAGCCGCGGCCGCTCCAGTCGATCTCCGAAACCGAGCATGCCCAGGCCTTGCCGGTGAAAATCTTCGAGAAGGCCTCGCAGAACGGCCGGTCGAAACCGGCATTGTGGGCAATGATCAGATCCGCCGGCTCGATCAGAGTTCTCAGCGATTGGATATCGATGAGCTGTCCTTCGACCATCGCATCGGTGATACCCGTCAGCCGGGTGATCTCGGGCGGGATCGGCCGGGACGGCTGTTGCAGGCCGCCGTAAATGCCGACGATATCGCCGATCGTGCCGTCATCGTCGAAGGTGAAGGCGATGGCGCCGATTTCGATGATCTCGTCGTTGCGGTGGTTGAGACCTGTGGTCTCCGTATCGAGGATGACGCCGAGCCGCGAAAACCCCGGCTGTCTGACTGATGCAATCGGCCGGGCGGCCAGTTTTCTCAAGATGCGATAGTTGCCGCTCTCTTCGAGCGCCCGCGCCATGTCTTCATTGGAGTGGACGACCGGCTGCGATGGCCGCCGGTGCGATGGACCGCGTGCCTTGGCCGTCGCGGGCGACGCCTTGGCAAACATGTCGAGTTGCGAATCTCTGTGCACGCTCATCGAATCTATATGTCATGAAGAGGCGATTTAATCCATCGCACGGACAGCACCACGCCTTTTCGAGAGGCGCCGCTAGCACCTTGAATTATGCAGTCGCCAGATGTGGTGGAGTATCAACATGTGCCGTTTTGTCCGTCGGGAAGCTCAGCCGGCAGACCGCGCCGGGACTGTAGTTGTCGATCGTCACCTCACCGCCGTGCATGCGCAGGATGTCGCGGACGAGATTAAGGCCGAGGCCGGCACCGCGTCCGTCGTGATGGCGCTTGAAGAACGGCTCGAATATGCGATCGCGCATATCGGCGGGGATGCCCGGTCCCTCGTCCCTGACTTCGATCCAGTTGCAGCCTGATGTCAGCGAGATGGTGCCTTTCCTGCCGCCATGGTTGATCGCGTTCTGCAGGATGTTCATCAGGGCGCGCTGCAGCGCCAGAGGATCGCCCTCGATCTCGCCGGCGCCGTCGACATCGAACTGTACCGTGTAGCCGGCGGCAAAGGCCAGCGGCGCCATCTCGATCATGACCTTCCTCGCCAACTGGCCGAGATCGACCTTGGTGAACTGGACCTTGCCCTGTTTCAGCCGCTGAAGATCGAGCATCTGCTCGGTGAGTACGGCGAGCCTGGCTGCATCTTCCAGGAGGTCGGTCTTGATCGAACTGTGCGGCAGGGCCCCAATTCTCGTATTCAGAATGGCGATCGGCGTGCGCAGCTCATGGGCGGCATCGGTCAGAAACCGTTCTTGCCGCTCGTAACCCTCGTCGAGACGTCCGAGCGCGCGGTTGACGGCGTGCACCAGCGGCGCGATCTCTTCGGGAATATCGTGTTCCGACAGCCGGCCGCCACGCTGGTCGATATCGATCGTATCGGCCTGGAGTGCGGCCTGATCGATCCCGACCAGCGATCGTCGCACGACGAGCGGCGTCGCGATCAACGCACCCAACGCCATCACTGCGACGATCGGAATAACTATCTTCGCAAGAACCAGCGAAAGCTTGAGCAGGATGAAGGTGGACGAGATGGGGCCGTCGGTGCCCGTCAGAAACTGCACCTGTCCCCAATCCGTCGCAATCCACTTCATCCGGGCAGCCGGACGGTCGTGGTCGCCGAAATTCGCGCCGAACTCGGCCTCGCCGACATGATCGAGCGTATTGCCGATTGTAGCATATTCTTCCGGAATCCGGCCCCCGGTCAAAACATGTCCCTGCATGTCGCGGACAGTATACCAGAGATCGGGCGCGTCCTTGCGCAGCTGCCGCAGATCCTCGGTCTCCCTCAGGCTCAACTCTCCGGTGGGCTGGCGGAAGACGGCCTGGCGCAGGATCTCGATCGTGCCCTCCGTCGACCGGTATTCGGATATCTTGCCAACCGAAATCAGCACGATCATCACCAGGATGAGCACGACCGATTGCACGGCAAGAAGGCGCCAGAACAGGCGCTTGCGCAGCGAATAGGAGCATCGTTTGCTCATGATGCTTCCCGCAGGAGATAACCCACGCCCCGGATAACGTTGATGACCACGCCTGCTTGCGATGCCGCCAGTTTGCGCCGCAACCGCGATATGTGGGAATCGAGCGCGTTCGACTGGATCTCGTCGTCGAAGCCAAAGACCGCTTCCATCAAGGCCGGTCGCGGCACCATGCGGCCGGCACGGCGCATGAGGCATTCGAGCACCAGCGCCTCCCGGCGCGGCATTTCCAGACGCAGCCCGGAGACGATGATGTCGCAATAGGTCGGATCGAACGAAAGACGGCCGATCGAGATCAGCGCCGGGCGCAAGGTTTCGGAGCGGCGCATCACGGCACGCAGCCGCGCCAGAAGCTCGTCGAAGACGAAGGGTTTGGCAAGGTAATCGTCGGCGCCGGTCTCAAGGCCGGTGATCCTGTCTGGGACCTCTCCCTTGGCGGTGATGACGATGATCGGCAGCGTCAGCCCCTTCTTGCGGATCTTCGGAATAAGTTCGAGGCCATCGCCGTCAGGCAGTTGCCGATCCAGAAGGACGGCGTCGTAGGCGCCGTCGCCGACCACCAGTTCGGCGTCGCACAGCGTCGAAACATGATCCATCACCATGTCGTGCCTGGTCAGGGCGCCTCGGAGCGCCACGGCCATTTGAGGTTCATCCTCGATCAGTAATATGCGCATCTCACATTCCTATCGGGGGCCGTCGGTCCATAGGCGGAAACCATATCACCCTCGAACAAGTCTGCGATGCCTGTCGCGCATTGAATGCCGGATCGGCTCGTAGCAAAGGATCGTATCCGTCATCACGCGCGGCGCTGCTCGATCAATATCATGGGCTGGTACCTGCGGCTGATCCGATAGACCGCGGCCGGCGGGATATTGCGCAACGTCCAGCCGATCCTCGTGGCGACAAGGCCGAGGGAGTCGAGGATTTCGACGGGCACCGGGCATTTCGCCCCGTAGGTGAACTGATAGAAGGCACCGTGCGGCCTGAGGTTGGAAAAGCAGCCCTCGAGGAGCGTCCGCACGTCCTCCGGCCGCATGGCAAGAAGCGGAAGCCCGCTGACGACACCGCCGAAGAAGCTTCCAGAAAGCGCCGTCTTCCACATCTGCCGCACGTCCACCCGCAGCACCCTGGCATCGGGAAAGCGGCCTTGAAGCAGGGTGGCGAAATCCCGCTCGTATTCGACCAGCGTCAGATCGCGCTCGGCAATGCCGCGTTCCAAAAGGGCCGCGGTGAAAACGCCGGTGCCCGGACCGAGTTCGAGAACCGGCCCGATTAACGTAGAAATTTCCTTGGTCATCAGGCCCGCAAGGCGGGGGCCTGACGGCGTGATCGAGGCGATGCGCAGCGGCGCGCGAAGCCAGGCAAGAAGAAAGCGTCGTCGATCGAAACGTGGCATGGGACCTTCACGGTGGCTGATTGATCCCACCTATGAACCGGATCAACATTGCAACAGTCTGTCATGTCGCAGTCACGGTGCCGCCGAGCCAGATCTTATGCGCGCGCCGCGGCCTTCCGGCGCGCTGTTCTCAGCCCGCTCCTGTCGATCCAACTTTTGATTTCGGCGGCAATCGCCTCGGGCTGGTCCTCGGGGGCAATGTGGCGCGCCGGCCCGCACCGTCTGATCTCCAGGCCTGCGATGTTGTCGCGGCACCACGAAATCATCTCGCTGCCGATCAACAGCGTTTCGGAGGGACCGTCGAAGGTCAGCAACAGCTTGGGAACCTCAGGACTGGCGGAAAGCCAGCGGTCATAGGCCTCGATCCTGGCGACTACATCGGCCGGCTCGCCGTTGATCGGCATGGCACGCGGCCATTCCAGCAGCGGGCGCCGGCTGTTACGGTCCGGATAGGGTGCGCGGTAGACATTCCAGTCGGCATCGCCGAGCCCTTTCAGCGTGGTCGCGCGCAAGGCCTGTTCGATGAAGAAATTTTCGTCGAGGACCTTGGCCTCGCCGGTTCCGGCACCCCGCAACAGTTCATAACGCGCCTTTCCGCCGCCTGGCAGATCCTCCCAGCTCATCGGCCGCAGAATGGTTTCCATGAAGGCGATGCCGCGCACCCGCTCGGCGTTGCGCGAGGCCCAGTCGAATGCCAGCGCGCCGCCCCAGTCGTGGCCGACGAGCACAATGTCGTCGAGGGCAAGCGCATCGAACCAGGCGTCGAGATAGGCGATGTGATCGCCATAGCGATAGCCGATGTCGGGTTTGCCGGAGCGCCCCATGCCGATCAGATCGGGCGCCAGGCAGCGGCCTGACCCGATACCGGGCATGATGTTCCGCCAGAGATGCGATGAGGTGGGATTGCCGTGAAGGAAGACGATCGGGTCGCCCTCCCCCAGCTCCTCGTAGGAGATGAACGAGGTGAGGATATCGATGGTCGGCATATGGAGCTCCACGCTTTCGTGCTATATAGGCAGGCGACTGTCCATTTATCATATAGACAGGTAACTGTCTATATTGCTGCGCGGGGTTTCATGTCGTCGTCTTCCCTTGGCCTGTTGTTGCGTCTGGTCCATCAGCATTGGACGCAGGCCGTCGAAGCGGCACTCGATGAGGCCGGCTACGGCGATATCCGCCCGCCGCACGCCAATGTCTTCACCTTCGCGCGGCCCGAGGGCATCCAGGTCAGCGACCTGACCAAGCTCGCCCGTGTTCGCAAGCAGACGATGACGCAGGCCGTGGAAGAACTCGAGCGCTTGGGTTATGTCGAGCGCCGGCCTGATCCGAACGACCGCCGCGGCCGGCTGGTGTTTCTGACGGAAAAAGGCCAGGGGGTCAGGCCGATAGCGATGGCGGCGGGCCGGCGTGTCGATGAAAGCTGGGCGGCCTTGACCAGCCAGCAGCAGATGGACGATCTGCGGACAGCACTCCGGCGGCTGCTGGAACAGCTGCAATAGCAAGCGGGTTGGCATGAGCGCGACCCTTTCCACTTAACCGTCGCACGACCGAAGGAGAATGTATGCCTGGTGACAACAGCAAAGGTGCCGACGAGGATGTCGTTATCATCGGCGCCGGTGCCGCCGGCATTGCCGCCGCCCGTCGCCTGCTGGCAATCCGCCCGGATCTGTCCATCCTCCTGCTTGAAGCTGGCGATCGTCTCGGCGGTCGCGCCTGGACGGCCAGTCTGCCTGAAGCGTTCGACATCGGGCTTGATCTCGGCTGCGGCTGGCTGCATGGCGCGCGGACCAATGCCTGGACTGCGATCGCCGGCGAGGTCGGACTGACGGTCGACCGCACGCCTGCGCCCTGGAACGATGGCGGACGGCGGCTTCAGCGGGATGACGCGAAGGCGCACGCCGCAAGTCAGGCGATCGGCGCCTATTTCAAGCGCCTCGAGAGCCACGCGGGGAATGATGCGGCCATGGCCGATATGCTCGAGCCCGGCAATCCCTGGAACGGCCAGATCCGGGCGGTCGGCACCTATATCACCGGCGCCGAATTGGAGCGGTCGTCGGTCGTCGATTACAACCGATACGATCCCGGCCCTGGCCCTGACTGGCGGGTGCGCGAGGGTTATGGAACGCTGGTCTCGCTTTACGGCAAGCCGGTTCGGGCAAGACGCGGCACCGAGGTTACGCGCATTGACCATCGTCATGCCGGCCGTATCGTCATCGAGACGAACCAGGGTGTGCTCAGTGCCCGCGCGGTGCTGGTGACCGTTTCGACGAATGTGCTTGCCGCCGGCAAGATCGCCTTCGACCCGCCTTTGCCTGACAAGATCGAGGCAGCGGCCCGTTTGCCGCTCGGGCTCGCCGACAAGCTCTTTTTGAAGCTCGCAAATCAGGAGGCGCTGCCGGCGGACACGCATATGTTGGGCTCTACCCGTCACGGTGCGACCGGCACCTATCAGCTCCGGCCATTCGGCGCTCCCGTCGTCGAGGCCTATTTTGCCGGCGACCTCGCGCATGATCTGGAGGGGCAAGGAAGAGAGGCTGCCTTCTCCTTCGCTGGAGACGAACTGGCGGCACATTTCGGTGCCGACATCCGCAAGGAGCTGTCGGTCGCCGCGATGTCGGCCTGGGCAGCGGCGCCCCATATCGGCGGCTCCTATTCCTACGCCGAACCCGGCGCCTCCGATCAACGCGGCCGTCTCGCCGCGCCGCATGACGAGCGGATCTTCTTTGCCGGCGAGGCCTGTTCGACCTCGCGTTATTCGACGGCGCACGGCGCCTACGAGACCGGTGTCGCCGCAGCCGATCGGATCGCCGGCTCGTTGTCGTAAGATCCGTGCCTTCGCCGGCTGCGACGGCAGGCAGGAATATTTTTTTCTCACTTGGTCGCGCGGGCGGGATTGGTTATGCTCCCCCTCGCCTCTGTGCTCCCAGCCCAGGGCGCTATACGTCATCCGGCGGCAAGCGGCCGCCTCAAGCACAATATTGTCATTGTCATTGATTGCAGGAGCCCCGGCTTCTACCCCGACGTTTGCACGTCGGCTGCGGGTATCCGCATGAGGAGGAAGAAATGGATTATCGCAAGCTCGGTCCCAGCGGGACCGTCGTCACCGCCTATTGCCTCGGCACCATGACCTTCGGCGCGGAGGCCGATGAGGCCGCCTCGCACAAGCTGCTCGACGATTATTTCGCCTGGGGCGGCAATTTCATCGATACCGCCGATGTCTATAGCGCCGGCAAGTCGGAAGAGATCATCGGACGCTGGCTGAAGGCGCGCCCGACCGAGGCCCGCCAGGCGATCGTCGCCACCAAGGGGCGGTTCCCGATGGGCAACGGCCCCAACGATATCGGCCTGTCGCGCCGGCATCTTGGCCAGGCGCTCGACGATTCGCTCCGCCGCCTCGACCTCGAGCAGATCGACCTTTACCAGATGCATGCCTGGGACGCGCTGACGCCGATCGAGGAGACGCTGCGTTTCCTCGACGATGCGGTTTCCTCCGGCAAGATCGGCTATTACGGCTTCTCCAACTATGTCGGCTGGCACATCGCCAAGGCCTCGGAGATCGCCAAGGCGCGCGGCTATACCCGCCCGGTGACGCTGCAGCCGCAATATAACCTGCTGGTGCGCGACATCGAACTCGAGATCGTCGCGGCCTGTCAGGATGCCGGCATGGGTCTGTTGCCGTGGTCGCCGCTCGGCGGCGGCTGGCTGACCGGCAAATACAAGCGCGACGAGATGCCGACGGGTGCCACCCGCCTCGGCGAAAACCCCAATCGCGGCGGCGAATCCTATGCGCCGCGCAATGCGTTGGAACGAACCTGGGCGATCATCGCTGTCGTCGAGGAGATCGCCAAGGCGCATGGCGTCAGCATGGCGCAGGTGGCGCTGGCCTGGACGGCAGCGCAGCCGGCGATCACGTCCGTGATCCTCGGCGCCCGCACGCCCGAACAGCTCGCCGACAATTTGGGCGCGACGAAGGTCAAGCTTTCCGACGACGAGATGGCCAAACTGAACGATGTGAGCGCGCCTCAGCCGTTCGACTATCCCTATGGAAAGGGCGGTATCAACCAACGCCATCGCAAGATCGAGGGCGGCCGCTGAGCCTTCCTTCTGTCTCCGAACAAACCCTGTCCGCTTCTCGCCGAAGCGGACAGGGTGCCAGGACGATCGACCGGCGCCGAGAAAATTCTGTTCTAAATTAAAGAGTTAGAACATGATGTCGCCCGAAAACCGCTTACACTTTTCGGCATCATGCTTTAGCGGCGGCTGCTTCGGTTCCCCGCAAAGGCAGCCATCAGCCCAAGGCCGATCAACAGGACCCCGCTGACATAGCGTTCGGCCGTGAGATAGCGGCGATTGCGCCTCAACCAGTTGCCCGCGATACCGGCGGCGAACGCGTAGCTGCCGTCGGTTATGATGCCGAGGCAGGTGTAGATCAGACCCAGGAAGGCGATCTGCATCGTTGCGTGACCCCGATCTACCGCGACGAACTGGGGCAGGAAGGCAAGAAAGAAGAGCGCGGTCTTGGGATTGAAGAGATTGACGACGAATCCGTCGCGGAGAAGGCGTGCGTAGCCGAAGGGCTTCAAGTGGGTGTCGGTGTCGGGAAGTTCGTTTCGGCCGAAAATCTTCTTGAACCCAAGCCATATCAGATATGCCGCGCCCGCGTATTTGACGGTGCTGAACGCTAAAGCCGACGAAGCCAGGACCGCTGACAGGCCCAATGCCGCGACGATGACATGCACCAGTGTCGCAGCGTGAATGCCGAGAATCGATGCAAAGCCGGCGAGGCGGCCCTGCTCAACCGAGCGGGCAAAGATATAGAGAACCGCCGGCCCTGGAATCAGGAGCAGGGCCAAGGAAGCGCCGATAAACAACCAGATATTGTCGAAGGTTGGCATGATAATCGCCCTGCTCCTGTTTTCCGCTTCGTCTTGCGAGCATTCGCTGGGGCCAGCCCGTGGTCATCCCGCGGGAGCCATTGCGCAAGAGTGGACAGTATGCACAGGTGGAAGCACCGCTGTCTTGAACGCTATAAACCTTTCGCATAGTCGGCGGGCGTCACGCCCGTCGTCTGCTTGAACAGCCGGGAGAGATGGCTCTGGTCCGCGAAGCCCACCATCTCGGCCACCTCGGCTGGTGGCGTGCCTGACCGAAGCAACTCCCGCGCGCGGCTCAGTCGCAATTGCCTCTGATAGGCATGCGGCGGCAGCCCGACAAACGAGCGGAAGGACCGCACGAGGTATATTGGGTTCAGCCCGACCAACCGGGCAAGGTCGGCAAGGGCAATGCGCCTGTCGTATTTGGCGTCGAGAAATTCACGAACGGT
Source organism: Rhizobium leguminosarum bv. viciae (assembly GCF_012276115.1). GTDB lineage: Bacteria > Pseudomonadota > Alphaproteobacteria > Rhizobiales > Rhizobiaceae > Rhizobium > Rhizobium leguminosarum_T. Next base: position 483,628 of record NZ_WIEU01000002.1, on the reverse strand, counting down.
CGTGACGTGCCGCGGTTCTCTCCCTGCTTCGATCCTTGTGTGCCGCTCCCCGGAATAAGCGGCCAGCGCCGCAAGACCAGCTGTCAGTAGCGTCTCGGCTTCAAACGCGTCATCGTCAGTTTCGAGGTATCGATGAGCACTGCCAAGGCTCTGAAAAAGCTTGATATCTCCAAGGCATAACAATCGCTCGAACAGCGGAAGGTGTGTCGCCCCAGGATCGAGTACTGCATATTGTAAAAACGCAGGCGATACGAATAGGCAGCGGTAGTTCAACGCCTGTTCGTCGGCCGGCAAGCACATGTGAACGACGCCGGGTGCAAGGACGTTTATGTTGCCTGGTTTCAGGGCGACCTGAGGCTGACCATATTGGAACGCCATCGTTCCGCGTTCGTGGAGATGGATGGCGTAGGTATCGTGGAAGTGTTTCGGAAAGCGATGCTGCGTTCCCGACGCCCGCAGCAATTCCACTTCGGCTACGGCGTCGTTACGCCAGATTCGAATGCGCCCCGCATCCTGCTTCATCTGCACCATTCGATAGTCTTTCTACAGACCGTCTCCGCCTTCAAGTGATTTCCATAACAATCTTGCCATCGACCGTCTGCTGGAAAAGGCCGCGCGGTGAGGCATGCGGCGCCACTGGCCGCATAAATCAAAAATTTCCGTGAGCCGTCACATCGGGAGATTCCGGCCCGTCATGATATCGGCAACAACAGAAGGAAGCCAATCATGACGACAAAAATTGATCTCTTCGCAGCTGCCCCTTCGCTGATGAAGTCTTGGCAGCGGACATCGATCGAACTCGACGTCGCTGCCAATTTCGACCCGATCCTTTCCGAACTGGTCAAAATCCGCGCCTCGCAGATCAATGGCTGTGCCAACTGCATCAATCTCCATGCGTCCGAAGCGCGCGAGAATGGCGAAACCGAGCAACGCATCTACCTGCTGCCGGCCTGGCGGGAGGCACCTTGCTATACCGATCGCGAACGCGCTGCGCTCGGCTGGACCGAAGCCCTGACACGCCTTTCCGAAGGACGAGAGCACGCGACCGCTTACGAAACCCTCAAGGCCGAGTTCACGGAAGAAGAGCAGGTCAAGCTCACCGTGATGATCAACATCATCAGCGGCTGGAACCGCATCGCTGTCGGCTTCGGCCTCTATGTCGACGCGGCCACGGTCAAGGCCGCCAGGGCTTCTGCCGCCTGACCGTCCCAAGCGGTAGAAAAGCCGCCATGTTTCCATGGCGGCTTGGCGGCCTATCTGCTTGGGAGGCGATTTTAGGCCGGAAGCTGGAAGATCACGTTGGCGATCAGAACGATTGCCAGGCCGCCGGCGAGTGCGAGATAGGGCAGGATGCCGGCTTTCTTGACGCCGAGATCCTGGCCGACGAGGCCAAGATCTTCCATCGCGCCGGCCGGGAATTTGCCGCCGTCGCGCACATAGTGGCGATAGGCGAAGACCGGCAGGATCAGGGCGGCGAAGATGAAGCCGACCCAGAGCGCATTGGAATAACCCCAGACCTTGGCACCGGCGCCGAGAAACAGCGCGTTGACGAAGGCCAGCACGGTATTGAGGCCGATCAGCCAGGTCGGCGCCTTCCAGGGGCGTTCGATATGGCCGGAATCCATCCGGTGGATCCAGCCGGAATTGAGGTTCAGGAAGTTGAAGATGATGTAGCCGACATTCGAGACGGCGAGCACGAAGAAATAGCCGCCGACATCCGAGGCGATCGCCAGCAGGAAGAGATTGAAGGCGAAATCGGTCCACATCGCCCGCGTCGGCGCGCCGTGTTCGTTGACGTGGTCGAGATATTTCGGCAGCCAGCCATCCTTCGAGCCCTGGTAGAGCGTGCGCGAGGAACCGGCCATCGCCGTCATGATGGCGAGGAAGAGCGCCATGATCATCAGTACGACGAGCAGCTGGGTAACGACGCGGCCGGCGCCGATCAGGCCGCCGAGCGCTTCGGCAACACCGGTGCCATCGACGATCCCGGGGGCCAGCATGCCTGCATGGCCGAGAACGCCCTGGAAGGCGAAGGGCACGAGGAAAAAGAACAGGCAGCAGGCAAGGCCGGAATAGAAGATCGCCTTGAAGGTGTCGGTCTTCGGGTTCTTGAGTTCGCGGGTGTAGCAGACGGCCGTCTCGAAGCCGTAGGTCGACCAGGCAGCGATATAGAGGCCACCGAGGAAGAGTGTCCAGCCGCCGTTGCTCCAGGTGCCGTCGGCAGCGGAATAGGCGGCTGTCGGCGGCACGAGACCGGTAACGTTGGTGGCAAGGATCTGGCCGCTGACGATCGGGTAAAGGCCGATGATCAGCAGCGGCACCAGCACGATGATGGCCAGCCACTTCTGCACGCTTGCCGTTTCCGAAATGCCACGATGCTGGATGGCGAAGATGATCAGCATCAGCATGCCGCCGATGAAGAAGGTGGCATTGATATTGGCGGTGGCAAGGAAGGGAATGCTGAAGCTGAAGAGCGACCAGCTGCGGATCGCCGGCGTCAGGGCGGCGACACCGTCGGTGCCGAGCAATGCCTTGACGGCGTCATCCGGCGTCGTGCCGGCATGGGCTGCAATATATTCGGCGACGCGGGGGCTGTCGGCCGTGACGGAAGCGGCATGCGCTGAGATCCAGTCGAGGACCATTTGCGAATCCGCTGCCGGAATCGGGTAGAATGCGTTAAGGATGTAGCCGGCGGCGATGGCGCAGCCGAGCGACAGCACCGGCGACCAGGCAAACCAGTTGCACCAGACGGAGAGCGGCGCGATGAATTTCGAATAACGCAGCCAGGCGGTAGCGCCATAGACCGAAGCGCCGCCGGACTTGTTGGCGAACATGCCGGCGATCTCGGCATAGGTGAAGGATTGCAGGAAACCCATCACCATCGAGATGATCCAGACGACGAAGGCGAGTTTGCCCGTCGTGCCTGCGATGCCGCCAATGGAGAAAAGAACGAGCGGCGGCACGCCCGCAGCCACCCAGAATGCGCCCTTCCAGTCGAGCGCGCGTACAAGCTTACCTTCGGTGCCGGATGCAATCCCGGCCTCCACAACGTCTGTCATCGGTGAAATTCCCCATTCTATTTGTTCCGGACGTATCTTTGTACGTCTCCCTGAACGTGTCTCCCTGACAGTCTCAAGCCGGCCCGGATGATTTTGGCGATCCGTGTTCCCGACGGATTCCCGAGTCTCAACTCTTTATGCATAGTGAAGATATTTTCTTTTTAGTCAACATCACTTTACTTTCCCGGGGCATTTTGTAACCTGCATGGGTGGGTGTCCGTGGACATCCGATCCTCCCATGAGGGCAGTATGCGAGAACTTCATCCTGCTATGACAGGCCTGCGGCCGGCCGCTCCGAGCCTCGTGCATTATCCCGGCATTCCCACCCTGCCGGAGGGAACGGAGCGCTACAGGGCAAAGGGCGGCGGATCGGTCGTTATGCGCGTCGAGCCGGGAGACCGCGTCAGCGTCATCGACAGCGAGGGCGGTCAGCTCTGCGAGATCTCCTTCCTCGACGAGAAAGGGCGCTTCCTGGCGGCCGGTCTCGGAACGGCATTCAGCAATTCAGCCGAGGGTTTGAAGGCCATTCTTCAAGCGGAGGATGAGAGTGCTGCCCGCACGCGTGCGGCACTTCAGCGTCGCGGCGCCGATCTGGCGGCGGCCGGCGCGCTCTGCATTTTCGGGGCGGGATCGACGCCGGGCAGCCGGGCGGATTTCACGATTTCCATGAAGGGTCTGCTGATCGTCGCAGCACCCGCCGGCGCCATGTCGCCGGAGGCGCAGGATACGGCGACGCCGATCGAGATCAGGATCAAGCGCAGCCTGCTGATCCGCGATTACGCTTCCGCTTTGCCGGAACCGGCCGCCGATCCGGTCGAGGATATCCGCATCCGGGCGGCGACCGCCGCAGCCTATTTCGTGCGTGCCGGCGAATTCATCCAGATCATCGATGTTTATGGACGCCAATGCACCGATTTCCAGGCGTTTGCCGCCCGCAAGGTCGACAAGGGTCTCGACCTCGCGCTCGATTCCACCGTCACCCGCACGCTGCTCGGCCGCAGCTATCCGATGCCGGGTCTCCCCTCCAAGGCCTTCGACCGAGACTTCGAGCCGCTGGTCGAAATCGTCCAGGATACGGTCGGACGTCACGACGCTTTCGCGACCGCCTGCAATTCGCGCTATTACGACGACATGGGTTATCCCGGCCACGTCAACTGCACGGATAATTTCAACGCGGCGCTGGCGCCCTACGGCATTGCCGGCCGCAAGGGATGGGAAGCGCTGAACTATTTCTACAACACCAATATCGACCACAACAACCAGCTCTATCTCGACGAGCCCTGGTCGCGTCCGGGCGATTACGTGCTGATGCGGGCGCTGACCGATCTCGTCTGTGTCTCTTCGTCCTGCCCCGACGATATCGACGCTGCGAACGGCTGGGATCCGACGGATATCCACGTCCGCACCTTTTCCGGAAAAGAGAAATTCTCACGAGCGGTGGCCTATCGCATGACCCCAGATGCAGACGCCGAACTGACGCGCGAAACCGCCTTCCATCCCCGCCTCTCCGCCTTGACGCGGGACTACACCGAATATCGCGGCTATTGGCTGCCGAACCGCTTTTCCAGCGAAGGGCCGGTCGAGGAATACTGGGCCTGCCGCGAGCGCGCCGCCGTCATCGACCTCTCGCCCTTGCGGAAATTCGAGGTGACGGGGCCGGATGCCGAGGAGCTGCTGCAATATTGCCTGACGCGCGACGTGCGCAAGCTGTCGACCGGCCAAGTCGTTTATTCCGCCATGTGCTACGAAAACGGCGGCATGATCGATGACGGCACGCTGTTCCGGCTCGGCGACAAGAACTTCCGCTGGATCGGCGGCGATGATTTCAGCGGCATATGGCTGCGCCAGCAGGCCGAGAAAAAGGGCTTCAAGGCCTGGGTCCGCTCCTCGACCGATCAGATGCACAATATCGCCCTGCAGGGGCCGAAGAGCCGCGATATCCTCAAGGAGATCATCTGGACGGCGCCGCGCCAGCCTGATATCGGCGAACTCGAATGGTTCCGTTTCACCGTCGGCCGAATCGGCGGCTTCGAGGGTGCCCCGGTCGTCGTCTCGCGCACGGGTTACACCGGCGAGCTCGGTTACGAGATCTTCTGCCATCCGAAGGATGCGCTGACGGTGTTTGACGCCGTCTGGGAGGCAGGCCAACCGCACGGGTTGAAGCCGATGGGACTGGAGGCGCTCGACATGGTCCGCATCGAGGCGGGCCTGATCTTCGCCCATCACGAATTCACTGACCAGACGGATCCGTTCGAGGCCGGGATCGGCTTCACGGTGCCGCTGAAATCCAAGCAGGACGATTTCATCGGCCGCGAGGCGCTGATCCGGCGCAAGGAGCATCCACGTCATCTGCTCGTCGGTCTCGATATTAAGGCCAACGAGGCGGTCGGCCATGGCGATTGCATCCATATCGGCCGGGCGCAGGTGGGCGTTATTACCAGCGCCACGCGCTCGCCGATCCTCGGCAAGACGATCGCGCTCGCCCGCATCGATGTGATGCATGCAAGCCCCGGCACCGAGGTCGAGATCGGCAAGCTCGACGGCCATCAGAAGCGCCTGCCGGCGACGGTCGTGCCGCTTTCGCATTACGATCCGCAGAAGACGCGGCCGCGCTCGTAACGCCTGCTTTTGAGGTCGGGAGACGGCGATTGCCGCCGACGCGCACGACCAATGAGATGCAATCTGATGGCGAATTGGTGGCTCAAAAAAACTAAAAGTTGACATATCCGGCTTTGATGATTATATCCCGGTGGTCGATATTGCTTGTTTGACTTTTGTTATCGCACGCTGGCAACGTGCCCTGGACGAACTTCCCTCTTCAAAATCGAGATCATCATCCGTCGTGCTTGCGCACGTGCGGTCGTCAATTGCTATGAAAGGGTTTGTTATGACCACTGGCACAGTTAAATGGTTCAATTCCACCAAAGGCTTCGGCTTCATTCAGCCTGATGACGGCGGCGCTGACGCCTTCGTCCACATCTCTGCCGTCGAGCGTGCTGGAATGCGCGAAATCGTCGAAGGCCAGAAGATCGGCTACGAGCTTGAGCGCGATAACAAGTCGGGCAAAATGTCCGCTTGTAATCTCCAAGCTGCCTAAACTGAAATCTGCTTTCCTTTGACCGCGGATGTACCGGCACTGTCGAAAGCATGATACAATTAAGGTCAGGCACGTTGCCTGGCCTTTTTGCTGAGTCGGTCAAGCGGGCTCATAAATCCAGGATTGATATGACAGAGTCACACAGCAAATCACGCAAGCAGGCGGAGATTGCCTTCGGAAACGTGCAATCACAGTTCCTGGCGCGAAGCCGCGCGGTCGAAGAGATCGATTCGACCGTACGTGCCCGCGAGGAAAAAACCTTGCGGCTACGCGAAGCGCGTGAGGCAAAGGAATTGCAGGATCGCTTGACAGGGGTTACTGCTCCGACCGCGAAGCGAAAAAAGAAAATCTGACTCAGATCAGGATGATTTTAGGCCGGATCGACCTAAAGTCATCAGGCTCTAGGGTCAGACCTCAAACAGTCAGGAAACAGATTTGAAAAACGCCAGAAACAACGAGCTTTCCGATCGCCGCAGCGCCGCTGCCGAAGCCAAGGCGGCTCTCCTCAATGCGTATCGTAGCGCCAAGGATTCAGCCGAACCCACAAGGCTGGCAAAGCAGGCGGAGCGTCAAGCCATTGCCGCGGCCAGGGAAGAACGTCGCGCTCAGCGAGAACGGGTCAAGCTCGAGGAGCTGGAGCGGGCTCAGGCCGCCGAGGCCGAACGTCAGGCTGCCGACGAGGCCGCAGCACGCGCCGAAGTCGAAGCCCGCGAGGCGGCTGACAAAGACCGGATCGCTCGCGTGATTGCCGACGAAGCTGCCCGAAAGGCCGAACGCGACCTGCGTTACGCCAATCGCAAAGCCAGGAAGTCCTGATCGTCAGCGCCGCCTGTTATCGCAACAGGCAGCGCTCTCTTTCAAGCGGCCTGCACGGCTGCATTCAGCGGGATTTCGACGTCGATCTCAAGGGTCGAGACGTACTCGTTGCGATCGATCGTCACCTGCACCTTGTCGTGGTCGAGCTGCACGTGCTTTGCGATCACCGCAAGGATTTCCTCGCGCAGCAGGGAGACCAGGTCCGACCCCGCCGAGGAACGTTCGTGGGCGAGAAGGACCTGCAGTCGTTCGCGGGCGGCCGGTGCGGTTCTCTGCTTGTTGAAAAGACGGAAAATATTCATGCCGCCCTCCGTCCGAAGATCTTGCCGAAAATATTGCGCCTTTCCTCTGGGATCGCGATCGGCACAACTTCACCGGCGAGCCGGCGAGCGGCGTCGAAATAGGCCATCGCAGCCGCGCTGCGGCTGTCTGCCAGCGTGACCGGCGCGCCGATATTGGATGCCCGCAGAACATCCATGCTTTCGGGTATGATGCCGAGCAGCGGGATGGACAGGATCTCCAGGACGTCGTCGACCTTGAGCATGTCGCCGCGTTCGGCGCGGTTGGCGTCGTAGCGGGTGAGCAGCAGGTGCTTTTCCATCCGCTCGCCGCGCTCGGCCTTCGCGGTCTTGGCATCCAGCAGGCCGATGATGCGATCCGAATCACGCACCGAGGAGACCTCGGGATTGGTGACGACCACGGCAACATCGGCGTGGCGCATGGCGAGCGTTGCGCCGCGCTCGATCCCGGCGGGGCTGTCGCAGATGATCCAGTCGAAATAGCGCTTCAGGTCGTTGATGACGCGCTCGACGCCCTCGGCCGTCAGATTGTCCTTGTCGCGCGTCTGCGAGGCCGGCAGCAGGAACAGCGTTTCCAGCCGCTTGTCGCGGATCAGCGCCTGGGTAAGCTTGGCATCGCCCTGGATGACATTGATCAGGTCGTAGACGACCCTGCGCTCGGCGCCCATGACGAGGTCGAGATTGCGCAGGCCGACATCGAAATCGACGACGACCACTTTTTCATTGCGTTGCGCCAGCGCCGCTCCCAATGCGGCGGTCGAGGTGGTCTTGCCAACCCCGCCCTTGCCTGACGTGACGACGATCACTTTCCCCATCATTGTCTCTCCTTTGCCGTGGCCCCAGTAATTCAAAGTGTTAAAGCGTCCTTTGCGGCTCTCGATGAGACGCGCGGCGCTGTCGTCAGATCAGTTTCTCTGCCATGATCGCGTCGTCTTCGAGCCAGAGCTGAACTGCCTGTCCGCGAAGATTGGGCGCCATGTCTTCCGCCATTTTGTAGATGCCGTCGATTGCAACCAGCTCGGCCTCGAGCTTGCGGCAAAAGATCCGCGCCGATGCGTTTCCGATGGATCCCGCCATGGCTCGACCACGCAAGGCGCCATAGATATGGACGGACCCGCCGGCGATGACCTCGGCACCCGAGGCGACCGATCCGATGACGGTGACGTCGCCTTCCGGAAAGATCACCGATTGCCCCGAGCGCACCGGCTCCCGGATGACGATCGATTGCATGGCCGGGCGGGTCTCTGCCAATGCCGGTTTGCCGGGCGGATCGGCAGGCTCCTTTGCCTGAACCTCGATATCGGAAACCGAACGACCGCCTTTGAGTGCCGGCGGCATGCCGGATCCGAGGATCGAAGGCCGCGCGCCCTCGATGCCCATGATGCTGACATTGCGCTTGGCAAGTTCGGCAATCAGGTCCTTCAGCTGCGGCCGGTCGATTTGCAGGTCCGTCAGATCGAGCACGACAGGCCGTCCGAGGAAGAAGCCGGCCGAACGCGCGGCCAGATCGTCCAGCCGGATCAACCAATCATCGATCGGCAGGTCCGGAGACAGCATGACCGCGAGGAAAGAGCGGCCCTTGATGCGGATAGAGCGAGCGTCTGTTAGCACTTTGGTCATCTATGTGAAGAAATCGTTGACCATGTCTACCGCTGCTATGGTTAACAAAAAGTTAACGCGGCCTTAATATCACCCACAATCACCTGAGATTTTTTAAGCGCATAATTACCGCAAGTTATTGGAAAAGCGTTGCTATCGCCGGAAGCGCTGCGCGGTTAATATTGCCGCTTCGACCTGAGCCGCAAATCTGCCGCTGCTTGGGGTAAAGCTCAGCCTTCGGCCTTGCGTTGTGCGTTGGAAATGGCGCGTGCGGCTTCTTCCGAGGAGTTGGCAAGCGTGCGCATTTCTGCGGCCAGCACCGCAAAACCCGATCCGGCCGTGCCGGCGCGGGCGGCCTCGATGCCGGCATTGACGGCAAGCAGCTTCAGGTAGCGCAGCGATTGCAGGATTTCATTGGTCTTCGAGGCGGTGACGCGCATGCCGGAGGTCTGTTCATCGATTCGCTGATAGAGCGATTCGATGTTGATGATGCTGCCTTCGAGATAGAGAAGCTCACCCTTCTCGTCCCAGATGCCGCCGCCGGTCTCGGTCACCCAGATGAGATGACCCATGGCATGGCGGATGCGGTATTCCATCGTCCAGTCTGTGCGCTTCTCCAGCGCCCGTCCGACGATCTCGTCCATCAGAGGCACGTCTTCCTCGTACATGATCGAGGTGAAGGTCCGCGTGCGGTTGCCGATGATTTCGTCGACGGGATAACCGAAGATGCGCTCGATGCCGTTGGTCATCTCCAGCATCGTGTAGTTTTCGTCGGCACGGCAGCGATAGAGAAAACCGCTCATGCGCCCGAGAATGCTCGTTTGAAAATCCATGAAGGCCACATTCGAAGAGAAGAGTTGCAGATGGATTTATGTCGTCTCAATTAAAAGGCGCACGTCACAATGCCGGAAGAGAGCGCGAACACCCTCCTCCGGCAATGCAGGCCCGCCTCATCAGTTGCGCAGATATTCCTCCATGGAATCGTCGAGCGCCTCGACCCAGGGCGTGTGGTGCGTCGGCGACATATTGCCGGTCATCAGCGACCGGTAGGCATGGTCGCGGAAGCCCATGATGTTGTGGGCCTTGTGATGTTCCCACTCCATGAAGGTCTGGTTGGTTCCCTCGATGTCGAAGCTGGGATAATCGGTTTCGGCGAGCAGTTCCTTCACATAGTCGCCCTGATACCAGATCATCTGCTCGGCATCCTCGAGCGTTTCCTCGCGGGCGCGCCACATATCGAAATTGGCCTTCAGCTCCTCTTCCGGCGGCAGGGTGATGCGGCCCATCATCACGTCACGCGCCCACCAGGCCTGCACGTCGAACATGTTGAAGGTGTAGAACTGATCCTGCATGCCGATATAGAAAAGCTGCGGGTTCTTGTCGAAGATCACCCCCTTGTAGAGGCTGTCGGCCCAAAGGCGGTTGGCCGTCTTCAGCCGGAGATCGTCAGGCAGGAAGGGGAAATGGTGCTGGTAGCCGGTGCAGAGGATCACGGCATCGACCTCCTTGGTCGAGCCGTCGAGGAAATGCGCCGTGCGGTTTTCAAGCCTGGTCAGCAGCGGCCGTTCTTCGAAATTCTCCGGCCATTTGAAGCCCATCGGCTTCGAGCGATAGCTCGTCGTCACCGATTTCGCGCCGTATTTCCAGCATTGCGAGCCGATGTCCTCGGCCGAATAGCTGCGGCCGACGAGCAGGATGTCCTTGCCCTTGAACTCAAGCGCGTCGCGGAAGTCGTGGGCGTGCAGCACGCGGCCGTTGAAGGTCCTCACGCCCTCGAAATAGGGCACGTTCGGCGTCGAGAAGTGACCCGATGCCACGACGACATAGTCGAACTCCTCGTCATACATCCGGTCTTCGATGCGGTTATGCGCCGTCACCGTGAATTTCTTCGTCTCATCGTCGAAGCGGACCATGCGCACCGGCGTGCTGAAGCGCACCCAGTGGCGGACATTCGCCTTCTCGACGCGGCCCTTGATGTAATCCCAGAGCACGGCGCGCGGCGGATAGGAGGCGATCGGCTTGCCGAAATGCTCCTCGAAGGAATAGTCGGCGAATTCGAGGCATTCCTTCGGGCCGTTCGACCAGAGGTAACGATACATGCTGCCGTGGACCGGCTCGCCATATTCGTCGAGCCCGGTGCGCCAGGTATAGTTCCAGAGCCCGCCCCAGTCCGACTGCTTTTCGAAGCAGACGATCTCCGGGATCTCGGCGCCCTTCTGGGCGGCCGATTGAAAGGCGCGCAGCTGCGCCAGCCCGGAAGGCCCGGCACCGATGACGGCTACTCTTGTCATGAAGCATTCCCCTCTTGATTATATCGCATTGTCTTGCTTGTCAGTCCGGATAGATGCCGGGGCTGGTAGGCGCCCCGTCGTCAAATTTGGAAAGCCAGTCGATCGTCGTCTCGCGGAAGCGGGTGAGGCCCTTGTAGTCGATAAGCTCGGGCGGCAGCGTCTTCAGCACGCGCGGGAAGCGGCGTGCCCATTTCGGCACGGTGACGAGCTCTTCCATGTTCATCAGGTAGCAGCGGATGACGAAGAGGATGGCGTTCGAGCGCGGCAGGCGCCAAAGGCTCTGCAGCTCGACGCGCAGATGCACCTTCTCGCCGACATTGTCAGGCGTCACCGTGGTGCGGTCGGGACCCCATTTGTGGTAATTCTCCGGGCTGGTGTCGAGGCGCGGATTGATCGTCATCGTCCAGTTGAAGCGCCGTGTCGGCTTGCCCTGCTGCAGGTTCAGCAGGAATTTCAGCGCCCGGTCGAAGACGCCGATCTGGTGGGCGAGCGGCACCGGCCCGTGCCATTCCATGAAGTTCATGCCGATATCGAAATCGAGCGACCAGTCGGCCTGCGTCGTCACCATGCCGGCATCCATCCAGAGATTGCCGTCGCGCTGGTCGACGATGCAGAAATCGCCCTGGGCCTGGCGGGTGATATATTCGAAGGGCTCATAGGGCAGCGTCGAGGCATCGCCAAAGGTGAAGCTGTCGTCGATGCCGAGCGGGCGGTTGATCCAGCGCCACTGGTCGCCGTTGCGGATCAGGGTGAAATGGTCGGGGTAACCCGCCGCCTGTTCTTCCATCATAAGTTCCAGCGTATCCCATTGCGCGCTCATCATGTGCGGCAGCGCCTGGTAGCGCAGCGGATCTTCCTTCAGGACCAGCGCCCGGTCGTGCATCTCGGCGACGTAATGCTCGTCGACGTCGATCAGGCTTTCGTAGACGGTTCCCGCCCGGCCGTGCACATGCGGCTCCATGTTGACCGAATACATGTATTCGTCGCGGTCGAAGGGAAACGGGAAACGCCGGATGTTCTCGGGGCTGTTCCGATAGCTGAAATCGTTCCGGAAGGTTTCCTGCTTGAAGACGATTGCCATGTCCGGTCTCCTTGTTCCGCTTCCGATGCCGCTAGAGATCAAGATGCAGCGTGTTTCCCTCGAAGCGGGAAACGCAGATCATCACCTTGCGGCCGGATGCTTTTTCTTCGCTCGTCAAATAGACGTCATGGTGCAGCAGCTTGCCGTCGCAGGTGACGACCCCGGTCTCGCATTGACCGCAGGCGCCACCGCGACAGAGGAAGGGTGCGTCGACGCCCGCCGCCTCGATCGCCTCCAGCATGCTTTCGTGATGGCCGACCTTCACGGTCTTGCCGGACCGCAGGAGTTCGATCGCGAAGGGCTTGCCTGGTAGAGACGACAGGAACCGTTCCGAATGCAGGTTCTGCTCCGGCCAGCCGGCGTCCAGCCCCGTTTTCAGCACGCCGTCGATCATGCCGGATGGGCCGCAGACATAGAGATGCGTGCCGAGCGGCTGGCTGTCGAGCAGGCGCGTCAGGGGGATGGTGCCGCCTTCGGCGTCGCAATAGATTTTGATGCGATGTCCGCCATAGCGCTCGATGAGTTGCTGCCAGTAGGCACCGCGGTCGCGCGTGCGGATGGCATAATGCAGTTCGAAATTGGCGCCCTCGCGGGAAAACTGCTCCATCATTGCGATGAAGGGGGTAATGCCGATGCCGCCGGCGATTAGAAGATGCTTGCGGCCGCGCCAGTCCGGCTGGAACAGGTTGACGGGATAGCTGACCTTCAGCTCGTCGCCTTCGCGGAGCTTCTCATGCATGAAGGTGGAGCCGCCGCGCGAATCCTCGACATGCAGCACGCTGATCTCATAGGCTGCGCAATCATGCGGCGGCGACATCAGCGAATAGGCGTTGCGGCGCATATGGCCGCCATCATTCATCAAAACGATGACGTGGGCGCCGCCGGAGAAATAGGGCATTGGCTGGCCGTCAAGGCGCTCGAAACGGAAGCGCTTGACACGCTCGGCGATCGGCGTGATCCGCGCCACGCGGACAGGAATTTCAGTGCCACCGCTCAAAGGAACAACTCCTCTGGATCAGGCGCGCTGCCCGGTTCTTCCGCATCGATATTGACGCCCTGGAAGGCGGCGAGCCGACGCGAATAATGGTCGCGCACCAGAAGCGGCAGCCCGCAATGGCTGCAGGCAAACGGGCTGGTGGTGACGTCGTCGGTGATGCCCTTGCAATGGACGCATTGCACACGCCGGGCCAGCGAGCCGCGATGCTCGGTGATGACAGAGGCATGGTCCATGCCGTAATCGAGCGCCACGAGCATTGCCTGGCCGATGAAGCCTTCCGTGCCCGACAGATAAAGCCGCGTGCCCATATGGGCAGTGGCAAGCGAACCCTTCAATCGGAAGAGCAGCGTGGCGATCGTCGGGGCCGTGAAGAACATGTCGGCGCCGAGGCGGCGCAGCGCCTCGTCCAGGCCACTACCCTGCGAGCCGCGGGCGACATAGAGGATTTCGCTGCGGGAAAGAGCCGTTTCGTCAAGCGCCGGCTGCTGATCGAGCAGAGCCTTGGCGCCCTCCCCTTCGAGCGCAAAAATGTGCCGCCGGGCGTGCGGCTGGATAATCAGGCCCGTGTAGACTGGTCGGCTCTTGATGCCTGCAACGAGCATTCGCGTGCTCCTTAACCTACGGCAATCCTCTTCTTCTTCTCCGGATCGTCGAAAGGAAGCGTGTGGGCGGTGGCGCCTGCCTTCACGGTCTTGCCGCGGACTTCGAGTTTCGTCCCATGCACCGCCTTGTCAACGTCGAGACGGGCAATCGCCATGGATTTGTTCGTCAGCGACGAATAGCTGGGGCAGGTGATGACGCCGACCTTTTTGCCGTCGGCAAAGACTTCGTCGCCGAGATCGGCCGGTCCGTCGGCATCGATCAGCATGCCGAAGATCTTGAAGCGTTCCTTGCCCTTGAGGCGCGCATGTTCCTCGGCGCCACGGAAGCCCGTCTTGCCGGGGCTGACGGTAAAGTCGAGGCCGAGTTCCCAGAGGCTGTCGCCCGGCGGCTGATCGGCGAAGGGATACATCTGCGAATTGTCGTAAGGATAGAAGAGTAGGTAACTTTCGACCCGCAGCATGTCGAGCACCGAGAAGCAGCAGGGGATGATGCCCATCTCCTTGCCTTCCTCGACGATGCGGTCCCAGACCATGACGGCGTCCTGGCCGCGCACGAAGATTTCGTAGCCGCGTTCGCCGGTATAGCCGGTGCGCGAGATCATCACCGGTGCGCCGAACAGCGTCGTCTGCATGTGGTGGAAATATTTGAGATCGCGGATGCCGGGCACATATTTGGCGAGATAGTCGACCGCGAGCGGGCCCTGCAGCGACAGATCGTGCAGATCGTCGTCGAAGAGCACGGCGCAATTGCGGCCGGCAGCCTGCTTCACGAGTTCCTCGTGGCCGGAGCCCGAGCCATGCACCAGCATCCAGGAATTCGGGCCGGTGCGATAGACGATGCAATCGTCGGTGAAGTGGCCGCGTTCGTTCAGCATCGTCGCATAGACCGAGCGGCCGGGATAGATCTTCGTCAGGTCGCGGGTGGTGATGGAGTCGAGCACGGCGATGGCGTGTGGGCCGACCAGGTGCACCTTCTTCAGGCCCGAGACATCCATGATGCCGGCCTTGGTGCGGACGGCGACATGTTCTTCCGACATGTCCTTGTCGTAGGTCCAGGCGGTGCCCATGCCGCTCCAGTCCTCGAGCTTCGATCCCAGAGCGCGATGCCGATCCGCCAAGACGGAGAAACGCCATGATAAAGCCATTGTCCGTTCCCTTTTGTTTCCTCTACGGAATATTTATTTCCTGACTATATTCGTCTTTCGCGCCGTGGCAAGCCCGCCCGACATGCATTTCCCAAAACTTTGACGGCGTCTGTCCTGCGGCGCGATTGGTCCGATGACGTCAATCATCTCTCAGCCCATCCGCTCCGACGCGTAACTTCCGGGGCTTGCCGGGAAGACCACGGTGCGGTTGCCGTTGATGAAGGTGCGGTGATGGATATGGGCGTGGATGGCGCGCGCCAGCACCTGGCTTTCGACGTCGCGGCCGATCGAGACATAGTCGTCGGGCGACTGCGCATGGGTGATTCGCGCAGTATCCTGCTCGATGATCGGGCCTTCGTCGAGATCGGCGGTGACGTAATGCGCCGTCGCTCCGATCAGCTTCACGCCGCGTTGATAGGCTTGTTTATAAGGATTGGCGCCCTTGAAGCTCGGCAGGAAGGAATGGTGGATATTGATGATCCGGCCCGACATTTTCTGGCACATCTCGTCCGACAGGATCTGCATGTAGCGTGCCAGCACGATCAGCTCCGTGCCGGTCTGTTCGGCCACTTCCATGATATGGGCCTCGGCCTGCGCCTTGTTGGCCTTGGTGACCGGAATATGGTGGAAGGGGATGTCGTGGTTGACCACGACCTTCTGGTAATCGAAATGGTTGGAGACGACGCCGACGATATCGATCGGCAGGGCGCCGATCTTCCAGCGGTAGAGCAGGTCGTTGAGGCAATGACCGAAGCGCGACACCATCAGCAGCACCTTCATGCGCTTCTCGCTGTCGTGAAAGTCGTAATCCATTTCGAAGGGAGCGGCGACGGCTGCAAAACCGGCGTCGATATCGGCGCCCGAAAGCCCCTCTTCCGAAATGAAGCTGACGCGCATGAAGAACTTGCCGGTATCGAGATCGTCGAACTGCGAGCTGTCGATGATGTTGCAGCCCTTGTCGGCCAGATAGCTCGAAATCGCCGCCACGATGCCGCGCGTCGATTTGCAGGATACGGTGAGTACGAAACTCTTCATGCTGTCGCTTCCTTCGCTATCCCAAGCGCAGAGGGCTAGATGACGCCGGAGCCTGTCCGCTCCGGCGTGATGAGCGTGTCTTCAGAACGTCCGTCCGTTCAGATGTCGAGCGTGCTGTCGCGTTCCCACTGGGTGAAATGCGAGCAGAAAGCATTCCATTCCTGATGCTTGAGCTTGAGATAGGCGGCGGAAAACTCAGCCCCGATCGCCTGCTTCAAGCCCTCGTCGGCATCATAGGCGCGCAGCGCGTCGAGCAGGTTGAGCGGCAGGCGCGGGGCGTCCTTCACCAGGTACCCCTCGGCATACATGTCGATATCGTAGTGCCGGCCGGGATCGGCTTGGCTGCGGATGCCGTCGAGGCCGGCCGCGATGATGATCGCCTGCAGCAGGTAGGGATTAACAGCCCCATCAGGCAGGCGCAGCTCGAAGCGTCCCGGCCCCGGCACGCGCACCATGTGGGTGCGGTTGTTGCCCGTCCAGGTGACCGTGTTCGGCGCCCAGGTGGCGCCCGATGTGGTGCGTGGCGCGTTGATGCGCTTGTAGGAATTGACCGTCGGATTGGTGATCGCGGCAAGCGCGGAGGCGTGTTTCATGATGCCGCCGAGGAAGGTTTTGCCCTGAGCGGAGAGCCCAAATGGCATTTCCTTGTCCGCGAAGGCGTTGACCTTGCCATCGATGTCCCAGACCGAGATGTGGGCATGGCACCCGTTGCCGGTCAGGCCTTTGAAGGGCTTCGGCATGAAGGTGGCGCGAAGGCCGTGCTTTTCGGCGACCGACTTGACCATGAACTTGAAGAAGGAGTGCTTGTCTGCCGTCTGAAGCGCGTCGTCATACTCCCAGTTCATCTCGAACTGGCCGTTCGCGTCCTCGTGGTCGTTCTGGTAGGGCTTCCAGCCGAGCTCGAGCATGTAGTCGCAAATCTCGGCGATGACGTCGTAGCGACGCATCACGGCCTGCTGATCGTAGCATGGTTTCTCGGCGGTATCGAACTGGTCTGAAATCACCGAGCCGTCCGCAGAGATGAGAAAGAACTCAGGCTCCACGCCGGTTTTCACCCGGAGCCCTTCTTTCGCGGCTTCAGCGACCAGTCTTTTCAGCACCACACGCGGTGCCTGTTCGACAGGCTGATCGTCCATGACGCAGTCGGCAGCAACCCATGCGACGTCTTTCTTCCAGGGTAGCTGGATGACGGAGGAAGCATCGGGAAGCGCGAACAGGTCGGGATGGGCAGGCGTCAAATCGAGCCAGGTTGCAAAGCCCGCGAAGCCGGCGCCATCTTTCTGCATATCGGCGATGGCTTCTGCGGGGACCAGCTTGGCGCGTTGGCCGCCGAACAGGTCGGTATAGCTGATCATGAAATATTTGATGCCTTTGTCTCTAGCAAAAGCAGCAAGGTCCAGTGTCATTCTCGTTCCCCTTTGGATTTCTTGGAGACACTTTGGTTATGGATGCGAGACGGCCGGGATGTTTGCCCGGCCGGTAGTAGAAATCAGTAGCCTCCCTTGCCGGGGTACCAGTTTGTGCCGGCGAGCGGGATCTGGGCCATGGCTGCCGCCTCCATTGTCAGGGCGCAAAGATCTTCCGGTTCCAGGTTGTGCAGGTGGTTCTTGCCGCAGGCGCGCGCGATGGTCTGGGCCTCCAGCGTCATGACCTTCAGATAGTTGGCGAGACGGCGGCCGGCGGCGATCGGATCAAGCCGCTTCATCAGTTCCGGGTCCTGCGTCGTGATGCCAGCCGGGTCCTTGCCTTCGTGCCAGTCGTCATAGGCGCCGGCCGTGGTGCCGAGCTTCTGGTATTCTTCTTCCCAATGCGGATCGTTGTCGCCGATCGCAACGAGTGCTGCCGTGCCGATGGCAACGGCATCGGCGCCCAGCGCCAGTGCCTTGGCCACGTCGGCGCCCGAACGGATGCCGCCCGAGATGATCAGTTGCACCTTGCGATGCATGCCGAGATCCTGCAGCGCCTGGACGGCGGGGCGGATGCAGGCGAGCGTCGGCATGCCGACATTTTCGATGAAGACATCCTGCGTCGCCGCGGTTCCGCCCTGCATGCCATCGAGCACCACCACGTCGGCCCCAGCCTTCACGGCAAGCGCCGTATCGTAATAGGGGCGTGCGCCGCCGACCTTCACATAGATCGGCTTTTCCCAGTCGGTAATCTCGCGCAGTTCCAGGATCTTGATTTCGAGGTCGTCCGGGCCAGTCCAATCCGGATGGCGGCAGGCCGAGCGCTGGTCGATACCCTTCGGCAGGTTCCGCATATTGGCGACGCGATCGGAGATCTTCTGGCCGAGCAGCATGCCGCCGCCGCCGGGTTTTGCGCCTTGACCGACGACCACTTCGATCGCGTCGGCGCGACGCAGGTCCTTGGGATTCATGCCGTATCGCGACGGCAGATACTGGTAGACCAACGTCTGGGAATGACCGCGCTCTTCATCGGTCATCCCGCCGTCGCCGGTCGTGGTGGAGGTTCCGGCGATCGTCGCGCCGCGTCCGAGCGCTTCCTTGGCATTGCCGGAGAGCGCGCCGAAGCTCATGCCGGCAATGGTGATCGGCGTCTTCAGGTGGATGGGCTTTTTGGCGAAGCGGGCGCCGAGGACGACCGAGGTATCGCATTTCTCGCGGTAACCTTCGAGCGGATAGCGCGAGATCGATGCGCCGAGAAACAGCAGGTCGTCGAAATGCGGCACCTTCCGTTTGGTGCCTGCGCCACGGATGTCATAAATGCCGGTCGCCGCAGCACGGCGGATTTCCGCCAGCGTGTAATCGTCGAAGGTCGCGGACTTGCGCGGCGGGGTATAGGGGTTGTGATAGCTCATGATGGTCCCTCGCCTTAATATGCGTCAGCGTTGTCGATATTGAAATTGTAAAGCTTGCGGGCGGAGCCGTAACGCTTGAATTCCTCGGGCCTCACTTCGGTCACGCCCGCCTTTTCGAGAAGTTCGGCCAGCTTCGTCAGATGCTCGGGACGCAGCTCCTTTTCGATGCAATCGGCACCCAGGCTCTTGACCGAACCGCGCACGAAGAGCTTTGCCTCGTAGAGCGAATCCCCAAGCGCATCGCCGGCATCGCCGAGCACAACGAGGTGGCCGGACTGGCCCATGAAAGCGGACATGTGGCCGATACTGCCGTGAACGACAATGTCGATGCCCTTCATCGAGATGCCGCAGCGTGACGCCGCATTGCCCTTGATGACAAGCAGGCCGCCGCGGCCGGTTGCGCCGGCATACTGGCTGGCATCGCCCTCGATGACGACGGTTCCAGACATCATGTTTTCCGCAACACCCGGACCCGCCGAACCGTGAACGGTGACGGTCCCGCCATCGTTCATCCCGGCGCAGTAATAACCGACCGACCCCTTCACATCGACCGTAACGGGCGCATCGATGCCGACGGCAACCGAATGGCTGCCGCGCGGATTGACGACTTCGAAGGAAAGATCGTTCGAACCGTTCTGGATGTTGTGCAGGGCGCTGTTGAGTTCACGCAACGGCGTAGTGGCAAGATCAATGACAGGCATGTTTCAATAACCCTTGGAGAATACGCATGAAGGCGCCGGTCAAGCGACCTTCTGGTGATCCCAGAAATAGACGGTTGCAGGCTCCGGCTCCCAGACCCGGGCATTCTCGATGCCGGGCAGATTGACGAGCGCCCGGTATTCCGAACCGAAGGCGACATACTGGTCCGTTTCGGCCATGACGGCGGGCTTGCAGGCAATCGCGTCGCGCACGACGCCGAAGCCGGACTTGGTACCGACGACGAAGGTGAAGAAGCCGTCGAGGTCATCCACCGCGCCTTCCAGCGCCTGGCCGAGATTCTTGCCCTTGGCCATCTCTGCCGTCAGATAGGCGGCGGCGACCTCGGTGTCGTTTTCGGTTTCGAAGGTCATGCCTTCGCGCTTCAGTTCGCGGCGCAGATTGTTGTGGTTGGACAGCGAGCCATTATGCACCAGGCATTGGTCGGAGCCGGTGGAAAAAGGATGGGCGCCGAGCGTCGTGACGGCCGATTCCGTCGCCATGCGGGTATGGCCGATGCCGTGGGTGCCGGCCATCGAATTGACCGCGAAGCGGGAGACGACATCCTTCGGCAGGCCGGTTTCCTTATAGATCTCGATGGCGTCGCCGCTGCTCATGATCCGGATGTTCGGACGCAGCTCGGCAACGCCTGCCTTGCCCGCCTCGAGCAGATCCTTCGCAAGCGTGATGACGGCATGCGTGCTCTTCACCTGGATGGCGACCGATGCGCCAACCGCCTGGCCGAGTTCGGATTCGAGGCCGGCGAAATCCTTCTTCGGATTGGCCGACTGGATGGTGATCTTGGCATTGTTGCCGCTGGCATCGCCATAGATCGCGATACCGGCGCTGTCCGGCCCCCGATCCGTCATCGTCACCAGCATCGAGGACAGCAGCGCCCCGAGCTCCGGTTCTAGACTTTTATCCTTGAGGAAGAGACCCACAATTCCGCACATGACCAGACCTCCGTTCGTGTTGACAAAGGACTAGCAGGTCTGTTTTGGGTTTTCAACTGGGAAGAAAGATTTTTTCTTTTAAGGCAAGTCAGCTTTTCGAGCCCTGCTGTGGATAGCTGATGATCGAGAGGTACTTGCTCGGCAGTTTCACCAGCTGCTCCGGCCCATGCGGCGCATCGGCGTCGAAGAACAGGCTGTCGCCCGGCTGCATCTGGAAAAGCTGGTCGCCGTGGCGGTAAACGACTTCGCCCTCGAGCATATAGAGAAACTCCATCCCCTCGTGCTGGAAGGTCGGGAAGATGTCGGAGTCGGTCGTCAGGGTGATGAGGTAGGGCTCGACGATGACGCCACTGGTATTGTTGTCGATATGACCGAGCACATTATATTGATGCCCGGCGCGCGTGCCGCGCCGTTCAAGCTCGATGCCCTGGCCTGCCTTGACGAAGACGGCGTTGCGCGGTTCCTCGAAACGGCGGAAGAAGGCCGTCAGCGGCACGCCGAGCGCCCGCGAGAGCGATTGCAGCGTCGTCAGCGACGGCGAGATGTTGCCGTTCTCGATCTTCGACAGCATGCCGAGCGAAATGCCGGTCGCTGCCGCCAGATCGGTGACCGTGATGCCGAGTTTCTTGCGGTAGGCGCGCACCTCATGGCCGATCGCCATTTCGAGGTTGTTTTCCTTCGGCTCGCGGACGGCGTGCGGGTCCTGGGAAAAGGGAGCGCGTCCACTATGCGCCTGTTCCGGTTGCTCTGCCGCTGCACGCTTGGATTTCATGGGTTTTCTACCGCCGCCTTCTCTTTTGTCCAAAAGCAACCCTATCGTCATAGTGAAAATTCCTCAACCGTGAAGAAAACCTATTCCCGCCGTGCCGCACGCGGGGCGAAGCCGTAGACGGCACGGAACATCCGGGAAAAATGGCTCAGACTGGAAAAGCCGGTGGCCACCGCGATTTCCGAGACGGAAAGCGGGCTTTGCTTCAGCAGCCGATGGGCATGCTGCAGCCTGATTCTGCGGTACTGATCAAGGTAGGTGGTGCCGAGATGGGCCGAAAAGAGCCGGTCGAGATGACGGGTGGTGACGCCGGCGATGCGCGCCATAGCGGCGCGCTCCAGCGGCATCTCGATCGTCTCCTCCATCCGTTCGAGAACGTTAAGCAGACCGGGATGATGGACGCCGTAACGCTGCGCCAGCGAGGCGCGCTGGGGTGCAGCGGGCTCGTTGACCTCGGTATGAAGATACCAGTCACTGACGCGGCGGGCGAAATCCGGCCCCATGCGCTCGGCGATCAGCACATGCATCATGTCGAGCGGTGCGATGCCGCCGCCGCAGGTGATCCGGTTGCCGTCGATCATGAAGCGCGCCTGGCGCGGCGTGAGATCCGGGAAGGCTTCGAGAAGGGCTGCCGCATGCTCCCAGTGGATGGTGAAGTCGCGGCCGCCGAGCAGTCCGGCGGCGGCCATCAGATAGGGACCGCCCGAGATGCCGCCGATCCTCACCCCTTCACGCGACAGCTGCCGCAAGCAGGCAAGCACGCCGGGATACCGCCAGTCGCGGGGCAAGCCGCCGGCGCAGACGAAGGCCGTTCCTAGCCCCGAGCCCCTGACAGGGAGAGGTTCGGCGGGGACGCTGACGCCCGAGGAGGAGAGTGCGGGTGCGCCATCCGGCGAGAAGATCTGCAGCCGATAGATCTCGCGTCCGGCCAGAAGATTTGCCGCCCTGAGCGGTTCGGTCGCCGAGGCATAGGACATCAGCGCAAATCCCGGGATGAGGATGAAGCCGATCGTCTGCACATTTCTGCTATCAAGCGAGGACATGTCTCATTCTTAGCGATTAATGTCCCCTCTGTGCAAGTCCGCCCTCCCCTTTCTGGCATCATGCAGCTGTTCTTTCCGGGGTGACCCATGCGCTATTCCGCTCTTTCGATTTTCCTGAACGGCCTTCGCGGCAACAAAGACTGGGCGCCGGCCTGGCGCGACCCGGCGCCGAAGCCGCATTACGACGTCATCATTGTCGGTGGCGGCGGCCATGGTCTTGCCACCGCCTATTATCTTGCCAAGGAATTCGGCGTCACCAATGTCGCCGTCCTCGAAAAGGGCTATCTCGGCTCCGGCAATATCGGCAGGAACACGACGATCATCCGCTCGAACTACCTGCTGCCGGGCAATAATCCCTTCTACGAGCTGTCGATGAAACTCTGGGAAGGCCTGGAGCAGGACTTCAACTTCAACGCCATGGTCTCGCAGCGCGGCGTGCTCAACCTCTTTCATTCCGACGCACAGCGCGACGCCTATACGCGCCGCGGCAACGCCATGCGGCTGCACGGCGTCGACGCCGAGCTTCTCGACCGGCAGGCGGTGCGCAAGAAATTGCCCTTCCTCGATTTCGACAATGCCCGTTTCCCCATTATGGGCGGCCTGTTCCAGCCGCGTGGCGGCACGGTGCGCCATGATGCGGTCGCCTGGGGTTATGCGCGCGGCGCCGATCAACGCGGTGTCGACATCATCACCCAGTGCGAGGTGACCGGCATCCGCCGCGAAAACGGCGAGGTGACCGGCGTCGAGACCAGCAAGGGTTTCATCGGCTGCGGCAAGCTGGCGCTGGCGGCCGCCGGCAATTCCACCGTCGTCGCCGATATGGCCGGCCTTCGCCTGCCGATCGAAAGCCATGTGCTGCAGGCCTTCGTCTCCGAAGGGCTCAAGCCGTTCATCGACACGGTCGTCACCTTCGGCGCCGGGCATTTCTACGCGTCCCAGTCGGACAAGGGCGGCCTCGTCTTCGGCGGCGATATCGACGGCTACAATTCCTATGCCCAGCGCGGCAATCTCGCTTCGGTCGAGCATGTCGCCGAAGCCGGGCTGGCGCTAATCCCGTCGCTGTCGCGCGTGCGTTATCTGCGCTCCTGGGGCGGCGTCATGGATATGAGCATGGACGGATCGCCGATCATCGACCGCACCCATATCGACAATCTCTATCTCAACACCGGCTGGTGTTACGGCGGCTTCAAGGCCACACCCGCCTCCGGCTTCTGCTACGCCCATCTGATCGCCCGCAATACGCCGCATCAAACCGCCCGCGCCTTCCGGCTCGACCGCTTCGCGCGCGGCTACCCGATCGACGAAAAGGGCGTCGGCGCCCAGCCCAATCTGCACTGAGGATTTTCGACGATGGCAAGCCTGATTTCCTGTCCCCATTGCGGCTCCCGACCCAAGGAGGAATTCTCGATCCGCGGCGATGCCGGCCTTGTCAGGCCGGCGCCGGATGCCGGTGCGGAGGCATGGTTCGATTATGTCTATCTGCGCGACAATCCGAGAGGCCGGCACAGCGAATATTGGCACCACTCTTCCGGATGCCGCCGCTGGCTGATCGTCGAACGCGATACCGTCACCCATGCGGTCCATGGCGTCAGGGATGCCGCCCTCTCCAAGCTCGGCGGAGAAACGGCATGACGAGCTTCCGTCTTTCCTCCGGCGGCCGCATCGATCGCACCACGACGCTCGGCTTCGCCTTCGACGGCCGGGCGCTCGTAGGCCATCCGGGCGACACACTCGCCTCGGCGCTGCTTGCCAACGGCGTCCAGCTTGTCGGCCGCAGCTTCAAATATCACCGGCCGCGCGGCATTCTGACGGCGGGGGCTGCCGAACCGAATGCGCTGGTGACGACAGGCAGCGGCGGGCGCACCGAACCGAATACGCGCGCAACGATGATCGAGCTTTACCAGGGGCTGACGGCAAAGAGCCAGAACCGCTGGCCTTCGCTTGGCTTCGATGTCGGCGCGGTCAACGGGCTGCTCTCGCCCTTCCTCAGCGCCGGTTTCTACTACAAGACCTTCATGTGGCCGGCGGCCCTCTGGGAAAAGCTCTACGAGCCGGTGATCCGCAAGGCGGCGGGCCTCGGCAGGGCCTCCTACGAGGCCGATCCCGATACCTACGAGAAATGCTGGGCGCATTGCGATCTGCTGGTGATCGGCGCCGGCCCTGCCGGTCTTGCCGCAGCGCTGACCGCCGGCCGCGCCGGTGCGCGCGTCATCCTCGCGGATGAGGGATCCGAACTCGGCGGCAGCCTGCTTTCCGACAGCGGCACCGTCGACGGCCAGCCGGCGGACGCGGTTCTCGGTGAGCTGCTTGCCGAACTGGCGAGCCTGGAGAATGTGCGCCGCCTGCCGCGCATGACGGTGTTCGGCTGGTACGACGACAATGTCTTCGGCGCGGTCGAACGGGTGCAGAAGCACGTGGCGATGCCCGACCCTGATCGTCCCGTCGAACGATTGTGGCGTATCGTCGCCCGCCAGGCCATCCTTGCGACGGGCGCCGAAGAGCGGCCGCTCGTCTTCGGCGGCAACGATATTCCCGGTGTGATGATGGCAGGCGCCATGCGCAGCTATCTCAACCGGCAGGCGGTAGCACCTGGCAGAAGCACGGTCATCTTCACCACCAACGACGCCGGATATCGCACCGCCGCCGATCTCGAGGCCGCCGGCCTCGCGGTCGCGGCGATCGTCGACAGCCGCGGGGATGGAGGCGGGAGTTGGCAGGGCAGCGCCGAGGTGCTGGAGGGCGCCAGGGTCATCGATGCGTTTGGCGGCAAGCGCCTGCGCGGCGTCACCGTCAAGACCGCAGACGGCACCAGCCGGATCGAAGCGGATGCGCTTGCCGTGTCGGGCGGCTGGAGCCCGATCATTCATCTTGCCTGCCATCGCGGCGCGAAGCCGCAATGGTCGCACGAGGTATCGGCGTTTCTGGCGCCCGCCCAGCAGGAAGGTCTTGCCGTTGCCGGCTCGGCTGCCGGCCTTGCGCAAACGGCGACCTGCCTCGGGGATGGTGCCGCAAAGGCAGCTGCCGCATTGAAGACGATCGGCTTCGCAGTGGCGGAACCGGCCTATGCGGCGGCCTCCGAGACGGCTGCACAGGCAAAGCCGCTCTGGTCGGTGAAGGGTTCGAAGGGCAAGGCCTTCGTCGATTACCAGAACGACGTGCATCTCAAAGATCTGGGCCTCGCTGTCCGCGAAGGCTACGGCCATGTCGAACTCGCCAAGCGTTACACGACATCAGGCATGGCGACCGACCAGGGCAAACTTTCCAACATCAATGCCATCGGCATCCTTGCCGAGGCGCGTGGCGTGTCACCTGCCGAAGTGGGAACGACAACGTTCCGGCCCTTCTATACGCCGGTTTCCTTCGGCGCCTTGACGGGGGCATCGCGCGGCAAACATTTCCAGCCGGCGCGCAAATCGCCGCTGCATGGCTGGGCTGAGAAGAACGGCGCGGTCTTCGTCGAAACCGGCCTCTGGTACCGTTCCGCCTGGTTCCCACGCGCCGGCGAGACGACATGGCGCGAAAGCGTCGACCGCGAGGTGCTGAACATCCGTAGGAATGCCGGCGTCTGCGATGTCTCGACCCTCGGCAAGATCGAAATCTTTGGCAAGGACGCCGCGACCTTCCTCGATCGCATCTATTGCAACGGCTTCGCCAAGCTCGCTCTGGGCAAGGCGCGTTACGGCATCATGCTGCGTGAGGACGGCTTCATCTATGATGACGGCACCACCAGTCGGTTCAGTGACGAGCATTTCTTCATGACGACGACGACGGCGCTGGCCGCCGGAGTGCTGACCCATCTCGAATTCTGCGCCCAGACGCTGTGGCCGGAACTCGACGTCTGCTTCGCCTCCTCGACCGATCAATGGGCGCAGATGGCCGTTGCCGGGCCGAAGTCGCGTTCCATCCTCTCGGAGATCGTCGACGAGGATCTGTCGGACGCGGCCTTCCCCTTCATGAGCGCCCGCAAGGTCTCCCTTTTCGGTGGCCGCCTCGAGGGCCGGCTCTTCCGGATCTCCTTCTCCGGCGAACTCGCCTATGAGCTCGCAGTACCGGCCGGATACGGCGAAGGCGTTGCCCATGCGGTCATGGCGGTGGGCGAGAAACATGGCATCTGCGCTTATGGCGCCGAAGCGCTCGGCGTCATGCGCATCGAAAAGGGTCATGTCACTCATGCCGAAATCAACGGCACGGTAACGCCAGGCGATCTCGGCTTCGGCCGCATGGTTTCGTCTACCAAGCCGGATTTCATCGGCAAGGCAATGCTGGCCCGCGAAGGGCTGCAGGATCCGGAACGGCCGCGCCTCGTCGGCGTCAAGCCGCTCGATCCGGCGACCGGTTTCCGCACCGGCTCGCATATTCTTGCCGACGGCGTTGCGGCGACGCTCGAAAATGACCTGGGCTACGTCACCTCAAGCGCCTTTTCGCCGGGGCTCGGCCATACGATCGGCCTGGCCCTCGTCAGGCGTGGGCCGGAGCGCATCGGTGAAAAGGTGACGGTCTGGAACGGCCTGCGCAACGAATTCACCGATGCGGTGCTCTGCCATCCCGTCTTCATCGATCCCGAAAACGAGAAGCTCCATGCGTGATCTTCCGCAACACAAACCGGTTCTTGCCGGGGCAGCATATAACGGCATCTCAGGGGCGAGCATCCGGCTGGAAGCCTTGCCGGAGGACCATCTCCTGCACGTGCTCGGCGCGATGGAGCCATCCGCGCTCGCCACGGAATTGGCGAAAGCCGGCTTTGCGAAAAGTTCGATCCGTAAGGCGGGCTTCCGGCAATGGTTCGTCGCCGGCGACGAGCCGCTCGTGCCCGCCAGCCTCGATGCTCTCGTGGCAGCTCTTGCGGGAAAGGCCTTCGTCATGGACCAGAGCGACGGGCGGGTGCGTATCGGCGTTTCCGGCCGCTCTTCGCGCGCACTTCTCTCAAGGGGCACCGCCGTCGATCTCGATCCTCCGGTCTTTCCGGAAGGCCATTCGGCCATGACGATGGTCGGTCATCTCTCGGTGCAGATCGTCCGCACCGGCGATGACAGCTTCGAACTCACGGTCCTGCGCAGCTTTGCCGAAAGCCTCTGGGACGATCTCGTGCATATGGCGGCGAGCGCTGAAAAGGATGGCGTCTGAGAGCATGATGCCGAAGAGTGTGAGCGGTTTTAGGATGGCATCATGCTCTAACTATATATTGTAGAACAGAATTTCGATCCTTTTCAAGCTGTATGCAGCGCGGTGGCACCGACCCATTCGGGGCGCTCGGCGCCTTGCAGCTCTTCCACCGCATCGGCGGCGAAGCTCGGTACGACACCGGTCCACAGCAGTGCGCCATCGGGGTTGGAATGGCCGTCGCCCTCGAGCTTGTAGATGCTTTCGACGATATATTGGCCGTCATTGTTCAGGCCCTTGATCTCGGAAATCTCGATCACCCGGCGCCGGCCGGTGCGCTTGAAACGGGCGATCTGCACGACGACGTCGACCGCCGAGGCGATCTGGGCGCGCAGCGGCCGCAGCGGCATGTCGATGTCGGACATCAGCGCCAGCGTCTCCAGCCGGTGCAGGGAGTCATAGGGCGTGTTCGCGTGTACCGTCGAAAGGCTGCCGCTGTGGCCTGATGTCATCGCCTGGATCATATCGAGCGCCTCGCCGCCGCGGCACTCGCCGACGATGACCCGATCGGGTCGCATGCGCAGCGACGAGCGGAAGAGGTCGCGGATGCTGGCGCCGCCGCGGCCGAAGCGGTCGGGCTTCGTCACCTCGAGATAGACCACGTGTTCCTTGCGGATCTGCAGTTCGGACGTATCCTCGATGACGATGATGCGCTCGTGGTCGGCGAAGGCTTCCGACAGCGCGTTCAGCATCGTCGTCTTGCCGGTGCCGGTGCCGCCGGAGATGATCACGTTCTTCTGCAGCCCGACGGCCGCCTGCAGCAGCGTCAGCGACTGGTCGGTCAGGCTGCCCTGGGTGACGAGATCGCGGATGCTGCGATGTTCTTTCAGAAAGCGGCGAATGGAAATGCAAAGCCCGGTGCGGGACGCGGGCGGCTGGATCATCTGCACGCGCGAACCATCCGGCAAACGCGCCTCGACGCTCGGCTCCTCCGGCGTCAGTCGCTTGCCTGAGAACTGCGCGATGCTGCGCGCGGCCGATTCCAGGTCCTCGCGACTGGCGAACCGCGTATCGGCGCGTTCGAGCTTGCCTCGCCTTTCGACGAAGATGTCGGACGTGCCGTTGATCAGGATTTCGGACACGCTCGGATCATCGAGGAGAAAACGGATCGGCCCGAGCAATTTGTCCAGCGCCCGGGTCAGGACCTGAAAAGTCGCCTGCTCGGCAGCGTCGTCGGAAACGGCCTTCATCAGAGTGGCATCCCGACCAGGACCGTGCTCATGCCGAACAGCGTCGCCATCATCTGAACCGCAGTCGGAAAGAACATCATCAATGGAATGAGGACCAATCCAAGTATTAAGATGCTGCTCATCGTTTCCATCGTTTTCTCTCCGGATCGACTGGCGGGCGATACCCACCATTTGACGAAAGCTTAATCCAGATCGCCAAACAACGCCATGGCCGGGCCCCGCGGAGGCAGTCATTATGATCGTCACACGCCGTTTCTTCTATCGCTTTGAAAGAATTGACCAATTATGGAGCAGTAGACGAGGCCTTGCAATGTTGACAAAAACTTCGGTCATGCACGTAAAACTACAGATTATTCAAGCGGTTAGTTGAAAAAATATGACGTCAACTGCGATTGTGCCGGCGATGCCTCCAAGACAATTGGAACCCTTCGTTTCGTTTGCTTGACGGAGGGCTGGCCTTGGGCGCACTCTTGGGTCTTAATGGTGTTGCTCAACAAACGTTGGCCGCCGGGGAAGATAAGCTGAAGCAGAAAATATCATTGGATCGAGCAACATGCTCGTTCGGATCGATAGCATATGCTTGGTTCATCTTCACCAGGGCTTCGAACCGAAACAAACCTGGGAATGAGGAGTAATCACATGTTTGGTAAACTCAAGACTCTCGCAATTGCACTTCACAAGGACGAACGCGGCGACATGGCCCAGATCGTCCTGGCCGTCGCCCTGATCGTCATTCCGCTGATGCTGATCCTGCTCGCATTCGGCAAACAGATCGGCGAATGGTTCAACGAAAAGAACACGGCGCTCTCGGATGCCGAGAGAATTCCTGAGCCGGGTCAATAAGCGGGTCGGGATCATGGATACGACCTATGATCTGACCCTAATGCCTGCGGCGGCGGCTCTTGCCGTCGCCTGCACCATGACCGCGGCGGTGCTCGACCATCGCCACGGTCATATCCCGAACGCCGTTACCTATCCCTGCCTGCTTGGCGGGTTCATGTTGGCGGCAGTCGGCGGCGGTCTCGCAGGAATAGGGCTTGCCTTCGCAGGCCTCCTTGCAGCCGGCCTGATCTTCATCATCGCCTTCGCAGCCGGAAGCTGCGGCGGCGGCGACGTCAAGCTGATGGCGGCGCTCGGCGCCATTCTCGGCCTCTGGCCCGCCATCGACGTCACCCTTGCCTCGCTGATGGCCGGCGGCGTGATCGCCGTTTTCTCCATGGCGCGGCGCGTTCAGTGGAGCGTACTGGCCCGAACGGTCGGACTGTTCGCGCTTCTCCTGCCTGCCGGTTTCCGCGATGCCGCTTCGGTGCTGAAGCCGCGCGAGACCCATCATACCGTCCGCTTCGGCGTTGCCGCTGCTCTCGGACTTCTCTGGTGCCTTTTCATGCCCGATTTCACCCCTCTTTCACTCGTGAGGTAACGGCAATGCGCGCGGAACTCGAACGCCCCATCTTCGACGGTGCCTTCTGGAGTTCGATCCTGCACTCGCGGACCTTCTGGGTCCCTCAGGATCACGGCGCGCTCCTCGGTACCTTTGCGATCGCCATGATGCTGCTCGCCTCGATGCTGCTGCTGCCGCGGCTTTCCGCCCGCCGGCGCCGGATATCGGAACTGCACGGCGACACCTCCGGCAGCACGACGATGATGGATTTCGTTCTCGTGACACCGGTCTTCGTCTTCTTCATGTTCGTGGTCTTCCAGTTCACGATCCTGGCCAAGAACCACCTCTTCACCCATTATGCCGCCTATGCGGCGGCGCGCAGCGCCCGTGTCTATTTCTGTCCGGCCCTGCCGATCACCATCCGCAGCCTGATTGATGCCAGGACCTGCGATGACGATGCTGCCGCCGGCAAGGCCGATCTTGCCGCCCGCCTGGCACTGATCCCGGCCGCACCCTACGACCAGCTGAAATGCGTCGGCGCCTGCCAGCCGCCGGAAGATGCGCTGAAAAGCCTTGCCGATGCCTCGGGCCTGTCGAAAAACTGGCGCGCGATGCGCAACCAGGCCCGCTACATGTTCGACCCGCAGAACGTCACCGTGACCGTCGATCGCGCGCCGATGGCGATCTATGCCGCCATCAACCGTTCGCCGCATGTGCCTGTTACCGCCAAGGTGGAAGCGCGCTTCCTGCTGCTCGAATATGCCGGCTGGGTCTTTGCCCGCGGCCAGAGGAAGGACGGCCGCTACTACACGATTTCGACGGCGGAGGTGAACCTGCTATGACCCCGACCCTTATCAAGCGCCTGCACCGCGACGAACGCGGCTTTCTGTCGCCGATCATTCTCTACATGACGATTGCGCTCGCCCTGATGATCGTCTGGATCCTGAATACCGGACAGATGATCTACGACAAGCAGCGCACGCAGGACACGGCCGACGCCGCAGCTCTCGTCCACGCCGACTGGGAAGCCCGCTATCTCAACATCATGGCGATGAACAACGTCGCCTCCTCGCAGGCAACCGTCGTCATGGCGACCTCGGTCGCCTTCCAGCTGACGACGGCGGAACTGGCCCTGCGCTCGGCCGCCATTCTGGCGAAACTCGCCCAATATTCCTTCACGGAAGGCTTCGGCCCGGCATCCCTTTTGCCGCCGATGCCGCCGATGCCCTATTGCCCGGGCTGGCAGAAGGTCCCGATCGTCGGCGGCATCATCTACGGTGCTTGCTTGGCGTTCCAGGGGGTCCGGGCGATAGGAGCCACCAAAGCGCTTGCATATGTGGGCATCGCTCAACACAAATATGATCCATGGGATCTCATCAATAAGTCCAGCGACATCATTGATGCCATGAACGATCTCAACGACTACCTCGTCGAGAGTTTTCCGCAGCGGGTCGGCAACGAAGCCCTGCATCTGGTGCGCCTGAACAAGTCGGATCATGTCGTCTTCCACCCGCCGTGCGAATCCTGCAACGACGCCGGAGAGGGCGCCGGCGGCAACCTGCCGGTCGATCGCGACGGCATCAATCCCGCTGCGGCCTATGCTGAAATGTGCCTCGCCATGACCTATGGCACCCAGGGGCAGGATCCGTTTCTCATGCGCGGCGAATTTGCCAATCGCGGCTTCCCCAACGGCAAGGGTCCGTTGACCGCAGGCGGCGTCGACGGCAGCCATATCCGCGACTGGGTCAACCACGAGAGCGGCATCGACGATGCTTTGGTGGACTTCTACATCTTTTATGAAGCCTTCGGCCCGGCCTATCTGAGCAAGGTCCCGTTCAAGGCAATCATCGAGCAATTTGGCGATCTCAGCTGGTGGCAGGAATTGCTGCTCGATGGCAGCTTCTATATCGCCGAGGAACTCTTCGGCATCGAGTTCGGCATCGTGAACCCCTTCCAGCTGCCTATCGACAAGCCACCGCGCTATTCCGACAAGCAGACAAAAGACGAGAACGATTTCACCCGCAAGTTCGACATGATCTGGAATCAGGTCTGCGGCCCAGCCGGTGGCGCGATTTCCGTGGCGGGTGCTCCCCTGCCCGTCATCTCCTTGCCGAAGCCTTACTGGCTGAAAGGACGCATACCGTTTAACTTCACGCCCTTCGGCGGCGAGCAGCTCGACGACTACCAGACGCTGGCGATCGTTTCGCGCGCCCCGCGCGCCAGGCTGCAGATCCGCATCTTCAAGGACAAGACACCGTCCGCCTATGCCTTGGCGCAGAGCTGGGTCCACAATTACACGGCCTTCGACCTCTACACCCAGGACTGGCTGGCATCGCTTGCCCCCGCGACACTCGCCGACGATATCGGCCAAGTTTCCAACACCATCAAGCAGAGCCCGGCGGCCGATAGCTTTACCGGCCTGACCCGCGTCTTCGACCGAGGAGGAGCCAATGCCTGGGCTGCCGTCAACACACACTGAGCCTATGAGCGGTCCTCCCGGCCGCGGGCTGCTGATGCGGCTGCACCGCGATAGGCGCGGTCTCGCCTCGATTGAATTCGTGCTCGCCGCGCCGGTCATCCTGCTGATCGTGATTTTCGTCATCCATGCGAACAAGATTTCCACCAAGAAGGTCGGAACCATGGTGGCGATGCGCAACGCCGCCTTCGCCGAAGCAAATGGGCTGGGCTGCACGTCGGATTTCTCGAACGCCTTCCCGATCCCGGCTTTGCCGGCACTGCCCGGACGCGACGCCATGAGCTGCTCGCGCGCACCTTCGCATGAAGGCGGCGGCGACCCTCAGCGCACCTTTGTTTGGGACGACGTACAGAATACCTTAAAGAACGGCCGCGATTTCGGCGATATGGTCGGCGACCTCGCCAATGAAAAGCCGCAGCTCGTCACCGCGACGGCCGACCGGGTCTACAAGTTCAGGGATTCCGACGATCTCGACACGATCAGGAGCCTCCGCTGGAAGGACGCGTTCACGGTGGATGACTCGACACTCTTT
The DNA here is from genome assembly GCF_012276115.1 of Rhizobium leguminosarum bv. viciae. Taxonomy (GTDB): domain Bacteria; phylum Pseudomonadota; class Alphaproteobacteria; order Rhizobiales; family Rhizobiaceae; genus Rhizobium; species Rhizobium leguminosarum_T. Next base: position 450,589 of record NZ_WIEU01000002.1, on the reverse strand, counting down.
GCCTCCCACAACAACGATACCACGCGCCGAGGCTACGATCCGACCCTGCGCCGGGAAATCCGCGATGTGGCCAGCGATTCCGGCGATCTGTTCGACGGCGTCTTTCCGGGAGCGAAATAAGATGAGACGGGGCCCGCGCATCTCCTTTCGTTTTGCCAGCCATCTCGCCGCTTTGGTGCTCGTCATCGGGCTTGCCGCCGCCGCGGCCACACCTGTTCGAGCCGAGATCTACAAGGATTTGAGGGTGACGCTAAATTCGATGCTGGCCGGCATCCTTGGCGCGCCGGAACGGGCGCCGCGCGATCTCGTCATCAACGGCCAGCCGCTTGAATTCACGCCCTATCAGAGCGATCGCAGCATTTCCGATATCACCGACGAGTGGCTGCGGGTACTGGCCGTCAATACCCGGCCCGCCCTGCCGAAAAGCAACGACAAGGAAGAACTGACCGCCGTCATTGCCGCCAACATGCTGATCGTCCCGAAGACGAGCCGCATCCGCGACGATCTCGCCGTGGTGGTGCGATTCTTCGACGGCGACGGCGAGGCTGCCCTCGATTATCTCAGACGGCAGGACCCTGCAAATTCTTCGGCGAGAGCGCCCATCCCGGGCGTCACGATCATGATCCGCAGGCCGGCCGATGCGCCGATGACCGAGGTGCTGATGAGCCGCTTCGACGATGTTGCCTCGACGCTGCCGGCCTTTGCAGCACCTGCCGATGTCACCAAGCTGCCGCAGTCGCTGCGTCCGCCGGCCGGTGTCGAGGTGCTGAGCGATATCGGCGATCGCGACAAGGGCCACACGTCACGCACGGTCGTGTCGAAAGGCACGCTGTCGGCCGTGCGCTGGTCGGATCAGCGCGCCGATCTGCTTGCCCGCGATGGCTTCACCATCGAGACGCCGCCAGCGCAGCGCGGCGGGGTCACTGCCCTTTATGGCCGGCGCGGCAGCGTCGAGGCCAATGTTCTCTACACTCGCAGCAAAACCGACGGGCGGACCGTCGAGGTCATTCAAATCAGGCAACCCTTCGTAGGGGGAATAACACCATGAACTGGAAGCTCATCGCGGCTGTCATCGTCGGGCTCATCACCGGCGTTCTGCTCTATTTCTGGACCGAGAGCGTCAAGAACGAGCAGACAGCCTATGCCTTCATGCGGCTCCAGCCCGACAGGAAGGTCACGCGAGGACAGGCGATCACGCCCGACATGCTTGCCGAGCCGGTGATGCTGCCGGAAAGCTTCGGGGCGCTCGCCAAACTCGCGGTTCCGGCCGCCAGCGCCTATCAGGAATGGCTGAAGGACAGGACGGCGGCGAGCGATATTCCGGCCGGCTCGGTGCTGCTCTTCCAGTATTTCGACGATACCGACGGCGGACGCCTGACGACGATGATCGCGCCGGGTAAGCGGGCGCTGACCCTTCCCGTCAACGCGGCCGCGGCCGTCGGCCATTTCGTCGAACCAGGCAGCTATGTCGATATCATCGGCACGGTCGACGAACCGGTGGAGCCCGTGGCGCCGGCCGCAGCAGCCCAGCCGGGAACCCCTGGCCAGCCCGCTGCCGTGCCCGGTCAGCCTGCCGTCCCTGGTCAGGCGCCGGCCACAGCAGGACAGCCGCAGGCTCCAGCCCAGCCGCAGTCGCCGGTCGAGCAGATGCTGAAGAACTATCTCACCCAGTATCCAGGCGCCGACGAGAACGACGTCAACGCCTACCGCAAACAGGCGCAGGATTATAAACTCGGCATAAGCTCGCGCACCCGTGTCGTCACCCGCACCTTCCTGCAGAATGTCAAAGTGCTGGCCGTCGGGGCGGCGACGACGGCGGAGGGCGCGGTCACCAAGGCCAACAGCACCTACAACAATGTGACCGTCGAAGTGACGCCGTCGGAAGCTGAAATGCTGATTTTTGCCATGGGCCAGTCGAACGGCAGCCTGAACCTCGTGCTGCGCAATCCGGCCGACAATACCGTCGAGGACCTGCCGAGCATCAACTGGACGCGCATGTGACCGGCGCGGGGGAATGAGCCATGCTGTTGAAGATTTCCTATGAGGACGGCAGCGGTCGGGAAGTGATCCCGCTCTCGGCGAACGAGACCTATTTCGTCGGCGAAAGCAGCACGCTGACGCTGCCCGCCGGAGCGGGCGTCGTGCGCCTGCGCGGCAGCCACGTCTCTTCACCGCAATTCGTGCTGCGAAAGTCCGGCCAGGGCTGGTCGGTGCAGCATCACGGCCGCAACCCGACGCGCGTCGACGATCAGCCACTTCGGGCCGGCACGCCGGTTGCGGTCTCGGCCGGCATGTCGATCTGGGTGCCGAACGTCACGATCGAGCTCGTCGAGCCGGCAGCGGCCGCCGAAGCGGTCACGCAATTTCCCGACCAGGAACGCGTGCTCGCCCTGCAGATGGAAATCCACGAGCGCCTGCTGAAGGACACGCAATATGACCGGCTGGTGAAATCTTCCGATTTCGGCCGCGAGGACACGCGAAACCGAATCCGCGAGCGCCTCGACATGTTCATCAAGGAGGCGCTCGACGCTGCACCGCAGGATCTCGTCATCCTCGTCATCAAGAACGCCGTCTATCGGTGGCTGGCAAAACGCATTGCCCGCACGGGCCGGCGCGATGCCTCGTCGAATGCCGCAAGCCTGTCGCGCGAGGAGCAGGACAATCGCCGCCTCTTCGACGTCGGCAAGGCGCTGATTTCGGCCCTGCAGCTCAAGCTGAACTTCGAATCCACCCGCTCCGACTTCGCCCAGCTCGATACGCGGTTCAGCGCCGCCTTCCAGTCCCGGCAGGCTCTTTTCAACGCCGGCGACCGTTACGAGATCGCCCATATGCACCTGCGCTCCAATATCGAGGAGCTGATGTATCGCTGGGGGACGATCTCCGAGCTGATGGATCTCGACGTGATCTCGGAAATCATGGTGACGCGCTATGACGAGATCTACGTCGAAAAATTCGGTCTGCTGGAGCGCTATCCCTTCGCCTTCGCCAATGAACGGCAGCTGATGAAGGTGATCGAGCGCATCGCCGTCGATTCCAACCGCTCGATCAACGAGAGCGAGGCGATGGCCGACTTCCGCATGCCGGATGGTTCGCGTGTCAACGCCGTCATTCCGCCGTTGGCAGTCAAGGGCGCTTGCCTCACCATCCGCAAGTTCGGCGGCAAGTCGCGGCTCGACATCAGCAAGCTGGTCACCGCCGGCGCGCTCAGCGAGCCGATGCGCGCCTTCCTCGAGGCGGCCGTCCGCTCGCGCAAGAACATCGTTGTCTCAGGCGGCACGGGCTCCGGCAAGACGACGCTCTTGAACAGCCTGTCGCAATTCATCCCGGTCGGTGAGCGCGTCGTTGCCGTCGAGGACACGTCCGAACTGCAGCTCGACGGCATCCATGTCGTCTACCTGCAATCGCGGCCGAAGACGGCGGAATCCGAGACCAGCGTCACCATCCGCGATCTCGTGCGCAACGCGCTGCGCATGCGCCCCGACCGCATCATCGTCGGCGAGTGCCGTGGTGCGGAGGCGATCGACATGCTGCAGGCGATGAACACCGGCCATGCCGGCTCGATGACGACGGCGCATGCCAATACGCCGCAGGATATGATGACCCGCCTGGAGGTGATGGTGCTGCAGGGGCAGAGCTCGCTGCCTGTCATGGCGATCCGCCAGCAGATCGTTGCCGCCGTCGAGCTCGTCGTGCAGCTGAACCGCTTGGCGAACGGGCGGCGCGCCGTCACCGAAATATCGGAGGTGATCGGCATCGATCCGGATACCGGCCTGATCATCGTCGAGCCGATCTTCAATCTCGTCGGCCGCGCCGGCGGCCAGGCCGTGCATGCTTTCACCGGCTACCTGCCGAGCTTCGTCGCCGAGCTCGTCGAATTCAACGACGACGGCGAAATCGAAAAACTGGACATGTTCGTCTAGAGCGGTTCGAGAACCGCTCTAAGCTTTTGTTTTTACGCAATTCCGGACGGAAAACCGCTTCGCACTTTTCCTGGAATTGCTCTGAGGGGGAAGCCATGGATATCAGCATTCTGCAGATTTTTACGGTCGCCCTCGGCGCTATAACGGCGGGACTGCTCGTCTGGGGCGCGCCGGTGCGCTGGCCGGCGCCGCTGCTGCGCGCCACCGAACGTGACATTGCGCTCGCCAGTGAGGCGGCGCAGGTCTTCGGGCGCGATGCCGTTCCGCCCTATACGATGATCCTCGCCTACGGCATCACGGCGATCGTCGTCTTCATCGTGATCTCGCTGATCTTCGGGCCGATCTTCGGCTTCGTCATCGCAATCCCGGTCGCCATCTTCCTGCCCAAGGGCGTGATCCGCTATTATCTGCAGCGCCGCTGGCTGCAGATCGAATCGCAGCTTCCCTATGCCGTCGACCAGATCGTCTCGGCGGTGCGCACCGGCAAGCCGCTCGCCATCGCCGTCAATGCGGTGGCCGATACAGGCCAGATGCCGGCCTCGCGCGAGTTCGAGCGCATTGCCCGCGAACAGAAGCTCGGCATCGGCCTGGTCGAGGCGCTCGACCGCCACGGCCGCAACGTGCCGAGCCTGCACTTCAAGATGGTCGATGCGGCACTCGGTCTCTTTGCTCGCCAGGGCGGCGACATTTCCGAGCCGCTGACGGAAATGTCGAAATCCTTCAAGGAAATCTGGAAGCTCGATCAGAAGATCACAACCTCGTCGTCGCAGGCGCGCATGAACTTCCGCGTCGTCAACGGCGGCGCGCTGTTCATGATCCTGATGATCTTCTTCGGCCAGCCGGAACTGATCGACAAGGTGTTCGGCAACGCCATCGGCATCGTCATCGCGATCGTCGGCGCCATCCTCTATGCGACCGGTTTCTTCTGGATGCGCTCGATGATGAAGGTGTCGGTATGATGTCTCAGATACCCCTCGCCCCGATCGCCATCACCTTTGCCGGCATTACCGCTGCGCTATTCGTCTGGTGGATCGGCGATATGCTCGGCAGCATCCAGGTGGTGCGCCGGTCAGCAGGCGGCGATGGTCCGCCGCCGAACATTGTCGACAGCATCGGCATGCGCACGCCGGTCGAATTCGTGCTGACACATTTCGAGCCACTGCTGGCCGATTACGGTGCGCAGCTGGAGCAGAAGCTGATCTATGCCGGCCGGCCGTTCGGCGGCGTCACGGGGCGAGAATATATTGCGCTTCTCGTGGTTCTCAGCCTCTTCGGTTTCGTCGTGCTCGGTCTGCTGTTCGGCATTGCCAGCGGCAGCGTGATCGGCGGGCTTGTCGCCGGGCTGATCCTCGGCCTGATCCCCGCGATCTATTTCTGGGTCGTCGCCGATGACAAGGCGCAGGATCGCAAGGAACGCATCTCGCGCGAATTTCCCTACTTTCTCGATCTTGTCGTCATGACGCAGCAGGCGCAGGCGACGCTGCCGGAAAGCCTGAGGCTTTATGCCGAAGCGGCACCCGGCACTGTCATGAGCGAGGAGATCGAACAGACGCTGAAGGACGTGGCGCTCGGCACCGGCATGATCGAGGCGCTGCAGCGCCTGGAGGCCCGCATGACCGCCGAGGAGGTCATCCGCGTCATCCGCGCCGTGATCCAGGGGGAAGTCGAAGGCAGTAACCGCGTCGAACTGTTGCGCGAGCATGCGCGCGACCTGCGTTTCCGCCGCTGGGAAAAGGCCGACAGGGCCAGTGAAAAGCTGAAGGCCAAGATCGTCATGCCGGCGATGATGATCGTCGTATCGATCCTGCTTCTGGTGCTGGCGCCTGCAATTGTCGAGATGATGTCGAGTGGGATGTTCTGATCATGGTCTTTTCCTTCTTTCGCGGAAACAAGCCTAGCCTTCTGCAGACCGGTCCCGGCGGCCAGAGCCGCAGCCATGTGCTCGACCGGCCGGAAATGTCGATCGGCCGGGCTGCTAATGCCGATATCGTCGTCGACGATCCGTTCCTGGCGCCGATCCATGCGCGCATCGAGCGGCAGAGCGACGGCGGCTTCATCATTCGCCGCATGGGGCTGAACCCGATCATGCTGCGCGGCGAAGCGCTGTTGCAGACGGCGTCGCTGAAAGCTGGCGACAGCTTCCGTCTCGGCAAGGACGTCGAATTCCAGTTCGTCGTCAAGGCCGCTGCCAAGGAGGCGCCGAAGAAGGAGGCCTCCAAGACGAGCGACGACAAGCCCAAGAAGTCGCTCCTCAAGCAGCCGGCCTTCCTCGCCGGCATGGGTGTCGTCTATCTCGCCATCGTCGGCATCATCGGCTACGTGATCCTGTCGGACAGCGGCAGCGCGGAGGGTGGCCCGACGGCAGAACGCATCAATGCGGAAGCCGCCCGCATTCCGACATGCATCAAGAACGCAAGGCGCATGCGTCAGGTTTCGGAGGCCAGCTTCAACGGCGCCGTCGGCGGCCGTGTCGGCAGGGATGGCGACGCAACCTATGCCGCCCTTTCGCTGGCCGCCGAACCGTCTGATGACGCCGCGCTGGCCAAGGCCGCCGAGCCGATCGTCGAGGCCTACAAACGCACGGCGCTCGCAGCCCTTGCCTCGGAGAACCGCGGCAACAATACGCTGGCGCAGACCCTCTACCAGCAGACCTACGATCTCGTTCCCGACGTCAACTGCTCGGCCGCGCGCTTCGCGCTGCAGCGGCGGGCTGCGGTGAAGCCGGTCGCGCGGCGGTGATTGCCGGTCTCGCAAAGCTGCTCGCTGACATGCAGACCTCGCTTGCTCATCATCGTGCCCGCGTTGAGTGTAAATTGCCGCTTGGTGAGGCTCTGGCCTACATCGCCAGATACTAGAACCTCTGTATCTTCCCAGCCGACGGTCGCATCGAGATTGACAACAACAGCGGCGAAAGGACCATCCAGCTAGTAAAAGGTGTAAAATTTAGCGAAAGCACCCCCGTCGGTTGAGATGTATACTTGACATGATCCCTGGTGAGGCGTGTGGTTGAGTTTCTCAAGCCAAGCAGGGTGAAAAAATGACCGAGGGGGACGCGCCTAAACTAACGCTGGAGGCTGAGAAAGCGATACGAGCATACATAGCAAAGCTTGTCGTTCCATCATCCGTTGTTCTAACGATCATTTCCGGCTTGGTGGGATATGTTGCAGGCGGCATTGCTACAATTAATGCAGCGCGGGAAGGCGAAAAATACGCAAGAGAAGTCGCGAAGACCATTACTGATGCAAGTATCGACGTCGAACTTGCTAAGGCTGCAGTCACCAAAGCCGCATCTGATGCCAATGATGCCAGTACAGCTGCTAAGAATGCCGCGAGCGCGTCGGATACTGCACAGAAGCACTTGGCTGCCGTAACAAATTCGGTTGATGCCATCATTGATGGTAAATTCGAGCAACTTGCCGAAAGCCTTTTCAAAATTCCCGGATTCAGCACAAAACTCGCAACTGTTTCGAATTCAGAGATTGCAGGAATTGTGGTCAGGCTGGGCCAATTGGAAACCAATGTGCTTGCAGCGGGTTCTGTGAAAAATGGAAACTGGGCTGTCAGTCGGGGTGTTAATTTCGACCCAAGCAGTGGAACAATAACGTTTCCTAATCCTCAAAACGTTGCGTTCGTTCCCATCATATCCGACATATCTGCGCGCGGTGAATATCTCACCGAGAGTTGCTACGTGCGGTCTGTCCTGCAGAACGGCTTTATCCTATGGCAAGGTGCGCAGGACACTTCGGGAAGAAATCATCCTCCCGTAGATTGCACTTTTGCGGTTATTGGAATGGTTGGTCAGTAAAGACTCTTGTGAATTGCTATCAGTACAAACCTTCCACAAAGAGATTGAATTTCTGGTAGTATTCTGCTCAAGATTGCTCGTCCAGGGTGGGGGAGTGATTTGACTGAGCATTCTTTTCAGGAGGGGTTGAAACCGCTTACCGCTCGGTTCAACAATACGATTCGCGAGCATGAAATTATGCGGATTTCCGCCGGAATCGGTGGCAAAAATTTTCGTGAGACGGCGGAAATCGCACGCCGTGAAATCTTACTCTGGGCGCAAAATCGATGCGGAGGCTTTCTGCCTTCCGAAGCTTGGCGCTTCGAGAACTTCGAATTTCTTTCAGGTGGACGAAATAGCGTCGGCATAAGGATTCTGAGAGATAACATTGATCTATGGGCTCTGCGGGCCGACGATCCGGACAAAATCGTGCCAGGGCGTGTTTGGACGACAGAAGTTGTTGTTGGTTCAAATCAGGAGGAAAGGCCTCGTTTTAGTGCGCGGTTGCTTGTTAGCACGCCGGAACAGGAAATGGGTATCGAGCCGCATTCCCCAGGCTTTATAAGACAGATTGTCGAAAAGTGTGGCCTCTATCAGCGTCACTATGATCTTGATTTGGAGCCGAGCTTGGTATCCAGCGTCGAAGACGCACACAGTTTAATTGACATGCTGGTCAACTCGGAGCGCGATCTTCCGGTATTCGTTCTGACTGTTGAAGATGGTTCGGTCGATCCGAATCGACCCATGATCGATGCTGTCGCGTTGGCGCGGGCCGTGCTTGGGCTGGCCTACGTGGTGATCGTACCGGCCGAATATACTTGGCCTATGACAGAACAGTTAGGGCGTGTTCGCTCAGTATTTGGAGGCGCGGTTCGCTCCTATCTTCCTGGTTTCAACGACACCGCTTATCCGTTTGATCACCGGCTAGTGCTGGCGGAACAGCTGATTTCGGAGGAGGGAAAAGCGAGATGCTCCCGTTGGCTGCGGCAAATCGCTGCAATTGAAAGTGTAAGAAACAGACGTCTTGGACGAGATGTGCTTGCATTTGCAGCCATCAGAAATTCAAGTCTACGCGCAAAGCAGGAAATGCTGGCTGCCAGTGGTGCGTCCGACGCCGAGAAACTTGCCGCCGCCGAAGCTCGCATCGCTGGACTTGAAAAAGACGTGCAGGAGGAGAGAGCCGCGCAAGAATATTTCGATACCGAAGCTAGAAAGGCTGAGGAGCGTGCGAATGCATCGGAAGCCCAATACCGCGCCTCGGTATATAGAATTCAAGAGTTGCAGGAGCGGCTGCGGGTGCAAGCCGACACGGCGGCCGAAGAAATCGAACTCCCCGCGACATGGGAGGAGTTTGCAACATGGTGCGATGTAAAACTAGCTGGGCGGGTGGCAATTACTCAAGTCGCCCGCCGAAATCTTAGAGCACCAGAATTCTCGGATATCGGCGCTGCTGCACGCTCGTTGCAGTGGCTAGCGGATGACTATCGAAATGGCCGGATAAATGGCTCAGCGTCAGATTTCCGTGATTTCCCGCTGGAGTCGAGCCTTCGCAATGCACCGTGTGGGGGCGACGAATTCGAGTTTGAATGGCAAGGGCGTCGACATATAGCTGACTGGCATATCAAGAATGGTGGCAATACAAGAGACCCGAAACGATGCCTGCGGATCTATTTTGCATGGGAGCCAGAAACTCAACAAGTGATTGTTGCAGATATGCCCGCTCACAGAAACACCGCACTCAGCTGACGTATTTGTCATGACATTGACGGCCGGGTGGCGCAAGACAAGCTGAGATCATCAAGATCAAGATATTGCTGTAAAAATGAATGGCATGACCAGAACGGCATTGGCTGAGTCACCACAAAAAATCGACAGCAAAGCGAAATAAGTTATGAGTGGTCGATGACCCGAAGGCTCTGAATTTCGCGCAAGCTGTCGCGAAGTGCATCCATCCACTGCTCGTCGAAGCTAGAGGAGAGTACGACACTCGCGTTCCTCTGGAAGGAGATGGATCCCCGTGCAGAGCGAAACCTTAATTGCACCTTTTCCAGCGAGTATTCTGCTGGGGCAACGAATTTGATTGCTGCGTCGGCGATGTCACCACTTCCTTTGACTAGCACCTGACCGACGGCACTCTCAGCTATCGCGACTGATCCAATTTGCACCCTCTCAATCGCCCCGTAGACTCCCACGATTTCTCTAAACCTGGTTGCCCATGCCAGAGGGTCAATGGATGATTCCTCGATCGAAAATCGGTGGTTCAATGCTTCCACTAGCCGACTAACGAGCCTTGAACCGCTTCGCCCGGGGTCTCGTAACTCCAGGCTGGCTGTCTCAGGGCTGATACGAAAATGCGTCCGGAGATACTCAACGATTTCGTACTTTTCCTGATGGCCAAACGGGTCGGTTGTCTCGTGCGTTGTTTGCAGTCGCTGGATAAGGCATGCTTCGAGGAAATTGGGCCGCAACTGCTCTACAACAAACCCATCTGGGGAACCGTCCCTGTAAGGCATGTTCTTGAGGTGCGCCGCGATAACGCTTGTCTTAAGGTCCGTCTGCAAGCCGTACCAGCGAACGCGCATTAATTTCCGCCCTTAGCTATCGGCCGGCTTCTACGAACTTCGGCCAGAGCCGTTCGAGCGGTCTGCTCAAGGAGAGAGAACAACACTTTCCGAATCGCGTCATCGGGAAGCTTGAAATTGTGGGGGTAAGTCCCGGTGCGCTCAGACCGGCGAGAGTGTCTTGCTCGATATTGAAACCCCGTTCCTTCCTGAGCATTTTCAAATAATGCTTCGAATTCAGCCTTATCGAAGGGGTGTACCGTCTGGGTGGCCTCCCACTTTATGGCTGTAATAAAGAAACCATCCTCTTCCATCTGCTTGTACTGTTTCGACACTAGCAAGTCGTTGCCGCTCAGCGCTACGTTTTTCACTAAATTGATCATCGCACTTTTAGCGGCTTCTTGCTCCGCGGTATCATCATCTTCGTCAGAGTCGAGATCATCGATCTCCATAGATTCAGACGAGACCTTGAGCTTAGTAACGGTATCTAACCGGAAGCCAGACATCTTAGTAACAAGATTTACAAAAAACCGCGTTCGGTCCTCTGGTGAAAGGTCTTCCACGGCGACGCGCTCTTGTGGAACCGGACTTTTCTTCTTACTTTCCAGCTTCTCGATAAGAATATCTACGAGTTCTCGGCCCTTGTCGTTGGCAGGAAAACGGATTACGACCCCGTCGTCTTCCACTCTGAAATCCAAGGTGGCGACCTTATCCTGCCGCTGCGCCAACGTGGTGCGGGAAAGATCGAACTCGCTGTAGGCGACGGTCGCGATCACTACTTCAGACGTTTTATGGGGAACCGCAACCTTGTCGTTCTTTCCATCTGTATCCGCATATTCTTGTACGACCTCTCTGATCTCAGAGGCTTCCAGCTTCATTTTGACGGTCAACGAACTCGTTCGTTCTCCTCGTGTACCCGGCTCGGCGTCTTTAACCAAATCGACGACATCCTGCAGATCGTGGATAGTCATCGAAATGTAATCGGCCAAATCCCCACGGCTGGTCGCTGACCCGAAGAAAACACCTCGTTCTCGCGTGGCGCGATGGAGAACGCCGTCGGTGATCCTCTGCTTTGCAGAGAACATAAGATCGTAAAGTTCTTTGTCGGTGGCGAACAAACGCGGATGCTTATCCTGCATAGTTCATCCCCATTTCCATGGTTGAATAGGACGCCAAGATTTCCGGAACATGCGAAATCTTGATCTTGGACAGACGCTTCGCGAAATCGGTGTCTTGATTTTCTCCAGGTATAGACGACACATATTCCTGGATTGCCTTTTGCAGATTAGCCGATGCTTCGCTATCGTCGGGTTGCACCTTGATATCAATCCGCGCCTTGTTCACGATCAGTTCATGTCTTCGCAAATAGTCGAGAAGATACATAAGCCCTTCGACCGTTGTCATACGACGATGAAAGATCACAAATCCTTGGCGCGCCTCTTCCTCGTCGAAGTGTTCCAAGATGATCCACGGCGACTTCAGCATCTCCATGGTTGCGGCCCGAGCCCGCTCGCTTCGTACGACAGTATTTCTAACTAGCTGCGGATAATAAAACGCACAGCGTTCCCTCGGAGGAAGGCGCTTGGCTTCATCTTCGTCGCCCCTCATTTGTTGCAGCTCGCGCGCAACACGCTGCAGCCAATTAATCTCTTCGGGTCCAAGTACGTAAAGACGTGATTTTCGTGGAAGCCTGATGTCTTCAGGGCGGATATCAGAGATCAATGCATCAAAGGACTTGTGAAATTCTTTGTCATGATTGTAGACGAACAGCAGCCCGGAAATGTCGAACGTAGATGATGCATGGGTGTAGCGCTTTTGCCAAGCCTCACTTACCCCTGCGCATGATACCTGATCCGCAAGGCTAAGAATGGCCTCCTTGACTGCATTGCGCTTGATGCTGTCCTTGCCGTAACTTTTCAAATCGCACTGAATGTATCGTCGAACCGTAGAGTATGGTTCATCATAATAGAAGACGACGTCCGTAGGATGACTCTTGGTGTTGTGAGACTCCTGCTGCTCGCATGGCCAATTCTCGTTCATCGGACCGGTCTTCTGCCATAAAAATTCGGCGAACACCTTATTGGAAAGGTCTTCTGCCATCTGTGCTCGATTGATAGTTTCTGCCATTCACTAGACCCCGATCCGATTCGCAGGTCGAAAGTAGCACTACAAATGATGTGGATTGCAGGGATACTTCGCATGTAATCCACAAGTTGATAAACTAAACAGTTTTCCAGGTCTTGTGACGAGGTCGGTCTCCAATATCGCCGCATCTCACGTACAAGCGTTTCTCGTCGAGGGCGGAAACCTTATTCCTGGTTTTGACGCATTGAATCAGGAGGTACCCGCCTCTCTGCAGGCCCACCTTCGTCGTCCAAGATCGCTGAGTTCAACGCGGCCGTGGCAGCAGTTGAGATCAAGGCGCAAGACTTCCTCATTGCTGTCCGGACATTTTCTGACATCGCGGCTCCAACGAAGTTTCAGTCGCAATGACGTAACATTATCTTTATCGACCCAGAGCATTTCGTCTGCTTTTGGCGCAAATGTGACGTCGAAAGCCGAGTAGCCCCTCGAAATCCGGACTATCTTTGCGCGCTCGACGGCAGGTCCGGCCGTCGCTCTCCAACGCCCTGCCGGACGAGCGATAAAGCGGCGATACCCGCCTCATCGGCCGCACGCAGAAGCGCTTCCCGGAATTGTTCCGGGGCAATCTTCCCGCTCAATGCGTCGACGCAGGCTTTGACGGCAGCCACATATTCCTCGCCGTCATCGCAAGGCCAGTCGTTGATCAGGAGACGCGCCGCGTCGCCCAGTGTCCATACGATCTTGCGAGATGCCGGGCCTCGCAAAGCAAACCCAACCGGCGTGAATGCTGATGATGTGTTCCAGCACATTGTCCTCGACCCCTCAAGGCACGGATACTGCAGTCCCCAGTTCAATATACGCGCGTATTTTGTAATTTGGAATTGAAATTTGTCGAATAATACGGCTTGAACGCGAGCTGTCGAATGAAGCAGAACGGCGCACGCGCTCCACTATTCTATCCCCAGTTTCGCCGCGCTCACCGCAATTCGGCGGTGACGCGAAAGATGCCGCCGGCCGACGCGTCGGAGCAGACGACGAAGGTGGAGCCCTCCTGCGCCATGAAGGCGACATTGCCGCCCGCTTCGCAGGGAGTGGCGCTCCATTGCAGGATGATATCGCCGTTGTCGGGCAGTTTTTCCGGCGTGATCTTTGCCGCACTTGCCATCCATTCCGTCGCCGACGGCAGGTGGACGGGCGCGTTCAACTGCTTCGACAGCCAGGCGGTATAGTTCTGCGCCACGGCAAGCGGCACGTCATTGGCCGGCTGCTGCGGATTGTCGGCATAGGCCTGGGCTGCGGCGGGATCGGCATTGGCGGTGTAATATTCCGCCATCTCTGCCCGGGTGACGGCCTTCGTCTGCATGCAGAAGGACTTGTCGATCTTCACGGCACCATTGGCAACGCCGAGCATGCCGCCGAGTTCCTGCATCGACGAGGTCATCAGCCGGACATTGTCAAGCGAATAACTGCCCGCCGGCACGGTCTCGAAGGCAAGCGTCTGCGAAACCGGGCAGAAGCCGCGCGCCGATAGCGCCTCGAGATCGGCAAGGATCGGCCGGTAGGCAACGATGGCGAGCTTATAGGCCTCCGCGGTGTAGCGGCCGTCGGCCTCGCCGATCTTCGGGGCGAGTGCGGCAAGCGTCGGATCGGCGGCACCGGCGCGTGTGGCGATCGAGGCGCTGAGATCGGTGACTTTCTGCTTCAGCGCCGTCGCCTCGTCCTTCGCCGCCATGACATCGGCGATGACGGCGTCGAACAGTTTGGCGGCATCGCCATAGCCAGATGTTGCGGCCGGCATCTGCCATTGCTCGGCCTTGGCCTTGGCCTCGGTCATCAGGCCGCTCGCCTTGGCGACATCGGGGTTATCGCCGGCACCGATGCGATTGACCGTTTCGCGTTTTGCCGCCGCGTCCTTTTCCGCCGCCGTCAGCGCGGTGAGCGCCTTGGCGAGATCGTCGAACGTCGTCTTCGATGCGTCATAGGCGTCGACGGCAGCATGCATCTGCTTGGCGGCGGCGGCGTCGGCGGCGGTCTTCATCTTGGCGTCGGCCTCGGCAAAACCTGGCGCCTTGTCGCCGCCGGCCGCCGAAGCGGCAGCCTTCGCCTTCTCGGCATTCTCCTTCGAGATGCCGATCAGCGCATTGCCGAGATTGATGGCTGCCGTCTGGAAGCCTGGAAGCGCCTTTTCGTAGTCTTCATCCTTGAGCAGCGCATCGGCCGATGTCAGGGCCGTGGCGCCGGTGTCGTAGGAGAGTTTTGCCTGGTCGCTGGCCGGGCGCTCCGGCGCCTTGGCGGCGATCGCCTTCTGCTTGCGGCTTTCGGCCTCCTTCTTCCAGACGCCGACATCGGCGACGAGTTTCGGATCCGGACGGAGCAGTTTCGGGATGGTGACGACACCGACGCCGATGCAGATCAAGAGCAGTGCGCCGATCATCGACAGCTTGGCAAGCGTCCATTTTTTCGGTTTCGGCGCGTCCTGCTGCTGTTGCATGCCGCCGCGCGGGTCCCATGACATCGGCTGGATGCCTGTTGTCACCCGGGCGAATTCGCCCAGCGCATCGGCGCCCGTGCGCGGGCGCTGGGCCGGGTCGCGGCTCAGCATCCTTTCGACAAGGCTTGCAAGACCCTCGGGAAAACCGGGGATCAGCACGTCCAAGCGGGGAAAGACGTTGGAAGGATCGAGATGGATGTTCTTCCAGCTCTGCTCGCGCTGGTGCTCGTCTTCCCAGACCATGACGCTGTCGAAGACGCTGGCATAGGTCTGCCGCGGCAGGAAGAGCTTGTAGGCGATCATGCCCATGGCGTAGATATCGAGTGCCGATGAGGCGGAGAAGGTGCCGCTCGCATAGATCTCCGGCGCGCCGAATTCCGGCACATAGGGCGGGATGATGTGCTCGCCGATCTTCGAGATCAGGTGCAGGTTGCCGATCCGGACCGACAGGCCGGAATAATCCTCCGACACATAGATGCATTGGTCCGTCAGGGCGTTGTGGGCATAACCGGCGCCGTGCAGCGTCGCAAGCCCCTCGAGGATGTGGCGGCCGATCTCAACGGCGCGCTCGTAAGCCACCATCTCCGTTTCGTCGAGATACTGATGCAGCGTTTTCGATGGCCGCTTCTCGACGATATAGAAATTGTCGTCTTCCGGCGACGGCGGAATGAGATCCTCGATTTCGACGAAGCGCCGTGCCGTCAGAGATTTGGCCTCGTTGATCGAGGTCCAGACCCGCTCGAAACGAGCCTTGTCCAGTTTCAACGCTACATCGGGCGTGACGATGAAGACTTCGTGGTCCATCCGCTTGTCCTGAGCGGGATAGACGATGAACTCGTTTTCATAGATCGGCTCGCCGATCGTGTAGCGGGCGATCAGATCACTTCTCATGCACGTGTCCCCCTGCATTCATTCATGAAACCGAATTCTATTCGCCCGCCAGAAGCGGATCACCGATAAGGCCTGCAGCGAGCAGCAGGCCGCTTCTCGTATCGCGAAGCGCGAAGGCAAAACGGGCATCGGCGACCACGCGAACAAGCTTCGGATCGATGCTGCGTTCCGTGATCACAGCCGTGGCTGCCGCCGCCTCCGTGCCGTTTTCGTCAACCTTGATCATCGTCTTCTGCAGGACGCGCGACAAGCGGATGTTTTCCTTGGTGAAACCGGGGAAACCCGCATCCTTGGCCTTCTCGGGCGCCACTCCCATCGCATTGAGTACCGGCATCAAATCACGCCCGTCGTTCAGGGAAAAGCGGGGCAGCAAGATTTCGCCCCTGGCGGCCTCAAATTTTTCCCCTTGCAGCCAGGAAGCGAGCGTCTTCAGGTCCGCGCCGCCGACACCCTTGCCGGAGCGCGCCGCCACCACGACCATGCTGTAGCCCTCGCCGGCATAGGCAAGGTCTACGGCGGTGAATTTCTCGTCGGAGCGGAATTTTTGGCCATCGCCGGCAAGATGCATCATCGGTACCGAAATCGTCGAGCCATCCGGCCGCTGAAAGGGGCTTGCCGGGCTCTCCTTCTCGAATGAGGTCTTCCAGCGCGCCTTGAAGGAAAGCGCACCGAGGCTGACGAAGCCGCCGCCGGGCGGTGCGTCGAGGATTGATGGAATGGCGCCCCTCGTGGCGTCCTTGACCCAGCCATTGATGTGCTCGACCGATTTCGGTCCGTCGAGATCCTCGATCGAAGGCTTGATGTGGTGGCCGGCGAGCATGGGGAGCGCGTCGGGAACGAGCACCAGCTTGTCGTCGAAGACGATCGCGACCGCCGTCGCCAAAGGCGCATCCACCGCTGCCGGCTTCTCCTGATACATCGCGTCGAGCGCCGTCTCCGGTCCCTTCAGCTCGCCGCCGAAGCCCAGGCTCTTGGCGATCGAGGCCTTGCCCGCATCGGAGGCGCCGAGGCCTGCAAGGCCGAGTGCTGCGGCAAGGCTTGCCGGCGACACCATGATATTGGCAGCACCCTCCTTCGCCAGGCTGCGGTCGATGAGTTCGGCGGCAAGCCCAGCTTGTGCTGCAAGCATCGCCTTGCTGTCGCCGGAGTTGCCGGCATGGGCGGCCGGCGCAAGCGCCATCAGGGAAGCGGCAAGACCCGCCAGCAGAGTGGATTTCGGCATGGTTCGCTCCTGTTCAGCGGACGCGATAGAATTTGGAATCGAACGACCATTTGCCTTGGGCGCCGGTTTCGTCGTCGCCGACGATCCTGAGGCTTCGGGCGAGATCGTAGACATAGTTGAACGCGGCGCGCTGGCCGACGAGCGGCGTCGGCACATCCGGCAGGTCGAGCACTTCGATCGGCTTGTCGCTGAGGATGGCAACGACCATGCCGACGCCCGCCGGTCCCTCCACAACATATTCGAAGCCGGTATAGGGGTTGCGCGCATCGGGCACGACGACCGGCCGGGCCGGATCCAGCCGGTTGTCGCCGCTTTTGGCTGATGGTTTCAGGCCCATCGAGCGCTTGTTCGGGTAAAGCTGCGTCAGCTTGCCGGAGGCGTCGATATCGACCAGGATCAGGTAACCGGACTTTTTGGTGGAGACGCGCATCGCCACCTTGTCGCCGATACTGACCGCGGTGCCGGGCAGCACGTCGACGGCGACGCCCGCCTCGTTGTCGCTCTTCAGCGTATTCTCAACGGCGGCGACCGGCGTCTTCGCCTCCTCGCCGGTGATGACATCCCGGCCGAGCGCATCCGGCTGGCCGTAAAATTGCGGCACCGGCGTGAAGCGGCAATCTTCCGCATGCGTCCGGCAATATTCGTCCGATTTGCGCCGGACATAATCGAGGAGGGCGGCATTGCTGACATTCGGCTTGTCGGCGGCGCGTGCCACGCCATCCTGCACGCCTTCGATGAAGCGGCGGGTGAAGACGCCGACCGGCGGCTTGGCCTCGCGGTCGACGAGCGCCCACTGCCCTGCGTTGACGGCCGACCAGACCATGGCGTTTTCGCCGCCGAAGGAGAATTTCGCTTCCTTGCCTGACTTGTTTGGCGGTTCGAGCGCTGCCAGCGCCGGGCCGAGGCAACGCACGGTGCCGGAGGGTGCGGCCACCGCACTGCGGCTGCCGGGCCCGACATGGCAGGCATCGATCAGCAGCGTGACGCGGCGATCCTTGAGGCTGTTCAGCCGTGCGGCGATCTCGGTTTCGCGGATCTGGTTGGTGACCGTCACCTTGCCGCCCTCGCGCACCAGCTTGGCATCGGCTGCAACCAGCGTCGGGCTGGTTGTTTCCTCGGCGCCCATTTCTTCCGAGCCCTGGCCGCTGAAATAGAGGAAGACGCGGCTTCCGGGCGTCGACTGGCGCACCAGCCAGTCATCGATCTCGGCCAGGATCGCCTCGCGGGTCGCCTTGCTGTTGGTCAGCGTGTGGATCTGTTCCGGGCGGTAGGCGAGCGTTTTGGCGAGGAAGACCTGCATCGCCTTCACATCGGTGGCGGAGCCGGTCAGTTTCGCCTCCCGCATTTCGTAATCGTCGATGCCGATCAGCAGCGCGCGATCGCCGGGCGAGCTTTCGATCATCGGCGTCTGGACGACCGGCGGCTGGACGGCGGGTTCGTCAGCGACGGGTTTGTCAGCCGGCGGGGTATCGCCAGCGGGTACGTCCGGCGTTTCGGTCGTGGCGGCAGGCGGGGTGGTGATGGCGAGATTGGCCTCTTCCTGCCCGGACTGCCTCTGCTTCGTGCCGCCACCGATCGTGGTGGACGCGACCTGATCGTCGGCAGCAGGCCCTTCAACATCAGGCACCTCGCCGTCGGTCTTTGCGGCGATCCAGTCGCGGAAGGCGGCAACACGGGTATAGACACCGTAATGTTCGGCCTCGGCGCAGCCCGCACCCCAGCTGACGATGCCGAGCTGGATCCAGCGCTTGTCGGGGCGCTGGGCGACGAGCGGTCCGCCGCTGTCGCCCTGGCAGGCATCCTTGCCGCCTTCGGCGTAGCCGGCGCAGACATTGCGCTCGTCGATCGGGTTCATGCGCATCGAGCTGTCGCGATAGGCGGCGCGGCAGTCCTCGCGCGGGACGATCGGCAGTTCCACTTCCTGCAGCTCGGTCGGCAGATATTTGTCGTCCCAGCCGTGGTCGGCTTTGGTGTAACCCCAACCGGTGACGACGACCGGGTGGCCGGCGGCCTCCACTTGGTCATCCGAGGCCGAGGCAAGGATCGCCGGCTTCGATTTGGCGGGCTCGCTCAGCTTGATGAGGGCGATGTCGTTGGCGAAGACCTTGCGGTCGAAATCCTCGTGAATGATCACGTCTTCCACGGCAAGGCCCGGCTTGTCCGGCCCGTCGACCGCGATCACCTTGTCGATCTTCGACTTGCCCTCGACGATCAGCAGGTCGCGGGCGAAGAGATCCTGCTTGCCGGAGCGGCCGCTGGTGACGCAATGGGCGGCCGTCAATATCCAGCGCGGTGCGATCAGCGAACCGCCGCAATGGCCGCCGAAGCGGCCGCGCTGTTCGGGATCAGGCGCCAGGATCTTCACCTGCCAGGGCCATTCGCCCTTCTTGGCCGCCTGGCCGCCGATGACACGCCCGCCATCCTCGCCGGCAAAATCGGTGTCCTGCTGCGCCAGCACGGGAGTAGCCAGAAGCAGCATGACGGACGCAATATTGAGGACCTTGCTGATCGACGTACTCATAGCTTGGCTCCGGCGGAGGTATAGAGGACCGTAAATCCGACGCGTGCGCCCTCCGGCAGGAATTCGCCGAGGCGCTTGGCGATATTGCCGGCGGTGCGGCGCTTGTCGTTCTGCTTCAGGAACTCGACGAGTTCGGGCATCGGGCTATCCGAGGTGACGGCGACGAGCAGGTCCGTTCCGAATGGTGCGACCACCGCAAGATCGAGATCGAAGGTCGCAGGCATCGGCGCATCTGCATCCCGCGTGCCGGGATAGAGGAACTGCACGGTGCCGTCGCCGGTGACGTCGAAGAGCACGAGCTTGCGACCGGTGATCTCGGAAACCGTGACGCCGACGCGTTCGCCTTCGCGATGCACCGCATCCGAGGGCGTGACGCGCACCGTCTGCGGGTTCGCCTCCGACAGCTGCTTCAGCGTGTCGAGTGCGGCCATCCGGTCGACGACGAAAGGCATGTCGCCGGCACCGACGCCGGAGGCGACGACATCCCCGCCGGCAATCGCCTCACGTTTTTCTGGATCGAAGATGAGTTCGGCATTCGCGCCGTCCGTCAGCTTGAACGGCGTGACGGCTGATACAATCCCCTGCAACACCGGCTCGGAGCCGAGGGCGGCGACGTTGATCGGTGCCGGTTCGGCTGGCGGTGGAACGTTTGCCTTCTCGGTCGAGGTCTGAGCTCCTGTACCTTCATAGTTATAGACGACGGCACGGTCGAGATCGGTTCCGGGCGGGCTCTCTGTGAAGACGTTCTGCCGCTGGTCGGTGAACTGATAGACCGATTGGCGCACATATTCGAAAAGTTCGCGCTGGCTGACGGAGCCGTCGCCGTTGCGGTCGGCGGCGCCTTCGAAGGCGCGGGCGGTGGCATAGCTCAGCGCGCCGCGTTTTTGCTGAATGCCGGGAATGCTGATCTCGGGCGACTTGGTTTTCTCGTCGACGGCGGCAAGGAAGGTCAGCCGCTTGAAATCGAAGCTGGTGGAGAGCGCATCCGCCGTCGTCGAAATCGGCGCGAGATCGTCCTCCTCGATCGTATAGGAAGGCGCCTGGCGCCAGGTGATTTCGGCGCCGCGCGGATCGACGTCGCGGGTCATGCCGCCGGCATGACAGGTATCGGCAATGAAGACGACATCGGCGCCCTTGGCCTCGAGGTTGCGGATCAGCACCTTGAATTCGTCGCCGAAGATGCGCTCGCGCGATCCCGGCACGCGGGTGTCGAAGCCGGCGAGCACATAAACCTCGTCACGGCCGCTGGGTTTCGAGCCCCTGACGCGCTCCGGCTCGCTCGATCCGTGGCCGGCAATGCCGAGCACGACGAGATCGCCACGCCCTGCCCTTTCCGTGACGGCTTCGATCGCATGGAGGATGCCCGCGCGGTCGGCAGCGCCATTCTTCAGCAGCGTCATATCCTCGACGCCGACCGAGCGCAGCGAAAGGGAAAGGTCCTCGGCATCGGCGACGGCGCCGTGCAGCGGCGGAACATTGCGGTAGAGGTCGATGCCGATCAGCACGGCCCTGACTGCGCCGCGCTCGGGTGCCTCGATCGTCCTTGCCAGGCTGTCGGTGGCCGCCAGGGTGAGGAGGGCAAGTGCTGCGGCCATGGAAACGGATGCGGACATGGCCAAACTCCCCCTCATCATGCCTATTCGCGGCGCCATTCGACGCGGCGGTTCAGCGCATCGACATCGTCTTCGGTGAGGTTTGCGGTTGCCGTGACGTCCACCGGTTCGGAAGCTCCGCGGCCTTCGGCGTCGATTGTCGCGTCGAGGCCGTTGCTCTTCAGGAAGTCGGCGACAGCCTGGGCGCGGCGTTCAGAAAGCTTCTGATTATAGTCGTCACCGCCGCGCCGGTCGGTATGGCCGACGAGGATGATGCGGCCGGGCTTCTGCTCCTTCAGCGCCTCCAGCAATTCCTGGGCGGCTTCGGTGCCGATCGAGGTGAAGCTCGACTTGTCGAAATCGAAGGTGATCGGAACCGGAATGGAGACCGGCACGATGCCGCGCACATTCTCGGAATAGATGCCGCCGAGCACGCCGCTGCGGTGGTCCTTCTCGGCCGGCACGAAGCTGCCTTCAGGATTGTCGCTCGTCGGGTTGGCGGCAAGGATGCGGGCCTGGGCGGCGCGCTGAATGAGATCGGAGATCGTCTCGGCGGGCGGCGCTTTCGGCGTGCGGGTCTCGTTCTTGATGATCTCGATCGCCTGCTGGTAATCGGCGGCGGCATCGGCGAAGCGGCGTGCGGAGAAATAGATTTCGCCGAGCGTGGCGGAGGCCTGCCAGAGCACCTGCGGGCTGTCGGCGGCGACAAGCAGCGGCTCGTAATCGGCGACCGGCTGGTTGGCGGCCATCATCTCCTGGGCTGCGGAAAGCCTGAGGGCCGCGACGCGGCGCTGGGCATTCACCTGGAACTGGCCGCAATCGGCGCTGACGGCGATCGCATCGGCCTCAGCCGAGGCAGCACTGATATCCTTGGCGGCGACGGCGGTGTTCAGCTTGTCGAGAAGGGCGGTGCAAACAGGCGTATCAGCGTTCGCTACCTCGATCTCCTCGCCGGCCTGGCCAGGTTCGGCCGAACGGCCGAGGTTCAGCTGCGGCATCTTGATGCTGAAACCGCCGGGCAGCTTGAACTGCGGCATCTTGATCTGCGGCATCGGCAGTTTCGGCATCTTCGTCTGCGAAGACTGGCTCGGCTGCTTATACTGCGTGGGCTGCTTATACTGGGTCGGCCGGGTGGATGCGGTGGTGTCGGCCGGACCGATGAGCTCCAGTTCGTCGGCGGCAAGCTCCTGGCCGGGCGCCAGGTTGGTGACGATCTTGTATTTCTTCGGCGGCTGTTGTGTTGTCTGCTCGACGGGCTTCGGCGCGACCTTTTTCGGGGCAGCCGGCTTCGGTTTTTCCACCACCGTTTCCGGCTTCTTGGCGACTTCCTGTTTCGTCACCGATTTCGGCTTCGGAGCGGCCGCAGGTTTCGGCGCAACGGGCGGCTTTGCAGCCTGCTCGACCGGCTTCGCTGCGGGGGCGGCTGCGACGGGCGGGATGGCAGCCGGACTATCGACCGTCGTCAGCATCAGCGTTTTGCTGCTGATCTTGGTGCCGAGGCTGCGGGCTTCTTCAAGGCTGCGGGAAACGGCATCCATGCCGCCGTCGATCGAGCGGAACATACCGCCGCCGCTGCCGCCGAGATCGGCGAAGATGGTCAGCGGCTTGGAGGAATAGAAGACTTTGATCTGCTCCTGGCCAACCGGGCCTGAAACCTGCAGCTTGGCGCCGCTTGCCGGATCCGGCACCTGCACGCGCTTGCCGGCGCCGACAAGGGCGTCGGTCTGGTACTTGTTCGGGAAAAGCTTCACGACGGCGCCGTTCGGCGAGACGTTCAGCACCGTGACATAGGCATTCTCGGTCGATTGGATGAAGAGGCCGACAACTTCGCCAATGGCGTATCTGGCTTCAGCGCGATCGAAGGTGATGCTGACGGGCCCGGTTTGCGCCGGCGCTTCGGTCAATGTGCGTTCGTTCTGCGCCTCGACGGCGGGAACCACCGAAAAGAACGAAAGAAAGGTGGCTGCTGCCAGGATGGCTTTGCGGTTTGGCATTGGAAAACCCCCTCTTCGAACAATCTCACACTGTGTTGAAGATGAGAATAGCACTGACCGGCGAAATTGGGATGGCTTTGCCTGTCTTGCTTGAGGGAGGGTTACAAATTATTTGGAGCCTGGAAGAATCCGCCAAGGCAAAGACGTGAGCAAGACTCACGCTCTGGAATAACCGGGGCCTGTTATAGTCCGTTCCAACTGCGAGGAGGCGGTTAGTTCTTGGGTTTCTGCCCGGCTGATTTCAAAATCGAGATCAGGTCGCTCATTCCTTCGGGCGAGGAATTGTAGAGCCAGAGAATATCGGGATTGTCGACCGTGAATTCCTTGCCGGGGCCTGAGCCCATGTCGCGGCCGGGCGAGGTCGCATCGGGCAGCTTCGCCTCGCCGGGCGTCAACCCCTTGGCGCGTTCGTGTTCGGCGATGATTGCAGTCGCCGCGGCAAAGGCCTTTTCGTCATGTTGGCGCAGCGCCGCAAGCGAGGGGTTTCGCGCCGCAAGCGCGTCTTCGGTCGGGCCGGAATAGGCAAGCCGCGGGGTCTGCAGCGCCAGCAGAAGGCCGATCGACAAGGTTATGAGCCAGGATTTCGTCATCGTCGTCAAATCCGTCTTATTGGCGCCACTGCGCGACAAGCCTCGCGAGAATAGGGAGAGGCCGGAAGGAAGGCAACGGCGCTCGGTGCCAATCGATTGGGAGGGGTGAAATCGGCTGGCAACTGATGTCAGAGGATCTTCAATTGCTGCAGGCTAAGGCGCAGATCGCGCAGCATCTCGCCGAAGATCTCCTCGATCATTCCGGTCGACCAGACGACCATGGTGCCGTAGGGCGAGCGCTTGCGCTGCATGAAGCCCGCCGTCTCGAAATCGATCAGCGTCTTGCGGCAGGTCTCGCTCGACATCACCGCGACGAGGAAGCGGGCGAGATTGGACTGGTCGATCGCGCCTGATTTCTCAGCCCAGTTCTGGATCAGCCGCGGCTTGGTGTCGGCAGTGAACATCGAGGCGAGCGCACGATCCTGTGAAAGCCCCAGCCGCTGCAGCTTGGCTGGATCGCGGGTGAGCGAAACCACGTAATCATTGTGCAGATCGGCGAAGCGTTCGATATCCTCGGCGGTGCTGATGCCGAAGACCTTCATCGAATAGAGGAACTCGGCCATCAGATAGGTGGGCTCCGAGCGCAGCTGGGCCAGATGCTTGTCGTCCTTGCTGGCCGAGGCGGCGCAGACGCGGTCTGAGAAGTTTATCCGCGCCGCGCGAACCTGCTCCAGCAAGCTTATGTCGAGCGCCAGTTCGTCACCGTTCCATTCCAGCATAAACATTTCCTGCCGACAAAGCTTCGAGAGATGATCTTGTACTATCGCCGGCGCAGATCTCCAAATCGTTTGGAAAGCAACGGCTTGCTGAGGGGCCATATCTAGCCTACCATTTTAAAGACTTGACGGTGTTTTGGGGGTCGAGGCAATGCGTAGTTTTGGGTCGCATATTTTGTTTGCCGCGGCACTTGCGGTCGCCTTCCCGGTTTTCGCCAAAGATACGACGATCATCGAGCTTCGCGGCGGCGACGGCGCGCGTTCGGTCGGCATCATCTCTTCCAACGAGGAAGCGGAGGCATCCGGGCCGGCGGCGATCACCGTTGGCGACGACGGCACCATCTACATCCTCGACCAGAACAACGGCCGCGTGCTCGCCGTCGACGCCGAACGTTCGCAGGCCGATCCCGAAATCCTGCCGCTGCCGGAAAATGCCACACCGGAGGATCTCGCCGTCGTTCACAACGAACTCTACCTCTGGTCCGACGGCGTCGTGCCGCTCGAGCGCTCCACCGATGCCGACGGCCGGTCGCAGACGCTGCGCGCCGTCGACGGCGGCGGTGATGCCGACGACTACACCCGCTCGGTCTTCGCCTCGATGGGCTCGGTATCGCCGGGGCCGCTGAACAGCATCATCGACGAGATCGGCCGCAGCACCAACCGGCCCGAGGCCCGCCCGCCGGTCATTCAATATGTTCCGAGCCGCGGGCTCGGCGATATCGTTGCCGAGGTCCGGGCTGCCGCAAACGACAAGGCGGAAATCCTGCTGCGGCGCGCGAGCTCGGAGGAGAATTTCCTTTCGCTGCAGCTCGCCTCGGAAGGGCGGATCGGCACCGTCGAACTTCTCGACATCGATACAACAGGCAGGCCCTATGCGCTGGTCGAGCTCGTGCCCGCCGACCGGCCCGAGCGCACCGGCATGCTGGTGGTGCGCTTCACGCCGAACGGCGCGATGGACCGGGTCTACGACCTTCCGATCGAGCTGGGCACGGTATTCTCGAGGCGCTTCGTGGCGATCGGACCGCGCGGCGACGTGCTCTATTTGAGATCGCAGGAAAGCCGGGCGCAGGTGCTGCGGCTCGACGGCCGGGAGCCTGGCCACAAGCTTGCCGTCGCTCGGCCCGCCAAACAGCCGAATGCCGGCAAGCCCGGCAAGACGCCGAAGGTGGCGATCGTGCCGAAATCGCGCAGCGACGTCATCGAGCGGGCAATCGGCTTCGAGACGCTGAACTGGCTGGTGACATCAACCGCCTATGGCAAGGATCCCGGGCCGGGCTGCGTCAACATGAACCGGCTGCGCCGCCCGATCTACTTGATCGGCAAGCGCGGCCAGACGGTCAAGGGTGTTCCCTACTGCTGGGGCTGCAAGACGCCGCTCGAAAATTTCATCGGCGGCGTGGAAAAGGGCCAGGCCGCCGGCAATGTCTGCACCAAGAGCGCGCCGCAATCCAGCATCCTCGGCGTCGATTGCTCCGGCTTCGTCAGCGACGCCTGGGGCCTGAAGATGCACGTTTCGACGCGCGCCATCCCCGGGATCACCAAGCGCCTCTCCGACCCCTGGTCGATGCGGCCGGGCGACGCGTTGAACAAGCCGGGCTCGCATGTGCTGTTGTTCATGCGCTTCACGGCCGACAAGAAGGTGGAGGTGATGGAGGCGTCGCCGAATGCCTGCAAGGGCCGCGTCTGCCGCAATACCTATTCGCTCGGCAGCCTGTTGATGCGCGGCTACCAGCCGGTACGTTTCAAGGGGCTCGACGGCTGAACGGTCGGAACCTCACGCCGCCGGTCTTGATGTCAGCCGCCGCTTCGCCATCGCCAGAAGCCCATGCGCCGCGACGCGCTCGGCATAGTCCCGATAGGCGGGATCCCGGCTCAGCATGCGTTCTTCGGCGCGCGCGCGCATGATGTAGATAAGACTGACGATCGCCAGCATGCCGGCCCGGGCAAGCCCTTCCGCAAGGCCGCTGGCGAGGAAGCCTGGGATCGCAACCAGCCACCAGGCGATGTTCTTCGAGACATAGGCCGGATGCTTTATGAAGCGATAGGGGCCTGATGTGATGATGCCGCGATGGGTGAGGTTTGAAAATCGCGGCCCGAAAGCGACGGTCGCCCAGACATAGATGACGGTACAGAACAGCGTCGCGACGCTCCAGAGGATGAAGACGGTCGACCCTTCCCGGATCACGGTCTCCCAGCCCGGCCCCTCGCCATAGGGTACGAAGGCATGCGAGATCGCAGGGAAGAACGGCTCATAGCAGATGAGGCAGACGAGCCAGCCGAGTGCCGTCGTCTCCGTTGCCCTGACATGCCATCCGAAAAGCTTGAAAGTCGCGACATAGCCGCCGGCGGCAAGCACGATGTCGAGAAGGAAGGCAAGCTGCAGCAGGCCTTCGAACCAGGCCGCCGAGAGCGGCGGAAACGCCCAGGCCGGCTTCTCGGCAAGATTGGAAAGAGCCGCCATGCCGCCCGAGAACATCAGGACGAGAAAGAAGCATTTGATCGCGAGCAGGCGCAATGCGAACAGCACGTCGTCCTCGCGAAAATCCTGCATCAATACCGCGCGCCCGACCTGATTGAGATAATCGTCGGGCTCCTCCGTAACCAGATCGGTGACCGCGACGTAGAGAATGGTGGCGCCGGCAAGTGCGATGGAAAGGGGAATAGTGGTGTGCCCAGCCTCGATGATCCATCGGACGGCCGACGACTGCGTGAAAAACGGAAAGACCGAACAGGCGATGACGACCACGCCAAGCAGCGCGGCGAGGCCGACGAGCTTCGTTCCGATGCGGCGCCAGAAAATGGCGGGAGCCTCGCCTCGTCTCTTTCGCGATGCCCAGGTCGAACGAGCAGCGAATGTGCCGTCGACGGCGATCCACGCCAGGAGAAGGCAGAACACAGCAAGCGCCATTGCCTTGCCGGGCTCAAGCTTTAGATAGGTCGAGAGCGCGATGCCGATCATGACTCCGGCAAGGGTCGCCGCCTGGCTGACGAGAGGGCTCCCGGTTACGGTATCCCTGTTCTGCGGTATCGGCACGCGCTCGGCCTTTTCGATTACATTGCCGGCTGGACGGAGCCCCGAGAGCGTATCCGTGCCGCCCGCGTCGCAAGCGCCATCGCGGCTTCAGCCGTAAGCGGAGACGCATCCTCCGGCAGCGAGATCATCGCAATATCGAGCTTGTCGTAATCGACCATGTAGTAACCCGATGCCGTTTCGATGACTGCCTCAGGCCTGATCGCCAATAGATCCTGCGCCATCGTGCCGACAAACAGTGGGCCGCCCCAGATGTAGTGGAAGGCATAGACCGGTATGCCCTCAGCCGAGGTGCCGAGCCGACGAATATCGGTCTTCAGACGGCGATCGGACCCCCACGAGCCGCCGGAGCTAGAGCTAGAGCTGGAACTGGAACCGCCGCCGCCCATGCCGCCGCCGCCGGAATTCCCACTGGAACTGTTCTCAGAGCGGGTGAAAGCCGGTTGACTGCTCGTTGTGGCCACTTTTCTGACGGGGGGCGTGGTTTTCCTGATAGGCGTGGCGTTCCTGGCCACGGGCTCTTCGCTGGCGAACAATGTCCTGGCGCCCGGATCAAAGATGCAACTCTGTAGGATTGCGCCTGAGCCTGCAAGGAAGGTCGAGCAAAGCAGAACACGGATGATGAGTTTTCTGTTCATGTAGGGCGCCCCCGGACCGCCGTTTCAGAAGAGATCGTACCTCGGATTTCGCTTTACCCAGGTCGCTTTGGCGAGCTTGACGAGCCTGTCATCGAGCGACTTGGTCCTCGGAATTGTCTTCTTTTCCTGAGCGGTCAGCTCGGCGGCAAAGGCGGCTTCCGCTTTTTTCTTGGCTGCGCCAGGCATCCTCTTGAGTTCCGCCAGCGCCTGGTTCTTCGGATCGCCGCTGCCCGGCATGTTGATGGCGGTCGCCAGCGCGAAATAACGAGACGCGATGGCAAGGCTGTCAGCGTCCGCACCCTCTTCCTTCGCGAGCATCGCGCGGTCGAGCGCACCCCAATAGTCGCCGCGTTCCGCGCCGACCTCAAGCCACTTCTCCGCTTCCGCCTTGTCCGCGGCAACGCCGATACCGTCGCGGTACATGCGCCCGAGGTTCGTCGGCGCATAGGGCTGACCGCCCTCTGCCGCCCGCGTGAAAAGGTCGAGCGCTTTCGGGAGGTCCTCCTGAGCGCCTTTTCCGAAACGGTAGACGAGTGCAAGATTGTTCAGTGAATAGATGTCGTTGCGCTGGACGCCGGCTTCGTAGAAGCGGATACCACGCTCCGGATCGGCCGGAACGTTGACGCCGTTCAGGAAGATATAGCCGAGCTCGTTCATCGCATAGGTATGGCCGAGATCGGCGGCCTGCAGCATCAAGCGCAACCCCAGCTGCTGATCGGCCTTGGTGCCGCGGCCGTAATAGAGGGCCTTGCCGTAGCTATGCAGGGCAAAGGGATCGCCCTTGGCCGCACCACCCTTGGCGATCTGACTTGCCTTGGCTGCGTCGCGTGGGACGGAGGCACCGAACTCGTAAAGGCTCGACAGTTCATAGATTGCCCGGACATGCCCTGCATCCATTGCCTTGTTGATCGTGGCGAACGCCGTCTTGGTATCGCGGTTGGCAAGCTGGGCGCGGCCGAGCTG
Source organism: Rhizobium leguminosarum bv. viciae (assembly GCF_012276115.1). GTDB lineage: Bacteria > Pseudomonadota > Alphaproteobacteria > Rhizobiales > Rhizobiaceae > Rhizobium > Rhizobium leguminosarum_T. The sequence goes on along the minus strand of NZ_WIEU01000002.1, from coordinate 421,590 downwards.
ATAGACGAAGCGCGCGACCTCGGGATAGGCCTTCACTGCGTCCATGCAGGCGGGCAGTGCTTCATCGGGGTCGATCTCGTTCGGCAGCTTGCCTGCCGTCACGCCCTGCAGGTCGAGGGGTGCTGCGGCTGATGTGTCGCAGGCGTCGAGCACCGGCTTGAAAGTGATGGTCGCCGGTGGCAGGTCGTCATTGGCTGCCTGCAGCGTCAGGGCGAATGGCTGGTTTTCGGTGCCGATCTGCGGCTCATAGGAAAGGGCCGGAATATCGGCTGCTTCGAGCACGTGACCGAGCCCGATCACCCGGTCTCCGGCGCGCAGCGTGCCCTTATCGGGTAGGGCCGCGACCTTGAAGGTCATCTCCGCGGCGGATGCCGGCACGACCGGCAGGCTGACTTCAACAGGGCCGACGCCGATCGTCGCGTCCACGTTGCGCGGCAGGGTCTTCAGATAGGCGTCGGCATCGGCGAGCCGCACCTGCTTTTCCTGTTCGAGCTGGGCGAGCTTGGCGTCGGCATCGGCCGAGACGGTGATCGCGATGACGCCCTGCGTCGCCTGACCGTAAGGGTCGCTCACGGTATAGCCGATCAGGCCGACGGTTCCGGCGGAAACACCTGATGAGTCATAGGTCAGCGCCGTCAGTGCCGCGGCGGGCATCTTCGCGCCCTGCTCGACCGGCTTGCCGTCGAAGCTGAGCTTGCCGGTCTTGGGAAGCTGGTTGAGGGTGACGAGCAGCGCCGAGCCGGTCTCGTCATGCGGCGGGGCGATCGGCAATCTGGTCGTGGCCGCACCCTCCGGCACGCTCACCTGCTGCATCGGTTCGACGCTTGGCGGCGGCGGCGCCGGAATGAAATAGAAGCTGTCCATCAGCGAGGAGTTTTCCCAGGGGACCTGCTTGCCGTCGGTCATGGCGATCACGTCGCGGCGCACATCGGTCAGAACCTGGCGGATTTCCTTGTTGGGTTCGCTCGCCCGCTTGATGAAGGATTCGGAATAGGGGCTGAGCGCCCCGGTGCCGTCGAGCGCCACCTGGCCGGGTTCCGTGGAAAAGGCGATCAGGCTGCCGAGATCGCTGTCAATCCGTGCAAGTCCGCGTGTGGCGCCGACCGGTTCCAGTTTTTCCGCCATCCAGAATTTCTGGGCGTTGAAGGGATTGTTGCGGCAGGCGTCAAGGAAGATCAGCTGCACCCGCGAATTCTGCTTGAGATGGTTCAGGATGAGGTCGAGCGGCATGGTCTGCGTTTCGACGTCATAGGGCGTCTCCAGCGTCGCATCGACCGGCACAATGAAATTCTGGCCGCCCACCTGGATGCCATGGCCGGAATAATAGATGAGGCCGGCCTCGGCATTGCTGGTCGAACGCAGGAATCGGCGCACCGTATCTTCGAGCCCGATGCGGTCGACATTGACGCCGATCGTCACATCGAAACCGGCCGCGCGCAGCGTGGTCGCGACCTCTTCGACATCATTGGCAGGATTGGGAAGCGAGGGCAGCGTCTTGTAGACCGAGTTGCCGATGACGAGAGCGACGCGGCGTCCGCTCTCCTCGGTTATGGCTGCATGTACCGTGCCGATCGATAGCAGCATTGCCGCGATGATCAGCAGATAAGCACACAGTCTCTGGACGTGGTGAAACTTGGGCATGGCTCGATCGCAAACATTCTATTGTCTAAGTTCAATAAAATTTGCTGGCCTGCTGGTGCTGGGCCCCCTCCGCATTCACATTGCAAAAATATTCCTCGGCGTTCTAAAAAGCAAGCTTCGCCGCCTCCAAGTGAATTGGAGCAGTCCCGTTGGATTGGAAGCCCATCGGCGGCAGGAAAGACTGTCGAGATCAGGAATTCAACATGCAGCCGGCGAAGTTTCCTTAGCCTCGAAACGTATAGTTGCTGATCGAGGCCGGTTTCATCTCGATGGAGAAGCCCGGCAGGGTGGGCGGCATGTAGGCGGCGTTCTCGATCAGGCAGGGGTCGAGGAAGTGTTCGTGCAGGTGATCGACATATTCGATGACGCGGCCTTCTTTGGTGCCCGACACCGCGATGTAATCGATCATCGACAGATGCTGCACATATTCGCAAAGGCCGACGCCGCCCGCATGCGGCCAGACCGGCAGGTCGAACTTGGCGGCGATCAAGAGCACGGAGAGGACCTCGTTCAGCCCGCCCATGCGGCAGGAATCGATCTGCACGATATCGATCGCGCCCTCGGCGATGAACTGCTTGAACATGATGCGGTTCTGGCACATCTCGCCGGTCGCGACCTTCACCGGGCCGATCGCCTGGCGGATCTTGCGGTGGCCGGCGACATCGTCGGGGCTTGTGGGTTCCTCGATGAAGAAGGGCTTGGCGAAGGAAAGCGCCTTGACCCAGTCGATCGCCTGGCCGACGTCCCAGACCTGGTTGGCGTCGATCATCAGGTAGCGGTCGGGGCCGATGACCTCGCGGGCGATCCTGAGGCGGCGGATATCGTCTTCCAGGTCACGGCCGACCTTCATCTTAATATGGTTGAAGCCGGCATCGATCGCCTCCTGGCAAAGGCGGCGCAGCTTTTCGTCGCCGTAGCCCAGCCAGCCGGCCGAGGTCGTGTAGCAGGCATAGCCTCCCTTTTCGAGGATGGCGATGCGTTCCGCCTTGCCCGCCTCGGCGCGCTTCAAGATCTCGACCGCTTCGTCACGCGTGAGAACGTCGGTGAGATAGCGGTAGTCCACGATATCCGCGATCTCTTCCGGCGACATCTCGGCGACGAGCCGCCAGACCGGTTTGCCGGCCTGCTTGGCGAGCAGATCCCAGACGGCATTAACGACCGCGCCGGTCGCCAGGTGAATGGCGCCCTTCTCCGGGCCGATCCAGCGCAGCTGGCTATCGCTGGTCAGGTGCCGCCAGAAGGTGCCGGGATGGGCGAGAACTTCTGTGAGGTCGGCGCCGACGACGAGGTGTCGCATCGCTTCGATCGCCATGCAGCAAATATCGTTGCCGCGGCCGATGGTGAAGGTCAGTCCGTGGCCGGCAAGATCAGGCGCATCCGTATCGAGGATGACGTAGGCCGCCGAATAGTCCGGATCGGGGTTCATCGCATCGGATCCGTCCAGGCTTTGCGACGTGGGGAAGCGGAGATCGAAGACACGAAGGTCGGTGATGCGGGTCATGGTGTTTCTCCCGATTATATGGGCCGATTATATAGAGCCGATTGCAGTGGCCGGGCCGGCCGGCAAGACTGCCGGGTCGGCCGCATCCGCTGAAATCAGATCGTCCAGCCGCCGTCGATGGCGATCGCCTGGCCCGACGTGTAGGTCGCGCCGGCGAGATAGACGGCGAGATCGGCGATCTCCTCCGGCGAGCCCAGCCGGCCCATCGGCTGGCGGGCGATGAAGGCGGCGCGCGCCGCGTCGTAATCGCCTTGCGCCCGCATGCGATCCTGCAGCGACGGGCTTTCCACCGTGCCGGGGCAGATGGCGTTGCAGCGAATGCCCTGACCGACGTAATCGGCGGCGACGGCCTTGGTGAGCCCGATCACCGCCGCCTTGGTGACGCCATAGGCGAAGCGGTTCGGCACGCCCTTGATGCTGGAGGCGACGGAGGCCATGTTGATGATCGCCCCGTCCTTGCGCTCGATCATGCCCGGCAGCACGGCGCGGATGGTGCGGATCATCGCCTTGACGTTGAGGTCGAAGGCGAATTCGAGATCGGAATCCTTCATATCGAGGATCGAGCCGGCATGGACGAAACCGGCGCAGTTGAACAGCACGTCGACGGCTCCGATCTCGGCGACCAGAGCCTTGACCGCATCCTCTTCGAGCACGTTCAGCTTATGGGTGGAAACGCCGGTTTCGGCTGCCAGCGTCGCCAGCGCCTCGGTGTTGATATCAGTCGCGTGGACCTTGGCGCCGATCGCGGCAAAGGCTGTCGCCGTCGCCCGGCCGATGCCCTGGCCGGCGGCGGTGATGAGAACGGTCTTGCCGGAAAGTCTGTTTGTCATGTCACGGGCCTTTTCTGGAATTGTCTACGCTGGACGATGGAATGCGGTTATGTCTTGGCGAAGCGCGGTCGTGATGGAGCGCGCCGGTCTGCTTCCGGAGGTGCGCGGCTCTCTCCGTTAAATGGAGGAGTTGGCGCTGTTGCATAGGCAGATCAGCGGGGGATTCAGCTGATTGGCTGCTTTTTCGGCGATCTCCGCCGGCGGCAGGACCGATGACCATTCCCATGCGCTGCACGGTCTTCCTCCCTGTCCCCGGCTTGCTTATGATCGTGCCGCTCGGGCGCCTTCGGTATCTCAGCCGTTCGCTTTCGCGACGGCCGTTTTCAGTGATGATTTGTCTGTTTATAGACAAACAGACGATTGGCTGGGGGTCAAGTGCGAAGTTTTCCTTTTCCGGCTGCGGTTCTGCGTATATGCAGAGTAGTATTCACAGGAGGAAGGAATGGAGGCCGACGAGTCCGACCGCTATCGTGCTCCTGCCCTCGACAAGGGCCTCGATATCCTGGAGCTGCTCGCTGGCGTCGACAGCGGTCTCACCCAGGCTGATATCGCCAAACGGCTCGACCGCAGCCCCAACGAATTCTACCGCATGCTCGATCGCTTGGTGCGCCGCGGTTACGTCACCCGGCTGGATGGCGACCGCTACTCGCTGACGCTGAAACTCTTCGGCCTTGCGCAGCTGCACGCGCCGGTGCGCCGGCTCGCCTCCTATGCCACGCCGCTGATGCGTGATCTCGCCCAGCGCACGCGCCAGGCCAATCATCTCGCCGTCTTCGATCGGGGTGCTGCCGTCGTCATCGCCCAGCAGGAGGCGCCGGACTATTGGGGATTTTCGATCCGCATCGGCGCCCATATCAGCCTCTTCGACACCGGATCGGGGCATGTGCTGCTGGCCTTCCGCAGCAAGAAGGAGCGGGAGATGATGATCTCCGAACATGTGCGCAGCCGCGCGGATGTCGAACTCGGCCCCGAATTCTACGATCGTCTCGACCAGATCCGCGAGCGCGGCTACGAGATGATGGCCAGCGCCCAGACTTCCGGCGTCTACAATCTCTCCGCTCCCGTTCTCGGGCCGGACCGCCGCTGCATCGCCGCCCTCACCTGCCCCTTCATCGCGCTCGTCAATGCGCCGTCTGCTCCCGATATCACCCAGGCGATCACGTTGGTGCAGAAGGCGGCGGCCCAACTCTCACTGCTTGCCGGCGCCGATGTCGTCACCCCCGCCTGACGGCTGGGAGCATCAGGGTGTGACATTCTCGGCCGGGAGATTGCCGATGCCAGCCCCTCATCCGCCTGCCGGCACCTTCTCCCCGTAAACGGGGCGAAGGGGATGTGCCGCGCCCTCTCCGTTCCTCGCCTACGTTTCGCATGGCACGTCCCCTCTCCCCGCGAACCGTGAAAGATGGGCTAGGGTGAGGGCAGCCCTTGGCACGATCCGGGAATTTCTATTTGAACAATCCATTCACCAGGGATAGCTTTGCGAGAAGCCATTGCTGGAGGAGAAGAGCGTGCTCATCGACACCCATCTGCATATCATCGATCGGTCGGCGCTGCCCTATCCCTGGCTCTCGGGCGTGCCTGATCTCGATCATGATTTCCTCTACGAGGCCTATGCGAGGGAGGCCCGGCGCTGCGGCATCACCACGGTGCTGCATATGGAGGTCGACGTCGATCCTGCCGCGATACAGGCAGAGACCGATCACGTCGCCAGCCTCGCCAAAAAGGAAGGCAGTCTGATTGCCGGCGCCATCGTCTCCTGCCGGCCGGAAGAGCAAGGCTTCGCCGCCTATCTCGAGCGGCAAAAGGCCGATCCCTTCGTCAAGGGGTTCCGCCGCGTGCTGCATGTCGTGCCCGATGATGTCTCCGAAGGCGCCCTGTTCCGCGAAAACATCAGGCGCATTAGCGGTAGCAGCCTGACCTTCGACCTTTGCACCTTGCCGCATCAGGCGAGCCGTGTGACCGCCCTTGCCGATCTTGCGCCCGACGTGCAGTTCGTGCTCGACCATTGTGGCGTGCCGGATATCTGCTCGGATGCCTTTGGGCCGTGGAAGGCCGGCATATCGGAGATTGCCCGGCGGCCGAACGTCGTCTGCAAGGTCTCCGGCGTCGTCGCCTATGCCGATGCGAAGACCTGGACGGCGCAAACGCTGCAGCCCTATATCGAATATGTGACCGCAAGTTTCGGCTGGGACCGCGTCGTCTGGGGCAGCGACTGGCCGGTCTGTACGCTCGGCGGCGGCCTCTCCACCTGGGTTGCGGCGACCCACTCCATGCTTTCCGGCGTGAGCGAGACAGAGCGCTCGAAGCTGCTTTTCGCCAATGCACAGCGCCTCTGGTCGCTCTGACGTCACAAAATAAACCGACCGGTCTCCTGGGCGTGCCATTTCGGCATGTTTTTTGTACCATTCCGGGACAAAAAGGGCCCGATTTTCGAGTTTAACTCTATCTACATGCAAGCAATTGCTAGCCTTATTTATCTCGGCTAAAAGTTGTTGACACGGATATGGCGAATAACCCCTTGTCCGCTGCCTTCAGAAGGGAAATGAGATGAAAGAAGAACCGCATTCCGTCGATGTTCACGTCGGAAAGACGATCCGCATCCAGCGTCTGTTGAGGAAAGTTTCTCAAACGGAACTGGGTGATCGTGTGGGCGTAACGTTCCAGCAGATCCAGAAATACGAAAAGGGCTCCAACCGCGTTTCCGCCAGTATGCTGGTCGAAATCGCCGGCGCGTTGAAGGTTGATGTCAGGACGTTTTTCGACGACCTGTCGACCCCTGATAATGCCAACGACAACCCCGCTCCCAGCGAGGAATTCGTTATTTCGCGCGAAGGCGTCCTTCTCAATGCGGCGTTCTTTTCGATCAAGAACGAGGCGCTTCGTAAGAAGATCCTGAAGCTCGTCCAGGCGATTGCCAACACCGAACAGTTGGATACTGAAGCGGCCGAATAGACCGGTTGTCTTTCACGTGATCCCAACGGACCGCATGAGGGCCAATCAGGATCGATCGGATCAATGGCGATCGATCAGGATTAGATTCTCGCTGGCATCCTTCATTGCGATCTTGGCTTTGCTGCCGACCAGCTTTTCGAGATTGACGTCAAGCTCCCTGTCGGGATCTATGCCGTCCCAATCGATGACGACCTGCAGCAGCGCCATGTTCGTCAGGTGCATCAGATTGCGCAGCTGAAGCTTTTCAGCCTCCTCCTTGGCTGCCGACAGCAGCCGGAAGATCCTTGCGTATTCGCTGCCGGTACCTTCGTTGTGTTGTTCAAACATTGTTCCCGCCCTCTTTGGTCGTGGAACCCTACGATTCCATCATGACTTCATCTTCCGCCGCGACCGTTATTCAAGCGTTACAGGAACCGCATTACGCGTGACTTCGGCGTGCAGGAGTTCCCAGTGCGAGGTCGCGGCAAAGCGCCAGTCACGGTTGACCGGGCGGAATTTGTCCCGGCGCAGCCATTCCAGCACCAGTAACGCGTCGCCGCGCTTGCGCTCGACACGGTTCCCCCGGATGGCGGCGAGGATGTGGTCGCGGCGCGGCTTGCGGAAATGGCACTCGTCGGCCACCTTGGCATAGGTGCGCTCGGAGAAATGCAGGAAGCGGCCGGCAAGCAGCAGCTTCTTGCGCTCGCTGAGCGAGATTTCGCCTTTGGCGTAAAGCGCCTCGATCGTCGGTTCGAAATCGACCCAGGGTACGGAAAGCGGCAGCCAGCCGAGCTCCCGCGGCGCATGCACCAGCGCGACGGCCTCGTCGTCGAGTAGCCGCCCGGACTCATAATCTTCGAAGATCGAGCCGAGCCCGACCATGCCGAAGGGCGCGCATTCGGCTGCCCGCAGCGCCCCCATGCTGGCGCCGCCGGCAACGGCGACATCATGTTCGAGTGCGTAAAGTATTTCCTTGTGCCAGACCGAAGGCAGATCGCCGAAATAGCCGTCGACCAGGCCGATCGCGGTGGCGCCGTCCTGAACGGCTTTCAGGATGTCGCCGGCAGCGGCCGGCGGCCGGAAATCGATGCGGGGGGACATGGCTCTTGCCGCGGCAAGATCGCTGCCAAGGCTCGGGCCGACGAACAGCACCTTCATGATTCGGCTCCTCTCATAGTATTGACCGCGCGGATGCCGAGCTGGATATATTGGCCTGAAATATCGACCTCCAGCCCCGGCACGATCACCCGGACGACGGAGACCGGCAGGGCCGGGTGCGGAAACGGCACGACGACGATCTGCTCGATGCCGGTCGCCGCCAGCCGGTCGGCAATATGGTCGATGGTGTCCTGGATCGTCGCCGGGCGGCGATCGCGGGCCTGGAACGAGCGCATCCGGCCGTCGCCCTCGCAGAGTTCGACCACCTGCTGCATCGCCGCACTCCTGTCGAGCCGCTGATAGATGCGCGGCGAGAAATCGTCGCGGCTGCCGGCAATCGCGGTCAGCCGGCTCTGCGCCGCTTCGGTGATGGCGCGCAGCGCGGCGCGCACGGGATCGGGGTGGCAGCCGCAGCCACCGCAGACATGCGACCAGCGCGCGTCGACACGGTCGGAAAGGTTGCCTGGCATGATGACGGCCAGAAAAGCGGGAACGCCGATATCCGTCGTCATATCGAGCAGCAGCAGTTTCATGCCGGCGCGGGTGATCCGGTCGGTCATGACGTCGATGACCGCATCGCCGAAGGAGGCGGGGTCGATGCGGCTCTCCTTCAGGCGCTCGGGCGATTTCAGCTGGGTCAAGGCCCAGGCGTCGCGCTCCACCAGCTCGCAAAGCCCATGCAGGACTGCTTCGGACGGCGTGTTGCCGGAGGCAAGCCCATCGCTCGACTGCTCGAAGCCCCGCGGTCTCTCGCCGCGATGGTCGAGACCGATGAGCCACCAGGGCACGAAGACGCTGCTGCCGGAAAGAATGTCGAGCCCGGAGCACCACGGAATAGGACTGCTGCCTATTTCGTCGGGTGCGCAGCGTGCGACATTGTCGAGATCGATCATCGCGGCACGCTCCGCCCGCATGCTCTCGACCGTCGCCTGCGTCAGGTCGGCGGGAGCAATTTCGGCGATCCGCGTCTCGACCGCCTCCATCGCCGCCGAGGCCATGGCGGCATCGTTGTCGATACCCTTGCCCTGAAAGACCGAAAGCGTATGGCTGTTCGGCCTCGTTGCGAAGGCGACGGGGATGTTCAGAACGTCGAGTGCGGTCAGCAGACCGACGCGCGTAATGCCGAATTCGCGCAGATGCGGCCTGATGGCTGCGAGGGTCTGCGCCGGCGTGACCGCGCGGTCATGATAATCGCTGACACCGGCCGATGATCGTTTAAGGTCACCGGCAAGCGTTTCAAGGTCGGTGAAAGCGGACATACCGATCTGTTCCTTAGCGGAACCTCAGCGCATGCGTCAGGCTCTCGAGCGCATTGGCGGAAACGTTGAGCTCGTCCTGCTTCATCGCGGCCTTGGCGGCTGCAGAGAAGCGCAGTGACTGTGTCTGAGCTGCAGTGGTGTCAGCATTGGTCTTCATGTTTCATCTCCGATTGGTCGGGCAGCGCCTTGCTGCGGTTAACCATCGGAAAGAAACATTGCCTCCGTCATTTAAGCGTTACAGGCTTCGTTAAAAGGCGGTGCAATCAGGGAAGACCGGCAAGTTGCAGGCCCTGTATCAGCGGTTCCGTATAGGCGGGATCGCGATCGGGGACGAAATGGCGGATGTCCTCGCTGCGGAAATCGGGGAAGTTTTCCAGCACTATCCTGGCGTAATTCCTGGCCTTGCCCGTGTCGCCTGCCATGGCATGCGAGGCGGCGAGCAGGCGGGCCGTCGCCTGCTTCGTCTTCACCGGTTCCAGCGCCTCGATCGCCATTTCATACTCTTCGCGCATGAAGTGGATGCCGCCGAGGTTCCAGTAGTAGTAGTCCGGCGGCAGCGGATTGAGTTTGAAGGCAGCGCGGCTGAGCTCCAGCGCTCGATCGAAATCGCCATCATGGGAAAGCGCATCGGCATAGTCGGCCAGGATGTCGGCATCGTTGGGATTGAGATCCTGGGCTTGCTGAAAATATTCCAGGCTTTCGTCGAAGCGGCGCCGATAGAGCGCCACGAAGCCGAGTTCGCGATAGGCCCGGCCGCTGTTCGGGTCGGACTGCTGTGCCTGCCGGGCAGCACCGTTCGCCTCGTCGAGCAGTTCTTTGTCCCGCATGCCGCGGATCAGCCATTCCATGCCGAGCGCGCGCGACATGCCGGCATGGGCGGCGGAGAAATGTTCATAACGATTGAGCGAGGATTTGAACCATTTGCGCGCCTGGCGCAGATGCTGCAGGTCGGTCTGGGCGATCAGCCGCTTGCCTTCCAGGTAGAGACGGTAGGCGGACGGCGGCGCCTCGCCGATCGGCATCGCCAGTTCGTGACGCTCGATCGTGTCGGCAAGCGAGGAGACGATCCGTCGCGTCAAATGCGCGAAGGATTCGCTGATCTTCTGCATGACCAGCGGCAGTTCGATGGCCCAGATCACCTCCGAAGTCGTCGTCCGCGTCAGCCGGCAGGTCGCATAGACATCCTCGTCGCGGCCCTGGATGGTGACGTAGACCGCATAGTCGAAGCTGAGGTCGAGCGGACCGGGCACGGCACGCGACGGATCGATCGAACGGCTGAGGATTTCCAGGCTCGTATGCGCCGCGATCACCTTGAAGCCGCGCTGCTGGCTGAGGCCGATGGTGACGTCTTCGAGAAGCGCCCTGCCGACGCGTTCCATCAGCGGATCGGTGAAGATGCTTTCCGGCGGCAGGATGATGATACGCGGTTGGCCGACCGAATTGATGGACAGATCCGGCGCCGGCTGGGAATGCCCTGACGTCGCCTGTGCCGCCGGCACCAGGTTCAGTTCGCGGGCAAGAGCGGTGGTGCTTTCTTCCGGCTCGGTGTCGAAGTCGTCCTTCAGCTGGCTCTTGCACTTCAGATAGGCCTGACGCGCCGCTGCCGGATCGTTCATCCTGACATAGGTGCGCATCAAGGCGCGATAGGCCGTCTCGCTGGCAGGGTCGAGTTCCAGCAGGCGCCTGACAAGCGTGACCTGATCTTCATCCGACCTGCCTTCCGATGTCTCGACCAGCCGGGAGAGATGGGCAGAGCGCAACTCGTCGACCCGCTGGCGCTCAAAGGTCAGCCAGTCCTCGGCGCCCTGCGTCGGCGATTTAACGCCTTCGAGCAATTCGCCGTTCAGCAGGTCGCCGTCTTCGGGTGCGAGCGGCCCTTTCTGTTTCAGGATATGAACGTCGACCTCCCAGCCATCCGCAAGGCCGATATGGGTTCGGGTCGCGTCCAGCAGCGGTGGAAGGCCGGCAGGAATGCTCTGTTCGATGCGCGCCAGCAGCTGACGCAGGCTGCCGGCCCGCTTTTCCGGCAGCTCCGATTGCCAGAGCTGCCGCCTGACGGTTTCGCGGTCGAGTTCGAAATTGGGTTCGGCGGCGAGCATGGCGAGGAGAAAATAAGACTTCTCCGGCAAGGGGAGTTCCTTCCCCGCCGCCAGCAATCGCGGTCTTCCGAGCAGGCATAGCCTGTTCGTCAGCATCTGCCGGATGTCCGTTGCATCTCGGTTCTCACCCCTGAAAGCCAAGGCGCGCAAGCGCACCGGCCAATCAAAAACATGTTAGAGCCATAAGAGCCCGACGCATAGCGGTTTTGCTTTAAAAAGAAGAAGTTTCATCGAATATTTGCATATTCTCGCGCCACACGGGGAGGCAATGCTTTGCCAACACTTTCGTGAGGCTCCGGTTTGCGTGTCGCGGCGGGAGGTTATTTCCGCTGTCGATGGCCTTGCCAGCCGCTATTCCCGACCAGATCGCGGCGGCGTTAAAGGCCGAGCGCCTTGATGTGCTCGATCGAACGCCGGGCGAAGCTGCGCCAGTCGGCCGGATTGTCATGCTCGGTGACGATATGCTCAGCCTTTGTCTCGCGGAAAAGTGGTGCGAGCATCGTAAACTTAACGATCGCAAGGCAATTCTAGGCTGGCCGCGCCTTGACGGTTCATGCCCGAGCGATCTGCGCGCACAGGTTCATCGCCGCAGCACGCAGTTCTCGATGATGGCCGGAGGAGATATCGTGTCCGGGGATGTGGAAGAGGTTGGCTAGAGAGCGGCTCAAGCGGTCTGGAAATCTGTGAGCATGCTGTAGGAGGGCAATGTCCTGTTGGCGAAGATCCCCTTGCGGAGGAGGACGCGGTCGGAGTGCGGACGGGCGATAACCTGGTCGAGGCTCCAGGCTTCCAGGATCATCAGGTCTGCCGGACGATCGACTCCGATCGTACCGGCGTCGATGCCCATGATGCCAGCGGGTGCCGGGCCGGCAAGAGCGGGCGCATCCGCGTAGGGGTGGTCGAGATGCAGGATGCGCACCGCTTGCCGCCAGGTGTCCAGCATGTCGTGATCGCCATAGGCAAAGAACGGATCACGGCAATTGTCGCCGGCCGCGGCGACCGGAATGCCAGCCGCATGCAACTCCTGCACGGGCGTGACCCCGCGCCAGCGTGGCGTGCGGCCGTCTTCACGATCCTGGAGATACATGTTGACGGTCGGCAGCGTGATGATCGAGAGGCCGGCATCGGCGATCAGCGCGATCGTGTCGCGCAATTCTTGCTCGCCCAGAAGCGCAAGCGAACAGCAGTGGCCGCATGTCACGCGCCCCTCGTAACCGTGGCGGATGGCGGCACGCGCCACATGCGGCAGGGCGTCGGCCTGTGCCGCCTCGTCGACATGTAGATCGACATCCAGTTCCCGTTCCTTCGCCAGCGCAAACAGCCGGTCGAGCAGCAGGTCGATATCGTCGAGGCCTGACCCATGGGTGCCCCCGGAGGCGCGGGTGACGCCGCCGAGCAAGCCGCCGTGGACGGCAACGATATCGGCAAGGCGGGTGCCATAGTCGTCGCGATAGGCATCGAGCGGCACGAGGCCGGCAGCCTGCAAGGTGATGCAGCCTTTCCAACGTTCGCGCGTTTCGGCAAACGCGCTCCAGGTGATTTCCGCCTGCCCCTCGTGACTGTCGAGATGGGTGCGGATAGCGGCCACGCCATGGGCGTCGGCCGTTGCAAGAGCGAATTCCATCCGTCGCAGGAGGTCGTCGGCATTCCAGTGGGCAAGCCGGTCCGCCGTCGTCGCGGCGCGCGCGCCGGGATGCGTGCCGCCGGAATCGGGAGCACGTCCCATGATGTGGCCCTTGTCGAGATGGGCGTGCGCGTCGATCAGAAGCGGCCAGACATGGCGGCCGTGGAGCGCGACTGCATCTTCGCCACCATCGGCAAGGGCCGGCGTTATCGCAGCGATCCTGCCGTTCTCGACCAGAATATCGACGATGGCGGAACCGTCCCGGTCCACCTCAGCACCACCAGGCACGTCATCTGCTAGCAGCGCGACCGGGACGCGCGCCTTCGCAAGACGAATGCGCTCCTGTCTCGCCAGACGGGAGGCAAGCGTGGGAAACAGGGAAAGATCGTTCATGGTGGGTCTCTATTGGATGTGCCGAGCGGTCAGCTCTGGTCGAACGAGGCGAGCAGACGCTCCTGCGCGAATTGCATGAAATGGCTGCCGGCGGGCGAAAGCGAGCCGCGGGCGCGGTGGAGGATATTGAGCCGTTGCAGCGAGCCGGTTCCCGTCAGCGGAATGAAGACCAGGTCGCCGGCCGCCATTTCGCGGTCGACATCGAGCCGGTTGAGGAAGGTTATGTGAGGCGTTGTCCGGGCAAGGCACTTCATCAGTTCCATCGAATTGGTCTCGACGACGGGAACAAGGGTGGCACGCGCCGGGGCAGTCGCCTCGACGACCTCGCGCAGCGACAGCGATCGATCCGCCAGAACCAGCGGATAGAGCAGGCAATCGGACATGCGCACGGTCTTGCGGTTTGCGAGGGGATGGGCGGGCGCGACGATGGCTCCCAGCGCATGGCGGAATTCGGCGGCGCGTTGCAGCCGGGTATCGTCCGGCAGGTTGTAGGCAATGGCGAGATCGGCCTGGCCGAGCGCAACCATCTCCGCAACAGTCGTCCGGTCGCCGACCATGATCCGCAGGCTGACCTGCGGATGTTTTTCTCGGTAGGCGGCAACGATCTCGGCAATCGGGCCCGCAGCGAGCGTTGCCATGGTCGCCAGCACCACCTCGCCGCGATTGAGCCCCTTCAGGGACTGGATCTGCGCCCGCATCCGCTGATGCGCCTGCAGTGTCTCGCGAATGTGCTGGATGAGGATCTCGCCGGAACTCGTGAGTTTCAGGCCGCGCGGCAGGCGCTCGAAAATGGGCGCCTGCAGCTCTTCCTCAAGCTCCAGGATATAGCGGTTTACCGCAGAGGCGGCGACATGCAATGTCTTTGCCGCCTTGCGGATGGAGCCCTGTCGGGCCACCTCGTCGATATAACGCAGCGCGCGTCCATGAAGCATGATGGGTCCGTTGCCTGACGGGAGTCGGATTGACTGTTCAACGATGTCACCGCAACGGACCATCTTCAACGTCACTTCTTGGCGAAATTGGCGTTGATGCGCCGGGTCAGGTATTCGCCGGCGGTGATCGCCTCGTATTTGCCGAGCGGACCCTGCATGACGGCATCGCGGTTTGCTTGGCAGAAGAAGGGCAAGGACAGCCGGCGGCCCATGTACTCATTCTCGCGCGGCATGCGCACCCGGTGCAGCGTCGACTGCAGCTGGTCGTCCGACCAGCGCATCAGCATGTCGCCGATGTTGCAGGTGATGTAGCCCTTGCGCGGCGGAACATCCGTCCATTCCTTCAGGGCTGCATCCTTGCCCGGGCACACCTGGAGCCCGCCTTCGCCCTCTTTCTGGTGAAGGATGGTCAAGCAATCGAAGTCCGAATGCGCGCCGGCACGCCACGACGTGAAGTCTTCCGGCTTGGCGCCTTCCATCGACATGTAGTGGATGAGGCGCAGCGTCGATTGATACTGGTCCGAAGACGGGTCATGCGCCTTGGTGAAGAAATCCTCGGCAAAGCCCATCTTCAGCGCGAAGCAGGAGAGGATGCGCATGCCGAGTTCCCAGTTCTGTCGCTCGAACCGGAGCATCTTTTCCCGGAAGCCCGGAAGATCGTCTTCGCTCGGCCACAGGTTGAGGCGGATCATGTCCGGCCGGGTGAGCTGGAAGCTCTCCTTGTTATCCGGCGTACCGGTGGAGGGGCGGACCTGCGCCTTGAATTCCCAGCCGGCATTGATGCCCTTCGGCATCGGGGTTTTCGCCTTAACCTCCGCCGGCAGTTCGAAGAATGTCCAGGCCGTGTCGAAGGCCGCGTCGATATGGTCCTGGGCGATGCCGTGATTGTAGACCTGGAAGAAACCGATATCGACCGAGGCCTGCCAGAGTGCATTGGCGATCTCGTGCTTGCGGTTGTCGAAGTCAGAAAGGTCGATGACGGGGATTTCCCGGTCAACGGTCGTGCCCATGCCGCCGATGGTCGCTTCCTTAGCGAGTTCCGCGAGGGTGTCTGTCTGGGTATTCATACCATTCTCCTTACGTGAATGCCGGCGAGCCGGCGGTTGAGGAGCAATGTCCGGGCAGGGCCCGACTGCTTCTACTCCGGATGGGTTCAGCCGTTTTTCGGCAGGCTCCAGGGAAAGAGGAGCTTCTGCGTCAGGACCACGGCCTGAAACAGCAAGAGCGACATGGCGGCGAGCACAAGCAAGCCGGCCCAGGCCTGTGGCAGCTTGAACAGGGAGGTCGACAGCTGGATGAAATAGCCGACGCCGGCTTCGGATGCGCAGAACTCCGCAACCACGGCGCCGATGACGGCAAGCGTGATCGAGATTTTCAGCGCCGAGAAGATGTAGGGCACCGCAAACGGCAGGCGTATCTGGGTGATCTCGCGGAAGCCCGAGGCGCGCAGGCTTCGCGACAGCTCGATCAGCTCCGGCGGGGTTGCCGCAAGGCCCGTTGCGGTGGAGACGACGAGCGGAAAGAAGGTGATGAGACAGGTGATAACGATGCGTGGCGCATCGCCGGCCCCGAGCACGACGATGATGATCGGCGCAATCGCCACCACTGGCGTCGACTGCACTACGACGAGCAGCGGATAGAGCGTTCGCGACAGGAATGGCGAGCGCATCATGAGCACCGCGAGTGGAATGGCGATAACGATGGACATCGCATAACCGATCAGCGCCACCCGCAACGTCGCGGCGATGTGACCCATCCAGCGCTCGAAGCCGATGGAGGAGAACGAGCCGAGGATCGCGCTTGGCGGCGGCAGCAGATAGGTCGGGATCGACAGGAGCCGCGCCGCCGCTTCCCATAGCAGCACCGTGCCGATCAGGGCCGCGGCGGTCGTGATGCCCGGCAACGCCAGCACCTGCTTGAGCAGCGCGACCGGCGTACGGCTCTGCATGGCCTCACGCCGCGTGACGGGTGAGGAGGAGATCGCGGAGGTAATCGGAGAGGTCATGGATCGCCTTGTCCTTTGCAGTTTCAGGGCCGCGTGGCCGGCCGACGGGAACGGTGACTTCCGTCAGGATCGAGCCCGGCCGTCCGGTCATCACCAAAACGCGGTCGGACAGAAGCGCCGCCTCGCTGACGGAGTGGGTGATGAAGACCACGGTCTTCGGACGTTCGGAGAAGATGCGCAGCAGATCGAAGCCCATCACCTCGCGCGTCAGGGCATCCAGCGCCGAGAAGGGTTCGTCCATCAGCAGGATATCCGGGTCCATGAGCAGCGCGCGGGCGATGCCGACACGCTGCTGCATGCCGCCGGACAGTTCGTCCGGCAGGCGTTTCTCGAAGCTGGCAAGCCCGACCATGCTCAGCAATTCACCCGCCCGCCCGCGCTCCACTGCCGTTACCCGGCCGGTCTTGTGGCGGGCGGGAAACACGACATTGTCTTCGACAGTCGCCCAAGGAAGCAGCGTCGGCTTCTGGAAGACGATCCCGATGTCGTCACGCGGGGCCGTCACCGGCAGACCGAAGACGTCTACCGAGCCGGACGTCGGCTTCAACAGGCCGGCGATCATGCGCAGTAGGGTCGATTTCCCGCAACCCGAAGGGCCGAGGATCGAGACAAACTCATGCCGGGCCACATCGAAACTGACGTCGCGCAGGGCTTCCGTGCGCCCGGACCGGGTTTCGAAAACCTGTCCCAGCCTGTCGAAGCGGATAGCGGGCATCGCCATGGCGGTTACTCCGCTACGGCGAAGGTGCGGTTGACCGTGGTTTCCGGATCGAGCTTGGCCGGATCGATGTCCTGCGCTTCAGAGACACGGCGCCAGGTTTCGGCAAGGCGGGCGGTTTCGAAGGCACCGAGGCCGTCCTTCTCCGTCACCTCGTTGAAGATCAACGGCAGCGTGTCCTTGAGGGAACCCTGGACATCTTCCGAGCCGAGTTCCGGTACGATGGCGGTGACAGCAGCGGCAGCCTTCTCCGGATTCTCCTTGGCGAACTCGACGGATTTCTTGTAGGCGGAGATAAAGCGGGCGGCGACCTGCGGACGCTTGGCGAGGAAATCGTCGCTGGCGATGATAGATGCGGAATAAAGCTCGAGCCCTGCTGCCGACCATGGCAGGGCAACGATCGCCTTGCCAGCTTCCTTGCCCTGGTTGCTGTAGCGCGTCAGGTCGGTCATCCAGGCGATGATGCCATCGGCATTGCCGGTCATCAGCATCGGGCCGAGTGCGCCGGGATCTGCCTTGATAATCTTGATATCCGCCATGTCGATGCCGGCATCCTTCAGCACCAGCGGCAGGTAGACATTCGACGATGTGAAGGGCGACGTCGCGATCGTCTTGCCCTTGACGTCAGCGATGCTTGCGATCGAACCGCCCTTGGCGACGTAGAAGGCATGCGGCCCCTTGTTAAACAACGACATGACGGCGGTCACCTTCACGCCTTCATTGGCGCGGGCGGCCATCAGGGCGCCGATATCGGAAACACCGATGTCGGAGGACGCGGCGGCAAGGCGCGAGATGGCGTCGGTCGAGCCGCGACCGGAGGCAATCTCCACCTCAAGGCCGGCGTCCGAGCAGAAACCTTCCTGGATGCAGACGTAGATCGGCGCCTTGTCGCCACCCGGCAGCCAATCGAGCTGAAAGATCACCTTGTCGGCGGCGGAGGCGGCGCCGGCAGAAAGGGTTGCGGCAAGTGCATAGAAGGCAAGCTTGGTGCGGGACATGGGTCGACCTTTCGCAATTAGTGTTCGGTTTTTAAGGACGGATAGTGATTGGCGACGCGCTCCGGATCGAAGCCATCCGCGACGAGCCTGGCAATCGCGTTTTCAGGACGCTTGCTGCTCAGGCATGCAAAGCAACGATGCACGCGAAGGTGATCAGATCCAGCGTCGATCTCTGCGGATTTCGGGGCGAGATCACTGGCTTTTCCCTGCATTAGAACATCTCCTCGACAGATTTACCCGTCGAGCAATGTCCAGAACCGAGGCTCAGACCGCTTCTACTCGCAGGTCTTTTGTCTCATGAATATCCGGCGTTCTGCAAGATTTTAAACGCTTCAATTCTTGCGCTGAAAAAATAGGCGAAATTGACGGCATTGAGGTTGAAGTGGGCAGGATCGTCAGTTATGTGAGTGAAATCAAAGGATAAATTCCTCTGCAGTCGAGTGGGCAGCGGCTGAAGAAATAAGCGTTCTAATATTTAGAGCGCTTAGCTCGTAATTTTCTTGTCGCACCTCCAGCTTGCATCTGCGTTTTCGGGCGCATTTTTTCTCGTGAGCGACCCGCATTTGGACGGTTTCCAATGCCTCCTTCGTATGCAGGCGATCACCCATTGCCTTGGGCCGTCAGTATGTCTGAAGTTGAACTCGAGCATATGCCGAAGCGCACGAGATCGCCCAGATGACCATGAATTGGCGTTTCAGCCGCAGTCGAGAAGGGGACTTCGGGGCCGCAACGTTTACGATTCAGCTGTTTCAACGGCTGAGGGACCCGCGTATCTCTAACGACGGCATCGTCAGGCCATGGGCGTTATGCCTATTACGACACGGTGCCCGATCTCGGCGTGATGATCGAATTGCTGGAATTCGACAGCGACAAGGAAGCTCAGCCGAAGCAGGCCTGAGGGATTACAGCACCTGTGCAATCCGTCTGGAGTTTGTTTCCGTCGTGGTCGCGGCCTCGACGAAATCGAGCCCGATATCCAGCACCGGCGCGCTGTGCGTCAACCAGCCGACGGAAATGAGGTCTACACCGGAAGCGGCGATTGCGGCGGCCGTTATCGGCGTGACGCGGCCGGACGCTTCGGTGATGGCCCGGCCGGCGACGATCGCGACGGCTTCGCGCAGCTGATCCGGTGTCATATTGTCGAGCAGAATAGCGTCGACGCCGGTCTCCATCGCTTCACGCAGCTGATCGAGGGTGTCCACCTCGACCTCGATCTTCACCATATGGCCGACGCCTGCCCGCGCCCGACGGATCGCTTCAGCGACGCCGCCGGCGATGGCGACGTGATTATCCTTGATCAGCACGGCGTCATAAAGCGCGAAACGGTGGTTCATGCCGCCACCGGCCCGCACTGCATATTTCTCCAGCGCTCTCAGCCCCGGCGTCGTCTTGCGTGTGCAGGCGACGGATGCCTTGGTGCCGCGGATGGCGGCGGCAATCTCAGCCGTCACAGTCGCAATACCTGAGAGATGGCCGAGGAAATTCAGCGCGGTGCGCTCAGCGCTTAGCAGACCGCGCGAGGGGCCTTCGATGGTGGCGATCACGTCGCCGGGCTTGACGGCATCGCCATCCTGGAGATGGCGGCGCATGACGATCTCGGGATCGACGAGAGTGAAGGCGAGTTCGGCGGCATCGAGACCGGCGATCACGCCCGGCTGACGCGCAGCCATCACCACCATCGAGCGATGATCGCGAGGGATGACGGAGGCCGAGGTGATATCGCCGGCAAGACCGAGATCTTCGAGAAGCGCTGCCCGCACCAGCGGTTCGACGATCAGGCGCGGAAGGGGAACGAGGCTCATCTCAGGCACTCCTTGCAAGAGCATAGGGCGGCGTCGCGCGGGCGATCTCCAGAGCATCGGAAAGGCACATCTGGCGCCGATTGGCATTGACGAGCTTTAGCGGAAAGTCGGTGCGGGCATGGGCGCCGCGCGATTCCATCCGTAGGCTGGCAAAGACGGCGATCAGCAGCGCGACGATGGCCGGATCGGCGGCAGGGCCGTTGCCTTCGGCAAGCGGCAGCAGGGCGGCGATCGCCCCCTGAATGGCGCCGGCATTGCGCAGCACGCCGAGATGACGCGAGACGATCGGCCGGATGAGCGATGCATCGGCCGGCGCCGGCGGTCGCTCGGCGAAGATCGTGCCGGCGGCGCTTGCGGGCATGCCTGAAATGTCGCGCGCCGCCCGTATGCCCATGACAGCCGCCTCCAGCAGCGAATTGCTGGCAAGCCGGTTGGCACCGTGCAGGCCGGTCGAGGCCGCCTCACCGGCAACCCAGAGACCGGGAACCGAGCTGCGGCCATTTGCATCCGTGGCCACGCCGCCCATGTGATAGTGCACGGCCGGGCGCACCGGAATGAGGTCTTCCGCCGGATCGATGCCGGCCTCGCCGCAAAGGCTCGAGATGACAGGAAAGCGGGCGGCGAAGCGGTTGCCGAGAGCAGCGCGGGCGTCGAGGAGGACCCTGCCGCCGCGGGCGATTTCGGCGCTGATCGCACGCGCCACCACGTCGCGCGGCGCAAGCTCGGCGCCGGATATGCGGCCCATGAACCGTTCGCCGCGTTCGTTGACGAGCAAAGCCCCCTCGCCGCGCACCGCCTCGCTGATGAGCGCCAGCGGCCGGCGGCGTGAATCGAGCGCCGTCGGATGGAACTGGACGAATTCCATATCGGCGAGCGCAGCACCCGCCCTTGCTGCGAGCGCGATTCCCTGGCCGAAATTGCCGATCGGATTGGTGGTCGCGTCGTAAAGCCCGCCGATGCCGCCGGTGGCGAGCACCACCTTCGATGTCGGCAGAATGACGGCCCCTTTCGCGGTGGCGCAGAGCAGACCGGTGACCTGCTCGCCGTCCATCAGAATCCGCCGCGCCTCGAAGCCTTCGAGCACGGATATAGCTGGCGTTTCCATCACTGCTTTGATCAGCGCTGCGATGATCGCCGCACCCGAGCCGTCGCCTTCGGCATGGACGATGCGGCGGCGATTATGGGCCGCCTCCAGCCCGAGCGAGAGTTCGCCGGCGGTATTCCGGTCGAAACGGACGCCGGCCTGCTCCAGCGCGGCGATCGCCGCCGGTGCCTCGGCGATGATGCCGGCAGCGACCGCCGGATTGCAGAGACCGTCGCCGGCTGCAAGCGTATCGGCAAGATGCAGCGCCGCGCTATCGTCGGCGCCCATGCTGGCGGCGATGCCGCCCTGCGCCCAGGCGCTCGACGTCTCCGCGCCAAGGGCCGCGCGGGTGACGATGACGGAGGGTTCAGGCGCCAGCGTCAGCGCGGTCATCAACCCCGCAAGCCCGCTGCCGACGATCACCGTGCGTCCAGTGAGATGCTCGAGAATCTCGGTCATATCGCCAGCATCCTCTCGACGGCGCGGCGCGCGGCCACCGCAATTGCCGGATCGACGGTGACCTCGTGACGATTTTCCTCGAGTGCCGCGCGGATATTGGCCAGCGTGATGCGCTTCATATGCGGGCAGAGATTGCAGGGGCGAATGAACTCGACATCGGGATGGTGCACGGCGACATTGTCGCTCATCGAGCATTCGGTGAGCAGTACGACGCGTGCCGGCTTCTGCTTGCCGACATAGTCCGACATCACGGCGGTGGAGCCGGCGAAATCGGCTTCGGCCACCACCTCGGGCGGGCATTCGGGATGGGCGAGTACCGTGACGCCGGGGTGGTTTTCGCGCAGCTGGCGCACATCCTCGGCGGTGAAGAGTTCGTGCACCTCGCAATGGCCATGCCAGGCGATGATCTCGACGTCAGTCTCGCGGGAGACGTTGCGCGCCAGATATTCGTCCGGGATCATCAGCACCTTCGGCACACCGAGCGATTCCACCACTTGTTTTGCATTGCCCGAGGTGCAGCAGATGTCGGAGGCAGCCTTCACCGCGGCCGAGGTATTGACATAGGTGACGATGGGCACGCCGGGATGGGCCTGGCGCAGCAGTGCGATATCCTCGGGCGTGATCGAATCCGCCAGCGAACAGCCGGCGCCGAGATCCGGGATCAATACTGTTTTCTCAGGGTTCAGCAGCTTGGCGGTCTCGGCCATAAAATGCACGCCGGCAAGCACGATGACATCGGCATCGACCTCGATCGCCTTACGGGCGAGCGCCAGGCTGTCGCCAACGATATCGGCCACGCCGTGGAAGATCTCCGGTGTCTGATAGTTGTGCGCGAGAATGACGGCGTTGCGGCGGCGCTTGAGCTCGAGGATCGCGTCGACGTCATTTTCGAACGTCATCCATTCGGCTTTGGGAATGACGCGGCTGACGCGCTCGTAGAGCGAGGATGCGGAAACAGGATAATTCATGACCGGCTCCTAATTATGCTCTACTTGAGCATATCATAGGCAAAGAGATATTCTCACGGTGAGCATATGTCAATTGCGGGAGAGCGGTAATTTCGTTCCGGCCAGCGCGCGTTCTTCGAGAACGGTGTGGCGAAAGCGGAAGAGCTTGGCCGGCCGGCCGCCGGTTTCGCTTTCGGTTCCGCCGGTTTCCTCGACGAGATCCTGCTGTTCGATGAGACGACGGAAGTTCTGCTTGTGCAGCGTCAGCCCCGCCAAGGCTTCGATGGTGCGCTGCAGCCTCAGCAGCGTGAAGCTCTCCGGCATCAGTTCGAACACTACGGGGCGGTATTTGATCTTGGCGCGCAGCCGGGCGATCCCGGTTGCGAGAATACGGCGGTGATCGGCAAACATCGCACGGCCGAGATTGGCCTCCACCCCGCATCCGGCTTCCGAGACGAGCCCCGCCTCGTAGAGCAGTTCATAGCGCTGCAACGCCAGATCCTCGTTCCAGCCGCCGCCGTCGAGGCCGAAGGTGAAATCCGCCCGGCGGTGGCGATGGTCGCGCCGGGCCGGATCGGCATCGGCCCAGTTCCTGAGACGCGCCATGATCTCGTCAAGCACGGCCGGCCGTCCCTGTCGATGGTCTTCCCAGGGGAAATATTCGTACCAGCCGTGCCATCCCGGCCGGCCGGCGCCCGACTGCTCATTGACGAGGCCGAGATAGCTGATCGAGATCGTCCGTCCGCCTGGGATGTCGTTGTTGCGGTCGCGGTCGGCGAAGGTATAGAGCTGTTCGAGATAACCGACGGGATGTTCGGTCTGCTCCTGCACCCATTCGCGCAGGCCCGATTGCAGGGTTCGATGCCCCATTTCGAAAGGTCCCGACGGCAGCGCGTTGCCGGAGCGGATGGTCATCACGCGCGGTTCGTCCCCCGTCACCGCGACGAGCACCGCAATCAATTCCGCATGCGCAAAGCCGATCGTCACAGGGGACCGAATACTCCGTTCCGAATGAATCGAACGGATAATTCCTGACACAGGCCGGGACGGAAGCCAATGGTGGGTTCCCCCTTCTCCCCAGCGGGGAGAAGGTGCCGGCAGGCGGATGGGGGCTACACGGCACGGCGTTGATTGCCCTTCGCTTACGCTCAGTGCCTCGCTCCTATCGTCGCTCGCCCCCTCATCTGCCCTGGCGGGCATCTTCTCCCCGCTGGGGAGAAGGGGAAGCGTCGAGTAGCGGCCCTCAGCTATTGCCCGTCTCGCTTTTCAGCCGTTGCAGGAAGATCTCCAGTTCGGCGTCGTCGATACCGACGAGATGGCGCTTTTCCGGATAGGTGCCGGTCCTGACATCCTCGGCAAATTCGGTGAAGGCGGCGATGCGCTCGCGCTGCAGCCGGTCGTGTTCGGCGGCGAAGTCGCGATAGACCTTGGCATGGCGCGGAGTGTGGTCGCGATTGGCGCCGAGCACGTCGTCGGCGAAGAGATATTGGGCGTCGCAGCCGCTGCCTGCCCCCATGGAAATCATCAGCATCGCGGTGTTGCTGCTGATCGCGGCAGCGACATCTCCCGGCACGACTTCGATTTCGGCGGCGAAGGCACCGGCCTCTTCCAGCGCCTTGGTCTGCCGCCAGATTTCGGCCGCACTTGCCGCCGTCTTGCCGACGGCGCGGAAGCCGCCGGTCCAGGTCGCCTTCGAAGGGATCAGCCCGAGATGGCCGCAGACGGGGATGCCTTCATCGCGCATGCGCCGGATCGTCTGCAGGCTTGCGGCGCAATAGACCGCATCGCCGCCTTCCTTCAGCGCCGCGAAGGCAGCGCGCAGATAGTCTTCCGCGGAGACATGATCGCCATATTCGAGCCCCGGAATGGCAAAGGGAGTGGGGGCGATCTCACGAAAAGCAGGCCCGAGCAGAGAGGGCGGCACGGAGACGATGTCGATTCCCGCCTTCTCGGCGGCTTCCGCCTCCTCCAGCGAGGTGACGCGCAGCATTGTGAGCTGGCGCTTGCCCTTTTCCGAAAGCAGATCGGCGACGGTTGCGCGTCTATGTTTCTTCATCATTAATTCCTTTGAAAATATCGGGGCTCAGGCGGCCAGCAGGGATTTCAGCTTGATGTCGCTGGCTGCCAGCGCGGCCGGGTTCGGATGGGCGCGCGCCGCGATCAGCATTTCGGCGAGCCTGATGTCGCGTGCCACCGCATTGCCCGGCCCGATGCCGCTGGCGGCGATCAGTCGACCATCGGCGTCGAGATGGAAGAGAATGAAGGCACTCGGGCCGAGATCGCGGCGCTGATGCGTGATAGCCCCTTCGGCAAGGCCTGATATCTGCAGCGTCATGTCGTATTGATCCGACCAGAACCACGGCACCGCCGAAACGGTTTGGTTGAGGCCGAGCATGTTGGCCGCGGCCAATGTGCCCTGCTCCTGGGCGTTGCGCCAGGACTCCAGCCGCACCCGCCGGCCGCCATAGATCGGCAGCGGGAAGGAGCAGCAATCGCCGGCCGCAAAGACATCAGGTGCGGAGGTCTGGAGATAGGTGTTGACGGCAATGCCATTGTCGATCGCGAGGCCTGCCCTTTCGGCGATCTCGACATTCGGCCGGGCGCCGATGCCAACGAGGACGAGATCGGCTTCGATCGCCTCGCCGGTCGACAATCGGATCAGGGCTTTTCCGCTTTCCTCAGTCAGCGCCTTGATGGAGACGCCGCAGCGGATATCGACGCCCTCGGCGCGGTGGCGCTCGGTGAGCAGATGGGCGATCTCCTCCGGCACGCCACGCTTCAGCACGCGCTCCAGCCCCTCAATGAGGGTGACGCCGGCGCCGAGCAGCCGTGCGGTTGCCGCAAGTTCCAGTCCGATGAACCCGCCGCCGATGATGGCGATATGCCGGCCTGGCTTCATCGCGTCACGCAGCGCCGCCGCATCGTGATGCGTCCTCAGCGAGCGAATGTGCCGGCTGCCCTGCGGCGCGACGGGGAGCGAACGCGCGGCGGCTCCCGTCGCAAGCAGAAGCCTGTCGTAGGAAAGCACGGTGCCGTCCGAAAGCGTGACGATCCTGGATGCGGTATCGAGATCCCTTGCCTCCAGGCCGGTCAGCAGCCGAATGCCGTTTTCGATGTATTTTTCCGCCGCGGCGATGAATTTCGGCCCTCGCGCATCGGCGGGGCCGATCTTGGAAAGCGGCGGTCGCTCGTAAGGGGCAAGAGGCTCGGCGCCGACCAGCGTCATCTCGCCGGCAAAGCCCTTTTCCCGCAAGGCGAAGGCGGCGCGCGCACCGCATTCGCCGGCGCCCAGGATGACGTAATGAGCCATGCCGGCCTCCCTCAGAGCGAGATGAAGACGGCGCCGTCTTCGATCTTGACAGGATAGGTCTTGAGATTGACGCAGACCGGCGCACCCTTGGCTTCGCCCGTCTTGTAGTTGAAGCGGCCGTTGTGCTTTGGACATTCGATGATCTCATCCATGACAAGCCCATCCGCGAGATGGATATGTTCATGCGTGCAGAGCCCGTCGGTCGCGAAAAACTCGTCGTCCGGGCTGCGATAGACCGCGAACGTGCGCCCGTCGTGATCGAAGCGGATGACATCCTCTTCGTCGATCTCGTCCTTGTCGCAGACCTGGATCCAATTTCCGCTCATCTTGTCCTCCCTCGATTGTCTTTATTGCGCGGCCGGGGCCAGCTCGTTGTGGAATTCCTCACGATAAGGCCGCGCGGTGACCGGCAGTTCGCGCTTCAGGAAATAATCCTCGTTGCGCAGCTGGCGCAGGAAGGCCGGGATCATCTCGTGATAGCCGGACCAGATCGACGGGTTCGGCGCCGGCAGGTCGTGCTTGATCATCGCGTGCAACCGGGGCAGCGCATGGTAGGGCACCATCGGAAACATGTGATGTTCGACGTGGTAGTTCATGTTCCAGTAGATGAAGCGGCTGATGGGGTTCATATAGACCGTGCGGCTGTTCAGCCGATGGTCGGTCACATTGTCGGCAAGGCCGCCATGCTGCAGCAGTCCGGTCAGCACATGGTGCCAGGCGCCGTAGAGGCGCGGCAGGCCGATCAGGATCAGCGGCAGGATCGAACCCATGGCGATCGCGGCTGCGATCGTGGCCAGATAGATCGCCAGCCAGATGCGGGCGATGCGGATTGCCTTCGGTTGCTCCATCTCCGGGATGAAAGTCTTTTCCGCCGCGCTGACGCCGCCGAAGGCATTGCGCAGCATGTCGACGACCGCATACCAGACGTCGAGGATGCCGAAGAAATTAAGCACCAGCCGGAAGAGATCGGGCGGCCGCATCACGGCGATCTCGGGATCGCGGCCGACGATCACCGTATCGGTGTGGTGGCGCGCATGGCTCCAGCGCCAGGTCACCGGATTGCGCATGATCATGAAGCAGGCAATCTGGTAGACGACATCGTTCATCCAGCGCGTCTTGAAGGCGGTGCCATGGCCGCATTCGTGCCAACGACTGTCGGAAGCCGAGCCGTAGAGCACGCCATAGGCGAGGAAGAAGGGCAGCGCGATCAAGGAGCCCCAAAAATAGATGCCGAGCCCGGCAAGGACCACCATGCTGCCGAGCCAGATGATCGTGTCACGGATCGCCGGCGCATCGGAGCGCTGCATCAGCGCCTTCATCTCCTTGCGCGGAATGTCGGTGTGATACCATTCGGCTGCCGCAAGCCCCGTCTCGACGGCGGTGCGGCCGCTTTCGCCGAGAAGGTCGTAGTCGCGCTTCTTTGTCTGGGTCGCCATTATCCGCCTCCCGTTGCCCTTGCCTGGGAGAATAGGTTGACTTTGGAAAGCGCTCAATGCAGGCTTGATATAATCTATCAAAAGCCATCATGAATGGCTTGCATTTCATGATCGAATCCATCAGGAACGCCGATGCGCCGTCCCACTATCTCCGATCTCGCCCGCGCCTCCGGCGTCAGCGTTGCCACCGTCGACCGCGTTCTCAACGCTCGCCACCGCGTGCGCGAGGAAACGGCGCGACGGGTCTATGATGCAGC
Organism: Rhizobium leguminosarum bv. viciae; assembly: GCF_012276115.1. Taxonomy (GTDB): domain Bacteria; phylum Pseudomonadota; class Alphaproteobacteria; order Rhizobiales; family Rhizobiaceae; genus Rhizobium; species Rhizobium leguminosarum_T. The sequence continues at coordinate 394,206 of NZ_WIEU01000002.1, read as the reverse complement.
ACAGTCGATCGGCTATCACGCTGTCGGCCTGATCAAACAGCGCGTCTTCGAGGATCTGCCGCAATACAGGCTTGCCTTCCTGCTGCAGAAGCCGATGCAACCCTTCTATCAGAGCTTCGTGCGTGAGATCGAAACCGCAGCGCGCGCGGTCACCAGCGCGCGGATCCAGACGCAGATCGACTTTCCCTCGGCCTCGACACCGGCAGCGATCGTCGAGAAGCTGAAGGCTCTCGGTGCCCGCAACCAGGCCGTTGCTCTCGTTGCCCCCGATTATCCTGCGGTCACGACCGCCATCGAAGAACTGAAGGAAAAAGGGATCCCGGTCTTCTCGCTGCTCTCCGATTTCGCCTCGGGCGTGCGCAATGCCTATGTCGGCGTCAACAACCGCAAGGTCGGGCGCACCGCCGCCTGGACGATTGCGCGCACGGCACGCGGGCCTGGCAAGATCGCCTGTTTCGTCGGCAGCCATCGGTTCCACGGACATGAACTGCGGGAAATCGGCTTCCGCTCCTATTTTCGCGAGAATGCGCCTGAGTTCGATGTCGTTGACACGCTGATCAATCTGGACACGCCCGAGATCACCCATGAGGCGACGTTGACACTTCTGCAGAAACATCCCGATCTCGTCGGCCTCTATGTCTGCGGCGGCGGCATGGAGGGGGCAATTTCTGCATTCCGTGAAGAGGGTGTCGGCGGCAAGATCGTCCTCGTGGTCAACGAGCTGACGCCCGACAGCAAAGCCGGTCTTGCCGACGATATCGTCGCCATGGCGATCGGCACCCCCCTGCCCGCCCTCTGCAAGGAATTGATGGGGCTGATGACGGGCGCCATCGAAAACGGCGAAACGGCTGTTCCCGGGCAGCTCTTCCTGCCTTTCGAAATTCATATTTCGGAGAACATCTGAGGAATGATGGAATTACATCATTTCGCTCGAAATTCTCTCAGCAATGAGAGCGAGCACCGGCGATGGCGGATGGATTGCGACGCGAATTCCGATAGAGATTCGCGGACCCATTCACGAGGACCGCTCCGCCCCGACGCGGAGATGAGGAGGAGATAGCAGTCATGACTTCGATCCGCTTTGCGCTTAACCATATGGCCGCACCGTCGCTTGCCATCGACGATTTTTTCGCACTGGCCAGATCGCTCGGCATCGATGCCGTCGAGATCCGCAACGACCTTTCCGGCAATGCCATCCTTGACGGCACCAAACCCGAGGTGATCAGGCAAGCGGCCGCCCGCCATGGGGTGACGATCATCTCGATCAACGCCCTGCAGCGCTTCAATGAGTGGAACGCGACAAGAGCCGCCGAAGCGCAGGAGCTGATCGATTATGCCAGCGCGTCGGGCGCCAAGGCGCTCGTCCTCGTTCCGAAGAACGACGGCACCGGCTGCGCCGATGGCGAACGGCAGACCAATCTACGCCAGTCTCTGGCCGCGCTGAAACCGATGCTGGAGGAAGCCGGCATTATCGGTCTCGTCGAGCCGCTCGGTTTCGAGATCTGCTCGCTGCGCTCGAAGACCGAGGCGGCCGACGCGATCGAGGAGCTGGGCGCGCAGTCGACCTTCAGGCTGGTCCACGATACCTTCCACCATCATCTTGCCGGCGAAGCCCTCACCTTTCCGCAACTGACCGGCCTTGTGCACATCTCCGGCGTCGACGACCCGGCTGTTTCCGTTGCCGATATGCGCGATTCCCACCGCGTTCTGGTCAATGCCGAGGACCTGCTCGACAATGCCGGTCAGGTCAGGACTCTGTTGCAGGCGGGTTATACCGGCTCGTTCTCCTTCGAGCCCTTCGCGGCGGAGGTGCATGCGCTGAAGGATCCGGCCGGCGCGCTTCGCGCCAGCATGGAGTATCTCAGCGCGCGGGTCTAAAAGCCGCGCGGTCGCTTGACGCTACTCTCTACCTCTGAACCGGCGCTGATAGGCCGGATCGTAGAGCGAGCTTTCGCGGAAATCTTCCACTGCGAGCGATGGGCCGACGAAGATGATCGCTGTGCGTTCGATCGGTTCGGCCGCAACCTTTGCCTCAATATCGACGAGCGTGCCGCGCAGGATGCGCTCGTCCGGCCAGGAGGCCTTGACGATGATCGCGACAGGGCAGTCGACGCCGTAAAGCGGCGTCAACTCTTCGACCACTTGCTTCAGCGCGTGGATTGCCAGATGGATCGCCAGCGTGGCGCCCGTCGCGCCGAACTTCGCCAGTGTTTCGTCGTTCGGCATTGGTGACGCGCGGCCGGAAACGCGGGTCAGCACCAGGCTCTGCGCCACGGCCGGGATCGTCAGCTCTCGGCCGAGTGCTGCGGCCGCGGCGGCAAAGGCCGGAACACCAGGTGTCATCGTATAGTCGATGCCATGCTTTTGCAGCCGGCGCACCTGCTCGGCGACCGCACTCCAGACCGAGAGATCGCCGGAATGCAGCCGGGCGACATCCTGGCCGGCCGCGGCGGCGCGAAGATATTCCGCCTCGATCTCGTCGAGCGACATCGGCGCCGTATCGACGATGCGCGCGTCCGGCGGACAATATCGCAGCAGTTCGGGCGAGACGATCGAGCCGGCATAAAGACAGACCGGGCATCGGGCGATGAGGTCGCGGCCACGCACTGTGATCAGATCCGCAGCACCTGGTCCAGCGCCGATGAAATGCACCGTCATCTTGTCATCCTTTCGTCCAGCGCCACTGCGTCACCGGCATGGCCGGCCGCCAGCCGGTCATGCCGCCGACGGGCTGGGCGCGCGATATTTCGATCCGCGTGAGGAAGCCGCCGCGTTTGGCATGTTCGGCGAGCAGTACCGCTTCCATCTCCAGCGTTACGGCATTGGCAACGAGCCGCCCTCCCCGCTTCAGCGCGGCAATCGCAGTATCGACAACACCCGGCTCGCTACCGCCACCGCCGAGGAAGATCACATCCGGTTCCGGCAGGCCCTTCAGCGCATCGGGCGCCATACCTTCAATGACGGCGAGATGCGGCACGCCGAAGGCGGATGCGTTGCGGGCGATACGTGCGGCCCGTTCCGGCGACTGCTCGACGGCGATTGCCTTCAGGCTAGGATCGGCGAGCATCCATTCGATGCCGATCGAGCCCGAGCCCGCGCCGATATCCCAGAGCAGTTCGCCGTGACGCGGCGCGAGCGCCGAAAGCGTCATCGCCCGGATTTCACGCTTGGTGATCTGTCCGTCATGCTCGAACAGTTCGTTTTCGAGCCCTGCGGCAAAAGGCAGAATGCGTGCCCCCTCCCCTGCTGCGATATCGAGTGCGCAGACATTCAGGGGATCGATGTCCAGGAGGTCGAAATCCGTCGCCGCCGCACTTCTCCGCCGTTCCCGCACACCGCCAAGCGCCTCGAGCACCGTAAGCCGCGACTGACCGAAGCCAGCAGCAATCAGCAGGGCAGCCACATCGCCGGGCCCCTTCTCGTCCGAGGTCAGCGCGATGATGCGCCGTCCGGGGTGCAGATGCGGTCGGATCAGGTCGACCGGCCTTCCATGCAGCGAGATCGTCGCGACGTCCTGCAGCGGCCAGCCAAGGCGGGAGGCAGCAAGGCTGAAGGCCGAGGGCGCCGGGATGGCGCGCATCTCGTCCGCCGCCACATGGCGGGAGAGCGTTGCGCCGACGCCATAGAGAAACGGGTCGCCGGAGGCGAGCACGACAACAGGCGTGCCGCGCCTTTCAACGATAGCCTCGACCGAGCGCTCGAAGGGGCTTTGCCAAGAAAGCTTTTCGCCTGCGATCAGCGAGGCAGCGAGTGCATGATGCCGCGCGCCGCCGAAGACGGCGGGTGCGGTCGCGATCAGCCTCTTTGCCTCCTCGCCCAGCCCTTCTGGACCATCTTCGCCGATGCCGATAATAGTCAGCCAGCGCTGGCCGGAAGGAGGAGAGACATCAGACATGGTAAGACCCCGCATCTTGATCCTCGGCGGCACCAGCGAGGCGCGGCTGCTGGCCGAGGCGCTGGCGGCGCGGGATGACTGCGATGTTCTGCTGTCGCTTGCCGGCCGCACCGAAAAACCGGCCACGCAGCCTGTTCCGGTTCGCATCGGCGGTTTCGGCGGTGCTGCCGCACTTGCCGATTTCCTGAAGGCTGGCGGATATGACCTGTTGATCGACGCCACGCACCCCTTCGCCGAGCGCATTTCGGCCAATGCCGCTTTCGCGGCCGAGACCGCCGGCATTGCCACGATCGCTTTGCGCCGTCCCGAATGGCAACGACTTCCGGGCGATCGCTGGCGGGAGGTGCAGAGTATTGCGGAGGCCATCGAAGCGCTCGGCCCCTCCCCCCGCCATGTCTTTCTGGCGACGGGCCGGCAAGGTGCGCATCATGCGGAAGCGGCACCGCAACATCACTATCTCGTCCGCAGCGTCGATCCCGTCGAACCACCGCTTGTGCTTGATAATGTCGACTATGTCCTCGATCGGGGTCCGTTCACGCTGGACGGTGAATGCGATCTGCTGAGGCAGCACGACATCGACGCCATCGTCGCCAAGAACAGTGGCGGTGCCGCCACCTATGCAAAGATCGAGGCAGCCCGCCTGCTCGGTATCGAGGTGATGATGGTAACGCGCGCGCCGGCCTCCACGGTCAAGGCTGTCGACACTGTCGAGGCGGCGCTGGCGGCGATCGATCACCTGTTCCCCCCCGCCATGAAGCGCGGCGTATAGACGAGGTCCAGCCGGCCTGGCCGCGTGACGATGCGTGTCTCCGCCGAGCCGATAATGATGCAGGTCGCCATATCGGCAATCGACGCGTCTGCCTGCGACAGCTGCTGGACGGCGATACGTTCGTCCGGCCGCCCGGCCGCACGCCCGAAAATAACCGGTGTTGCTGCAGGCAGATGGTCACGCAACAGCTTGAAGGCTTCGCCGAGTTGCCAGGGCCGCGCCCGGCTGATCGGATTATAAAGCGCGATGACAAAACCTGCCTTTGCCGCCAATACAAGACGGTTTTCTATTATATTCCAGGGCTTTAGGTTGTCAGACAGCGATATGGCGCAGAAATCATGGCCAAGTGGAGCGCCTGCTCTTGCCGCCACTGCCAGCATCGCCGTGATGCCGGGCAGGATGATGAGATCGACCGCGCGCCAGGCGGCCGGCCCGTTCTCGATTGCTTCGCAGACCGCGGCCGCCATGGCGAAGACGCCGGGGTCGCCGCCGGAGACGACGCAGACCTTGGCGCCATCCGCTGCCATGGCGAGTGCTGCCCCTGCCCTGCCGAGCTCCTCGCGATTGTCCGAGGCATGCCGCAGTTGATCGTGGCGGAGCTCCAGCCTGTCGAGATAAGGTCCGTAGCCGAAGAAATCCGTCGCCGCATCGACAACGGCCAAAGCTTCCGGCGTCATCTGATCGGGGTTGCCGGGACCGGTGCCGATCACGAAAAGCCTGCCGCTCATCGGCTGCCCTCCCAGCCCGGCACCAGCACGAGCGAAAAATACGGCGCATCGCCGTCGGTCCTGTCGGCAAGCTTTTCCATCGCCGCATTCGCCATGGTGCCGCGCTCGACATAGACGGCTTCCGCAAGCCGGCCGGCCGCCGCCAGCGCCCGGCGGATCTTCGGCAGATTGCGGCCGACCTTCATGATGACGGCGGCTTGCGTATCGACAAGGCGGCGAGTCAGCTCGGTCTCGGCCATCGTACCGGGCAGTACGGTAAGCACGTCGTCGCCCTGGACGATCGGCATGCCCGCCAGCGACCAGCAGCCCGACATGGCGCTGATGCCCGGGATCACTTCCGTCGGGTAGCTTTGGGAAAGCCTGACATGCAGGTGCATATAGGAGCCATAGAAGAGCGGATCACCTTCGCTGAGAACGGCGACGGTCAGCCCGGCATCGAGATGCCCGGCAACAGCTTTGGCAGACAGATCGTAGAATTGGGTGATCAGCCTCTGGTATCGTTCGTCGTTCTTGTCGATTTCGGTCGTCACCGGATAATAGAGCGGCAGCAGCGTCACCCCGGTTTTGAGCAGCGGCTCGACGATCGCCTTGCCGTTGCCGCCCCTGCCCTGCTTGGCGAAATAGGCGATCACATCAGCGCCTTCGATGGCGCGCACGGCTTTGAGGGTAAGGAGCTCCGGATCGCCGGGACCCGTGCCGACGCCGATGAGACGGCCGCTTGTCGTCATAGGCCCGGCCTCGCCAATGCATTGATGGCGGCCGCCGTCATGGCGCTGCCGCCGAGCCGGCCGCGAACAATGGCAAAGGGTACGCCGTAGGAATTCTCCGCCAATGCATCCTTCGATTCCGCCGCGCCGACGAAGCCCACAGGCATGCCGAGGATCGCCGCGGGTTTCGGGGCGCCGTCGCGCAGGAGTTCGAGCAGATGGAAGAGCGCTGTCGGTGCATTGCCGATCGCAACAACGCTGCCGCCGAGCCGATCGAGCCAGAGATGCATGGCGGCGGCCGAGCGCGTATTGCCGGTCTCGCGTGCAAGCTCGGGTGTCGCGGGATCGCGCAGTGTGCAGATCACCTCGTTCTGCGCCGGCAGCCGTGCCCGGGTGACGCCCTGGGATACCATTTCCGCGTCGCAGAAAATCGGCGCGCCACTCTTCAGCGCGTCGCGCGCGGCACTGACGAAATCGGCGGAAAAGACAAAATGCTCCGCCGCCTCGACCAGCCCGCAGGCGTGGATCATGCGCACGGCGATTTCGGCTTGATCGTCGGTGAAGCGCGAAAGATCGGCCTCGGCACGGATAATCGCAAAGGAACGCTCGTAGATCGCATCGCCGCTGCGGATATAATCGTAGTCTGGCATTCCTATTCCTGTCGCAGCGCCTTCGAAACGCCGGTTGCGCCAAGCCGTGTAAGGCAGGCGGCGGTCGATTCGCCAGCGTCTTTGTTGTCTTCGATGGTCCGGGCGAGCCTCTCTATAGCGAAATCGATCCGACCGCCAGAGATCCGTTCGTCCGGCAGATCCGCAGCAAGCCCATTGAGGATGAGGCCATAACCCTCCGCCGAGCCCGTCAGGGTCAGCGCCGGCCGCGCATGAGCGCAGCCCTTAGGACAGCCGGACAGATGCAGTGTCAGCGAACCGTCGAAAAGGGCAGGTGCTACGGCAATGAGGCGGCGCGCCAGAGTTCGGGTCTCGTAGAAAGCGGAGCCGCAGGCGCCGGCGCCGGCACAGGCGGCAATATGCTCGGTATTCTCGCCGGGCTGGGTGCTGAAGCCAAGTCCGGCGGCGGCCGCCTGCATAGCCGGCACTGTATCGGCGGAGAGCCCGATGACGAAAAAACCGCGCCCGGGCGCAAGCCGGATGGCTGTAGCGCCACGGGCCTTTGCGAGATCGAGCAAAGCGACCAGATCGGACGCCCTGATCTGCCCGAATTCCGGCCTGACGCCGAGTATGGTTTTGCCGTCCTCAAGCGTGTGCGAGCCGGCAAGCGGCATCACTGCCGCGCGTGAAGGAATGAACTGAATGCCATCCATCGCGGGAAAACGCGCCCGCAGAAGCGCCGGATCGATATCCCTTGCCCGTCTGCCCTGCCCGAGGGTCGCCAACAAGCTCAGAATTTCGCCGACGGCCGACATCGCCGTCTCCGCGGGACCGATCGCGACCGGCGTTGCGGTTTCACCGTCGCCATTGATCGCGACAAGCCAATCTGCGGGGGATTGCGCGACGATACGGATATCGGCGGACAGTGCTGATAAGCCGAAGGTTCCACCACCGTCGACAACAAGCGAGAGCTTCGGCGCGAGGCGCGGCGACGCAAGCTGATCGCGGAGCATGCTGCGCAAGGCCATTTCCATTGCCGCCGGATCGCATATTTCTTCCGGGTCGATGCCGTGCAGCGGCGATGTCTCGATCGCCGGCCCGTCCGGCACGGTGATCCCGGCGACATCGATATCGGCCACGAGCTGTCCGACGGTCTCAGCCCGAAGGCCGCGGATCTGCAGATTGCCGCGGGCAGTGATTTCGAGAATGCCGTTTCCATGGGCCGCGGCTGAGCGAGCAAGGCTTGCGAATTGCGACAGCGTCAACGCGCCGCCGGCCGGCCGCAGCCGGACCAGCAAACCGTCGCCGGTCGGCATTGGCGCGGCAAGGGCGGGGCAGGCGCCGCGTCTACGCATCGTCACCGCCGGGCGACCGTGCAGATCCGCCTCGCCTGTCCTGTCGCTCGCCTTTGCGGCCTTAATGCTCATTCTCGATCCTCTGGCCACTTCTTACATGATCGCAGCCGGCCCGGCAAAGCATGCTGGAAAGGCTTCGGACTGGCTATTCGTCGAAATCCCGTCCCTTGCGCAGGAGATAGATGTCCATGATCCAGCCGTGCCGCTGCCTAGCCTCGGCCCTGAGCCTCAGAATGTCGGTGGCGATATCGCCAAGTCGTCCTGATCTGACGATCTCATCCTTGGTACCGAGATAGGCGCCCCAGAAGATCTCGGCATCGGGATCGTCGATCTTCGCAAAAGCCTGTTCGCCGTCAAGCATGACGACGGTGCTGTCGGTCAGAAGCCCGTCCCGCGCCAGCCTGCGCCCTGTGGTGATTTCTATCGGTTTGCCGACGAGGTTGACCGGGATTCTGTGGCTGGCCGCCAGTGCCTGAATGCTGGTGATGCCGGGAATGACGCTGTAATCGAAATCCAGGCTGCCTTCCTGGCGCACGCGTTCGATGATGCGGATCGTGCTGTCGTAGAGACTGGGATCACCCCAGACGAGAAAGGCGCCGCTGCCATCATCCGGGAGACCGGAGATCAGCTCTCCATAGATGCGGGCAATCTCACCGTGCCAGGCGTCGACGCTCTGCACATAGGTCTTGTCGGCCGTCTGCCTTTGCGGCACCGCGAATTCTGAAATCCTGCTGGCCGGCCGTGTGATATAGCGTTGGCAGATATCCCGCCGGATTTCGGCGAGTTCTTCCTTGCCGGCGATCTTGACCGGCAGGAAGACCACGTCGACCGCGTTCATTGCGTTGATCGCCTGTATGGTCAGGTGTTCCGGGTTGCCCGTGCCGATGCCGATGATATTGATATGCTTCAAGCGGATACTCCCCGTTGAGTCCTGGCGGTCTTGCCGAAAAAGCCCGGTCGTCGCAAGGGCCGAACAGGGAGTTGGCCGCGGCCAACCGGGCCTGTGGGTGGCATCTAAGCCCTGTTGTTGCTGCAAATCCCGAATCGTGTCACTTTCGATACGCTTTTTGACGCTATGTTGACAGAAAAGCGCATCGAAAAGGATTGGGTGTTTTGGACAACATTAGCGTATCGACGACAGATGTACGGATCGAGCGGCATGCGAACCAGCTTTCGCGGCAACTGAAGCTCCTCCGCGACAAGCTGTTTCCGCCGCTCTCGCAAAAGACGCTACGAACATTCTCCTCCGGCGAGGCCGCCCAGATGATCGGCGTCTCGGACGGCTATCTTCGCCAGCTTTCACTGGATGGCAAGGGACCGCAGCCGGATCTTGCCCAGAATGGCCGGCGTTCCTACACGCTCGGCCAGATCAACGAATTGCGGCAGTATATGGCGAAGCTCAAGCCGAAGGACGCACTTTCCTATCAGCCGTGGCGTCGCCCTGGCGAAAAGCTGCAGACGGTTGCCGTCACCAATTTCAAGGGCGGCTCGGCGAAGACCACAACGACGCTCTATCTGGCGCAGTATCTGGCGCTGGCAGGTTACCGGGTGCTTGCGATCGATCTCGATCCGCAGGCTTCGCTCTCCTCCATGCTCGGCGTTCAGCCCGAATTCGATCTTTCCGAGGGCGATACGCTCTATGGCGCAATTCGCTACGATGAGGGCCGCAAGCCGCTGAAGGAGATCGTCCGCAAGACCTATTTCGACGGGCTGGATCTGGTGCCGGGCAATCTCGAACTGATGGAGTTCGAGCATGAGACGCCACGGGCACTGAACGACCGGCAGCGACCTGGCGAGCTGTTCTTCCGTCGCGTTGGCATCGCCATTGCCGAGGTCGAGGCGGATTACGACATCGTGGTGATCGACTGCCCGCCGCAGCTTGGTTACCTCACGCTTGGCGCCGTCTGCGCAGCAACATCGCTGCTCATCACCATCCATCCGCAGATGGTCGACGTCGCTTCCATGTCGCAGTTCCTGCTCATGACTTCGGATCTGCTTTCCGTCGTACGCAAGGCCGGTGGCGACCTGCAGCACGATTTCATCAAATATGTCGTCACCCGTCACGAACCCTTCGATGCGCCGCAGTCACAGATCGTCGCGCTGCTGCGCAGCCTCTTCAGTGACGACGTGTTGACGGCGACTATTCTCAAATCGACGGCGATCGCCGATGTCGGCCTGACCAAGCAGACGCTCTACGAGATCGAGAAGGGGCAGGTGCGCCGCTCGACCTATGACCGGGCGCTGGAATCGGTCAATGCCGCCAATAGCGAGGTTCTCGCCGGTATTCACAAAGCCTGGGGTCGAGCATGAGCAGACGCGATCGCCTGAAGGGTCTTTTCGATGATACGGCGCAGGAGTTGGCCGCGGCCAACTACGAGGAACCGTCTTCGCGCGGATCGGCCGGGCCGGTTCGGACGATGGCGCTGACCCTTGGCCGCATGGAGGAAGAGAGCAGGGCGATGCAGGAGGCTTTGCTCTCCGGTGAACGCATCGTCGAGCTCGATCCCGATCTGATCGATTCCTCCTTCGTGCGTGACCGCCTTAGCGACCAGCCCCTCGATATCGAAGACGAGCTGGTGCAGTCGATTGCCGAGAACGGCCAGGAAGTGCCGATCCTCGTTCGCCGCCATCCCAATGATGAGGACCGCTACCAGATCGCCTACGGCCATCGCCGTCTGCAGGCGGTCAAGCTGCTCGGCCTCAAGGTGCAGGCGATCGTCCGTAAGCTCGACGATACCGATGTCGTCATCGCGCAGGGCATTGAGAATTCGGCGCGCCGGAACCTTTCCTATATCGAGCGCGCGGTCTTTGCCCTCAATCTCGAGCTCAAGGGTTTTGAGCGCCCGGTCATCATGAAGGCTCTGTCGACGGACAAGACGGAGCTATCGAAGCTGATATCCGTCGCAAAAGCTATTCCCGCCGAGATCGTCAGCTCGGTTGGAGCCGCACCCGGCATCGGGCGACGCCGGTGGATGGCGCTTGCCCAGGACTGGAATGGGATGACGGCCGCCCGGCTTGCGAAGCTCATTGCTTCGGAAGGTTTCTTGGCGGAAGAGAGCGATCGCCGTTTCGAGCTTTTGGTTACCGAACTCGCCAAGAAAGAGGCGAAGCCGGAAACTACGGAATATGACTGGAAGCCGAAGAGCGGCGGCAAGATTGCCGGCCGAATCAAGAGCGCCGGCAATTCCTTCACGATCGCGTTGAAGACCGGCGAAGCGCCGGATTTCGGCGCTTACATTTCACGCCGTCTCGATGAGCTTTACGAAGCCTATCGGGCCGGCAAGTTGCAAGCAGGAGAGTAGGCCGCAAAAGAAAAAAGCCTCCGAACGTTGCCGCCGCGGAAGCCTTTCTCATATCTGGACAATCTGAGAATCGCACTTCCTCGAATCACTGTCAAGCGTCTTCGGCATCCTTTTGGGTGGTAGCTTTCTTTTGCCTTGAAAAAAGGTGAGGGACATGGAGCCTCAATATGTATCGACGCCCTTTGGGCGGCGATCGATGACACGTGGCATGCTGGCAAGTCAGGAAAGCGCCAGCAAGGTCGATCCGGACGCATCGATCGACAAGTGGAAGATTTTTCGTGCGCTCTGCGAAGCAAAGGACATGGTCGGCGTATCGGACCGTGCCTTGGCTGTTCTCAACGCGCTGCTGACCTTCTACCCGAAGAACGAGATTGCCGAGGCCAACGGTTTCGTCGTCTTTCCGTCGAACGAGCAGCTGTCGCTTCGCACGCATGGCATGGCAGGCACGACGTTGCGGCGGAACCTGGCGATGCTGGTGGAAGCCGGCCTGATCATCCGGCGGGATAGCCCGAATGGGAAACGTTTTGCCCGCCGTAACGGCGAGGGGGGGCTTGGTGAAGCCTTTGGCTTCAGCTTGGCGCCACTCCTGGTGCGCGCGCGAGAGATCGAGGCGCAGGCGGCTCAGGTGATGGCCGCCAAACTCGAATGGAAGCGCCTGAGGGAGCGCCTGACACTTTGCCGGCGTGACATTACCAAGCTCATCGAGATCGCGCTGGAAGAGGAGATTGCCGGCGAATGGATCGAGATGCAGAAGCATTTCAATCTGCTTTCCGCAAGCCTGCCGCGCCGCCCGTCGGCTGCCGAGATGGAAAGCCTGCTGGGCGATCTCGAAGCGCTCCGGGAATTGATCGTCAAGACGCTGGAATCGAAGTCGAAAACAGAAAAAACAGACGCCAATGATAACCAAAACGGTCGGCACATACATAATTCAAACCCACACCCTATATCTGAACTTGAACCAAGCTTCGAACCGAAGCAGGGCGCAAAGTCGGAGGAAGAACCGCAGCCGTGGCGGGAGCCGCCGAAATCCTTCCCCCTTGCCATGGTGCTGCAAGCCTGCCCGGAGATCATCGCTTATGGCCCGGGCAGCGGCATCGGCAGCTGGCGCGATCTGATGGCCGCGGCCGTCATCGTCCGCTCCACTCTTGGCGTCAGCCCCAGCGCCTATCAGCTGGCCTGCGATGTCATGGGGCCGGAAAACGCCGCCACGGTCATCGCCTGTATTCTGGAAAGGGGCGGACATATCAACTCGGCCGGCGGCTACCTGCGTGACCTGACGCGGCGGGCGGAGCGTGGCGAATTCTCGCTCGGACCGATGCTGATGGCGCTGATGCGGGCAAATGGTCCGACGACGAGGAAAACCGGATGAGCCGCTATGAAAAAGTTTCGCGCCAGCTGCGACGACTAGAAGCATATGCGCCGGTCGATCAGCCATCTTAGCGGCTTCCTTTTCCGCAGTTTTGTTGAAATACGCCGTTAACCATGTCATACATGGCGGAAGGAAACACGTGTTTTGCTTCCATTTGTGGAAAACTGTAAAGCTTAACAATGCGCTACGATATCGACGGTATAATGCTTCAAACCCTGCTTCCAGCCCTTGCCGCGGCGGAGGATACGGTGGCGCGGCTGGACGAGCGAGTGTTGCGCTCGCCGGTCGGCCAGGGATTTGCCGAACGCAGCCATTTCTTCGACGCCGCCGGCGCGCTCTGGGTGGCCGGCGAACTCGTGCATGTCGAGGATCTCGTTTTGCATGATGCGCATATGGATAGCCGCGCTCCCACCCACGAACTGACGATCGCCCATTCCGTGCTGCGGGCACGTCGGCGCATCTGGACAGGCGAACCCTCCTGGGCACTCGGCGTCTCGGGTCTTGCGACGCTGACTGTGACGGGCGGGGAAGGGGAGGGGAAGGTGCCGGACACGAAGAGCCCCGCAGCTCCGGTCGAGACCGACGAGGAAGGCGAGGATGAGAGCGGCCCGCTCGCTGCCGAGATGGCGGAGATCGATGCGCTTCTTGCCCGCTCGCAGAAGCTGCTCGATATCCATACGGGGAAAACGCCGCCAAGCGAGACGGCTGCCCTTACCCCAGCAAGGCGCAACGAAGATCCTCTCGGCTTGCTCGGTGACGACGAGTGGGACGAGGAACAGCGGCTTGCGGAGTGGCGAAGCGTCCAGCCATTGGCCGATAGCTTGCCGCCGGTTCTCGGCGCCATCATCCTCTTCGAAGCCTGGGAAAGGATCGAGCCGTTGCGGCGGCAGCACTGGCTGGGCGGTCTTCTGGTCGCAAGCCATCTACGCGCCCGAGGCAAGGTCGCCTCGCATCTGTTTTCTTTTTACGGCGGGCTGAAGCTGGTGCGCCATGAGCGTCGTCGGGCACGCGATCGCGTCACGCGGCTGCAAGCCTTTCTGGAGGCGATGCACCTGGGCGCTGTGGCCGGCCTCAAGGAAATCGACCGCTTGACCTTGGCGCGCACGCAAATGGAGCTGCGCTTCCGTGGCCGCCGTTCGAACAGCAGCCTGCCGGAACTTGCCGATTTCGTCCTGTCGCGGCCAATGGTCTCGGCGGCGATGATCGCCCGTCATCTGCGCATCACACCGCGCGGTGCGCTGAACCTCGTCAATGAGATCGGCATTCGTGAAATCACCGGCCGGGGGCGCTACCGCGCCTGGGGCATCATTTGAAAACGAAAACGGCCGGGCGTTGGCCCGGCCGTTTCCTTTGGGTGAGCACCCAGCCCGCCATCCTGTCACAGACTGCAGACTAGGCGCTCTTGCGCTTCCATTGCCCCCAGAAGCGCAGTCCTATTCCCGCTCGCCGGTGAAGTTGAGCAGAAGCTGGAAGATGTTGACGAAGTTCAGGTAGAGCGAGAGCGCACCGAAGACGGCGAGCTTCTGGTTCGATTCCTGATCGTAGTTTTCCGAATACTGTTCCTTGATGTTCTGCGTGTCGTAGGCGGTGAGGCCGACGAAGACGGCGATGCCGATCACCGAGATCGCAAACTGCAGGGCGCTCGAACCCAGGAAGATGTTGACGACAGCGGCGATGATGACGCCGAAGAGGCCCATCATCAGGAATGAGCCCATGCGCGAGAGATCACGCTTCGTCGCATAGCCGTAGAGGCTGGTGGCGCCGAACATCGTCGCGGTAATGAAGAAGGTCCGCGCGATGCTCGCCCCGGTGAAGACCAGGAAGACGGAAGCGAGCGACAGGCCCATCACGGCGCAGAAGGCCCAGAAGGTGATCTGGGCGGTGCCGGCCGACATCGTCTGGATCTTGAACGAGAAGAAGAAGACGAAGGCGAGCGGGGCAAGCATCACCACCCACTTCAGCGGCGAGCCGAAGATCGGTACGTAAAGTGCCGGCGTCGAGCCGACGACAAAGGCCACCAGGCCTGTGATGACGAGGCCGAGAGCCATATAGTTGTAGACGCGCAGCATGTGCTGGCGCAGGCCCTCGTCGAAGAGGGCTTGGGAGCCGGCGACGGCGCCGTAGCGGGGATTGATCGGGTTCATGCTGATCTCCTCGGTTTGAATTAATAGAGCGAGCGGGCGAGCCGTTCGGCCGCCTGGTCGAGATTGAGACCGCTATCGTCGGCGATCAGCGCATAAGCGACCTCGCCGATCTGCCAATAGGCGGCTTCCGCTTTTTCCAGCGTGAGATGACTGACCGGCTTGACCTCGAAGGCGCCCGGACGGACGGCAAAAAGCGACAATTGCTTTCCATCCGGTTGTTCGATCGCCATCTCGACGCTGGGGCCGAATTCCGACGGGAAGATCTGCACGTCGGCGACCTTCCAATCCCTGGGCAGTTCGGGCATCACGATCGCCGTGGCGGCGCGAATATCGTCGGGGCTATAGGTGGCCGGCGTCTGCGGAGGCATCGATTGGCGAAGCGCCGCGGTCTGATAGGCGCGGACGGCATCCTCGACATAGGCGGGTGCCGGAACCGATGCCACCACCTCGGTCGCCGAGAAGGCGCCGAAGGAATTGTGCGCCACCCAGCCGGCAGCGATCAGAATGCCGACGGCGGCAACGCGCTGCAAGGAATGGAAGATGCGGCCATAGGAAAGGCCACGTTCCAGCCGGCGGGCGGCATCGCGGGTCTCGGGCCGGCCGAAGGCACTTTCGCCGGCAAGCGCCAGGCGCAGTTCGCCCTTCATGCTGAGGTCGGCCATGACCTTGGCGGCAATCGCCGGATTCTCGGAAAGATAGGATTCCACCTGGATGCGACGGGCGACATCGATCTCGCCATCCACATAGGCGTCGAGATCAGCATCTATGATCGGATCAACTGCTTTCATTGCCGTTCCCTCCGATTATTCTCAGATGTGAAACCCGCGGCGTCTTCTCCTCGAATTCGCGCAGTTGAGCGCGGGCGCGGGAAATGCGCGACATCAGCGTCCCCACTGGAATGCCAAGCGCCTCGGCCGCCTCCTGGTAGGAAAGGTCTTCAATTGCGACGAGCTGCAGCGCCTCGCGCTGTTCCTCCGGCAGATCGAAGAAGGCGTCGCGCACCTGCTGAAGGCGCACGGCATGCTCCTGGCCGGCCGGCAGCGACTGCTCGGCTTCGACAGCCGCCTCGTCGTGGCGGCGCGTCAGCGACCGGTTTTGGCGAAGACGATCGACATGGGCATTGTGAAGGATGGAGAGCAGCCAGGTGCGCAGGTTGCCGCCGCTGCGGAAGCTTTTCCGCTTTTCGAAGGCGCGCACCAGCGCATCATGCACCAGATCCTCCGCCTCGTCCGAATTGCGCACCAGCGAGCGAGCGTAGCGCCTCAGCGCTGCGAGCTGTCCGATGACATCGAAGGGGCGGTCTTTGCGTTCCATGATTGAGTATACGGAAATGCGGCGGATTTTATTCCCGGCGGGCGTAAAAAATCATGCGGGGCCGAAACCGTCGCCGGATCATCTCAAATATCCCTCGGGCGCCTTAAATCCGCGATTGTTTATGACAATCACATGACAGATCATGACGCCGCTGATTTGAGGGGGAAAATCAAGAATGAAGGAAAAGAAGCGAGTCTACGAAGCTCTCGTAGACGGCGCCATGGAAGGGCTGACCGATCAGGCGCTCTACGATTTCGTCAAGGCGCGTTGTCCGAAGGCCACCAGCAGGAAGATCGTCCGGGCCTCGCTTCTCGCCCTGACTGATCCTCATCTCAGGGACCGCAATATTCTCGACGTGATCTATGCGCTCGCGATCAAGCATCGGCTGGATGACGGCGTACTGGACGACAGCGAAGACGAGGGGCCTGACGAGCAACCTCAATCCTCACAGGCGGCCAACCAGAACATGCCCCAGCTTTCCTGATGCAGATCATCTGAAACGCGACGCCTGCTCTCCTGAAGTGATCAGCTGCCGTCCGAAAGCTCTTCGAGGATCGGACAGTCCGGCCTGTCGTTGCCGTGACAGGCATGCACGAGATGTTCCAGCGTGCGACGCAGTTCCGTCAGTTCGCGGATCTTGCGGTCGATCTCGGCAAGCTTAGTCTCAGCAATATCCTTGACGTCGGCGCTCGCCCGGTCCTTGTCCTCGTAGAGCGCCAGCAATTGCCGGCATTCCTCGACGGAAAAGCCGAGGCCGCGCGAGCGCTGCAGGAAGCGTAGTTTGTGGATGTCGGTTGCGGCATAGTCGCGATAGCCGTTTCCGCCCCTTTCGGGGCGGATGAGACCGATATCCTCGTAGTAGCGGATAGTCTTCGAAGGCAGGCCGGACCGGTCCGATGCTTCGCCGATATTCATCGCCGTCTCCTATAGTTTTGCAAAGCGCAGTCTCAGCGCATTTGATATCACCGAGACGGACGACAGGCTCATTGCCGCCGCCGCGATCATCGGCGACAGCAGCAACCCGAAGATCGGATAGAGCATGCCGGCCGCAACCGGCACGCCGAGCGCATTATAGCCGAAGGCGAAGCCGAGATTCTGGCGGATGTTTTGCATCGTCGCCTCCGCCAGCCGCCGCGCCCTGACGATGCCGTTCAAATCGCCCTTTACCAATGTGATGCCGGCGCTTTCCATCGCGACGTCAGCGCCGGTACCCATGGCAATGCCGACATCGGCGGCGGCAAGCGCCGGCGCGTCGTTGACGCCGTCGCCGGCCATGGCGATGATGGCGCCCTTGGCACGCAACTCGTCGATCAGCGCCTTCTTGCCTTCCGGAAGCACATCGGCGCGCACCTCGTCGATGCCGAGGCTTTTTGCCACCGCGCGTGCCGTGCGCTCGTTGTCGCCCGTCGCCATGATGATCTTCAGACCGCTGTCGTGCAGCGCCTTAATGGCGGCTGCTGTCGTCGGCTTGATCCTGTCTGCAACGGCGACAAGGCCGGCAAGCGCTCCGTCGAACACCACGAACATCACCGTCTTGCCGTCGCCGCGCAGGGCTTCGGTCTTCTCGGCAAGTGCGGCCGGATCAATGCCGAGATCGGCGAGCATCGCCGCATTGCCGAGCGCCACTGTTGTACCGCCCGCAAGACCCTGAACGCCCTTGCCGGTCTTTGCCTCGAAGCCGGTGACTTCCACGAAGAGGACACCGCGCTCCTCGGCGCCGGAAACGATTGCTTCGGCCAGCGGATGTTCGGAGCCGCGCTCCAGGCTTGCCGCCAGCGACAACAGCCTGTTTTCCGCGATCCCGCCGAAGGCGACGATATCGGTAAGCTTCGGCCTGCCTTCGGTCAGCGTGCCGGTCTTGTCGACGATCAGCGTGTCGACCTTGGAGAAACGCTCCAGCGCTTCGGCGTCCTTGATCAGCACGCCTTCCTGCGCGCCGCGCCCGGTCGCGATCATGATCGACATCGGCGTCGCAAGGCCAAGCGCGCAGGGGCAGGCGATGATGAGAACGGCAACGGCGGCAAGCAGCCCATTGGCCATGCTCGGCTCCGGGCCGATCGCTGCCCAGACGAGGAAGGCAAGGATGGCGACGGCAACCACCGCCGGCACGAAGACGGCCGACACCCGGTCGACCGCACCCTGGATCGGCGCTCGCGAGCGTTGCGCCTTGGCGACCATGTCGACGATACGCGACAGCACCATATCGGCGCCGACCTTCTCGGCGGCCATCACGAAGGTGCCGTTCTTGTTGATCGTGCCGCCGGTCAGCGGGTCACCCTTCGACTTCTCCAGAGGCAGGGGCTCACCAGTGATCATCGATTCATCGACGGTCGACTGGCCTTCGAGGACGGAGCCATCCACCGGCACCCGCTCGCCGGGGCGCACGCGGAGGCGATCACCAGGCTGGATTTCGTCCACCGGCACGTCGTTTTCGCTGCCCTCGGCATCGATGCGCCGCGCAGTCTTCGGCGCAAGATCGAGCAAAGCGCGGATTGCCGAGCCGGTGCGTTCACGCGCTTTCAATTCCAGCACCTGGCCGACAAAGACCAGCGCGACGATAACGGCTGCCGCTTCGAAATAGACCGGTACGGCATCGCCATGGCCTCGGAAGCTCATCGGGAAGATGCCGGGCGCGAGCGTGGCGACGACGCTGTAGACATAGGCGGTGCCGACGCCGAGACCGATCAGTGTCCACATATTCGGGCTGCGGTTGACGAGGGACGCCAATGCGCGGCGGAAGAAGGGCAGGGCCGCCCAGAGCACCACTGGCGTTGCCAGTAAGAGTTCGATGATGGTCGCCTGCGGTTCGCCGATCGTTTCCCGGAGCGGCAGGCCGAACATCGGCCCCATGCCGAGCGCCAACAAAGGTATGGCGAGAATGGCGCTGACCCAGAGCCGCCTGATGAAATCGACGAGTTCCGGGTTCGGGCCTTCGTCCTCAGGCGGAATGCCCATCGGCTCCAGCGCCATGCCGCATTTCGGGCAGTCGCCGGGACGATCGCTAACGACTTCCGGATGCATCGGGCAGGTATAAAGCGTACCCTTGGGTGCCGGCTGTGCCGCTGGGCGGTTGCCGTTGCGATAGGCTGCGGGGTCGGCTTCGAACTTCGCTTGGCAGGCGGCCGAGCAGAAATAGAATTTCTCGCCATTGGCTTTCAGAAAGTGTTTCGCCGTCGAGCGATCGACGGTCATGCCGCAGACGGGGTCCGTCGCGCTTAGGTAATCATGCGGCGCAGCCGCAAACTTCGTCCGGCAGCCTTCGGAGCAGAAATGATAGGTGCGGCCGTCATAATCGAGCGAGGGCTTGCCGACCTGGGGGTCGACCGTCATGCCGCAGACAGGATCGCGGATCACCGCCCCGGCAAGCTTCTCCTGATCATGACCGGAGCAGCAATGATTATCCCCTTTGGCGTGGCCGTGATGGTGATCGTGTTTAGTATCCATGACTATCTCCTATGCCCCGGAGGGCCGTTGGATAAGCTTATCCACCTTCCAGTGACTGGAAGGTCAAGCGCTATTTTCATGGATTCGACTTTTGCGACGGCTGATCGTCAGATCGGGGTGATCAGCCCGATCGGCTGGCTCCCGAGCAGAGTGGCGACTGAAATGCTGCCCCCGGGCTCGATTGTCTTTCCGGTCACCAGATCGGCCTTCAGACCATGAAGCGGGGAAGGGATGGCGATCGCCGTATCCTCCCAGAATTCAGGACCGGCAAAGAGCACGCCCGGATCGAGCCAGCCAAACATCAGCCGCGGGGCGGCGACGATAGCGAAATCATCCTGATGCACCCGGGCAAAAGCAAGCACATGGTCGCGGCGGTTGCCCGTCACCTTCAGCGGCAGATAGTCGCCTCTGGCAAAGAGATCCGCCTGCCGTTGGCGTAGCTGCAGGCCGATCCCGACAAGGCGCTGCTTCAACGCCGCCGCCTGCAGCTTGGCGATCGGCCCGGATTCGGCCAGCCAAGCCGTCAGCGGCTGATGATCGACCGGCCGGCGGTTGTCGGGATCGACGAGGCTGAAATCGAAGCCCTCCGCACCCTGGTAGATATCGGGAATGCCGGGGGCCGTCAGCTTGAGCAGCGTCTGCGACAGGCTGTTGAGGTAACCCGCCGCGATGAAAGGCTGCAGTACCCTTTCGAAATCCTCGAGGAAGACGTCATTGTCAGGCGAAACCAGTGCCGCAGCATAGGTGGCGACCGCTTCCTCGTAAGCGGCATCCTGTTCTGTCCAGCCGCTGCGCAGTTTCGCCTCGCGCACAGCCTTGACCGCATAATCGGTGAAGCGTGCGCGGAGTTCTTCCGTCTGTCCTCGGTCGAAATCCTCCGGCCAGATGCCGGCCAGGGCCTGATAGAACATCCATTCGACATTCGGCTCCGGCGCTGCGCCCTCCGGCAGATCCTTCAGCCACGGCCGGTTCATGTCGCGCCAACGCTCGACCGCCTGTGCAAAAACATCCGCGCCCTCGCTCAACGCATAAAGCCTTGCGCGCGCATCCTCGCCGCGTTTGGTGTCGTGGGTGGCGCTTGCCGAAAGCCCATGCGGCTGCAGCCGCGCCCGTTCGGCCATGCGGCGGTGGAATTCCTCCGGGCCGCCTGGCGCCTTGCCCGGTTCGCCGCCGACTTCGTTTGCGGCAAGCAGCCTGTTATAGCGGTAAAACAACGTGTCCTCCGTCGCCTTCGCCATCACCGGCCCGCTCAATTGCTGGAAGCGGATACGGAAGTCGTGGGCCGCGTCACCTTCGACCTTGCCTTCGAGAAGCTTCAGCACATGGTCGCATGCTCGCCGGTCGTCGAGCTGCGCCATGGCTTGCGAGGCGGTCGCCGCAAGCACCGCTGAATCCTGCCAGGAAAGCGGACCGCCGTCGCCATAGGTGCGGTAGACGGGAAAGGCGATCAGCAGTTCGCTGAGGGCGGTAGCGATCTCGTCTCTTTTCACCTCGGGAAAGATGCCTGCCGCGATCGACACCAGCCTGTCGGTCTCGCCGGCGAAATTGCGTTCGACCATCAGTCGCTTGGCAATCCGCCGGCCCTCCTCGAGATTGCCCGTTTCGCCGGCGATGCTGCGATAGGCATCGTCCAATATGCGCAGACCGCCGCCGTCGATGAACAGCTCGCTCAGTGCGGCGATGAATTCATATCCCGTGGTGCCGGCAACCGGCCAGCTCTCCGGCAGGACCTCACCGGCGCCAAGGATCTTTTCCACGACGATAAAGGTGTCCGGTCCGGACGCCTCCCGCAGCCTGTCGAGATAGGCCCTGGGTTCGGCGAGCCCGTCGACATGGTCGATGCGCAAGCCCTGCACCTTGCCGTGGCGCACCAGCTCGATCACCAGTCGGTGCATGTCCTCGAACACGGGGGGATCTTCGACGCGGATGCCGACCAGTCCAGTCACCTCAAAAAAACGGCGATAGCTCAGATGTCGTGCCGCCTCCTTCCAATGGGTCAGCCGCCAATGCTGCCCCTCATGCAGGTTTCTCATGAAATCGTGGTCGGAGGAGACGTCATTGAGTTTTTGCCGGAGAACTGCCCGATCGCCGCCTTCGAAGAGGATATCGCGCATCGCGCGATTGAAATCCTCGCCGGAGGTCACGGCCGCTGCTTCCGCCATTCTGGTGGCAACCGGATCGTCGAGCCGATTTGCGATCGCTCCGTAACTCCCGGGGTTCAGCGGCAACAGCGTTTCGAAATAACCGAAGGCGAAATTGCCGTGAGTTTCGTCGAGCGTAATGCGCAGTTCGCCGTCGGCCAGTGCTCCCTCGAAATCCTGGCCGAGCTGCGGCAGGGTCAGCGGCTCGCTCCAGTCGACGTCGAAATGACTGAAATAGGCGCTTTGCCGGCCAAATGTCAGCACGTCGCGCCACCAGCCGTTTTCCGGCGAGGCCGCCATGTGGTTCGGAACGATGTCGAGGATCAACCCCATGCCTGCGGAGGCAAGGCTTTCCGCCAGCCGTTCGAATCCTGCCCGGCCGCCGAGCGCCGGGTCGATGTCGTTGGCGTCTGTCACGTCATAGCCGTGGGTCGAGCCGCTGACGGCGGTGAAGATCGGAGAGGCGTAGAGGTGGCTGATGCCGAGCGTCTTGAGGTAGGGGACGAGGTCGCAGGCGCGATCGAAGGCCATGCCGTTGCGGAATTGTATCCGGTAGGTCGCTGTCGGAAGTGTCATGGGGCCGTCTGACGTTGGAAGGACATTGTCCCCAACGGTTGCAGTGCGGCTTTTGTTCCCTTACCGCGCAGCGGGTCCTTTCAGACGCGCAAGGAATGATGCGCTAGTCGATGAAAACGCCGACGCTTGCGGCGCGGCCGGTCGAGTCGATGACGGTCAGTTTGGAGTAGCCGCCGCCATCGGGCAGCCATTGCTGGATGCGCCGGCGGGAGAGGTCGGGCAGCGGCTTGCCGTTGGCAAGCCAGCGGAAGGGCGCGCGGCCGCCCTGAAGCTTCAGCATCAGCGGTGACAGGTTGCCTTGCCCAGCGCCGAGATCGACATGCGCGCCCTCTGGCGGATAGATGATCTGCGGTGCGGCCTCGCGGCCGGAGGCGAGCAGGCCGCTGGCATTGAGTGCGAAACGCCGCTGACTGATCGGCAGCTCGGACTGGGCGATCCGCACGGCGCCCGCAGGCGGGCGGGGCAGCGGCGTCGTCGCGATGCCGGATTTGGTAAAACCTTCAAACAGGATCGGCGCGGCGGTGCCATAGCCGGTCAACCCCGGCACGGCGCTGTTGTCAGGCCGCCCGACCCAGACGCCGAGCACATAGCGGCCATCATAGCCGACCGACCAGGCGTCGCGATAGCCGTAGCTCGTGCCGGTCTTGTAGGCGATGCCGCGCTGCGGCGCGCCGGCGGGCGGAATGACGCCGGAGAGAATATCGGCGACGTTCCAGACCGCGACCGGTTCCAGCAGCGGTTCGCCGTCGAGCTTGGCCGGTGCGCCGGTGACGCCGTCGCCGAGCCTAACCGGCTGACCGCGATTGGCAAGCGCCGTATAGAGCTGCACCAGATCCTTCAGGGTAATGCCGACGCCGCCAAGCCCGATCGCAAGCCCCGGCGCCTCATTCGGCGGCAGGACCGGGCGCACTTCGGCGCGGCGGAAGCGCACCATCAGCCGCGACGGCCCGACGGCATCGAGCAGCTTGACGGCCGGCACGTTCAGCGAAAGCTGCAGCGCCTCGCGCACGGTGACGTCGCCCTGGTAGCTCATGTCGAAATTGCGCGGCCGATAACCGAAGAAATCGGCGGGCCGGTCTTCGATGATCGTCTCCTGAGACACCAGGCCCTGCTCGAAGGCGAGCCCGTAGATGAAGGGCTTCAACGTCGAGCCCGGCGAGCGATTGACGCGCGTCATGTCGATCCAGCCGGAGCGGCTGGCGTCGAAATAATCGGCCGAGCCGACCTCGCCGACGATCGCGCCAGTCTGCGCGTCGGCCATTATCATGGCGAGCGAAAGCTTCGGCCCGAGCTTCATGGCCGCTGCCCGCGCAACCGCCTCCAGCCCCTGCTGCACCTGTTTCTTCAGCGTCGTCTGATGCTTGAGAACCGTTGGCTCCTTGCGCAGTGCGGCTTCGGCGACATGGGCGGCAAGTGCCGGCAACTGCATGCGCCGCGGTGGGACCGTGACACCCTCGGCCCGCTCCGCTTCGCCGTCGCCAACGGCCTCGGCGACCGCGACGCGGTCGAGCACACGCTTGCGCGCGGCCTCGGCTGCCTTCAGATTGCGGTCCGGCCGGCGCCGTTCCGGCAATTGCGGCAGGGCGACGAGCAGCGCCGCCTCGGCGACCGTCAGGCGCCGCGGTTCCTTGCCGAAATAGGCAAGGCTTGCGGCGCGCAGGCCTTCGAGATTGCCGCCATAGGGCGCATGCGTCAGATAAAGGTCGAGGATCTCTTGCTTCGACAGCCGCCGCTCGATCTGCACGGCGCGCACCAATTGCAAGAGCTTTGCCGAAAGCGAGCGCCCTTCGCGCGGCTCGATCAACCGCGCCGCCTGCATCGACAGCGTCGAGGCGCCCGAGACGATGCGGCCGTTGCTGACCAATTGCATGGCGGCGCGCCCGAGCGCCCAGAGGTCGATGCCGCCGTGCTCGTAGAAACGCTGGTCCTCATAGGCGATCAGCATGCGCAGGAATTGCGGATCGACCTCGGGGACCGTCGTCTTCAGCCGCCAGCGGCCTTCCGACGTCGCAAAGGCACGCAACAATTGCCCGTCGGCATCCAGCACTTCGGCCGACACAACATTCGCCCTCTCCAGAGGCGGCGGAAAGGCTCTGTCGGCGGCATCGAGCGCAAAGAGAGCCGTGCCGGCAAGAAGGATGCCGGCCACGGATCCGATTGCAAACTTGTGCCGCCGCCTCATTGTTGCACCGTCACGACCTCCATCTTGCCTGTTGCCGTGCGGGCCGAAAGCTCCGGCCGGTACATATCCTCGACGTTTGCGGCCGGGTGGTCGTAGGTGCCGGGGGTGACGGCGCGCACGACATAGGCGACGTTGAATTCGCGGTTGTCGCCGGCTGCACGGTTGAAGGCAGCGACGAAGCGGTCGTAGCGGAATTCGGTATGGGCAGCGGAGATCTCGCCGATCCAGTCGAAATTCGTCATCTGGGCGCTGTCGACGAGGCTAGGATTGTCGATCTCGAAGCCGGCGGGCAGAAGGTCGGTAATGACGATGCGCGACGGCCAGTCATTGGTTTCGCGCACACGGATGACGACGACGTAGCGTTCGTTCTGCTTCGCCTCGCTGACATTCGCCTCTTCACCGTCGAGCGTGTAATAGGTCCGCTCGATGATGAAGCCGTCGCCGCCGGCCGGCAGCGGCACTGTCGGGGCGGCAACGGTGGTGACCACAGCCGAAACCGTGTCGTTGGTCTGGTTGGTCAGCGTCAGCGGATGGTCAGCCAGGGCATCGCCGGTCATGCGTGCCATATAGGCACCGGTGTGTGCGGCGCCATTGACATCGACCTTGAGGCCATCGTCACCGCCCTGGATGGCGCGCGCAGCAAGCAGCATCCAGGTCTCTTCCTGCGTGCTCTTGTATTTGCTGCGCTGCCATTCCTTGCCGACCGCCTTGGCGAGTTCCGGGATGACGGGCGGCACCGGCCGGCTTTCGGCGGCAAGCGCCAGGATCGCGGCGCCGTCGCGCAGGATCGTGCCGTAATCGGTGCGCGACAGGTTCACGCGCGACACCATCGATTGTTCCGACATCTGCAGCGCGTCGAGGAAAATATTCTTCGAACGCTGCGCATCGCCGTAGAGCGCCAGCGCGGCGGCGATATGCGCCTTGGCGAGCGGCGTCGGGAAATCGTTGATCATCGTATCGGCATAGTAGCGCAGATCGCTGATCGCGGCCTTCTTGTTGCGGGCAAGGACGTAGATGGCATAGGCGATCTGGTCGCCCTGGCCCTTGATGTCGGTGGTGTAGGACAGCGTGTTCTGAAGGTTTTCGAGCGCCTGCACGAAGGCTCTTTCCGGCACGTCGTATTTCATTTCGCGGGCCCGCGTCAGGAAATCGGTGACGTAGGAATCGAGCCAGACATCGCCCGAATCCGGTCCCCACAGGCCGAAGCTCCCGGCTGAGGCCTGATAGGAGAGCACGCGGTAGATCGCATCCTGCACGCGCTTCTTCATATCATCATCGTTTGCCATGCCAGCCTGCTTCGCCACCTCGGCGAGGTAGAGGAGCGGCAGCGCCCGACTGGTGGTCTGCTCGGCACAGCCGAGGGGATAGCGGTCGAGCGTCATCAGGAGTGCCGGGATGTCGAAGGCGGCCGAACGGGTGACGTTGACGCTGATCGAGGCGCCGGGCAGCACGCTGTCGGCAAGCAGGTTCTTGTCGACGGTGAGCTTTGCCCCCGGCTTCAGCGCCAGCACCCGCCGTTCGGTGATCGGCAAGGAGGCTGGTCGCACCGGCACGTCGACCGTCTGGTCGAGCGAAAGGCCGGAGGCGTCGGAGAGGTTGATCGAGACGCTGCCGGCGCCCGGCTGTTTGCCGATGAGCGAAAGCGTCAGCTCGGATTTCGCGCCGGCCTCGAGGCGGATCGTCTGCGAGGCGGATGCCTGCTCGATGCCGACCGCGTCATTGCCGGTCAGCTGCAGTTTATAGTCGCCGGCCGGTGCATCGGTGTTGGCGATGTCGAGGCGCAGATTGGCCTTGTCGCCAGGCGAGAGGAACTTCGGCAGGCTTGCGGTCACCACGACGGGATCGCGGATGATGACATCCTTGACGCCGTGGCCAACGCCTGATTTCGACCAGGCGACCGCCATGACGCGCGCCGTGCCGTTGAACTGCGGGATGTCGAAGGAGACATTGGCCTTGCCTTCGGCGTCGAGCTTCACCGGCCCGGAGAAGAAGGCGACGAGCTTCTGCGTCGGCGGGCTTGCCTGCAGCGCGATGGCACCGCCATCGCCGCCGGTCCGGAGCTTGCCGGTCGCACCCAGCGAGCCGTCGATCAGGCGGCCGTAGAGGTCGCGGATTTCAAGGCCGAGCTGGCGCTGGCCGAAATACCAGTCCTCCGGGTTCGGCGGTTCGTAGCGCGTCAGGTTGAGAATGCCGACATCGACGGCGGCAACCGTCACATAGGCATCCTCGTTGGCGCCGGCACCCGCCACCTGCAGGCCAATGTTTAGTGGCCCGCGCGGCAACATCTTTTCGGGTGTGTCGAGCGTTACCTGGAGCGCGCGCTGTTCGGGGTCGACTTTCAGCCATTTGATGCCGATCGAGCGCATCGGCATGTGGCTGTCCTGGGCGTCGCCGGGACGGAAGAGCGTGGCGGTCACATAAGCACCGGCACCCCAATCAGCCGTGACGGGGATGTCGATCTCGCCGCCGGTCTCGCCGATCGTGGCGTTCTGTACGGCAACCAGCTTTTCGGTTCCCGCCGTCACCATCAGCTCGCCGCCATGGCGCGAGGTGACTTTCAGCTTGGCGGTGTCGCCGATCTTGTAGCTGTCCTTGTCGAGGGCGATTTCCAGCCCGTCGGGTGTTTCGGTCGAGGTCGAGCTCACGAACCAGCCGGCGTCGAATTCGACGCTGGAGGTCGGACCGTCGGCATCGGGGCTTTCCACTTCGAGGCGATAGCGGCCCCAGCCCACCGGCACGGAGATCTTGCCGCCGTCCATCGTCGCGTCGACGCCGCCGTTGGAGACCTGCTCGGCGGTGTAGACCGGCTCGTATTTCCAGGCCGTTCCCTCGCGATACCATTGGTATTGCCGGTTGAGGCTGTAGAATTTCCAGCGCAGGCCCTTCGCCTCCTGCTTCTGTCCATCGGCATTCACGCTGATCACCGTGAAGTTGGCGATCGAGTTCTCCGGCAGATCATCGGAAAATTCCGGCTTGATGCCGATCGACGCGCGCTCGTTCTTCACCGGAATGGTCAGGGACCGCTCGATGGCCCGCCCGCCCGCCTCCTGCATGCGCATATAGACGGTGGCGTTCAGCAGTTGCGTCGTTGCCGGCAGTTCGCTGATGGTGAGATCCGTCGAGGCTTCGCCATTCTCGTCGAGTTCCGGCAGGCCGTCGATCGGCTGGCGCGAATCCTCGCTCGCTTCTTCGTCGGCAAGCCCGAAGAGGAAGCCCTTATAGGCAGCACTCTCGCGCGTCGGCTTGACGACGACGTCGCCTTCGAGCGTCAGGCCGGCGGCCGGGGCGCCGTAGAGATATTTGCCCGAAACTGTGATCGTCGCCGGCGTGTCCGGACCGACTTCCTTGGCCTCGGTCTTGATCTCCATGTCGGTGCGATCGGGCACGAAATCGTCGACGAGGAAACTCTTGGTGGCGATCGCGCTGCCCTTGGGATCGGTATAGATGTTCATGGTCCAGGTGCCGCGCATGGCGTTTTCCTGGGTCGGGAAATCGACGGTATAACCGCCGAGATTGCTGGTCTGGCTGACGATGCGCCGGTCCTCGACACCGTCCGGGCGGCTGAAGATGAAGGTGAGCGGCAGGTTCTCGATGGCGTTGCCATCGGTGTCGCGGGCGAGCGCCTGCGCATGCACCGTCTCGCCGGCGCGGTAGATGCCGCGTTCGGTAAACGTCAGCACGTCGATCGCGCCGGGTGCCGCGCGACCCGTCACGCCGCGGTCGGAAAGGTCGAAGCCGGCGCGCGTCATGTCGAGGAAGACGTAGTCCGAGGTCTCGTTCCTGGCGGCAATGACAGCCGGCGTCAGCGCTGCCGTGCCCCGGATCAGGCCGGCGGTGAAGGTGGCGCGGCCGTTTTCGTCGGTCGTCGCGGTGCCGAGCACTTCATTGTTCTTGGCAAGCAGCTGCAGCTCGACGCCTGCGATCGGCTTGGCCGAAGCGAGCGAGCGGGTAAAGACGTTGAGCCCGTCCGTGCCGGCATAGGTGGTGACGCCGATATCGGAGACCAGGAACCATTGCGTCGCCTGCGAATCCCACTCCTCCGCCGGGCCGTTCGCCGCCGTTGCGGTCATCACGTAAATGCCGGGCTTGCGCTCGGGCAGCGCCTCGTCGACCGGAAAACTGGTGACGATGTCCTTGTTGAGTTCGTTGGCGATGTCGATCGAGCCCTGCCAGACGAGCTCGCCGCTCTGATCCTGGATGTTCTGGGCGCTGTAGCCATCGAGCTGAGACAGGAATTGCGAATTGGTCAGCAGCGGCGCAATGGCGCGATCGCCGATGCGGTAGAGTTTGAGGTTGGCCGAAGTCATGTTGACCGAGACGATCGGGATGCCGCGGCGCGCCGTCGACGGCAGCACGAAGCTGTCGCCGGTGAAGCGCACCATCTGGCTGCGGTCCTTGATGTAGACGTCGATGCTGACGGGTGCTTCCAGCACCTCGTCGACGGCGGATGGCAGGCCGGTACGGAAGCCGATCTTGTAGGTCTGGCCATGCGTCAGCCCCTCGACGCAGATCTGCTTGTTCTTGGTTTCCAGCGCTTTCGGCGCTTCGCCGTTCAGCGTCACGAAGGGCGTGTAGTCGGTGGTCTTGACGAGCGCTTCCGAGAAGGTGACGCAGGCCCGTGGCGTGGCGCTGTCGGCGTCGACCGTGTGTTCGGTGATGCGGAAGCCCTGCGTCGATTTCAGCTGCAGGTAGGCCGCCTGCACATCCTTGGCGCCGACAAGCGCCAGGCTCGCCTTGTAGGCGTCGAGCGCCGGGCGGTAGTTGGCATTCCGCTCCAGCGCAGTGGCGAGCACTGCCAGCGCCTCGGCACGTTTGGCGGTGGTGCGCGTCAGCTCGTAGCCGTTCAGCGCGTCGAGCACGGCCTGTCCGGTCGTGCTGCTCTCGGCGCTGCCGAGCGAGGCTGCGGCGCGGGCGGTTTCGAGCCAGAGATCGGCGTCGTCAGGCGTGATCGACAGCGCGCCATGGAAGGACTTCAGCGCGGCGGCCAGGTTGTTGGCGGTGAGGTCGAGGCGGGCATTGGCCGTCAGGCTGTCGACGCCCTGGCCCTGCTGGTCGTCGGCGAGGGTGAGATTGTCCTTGAAGTCGTGGGCCTGCTGGATGAGATCGTTGCTCAGGAAGGTCAGGCGCGGCGCAGCACCTAAATCCCGCTCCTGCTGGCCGGCCGTTTCGACGATCTTGCCGGCGATCGCGCCGGGGAAGGCGTTCATCGTCTTGAAATCGGATTTGAGGAAGCACCATTTCACCTTGGGATTGTAGGTGAAGGCCTTGCAACTCCTGTCGCCGATGCAGGAGGTCTTGCACTGATCGAGCGAGACGTTCTGTTCGGTGCGAAGATCAAAGCCGAAGAAATCGGCGTCCTTGATCGTCTGGATGTCGCGCTTGGTATCCGCAGCGGCTGCGGGAAAACTGACGGCGATCATGGAAAATGCGATTGTGGCGAAAGCAAAGAACGAGCGCACGGACATAGGTTCCCCCCGGAATGCTGGCTCTGACCGGCGGGCACTGTCCTCACTCCTCACGAGATTGTCAACTCAAGTTGAGCGCTGTTTCATCTTCACACAGGCGCTTTCGTCTGGCGGTCACATCGGCGTGAGTGACCGGCTTGTGATTTGCGAGTTTTGCAAGGATGAGCAAGGATTTGGGCGATCACAGGAGGTAACGCGATGTCCACGTCGTTCCACCGCAGGAGCCTTGCCGCGCTCTTTGCCGCCGTTGTTTTCTCGCTCGGTGCGAGTGGCGCAGGCGCGGCCGAGGACGCCGTCGTCATCCCGCCACCAGCCGTCGACGAGGCGGCCGGCTCAGGCACTGAGACTGCCATTTTCGCCGGCGGCTGTTTCTGGGGTGTCCAGGGCGTCTTCCAGCATGTGAAGGGTGTCGAGAGCGCCGTCTCCGGTTATGCGGGCGGCGACGCTAAAACGGCGCAATACGAAACCGTCAGCACCGGCTCGACGGGCCATGCCGAAGCCGTCCAGGTGAAATTCGACCCGAAACAGGTCACCTACGGCAAGTTGCTGCAGATCTTCTTCTCGGTGGCGCACAACCCGACCCAGCTGAATTTTCAGGGTCCGGACCGGGGAACGCAGTACCGTTCGGCGCTGTTCGTTACCGATCCAAAGCAGCGCAAGGTCGCCGAGAATTATATCAGCCAACTCGACAACACGCATGTCTTCCCGCAGCCGATCGTCACCAAAGTGTCTGAAACCACGGGCTTCTATCCGGCCGAAGCCTATCACCAGGATTTCCTGACGCTCAATCCGACCTATCCCTATATCGTCTACAACGACCTTCCGAAAATCGAGAACCTGAAGTCGCTGTTTCCCGCCGACTACCGCGGCAAACCGGTCCTGGTGATGAAGGTCAAGGGCTGATTAACCCTGTCGGTGCTGGTTTTAGCGGGACGGCGATGGTGTCGCCTTTTTTCGTATCAGCTTTATGCAATTAAGGATTTATCAACGTTAACAATATCTTAAATATAAAATTCGGCGCTCCATCGCGGAACATATCGTCGACTTGCCCGTTACTGCCATGAGTTTCGCGTCGGATAGACTGCCGGAGCGGATACCTCTTTCGAGTTATGCGTAACCAAGGGGACGTATCATGGCCACCAATGTCGTGCGGCGCTGGCAACGAGATGATCTCATGAAACAGAGAGTATTGATCGTCGAAGATGAATTCCTAATCGCCCTCGATCTCGAGGCGACGGTGGAAGGCATGGGGATGCAGGTTGCCGGCCTTGCGAATGATCGCGAACAGGCGCTGCGGCTGGCGCCGCTTGCCGACATTGCTTTCGTCGATGTCAATCTCGCCGACGGCCCCACCGGGCCTGAGATCGGCCGGCGGCTGGCGCAGGAGCATGGCATTGCCGTCGTTTTCATGACCGGCAATCCCGAAGTGGTGGCTGACGGCGTGAAGGGCGCGGTCGGTGTGGTTCAGAAGCCGGTCATGCCTTCGGTTGTCGAACAGCTGGTGAAATATCTTGCCGCGCGCCGTGTCGGCATGTTCGCGGTCGTACCCTCACAAATGACGGTTTTTGCCTGATCGGACTGCCTGATCGTAGGGCCTGATCAGCCGGATATGGCTGCGAGCTGCCGCGGATGGCCAGCCTTTTCCGCGTCCGGCCTGCCATAGGCCTTGAGAAAGGTATGGACGGCGTTGCGCGCCGCCTTTTCCAGTTCTTCGTCGGTGGGCGTGCCGCCGAGAAGGATCATCATCTGCAGATCGGCATTGCCGAGCGCCACGAACTGTCTCGCGGCGACGTCGAAATCGTCGATGACGAGCGTGCCCTTGTGAGCAAGCCTGGCGAAAAGTGCGGAAAGTGCCGTGGTCAGCTTGCCCGGCCCCTGCTGGCGCCAGCTTTCGAAGAGGTGCGGATATCGCTCGCCCTCGGTCTGCACCAGCTTGCGCAGGAATTTTCCGTCGTGGTTGCAGATGCAGTTCTTGTTGAGGCGCACGGCAAACGCCGTCAGTTCGTCCTCCAGATTGTCGGCGTTAGCCGGAAAGGTGGACAGCACGGAGAAGAGCATGGCGTTGGCGCGGTTCATGACGTCTTCGACGACGGCGACGAACAGCGTTTCCTTCTCGCGATAGTGATTGTAGATCGTCTGGCGCGAGACACAGGCGACGGCGGCGATCTCGTCGATGCTGGCGCCGGCAAAACCCTGGCGGCAGAATACATCGGCCGCGGCATCAAGGATCGACATGCGCTTGGCGCATTGTCCACGCTGCGTATGCCCCGTCATCCGGACTGCCGGTGTCATGCGATCTTTCATGAGAGCGAAGATAAGACGTCTTGACGTTTTAGACAATGGCGTCTAACTTTACATCCGTGTCCAAATTTGTTGACACTCCTGGTTCGCCGCTGAGATATGAGCTCCCAACTTCGTCTTCGCGCGAACGATCATCATTGAAACCGCGCATCGGCCCGAGAATCGGAACCGATTTTCGGAAAGCACGATGCGTAGATTTAAAGTGTTGGAGCGTCCTTTTGCGTCCGAAAGGACGCACGGCGCTCTCAGAGCAATGCCGCGGAGCGACGATACGGTATTTCCGCTGCGCTTTTATGAAAGATCACCATTATGACGGCTCCCTTCTTTCGCATTGCCCTCATTCTCGGCCTTCTGTCGGCCATCGGGCCCTTTGCCATCGACATGTATCTGCCTGCGCTGCCGTCCATCGGCCAGGACCTGCATGCCGATAACAACGTCACCCAGCTCACCCTTCTCGCCTTCTTCATCTCCTTTGCGCTCGCCCAGCTGGTTTATGGTCCGCTGTCGGATATGTGGGGCCGCAAGCTGCCGCTCTATCTCGGCATCGGCCTCTTTTCCGTCGCCTCGATCGGCTGCGCGCTGGCGACCGATATCGAAACCCTGATCGCCTTCCGTTTCGTTCAGGGTGTCGGCGGTGCCGCCGGCATGGTCATTCCGCGCGCCATCGTTCGCGACATGCATACCGGTGTGCAGGCCGCTCGCCTGATGTCGCTGTTGATGCTGGTCTTTTCGATCTCGCCGATCCTGGCGCCGCTGACGGGCAGCGCCGTCATCGAGTTCTACGGCTGGCGCGGCGTATTCTGGGCCGTGACGATCGCAGCCTTCATCGGCCTCGTCCTGCTCGCCACCCAGCTTGACGAAACCCGTTCACCGGCCGAACGTAGCGGCAGCGGTCTGAAGAGCGCCATGGCGGCCTACCGCCTGCTGCTTGCCGACCGCAACTTTCTGACGCTGACCTTCATCGGCGGCCTCGGCATTTCGAGCTTCCTGGTCTATCTCGCCAACTCGCCCTTCGTGCTGATCCAGCATTACGGGCTGACGCCGACGCAATACAGTTTCGCCTTCTCGATCAATGCCGTGTCCTTCTTCGCGGTATCGCAGGCGACGGGCTGGCTCGGCGAGCGTTTCGGCCTTGTGCGCGTCATGCGGATTGCGGTCAGCGCTTTTGCCCTTGCCATGGTCGTCATGGCGGTGGTGATGGCCGCGGGCTTCAACCAGCTGCCTGTCTTGGCGACCTTCCTGTTCATCGGCTACGGCTTCCTCGGCCTCGTCATCCCGACGAGCGCGGTGCTTGCGCTCGAGGATCACGGCGAGATCGCCGGCACCGCCTCGTCGCTGATGGGCACGTTGCATTTCGTGATCGCCGCCGTCGCCATGGTCATATCGAGCGTCTTCTTCGACGGCACAGCCGTTCCGATGGCCGCCGGCATCGCGCTCTGCGCCTTCGCAGCCTTCGTGCTGACCCAGGCAACGATCGGCCGCCGCGCCGCCGTCGCCGCTGCTGAATGATCAAAGAGACCGTACCCGGCTTCGGGTACGGTCACATCATCAGGGTTGCGGCTGCGAGAAAATGCCGCGCACAATTGAATATCTGCCGGCCGCTCTATTTATCCGATCCCGAAGCATGGTCATACCGGAGAATACTTATGGTCGACGAGAAGCGGCTGATCTCGAAAATCACCTGGAAGTTGATGCCGTTTCTCGGCATCCTTTATCTCATCGCCTATATCGACCGGCAGAACGTCAGCTTCGCCAAGCTGCAGATGGTCGATGCTCTCGGAATGAGCGAATATGCCTATGGTCTCGGCGCATCGCTCTTCTTCATTGGCTACTTTCTCTTCGAGGTGCCGAGCAACCTTTTCCTCGACAAGCTCGGCGCCCGTGTCTGGTTTGCACGCATCCTAGTCTCCTGGGGCATCGTCACCGTCGCTCTCGCCTTCACGCAGAACGCGACGATGTTCTATATCCTGCGCTTTCTGCTCGGTGTCTGCGAAGCCGGCTTCTTTCCCGGCGTCCTCTATTTGCTGACGCTGTGGTTTCCCTCGACCTATCGCGGCAGGATGGTCGGGCTGTTCATGATCTTCAGCGCCATCGCCAATGCCGTCGGTGCGCCGCTCGGCGGCATGCTGCTCGATCTCGACGGCCTCTACGGCTTTGCCGGCTGGGAGTGGGTCTTTCTGGCGACGGGCGTTCCGGCTGTGATCGCCGGCATCGTCACCTTCTTCTATCTTCCCGGCCGGCCTGAAAATGCAAGCTTCCTGAGCGGCGAGGAGAAGCAGTGGCTCGAACGAAGGCTCACTTCCGAAAATGCCGGTATGGGCGAGAATGCCGGCAACGGCTTCAAGGCGCTCATCGACCCGCGTGTCCTGCTGATGGCGCTCTGCTATATCGCCTTTCCGCTTTCGGCCTATGGCCTCAGCTATTGGCTGCCGACCATCGTCAAGGCTTTCGGCGTCAGCAACACGGTGAACGGTTTTCTCAACATCATTCCCTGGGTGCTGGTCGCGATCGCGCTCTATGCCGTTCCCGCCATGGCCGACAAGGCGCAATCGAAGACGCCCTATATCGTCATTCCGGCTTTCATCGGTGCCGCCTGCCTGCTGCTCTCGGCGCTGATCCCGAACCACACTTTGCAATTCGCCTTCCTCTGTGTCGCCGCTGCCGGGATCTTCGCGCCCCAGCCGGTGTTCTGGAGCCTGCCCTCTCGTTTCCTGAAAGGCGCGGGGGCTGCGGCGGGCCTCGCCGCCATTAATTCCGTCGGAAATCTCGGCGGCTTCGTCGCCCAGAACGTCGTGCCCTGGATCAAGGAAGCGAGCGGTAGCACGATCGCGCCGATGTTCTTTCTCTCGGCCTGTCTTGCGGTCGGCGCCCTGCTGGTCTTCGTCGTCACGCGTCAGCTGTCACAGAGGGAGCATCCGGCGGCTCCTCGCTCAGTTGCCCGGATTCGTCAGTGAACTATTCTATGATTTCGTCCTGGAAAGCGCAAAGCAGTCCACCAACATTTGATCCCGTGGTTGCGCATCGCCGCCGCGAAACAAATGTTTTGATGCAACATCAATAGCTTGTCGTTCAATTATCGGATTCATTAGCACAACACGGTACAGCCGCCGTGACGTCTGATACCTCCAATCCGAACAGCGTTCTCAGCTTGGATGGGCAGTGTCCCCGCAGGTTCTATCCGATAGCGTTGCCTTTTTGGCAATTCAGTTAGCGAATAATTGTTCTTTATTAGAACGCCAAAATTCCCCATCCTCCCCGGGCACTCGGCAAATGAGCTTCGGTACACGACGATAAAAGCCGGACCGGGGGAACAAATAGGGGAACTATTATGTCTCATTTCATGATGAACCGCCGTCGCTTCATATCCAATGTCGCCACGGTGGGCGGTTTAGTCGCGGCACAGACCCTGATCGGCGTGCGTGCGGGCCTTGCACAAGACGTCGCCCAGGTGAAAATGCAGCTGGGCTGGCTGGTCTCGAACGGCGTGATCGGTGAAGTCGTTGCGCAGAAGAAGGGTTTCTTCAAGGAGCAGGGCGTCGAGCTGGAGATCGTTCCCGGCGGCCCGAATGTCGATGGCGTCGCCGGTGTCGCGGCGGGGCAATCGACGCTTGGCCAAATCTCGTCCAGCCCGTCGGTGATGCTGGCGCGCTCCGCCGGCATCCCCGTCAAAGCCTTCCTGGCCGGCTATCAGAAACATCCCTTCACCTATTTTTCGCTGAAGAAAGCGCCGATCCGCGAGCCGAAGGACATGGTCGGCAAGACGATCGCCACGCAGCCGACGGCTTTTATCCTGCTTCGCGCCTTGCTCGCCAAGAACGGCATCGCCGAGGATCAGGTGACGATGGTCAATATGGGATCGGACATGAACCAGCTTTTGACCGGTCAGGCCGACGCCGTCACCGGCTGGATCACCAACACCAATGCCCTTTCGGTCCTGGGTGACGACCGCGTCGACATGATGCTCTGGGATGCTGGGCTGCAGCTCTATGCCAATGTCTACTACACCACCGACGAACAGCTCGACAAACATGCCGACGTGCTGGTGCGCTTCACCACGGCAGCCGCAAAGGGCTGGGGCTATGTCCGCGACCATCCGGATGAGGCGGTCGACATACTGGTCGAGACCTATCCCAATCTCGATAAGGCGAGCGAACTCAAAGCCGTCGGTCCGATTGCGAAATTCTCCTTCGGCGACACCACCAAGCAATTCGGCTGGGGTGCGATGAACAGGGAAAACTGGGCAGCCCAGATCAAGGCCTATGGCGACCTCAAGCAGTTCACCGGGACGGTTCCGACCGTCGATGACGTCGCGAGCTTCGCCATACTCGATGCGACAGCCGATATCCGCAAGCAGGTCGGGTGAACGGCCATGACTGCCGCCGCCACCGTCAAACGGCCAGATCCGCTGCCAGCCGGATCGCCGCTCGCCGTCTCCATCGCCAATCTGGACATCCGCTTTGGCAATAAGGACAACGAGATCACCGCTCTTTCCAACGTGTCGGTGAATATTCCCGAGGGAGCGTT
This sequence comes from Rhizobium leguminosarum bv. viciae, assembly GCF_012276115.1. GTDB lineage: Bacteria > Pseudomonadota > Alphaproteobacteria > Rhizobiales > Rhizobiaceae > Rhizobium > Rhizobium leguminosarum_T. Next base: position 357,382 of record NZ_WIEU01000002.1, on the reverse strand, counting down.
CGTGACGATGCTCGGCCCTTCGGGTTGCGGAAAATCGACCCTGCTGCGCTGTATCGCCGATCTCGTGCATATCAACGGCGGTTCGATCTCTGTGCTCGGGCGCTCGCCGCGCGAGGCACGAGAGGGCCGCGATTTCGCCTTCGTTTTCCAGGATGCCACGCTGTTGCCCTGGCGCAGCGTCATCGACAATGTCCGCCTGCCGATCGAGGTCGGCAAGCATGCAGCAGGTTCCTTTGCCGACCCGGTGGAGCTGCTGGCGATGGTCGGTCTCAAGGGGCGTGAAAACGCCTTGCCGCATGAGCTCTCCGGCGGCATGCGCCAGCGGGTCGCCATCGCCCGGGCGTTGGTCACACGCCCGCGCATCCTGCTGATGGACGAGCCCTTCGGCGCACTCGACGAGATCACCCGCGACAAGCTGAACGAGGAATTGCTGCGGCTCTGGCAGGAGACGGGCACGACGATCCTGTTTGTCACTCACTCCATCCCCGAAGCGGCCTTCCTTGGCCAGCATGTGCTGATGCTTCAGGCGCATCCGGGCCGTGTGAAGGAGTTCATGAAGGTCGACCTTCCCTATCCGCGTTCGCTCGCCATGAGAGACACGGTGGAATTCATTCAGGTGACGGCGCATCTGCGCGCTCTGCTGGAGGAATGCCTATGAGCAACGTGGTCTCTTCCGAAGCGCGTTCCGCGCCCGCATCCACGCCGCGCAAGATTGCGATCCTCGACGCCACCGTTGGCACCCTGTCGAGAAATCTGCCGGCGATCCTGGCTGGACTCGGCCTCGTCGTGCTCTGGCAAGTGGTGATCTGGATATTCAAGATCCCGACCTTCATGGCGCCGAGCCCGGCCGACGTCGTGCTCGCCTTTCGCGACAATGCCGCAACGCTGTGGCGGAATTTCCTGCCGACGCTGCTCGAAGCCGCCCTCGGCTTCCTGTTCGGTAACCTCGTCGCCATCCTGCTGGCGGTCTGGTTCGTGCATAGCACGACGGCGGAAAAGGCATTTTACCCGATCGCCGTCTTCATCAAGGCGATCCCGATCATCGCACTTGCGCCGATCCTCGTGTTGATTTTCGGCAACGGACTGGCGCCAAAGATCATCATTGCCGGTCTGATCTGCTTCTTTCCGACGCTGGTCAACATGGTCCAGGGGTTGCGGGCGGCAAGTCCCGCCATGCTCGACCTGATGCGGGTTCTGTCCGCCACCAATTCGGAGATCCTCTGGAAAGTGCGATTTCCGAGCTCGCTGCCTTTCCTGTTCGCCGCCTTGAAGATCGCCGCAACCAGCAGCGTCATGGGGGCGATCGTCGCAGAATGGATCGGTTCGAGTTTCGGTCTCGGCGCCCTGATCATCGAGGCCACCTATAATTTCCGCTCGCCGCTTCTCTACGCGACCGTTGTGATCGCAGCCCTTCTGGCGGTGGTCCTCTTCGCCCTGGTCTCGGTCGTCGAGGCAAAGGTCGTGCGCTGGAAGCCGGCCGGATCGCATTGAGCACGCGCAACCAGGAGAAAACGACAATGATTGAGACAATCCATCAGCCTGCGCGCGACATCAAAGTGGTCGATCGTTCCGACGTCGTCGTGGTCGGTGGCGGCCCAGCCGGGATCTCGGCGGCAGTGTCGGCGGCCCGCAACGGCGCGAGCGTGACCTTGTTGGAGCGCTATCCTTATGTCGGCGGCCTCGCCGCCGGCGGCATGGTGCTGGTGCTCGACGATATGATCAACGAGCTCGAAATCACCGTGCGCGGCATCTGCATGGAAATGATCGAGCGCATGAAGCTCTGGGGTCTGTGCGTCACGCCGACGGACCGCGACCGCCTGATCGAGTTCCGCGACACGCCGGAAGCCTGGCAGCGCTGGGCGCGCTGGGGACTGTTCGACTTTCACACGCCGTCCATGCCGCATCCGATCTGCTTTTCCGCAGCCTTCGACCCCGACGCCTTCAAGCGTGCCTCCTACGACATTCTGGCTCTTGCTGGCGTCAAGCTCAGAACCCATAGCTGGTTCTCCTCCGCGATCGTTGAAGGCAAGACGATCAGGGGCGTGATCTGCCAGACCAAGGCGGGCATGGAGGCAATCCTTGGTGATGTCGTCATCGATACGACGGGTGATCTCGATGTTGCCGCCAGCGCCGGCGCTTCGCATGTCGAATCCAACTTTATCCTGACGACGGTTTCCCGCTGGGGCGGCGTCGATACCGATGCAGCCGAGCGGTTCGAGCGTGAGGATCCGGAGGCCTTCAAGTTGCTCGATCATGAGGCCAAGCGCCTGATCGGCGGGTGCTGGTCCTTCTGGTGGTTGAAGACGCCGCTGCCTGGCGTTGTCTGGCTCAACTGCCCGCATATGCCGAAACTGAGTGGCCTCAAGGTGGAGGATCTGACCCAGGCGGAGCTGGAAGGCCGCGCCCGCATCGCCCGTTTGCTGGATTTCGCGCGTGAAGAAATGCCGGGCTTTGAAAATGCCTATGTCGTCGATTTCGCCCCGCAGACCGGCGTCCGCCAGACCCGGCTCCTGGAAGGCGACTATGTCGTAACCAAAGACGATGTGATGACCAGGAAACATTTCGCCGATACGGTCTGCCGTGGCCGTGATTATTACACGCCGTATCGGGCAATGCTGCCGAAGGAGATCGACCAGTTGATCGTCGCCGGCCGCCATTATTCGGCAACGCCGCAAGCGCAGAAATCCAGCCGCGAAATTCCGCCCTGCATGGCAATGGGCGAAGCTGCGGGTGTTGCAGCCGTCGTTGCGCTCAATGCCGGTACGACCGTGCGCAAGGCCGACATCAAGGCAATTCAGAAACAGATGCGGGCGCAGGGGGCCGATCCCGGCGACGCTCCATCCGAAAACGCTACCTATCTGGAGGCCGCAGAATGACCATTCTCCCCCTCGACGGCATTCGCGTCATCGATTTCACACAAGTCATGCTCGGCCCCTCCTGCACCCAGGTGCTGGCCGATTATGGCGCCGAAGTCATCAAGATCGAAAAGGTCCGTATCGGCGATCTCTCCCGTTGGTCGCTCGGCTCCGATCCGGATGGCCTGAACAACCCGGTCTTCTGCTCGTTGAACCGCAACAAGAAGAGCCTGGCACTCGACCTGAAGCAGCCCGAGGCGCGCGAAACCGTGCTCACATTGCTCGAGACGGCCGATGTCGTCGTCAACAACTTCCGTCCTGGCGTCATGGAGCGCATGGGCTTCGGCTTCGAGGACATGAAGAAGATCAACAAGAAGCTGATTTATGCAGTCGGCACGGGCTTCGGCCTGACCGGCCCTTACCGGCACAAGGGTGGACAGGACGTGCTGGCGCAGGCGGTATCGGGCGTCATGCGCCGCAAGTCGGACTGCAGCCACCCGACTTCGATTTATGCCACGCCGCTTGCGGACTATTCCGCCGGCATGCACCTGGTTCAGGGCATTCTCCTGGCGCTCCTGCAGCGCGACAAGACCGGCGAAGGCCAGCAAGTCGCCGTCAGCCTGTATAATTCCATGCTCGCCATGCAGATGCAGGAGGGGACGACGCATCTGATGCGAGACAGAGACCTCAACTGGGGCGCCTTCCCGCTGACCGGCGTGTTCGAGACCACTGACGGTGCTATCGTCATGGTCGGCGCGTTCAAGCAGAACCCGCTTCAGGATATCTGCAACGCGCTTGAGATCGAGGATCTGTCGCAGTACCCGCATTACAAGGATTTCGACGCGCAGATGGCGCGGCGGCCGGAGCTGCAAACGATCTTCCGCGACAATTTCGCGAAAAACACCATGGCGCATTGGCTGCAGCGCCTGGAGGATGTCGACATCCTCTGCGCGCCTGTCCGCTCCCTGCCGGAAGCGCTGAAGGACGAGCAGACGATCATCAATAAGATGATACTGGAGGCCGGCGAGACGGCAGCCGGCCCGATCCGCCTCATCGGCTCACCGATCGACATGTCGGCGGCTGAGGTCGCGGTGCGCATTTCGCCACCGCAACTCGGCCAGCACAATGACGAGATCCTCGGCTCTCTCGGCAGGTTGCAAGGAAATGCGGCATGAGTGTCGGGTTTTCCGTCGGAGACCGTGTCGCCCGCGTCACCCTGGACCGTCCCGACCGCATGAATGCGGTGGATGCCGCGACGGAGCAGGAGCTGGAGACGATCTGGCGCGAGATCGAAGCGCGGGACGACATCAGCTGCGTTGTCCTGACCGGAGCCGGGGAAAGAGCCTTTTGCGCCGGCGCCGATCTGAAGGGCGGGAGCGGTAGCTCCGGCCTCGATTATTGGGCGGCGAGCCGGGTCAACGGCTTCGGCGGGCTGGCGTTTCGCCGGTCTCTCGATGTGCCCGTCGTCGCCCGCGTCAATGGCTTTGCACTCGGTGGCGGCTTCGAGATGGTGCTCGGTTGCGACATTGTCATTGCCGCGGAAACGGCGCGCTTCGGCCTGCCCGAAGCCCGCGTCGGGCGCATGCCGCTGGATGGCGGCATGGTGCTTTTGCAACGAAAGATCGCCTTCAACCGGGCGATGGCCGTCATGCTGACCGGCCGGCAGTTCAGCGCCGCCGAGATGGCGGGGTTCGGGGTTGTCAACGAGGTGGTTCCTGCGGCTGAGCTGGATGCGGCAGTCGATCGCTGGGTTGCCGATATCGTTGCCTGCGCGCCGCTGTCGCTACGCGCGATCAAGCAGACGGTGAACCGGACCGGCCATCTGAGCCCCGCGGAGGCGCAGGCCTTGCGGACGCCGGCGCTTGTCAAGGCGCTGCAAAGCGAGGATGCGCTGGAGGGCGTTGCCGCCTTCCAGCAGAAACGGGCGCCCGTTTGGCGGGGACGATGAGCATGGTATAGCTTCCGGCATATCGAGGGGCCCTCATGCACGCCAGTATCTTGAAATATTTCGCTGAAGTCGCGCGTTCAGGGTCGATCCGCAAGGCATCGGACGAACTGCATGTGGCGACCTCGGCCGTCAGCCGGCAGATCAAGAAGCTGGAGGACGAGCTTGGAGCACCGCTGTTTGAACGTTTCTCCGACGGCCTGCGATTGACGGCGGCTGGCGAGATCGTGCTGAAGCATGCCAAGGACACGCTGCTGAAATACGAGATCATGAAATCCGATCTCGGCGACCTCCAGGGCAAATGCGCCGGCCGGGTCCATATCGCCTCCCTCGATAGTCTCGCCATCCAGTTCCTGCCGGAATTCGTCATGGGCTTCCACCGGCGGCATCCGGCGGTCGATTTTCGCATCCGCTATGACAATTACACCAGCATTTTCCATTTCCTAGCCGAAGGTGACGCCGATATCGGCGTCACCTTCGATCTTGCCCGGCCGCATGACATCAAGCTGGTCTATGGCGTTCCGATGCCGCTGATGGCGATGGTATCGCGTAATCATCCACTGGCGCGGCAGAAATCCGTCACGCTGCAGGAATGCGCGCAGTTCAAGCTGCTGCTGCAGCTCGACAATGAGGTCATGAGCTCAATGATCGCCGTCGAGCTCGGTGCGCTCAACCGTGTCGGCCGTACGGTGGTGGCGACCAACAATCAGATGATGCTGAAGCCGCTGATCCTGTCTGGTGAGGGGGTCGCCTTCTTCACGCCGCTTGGCCTTCTGGAAGAGCTTGAGGCCGGAGAAGTCGTCGCTTTGCCGATTGCCGCTTCGCGATTGCACGATCTGCAGGTCGGCATCGTCGTGCCGCGTCATCGCCAGCTTACCCACGCAACCGAGGTGGTCATCGAGTCTATGAGCGTCGAGCTGAAGAAGTTCAGCGACAAAATCCAGACTGTGATCCAGAGGTAAAGAAGATGACCCCATCAGCCCGGTTGCTGCCTCGCCCCGGCCATCAGCCTGCGGAGCGTTTTGATGGCGCCGCAGGGTTTCCGGTCGCGCAAAGCGTGCTCGCTACGCTCGGCCCGGGCGATCTGGTGATGCCGTCACCCGTCAACGCCCATGACCACGGATATGGTATCCGTACGCTCGACTTCGGCGCCGTCGACGATGCTCTTGAGGTTTGGATTCCGGGCATGCGCCTGCGACCGCGAACCGATGCCTATCTGGAAGCGTTGGTGGCGTTCGCGCGCCTGGCGCAAACCGGTGTGGGCGCGACGATGCATTGCCACAATTCGCTGAATATCAACCGGCTCGGCGATGAAGCAGCCGCCGTCATCCGTGCCGCGGGGGAAGTCGGCATTCGCCTGGGATTGTCCTGCCCGCTGCTCGATTTCGACCCTTGGGCCTATGGCGGCGGGCCGGAGAAGTTGAAGCCATTGCTGAGCGAGGACGACTGGCAGGCTCTGTCGCCGAGCATCCCGGCCTATGCGCCGGTCGCGGAACAGATCGCCGCCGTCGACGCGGTGGCGGCGGCAAATTCCAATCCGATGGTCGATGTTCAATACGGGCCGGTCGGTCCACAATGGTGTTCCAACGCCATGCTGGAGGCGATCGCCGAAGCATCTGCAGTCAACGGCCGGCGCATCCACATGCATCTTCTGGAAAGCCCCCGGCAGCGGCAATGGCTGGATCGCCGCTTCCCGCAAGGTGTCGTCCGCTTCCTTGATGAAATCGGTTTCCTATCGTCGCGGCTGGCGGTTGCCCATGGCGTGCAATTGCAGCCGGCGGAATGCGAGCTTCTGGCGGAAAGGGGCGTGCAGCTCGTCAGCAATCCCTCGGCCAATCTGCGTCTGCGCTCCGGCATTGCGCCGATTTCGCTCGTGGCAGAGAAAGGGCCGGCTCTTGCCATTGGCCTCGACGGGTCAGGCTTCGACGACGATCAGGATCTCTGGCGCGAAATGCGACTTATCCACCTTCTGCATGGCGGACGCGAGCTCAATCGCCGGTTCACCGCCGACCAGATTTTCGATGCCGCCATTCACATTGGCGCCAAGGTGCTCAACGCACCAGCCGGCCAGGATTTCGCGGTGATCGATTATGATGCCCTGACGGCTGACAGCCTGTTTGACGATATCGATGAGGCCGAGATGCTGTTGACCCGCATGACATCAGACCAGGCCAAGGGGCTATTCGTCGGCGGGCGCGAGATCATGAGGGACGGTCGCTTGACCACCGTCGATTTTGATGGAGCGCGGCGGGAACTGCGCGAGCAGGCAAGGGCCGATTTGCCCCGCCTCCGGCGCGAACGGCAGCTTGCCGCAAGTCTGTCGGCTGCAATCCGCAGCTACTACTCGCGGTGGTGAGAAGGTCGGTATCTAGCCTGCGCTCGTCAACTGAGCGGCGATCGTGTCCAGCGCGTCCAGGCTTGCCGCTTCAGCGATTTTCAGGTTCGGTGGCAATACATTGCCCCATACAGCATGCCCAGTCCGCTTGCCGACGAGATATTTGACCGCCGGAATGAGCGGGTGAGCGGCGATCGCCTGCCTGAGGTTTCTGACCCTATCGAGGGTCGCCTGATCGCTCTGGTTCTTCCACAGCCGTGCCGAGGATTGCGGATCGATATTGACCGTTGCCGAAATACAGCCGGCGAAATTATGCTTTTCCGCCTCGGCAAGAGCTGCCTCGTTGCTCGGGAAGACGGCAAAGCCGGGAATTCGTGCGAGCCTACGGGCATAGTCCAGATTGCCTGAACTATCCTTTGCGCCGCGGATGCGCTCGGGAAACATTTGGATGAGTTTTGCTGCCAGGGCAGGGGAGAACTCGATGCCTGTCAACTGCGGGAAATTGTAGAGATACAGGCCGATAGGCGTTTCGGCTGTCTCTCGAATGAGCTGGTCGAACCAGGCAAAAAGCCCTTCATCCTGGACCGGCTTGTAGTAGTAAGGCGGCAGAACGAGCGCGGCGGCATAACCCAGCTCGTAAGCCTGCCGTGTCAAGTCGATCGTCGTTTCAAGATCGGGCGTTCCGGTGCCCACCATCATCCTGCCGCCATTGAGGCCCTTTGCGGCGGCGGTCATGAGCGCCCTTCTTTGCACGGAGGAGAGCGCGTTGGCCTCGCCCGTCGTTCCCAGTACATTGAGAAGATCGCATCCCTCCGCCAGGCACCAGCGGCCGTGTTCAAGGAAAGCATCCACATCGACGGTTCTGTTTTCGGTGAAGGGGGTAGGGACGGCCGCGACGACGCCACCGATCTTTACTGCTGTCATGTCGATTTCCGTTCTCGATCGAGAGGCCTGTCTTGATCAGGCTCTTTCATAGGCGGCGACGAGTGGGTGATCGCGATTGGTAGTATGGTTTTTGTCCCATCCGCCGGGCGAGCCCCAGTTGGTGACGTCGGGGCCGAAGAAGTCCTGATTGACGGCTTTGAACTGAATTCGGCCCTGCGGAATTTCCTCGTCCCATGAAATGGCATCGACCGGACAGACCGACAGGCACAGGCCGCAATTGATGCATTCGCCTGGGTGTATGTAGAACATCCGTCCGCCTTCGTAGATGCAGTCCACGGGACAGGCGACCGTGCAATCGCCATCCTTAACGTCGATACAGGGATCGGTAATGACATAGGCCATCCGGCAATACCTCACTCTTCACTTGAGACGAATATGGCAAAGGATAGCGTTGCGAAAAAGCGCCGATTTTCGATGTTCTGATTGCCGAAAAGGCAACGCGACAGCCTTGCGGCCAGCGGCACCGCGAGCGCCGAAGCCAAAGTCGCCTGTGCAGCAAGCCGCAGCTGGGATGATGGCTAAGTATCCGGCGTAGGTAGCAGGATGCGATACATCATTGGCACTTGGTAAGTGGCGCCGGTGCTGATCATGCTTGACGGTTTTCGGACGATATCATGCTCTATTTCTTTGATTGAGCGTGAAAGCGTCGCTTTCGCCGGGAACGAGTTCCAACGGCCAGATCCTGTTGCGGGCGCCCTGCGGATAATGATCGGCATAGGCCGGCATGGTGGCGAGCAGGGTTTCGCCGAGCTGCGCGCCGAGATCGCGCAGCGACATGCGGAAGGAGGTCAGCGTTGGCTGCAGGAAATGCGTGCGCGGCTCCTCGCGGAAACCGACAACGGCGAGGTCGCGGCCTGGCACGATGCCGGCCTCGGCAAGCCGGCGGTAAAGCCCGATCGCCATCAGCTCGTGGATCAGGATGATCGCCGTCGGCCGCTCTTCAATCATCAGCAATTCGTGGCCGGCCTGATAACCGCCCTGTTCGCTTGACTTGACCCGGATGACGAGGGCCGGGTCGAAGGCAATACCGTGCCGTTGCAGCGCCTGGCGGTAGGCGTCGAGGAAGAGATAGCCAAGATTGATGTCGGAGGAGGGGGCGGCCACCGCGATCCGTCGGTGGCCTTTGGCGACCAGCCGGTCGACGCCGCGCGCCGCCACGCCCTCGAAATCGAGGTCCATCCAGGTGTAGCTGCCGCCCGACGCGCTACGACCGAGCGCCACGAAGGGGATGCGGGCCTTTTCCAGAAGCTCGATGCGCCTATCGGTGCGTCGTGTCGCCGAGATAATCAGCGCGTCGACAAGCCGGCGCGCCACCATGCGCTTCAGATATTCATGCGGGTCCTCGTCATCGGGACAGGGCAGCATGACGAGATCGAGCTTGTGGCGGGAAAAGACGCTCTGCAGCCCGTCGGTGACGCCAAGGAAGAAGTCGTCGCTGTTTTCGACCGTCTCGCGGCTCACTTCGAGCATCAGCCCGATGACGTTGGTCATGCCCTGGCGAAGGCTGCGGCCCGATTGATTGGCGACGTAACCGAGCTCTTCGGCGGCGGCGAGCACTCGCCGGCGCGTTTCGTCGTTGACGTCGGGCTTGCCGTTCAGAGCACGGGACACCGTTCCGATCGAAATGTCGAGATGCTCGGCGAGCTGGCGGATTCCCCTCATCTGCGTCGATCTTCCTCCCGGTTCACGCGTCAACCCTTCTTGCCACAGGATGGAGCCTGCGAAAAGCCGTGGGGGAGGGTCAGGGTCTGAAGCTCTGACGGATGACAAGCTCCGGAATGACGCGTTCGTAGCCCGGAAGCAAGCCCGGGTTTTCAAGCCGCCGCTCCATCAGCTCGACGGCGCGCTGCGCCATGGTCAACGGATCCTGGCGGAAGGTGGTCAGCTGATAGCTCAGCCAGGAGGATTCCGGCACGTCGTCGAAGCCGATGACGGCGACGTCTTCGGGGATGCGCAGCCGCGCTTCCAGGCGCACGACATCCATCAGTCCGAAGGCAATCTGGTCATTGGCGCAGAAAACGGCGTCTGGCTTTATTGTCTGCGAGAAGAGCGCGCGTGCGGCGGTGACGCCGCCGTCATAGTCGGAATCGCCGCCGCGTCCGACGACGACGGATGTGCCGAGCGATCCGGCCGTCGACTGGAAGGCGCTTTCGCGCTCGATGATGGAAGGCGTTCCGGTGTTGGAGCCGATGACCGCCAGCCGCCGTCTGCCGCTTTCGTAAAAGGCCGTCGCCGCCTTGCGGGAGGCCTCGGAGTTGCCGGCGCGCACATGGTCGGCATCGGGTTCCGAACGGCCGATCACCACGAGCGGCTGTCCATTTCGCTGCGCGAGTTCGAAGAAACTCGCCGGCGGCGAGCCGGACAGGATGATGATCGCCTCGGCACGGTGACCGATCAGCATCTTCTGGGCGGCGAGCAGCTCGTCTTCCGTCTGGCCGGTATTGATGAGAATCGGGATGCTGCCGCGTTTGATCAGGCATTTGGCAAGCGCTGCGGCCAGATGCGCTCGAAAACCCACTTCCGGCCGGGTCGCGACGATGCCGACCAGGCGGCTCTGATTGGCAAGCACGCCGCGCGCCAGGTCGTTGACATGGTAGCCGAGTTCTTCCGCCGCCCGCAGCACCTTTTCGCGCGTTGCAGGCGCCACGCTGGTGCCCGGCGTGAAGGTACGCGAGACGGCGGAGCGTGAAACGCCCGCCAATTGCGCCACCTGCTCGGCGCTGACGAAGCGCATGCGTTCTTTCTTTGGCGTCTTGCCGCCGTTCACTGGACCATCATTCATCGGCTTTCAGCTATTGGTCGTCTCTAACAGCCGGATGACAGGCGGCCGAGGCAGCCGGAAATTTCTGCTATGGGAGTGACCGCAGGCTAACTGCATTGGCCCAGCAAAGAAAAACCGAGGCTTGCGGATGCAGCCTCGGTGATGGCGAAAATCAACGGCGACGACGAATAATCAGATCCGCGCCGCCATAGGAAGGCCAGGTCTGCCCGCTACTCGCAGACCCGCACGGTTTCGATATGATAGCCGCCGTCATAGCGGTTGCGGACATCGCGGTCCTCATACCAGCATCTCGGCGCGGGTTCGACATAACGCGGACCATCGACGTAGCGAGGGCCGCTATTGGCGATCGCGCCACCGATCAGACCGCCGACGACGCCTGCGGCAACGCCACCGGCGATAGCCCGGCCCGTATCATCGTGGTGATGGCGATCACGCGCGGCAGCGGGCTGAATGGCCGATCCAACAAGGGCCGTTGCGATCAACAGGCTGCTAATAATTCTCTTCATAACATTCTCCTCAGTGGCACTCGTCCCCGATAGGAAATAAATGCGGCAGCAAGGCGTTTGTTCGTTCAAACTTTGCGACAGGCATTAATGCATGTCGCCTGAGATCAGAGCGCCGTGCGTCACGGACGCACAAAGGTCGCTCTGACACTTTCAATCCCCGCACGATGCGCTAGGTCGCCGACTCCGCTGCCGTCGTCTCTTCCAGCACATCTTCGGGAATGTCGTCGAAGGAGGAGTAGTTCAGATTGTAGAGCTTAGAATAGAGCTTGCCGTTCTTCATCAGCTGGCGGTGGTCGCCGCTTTCGATGATTTCGCCGTTCTGCAGCACGATGATGCGGTCCGCCTCACGGATCGTCGCTAGGCGATGGGCAATGACAAGGCCGGTGCGGTTTTCGAGCAGCTTCACCAGCGCCTTCTGGATCAGCATCTCGGTATAGCTGTCGATATTGGCCGTCGCCTCGTCGAGCACGAGGATCTTCGCGTCCGCCACCAATGCGCGGGCAAAGCTTAAAAGCTGGCGCTGGCCGAGCGAAAGGTTGCCGCCGCGCTCGCCGAGAACGCTGTCGTAACCATCGGGCAGGCGCATAACGAAGTCATGCGCGCCGACGGCCTTCGCCGCCTCGATCACCTGTTCGCGCGTCGCCTCCAGCTTGTGGTAGCGGATGTTTTCGAAGACGGTGCCGGTAAAGAGGAAGGGTTCCTGCAGCACCATGGCGATCTCAGCTCCGAGCGAATCCTGCGTCAGATCACGCACATCGTCGCCGCCGACCAGCACCTGGCCCTGTTGCACATCGTAGAAGCGATGGATCAGCGACATGCAGCTCGATTTGCCGGACCCCGTCGGCCCGACCAGCGCCACCGTCTCGCCGGGATTGACTTTGAAGCTGACATGCTTCAGCACCGGATGTTTCGGATTGTAGCCGAAGACGACGTCCTTGAATTCCACCGATCCGTCCATGTCGCGCGACAAGACTTTGGCATCGGGCGCGTCCTTGATGTCGACAGGCACGTCGAGCACTTCGGTCAGCCGCTGGCCTGACGCCATGGCGCGCTGCATCACCGAATATTGCAGGGTCAGCGAGCGGATCGGGTCGAAGAAGCGCTGGATGTAGAACAGGAAGGCGACGAGCACGCCGACATCGAGCGCCTGATTGAGAACGCGGGCGCCGCCGACGACGATGACGAGCGCCATCGCCACGCCGGTCAGGCTGTCGACGATCGGCACCATCACCTGCGCATAGCGCGCCGCCGTCAGATGCGTCTTGAGGTTGGCATGCGCCTTGTCGTCGTAAAGCGTGAAGTTGACGCCCTGCCTGTCCATGCTCTGGACGGCGCGCACGCCATGGATGGCTTCTGCAAGCGCACCATTCGCGACCGAATTGGTCTCGTGCGCGGCCATGAAGGATTTGCGCGCCAGCGGCAGCCAGAACAGCCGGACGATGAACAGCACCGGCAGCACCGAGAGCGTCAGCAGCCCCAATTTGAAATCGAGATAGAGCATGACGAAGACGATGCCGAAGAGCAGCACGATGTCTCCGACTGACAGCACCGAGGTTTCGAGGAATTCCTGCATCGAGTTGACGTCGCCCTGCAGGCGCGACATCAGCCGTCCCACTTCGGTCTTGTCCATGAAGGAGAGCGAGACGCGCTGGAGATGCGAAAACATTGCCTTGCGGATATCGAAGAGCACGTCCTCGGCCACGCCGCCGACCAGTGTCTCCTGCGCATAGCTTGCCGCATAATTGATTGATATGGCGATGGTGAAGGCGACGATAGACCAGACCAGAGCCGAATGGTCGCCGCCCGGCGACATGCCGTGGTCGATGGCATAGCGGATGATCAGGGGGATGGTGAGCTGCATCATCGTGAACGTCAGAACGGCGACGACCGACCACAGGACCTGGCGGCGATAGGGGTGAACGAAAACCCAGATGCGCTTGACGATGTTGCCGTCGAAGGCCTTGCCGAACATCTCCTCCTCGACGCGGTGTGAACCGACCACCGCTCGCGGCGGGCGGCGTCCATCCTCGCGAACGTCGGGACGCTCGGTTTCCAGTTCCTCGGCCATGCCATTCCTCCCGCGGCCATCACGTCCGGTGGCCTGCATAGTCATTGCTTGTCCGCTCTTCTCCCCGAGGGCAGAAGAAGGGAATTCATCGCTAGGCGCTCAAGACCTCGTCGCCCGGCCGCACTTGCAGGTCGTAGAGCGCCTTGTAGCGCCCGCCGAGCGAAAGCAGCGCCTCATGCGTTCCGCGCTCGACGATCCGGCCGTCTTCGACGAACAGGATCTGGTTGGCATGCATCAGCGAGCTCAGGCGATGGGCGACGATGATCGTCACGCGGTCGGCCGCATAGCGGCGCATGGCGCCGCGGATGCGCTGTTCGGTGGCGGCGTCGATCGCCGCCGTCGAATCGTCGAACACCATCACCGCCGGTTTCAGCATCAGCGCGCGGGCGATCGAAAGACGCTGGCGCTGGCCGCCGGACAGCGAAACGCCGCGCTCGCCGACGACGGTGCCGTAACCGGTGGGCAGGCCGAGCACGTAATTGTGCAGTTGGGCGCTTTCGCTGGCGCGTTCGATGCGGCCTTCCTTCGCCCATGGATCGCCATAGGCGATGTTGTTCTCGATCGTCGTCGTGAACAGGAAGGAATCCTGCTGCACGACGGCAACCGCCCGGCGCAGCGATTGCAGCGTCGCCTTGCGAATGTCCTGGCCGTCGATCGTGATCCTGCCGCCGCTGACGTCGTAGAAGCGGGGAATGAGATGGGCGATCGTCGACTTGCCGCTGCCCGGAGGCCCGACGATGCCGATCGTCTGGCCGCGCCTGGCTTCAAAGGAGACATCGTCGAGCACGGTGCGCTTTTCAGAACCCGGATAGGCAAAGCTGACATTTTCGAAGCGCAGCACGCCGTCCGTCATCGCCAATTCCTTGGCATCCGGCGCATCCTTGATGGCGATGTCGAGGTCGAGCAGGGCGAAGAGGCGCGAGCCGCAGGTGGAGGCGCGGGCAAAGGCATTGACCATCAGGCCGAGCTGGCGCACCGGCATCTGCAGGATGGTCATGAAGGTCAGGAACGAGGCCAGCGTGCCGACGGTGATTTCGCCCGACATTACCTTGCCGCCGCCGACCCAGAGCACCAGGCCCATCGCCGCGAAGAAGGAGAAGGTCATGGCGCTGGTGTTGGTAACGCGGATGCCGACACGCTGATGCGCGAGCGCGAGCGCGCTCTTCGACGCCGCCTCGAATTTCGAAATCTCGTGTTCGTGGGCGGCAAAGGCGCGCACGACGCGGATGCCGCCGAGATTTTCCTCCATGATGCGGGTCAGCACCGAAAGCCGCTCCTGCAGGTCGAGCCAGGTGGCGCGCAGCCTGAGCTGCGTCACCGACGAGCGCCAGCCGACGAAGGGTACGAAACTCAGCGCCAGGAGGCCAAGCACGATATCGGTCGACAGCAGCATATAGGCACCGATGCCGATCAGGATCGACAGCAGGATCATCCGGACGAGCGCGGTGGAAAAATACATGCGCACGCCTTCGAGATCGAGCAGACCGACGGTAATCAAGTCGCCGGAATGCACGGTGTCATGAAAGCTGAAAGAGAGCCGCTGGATCTTCTCGTAGCAGGCCAGCCGCAACTCGTAGCCGATGTGATGGCCGACGGCTTCGCTGTAATAGTTCTGCACCATGGTGAAGAGGCCGCGCAGCACGCTGGCGCCGAGCAGCAGCAGCGCCGTGGTTAGAAGCGCGTCCTGTGCCGCCTGGCCCGCCGCACCGCCGCTCATCGCCATCTGCGTGTGGTCGACGGCCTGGCCGAGAAGGCGCGGGATCATCAGCTGGAAGGTCGAGGCAACAAGCGTGGCGCCGATCGCAAAGCCGGATTGCCAGGGGTGGCGGAAGGCCATCATGGTGATGCGGACCAAGGTGTAGAGGCCTCGGCCCCAGCCTGCCGCAGTTGCAAGCGCCATCGAAGCCGAAGGCTTCGTCGCGCGTATTAACGCATCGCTGCTCACGGTATTTTTTCCAATAGATGTGTGGTCGGACGCTGGCCCGAAAAGACGGCAAATCCATGAAGGGATTGATAGCACCTTCACTTTTGCCGATTCCATTTGGGGGTTCAAGTAAAGAATTCACCAGTTGGTTATTTTTACGTGAGGTCTCCTCGTGTCCGGGCGGGAACAATCTGGGCGCGAACAGGTTGCAGCAGGCAAATGCCAACTGCCGACCGGTGCCGGAGAGACCCATGCCTCTGAAAGCTCTCGCCCTCAACGCCACGCTGAAGACCAGTGATACCAAGGACGCGTCCTCAACCGACCGGATGATCGGACTGATCGACAAGGCGATGTCCGCACACGGCGTCGTGACCGAGGTTGTCCGGCTGGCCGATTTCAACGTCAAGGCCGGCGTCACCTCCGACGAAGGCGCCGGCGATGACTGGCCCGATATTCGCGCCAAGGTGCTGGACGCAGATATCCTGCTGATGGCGACGCCGATCTGGCTCGGTCAGCCATCCAGTGTCTGCAAGCGGGCGCTGGAGCGCATGGACGCCTTCCTCGAGGAGACCGACGAAGGGGGCCGCATGGTTTCCTATGGCAGGGTCGCGGCCGTTGCCGTCGTCGGCAATGAGGACGGCGCCCATCATGTGTCGGCCGAGCTCTTCCAGGCGCTGAACGACGTCGGCTTCACCATTCCGGCGAATGCGGTCGCCTACTGGGTCGGCGAGGCAATGGGTTCCACCAATTTCGTCGATCTTGATAAGGTGCCGAAGGTCGTGACCAAAGCCGTCGACATGCTGGCGCGCAACACGGTGCATCTGGCCGGCCTGCTGAAAGCAAAACAATATCCGGGCGAGGGCAGCTGAGGTCGCTGCCGACCTGACATTTTTGAGATCAATTCGCAGTTCGGAATGCAAAACCCGGCCACACTTCCACGGAACACTTCTAAATTGTATTATATTTCAATAACTTGAAAAGATGTGGCAACAAACCTCTTGCCACCTGCGCCATTTAGCGCTTTCATACACTACCAATTCGATAGACTATGGACGAGCGTGATTGCTCCCCTAGTTCACTTGCGGGGCCGCTGGTTCGGACCCCGATGCCGCGGCAGGTGTTTTGAATGGCCGCATGAACCTCATCAACGCGTGAATCGCTGTTTTATGCGTTGAAACCTCGATCGACACACGGTGCGGATGAAGCCGCAGAGGAGTTGCGATGACGGTTCAGGGACTTTTTTCCGTGAGAGCCAATGCGGCGGCGCAGATATCAGCCGTGCCGCGCATTGCCATCGTCGGGCGCGGTTTTTCCGGTATGATGATGGCCATCGCGCTGATGAAGACGGTGCGCGCGCCCTTCCACCTGCAGCTATTCGACCCGAATTCGTCGGTCAGCGGCGGGCAGGCGCTGGCCTCGGCCCACTCCTCGACGATCCTCAACACCCGTGTGCGCGATCTCTCGGTCTCGGTCGGCGACAACGACGATTTCAACGATTGGCTCTGTGGCAACGCTGCCTTCCGCGCCGCCGTACCGGCCGCCATTCCCGGATTTCGGCAGATCTTCGTGCCGAAGGAGATCTTCAGCGATTATGTCTACCAGCGCTTTTCGGAAGCACTCGCCGCGCGCAGGGACATCACGGTCCAGGTCTGCAACGATCCTGTTGTGGCGATCCGTAGGAGCCACGGCAACCGCTTCCTGCTCGAAAGCGCCAATCCCGCCAATCCGCTGTTCGATACCGTCATCCTCGCCACCGGCTACGGCCTGACTGCGCCGGATGCCGGCGGTGAGGACGCTTCGCCAGTCAGAGCCCAGCGCCTCGTCGCGCGGCCGCATGCAGTGCTGCTCGGCAGCGGCATCCGCGTCGTCGACCAGCTGCTGCAGCTGCGCGATTCCGGTTACGCGGGCCAGGTGACGATCATTTCAAGGCGCGGCTTCCTGCCCCAGAGTCATACGCCGAATTCCGCCGATCCGGTGTTCCCGGCCGAAACGCTGCCGCAGAGCCTGCCGGAGATCGTGCGCTTCATCCGTGAAGCCTGTCGCGAGGCGGAGGAAGCAGGGCGAAGCTGGCAATCGGTGATGAACGGCCTCAGAAAACATGCCCGCTCGCTCTGGCGCTCGCTGCCGGCCCGCGACAAGCATCAGTTCAACCGCCACCTCAGGGCAATCTACGACAGCCATCGCAACCGCCTGCCGGAGGCCATGCACCTGCGGCTGAAACGCGAGCTCGCCGAAGGCCGCACGGTGCTGCGCCGTGGCCGGGCCGGCCGCCGGGGCTTGAGCGGCCTGTTCTTCACGCCGGCCGGTTCCGCTGCCGAGGAGGTTATCCATGCCGAGCGCATCATCGATTGCCGCTGTCAGGCGCCTGATCTTTCAGCGTCGCTGATGCAGAGCCTGCTTTCCGCCGGGCTTGCCATGCCGGACGAGCTCTCGCTCGGACTGGCGGTCAATGCGCGCGGCGAGCCCTTCCTCGAGGACGGTTCGACGGTTGCCGGGCTGTTTGCCGTCGGCCCGCTCGGTCTCGGCAGCCTGCCCGATATCGATCTCGTGCCGGAGATCGTCTCGCAGGCCTATGCCGCTGCCGAGCGGATCAGTGAGCGGTTCTATCCCCAGGTCAAGGCGGTCTGAAAATTCGCCGCCGCTTCGGAACCATCTGTCCGTCGCGGCGTTATAAAGCGCTGGTGACTCAGAGGGGCCGATGGAAGCGCTGAATCGACATGATACGTCTCTTGACGAAGAGGGACGCTTTCGCCTTCTGGTCGATGCCATCACCGACTACGCCATTTATATGCTGAGCCCCGAAGGCATCGTCACCAGCTGGAATACCGGCGCTCAGCGGTTCAAGGGTTACAGGCCTTCCGAAATTCTCGGCCAGCATTTTTCCCGTTTCTATCTGGAAGAGGATCGCGCCGCGGGAATTCCGGAGCGCGCTCTGGCCACGGCGGTCGAGCACGGCCGGTTCGAGGGGGAAGGCTGGCGCCAGCGCAAGGATGGCAGCCGCTTCTGGGCGCATGTGATCATCGATCCGATCCGCCGTCCCTCCGGCGAGCTCATCGGTTATGCCAAAATCACCCGCGACCTGACCGAACGCCGAGCCGCTGAAAATGCGATCCGCCAGAGCGAGGAACAGTTCCGCCGGCTCGTCCAGGGCGTCTCGGACTATGCGATCTACATGCTCGATCCAAACGGCAATGTCAGCAGTTGGAATTTCGGCGCCGAGCGGATCAAGGGCTATCGGCCACAAGAAATCATCGGTCGGCATTTCTCGACCTTCTATACCCCCGAGGACCGCGAAGCCGGCCTGCCGGAGACCGCACTCGGCATCGCGCGCGCCGAGGGCCGGTTCGAGAGGGAAGGCTGGCGCGTCCGCAAGGACGGCACCCGTTTCTGGGCCAGCATCGTCATCGACGCCATCCGGGACGACGAAGGCGATGTGCTCGGTTTTGCCAAGATCACCCGCGATATCACCGAGAAGATGGAGACCCAGCGGGCACTGGAGCAGGCGCGCGAAGAGCTCTTCCAGTCGCAGAAGATGGAGGCGATTGGTCAATTGACCGGCGGTATCGCCCATGATTTCAACAATCTGCTGATGGCTGTGCTCGGCAGTCTCGAAATCCTGAAGAAACGCATGCCGCAGGATCTTTCGCTGACATCGCTGGTCGACAATGCCATGCAGGGTGCCCAGCGTGGCGCCGCCTTGACCCAGCGCATGCTGGCCTTTTCCCGCCGGCAGGAACTGCACATGGAGCCGATCGACGTCTCCGGCCTGGTCCGTGGCATGATGGATATGCTGAGCCGTTCGCTCGGCCCCCTCACCGTGATCGAGACCTTTTTCCCCGTCAGACTGCCGACGATCCTGACCGATCCGAACCAGCTGGAGATGGCGATCCTGAACCTCGTCGTCAACGCCCGCGACGCCATGCCGTCAGGCGGCCGGATCGTGCTTCGCGCTTCCGAAGAATCGCTGCCGTCAGGCAAAACTCCGCTGCCGCCTGGCCGCTATGTCCGCATCGCGGTGATCGACGAAGGCGAGGGCATGGATGCCAAGACGCTGGAGCAGGCCATCACGCCGTTCTTCACCACCAAGGGTGTCGGCAAAGGCACCGGCCTCGGTCTTTCCATGGTGCAGGGCCTTGCGTCCCAGTCGGGTGGCCGCCTGATGATGAAGAGCAGCCTCGGCGAAGGCACGACGGCCGAATTGTGGTTCCCGGTCGCAAGTGTCGAACAGGCGACCGAGGCCGCTACCGACCGGCCGCAGCAGGAGGAAAATGCGCCGCGCCGGCTGCGCATCGTCGCCGTCGATGACGATGGTCTGGTCCTGATGAATACGACGCTGATGCTGGAGGATCTCGGCCATACCGTGTTCGAGGCGATGGCAGGTACCGAGGCGCTCGACATCCTGCGCAAACAGCAGGTCGACCTGGTGATTTGCGACCATGCCATGCCCCGCATGACGGGCGCGCAGCTCGCCCAGGCGATCCGCAGCGAATGGCCCGACATACCGATCATCCTCGCAACCGGTTACGCCGAGATCCCGCAAGGGGCCGACATCGTCGACTTGCCCCGCCTCGGCAAGCCCTTCTCACAGGCGCAGCTCGCCGAAGCGATCAGCCGGGTTGCTTCATAAGGATCGCCGACGAGGCTAAGGCCTTGGCCGAACCCGGCTCCCCCTCTCGCCGCGAAGAATGAACACCAGCAATGCCAGCACCATCGCCGCCAGTCCGTACCAGGTGATCGCGTAGAGGAGATGGTTGTTGGGGAAAGCGATGACGGTCAGGCCGCCGACAGGCAGGCCGCCAGGATTGGCCGTGGCATCGGCATCGATGAAATAGGGCGCTGGCGCACTGATGCCGCGCTTTTGCGTGATCGCCGCGACGTCGCGCGAATACCAGCGGTCGGCCGCGACGTCATTGGATTGCAGCAGCGATCCCTTCGGCTCCGTCATCCGCATCAGCCCGGTGATCGCGACCGGGCCTGATGGTTGCCCCTCGCGGCGCGTGGCCGGATCGCGCCGGTCGGTCGGCACGAAGCCGCGATTGACGAGGATTGATGTCCCGTCGGCAAGCGTCAGCGGCACCATCACCCAATAACCCGGACCGAGCGCGGTCGAGGCATAGACCAGCGTTTCCTTGTCGTGCGCCAGCATCCCGGCCGCGGTCACCCGCCGATATTCGTCATCGGTGGCATTGACCTTCTCCCGGTCGGCGCGTGCCGGTGCCGGCACGGGTGGCGCGTGCACACGCTGGTCGACGCGGGCGATGAGGTCGCGTTTCCAGGCCCGCCGCTCGACCTGCCAGGTGCCGAGTGCGGAGAGTGCCGCGGCAAGCAGCACCAGGCAGAGGGCGAAGATCGCGCGTTTGACCTGATGGCGCCGTATTGCCGATGTTTCCGAGGGAGCCTCGCTCATGCCTGAATCGCTGTTGGGCCGGACGGGTGGAGGCGGCGTTGCCGCCGCCTAGCGACAGTCACGGCATGTTCTTCATCATCTCGGGGCTCATCGGCATCATGTTGGTGTTGAGATGATGCATGACCCAGAGCGAACCGGAGAGCGCGATGGCGACGATGATGAGGGTGAAGATCAACGCCATGATCGTCCAGCCACCCTCGCTCCTGGTATTCATGTGCAAGAAAAACACCATATGGACGACGATCTGGATCGCGCCGAGGCCCATCACCAGCACCGCTGTCAATGCCGGGCTGTCGAAGACGCCTGACATGACCAGCCAGAAGGGAATGGCGGTCAGGATGACGGAAAGCACGAAGCCCGTCATGTAGCTGCGGAACGTGCCATGGCCGGCCTGATGACCGTGGCTGTGGCCGTGATGAGCCTCGTGGGCATCCTCATGTGCAGGTGCTTGCGAACTCATCCGAGAACTCCCAGCAGATAGACGAAGGAAAAGACGCCGATCCAGACGACGTCGAGGAAGTGCCAGAACATCGAAAGGCACATCAGGCGGCGGCGGTTGGCCTCGATCAGCCCGTGCATCGACACCTGCACCATCAGCGTGATCAGCCAGATGATGCCGAAGGTGACATGCAGCCCGTGAGTGCCGACCAGGGTGAAGAAGGAAGAGAGGAAGGCGCTGCGCGTCGGCCCGGCGCCTTCGTGGATCAGGTGGATGAACTCGTAGAGTTCGAGCCCGATGAAGGCCGCGCCGAACAAGCCGGTCACGCCAAGCCAGAACAGCGTTTCCGCCTTTGCGTTCCGCTCCATCTGCAGCATCGCGAAGCCGTAGGTGATCGAGGAGAAGAGCAGCATCGATGTGTTGAGGGCAACGATCGGCAGGTCGAAGAGATCGGCCGGCGAGGGCCCCGCGGCATAGTTGCGGCCGAGCACGCCGTGCGTTGCAAACAGCACAGCGAAGATCAGGCAGTCGCTCATCAGGTAGAGCCAGAAGCCGAGATTGGTGCTGTTCTCAGGATGATGGTCTTCCGTCAGGTAGAATTCAGGCTTTTCGGCCGTGTCGATAGTCTGATCGCTCATGGTCATCACACCTGCTCGGCAAGCAACGCGGTGCGCTTGCCTTCCGTTTCGGTCACCTCTTCGGCGGGGATGTGGAAATCACGTCTGTAGTTGAAGGTATGGCCGATCGCCACCACCAGCATGGCGGCGAAGGAGACGACCACCAGCCACCACATATACCAGATCAGGCCGAAGGAGAGGGCGACGCTGATGGCCGAGAGGATTGCGCCGGTGCCGGTGTTCTTCGGCATGTGGATCGGTCGGAAGCCTTCCAGCGGACGCGCATAACCGCGGTTCTTCATGTCGTACCAGCTGTCATGATCGTGCACCACGGGCGTGAAGGCGAAGTTGTAATCCGGCGGCGGCGAGGAGGTCGACCATTCCAGCGTGCGGCCGTCCCAGGGATCTCCGCTATCGTCGCGCAATTCCTCGCGTTTCATGAAGCTGACGACGATCTGGATCAGGAAGGCGGCGATGCCAAGCGCGATCAGGCCGACGCCGAAGGCGGCGATGATGAACCAGATCTGCAGCGACGGGTCCTCGAATTGGCTCACACGGCGGGTAACACCCATCAGGCCGAGCACATAGAGCGGCATGAAGGCGAACCAGAAGCCGATCTGCCAGAACCAGAAGCTCATCTTGCCCCAGAAGGGATCGAGCTTGAAGCCGAAGGCCTTCGGGAACCAGTAGTTCACCCCGGCGAACATGCCGAAGAGAACGCCGCCGATGATGACGTTGTGGAAGTGGGCGATGAGGAACAGCGAATTGTGCAGCACGAAGTCGGCCGGCGGCACGGCGAGCATGACGCCGGTCATGCCGCCGATGACGAAGGTCACCATGAAGCCGACCGTCCACAGCATCGGCACCTCAAAGCGGATGCGGCCGCGATACATGGTGAAGAGCCAGTTGAAAATCTTCGCCCCGGTCGGGATCGAGATAATCATCGTGGTGATGCCGAAGAAGGAATTGACGCTGGCGCCCGAGCCCATCGTGAAGAAGTGGTGCAGCCAGACGATGTAGGAGAGAATCATGATCACGCAGGTGGCGTAGACCATGGAGGCGTAGCCGAAGAGACGTTTGCCGGAGAAGGTGGCGACGACTTCCGAGAAGATGCCGAACGCCGGCAGCACGAGAATGTAGACTTCCGGATGACCCCAGATCCAGATGAGGTTGATATACATCATCGGGTTGCCGCCGAGGTCGTTGGTAAAGAAGTTCGTGCCCGCATAGCGGTCGAGCGACAGAAGCGCCAGCGTTGCCGTCAGGATCGGGAAGGAGGCGACGATCAGCACGTTGGTGCAGAGCGCTGTCCAGGTGAAGACCGGCATCTTCATGAAGGTCATGCCCGGCGCACGCATCTTGACCATGGTAGCGATCAGGTTGATGCCCGAAAGCGTCGTTCCGACACCGGCCACCTGCAGGCCCCAGATATAATAATCGACGCCGACGCCCGGACTGTAGGCTGCTCCCGACAGCGGCGGGTAGGCGAGCCAGCCGGTCTGGGCGAATTCGCCAATGAACAGCGACAGCATGATGATGATCGCGCCGGCGGTGGTCATCCAGAAAGAGAAGTTGTTGAGGAAGGGGAAGGAGACATCGCGCGCGCCGATCTGCAGCGGCACCACGAAGTTCATCAGACCGGTGACAAAGGGCATCGCCACGAAGAAGATCATGATGACGCCGTGGGCGGTGAAGACCTGGTCGTAATGGTGCGGCGGCAGATAACCCTCCGAACCGTTGAAGGCGAGCGCCTGCTGGATGCGCATCATGATCGCGTCGGAGAAGCCGCGCAGCAGCATGATGACGGCGAGGATCACATACATGATGCCGATCTTCTTGTGATCGACGCTGCAGATCCAGTCCCGCCAGAGCGGCCCCCAGAACTTGAAATAGGTGATGATGCCGAGCACCGCGATGGCGCCGATGACGACGCCGATGAAGGTCACGACCAGGATCGGCTCGTGATAGGGGATGGCATCGAGGGTCAACCGGCCGAAGACGAACTTCAGGAGGTCAGGATTGGAAAACATGGAACAACCCGTTCATTATGTCTTGCGACGCAAAGCGCCAGGTTAATTGTTGTTGTTGAGCTGCGCCGGCGCCGGATCGGCGCCGCTGTCCGTGCCGGGCATGGAATGACCCTCATGCTGCATGTCCATTCCGGGCGTGCTAGGAATGCCGGGCATGTCGTGCTGCATGTTGTTGCCGTCGGTCCGCTCGGCAGGCTCGCTGCGTGCCGGAGCCCCGGTCGCCGGCACGGTGGCGGCGGGCGCCACGATGCCTTCGTCGGCATGACGGTCGTCGTATCGCAGCTTCTCGCGGTTCTCGGCACTTTCCTTGCCGCCGCCGCCCATCATGTCGATGTGCATCATCTCGTTCATGCACATCTTGCCCGGAGCGGCGCACATGTTGAGGATGGCGTTGTAAAGGTCGCCGTCGGCGCCGGCATAATAACGCACCGGTTCCTTCTCGCTGGGCTTCTCGAGCTTGAGATAAGCGTCGCGGTTGAGCATCGTGCCCTGCTGCTTAACCTGCGCCACCCAGGCGTCAAAGCCCGCTTGGTCGAGGCCGTGGAACTTGAAGCGCATGTGCGAGAAGCCGCTTCCGCTATAATTGGCGGAGAAGCCCTCGTATTCGCCTTGCCGGTTGATGACGGCGTGCAGCTTCGTCTCCATGCCGGGCATTGCATAGATCTGGCCGGCAAGGGCAGGGATATAGAAGGAGTTCATCACCGAGGAGGCGGTGATCTTGAAATTGATCGGCATATCGACCGGGGCAGCGAGTTCGTTGACGGTGGCAATGCCGAGTTCGGGATAGAAGAACAGCCACTTCCAGTCGAGCGCCACGACCTCGACGATCAGCGGCTTGGTATTGGCCGGAATGGCGCGCTCCGCATCGAGGCGGTCGAGCGGGCGGTAGGGATCGAGCTTATGGGTGGAAATCCAGGTCACGGCGCCGAGCGCGATGATGATCGCAAGCGGCGCTGCCCAGATCACGATTTCGAGGCGGGTCGAATGGTGCCATTCCGGCGCATAAGTTGCGGCCGTATTGGAGCGGCGGTAGCGCCAGGCGAAGAACAGCGTCAGGAAGATCACCGGGATGATGATCAGAAGCATCAGCACCGTCGAGATGACGATGAGATCGCGCTGTTGCGCGGCGATGTCGCCGGAGGGCGCCATGACCACCATGTTGCATCCTGCCAGGAAAAGCAGCGGCAAGACGGATAGAAGGCGGGAAAACTTCACGAGTTTTAGCACGTCTCTAAGCTCTTGTTGTTTCGTTCGTTCCGCGACTAACGCACTGAACCTGATAGCGACATGAGGTGTTTGGTCGCAGTGCAGCAAGGATGCCGCACTGCGGCACAAATCATGGTGCACTACAGCTTTGGAATCCTGATGAAATCAAGAAGGATTCTTTCGCCAGCGCATGTTTCAAATCAATATATCCGCAAGAGCCGACCAAGCCAGCGTCCCCGGGAAAAATCGCGGTCCGGATCACGCTATTTTTTCCACCTACGCCTCATTTTGAGCCGTGATGATGAACTATTTACGTCTTACGGACTTGATAAGCCTGCAGGTTTGATCAAGATCAGGCTGAGGCGCCTTGCCGAAAGCGCTTCAACGAGGGAGGCGTTTCATGGCTACAACATCTAATTACGGACCGTCGTCGTCGTCGCTGGAACGCGACGCGCGGCGCATTCACGACGACAAGCCGGTGTCTCCTGGTAGTATCGCCATCGGCGTGGTGATCGGCCGCATGTCGGAATTCTTCGATTTCTTCGTCTACGGCCTCGCCTCGGTCCTGGTCTTTCCACAGCTGATTTTCCCTTTCGCTCCGGACAGGCTGACCGGCACGCTCTATTCCTTCGCCATCTTCTCGCTTGCCTTCCTGGCCCGCCCCGTCGGCTCCGTCGTCTTCATGACGATCGATCGGCTGTACGGCCGTGGCACCAAGCTGACGATCGCGCTTTTCCTGCTCGGCGGCTCCACGGCCTCGATCGCCTTCCTGCCGGGTTACAACGAGATCGGCGTCTGGTCGATCGCATTGCTGGCGCTCTTCCGCCTCGGCCAGGGCTTCGCGCTCGGCGGCGCCTGGGACGGCCTTGCCTCGCTGCTCGCGCTCAACGCGCCGGCCAAGCACCGCGGCTGGTATGCGATGATCCCGCAGCTCGGTGCGCCGATCGGTTTTGCGCTGGCCAGCACCCTGTTCGGTTATTTCGTCGCCAATCTTTCCAGTGAGGATTTCCTCTCCTGGGGCTGGCGTTATCCCTTCTTCGTCGCCTTCGCGATCAACGTCGTGGCGCTGTTTGCGCGTTTGCGGCTCGTCATGACCAAGGAGTTCGGCACGCTGCTGGAGCAGCACGAGCTGGAAGCAGCCCCCATCCTCGACGTACTGCGCGTTCACGGCCGCGACATTCTGATCGGCGCCTTCGTGCCGCTCGCAAGCTTCGCCATGTTCCACCTCGTCACCATTTTCCCACTCGGCTGGATGAGCCTTTACGGCAACCAGCCGATCGGCACCTTCATGGTGGTGCAGGTGATCGGCGCCGCGGTCGGCATCCTTACGATCATCGCCTCGGGCCTGATCGCCGACCGTATCGGCCGGCGCGCCCAGCTTGCCATCTGCGCCGTCATCATCGCTGTCTTCAGCTTCATCGGGCCGAGCCTGATCGCATCCGGCAACAGCGGCCATGACGCTTTCGTCATCATCGGCTTCGGCGTGCTCGGCCTTTCCTTCGGCCAGGCGACGGGCTCGATCTCATCCCGCTTCGGCCGCGGCTACCGCTATACGGGTGCAGCCTTCACCTCGGATCTGGCCTGGTTGATCGGCGCGGGTTTTGCGCCGTTGGTGGCGCTCAGCCTTTCCAGCCGCTTCGGCCTGACCTTCGTCGGTTACTACCTGCTTTCCGGTGCCATCTGCACGCTGGCAGCACTTGCCTTCAGCAGGGCGCTGGAGCAGCGGGAATAGACGGCGTCGAATAAATGGCCTGCATGGGAAACCATGCAGGCTTTCGTTTGTAGCTGGCATCCGAAAGAACATCAGATCGAAAGCAATTCAGTTTATCGCCGACAAGAATGTCGGTGTCGCGATAAGTCAGCTTGGTCAGATCGAGCATCAGACCGATTTGCTTGTCGATCAGCCGGCCCGGACGAATTGATGGAACGGGCGAACTGGTCATCTCACGCACATCTTTTGTCATGATCTGTCGTATTCGCCAATAAATCAAATAGGTGGGGAAATCTGGGCGCCTCGTCCACGGCGCACGGAATAGCCGCCGAAATCTCGAAACCTTACTGCGCCATCTGCGGCTGCTTCGCCGCGCGGGCCGCGGTCAGTTCCGCGGTGGTGTGGTTCAGGCGGTCGGCCAGCACCCGCATGATTTCCACCGCCATTTCGGGGAAATCGCTGAGCAGCTTCAGGAAGTGCTCCTTGCTGATGCGCAGCACCTCTAGCGACGAGGTGGCGCGGACCGTTGCCGTGCGCGAGACATCGCAGAGGATGGCAATTTCGCCGACGATGGAATTGGGTTCGACGTCGGCGACCTTGATCTCGCCCGCCGGCGAAGCGACGACGATATCGGCGGTGCCCGAGAGGACGACATAGGCGGCATCACCGACATCGCCCTGATGGAAGAGGTCCTGTCCGGCTTTGTAGGTCATGCGATCGGAGGTAAAGGCCAAAAGCTTGAGCTTTGCTGGCGCGATCCTTGAAAAGATCGGCACCCGTCGCAGCATTTCGACTTCGTCTCTCAACAGCATGAGCGTTTCAATCCCCTGACGCAGGGTCCGCGGGGACCAGGCGTCTGCAAAACTCCAAGGCGTCCCTTCGGGAACGCCCATTATCGCCGCCCCTATAGAATATTACGATAACAGTTCCTTGAACATCCCGTTTTTCTCGGAAAGTTCCGGATAGTTTCCAGCTTCCGCCAATCCGCCGCGGTCGAAGAGCAGAATCCGGTCGAACATCTCTGCCAGCCGGGCATTGGAGAGCACCCAGATGATCGCCGGCCGATGGCCCTCTTCGTGCAGGTTCTTGATGATATTGCGGGTGATCTGATCCTGAACGCGCTGATCGAGCGCCGACAGCGGCCGGTTGAAGATGAAATAGTCCGAGCGCTTCAACAGCGCGCGGGCCAGGTTCAGCTTCTGCCGCTGCACCATGGTCAGCCGCTTGCCGCCGGAGCCGACGTCGAATTCGAGGCCGATCGACAGAACGTCGTCATAGAGGTCGAGCGCGTCGAAGAGTTCGCCCATGATGCCGCGGATGCGATCGGAGGCGTCGGCCTGCTGATAGGCAATACGGCCGAAGAGCACATTGTCCATCAGGCTTGCCGAAGGCGTGAAACGCTCGGCGTCATAGCGCTCGATCAGCTCGGAGAGATCGGCGGGAATATGCTCGTGGAACTGCTTGCGGGCGCTGACGATCTTGTCCATGAGCTCGTTCGACAGCAAGCCGAAGCGGTGGCGCGGCTCGATATAGGCAAAACTCAGCCGGATGATGGCCGAACGTTCTTCCGGAGTGGCATCTTCGAAGCGGCGGCTTTGCAGCTTCTGCAGCAGCGCCTGGTAGGTCGGAATGTCGTCCGCCGTCATGAAGGTCAGTTGCTGGAAGAAAGGATGGTCCGGCGGCAGGTCGTGGAAGAGTTCCACCGCGTTCTCGGCGATCTCGAGGCCCATGGCGTAGAGATCGGTGCTGAGGCCGGTCTCACGGAAGAGCTGCTGGAAATAGGGATGCGCGGCAAGCCTGCGGTTGGTCATCAAAGGCCGCTTCATCGTGCCGAAGAGCAGGTTCTCTCCGACCGTCGCCTGGGCGTTATAGGCGTCGAAATCGAAAGGCACGACGATCGTGTCGAGCCCCTCGTCGCGCAGCCGGTCCCTGAGCGAGGCGCGTAGCGCGACGACGTGGTCGCCGAGCGCCACATGCACGTCGGTGTTGACGGTCGAGCGCAGCGCCAGATCGAGGATGTCCTGCGAGATCAGGACGGCGTCGAGCACCGGGCGGATCGCTTTCAGAATGTCGTCAGGCCCGCTGGCGCCGGCGGCCTTGTAGTCCACCCAGTCGCTGTTGAGGTCGAGCGTCGGATTGCCGGCCTTCTCCGCCTCGGTGGAATGCCATTTATACTCCAGCGCTTCCCGCTCGTCGTAAACAGGATCGGTCATCGGCGCATGTTTCAGGCCGTAGAGCAGATTGCTGGCGAGCGTGCCGTGGAAGAAGAAGGTGTCGGACGAGGCATAGGAGATCCGCCGGCCGGTGATCGATTCCGGCATATCGAGGAGATCGCGGCCGTCGATGGTGATGCGGCCGGAGTCCGGCCAGACCATGCGGCCGAGCGCTTCGGCGAAGGCTTCCGCGCCGCTGCCGTTCGGCCCGACGATCGCCACCGTCTCGTTCGGCTTGATCTCGACCGAGACGTGGTCGACGAGGCGGGCGCCGCTGTCGTCGGAGAGCGACAGGTTGGTGACGACGAACGCGCCCGTCAGCGCGCCGACCGGGGCGGTTGCGAGTTCCTGGATGCGGCTGTCGATCAGCGGCTCGACATTGAATTGTTCATAGACCTGCTGGTACTTCACCTGCACATCCTGGCGCATCTGGTCCCAGTCGATCAGTTCCTTCAGCGGGCCGGGCAGGTCCTTGTAGGCTGATATGACGGCGACGAGCTGGCCGATGTCGAGCCGGCCCTGCAGCGCCAGGTAGCCGCCGATCGCGTAAAACAGGAACGGCGTGACCTGGGCGAGGAAATTGTTGATGAATTTCACCAGGAATTTCCACTGGTAAAGGTCGTAGCGGATCGAGAAGATCCGGCCGAGCCGCGAGGCGATGTCGGCGCGTTCGAGGTTCGACGTGTCGTTGCCGTGGATCGTGCCGATGCCCTCGACGATTTCGCCGACGCGGCCGGAGAGCTCGCGCGCCGTCAGCTGCCGCTGGCGGCCGAGATCCAGCAGGCGCTTGCGCATGCGGGGAATGACGACCGCCTGGACGCCGACGATGCCGGCGGCGATCATGCCGAGCCAGAAATTCTGCACGATGATGAAAGCGAGCGCCGTGATCGCCTGGCCGCCGAGAAGGGCAGGGGAGACGAAGGCGTCGCCGGTGAAGCCGCCCATCGGCTCCACCTCGTCCTTGATCATGGTGGCGATTTCGGCCGATTTCACCCGCTTGAAGTGAATGGGCGGAAAACGCAGCACCCGGTCGATCAGCTCGAAGCGGATACGGCGCAGCATGCGCTCACCGAGCCGGCCCTTATAGGTGTTGATGTAAAACTTGAAGAGGCCGTTCAGCACCACCAGCGCCAGAAAAACCAGGCTGAGCGCCATCAGCATCTGGAAGCGGTTGAGCTGCAACCCTTGAAAGAATTCGACATGGCCAATCAGCGGCAGGTCGTAGGCAATGTGCATGAAGGTCTGCGTCGCGCCCGGACCTTCGAAACCGTCACCCTGGATCGGTCCGTTGACGATCTGCTTCGGCAGGTCGAAGGACAGGAAGTAGGGCACCATCGATGCAGCGACGACAGCCAGAATCCACAGCTGCTGCAGCCGCGTGTTCTTCCAGATGTAGCGGGCGAGGCTTTTTTCCATGGCTAACCGTCAGCTTGCTGGGAAATTCCGGGGGCGCGATCCGGGCGCCGGGACGGGGAGGAATTTTGAGAACAGGATCATGCAGCCGGACCGCCGATATCGCAATGAAAACAAGGCGAAGCGACCGGCTGCAAAAATGCCGATTCTCGCCGGAACATTGCTTATATCACAGGAATTTTGGATTAGGCGAGGGATTCGGCAATCATGGAGCGAATGATGAGGGCGGTTTTCTCCGCCCCGTCGAGGTCGAGCAAGACCGGCCCCCGTGGCTGTGCGGCGAGCGCCTTTTCGACTGCCTCCTTCACATGGCCCGCCGTCAGCCCGTTTTCCGGCAGGATATCGGCGAGGCCGAGCGCCTGCAGCCGTTCGGCGCGCACCGTCTGCTCGGTCTCGCCGCCAGCGACGAAGGGGATGAGGATTGCCCGGCATTCGGTGCGCAGCAGATCGCCGACCGTATTGTAGCCTGCCTGAGAGATCGAGACTTTCGCACCGCGCAGCAGCGAGGGAAAATCCTTGCGGAAGCGCACCAGTGTCACATTCGCCGCCGCGTCCTCGGAAAGCGCGGCGAAATCGGCCTCAGGCAGGTTGGGGCCGGCGACCAGCAGCCAGCGAAGATCGGCGGGCAGCAGCGCTGCCGCCTCTTTGGCCGCGCCGATCAGCGCGGCGCCGACCGCGCCGCCGCCCGCCGATGCGATGATGTCGAATGTCTCGGTCGGTTCCGGCGCCGGCGGGGCTGCGACGAGGCCGGTATAAAGCAGCCTGTCGGCGATCTCGGATGTCAGCGGGAAGGTGTCCTCAAGCCTGACGAAACCGGGATCGCCGTGGACGAGCACGGCATCGAAATGGTCCTTGACCAGCGTCACCGTCTCCGCGTCGCGGCCGGCCTTGCGGTTTTCCTGCAGGATGTCGCGCACCGAGCTCAAGAGTTTCGGCCGCGGTTCGGCCTTTTCGATCGCCTCGAGCAGCGGCAGCAGTTCGAAGCGCATCTGTCGCCGGCCGAAGGGGAAGGCTTCGATGATGACGACATCCGGTCTTGCGGCATGGAAGGCATCGAGCAGCAGCTGGCGGCGGGCATGGAGGAAATCCTCGTCCGCCGGCCGGCCCTCGGCGTCGGCGAGGCCGGAGAAACCGGCATTGCTGGCGACGACCGCCGGCAAGGCCACGGTCTTTGTGCCTTCGCCCGGAAAGCCCGGCACCGGCAGGCCGCCGGTCACGACAGTCACGTCAAAACCGTCCTTGACAAGCGCATTGGCGATGCGGCTGGCGCGGGCTATGTGGCCGATGCCGAGCAGGTGCTGGACATAGAAGAAGATACGCGGTGCCGTCATGACGCCTTCTGCCATTCGGCCTCGAACAGGCCGGTGAGCTGCCGGATGCTGGAGTGATAGTCGAAATGTTCGCGCACCTGGCTTTCGGCGGCGTCGCCAAGGCGCTTGCGCAGCGCCGGGTCGCGGATCGCCGCCTCCAGCGCGCTGGCCAGCTGCGCCGGGTCCTCGGGCGGCACGACGAGACCGTTTTCACCGTTCTTCAGGAGCTCCGGCACGCCGGATACTTCGGTCGAGAGGCAGACGAGCCGCTGGCTTGAGGCTTCGACCAGGACGTTCGGCAGGCCGTCGCGGTCGCCGTTGGCGGCGATGCGGCAGGCAAGCGCGAAGAGGTCGGCGCGGCGGTAATGATCGAGCACGTCTTCCTGCGCCATGGCGCCCTTCCAGACGATGCGGCCGGAAATGCCGAGTTTGGTTGCCAGCGCCTTCAGTTTCGCAAGCTCCTCGCCGCCGCCGATATGGTCCATGCGCCAGTGAAGGTCGGCGGGCAAAAGTGCCAGCGCGCGCAGCAGCACGTCGTAGCCCTTCTTCTCGACGGCGCGGCCGACGCTGAGGATGAAGGCCGGATCGTCGGGGTCGCTGCCGGTGCGGTTCGAACGCTCGCCGGCAAAATGGCCGAAACGGGTAAGATCGAGACCGTGGTAACTCAGGTGCACGGCTTCCTTGCGGGATGTCAGCGTCCGCATGTGATCGTAGCCCGTCCTGGTGCAGGTGACGGTCCAGCGGGCGCTGCCGAGTTTCTCGTTCAGCTCCCAGTCGGGCGACGTCCATATGTCCTTGGCATGCGCCGAACAGGTCCAGGGCGTGTCCGTGAGGATGCTCGCATATTCCGTCACCGAAGCCGGCGTGTGGATGAAATGGGCATGCAGCCATTCACCCTCGTCCGGCCATTCGCGCCCCAGCACTAGTGCCTGGCCAAGGCGGCGGAAGCGATTGCGGGAGATGTCGCGCTTGAGGTCGGCGAGGAAGCGTTTCATCAGCGCCTTGAAGCCAGGCTTGGAGAAACCGGCGATGAAGCCCTTCAGCACGCGGATCGGCTCCTCGTGCAGATATTCCGGTAGATAGACGACGCGCGCCTTGATCTCGTCATGCACGGGATGGCGTTTCTTGTCGGTCGGCCGGCGCATGGAAATCAGTGTCAGGTCGAAGCCGGCCTTTTCGAGGCCGAGTAGCTCCTGGGCGATGAAGGTTTCCGAAAGGCGGGGATAGCCTTTCAGCACGACGAGAATCTTGCGGCGTGGCGGCAAGGCTTTTCCCTATTCCGCGCCGACGAGGGACAGATGGCTGCCGCGGCCGTCGATCCATCGGCCGACGGTCTGCGAGATGTGGTCCAGTCCTTCGAGACGCATGTTGCCGCCGCTCTTCGATGGCGGCTGGCGGGAGGGCAGGCGCTTCAGCGCCTCGGCCATGATGGTCGGATCGACGGATTGTTCCGGCAGCAGCATGTCGACGAGGCCGAGTTCGCTCGCCCGCTGGGCGCGCAGCAGCTGCTCCTCGCGCGGCTTGACGCGCGGCACGATGAGGGCCGGCTTGTCGAAGGAGAGAATCTCGCAATAGGTGTTGTAGCCGCCCATGGCGACGACGCCGGTGGCGCCGTCGATCAGCTCTTCCATGTGGTTGTCGAACTCGATCACCTCGATATAGGGGATGGCTTCGCCCTTCTGCACCAGCTTGTTGCGCTCGGCGGCCGGCATATAGGGGCCGAGCACGACGAGCGCCTTCTGCGTCAGCGTCGGATCGGCCTCGTAAGCGTTCATGACGTCGTGGACGAGATCGGAGCCGTCGCCACCGCCGCCCGTGGTGACCAGGAGGTAATTGTCCTTGCGGGCGTTGATCGACGTCTTGCCCCTGGAGACGCTACGCTGCAGGAAGCCGACGAAATCCATCTTCCGGCGCAGGCTGGCCGGCACGTCGAGACCGATCAGCGGATCGTAAAAGTCAGGCGGACCGTAGACCCAGACGCTGTCATAGTACTGGTCGATCTTCTGCATGATGCTGTTCTTCTTCCACTCGGCTTCGAGCAGATGCGGCGCGTCCATGATCTCGCGAAGCCCGAGCACCAGGACGGTGCCGCGGGCCTTGAGATAGGCCAGCGTATCCTCGATCTCGCCCTTCAGCCCCATCGGCTCCTTGTCGACGATGAAGATATCCGGCTGGAAGGTCTCGGCCGTGTGGCGAATGCTCGATTCGCGCATCTTCAGCGTCTCATGCAGGTCGATATGGCTTGCGAGCGACGTATATTCGCCGTTGCGGAGCTTGATGACGCTCGGGATCTTCACGAAGTCGACGCGGGCGCGGTAGTCGAAGGCGCCGGCGATCGTCGCACCCGAAATAATCAGGATGTTGAGGCCGCGATAATCTTCGACCAGCGCATGGGCGATGGCGCGACAGCGGCGCAGATGGCCGAGACCGAAAGTATCGTGGCTGTACATGAGGATGCGCGCATCTTCGAGACGTCTGGACATGGGCATCCCTTCTGGGGTCAGCAACATACTTAGTACCCCCACCGTCCGGAGGCCAAGAGGTGGGGGCGGTGCCGTGATGCGCCGCCGCGTTTCCTGCTATTTGTAGGGATCTGCCGCATCACGCAAGCCGTCTCCCAGAAAGTTGAACGCCAAAATGACGAGGACAACAGGAATGATCGGATAGAGCAGCCATGGATAGAAGGCGATGACGCTGACGCTTTTTGCTTCTGTCAGCAATATGCCCCAGCTGGTGATCGGCGGACGCAGGCCGAGGCCGAGGAAGGAGAGCGCGGTCTCTCCAAGGATCATGCCGGGGATCGAAATCGTCGCCGAAGCAATGAGATGCGACATAAAGCCCGGCACGAGATGCCGGCCGATGATACGCGGCGTGCTGGCGCCCATCAGCTGTGCGGCCTGGACATAATCTTCCTCGCGCAGCGCCAGGAGCTTGGAGCGCACAGCACGCGCCAACCCCGTCCAGTCGATGATGCCGAGGATGACGGTGATGCCGAAATAGATGACGATCGGGCTCCACGTCACCGGCATGATGGCTGCCAGCGCCATCCACAGCGGCAGGCTCGGCAGCGATTGCAGCACCTCGATCAGGCGCTGGACAATGAGATCGAAAATGCCGCCCCGATAACCGGCAAGGCCGCCGATGACGATACCGAGCACGAAACTGATCGAAATGCCGATCAGGCCGATCGTTAACGATATCCGCGCGCCGTAGAGGATACGCGAGAGCACGTCGCGGCCGAGCCGGTCGGTGCCGAGCAGGAACATCTGGCCGCCGATCGCCGGGCAGACGAGATGATAGTTCGAGGCAACAACGCCCCAAAATTTATAGGCATCGCCGCGGCAGAAGAAACGGATCGGCTGCACGTCGTTCGGCCTGTCGGCATAGACACGGTGCAGCGTGTCGAGATCGAGCGTCATGCTGCGGCCGTAGACGAAGGGACCGACGAAGCTACCCTTGTCGAAGAAGTGGATGGGTTGCGGCGGCGCGTGGATGAAATCGACATTGCGCGTGTGCAGGCCGTAGGGCGCCAGGAACTCGACGATCAGGATCATCAGGTAGACGGCGGCGAGAAAGATGCCGGAGATCAAGGCCAGCTTGTGCTGCTTGAATTTCCACCACATCAGCTGTTTCTGCGAGGCGAGATGGATGCGCGATTGCGCCGACGTCATGCTTTCGGTCGCAAGCGGATCGAAAGGAGCGGTCGAGACGTAATGCGGAAGCGGGGCGCCGGGTGCGGGAAGGGGCGACATTATTTGGTGCTCCTGCCTTGCAGACGGATGCGGGGATCAAGGAAGCCGAGCGCGATGTCGGAGATCAGCACGCCGATGACGTTGAGGAAGGCCAGGAACATCAGGAAGGAGCCGGCGAGATACATGTCCTGGCTCTGCAGCGCCTTGATGAGCATCGGCCCCGTCGTCTCCAGCGACAGCACGATCGCGACGATCTCGGCGCCCGAGATGATCGACGGCAGGATCGAGCCGATATCGGCGACGAAGAAGTTGAGCGCCATGCGCAGCGGATATTTGACCAGCGCCTTGAGCGGCGGCAGGCCCTTAGCGCGGGCGGTGACGACATACTGCTTCTGCATCTCGTCGAGCAGGTTGGCGCGCAACCGCCGGATCATGCCGGCCGTGCCGGCCGTGCCGACGATGATGACGGGGATCCAGAGATGGGCGAGGATCGACTGCGCCTTCGCCCAGCTCATCGGCGCCGAGAAATATTGCTGGTCCATCAGATGGCCGATCGAGATGCCGAACCAGATATTGGCGAAATACATCAGGATCAGCGCCAGCATGAAGTTCGGAATGGCGATGCCGAGCAGGCCGAGGAAGGTCAGTCCGTAATCACCCCAGCTGTACTGGTGCGTGGCCGAATAGATGCCGATTGGAAAGGCGATCAGCCAGGTAAGCAGGATCGTCGTGAAGGAGACGAGGATGGTCAGCCACAGGCGATCGCCGATCACGTCGGAGACCGGCAGCTGGTATTCGAAGGAATAGCCGAAATCGCCGTGCAGCATGCCGCCGACCCAGTAGAAATAGCGCACGATCTCCGGCTTGTCGAAGCCGTATTGCTGGCGCATCTCCTCGATTTCCTGGAGGTTGGCGGTCTCGCCGGAGGCGCGCAGCTCGGCGATCTGGCTCTCGAAGAAGTCGCCCGGCGGCAGCTCGATGATGGTGAAGACTAGCGCTGAAATGACGAAGAGCGTCGGCACCATGGCGGCGATGCGCCAGAGAATGTATCTGAACACGTCTCAGGCCTCCTTGTACCAGAATGCATCCGGCATGTAGACGCCGAGATAGGAGGTGGGATCGAAGCCGTAGAGTGCTTTTTCCGGCAGGTTCTGCAGCTTGGCGGCGCGAAGGACCGGCTGCAGCGTGCTGTTGATGAGACCGATCGAGAACACCTGCTGCGTATAAAGCGCCAGCATCTTGTGCCAGATCACCTGGCGCTCCTCGAATTTAGCCGTCGAGCCCCATTGGCTGAGCAGGTCGACCAGTTCGGCGGCCTCCGGCAGGTCGGGTGCGACGCCCTCCTGGCCCGCGGAAAGGTAATGCATGCCCCAGAGCGGCCATTGCAGCTGATCGTCGAGTGTCGGCGCAAGGCCTGAGGGCGACATGTCGGCCGTCGGCACGCCATTGTCGAGGCCGTACCAGATCGACATCATGATCGAACCGCTCATGGCGCGGTTGCGGAAGACGTCGCGCTGCGAGGTGCGGGTATA
Source organism: Rhizobium leguminosarum bv. viciae (assembly GCF_012276115.1). Taxonomy (GTDB): domain Bacteria; phylum Pseudomonadota; class Alphaproteobacteria; order Rhizobiales; family Rhizobiaceae; genus Rhizobium; species Rhizobium leguminosarum_T. Next base: position 320,452 of record NZ_WIEU01000002.1, on the reverse strand, counting down.
GAGCGCAAGGCCGATATTCGCCCAATGGTCGTGCACCAGCTCCAGCACGTCGGTGTCGAGATTGCTCTCGCCGGCGGTCTCGACGGTGATCTCGGCGCGCCGCCCGTCGGGCAGCAGCCGGATGCCGTCGTCGTCGCGTTTGGTCAAGCCAAGCTCGTCGAGCAGCCGGTTGGCCTCGTCGGGGTCGAACTTGACGAAGGCGTCGGCATATTCCTGCTTGAAGAGCGGGCTGTCGGGCAGGACCGTATCGGCGCTTGGCGTGCCGAGGCCGTAGAAGGCCACCATGTTGACCTCGTGCCGGTCGATCGCCAGCGACAGAGCGCGGCGCAGGCGCACATCGCGGAAGAGGCCGCGCCACACTTCGTCGGCACAGTTGAGGTTCGGCAGCAGTGTGATGCGCGAGCCGCGCGCGAGCTTCCAGAGATTGACCTTCACCGGAAAGCGCTGCTCGGCCTCCTTCAGGAAGGTATAGTCGTTGAAATCGATGCCGGTCGCCTGCAGGTCGGCTTCGCCTGCACCCGCCTTGGCGGCGATGATCGACGAGGAGGAGACGTTGAGGATGAAACGGTCGAGATAGGGAAGCTGCCTGCCGGTCTCGTCGATGCGGTGGAAGAACGGGTTGCGCTCGAAGACGAACTGCTCGGACGGCAGCGGCGTGGTATTGCGCCAGGGATCGAGCGTCGGGAGGTTCGGATTTTCCGGGCGATAGGAACGCGCCATCTTGATGTGCAGATCCTGCCATTTCTTGACGCGGTAGGTCTTCATCAGCTCGTCCATCTTCGCCTGGTCGGGCTGGAATTTCTTGTGGAACTGCTTGAGATAATGACCGGGGCCGAAGATGACGAGCGGCTGCGGGCCTGCCAGCGTCGGCAGGAACATCGGGTTGGGTTTTTCCCAAGTGTAGCGCACGGTCAGCGGATCGAGCATTTCGAAGCGCGGCAGGCTGCCGTGCGGACGAAGCTCCAGCGCGCCGCCGCCGGGCGTCAGCTTGTCGTTCAGGATGACGTCTTCCCACCAGTAGCGGAAATCGTCGGCCGTGAACGGCTGGCCATCGGACCATTTATGGCCCTCGCGCAGCGTGAAGGTGAAGACCGTGTCGTCCTCGGACTGGAAGGAAGCCAGGATATCCGGCTGGAACTGGAGGTGCTTGTTGTAGCCGATCAGTCGGGAATAGCCGTAGATCGTCATGAAGCGGATGTCGCGCTGGCTGCCGATGATGGTGCGCACCGTGCCGCCGTAGGCACCGGGTTCGAGCCCCATCTCCTTCAGGTTGACGATGCGCGGGCGCAGCGGAATGCGCTCGGCCATCGGCGGCAAGCTGCCTGATGTCAGCCGCTCCTTGAGGAATTCCGGCTCGCCGACCTGTCCGGCCCGAAGCACCGCGGGTGCGATCGCCGCGCCGACAAGGCCGCCGAGAAAGATGCGACGCGTCACCATCAGCGCAACTCCCTGGCATCGGCGCCCTTGCGGGCGCGCACCAGATGGCCGTCGCCGAGGTCGGCATAGGCAAGCTCGGAAGCGTCGTCGTGCTCGGCGGTGAAGGTCGCGCCCCAATTCTGTTTGTCGGCGGCGCCGTTTTCCCTGAGCGCCTTGAAATCGAGCGGCCGGTCGAGATCGGGGAAGGGGACGGCGGCGAGCAGCGATTTCGTATAGGGGTGCACCGGATCGCGCAGAATGATCTCGCGCGGCGCAATTTCGACGATGCGGCCCTTGCACATCACCGCGATGCGGTCGGCCATGTAATCGACGACGGCGAGATTGTGCGAAATGAACAGATAGGTAAGCCCCAGCTCCTTCTGCAGGTCCTTCAACAGGTTGAGGATCTGCGCCTGCACGGAGACGTCAAGCGCCGAGACCGGCTCGTCGAGAATGACGAGCTTCGGGCCGAGCGCGAGTGCGCGCGCGATGCCGATGCGCTGGCGCTGGCCGCCCGAAAAACTGTGCGGGTAGCGGCTGAGATGACGCTTGTCGAGGCCGATTGCGGCCATCAATCCTTCGACCTTGCGCTTGCGCTCGTCGCTGTCGCCGCGGTCATGGATCTCGAGCGGTTCACTCAGGATATTGCGCACCGTCATGCGCGGCGAGAGCGAGGAGACCGGGTCCTGGAACACCATCTGGATCTTGGTCCGCATGTCCTGCAGTTCAGCGCCTTTGACGGAGAGGACGTCGACGACCTCCTTGCCGTCGTTGAACACCACTGCGCCGCTGTCCGGCGTGATGGCGCGCATCAGGATCTTGCTGAGCGTCGTCTTGCCGCAGCCGGACTCGCCCACCAGGCCGAGACATTCGCCGCGGCGGATGTCGAAGCTGACGTCGTCGACGGCGCGCAGGACGGCGGCTTCATGTTTGCCGAAGAAACTGCGCTTGCGCGTCTTGTAGGTCTTCGAGAGATTGGCGACGGAAAGCAGGATGCCCGGCGCCTCTGCCTGGAGCGGCTTCTTCTTGCCGACCAGGGACTCGAGATTGACCGTTACATCGCGCAGCGCTTTCAGCCGCTCACCGGGTTTCATGTCGAAATGCGGAACGGCGGCCATCAGGCCCTTGAGATAGGGATGCTGCGGATTGCGGAAGATCGCCTCGACGGGTCCTGCTTCCATGATCTCGCCGTGATAGATGACGACCACCTCGTCGGCCATGTTGGCGACGATACCGAGATCGTGGGTGATGAGCAGCATCGCCATGCCAAGCTTCGCCTGCAGCTCGCGGAGCAATTCGAGGATCTGCGCCTGGATCGTCACGTCGAGCGCCGTCGTCGGCTCGTCGGCGATCAGCAGCGCCGGCTTGCAGATCAGCGCCATGGCGATCATCGCGCGCTGGCGCATGCCGCCGGACAGTTCGAACGGGTACATGTCGTAGGTGCGATGCGGATTGGAGAAGCCGACAAGGCCAAGCATCTCCTCGGTCTTTTCACGGGCTTCCTGCTTGTCGGCTTCGGTATGGATCAGCAGCACTTCGTTGATCTGATTGCCGATCGTATGCAGCGGCGAGAGCGAGGTCATCGGCTCCTGGAAGATCGTCGCCATGCGGCGGCCGCGCAGGTCGCGCATTTCCTCGCTGTCGCGCGGAAAGGACAGAATATCGGTCGTGCTGCCGTCGAGCGGATCGGTGAAGAGAATACGGCCCGAGGCCTTGGCCGGATTGGGCAGGATGCCCATGATCGACTGGCTGATCACCGACTTCCCCGAGCCGGATTCACCGACGAGAGCGGTGACCTTGCCCGGAAGAATGCGAAGATTGGCTTGTTTTACGACGCGTAGCCGGTCACCGAAAACCGAGAAGGAGACGTCGAGATTTTCAATACGCAACAGATCCGCTGCAGACGCCATACCAATGAAATTCCCCAGTCTTCTATGTTCCCGTTAAGGCACACTATCGTACCGCAAACGGGGTGTCCAGCTGATGACAATCATAGAAAAACCGCCGCCTCTCGCTGAAGTTCCCCCAGGCGAGATGCGCAGATTATGGCAGGGGTTCTAAGCTCTTACTGGATGAATTTCTCCATGCTGGTGCGCTTCACCTGTTTCTTGGCGTCGCGATGCAGGAGAATGACCTGCTCGGCTTCTGAAAGTCCGTTCTGCACGGCCTCACGGAAGCTCTCGTCGACGTTGATTGCGGGTGCTGGCGCGCGCGGCTGCAGCACCGTCACCTTCTGACGGATGCCGCGCAGCTTCTCCTCGCCGAGCGTCGTCCATTCGCCGCCGCAATAGCCGGCGAAGGCCTGGCTGGCGACGACCTCGCGACCGTATTTCTTGGTCAGGATCTGCAGACGTTGAACCTCGTTGACCGCCGAGCCGAAGGCGGAGAAGGTCAAACGGTCCTTGAGGCCGACATTGCCGAACATGACGTTGCCGACATGCAGGCCGATGCCGTAGCCGACCCTGGTCAGGCCCTTCTGCTCGCGGTCCCTGTTGAGCTCGGCGACCCGCGCCTGCGCCTGATGCACGGCCGAAAGCGCGGCCTCGCAGGCAATTTTCGATGGATCCTTGTGGCGCCCGCAAGGATAGACGGCGAGAAAGCCATCGCCGAGGAAACTCAGGATCTCGCCGCCATTGCGGTTGAAGGGGGCGGCGATCGCGTCGAAGAACTGGTTCAGCGTGTCGATATAGGCCTGCCGGCCTTCTTTTTCGGCGTACATGGTGGATTCGCGCATGTCGCCCATGACCAGTGCTGCCCGGATCGTCTCGCCGTCGCCACGGCGGATCTGGCCGTTCAGCACCCGCTTGCCGGCGTCGCCGCCGAGATAGGTGGTCAGCATGTTGTTGGCGAGCTTGCCGAGCACCGCCATCTTGGCGGCGACCGCCAGATGGTTCTGCATCCTGAGCAGCGCATCGATCATATCGTCGGAAAAGCCGGTATTATGGTCCGTCGACCAGGAACCCATCATGCCCTGCACGGAGCCGTCGCCGAAGGGCTGCACGAAGGCGAGGTAGTCGGTGATGCTGTCCTTACGCAAATCCTCGAAAATCGGAAATTCGTTCGGCCCATCATGCATCAGTCGGCGCCGGATGTGCTGCAGATTGTTGTCGAGCAGGTAATAATATGGGCTCTGCAGGAAGCGGTCCGGCTTTTGCCCGGCAGGCATGCGGAAGCCCTCGATGGTGACGCCGCTGGCGCGCCGCCAGGTGAAGCTCAGCGCATCGTAGAGCGGGTGCAACATCGAAAAAGAAAGATGCACGCGCGCAAGCGGCAGCCCCGCAGCAGTGAGCCTTTCGCAGAAACCGCGGACGATGTTTTCAAGCTCGTCTCCGGCCAGCGAAGAGTTCGTCAGCCATTCAGCGACCCGGTCCAACAGGATGGAGGACACGCTGGATTCGATCGTGCTCATTCTCGGTATGATCCTCATAAGGCACGCCATCCCCAAGAGCCAAAAGTCCCTCGGCCGGCACATTTTCATGCGCAGGTCACAAGGAAATCAGGATGTACGAGCGGTATTATTGTGTCAACGGATCTGCCGAAAGCCCGGCAGTGGCGCCCCTCAGCTCCCCATATCGGGGGATCGGACGGGTTGTCCTTTCCAGCTGGTTCATTATCAAAAGTCAAAATAGGGATGCTGCAAATGCGAAACAATGGGAGCCGCAATTTTTTGTGCGCTCAAGTTGCAGCGAAGGGAGCGGCCTGAGTCATTTTGGCCACACCCGGTTAAGGGATTTTCAATGTAGGAGATTGCGAGACCAGCCGTCATCCGGCTGCCGCTTACCCCTCCCCAACCCCTCCCCACAAGGGGGAGGGGCTAAGCCGCGGTCTCCGGCGGTGACCTAAAGGAGAGGCTTGCAGGCTGTTACCGTTCTTCGGATCGTTACGATGGAGGTCATGTGAAGCGGTGCGACACGGTAGCCCCTCCCCCTTGTGGGGAGGGGTTGGGGAGGGTCGTGGTCGCCAACCGACGGTATTGCCGCCGGGAGAAGAGGGCCTCGGGTTTAATTTCACGCAATCATGCATTAGATCAGCCTTCTCTTCCCTGTTTGAAAGATCCCGCCTTGGCCAGCTCCACCTTCGATACGCTTTTGCAGAAGATCGAAACCCGCGCGGCTCGTGCCGGCATCATCGGCCTCGGCTATGTCGGCCTGCCGCTGGCGATGGCGGTGGCGCGCAGTGGCTTTGCGGTCGCCGGCTTCGACATCGATCCGGGCAAGATGGTGGCTCTCGTTGCCCGCCGCTCCTATATCGACGCGGTGAGCGACGAGGCGCTGTCTGCCGAGATCGATGCGGGCCGCTTCAAGGCGACGACCGATTTCGCCGGCCTTGCCGAGTGCGACGTCGTCATCATCTGCGTGCCGACGCCGCTCACCAAGCATCGTGATCCCGATCTTTCCTTCGTCGAGGCGACGTCGCGCTCGATCGCCGCGCATTTGCGCCCCGGTCAGCTCGTCGTGCTGGAATCGACCACCTATCCCGGCACGACCGATGACGTGGTGAAGGTCATTCTCGAAGGCACCGGGCTGAAATCCGGCTCGGACTTCTTCGTCGGCTTTTCGCCGGAGCGCGAGGATCCTGGCAACCAGCATTATCATACCGCCACCATCCCGAAGGTCGTCGCCGGCGACGGGCCTGAGGCGCTGGCGCTGATGAAGGCCTTCTATGGTGCGGCGGTATCGTCCGTCGTTCCGGTCTCTTCGAATGCGACGGCCGAGGCCGTGAAGCTTACCGAAAACATCTTCCGTTCGGTCAACATCGCCCTCGTCAACGAACTGAAGACTGTCTATGCGGCCATGGGCATCGACGTCTGGGAAGTGATCGACGCGGCAAAGACCAAGCCCTTCGGCTACATGCCCTTCTACCCCGGCCCCGGCCTTGGCGGCCATTGCATCCCGATCGATCCCTTCTACCTCACCTGGAAATCGCGCGAATACGAGCTGCCGACCCGCTTCATCGAGCTCGCCGGCGAGATCAATTCGGCTATGCCGCGTTATGTCGTCGGCAAACTCGCCGAGGCGCTCGATATCCGCGCCGGCAAGGCGCTGAGCCGCAGCAGGGTTCTCGTGCTTGGGCTCGCTTACAAGAAGAACGTCGCCGATATCCGCGAGAGCCCGTCGCTGCGACTGATCGAGATCATCGAGGAGCGTGGCGGACACGCAGATTACCACGATCCCTTCGTCGCCGAGATTCCGCCGACGCGCGAATACCAGGCGCTGAAGGGCCGCAAATCGGTGGCGCTGACGCCTGATACCATTGCCGGCTACGATGTAGTGCTGGTCGCGACCGACCACGACCGGATCGATTATGCGGCGCTCGCACAAAGCGCCGCGCTGATTATCGACACCCGCAACGTCTTCAACCGGCTCGGCCTCTCGGCCGATCACGTCATCAAGGCGTGACGGAAATGTCGCTGCATAAGTCTGCTATTCGGCAGCGACTCCCGTCGAGATGGCGGGCGAGCTAATGTTCTGTACTTGACTTTCCGGCAATCTGTACATATATCCGTACGCTTGGAAGTTGGGAAAGGATGTCGATGGCCCATGTTCGTTTGACGGAGTTCCGGCAAAATATTGCAACCTATTTTGATCAAGTCCTCTCTTCTCGGGCTCCTCTGCTCGTGACCCGGCAAGGTTCGGAAGCAATGGTCTTGGTTGCCGAAGGCGAGTACGAGAGCATGCAAGAGACGCTACACCTGCTCTCGACGCCTGCTAATTCTGCCCGGCTACGCGAAAGTATCGGACAGCTTCGTAAGGGGCAGGTGGTAGAGAGCGATCCCACTCTCTGACATGAAATTGCTATGGACCCCTAATTCCTGGGAAGAGTACGAATACTGGCAGAGAAACGACCATAAGATGGTCGAGAAAATCAACGAACTCCTGACGGATACAAAAAGGTCACCCTTCAAAGGTCTGGGCAAGCCAGAGCCATTGAAGGGCGATCTATCCGGATTTTGGTCAAGGCGCATCCTCGGAGAGCATCGGCTCGTCTACTGCGTCACTGGCAAGGGTTCCAACCAGCAGTTGGAAATCATCCAGTGCCGATTTCATTACGAAAAATAGGTTCTTGCGCAGTACAGGTGATTGCGACGTCCGAAAGATTGCCCGGTCATAGTGTTAAATCATGCTCGGCGCTGTTGAAAGCGACTTGCCGGTCATCCGGCTTGCAGCCACCGCATAACCGCCGGCCGCACCGTCGATGAAATGCATGTGGTCGCGCGAGATCGGCGTCGGCACGAAGCAGGTCATCAGCGCCGAGGCCTGCCGATGCAGGCCGTAGCGGGCAATGCCCTTGGCCCGCGCCGCTTCCAGTAGCGTCTCGATCCGTTTCAGATGTTCGGCGTCGACGTCGATCGTCATCTTCAGCCCGTCATCGAACTTGCGAAAATCGGAATTGCCGGCGACGTCGCGCTTGTAGCGGCGGGCGTCGAAGCGACCGAGCGGAATGCCGAGCTTGTAGAACACGACCGTGATGGCGAGCTGCAGGAAGATGATGAGCTTCTGCCGCAACCGCCGGCCAGCCGGCGCGGTGGCCTTGGCCTCGCGGTTAATGCCGTGCAGCGAGAAGGCAAGGTTCGGACCATCGGCCGGCACCGGATGGCTGTCTCGGTTCTGCTCGGTGGTGATGGCGACGATGCCGTTGACGAGGTCCCGGAATTCCTGTCCCGGCCGGCCTTCGCCGGGCACGGCGATGATCGAGACGATCTCGCCGTGCCTGGCGTCGATCGGGCTCCAGCGGCAGGAAAGGCCGGTGAGATCGGGGCGGGTTCCCGGAGCCGCGCGGGCAATGCCGTAACGGCCGAGCTTCATCTGTCTTTCGGCCCAGCTGGTGCCGCCGCCCCAGAACATCGCATAGGTGACATAAGGGCTTGCGGAGTAACGTGCGACGCGGACGTCGAGGCCCTCGGCGCGGGTATCGGCGACCGGCACGATGGCGATGCGCAGCACCAGGCCCAAATCCTCCTCGACCCAGACCTGCACGGCGGCAAGGGCGTCGCGCGCCTGCTTTTCCAGCGAACCCGGAAGCGCAATCAGCGCGCCGTCGCCGCCGAAGACGAAGGGATAATCACCCTTGCCGACGGAATTCAACACCGCCGATATGACGCTGGCGCCCGCCATGTTGACGTCCTTGTAACGGCCGCCGGCAATCGCCTGCGTCGAGCCGACGATGTCGGCCAGCGCCAGCACCCATCCGTCCGGCAGCGGCCGGTAGTTGCCGGCGTCGGTCACGCCCTCGAATTCGCTGAAGAGCGGCACTTCGGCAAAGAAATCTTCGTCGGTCACGGTTTTCATATCGTACAGCTTAGCACAGACCCATGTTGCCACTGCAACGCCAATTCCCATTTACGGCAATCGACTTGGCAAGGTTTCATGTGTTAGAGCATTTCGTGCTTTTTCGGACGCACGGAAATGCTCTATCTTTTTGTTTTTACGCAATTCCGGACGCAAAACCGCTCTCGCACTTTTGCTGGAATTCCTCCAGGACCGCTGACGATTTCATGACGGATATAGATAAATGAGCCGCCTCGACAGCTTCATTCGCCGGTTGACGGCTCAACGCGACATTTTGAACTCGATCACAAATCTGGTGGGGGAAACGCCAGGCCCGGTTCTGGAGTTCGGCCTCGGCAACGGCCGCACCTATGATCATCTGCGCGAGAACTTTCCCGGCCGCCGCATCGTCGCTTTCGACTGGGAAATCCGTTCCTATTCGGCCTCGACACCGCAGGCAGAAGACATGGTGACCGGCAATATCCGCGAATCCGGCCAGGCCTTCGTCGGCATCGGCGCAGCCCTTGCCCATGCCGATATCGGCACCGGTCATGACGAGATCGACGCGGTGACGCTGACCTGGCTGCCGCAGCTGATGGCCGGCGTGCTCGCCCATAACGGCATCGCCGTCAGCGGGCTGCCGCTGGAGCATCCCGAGCTCATGGCGCTGCCGCTCCCCGGTGGTATCAAGGAAGGCCGTTATTTCCTCTACCGAAGGACGTAAAGGCATCAGCGGTGGCATTTCGGTTCACGCCACCAGACCCTTGGTCAGTTCCAGCGCCTGCCGTTCGAACAGCCGGCGATAGATACCGTTGTTGAGCCTGATCAGCGCCTGGTGGTCGCCTTCTTCGACAATCTTTCCCTTGTCGAAGACCAGCAGCCGGTCCAGCGCTCGCACCGTGGACAGCCGGTGGGCGATCACCAGCGTCGTGCGGCCGTTCATCAGGCGTTCCATGGCCTGCTGGATCTGCACTTCGCTCTCGCTGTCGAGGCTCGACGTCGCCTCGTCCAGGATCAGCACCGGCGCATCGGCCAGGAAGGCACGGGCAATGGCGACACGCTGCCGCTCGCCGCCCGACAGCTTGACGCCGCGTTCCCCGACCAGCGTCTCATAGCCCTTGGGAAGGTCCAGGATGAAGTCGTGGGCACTGGCCTGTTTCGCCGCCTGCTCGATCTCGCGCCGCGAGGCGTTCGGCCTGGAATAGGCGATGTTTTCCGCCAGCGTACGATGGAACAGGATGGGCTCCTGCTGCACGATGGCGGTCTGGCCGCGCAGGCTTGATTGCTTGACCCCTGCGATATCCTGCCCGTCGATGCGGATTTCGCCCGAGTTCACGTCATAGAGGCGCTGGATGAGCTTGACGAAGGTCGTCTTGCCGGAGCCCGAATGCCCCACCAGGCCCACGCGCTCACCCGGCTTGATGGTGACCGAGAAATCCTCATAAAGCGGGGTGGGATGCGCGCCATACTGGAAGGTGATGCGATCGAAGACGATCTCGCCCTCGCCAATCTCGATCGGCGTGGCGTTCGGCTTGTCCTCGATGCCGAGCGGCATCTTGTCGAGCAGCACCAGTTCTTCCATGTCGTTGACGGCACGCTGCAGATTGCGGATGTCCTGGCCGACATTGCGCAGATAGCCTTGCAGAACGAAGAACATGGCCAGCACGAAGGTGATGTCGCCAGGCGTCGCCAGCCCCTGCTGCCACATGATCAGGCCCGTTCCCAAGATACCTGCCTGCATGGAAACCATCAGGAAGCCCTGGATCGTACCGCTCAAAGTGCCGCGATTCCACGTCCGTCGCGTGCGGCTGTCCCATCTGGCCATTACTTGGCGCAGGCGTACCTCCTCGCGGTTCTCGGCCCCGAAGGCCTTGACCACCGAATTGCAGCTGATGGCATCCGCCAGTGCGCCACCCAGCTTGGTGTCCCAGGCATTGGCAAGCCGTGCTGCCGGCGACACGAAGCCCATGGAAAGCGCCACGGTCACGCCGATATAGATCAGCGAGCCCGCAGCCACGACCAGGCCCATGATCGGCCAGTAGCTGCCGAGCACGATGCTGGCGCCTACCAGCATGACGATGGAGGGCAGCAGGGCGACTAGCAGCAAGTCGTTGAGCTGGTCGAGCGCCCACATGCCGCGGGTGATCTTGCGCACCGTCGAACCGGCAAAGCTGTTGGCGTGCCAGTCGGTCGAGAACCGTTGCACCTTGTGGAAACCGTTATTCGTCACATCCGCCATGGTGCGCAGCGTCAGCCGGATAATACCGTTGAAGATGAACCAGCGCAGTGCCACGCTGGTCAGGCCCAGTGCCACGACGATGACGAAGGCGCGCAGCGCCCTGTCAGCCGCATTGCTGCCGGCAATGGCATCGACGATCTGGCCGGAAAAAACCGGCACCATGACTTCTGCCAGCGTGCTTGCTATCACCAACACGATGATAACGCCCACTAATGCCGGCCGATGGCGCCAATGATGGAAAACAAAGCCGAGCACATGGCGATAGGCATCGGCGCGGAAATCGAGCTTCTTGCGAGTCATTTTAATCGCTCGGCGCCGTGTTCGGCAACCGGTCCTCAAAATAGAGAGTTGGATGGCACAGCCCAAGCGGGAGACGAAATGATCCCGTCAGATCAATCGGGCTATGAATTAAGGGAAAACCGCATGTCGGGCGCGCTTGAGGCGGGCCGCGAATGGAAATGACCTAGTGTCGGGACATTCCGCACGGGAAGGTTTCGATGATTGCTGATGTCATGCAACGCCTCCCTTATGTTCGAACTAAAGCGGTCAGCGTTTTGTACCGAAGCAATTCGCTATTGCCAAGCGGATATTTGCAACCTTACGGAAAGTGATGCGGAAACGACACACCTTGTGCGCTTGCGAGCAGACAATTCGGCCGGCCCGCTCGCCGGGCGGCGCCCCGCTCATGAAGCGCAGGAATAGGATGTCGCCGGGCGCGCCATCAGTTTCGCCTCGAAGTCGGCCGCGATCCTGTCCAGCGTCACGCTGTCCAACCGCTGCAGGAGCAGGGCTTGGGCCTCCTTCATCGCGTCGCCGAGAGCGACATTCACCGCCTGTTCCACCAGGCATTCCGGCTGGTCGTCGGCCGGGCCGATGGCGAAGAGATGCGGCTCTCCGATGGCGCGGTAGACGTCAAGCAGGGTAATGTCAGACAGCGGGCGCACCAGAGTCCAGCCGCCGCCATGGCCCTTTTCGGAGCGGACATAGCCCTGTTCGCGAAGGCCTGCCATGGTGCGGCGGACGACGACGGGATTGGTGTTCAGCATCTTTGCAATCATCTCGGAGGTCGCCGAATGCTGGTGCTTATCCATGTGGATCAGCACGTGCAGCATGCGTGAAAGGCGGCTGTCATTGCGCATGGGTCTCTTCCTGTCGATCGGACGGATCATTATCGCAAGCGGATCGTAACAAGACAAGTAACATGATGCTTGACGGCATCAATCACGTAACTTATGTTGAGTCATGAGTTCGATATCAAGGGAGAGTTCCATTGTCGTTCGAAGCCATCGTCATCGGCGGAAACTTCGCTGGCCTTTCAGCCGCCATGCAGCTGGCCAGAGCGCGGCGGCGGGTTCTGCTCGTCGATGCCGGCGCGCCGCGAAATCGGTTTTCTGAAGCGTCGCATGGATTCTTGGGCCAGGACGGCCAGACGCCGGCGGCGATCATGCGGGAGGGAAAACGGCAGCTTTCGCTTTATCCGACCATCGCCATCCGCGAGGGGAAAGTTGTCCGGGCGCACAGCGATGGTGACGCGTTCATCGTGGGCACCGAAGACGGCAGCGAAGAACGAGCTGCGCGTATCGTGCTCGCAACCGGCGTCAGCGATACGCTGCCCGAAATCCCCGGCCTGCGGGAGCGATGGGGCCGCTCCGCGCTGCACTGCCCCTATTGCCACGGTTTTGAGGTCGGCGGCGGCAAGCTCGGCGTTCTCGCAAACCATCCGCATTCGGCCCATTCGGCCATGATGATCCCGGACTGGGGCGCGACGACCTTTTTCACCCAAGCGCTATTCGAGCCCGATGAAGAGCAATTGGTGAAGTTGACGGCTCGTGACGTCCGGATCGAACGCAGCCCTATCGTGGAATTGTTGGGCGACAATCCGAAGCTTGAGGCCGTTCGCCTCGCCGATGGCCGCGTCGTGCCGCTCGATGCCGTCTTCGTCGCGCCGAAAACGGCGATGGCGAGCCCGGTTGCCGAGCAGCTTGGCTGCGCCTTCGACGACGGCCCGTTCGGGCCAATCATTCGGATCGCCGATAACAAGGAAACCACCGTCAAGGGTGTCTTCGCCGCCGGCGATGCGGCAAGCGCCATGCACAATGCCACGCTCGCCTCCGCCTCAGGCGTGCTCGCCGGCGTGCACTGCCATCAATCGCTTGTCATGCAGTCTGTCGCATAACGCAGAAATAGCACGTTAAACGTGTGGAATTCTCCCGCAACAGGTTTAGGGACCTTGACGTCCACCTCGCGTTCATCGAGGTGAAAATCTCAACGCGTTAATCATTGCTTTTAAAATAATGAGCCGATGCAACCGACTTATTGCAATTTCTACGTTTGAATTGTAGCTGTTTTCATCTGAAAGACAATCAAGCAAGACGATGGTGAGACCGTCGATCACTGCGCTTGCAGCAAGCAGAAATGGGGGCATTTCAATGGGGTTTACTGAAGCTGTTCGGACTGTTCTGAAGCAGAAATACGCAACCTTTTCCGGCAGGGCCTCCCGGTCGGAATATTGGTGGTTCATGCTATTTTATTTCCTAGCGCTGTTTGGACTTATAATTCCGGCCTTTGTGCTTGCCTTCGCTTTCAGTGGTGGTGGAGCTGTGTCACCGGCTCACTATACCGTGGTCATCTGGATGTTGTTCACTCTCGCAATTCTTTTGCCGCTGATATCTCTTCAGGTTCGCCGCTTCCATGATCGCAACATTTCCGGTTGGTGGTATCTCGCGCAGTTTATCCTGAGCTTTATTCCTTATGTCGTTCTCGTCACAGCCCCAGTTACTATCGTTATTTCCATGCTTCCGGGCACAGAAGGCCCGAACAAGTTCGGGACGGATCCGCTGCGTCCGGAACGAAGCGCAGAGGTCTTTGCCTAGAGCATGGCCGTTCGCAACACCGGCCTGCTGGTGGCTGTGTTGCTGCAGATGAATGTCCAGCCACTCTTTACAGACATCGATGCCGACATAAACTGTCGCTATCGCGGTGCGTTCGGACGATACCTTGCCTTGCATACGGGACCTGCTCCCCACTATCTGTTCAGGACAAACGCGAAGGACGGGCGGACCAGGCTCATCCCCGGTTCAAGCCAAGGGGGTTACGGTCCCGCCCGTCCGACCCCTGGGGGATGGCCATCCCCCAGGGGTCGCACCCATCATCAATGGATGCAGTTTGAACATGCAAGGGGGCCGCACGGCAGGCGCCAACGATCAGTTTTCCGGAAGTAAGCCTACGGTAAAAATAGCACGTTATACTGATCCACATCGCTCGGTAGATCGCGAACCCTCATCTCTACCTCGCGATCCTCGAAGAGGACAAGGCAGTCCTCGTAGAACCCCGACAGCATGGATATGAAGGCTTTCGTTCCCTCACGCCCGTAAAAGAGCGGCGTGAACTCCATGTAGAGCGGCACGCGGCGGGCAAGCAGCGGTTGCATCGACCGGCAGGCGACCGGCTCGTAGCCCTCGATATCCATCCAGACGAGGCCGATTGAGGCCGGATCGACCGAAAGTCCGGCAAGGATTTCGGAAATCGGCTTCACCGGCACGCTGATCTTTTTGTCTGTCGGGCTTTGGCGGATGGCGCTGCTCTTGCCGTGATTGTTGAGGTTGAGAAAAAAGTCGATCTCGCCTTCGTGCTCGCCGGCAGCGCAGTTGACGAGCCGGACCTTCTCCTCCAGCCGGTTCTGGCGGATGTTGAGGGCAAGCAGCGGGAAATTGCGCGGATCGGGCTCGATGCTGACGATCTTGATGTAGGTGTCGCTGAGGGCGAAATAGACGGTCTGGGTGCCGATATTGCCGCCGATCTCCAGCAGCGTTGCGTCCTTTCGCAAGAGGCCGCGCTCGCGCAGGATGACGATCAACCGATCGACGGCCTCGCGCTCGAAATGGCCCTTCCGGAAGACCTTGCGGCCGATATAGTCGGCGGGCGAGAAGGTCATGAGATGGTCGCCCGCATCGACCGTCATCGAGACCACGCGCGGGCCGATATTCTCGATCAGCAGGCGGCGCCCGAAGCGGGTGTCGAAGAAGCGCGAAGCGGCCGCATTGCGCGCCTTGCGCAGCCGGCGGCTCCAGTATTTGGCGGTCAGCCAGGGCTTGCCGGACATCAGGTTTTTCCTTCGAGCGGCTCTGCCGCTTTCTCTCTCGGAATGACGTAGACTTTCAAGGGCAAGGCCCGGCCGCGGACACTGATTTCACGGCTTTCGATGCCGGCGAGATCGGCACCGGAGAGGTTCGCCACCGGCTCGGAGATGACGATCGCCGCTTCGAACTCCTTGGCAGCACTTTCCAATCGGCTCGCGACATTCACGGTATCGCCGATCGCCGTCATGCTGCGCACCCGGCCGTATCCCATGGTACCGACGACGGCCGGACCGGTGTGAATGCCGATCGCGATGCGCAGCGGCAGCGCCAGTTCGTCGGCCAGCTCGGCGGCGAGTTTCTCGATCTCGGCGATGATCGCTGCTGCCGCGTTGAGCGCCTGGCGGCAGGCTTCCTCCGGCGCGGTGTTGAGCCCGAAGAGCGCCATGGCGCCGTCGCCGATGAACTTGTCGAGGCGCCCGCCCGACTGCTCCACCGCCTTGCCGATGATGGCGAAATAGCGGTTCAGCAGGAAGACGACATCGAAGGGCAGGCGGGTTTCCGTCAGTGTGGTGAAATGGCGGATATCGACGAAGAGCACGGCGATCTCGCGCTCGCGCCCGGGGCTCGTCTCCTGGCTGTTGGCGGGAAGGGCAGCCTCGATCGCCGGCACGAGAAGCGGCACGACGGCAACGTCGCGGTTCGGACGAAGCTGGCAGGCGAGCCGGACATCGGGGCCGGCATTGATGCGCTTCAGCGTCGTCTGTTCCATCTTGTCGGGGATCGGCAGGCTTTCGTAATCGCCGAGAATCTGCACGCGGCAGGTGGAGCACTGGCCCTTGCCGCCGCAGACGGCATAATGCGGCAGGCCGCCGAGCCGGCTCGCTTCCAGCACCGAGAAGCCGCGCGGCACACGGATCACCTCGCCGCCCGGATAATTAACGGCGACCTGGTCGAGCCGCTCCTTCAGCTTGCGCCGGGCGCGGGCGGCGACGACGATGAGCAGCGAAGCCGAGAAGGTGCCGTAGAGCCCGGCGCGGATCATGGCGACCTGACGGTGAACGTCCGGGTTCGAGGCATAACGGGTGTTGACGCCCTCCTTGTAAGTGCTGACCGTCATTGACTGCTGGTAGGAAGGGTCGGCGAGCGTCCGGCCCATTTCGACGAAGCCGAGCAGCGCGAGCACCGGCACGAGGATGGCGAGCGCCAGCATTAGCGGTGCGAAGTCTGGATACCAGGAGCGGTAGCGCAGCCAGAAATGGATGCCGATGCAGCCGTGGATCCAGATGGCGACGAGGGCGAGCGCCTGCCGCGCGCCGTTCGCCGGAGACCTGATCCACAGCGAAGCGACGACCGTCTCGTAATCATCGATGTAGCCATAGAACTCGTGGGCGATGCGCGTGCCGATGACATGATCGAGCAGAAGCAGCGGGATCATCAGGCCGAGCACGATCTGCGCCATTTCCCCCTTCGGCATGACGAGGCTGCGGCGCATGTAGATGGCGCGCAGCACCAGCGCGATATGGATGAGCACCGACGAATAGAAGATGGCGGTCCCCAGAGGATTGCGCCAGATCGCCAGAAAGAGATGGGCGGCCTTATCGGCGGCGGCGACGGAAATCAGGCCAATCGCATGGTTCGACAAATGCAGCAGGACGAAGACAAAAATGACGAGGCCGGAACCGAGCCTCGCCCTTCTGATCGTACGTTCCGAAAAAATCCCTGTGGCCGAGACCGTCGTCATTCATTCCCGTTCTTGTCGATGTAACCGCAGGCCCATAGAGATTGGGAAAGAGGCGGAATTGCTTCGATCGCGATCACATTCCATATGCTTATGCGCAAGTTTTCGGCAAAGGGACAATAGCGGAATTTTCCCGACAGGCGCGAAAGTTGTAAACAGTGTGTCTTACCTGAGGTGTCCCAATGCGGGTGGCTTTCTACGCGCCGATGAAATCGCCGAACCATCCGGTGCCGTCGGGCGACCGGCTGATGGCGCGGCTGTTGATCCGGGCGCTGGAGCTTGGCGGGCATCAGGTCGACGTCGCCTCCGAGTTCCGCACCTATGCCTCGACACCGGAGGCCGCAGCCGCGCTCGAACCCGCCATCGGCGCCGAACTGGAGCGGCTGCGGCTAAGATGGAAATCTGGGCCGCGGCCGGAACTCTGGTTCTGCTACCACCCCTATTACAAATCGCCCGATCCGTTCGGGCCTGTTATCTCTGCCGAATTCGCCATTCCCTATGTCACGGCCGAAGTCTCCTATGCGGCAAAACGCGACCGGACCGGCTGGGCCGCTGCCCAGAAGCTCGTGGGCGGGGCGATCATGCGGGCGGTGGTCAATATCAGCTTCACCGAGCGCGACCAGGCCGGGCTTGCCGCCGCCTTTCCGCAGGCGCGGCTTGCCGGGCTGAAACCCTTCATCGACACGGCGCTCTTCGAAAAGGCGTCGCCGGTGCCCAATCCGTGCCAGTTGATGACGGTCGCGATGATGCGGGCCGGCGACAAGATGGAAAGTTATGCGATGCTGGCAAGAGCACTGCGGCTGATCGAAGACCGCGCGTGGACGCTTGCCGTCATCGGCGATGGGCCGATGCGCCAGGAGGTGCAGGCGCTGTTTGCCGGTCTTTCCGGTCGCATCGAATGGCTGGGCGAGCGCAATGCCGTCGAGATCGCCGAATTGCTCGGGCGCGGCGGCATCTATGTCTGGCCTGGCTGCGGCGAGGCTTACGGCCTTGCCTATCTGGAGGCCCAGGCCGCCGGCCTGCCTGTCGTCGCGCAGGAAACGGCAGGCGTGCCAGCGGTGGTCGAGGCCGATGTGACCGGCTTGCTGACGCCGGATGGCGATGTCGCCGCCTATGCCGGGGCCGTAGCTGCGCTGCTTGACGACAGGCAAAGGCGCGACGCCATGGGGCAGGCGGCGCGGCGCTTCGTGCTTGGGCAACGCTCGCTTGCGACGGCGGCGCAGATATTGAACGGAATTTTGCGCGACAGCAACAATGCAGCGACAGGAGTGACGCGATGACCGACGGGATAGCCTGGGACCCCCTGCACCGGGAGCTTGACCGCTGGCAGGCCGCCGGCCGCGTGGCGCGCTTGTGGCTGCGAGACGACGATGCGTTCGAGCCGACGCCTGATCTGGAGACGCTGCTGGCGCTGACTGGCGAAAGCGGGGTGCCGCTGGCGCTTGCCGTCATTCCCGGCCTGACCGGCGAGGCCCTGGCCCTGCGGCTGGCGGAGGAGGCGGGCGTCGCGGTCGCGGTGCATGGTTGGTCTCATACGAATTACGCGGGGCCGCAAGGGAAGAAGCAGGAACTCGGCAGCGAGCGGGCGGCGGAGGCCGTGCTCGGCGAGTTGGGCGAAGGGTTCCGGTTGCTGGAGCGGCTGTATCCGGCCCGCTTCCTGCCGGTGCTGGTGCCGCCGTGGAACCGGATCGATGCGGCCCTGATCCCGGCGCTTCCCGGCCTCGGATTTGCAGCCCTTTCAGTCTATGGGCGGGCAAAGCAGGATGGGCCGATGCCGCTTCTTAACACCCATGTCGACATCATCGACTGGCACGGCACGCGCGGCGGACGAAGCGCGGGGGAATTGGTGGCCGAGCTGGTGGCGGAGCTTGACGACCGGTTTGCCGGTAGCGACGAGCCCATCGGCCTGCTCACGCACCATCTGGTGCATGACGCGGCCGCATGGGATTTTCTGTCGGCCTTGTTTGCGACGACAGCCCGGCATCCCGCCGTCCGCTGGTCGCCGGCGTCGGCACTTCTCAAGGCTCAGGCGCGTGAACCCGTTCAAGGAACTCGCGCATGAGCGCGACAACGTCATCGAGATGCGTCTCGAGCAGCCAGTGGCCGCCGCCGAGCAGATGGAGCTCGGCATCCGGCAGATCGCGCAGATAGGCCCGCGCCGATTTTTCTGGCATGTAGTGGTCGTTGGGACCCCAGACGATCAAGGTGGGCGGCCGGTATTCGCGCAAGTATTTGCGGTGTTCCGGAAACCAGGCCCGGTTCTCCTTCAGTCCGGCGATCAGGTCTATGGCGATTTCCTTGCGCCGCGGCGTGATCAGCGACCAATGCAGCTTCCAGAGATCGGGCGGGATGGAATCGGCCAGGGGAGGCGGCAGATCGTTGAGGAATTCCTCCTTGAAATTCTCCTCGCTGATCGCCTCCGCCAGCACCTTCCTCATCTCCGATCTCGGAAGCGTCCATGTCGCCTCGATATCCGCATATTTCGGCCCAAGGGCATCTTCATAGGGGATATCGCCGTTCTGGATGATCAGCCCCGCGATGCGCCGAGGGGCCCTGATCGCCAACCGGGCACCGATCGGCGAGCCGAAGTCGTGGAGGTAGAGGACGAACCGGTCGACATGCATCACCCCGACGAAGGCCTCCAGCCAGGCGGCGTATCCATCGAAGCTGTAGTCGAAATCGTCAGGCGTGCCGCTGTAGCCCGTCCCCGGGAAATCCGGCGCAATCAGCCGCCAACGGTCGGCAAGCCGCGGCATGAGGTTGCGAAACTCATAGGATGAGCAGGGATATCCATGCGGCAGCAACAAGACCGGCGCATCTTCCCGGCCGGCCTCGCGGTAAAAGGTTTCGACGCCGGCAACCGTCATCCAGCGATGTCGGACAAGAGTCGCCACAGGAAGCTCCTCAAAACCGTTCTTTATTTTCGGTCTTCGTCATACTGTTCGGCGCCTTCCACTGGCCGCAGCCACGGCTCGCGGCGTTTGATCCAGAGTTCGTAGCTCGGCACAAGCGGCGTCGGCGCCTCGGAGAGGATGCCAAGCTTGATTTCCGCCTCCTGATCATCGGCGGAAAACAGGCGCGAACCGCAACCGGTGCAGAAATGCCGACCTTGGAACGCGGCGGTTTCGCCTGAATGTTCGAATTGGCCGGCGGGCCAGATCCCATAGAAGGTAAAGGCCGAACCGCTTTCCTGCCTGCAGTCCGTGCAATGACAGATTCCAACGCGTAAGGGTTCGCCCAGGACAGAAATGCGCACCTGCCCGCAGAGACACTTTCCGGAAAGCACGGTCATGACGGATGCCTGTTTCGTTGATTTTGCGCTGCGGGGGAACGGTCCGGCCCGGCATCTGTTCCGTTGAGACGTCGCAGGCATGCGAGTTCGACGGATGGCTCTCTGTTGAAGAGCTTCGGACTGGGCATGATGAAGGCGCCTTCGGCAGCCTGCTAGATCACCAGGGTCTGATTGTCGCGGGCGGCAAAAGATTCGGCGAAGGCGGCCTGCGCCTGCGCTTCCATCTGCGCCAGCTGTTCGTCCGTGCGGGAGGGGGCGTGGTGGAAGAGCGCGAAGCGCTTGGTGCCTGCCATTTTCGCAAGCTCGGTGCCATGCTGCCAGGTCGAATGGCCGAAGCCCTTGAAACGCTGCATCTCGTCTTCGTTGTAGGTGCAGTCGTAGACGACGAGATCGGCGTCCCGCATCATCTCCAGCGAGACCGGATCATAGCTGCCGGGAATATGCTCGATGTCATAGACGAGAGCGACCGAACGGCCCTGCCATTCGATGCGGTAGCCGATGGCGCCGCCCGGATGGTTCAGCATGAAAGTCTTGATCTCGATGCCCGCGTGGGGGGTCAGCACCTGACCGGCATGGAAATCGCGGAAGTTCATCGTCGCCTGACAGATGTCGGTCTTGACGGGAAACCAGGGCGGGCTGATGAACTGCTCGACCATTTCCCGCGTGCTCATCTTGCCATCGAGATGGCCGGACCAGATGTTGACGTTGATCGAAGGATAATAGATCGCCTTGAAGAAGGGCAGTCCGATGATGTGGTCGTAGTGGCAGTGGCTGAAGAACAGGTCGACGTCGCTGACGCCGTCGGCGAGCATCGACAGCCCGGCCTCGCGCAGGCCCGAACCCGCGTCGAAGATCATCCGATGTTTTCCGCAGCGAATTTCGATGCAGGAAGTGTTACCGCCGTAGCGATCGAACTCGGGGCCTGACACGGGAATACTGCCGCGGACGCCCCAAAATTTTACCTGAAACAGTTCTGTCGTCATCGTTCTTCAAACCGGCTTTCCCGCATCGCCATCGTAGTCATAGTTTTTCCCGATGCGAAGCTGCAGAATTCCACGGGTTTGCCTGTATCCCCTCTCATTCTCCTAACCGCTAGCGGAAGAAGAAGTAGATTTTCCTAAGCAATCGGCTTTTGCCTCGGAAAGCAACCCAGTTTGGTTGGTTTTCGGTAAACGGGCTGCTGAGGGCGGGACATTTTCCCGTAAGTCATGCCTATTAGATGGTTGCGCGCGATTGAAAAAACAATTGCCGCCATATTGAGCCGAAAATCGGTGTTAACAGCAGCACGAAGCCGGGCCAAAGGGCTTGGGCCAACCGGTATGGGCACGTGTGTTGTGGTCAGGCTTTGCTCGACCCAGTCGTTTCCGCGTTCTCCGGCCAAACCGGCATCATATGAGAAAATTCTAATTCCTAGACTGCGAATGTTTCCTTGATTGAGAATGCCAGAAAGCGATATATCCGACGATACAGGAAATATAAGAGACTCGCTATGCTGCAGCCGGTTATCAACGAGACCATTGCCGAGAGCAGCTACCGGCGCATTCGGGCCGACATCATTTTTGGCCGGCTGGCTCCCGGACAAAAATTGAAGCTGGAAAGCCTGAAGGAATCCTACGAGACCAGTATCAGCACACTTCGGGAAGTGCTGAACCGGCTGTCCTCCGAGGGGCTCGTCCTCGCCGAGGGGCAGAAAGGTTTCGAAGTGTCCCCGGTGTCGGTTTCAGACCTCAAGGAGACGGCGGCGCTGAGGCTTCTGCTGGAAACACATGCGCTGGAGCAGTCGTTTGTGCATGGCGATGTGGAGTGGGAAGCTCCACTGGTATCGGCGCATTATAAATTGGCACGGATGGAACAGGTGATGGCATCCGGCGACACCAGCAGGGCCGAGGACTGGAAGCGCTACGACTGGGAGTTCCACCAAGCGCTGATAGCCGCCTGCGGGTCGAAACTGCTGATGGAGACGCATTCGGTGATCTTCGACAGATATCTCAGATATCAGATGGTTGCCTTGTCCTATCGAGGCGATGTCGCGGCCAATGAACATCAGCAGCTTTTGGATGCGGCCTTGCGACGTGACGCAGAGACGGCCAAGCGGGTGCTTGTCCTGCATATTCAAGGCGGGGTCGAACATGCGCTGGCGAGAGGGACGCTGAAATAGAAAGGGTCTGGACGTTTCTCTTCGAGTTCCAGGTCCACCAACACAGATTCGTTTCGGCGAAACCAGGAAAAGCCATGCTCAAGCAAGTCCACGACCCGGCTGAAACAGTAAGTGATGTCGTCTTCCGGCAGATCCGCGAGGATATCATATCCGGAACATTGCCGCCGGGGGCCAAGATCAAGCTGGAGCAGGCAAAGGAACGTTACTCCATCGGCATTTCATCGCTGCGCGAAATCCTGAGCCGCCTGACCACGGAAAACCTCGTCGTCGCCGAGGGGCAGCGCGGCTTTGAAGTTAGCCCGGCTTCGCGCCGCGAACTCCTCGAGCTCGCCGACCTCAGGATCGTTCTGGAGACACATGCGATCGGCCTTGCATTCGCCGCGGGAAATCTTGAATGGGAGGGGCGCATCGTCGCCGCCCATCACCGGCTGGCTGCTGCCGAACGCAAGCTCCTTGCGGGCGACGTCTCGCGGACCGTCGACTGGGTCCGATACGACTGGGAGTTCCACCAGGCAATCGTCTCGGCCTGCAATTCGGCGACGCTGATGGCGACATTGTCGTCTGTCTTCGACCGCTTTCTTCGCTACCATATGCTGGCCGAGAGTTTTCGCGGCAAGCCCGTCGTCGATGACCACAGGCTTTTGTTTGAACTTTCCATTCGGCGCGACGTCGCTGGCGCGACCGCCGTCGTCAGGCGGCACGTTCAAAGCGGCGTCGAACATGTGCTCAAGAGCGGCCGGATCGCCTAAACCATAGCTCAAAAGGCGTCTTTCGGAATTCCTTCCGGTCGCATCTGTTTCTTCAGAGCGGCGATCCGGAAAATTGCGTTCGGCGCGCCGTAGCCGCGGTAGCCGCGGCGCTCGACGATCTCGAAAAAGAAACCCTCTCCATAGGTTCCGCTATAGAGCTGGAAATATTCGCCGTGCTCGTCGCGGTCATAGAGGATGTTCTCCGCCTTCAGCCGCTCGGTCAATGCTGGATCGAGGCCGAAGCGTGCTTCGACGTCGTCATAGTAGTTCGGCGAAATGTGCAGTGATCTGAAACCGCAAACACGAAGGCTTTCGGCGGTTGCAAAGATGTCGTCGGTCAAAAACGCCAGATGCTGGATGCCGGCCCCGAATTTCTCGGCCATGAAATGTCCCGCCAGAGTGCGGCGATTCTCGGCGCCGTTCATGGTGATGCGCAGTGCCCCGGTGTCGTTCTCGACGACCTGACTGCGCACCACCCCGGCCGGGTCGATGATATCGACCATCGGCGTCTTCCGCGTCTTGAAAATGGACGTGTAGAACAGAAGCCAGGTAAGCATTTCATCGTAGCCGACCGTCTGGGCGACGTGATCGATGCGCAAAAGGCCTGCAGACGGCGCCGCGCTGTCATCGGTGACCGGCTGAAAGTCGATTTCGGAGAAGCGACCCAATGCACTCTTGTCGTCGATGAGATAGACAATCCCGCCGCCCACGCCCCGAATGGCGGGCAGCTCGAGCTCACCGTCCGCGACAGGCTGGGTGAATGGCTCGGCATCCAAGGCGAGCGCGCGCTCATAGGCCTTTGCCGCATCGTCGACGATCAGGGCCATGGCATAGGCAAAAGTACCGTGAACGGCGTAGGCGGCGTTCGCGAATCCTGCCTGATCGACATTGACGAGGATGCGGATCTCGCCCTGCTCGAAGAGGGAGACCTTTTTCGTGCGGTGGACCGCCGTCTTTTTGAATCCAAGGGTGCGCAGCAATGCAATCAGCTCGACTTCGTCTTCCTCGTCGGTGGCAAACTCGACGAAGCCGACACCCTTGACGGAAGGCCTTTCCGGCATCGCCGCCCCGGTCATGCTGCCGATGCCGAGATTGCGTCGTACCTGATCGCCTAGATAGATCAGGGAGCGGTGGCCATCGGCCGCAATCGCACGCGACAAACCGCCTCGGAACTGGTCGTTGAAGATCTCGAGGGAGAAATACCCATCATAACCTGTCGCCGCGACGGCTTCGGTGAACGCCGTGACGGGAAGGTCGCCTTCACCCGGCATATTTCGGAAGTGGCGGCTCCAGTAGAGCAGGTCCATGTCGATATCAGGGGCATCGGCAAGCTGGACGATGAAGATTTTCTCTTTGGGAATCGAGCGGATGGAATTGACGTCGATCTTGCGCGACAAAGTGTGGAAGCTGTCGAGGATAAGACCGACATTCGGATGATCGGCGCGACGGACGATCTCCCAGGCGTCGCGGTGGTCGCTGATATGGCGGCCCCAGGCAAGCGCCTCGTAGCCCACCTTCAGTCCCCGCCGGGCAGCACGCTCGCCAAGTTCATGAAAGTCCGCCGCCGCACGGTCGATGCCGCCGATAGCGGCCGGCGAGATATTGGAGCAGACGAGCACCAGATCCGTTCCAAGCTGCTGCATGACGTCGAACTTCCGCTCCGCGCGGTCAAACGTGCGGCTTCGTAGCGGCTCCGGCATGCCCTCGAAATCACGGAACGGCTGAAACAAGGTGATCTCCAGGCCATGGTCGCGGACGAGTTTTCCGACATCGGCCGGGCTTCCGTCGAAGGCAAGGAAATCATTTTCGAAGATCTCGACGCCGTCGAAGCCCGCTTCGGCGATGGCCTCGAGCTTCTCGGGAAGTTCGCCGCTGATCGTTACAGTCGCAATCGAGGTCCTCATCTCAAAGCCCTTCCGATATCCGTGCGAGATTAAACGAACGCCGAGCACCACGATGCGTCCCGGAAAATCGTTCGCTACTATTATGGCAAATGTCGTGAGGAATTCAAATAGCGTGTCTTATTATAAATTCTCATATGATTTTGAAAAACTCTGTTGATTTGAGCACTCGTCTCTGGCAATTATTCCTCTCACAGTCAAAAGGTGAGGTGGCTGTCCGGTCGAGTGACCGCCAAAGGAGGAGGAATCACATGTTCAAATCTATGCTGACGCGCCGAAACGCGATGCTCGGAGCCGCAGCCCTGGTGGCTGCCGTCACCCTGGCGCAACCGGCCGCCGCCATCACGCCCGATGAAATCAAGGCCCGCGGCAAGATCATCGTCGGAATTCAGGGTGACAACCCGCCTTGGGGCTTTGTGACCAGCAGCGGCAAACAGGACGGCCTCGACGCCGACATCGCAACGCTGTTTGCCAAGGAACTGGGTGTTTCGGTCGAGTTCGTGCCGCTTGAAGTCAACAACCGCATTCCCGCACTGACGGCCGGCCGTGTCGACGTTCTGTTCGCAACGATGGCGATGCTGCCGGATCGTGCAAAGGCCGTGCAGTTCAGCAAGCCCTATGTTGCCAATGCCATTGTTCTGATTGGTCCAAAATCGGCTGAAATCAAGACGAATGCCGACATGGCCAAATTCACGGTCGGCGTCGCCAAGGGGGCTGCCCAGGACACGCAGGTCACCAAGAACGCACCGGCGGGCACGACCATCCGGCGCTATGATGGAGATGCCCCGAGCGTCCAGGCGCTGGTGTCCGGCCAGGTCGAGACGCTGGGCGGTAACATCTTCTACATGGACCGGGTGGAGAAGGCCCGTCCGGGCGAATTCGAAAACAAGCTTGAGTTCCAGAAGCTCTACAACGGCGCTTGCACGCGTCTCGGCGAAAAGGAAATCAATGCGGCGCTCAACACCTTCATCGACAAGATCAAGGCAAACGGCGAACTCAAGGCAGTCTACGACAAGTGGATGAAGGTTCCGGTCCCGGAATTCCCGGAAACGCTGGAAGGCATTCCGTTCGCGGCGAACTGAGCGAACAGCAAAGGATGGCTGCCTCTCACCCTAACCCTCTCCCCGTAGAAACGAGGAGAGGGGACGTGCCCTGCGAGGGGTGCGCGAGAGATGGAGAGGGCGTAGCTTGTCCCTTCTCCCCGCCTGCGGGGAGAAGGTGGCGGCAGCCAGATGAGCGGCGATCACCCTTGGGGAGGGTATTTTGACGTCCAGACGAACCTTGCCAATGAAGGCGGGCAGCCATGCCCGTCAACGCAACCGCCATGCCTGTGGCCCGGCCCGTTTGAGGTGCGCGACATGACCAGAACCATTTTTGTGCTCAACGGACCGAACCTCAACCTGCTGGGTCAGCGCGAGCCGGCGATCTATGGAACCACGACGCTGGCCGACATCAGGAAACGGTGCGTGACCAAGGCAAAGTCCTTGGGATTCGATGTCGAGTTTCGCCAGACCAATTTCGAGGGCGAACTGGTCGAGAGCGTGCACCAGGCCCGGACCGACGCCTGTGGCATCATCATCAATCCTGCCGGCTACACGTTCACATCGATCGCTCTTCTCGATGCGTTGAAAATGTTCGACCCGCCGAAGATCGAACTGCACATCTCCAATGTCCATGCACGCGAAAGCATCTACCACAATTCGCTGATCTCACGCGTTGCCACGGCCATCATGATCGGTTTTGGAGCCGACGGCTACGAACTGGCTGTCCAGGCGATGGCTGGAATGGTCAAGCGGGACTGAATTTTCAGGAAGACGGACCAGAAGGATCGCCATGAATTATAAGTTGGATTTCACCCCGGTCATAGATGGTCTGCCGAGCCTTCTGCTCGGCTGCCTCGGGACATTCTTGCTTGCCATTTGTGGGATGCTGCTGGCGATCATCATCGGAATTGGCGGCGTTGCGCTCCGCGACTCTGCCCTGAAGCCGGCGCGATGGCTGGTTATCGCCTTCGTCGAATTGATCCGCAACACGCCGTTTCTGGTGCAGATCTTCTTCATCTACTTCGCGCTTCCGCTGACGGGCATCAGGCTCGATCCGACGCCGACGGCGATTATCGCGCTCGGCATCAACGGCGGCGCCTACGCGATCGAGATCATTCGCGGCGGCGTCCAGTCGATCCCGAAGGGACAGATGGAAGCGGGTCTGGCGCTTGGTCTGCACAAGGCTCAGGTTTTCCGGCTGATCATCCTCAAGCCGGCATTGCGGGCGATCTATCCGTCTTTGACCAGCCAGTTCGTCCTGTTGACGCTGACCACCAGCATTGCATCGGCGATTTCGGCCTATGAGCTGACTTCCGTTTCGCAGCGCATCGAGTCGGAGAGCTTCCGGAGCTTCGAGGTCTACTTCACCGTCACGGTTTTCTATTTCGTGATCTCCTGGCTGATGATGCGCATCTTCGCGCTGTTTTCGGCGCGCTACTTCAAATATCCGGTCAAGTAGGAGGAATTCCATGGGTCACGAAGAATTCGTCTTCCTCCTGATCGGCCTGAAATGGACCTTGGTCCTGTCCGCCGTCGGCTTTGTCTGCGGCGGCATCGCAGGGCTCGGCGTCGCCCTTGCTCGCGCCTCGGGCTTGCCGCTGCTGGAACGCGTCACGGCCGGCTACATCGCCGTCTTCCAGGGAACCCCGCTGCTGATGCAGCTTTTCGTCGTTTATTACGGCCTCGCTTTGGTGGGGCTGATGCTCGATGCCTGGGTGGCCGTCGCCATCGGACTGACGCTGCATGCGAGCGCTTATCTCGGCGAGATCTGGCGCGGATCGATCGAAGCGGTCCCGCGCGGCCAGACGGAAGCGGCAAAGGCTCTCAGCCTCAGATACATCTCGCGCATGAAGGATGTCATCCTGCCGCAGGCGCTGCGCATTTCGCTGCCGGCCACGATCGGTTTCCTCGTGCAGCTGATCAAAGGCACCTCGCTTGCATCGATCGTCGGCTTCACCGAGCTGACGCGGGCCGGCAACATCATCTCCAACCAGATCTTCCAACCGCTGACGGTCTTCGGCATCGTCGGCGTTCTCTATTTCCTGATGTGCTGCCCACTGACGATTCTTGGCGCGCGCCTCGAACGAAAGTTTGCCGCCTCTGCGCGCTGATCCGCATCCCATCGTCTTCGATGCGGTCCAGCCCGCCAATATGGAGTTCTACCCGATGACCAGTCCCAGCCCTGCTCAAGGCGCGGAAACGATGATCACCATGGAGCGGGTGGAGAAGTGGTATGGCGCTTTTCAAGCCCTGCACGACATCAACATATCGGTTCGCAGCGGCGAGAGGATCGTCTTGTGCGGGCCTTCCGGCAGCGGCAAGTCGACGCTCATTCGCTGCATCAACCATCTCGAGACCTACGAGAAAGGTGAAATCCGCGTCGGCGGGATTCTTCTAGGCAATCAGGCCAAGACCATCGATGCGATCCGCCGTGAGGTCGGCATGGTCTTCCAGCAGTTCAATCTGTTTCCGCATCTGACCGTGTTGCAGAACTGCATGTTGGCGCCGATGAAGGCAGTTGGCGTCAGTAGGGCGGAGGCCGAGGAACGGGCACGCGGGCTGCTCGAGCGAGTCAAGATCCTGGAGCAGGCCGACAAATATCCGGTGCAGCTTTCGGGCGGCCAGCAGCAGCGTGTCGCCATCGCCCGCGCGCTTTGCATGCGGCCGAAAGTGATGCTGTTCGATGAGCCGACGTCGGCGCTTGACCCGGAGATGGTCAAGGAGGTGCTGGATACGATGATCGCGCTGGCCGACGAGGGCATGACGATGATCTGCGTCACGCATGAGATGGGTTTTGCCCGCCAGGTCGCAGATCGCGTGATCTTTATGGCCAGCGGTGCGATCGTCGAGGAAGCCCCGCCGGCCGAGTTCTTCACAAACCCACAGCATGAGCGAACCAGGAAATTCCTCGGAGAAATCCTGCGGAAATAAGGCGTCTCAAGGTCGATGCGTCTGGCAAATTATGGGAGCCGGCAATGAAGCCGCTGGAGATTGCAGTCATGGGAGCCGGCCTCATCGGCAGGCGCCACGTCGAGCGTGTCATGTCCGAGCCCGGAACCGTTCTCTCGGCGGTGATCGATCCTTCCGCCGCCGGTCGCAACTTTGCCGAGACTGTCGGCGCCCGATGGTACCGGAGCTTCTCGGACATTCGCGTCGAGGACCGGCCTCACGGCGTGATCGTGGCAACGCCGAACCAGCTTCACGTCGAGAACGGAATGGAGATCGTCGCTGCCGGCATCCCTGTCCTGATCGAGAAACCGATCGCCGACGATGTCGATGCTGCCGCAGCACTGGTTGCCGCCGGCGAGAAGGCAGGCATACCGCTGCTGGTCGGCCATCACAGGCGCCACAATCCGATGATTCAGGCGGTCAAGCAGATCGTCGACGGCGGAAGGCTTGGCCGGATCGTCACGGTGCACGGCACGTTCTGGGTCGCCAAGCCCGACGACTATTTCGATATCCCCTGGCGGCGCGAAGCGGGCGCCGGCCCGGTCTTCGTCAACCTGATCCACGATGTCGATCTCTTCCGATATCTCTTCGGAGAAGTCGACGCCGTCCATGCGATGGAATCGCACGCCGTGCGGAACCATGCCGTCGAGGATACGGCCGTCGTCACGCTGCGTTTCGCAAGCGGGTTGCTTGCCACCCTCAACGGCAGTGATGCCGTGGCCGCGCCCTGGAGTTGGGAGATGACCACCGGGGAGAACCCCGCTTTTCCCCGTTACGATCAATTCTGCTACCAGATCGGCGGCACGGAAGGCTCGCTCGGAATTCCTGATCTGACGCTTTGGACGAGCCCCTCGAAGCCCGATTGGCTGGAGCAGCTTGCCCAGGAGCGCGTGCCTTGCGCAGCAGCCGATCCCCTTTGCGTTCAGCTCAAACACTTTTGCGACGTCATTCGTGGCGATGCCACGCCTCTGGTGAGTGGCCGGGAGGGCCTCGCCACTCTCAGGGTCGTCGAAGCGATCAAGAGATCGGCGCGCTGGGGACAGATGATCCACCTCTCTAACGCCAGCCTCTTCCGATCCCCAGAAAGTCTGACCACATGATCACCGGGACGACCAAACTCATCGCGCACCTCGGCTATCCGACGGAGTCCTTCAAGGCGCCGCTGATCTACAATCCGTACTTCGAGGAGAACGGAATTGATGCCGTCGTCGTGCCGATGGGCTGCAGGCCGGAGGATTATCCGGCGTTTCTGAAGCTTCTGTTCCGGCTATCCAATATCCACGGTGCTCTGATCACGATGCCGCACAAGATTTCGACGATGGCGCTGCTCGACGAAACGTCGACCAACGCGAAAGTCGCCGGCTCGTGCAATGCCGTGCGCCTTGGTTCGGACGGCAGGCTGATCGGTGACATGTTCGATGGCGAGGGCTTCGTTCGCGGCGTGTTGCGCAAGGGCAAAAAGGTTGAAGGAGCCCATGCGCTCATTGCGGGCGCCGGCGGCGTCGGCTCGGCGATCGCGGCGTCGTTGGCACAGGCCGGCGTGGACCATCTCGCCATCTTTGACGCCAATGAGATGACCGCGACTGCGCTGCTGGACAGGCTGAAGAAATATTATCCACATCTTGAAGTGACGGTTGGCTCCGCCGATCCTGATGGTTTCGACATTGTCGTCAATGCGACACCTCTCGGCATGCGACGGGGTGACCCGCTGCCGATCGATATCGACCGCATCTCGCCATCGACCTTTGTTGGCGAAGTCGTGATGACGAGGGAGATAACCCCTTTTCTCGAGGCCGTGCGGGCTCGAGGCTGTGCATTTCAGGTGGGGACGGACATGTTGTTCGAACAGATCCCCGCCTATCTCGAATTCTTCGAATTCCCGACGACGACGGCCGACAATCTGCGGGCAATCGCCAAACTCGGATGATGCGACTTCAGAGCATGATGCCGAAAAGCGTGAGCGGTTTTCGGACGATATCCTGTTCTAGAGCGAGGCGGTGATGCCGCCGTCGACCGTCAGCATGTGGCCGTTGACGAAGGATGATGCGTCCGAGGCCAGGAAGACGGCGGCGCCGACGAGTTCCTTGACCTCGCCCCAGCGGCCGGCCGGCGTGCGGGTTTCCAGCCAGCCAGAAAACTTGGGATCGTCGACAAGCGCCTGGTTGAGCGGCGTGCGGAAATAGCCGGGAGCGATCGCATTGACCTGCAGGCCGTATTTCGCCCAGTCGGTCGCCATGCCGCGCGTGAGGTTCTTCACCGCGCCCTTGGTCGCGGTATAGGGCGCGATGCCGGGACGGGCGAGTTCGGCCTGGACGGAGGCGATGTTGATGATCTTGCCGCGGCCGCGCGATATCATCGCCTGGGCGACCGGCTGGCTGACATAGAACAGGCTGGAGACATTGGTCTTGAAGATCTCGTCCCATTTGTCGACCGGGAAGTTCTCCAGCGGTGTGCGGAACTGCATGCCGGCATTGTTGACGAGGATATCGATCGGGCCGATTTCCGCCTCGATATAGGCGATGGCGGTGCGGCTGGCCTCCGCATCGGTGACGTCGAAGGCGGCACTGACG
This sequence comes from Rhizobium leguminosarum bv. viciae, assembly GCF_012276115.1. Lineage (GTDB taxonomy): Bacteria > Pseudomonadota > Alphaproteobacteria > Rhizobiales > Rhizobiaceae > Rhizobium > Rhizobium leguminosarum_T. Next base: position 289,050 of record NZ_WIEU01000002.1, on the reverse strand, counting down.
GCATGGCGATGGTTGCGACGGATATCCTCGGCGGCCGCCTCCGCCTTCTGCGCGTTGCGGCCGTTGATGATGATCGAAGCGCCATGCTCGGCAAGCCCGACCGCCAATGCGTGGCCGATGCCCTGGCTGGAGCCGGTGACGAGGGCGCGGCGGCCGGAGAGATCGAAGAGGGGGAAGGTCACGAGGCTGCTCCGTTGAGGGGAAGAAAAGCTTGCGAGCCGAGGTCACGCCCGTCTTGATAAGTATAGCACCTGGTGCTACATAAACCTATGGTCGGGCGCATATACAGGACGGGTTGGTTTACCAAGGCGGCGCGCAAGGCGCATATATCGGATTCGGAATTGCGTGAAGCTATCAGGCAGGTAGCGGAAGGCAAGGCCGACGATCTGGGCGGCGGTGTCTTCAAGAAGCGTCTGAAAGACAACCGTCATCGTTCGATCGTCTTGGTGAATGTTGGACGGTTTTGGGTGTTCGCCTATCTTTTCGCCAAGAAGGATCGCGCGAATATCGACGACGCGGAGCTAGTGGCTTTCAAGGCGCTTGCTGCTTTGTACCGCAAGAAAACAGCATCCGATATCGAAACCGAACTTCGAGCCGGCGCGCTCGTGGAGGTAGATGATGAAGACGAAGCGTAAATTCAAAAGCGATGCTTTCGAAGCGATCCACAGTTCAGTCGAGGCCATGTACAACGCCGGCACAATCGACAAGGAAACGATGCGCTCCTTCGACGAAAGTTGCCTCGTTTCGCCGGGCGTTCTCGATCCTGAAGAGATCAAGGCACTGCGGGAAAGCAATCACGTCAGCCAGCCCGTTTTCGCACGATATCTCAATACCAGCGAATCCACGGTGCAGAAGTGGGAAAGCGGTGCCAAGCGGCCGAGCGGAATCGCGCTGAAGCTGCTCTCGATCGTGCAGAAGCACGGGCTTCAGGTTCTGAGCTAAAGCGATCCAAGCCGCCTGATATTCCCCGTCAGCTCCTTCGCCAGCCGCAGGCTGGCGGCGGTTGCCATCGTCATTTGCGGCAGCAGCAGCCATTCGAGCGTCCAGGCAGCGCCCGAGCGTTCCTGTTCGTGCACGAGGGACTGGTGGATGCCCGATAGGAGAGTGGCGTTGAAGCGGGCGAGGGAGACGAGGACTTCGGCGGAGACGGGATTCTGCTTGTGCGCCATGGCCGACGAGGTGCCGCCCCCTGATATTTCGATCTCGCCGCCGACCTGGGCGAGCAGGGCGATATCCTGGCCCATCTTGCCAAGACTGCCCGATATCGACGCGAACAGGCCGGCAATATCGGCGATCGGCAGACGCCCGCTCTGCCATTGCGGCGCATCGGTGAGACCGAGTTCCTGGGCGAGCGAGGCCCGAATGGCTGCAGCCTGCGATCCGAGCTTGTCCAGCGTGCCGGCCGCACCCCCGAACTGGATGGGAAAACTCTGCTCGGTCAGGCGGTCGCGGTAGGTCGTCAGCGGCTCCCGCCATGCGCGGAGGCGGTCGGAGACGGTAATCGGGATCGCCACCTGCATGCGGGTATGACCCATCAGCTGGTTCCGGCCGAACTGCCGGTCGAGCGCAGCGAGCCCTGCGGCAATAGTGGAAAGCCGGCCGGCAAACAGGAAGACGACGGCCTTCAGGCGGATCATCAGGCTGGTATCGATGACATCCTGGCTGGTCGCGCCGAGATGCAGGCTTTTTGCCGCTTCCTCGCCGACATGAGTGCGCAGCTGCTTGATGAGATCGGGAACGACGACACCGTCCCTTGCCGTAGCCGATCGAAGACTGGAGACATCGGGCGAGAAGGCAGTGCAGGTGTCCGTGATGCGCCTTGCGGCTTCGGCAGGGATCAGGCCATGAGCGGCTTCAGCCTTGGCGAGTGCGGCCTCGAAGGAGAGCATGGCCCGGATATCCGCCTCGGCAGAGAAATACGGCGCGATTTCGTCGTCGCCGAGCAGGCCGGAAAGGAAGGGGTGGTCGAAGGGCGATGCGGTCATGATCGTCTCGGTTTGTGGTGGTGGCCCCTCATCCGGCTGCCGCTACCTTCTCCGCTGGGGAGAAGGGACTCGAGGCGGCGTCCGCGCCTTATGGCCAGGTGATCTCGTACGGCACATCCCCTGGGGAACGCTACCTGCAGACAACCGCCCCAGCAAGCCAATCGCGACGCCGGCCTTTAAATATCGAGAAACACCGTTTCCTTCGGACCCTGCAGATGGATGTCGAAATGACAGGTTGCGCCGTCGCGGGTGGCGACCATCGTTGCGACGCGCTCGCGATGTTCGATGCGGGAAAGCAGCGGGTCGGCGGCGTTGGGCTCCGCTTCTTCCGGAAAATACATGCGCGTGTGCAGGCCGATATTGATGCCGCGGGCGACGATCCAGAAGGTGATATGCGGGGCTTGTCTGCGGCCGTCCTTGAAGGGGACGTGGCCGGGCTTGACCGTTTCGAAGCTGTAGACGCCGTCCTCGGCGCGGGTCGGGCATCGGCCCCAGCCGATGAAATTGGGATCGGCGGCGCCGCGCATCTCTGACGGGCTGTTGTAGAGGCCGGCGCTGTCGGCCTGCCAAATTTCGATGACCGCATCGCGCACCAATGCGCCGGCGCCATCGAAGATGCGGCCGGTGACGGTGATGCGTTCGCCGAGCGTCTTGTCGTTGACCATCGCGATGCCGAGATCGGTGTCATAGACGCCCGAGATGTCGCAGAAATTCGGCGTCAGGCCGATATGAACATAGGGGCCCGCCGTCTGCGACGGGGTTTCCTTGAGGTAGCCGAGCTGCTGCATGGTCAGTTGCCCTCCAATTTGTTTTCGAACATCGTCGAGCGGCGGCCGCGCAGAACGATGTCGAATTTATAGGCGCGTGAATCCATCGGAATGGTATTGCCCCAGTCGAGCGGCGCAATCAGCTGCTCGATCGCCGCTCTGTCGGGGATGGTGCCGACGATCGGACATTTCCAGATCATCGGATCGCCTTCGAAATACATCTGGGTGATCAGGCGCTGGGCAAAACCATGGCCGAAGATCGAGAAATGGATATGGGCGGGACGCCAATCGTTGATGCCGTTCGGCCAGGGATAGGCGCCGGGGCGGACGGTGCGGAAATGGTAGCGGCCATCCTCGTCGGTGATGGCGCGGCCGCAGCCGCCGAAATTCGGGTCGATCGCCGCCAGATAGGTTTCCTTCTTGTGGCGATAGCGGCCGCCGGCATTGGCCTGCCAGAATTCGACCAAGGCGCCGGCAACCGGCCTGGCGCGCTCGTCGAGCACGCGGCCATGGACGATGATGCGCTCGCCAATCGCACTTTCGCCGGGCTGCGCGTAGTTCAGGATCAGGTCGTTGTCGAGTTCGCCGATCATCGAATGGCCGAAGACCGGACCGGTGGTCTCGGAAATCGTGCCGTCGAGCGAGAGCAGCGCGCGCTGCGGCGCGCGCAGCACCGAGGTCTTGTAGCCGGGGGTCAGCGCCGGCGCGTGCCAGGCGCGGTCGCGGGCGAAGAAGCCGCCGGTCTCGGGCTTGCGGTTCGGTCGTTCGGACATGTTCCTCCCTCAGGCCGCCTTTTCGGCGTCCATCTGTTCAAAGGTCTTTTTTGCGATCTTGATCGCGTGATTGGCGGCGGGAACGCCGGCATAGATCGCCACATGCAACAGCGCCTCGCAAATATCCTCGCGGGTCGCCCCCGTATTGGCAGTGGCGCGCACATGCATGGCGACCTCGTCGTCCTGGCCGAGAGCGGCAAGCAGAGCGATCGTGACGATCGAGCGCTCGCGCTTCGTCAGCGCCGGGCGCGACCAGACATGGCCCCAGGCAGCTTCGGTGATCAGTTCCTGGAAGGGGCGGTCGAACTCCGTCGATGTGGCGGCGGCGCGCTCGACATGGGCGTCGCCGAGCACGGCGCGGCGGGTCGCCATGCCCTGCCGATAGCGCTCGGAGGAGGACGCTGTCTCATTCATGGGCTGACTTCTCCAGACGGAATGGATGTGAGGAAGGCGCGGATGATCGCCGTCAGCGCCTCCGGCTGCTCGACGCAGGGAATGTGCGCGCAATCAGGGATGACCTCGTAGCGGGCGCCGGATATCAGCTTCGCGGTCGAAAGCACGAGATCGGGCGGCGTCGAACCGTCCTGATCGCCGACGATGCAGATCGTCGGGACAGTGATCGTCTTGGCGATTTCGGTGAAATCGGCATCACGGATCGCGGCGCAGGCGGCGACATAACCCTCGACGGGCTGGCGCGTCAGCATGTTGCAATAGCCGGCATAGGCGGTGTTCTCGGGCCGGCGGAAGGCGGGTGTGAACCAGCGTTCCATGATGGCGTCGACAATGCTGCCGATGCCGTTTTGCTCGACGGCGGCGATGCGGGCGTTCCAGCTCTCCGCCGTGCCGATCTTAGGGGCGGTGTCGCAGAGGATCAGCGCGCGGACCAGGTCCGGCCGGCGGTGATAGAGCGACTGGGCGATGAGGCCGCCGACGGAGAGGCCGCAGATGACGGCATCCTTGACTGACAGCAGATCGAGCAGGCCGGCAAGATCCGTCGCATGGTCCTCGATCGATGAGGGAAGCTGGCCGACATCGGAAAGGCCGTGGCCGCGCTTGTCGTACAGCACGATGGCAAAATCACCGGCAAGCCGCACCACGACGTCGCGCCAGATGCGGAAATCGGTGCCCAGCGAATTGGTAAAGACGATCACCGGCCTGTCGGCAGGGGCACCAATGATCTGATAATGGATCGTCACGTCGTTTATGCGGGCGAATTGCACGTCACTCTCCTCCTGAACGGTGAAATTGACTGGTTGATCCGGTTAAGTAAAATGATATTTATTGGCGTTTCGATAACCCTGGAGTTATGCGAGCGATGATAGACAGCCGGGTCAAGTTCCGCCATCTGCAAACCTTTGTCGAGGTGGCGCGGCAGAAGAGTGTCATGAAGGCCGCCGAATTGCTGCATGTCAGCCAGCCGGCGGTCACCAAGACGATCCGCGAACTGGAACAGGTGCTGGGTGTCGATATTTTCGAGCGGGACGGCCGCGGTATCAAGATCACCCGCTACGGCGAGGTCTTCCTGCGCCACGCTGGCGCCGCGCTGACGGCGCTGCGCCAGGGTCTCGATTCCGTCTCGCAGGAGCAGTTCGCCGATGCGCCGCCGATCCGGATCGGCGCGCTGCCGACGGTGTCATCGCGCATCATGCCGCGGGCGATGGAACTCTTCCTCAAGGAAAAGACCTGGAGCCGGGTGAAGATCGTCACCGGCGAGAACGCGGTGCTCCTGGAGCAGCTTCGCGTCGGTGATCTCGACCTCGTCGTCGGACGCCTGGCCGGCGCCGAGAAGATGGCGGGCTTTTCCTTCGAACATCTTTATTCCGAGCAGGTGGTGTTTGCCGTGCGCGCCGGCCATCCGCTGCTCGACGGCCGGCAATCGCTGTTTGCCGACTTCGGCAACTACACGGTGCTGATGCCGACGCGGGGTTCGATCATCCGGCCGGTGGTTGAAAATTTCCTCATCGCCAACGGCGTTTCCAGCCTGCCGAACCAGATCGAGACGGTGTCGGATTCCTTCGGCCGCGCTTTCCTGCGGGCAAGCGATGCGATCTGGATCATTTCCAACGGTGTCGTGGCCGGCGATGTCGCCGATGGACGGCTGGCGCTTCTGCCGGTCGATACCGGCGAGACCAGGGGGCCGGTCGGGTTGACGATGCGCGCCGATGCCGTGCCGTCTCTGCCGCAATCGATCCTGATGCAGACGATCCGGGAGGCGGCTGGCGAGGCGAGCCTTTAAATTCGCTTGATGAATGCCCAGATTTGGACTAAGTCTAATTCAAGACAGGAGGCTTTCATGCAGCACGCGCGACGGGAGCAACGGGAAGACCAGGGGCCACAGCGGCTGGAAATGGAGCGGTTTGCTCCGGCCAACCGCAAGAGGCTGAGCGCCCCGGCCCTGCGAACCTTTCTGGCGATCGCCGATCTCTGGGGGCTGACGGAGGAGCAGCGTCTGCTCATGCTCGGCTATCCCTCTCGGTCGACCTATCACAATTGGGCCAAACAGGCGCGCGAGCACGGTGCTTTCACGCTCGATGTCGATACGCTGACCCGCATCTCGGCCGTTCTCGGCATCCATCAGGCGCTCGGCGTGCTTTTTTCCGATGAACGCGCCGGCGTCGCCTGGCTGCGCACACCGCACCAGGCGCCGGTTTTCGGCGGGCATCCGCCGCTTGATATTGTGACGAACGGGACCCAGGACGGGTTGATGACCGTACGCCGGTTTCTCGACGGGGCCCGCGGCGGTCTCTACATGCAGCCGAATATGCTCGACGAAGCCTTCACACCTTACGAAGATGCGGACATCGTCTTCCGGTGAGCGACCGCTTTGCTGAGGCGCCACGTCCGTCGTATCGGCTGATCCCGTCGCAATTTCCGCCAATCGGACTTTTTGAGACGGTGACGAGGGCGGCCGATCTCGAAGCCGTGATGGAACTCGTCGGCTGGACCAACGACCGCCTCGTCGCCGACCGCATCCAACGGCTTCCCGAGGACCAATGGGTTTATGGCGTTGCCAATGCCAGCATTGTCATGGCGGCATTCCTGCATGTTGCGCCGGGAGGAATGCGCTTCAACGGCCCCGATCTCGGCGCCTGGTATGCAGCCGACGATCTCCGCACAGCCGCCGCCGAAGTTGGCCATCATCTCAGGCGCGAAGCTGTCGCGCGCGGGGTGGTGACGATGGCGCGCACCTATCGAAGTTATTCGGCCGCTCTGATTGGCGATTACCTCGACATTCGTGGAGAGCAGATGCTGCGGCCCGATGTCTATGACGGCACCAGCTATGCGGCGTCGCAGGTGCTGGGGGAAGAGTTGCGCTCGAGCGGCGGCGCCGGCATCCTCTATGACAGTGTCCGGCTGAGGGGCGGCGTGGCGATCGTCGCGCACCGGCCGCGCAACATCCGGGACGTGGTGCAGGCCGACCACTTCGAAATCACCGTTTCCGCCACCGACCGGCGCATCGATGTCAGGAAGCTTGCAGCCTGACGGCAGCCGCCGGGAATGGTGATGCTCAAGCTGGCAGTCGTTCGGCCCATGCCTTTGCCGCCTTCGCCACCGTGGCGAGGTGATCGGCACTGGAGAAACCGGAGATCGTCTTGCGCGGCTTGAGATCGTGGTCGCCATCCTCGAGCCAGAGGATCTCGATCCTGTCGGACAGATCGTAGCCCGGCACCTCGTCCCGCGTGCCGAATTCGTCGCGTGTTCCCTGGCAGATCAGCGCGGGCGTCGTCAGCCCTGTCAGATGGCCGGTGCGCAGCTTCTCCGGCTGGCCGGGCGGATGGAAGGGATAGCCAAGGCAGAGCAGGCCGGCGATCTTCCCCTGGCGATGAAGATCGTCGGCGATCATGCTGGCAACCCGGCCGCCCATCGACTTGCCGCCGATGATCAGAGGGCCGCTGGCGCCGAGCTCTTCAATGGCCGCCTCATATTCGGGATTGAGCGTTTCGGCGCGCGGCGGCGGCTTGCGGCCTTCCGAGGTGCGGCGGGCGGCCATATAGGCGAATTCGAAACGGGCCACACGGAAGCCAACGCCGGCGAGTGCAATTGCCGCTGCTGTCATCGATGCCGAATCCATCGGTGCGCCGGCGCCATGCGCAAGAAGGATCGTGAAGCGCGCATCCTGAGGGCCTTGCAGCAGAAACCTGTCAAGCATCGGTAAATCCTCCATCCCATCGCCGGAACCATGTCGACGGCCGTGACTTCTTCCTGGAAAGGAGACTGACAATGTCGACGAATGATCAAAACGTAAAGCCCGAGCAGCGGCGCCCCAAAGATGTCGGCGCCGTTCCTGAAAAGCCGGAGCCCGCAGACGCAGAATCGATGGCGCCGCCGGCGGTGCAGCCGGCTGGGGTCAGGGACAAAAGCGAACGACCCGTGGTCAATCCGATCACCGGGGTCGCCTCCTGATCGACTAGAGCATGATGCCGAAAAGTGTGAGCGGTTTTCGGACGACATCATGCTCTACTTCTTTGATTTAGATCAGGATCAGATTTTAGGCCGACCCGGCCTAAAATCTGAATCCTGTTCTAGGGTCAATTATCATGTAGAACCGCTGAACCGCCTCTTGAAACCCCGGCGGAAAGGGTCCATATACCCGTCCTGCCTGAAAAATGGATGCGCGCGGTATCGACGTCGTCGAACTGTTCGTTGTCCGACAGGATAAGGGCGCTCCCCGCAAGGGTCGAGCGCCCTTTTTGATGTCCAACCTTCGTGCAAACGTGCAAGAGCTGAACACCCGTCGGCCACCGGCATGAGCTAGTGCATAGCGCATGAAGCGAACCCGGCATCTTTGCCAAGTGGCGGAAAAGACTTTGGAGAGGCCTCGCGCCAGCGAAGCGGAGACGGCCGCACCTTGCTACGCGGGGAAAGGGTTTCGCCACGCATCTAGTTGTTCAAGCCGTCCGTACCACGCTTGGATATGCCGAAACTCGGCGAGTGGAATCCCGGCGGCGGTTGCAAAAGGAAGTGCAGCGGCCAATGCGAAGTCTGCTACAGTCAGTGTCGCCCCGACGGCGACGCTGTTCTCGGCCAAATGATCGTCGAGCACGCGAGCATGGAGCCGAAAACTCGTCTTCGCATTTTCGATCACGGTGACGTCAGGCTCCCCGCCGAACAACGGCTTGATCAAGGTTTCAAACCACAGCGTTGCCCCGTGCTGGGTGAAGTGACTGGCATCCCAACTCAACCAGCGCAGCACGTCGATCTGCCGGTGGTCATGCGGCCAGAAATCCGATGCGACGCTGTCAGAAAGCCTGCACATGATCGCGTTCGCTTCCCATAAAGTTCCGGCATCATCCTGCAGCACCGGGACTTTCCCGTTCGGGTTAAGGGCCAGGAATTTTGCGGTGCGCTGTTCTCCGTTTGCCAGGTCAACCCTGACGAACTCGACGTCGGCTTTGAGAAAACGAGCGGCGGCGCAGGCCTTCCGGGGATTGAGCGTCTCGCAATAATAGAGCTTCATCGCGGCCTTAGGCATGATCTCGCCCTTCGGATTCAGTCCCGAGAAACAAGCTCAATCGCTCGAAACTTTGCGACCAGCCGTCTTCATGACCCTCAAGTGACGATGCGCTATCAAATCCACTCTGCCGAAAAGTCATTTCCGTGCCTCCGTCGCTGTCCCTGAAGGTGATGGTGACGACCGTTTCCGGGCTATTTTCGCCGGTTGCGAGTTCCCAGGCATGTGTGAAGACAAGCCTGTGCGGCGGCTCGACCTCCAGATATTGTCCGCCGACCCAATGCTCTTCTCCATCTGGCGCGATCAGACAGGCGCGGTGTCTACCGCCGGGCCAGGCTTCAAGTCGCTCGCCCACCGCCTTGAAACCGTGCGGACCGCACCATTGCGCCAACGCTTTCGGGTCGGTCCATGCCCTGAAAACCAGATCGCATGGGGCATCGAACCTTCGGACAAGAACCAAGTCGCGGGTGTTGTCGGTGTCGGTCTCTGGATTAGTCATTGTCGTATCCTTGTACCTTGGACAGATAGTCATCAAGACGATCAAAGCTTTGATCCCAGAAGCGTCTGTAATCGGCGATCCAATCAGCAACCGTCTTCAACGCGGCCGGCTCGAGGACGCGCGGACGCGAATTCGCTTCACGGCCGGAGCGGATCAACCCGGCCTGTTCCAGGACCTTGAGATGCTTCGATATGGCAGGCTGAGACAACTCGAAGGGATCAGCGAGTTCGGCCACCGTCGCCTTGCCGTTCGCAAGGCGCCCAAGAATTGCTCGCCTCGTGGGATCGGCGAGTGCGGAGAAAATCGTATCGAGGTTGCTTTTCATATATCACCACATGGCTATATAGCCGTATAGATATATTGTTTATCGCGACGTGTCAAAGGCAATCTTGCGGCAGGTTGGCAACTGCGGGAAAGAGACTCATGCATTGGCAACAGAGCGGGAAGTCCCGCGTCTGTCGTGCCGGAGCAGGAGGCGACTACGGGATCTCTTTTTGCCGCTCTGCTGATGAAGTGTTTCCGGTTGCAGAGGCACACCGCGCTCGCTGATACCGCCGCGGATCAGTTGGAGTTGCTGAGGAGGCAGAAGACCGGGAAAGGCGTCTGGTATAAACATGTCGGCGGCTTTGGTGGCTTCAGCATGGCGGGTTGAGGCCGGCAACCGTTTCCCCGCCAACAGGTGCCCATGCTGACGCGGGCGATGCTGAGGCGACTAAAGCGCCCTTTAACAAATGTTCTCCTTTCCATTCTGCGGCCTCCGAAACGAGCTTCGGCACGCCTGCGAAGATCACGGAACGGTTCTTGCACGGTTACTAATATGTTTACCGTGGGGAGACCTAATGTCATGAATTGGCACACATCCGGAGAGTTTGCCCCTCTGATGCTCGTTGTGAATGGGCCGGAAAAATACAAGCTTGTCGCAACCCTTTGCCAGGCTGCCGAGATGCTGACGGTTAGCTGGCCGATCGACGACGGAGAAGAATATCTTATAGCGATTAGGGCGTGCCGAAATGCAATTCACGGGGAAATTCCGGCTGAGGACGCGCGAGCTGCGCTTATCCGTGCCGCCGACGAAGCTGGCATTCCGGTGATCACCGTTCACTGAGTTTCGCAGCCGACGGTGAATTGAGTTCACGGGCTCCTGCGTGATACAGCACTCTCGTTCCGCTGCATGCGCAGGTCAATAAGCGGCTGCATGGTCGGCGGCGTCCTCTAGGAAGGGCGCGATGCTGATCATGAGCTGGTTCGATGATCCGCATTTCGGAACGCGCGATCTTGATCTGCTTGGCTTTGGCGATCCGGCGCCGAGCCGGCCAAAGCGCGGGGCGAATATTTTTCGTCGGCTCTGTCGATTTTCGCATCAGCCGATCGTCCTTGTAATGATGTGCTGCGACCCGGTCGTGGTTTCAGCACGTCCTTTGTGCGTCTGAGACGCGCGGCAATAGAAGGAGGATATCGTCATGGATAATCAGCATCTGGTCCCCGCCGCCGTGCTTGCGGCCAAGAATGGCGTCCGGTTCCCCAATGAGAGTGAGGAATATCGCATTGCCCGCGATGCGCTGCTGGCCGAAGAGATCGAATTGCGCCGGCACATCGAGCGCGTAGCAAGACAGCGCCGGGCGCTGCCGCCGGGCGGCGAGGTGACGAAAGACTACCGCTTCGAAGGCAGCGACGGACCAATATCCTTCAGCGAACTCTTCGCCGACAAGGACACGCTGGTCGTCTACAGCTACATGTTCGGCCCGCAACGCGAGCGCCCGTGCCCGATGTGTACCTCGCTGCTGTCGGCCTGGGACGGCGAAGTGCCTGATATCCAGCAGCGTACCGCCCTTGCCGTCGTCGCCCGCTCGCCGATCGAAAGGCTGCTCGCCTTCAAGAAGGAGCGCGGCTGGCACCATCTGCCACTCTATTCCGACATGACGGATGATTACAGCCGCGACTATCGCGCGATCGGCACGGACGGCGGCGACGGTGCCGCTTTCAACGTCTTCACACGGCGCGACGGCACTATCCGCCATTTCTGGAGTGAGGAGATGGGCGAGACGACGGCCGACCCGGGCGAAGATCCGCGCGGCGCTCCCGACCTGATGCCGCTCTGGACCTTGCTCGATGCGACGCCCGAAGGCCGGGCACCGGACTGGTATCCAAAGCTGTCCTATTAGGGTCGGTCGCGGGGCCGCCGTCAGCCGGTGGAGCGGTTTCTGGAGGTCTCGGACCAATCGATGTTGGCGACCGCCACATCCGGTAGCGGCGACGGATCGATGTCGTAGACATAGCCGCTGAGCATGTCGGCGGCGCGTTCCGTCGCCTTGATCTTCGCCTCGGTTTCCGCGACCGCCTTGGAGATCGCTTCGATGCGGGCGCGGAACATGTGGGCGAGCACATCGCGGCCGGATTGTTTTTCAAGCCGTTCCAGATGCAGGCCGATTCGCGAGGCGTGGCGCTCCAGCTCGCTCTTGCTGAAACGCGCCTTGCGCAGTTCTTCGGAAAGGCTGTCCTGCATGACGGCGACGGGATCGAAACTTCCGGGCGCACGCTCGTCGAGCACTGCGTCGGTGACGAGTTTCTCGATCATCACGAGCGCCTGCAATTCGGCCGCATCGGCGAATTCGACGTCGTAGCCGGTATCGTCATATACCTTACGCCGGACCGGATCGAGAAGCAGCCCATAGGCTTTCTGCAGATTGGCAAAGGCTTCCGAATCACCACCCGAATCGGGGTGGGCAACCTTCGCCAGGCGCCGATAGGCGGCCTTCAGTTGCGCCTCGTCCGCATCGCGTTCAACGCCGAGAATATCGTATGGATCCGTCACGCCTGCTCCCTTGCTCCCCGGCACGTTGCGGGCAGTCTAGGTCTTCTTCTGCATCAGAAGGGCGAAGTTTAGACCGAAACGAGGAATGACGTCCATGGCCCGAGATGGCGATGGTTTATGCGGATGCTCCGCCAAACCATCGATTATTTAATGTTTTCAATTCGTTGTTCGAAGATCAGTCTGTGGTGATCGAAGCGAGATAACATCTGGCTTCGCCATCGATTTCCAGCGCGGTTTCCGCCGCGTCCTCGATCAGCAGGGCATCGCCGGCTGTAAGCGCGCCGGTCTCGCCGTCCCGCCGGAATGACAATGCGCCGCGATGGCAGAGGAACAGGCATGTCGAGGGCGGCAGCGGCGCGGTCTTGCTGCCATCGACGTCGATCCGGACCAGCGTATGGGCGAGCCCGTCACGGCGCGTCATGACGTTGAGATCGGTGATCGCTCCGTCCTCGAGCCTGGCCGCGACGGGGATATCCGCCGGGAAGGCCAGCGGATCGCTTGCCGTTGTCAGTAGCGCGGGCGAACTGCCTTCCACATCGAGCACCATGCCGTTGCCATCAAGGATCGCCAGCGTGCGGTCGATACCGGGAAAGATCGAAAACGGGCCGTCCTCTGCGACCGTCGCCATGCTGATGCGCCAGTCGAAATCGTCGATCGAAGCGCCGGGTGGAAAGACGGCGATCTCCACCGTCTCTCCCTTGCCGTTTTTCCAGGGCATTCGTTTGTGATCGCCGACGCGCAGGATCCTCACCGGGTTCAGTTCCCGAGAATGCCGGGCAGGCGCAGGCCCTTTTCTTTGGCGCAGTCGATGGCGATCTCGTAACCGGCATCGGCGTGGCGCATGACGCCGGTCGCCGGGTCGTTCCAGAGCACGCGCTCGAGGCGTCTTGCGGCATCGTCCGTACCATCGGCGCAAATGACCATGCCCGAATGCTGCGAGAAGCCCATGCCAACGCCGCCGCCGTGATGGAGCGACACCCATGTGGCGCCCGATGCCGTGTTGAGCAGTGCGTTGAGCAGCGGCCAGTCGGAAACGGCGTCGGAGCCGTCCTTCATCGCTTCGGTCTCGCGGTTCGGCGAGGCGACGGAGCCGGAGTCCAGATGGTCGCGGCCGATGACGATCGGGGCGGAGAGTTCGCCTGTTCTCACCATCTCGTTGAAGGCGAGGCCGAGCTTGTGGCGGTCACCGAGACCTACCCAGCAGATGCGTGCCGGCAAGCCCTGGAAGGCGATGCGCTCCCTGGCCATGTCGAGCCAATGATGCAGGTGCTTGTTGTCAGGCAGCAGTTCCTTCACCTTGGCATCGGTCTTGTAAATATCCTCCGGATCGCCGGAAAGGGCCGCCCAGCGGAAGGGGCCGATGCCGCGGCAAAACAGCGGGCGGATATAGGCCGGCACGAAGCCCGGGAAGGCGAAGGCGTTTTCGAGGCCTTCGTCCTTGGCGACCTGGCGGATATTGTTGCCATAATCGAGTGTCGGCACGCCGGCATTCCAGAAGGCGATCATCGCTTCGACATGTTCGCGCATCGAGGCGCGCGCCGCCTTTTCCACAGCCTTCGGATCGCTTTCGCGCTTTGCCTTCCACTCACCCATCGTCCAGCCCTTCGGCAGGTAGCCGTTGATCGGGTCGTGGGCCGAGGTCTGGTCGGTGACGATATCGGGGCGGATGCCGCGGCGGACCATCTCCGGCAGGATTTCGGCGGCGTTGCCGAGCAGACCGACGGATTTCGCCTCGCCGGCCTTGGTCCAGCGGTCGATCATCTCAAGCGCTTCATCGAGCGTCTCGGCCTTGGCGTCGACATAGCGGGTGCGCAGGCGGAAATCGATCGAATCGGGATTGCATTCGACGGCGAGGCAGCAGGCGCCGGCCATGACGGCGGCGAGCGGCTGGGCGCCGCCCATGCCGCCGAGCCCGCCGGTCAGGATCCATTTGCCCTTGAGATTGCCGCCGTAGTGCTGGCGGCCTGCCTCGACGAAGGTCTCGTAGGTGCCCTGCACGATGCCCTGCGTGCCGATATAGATCCACGAGCCGGCCGTCATCTGGCCGTACATGGCAAGGCCTTTCTTGTCCAACTCGTTGAAATGGTCCCAGGTCGCCCAATGCGGCACTAGGTTGGAATTGGCGATCAGCACGCGCGGCGCATCCTTGTGGGTGCGGAAGACGGCCACCGGCTTGCCGGATTGGACGACCAGGGTTTCTTCTTCCGTCAGCGTCTTCAGCGTCGCGACGATGCGGTCGAAATCCTCCCAGGTGCGCGCGGCGCGGCCGATGCCGCCATAAACGACGAGCTCGTTCGGATTCTCGGCGACGTCTGGGTCGAGATTGTTCATCAGCATGCGCAGCGGCGCTTCGGTCATCCAGCTCTTGGCATTGAGATCGTTGCCGCGGGGCGCGCGGATTTCGCGGATATTGTGGCGTGGATTGGTCATGGCGATTCCCCTGTCGAGTGATCGTTATCGTTTCAGGCCTGGCGCAATCTGTTCGATGCGCACCAGAATGTTTTTGAGATGGACGCGAAGTCTGTCTGCCTTGGCGGCGTCGTAGGCAAAGGGCGGTGCCTCGGTCTGGAGATGCGTCGATTGCGCGAGCTCCATCTGGATCGCGTGCACACCAGTGTCGGGCCGACCATAGTGGCGTGTCGTCCAGCCGCCCTTGAAGCGACCGTTGAGCACACTGTCGTAACCCTCGGCGGCTTCGACGACGGTGAGCGTCGCCTGCTCGATGGCGCTGTCGCAGGTCTTGCCCATATCGGTGCCGATATTGAAATCCGGCAGCTTGCCTTCGAACAGGAAGGGAATGTGGGAGCGGATCGAGTGGCAGTCGTAGAGGATCGTGACGCCGTGGATGGCCTTGACGCGCTCGATCTCGGCCGCGAGCGCCGCATGATAGGGAGCATGGAAGTCCCGCAGCCGCGCCGCGATGTCGGCCTCATCAGGCGCCTGCCCATCCCTCCAGATCGCCTTGCCGTCGAAATCCGTCTGGGGAATGAGGCCGGTGGTGTTCTGGCCGGGATAGAGGCTGACGCCGGCTGGATCGCGGTTGGCGTCGATCACGTAGCGGTGGAAGGTGGCGCGCACGGTGGTGACATTGTCGAGCAGGCCGTCATAGAGCTCGTGGATGTGCCAGTCGGTGTCGGCGAGGATTCCACCGTCGTCGTTGAGGCGGTCGGCGATCTCAGGCGGCACTTCGGTGCCGGTATGGGGGAAGCCGAGGATGATGGGGGAGGTGCCACGCGTTATTTCGTATGGAGTGGTCATGAGCAGAGCGCTCCGGCGTTTGGGGCGTTACCCCCCTCTGTCCTGCCGGACATCTCCCCTACAAGGGGGGAGATCGCCTCGTGGATGGAAGCTTGCCAAACAATTGATGCTGGAACGAGCGGGTCCGCCCAGCCGATCTCCCCACCTGTGGGGGAGATGCCCGGCAGGGCAGAGGGGGGTACCAAGTGCAGATACATCACGATCAACCCTCCAATACCGGCAATATGCCAGATGAAACGGAGGCGTTCAGCGCGCCCGTTGCCACCAGTTCGCTTGCTGCGGCGAGGTCGTTTGCCATGTAGCGATCGACGTCGAGGCTCGGAACTTTGCTGCGGATGGCAGTGATCGCCTTGCCAAGCTCCGGGCTCGTCGACAGCGGCGCGCGCAGTTCGACGCCTTGTGCGGCGGTCAGCGCCTCGATGCCGATGATGCCGAACAGGTTCTCCGTCATGCCAAGCAGGCGGCGGGCGCCGTGGCAGGCCATGGAGACATGATCTTCCTGGTTGGCCGATGTCGGCGTCGAATCGACCGAGGCCGGGTGCGACATCTGCTTGTTCTCCGACATCAGCGCCGCAGACGTCACCTCGGCGATCATCAGGCCGGAATTCAAGCCCGGCTTCTTGGCGAGAAAGGCCGGCAGGCCGTAAGAGAGCGTCGGATCGACCAGCAGCGCGATGCGGCGCTGCGAGATCGCGCCGATCTCGCAGACGGCGAGCGCGATCTGGTCGGCGGCAAACGCGACGGGTTCGGCGTGGAAATTGCCGCCGGAGACGACGGAATTGTCCGACAGCACCAGCGGATTGTCGGTGACCGCATTGGCCTCGATTTCGAGGGTGCGGGCGACCGAGCGCAGCAGATCGAGGCAGGCGCCATCGACCTGCGGCTGGCAGCGGATGCAATAGGGGTCCTGCACGCGCTCGTCGCCCTCGATGTGGCTTTGGCGAATGATGGAGTTTTCGAGCAGCGCGCGAAGTGCCGCCGCCGTGTCGATCTGGCCCTTATGGCCACGCAATGTATGAATATCCGGATGGAAGGGCGCCGAAGAGCCCATGGCGGCGTCGGTGGACATGGCGCCGGTGATGAGCGCCGCCTGTGCGGCGCGATGGGCGCGGAAGAGGCCGGCGAGCGCCAGCGCCGTCGAGGTCTGGGTGCCGTTGATAAGAGCGAGACCCTCCTTGGCGGCGAGCACCACTGGTTTCAGCCCGGCCCTTTCGAGAGCTTTCGCGCCCGGGAGCCGTTCGCCGGCGAAGAAGGCTTCGGCCTCGCCCATCATCACCGCCGCCATATGGGCAAGCGGCGCTAGATCGCCGGAGGCGCCGACCGAGCCTTTTTCCGGGATCAGCGGAATGACGCCCTTTTCCAGCATGGCTTCGATCAGCCGCACCAACTCCAGCCGCACGCCGGAGGCGCCGCGCCCCAGCGAGACCAGTTTCAGCGCCATGATCAGCCGCACGATATTGTCGGGCAGCGGCGCGCCGACGCCGCAGCAATGCGACAGGATGAGATTGCGCTGCAAGGTGGTCACATCGGCGCTGTCGATCTTGATCGAGGCGAGTTTGCCGAAGCCGGTATTGATGCCGTAAACCGGCGCGTTGCCGGCGGCGATCTCGGCGATGCGGGCAGCGGCCTTGGCGATCCCCGCATCGAAAGCCGGATCGAGCCTTGCCGGCACACCGGTCCAGTAGATGGTTTCGAGGTCCTTGAGCGAGACGGAGCCCGGGTGGAGCGTGATGGTCATCGGCCATTCCTTTCGCCCTTGAAGACGCGTGCGTGGATCGGGTTGAAGCCGATGCGGTAGACGAGCTCGGCGAGGCTTTCGATATTCCAGACGGCGAGATCGGCGGATTTGCCGGGTTCGAGCGTTCCCGTCTTGTCGAGCAGGCCGAGCGCGCGGGCGCCTTCGCGGGTGGCGCCGGCGATGCATTCCTCGACGGTGAGGCCGAAAAGCGTGGCCGACATGTTCATGGTGAGCAACATCGAGGTGAGAGGCGAGGTGCCGGGATTGCAATCGGTGGCGATCGCGATCGGCACGCCTGCCCGCCGCAGCGCCTCCACCGGCGGCTTCTGCTTTTCATGGATGGCGTAGAAGGCGCCGGGCAGCAGCACGGCGACGGTGCCGGCTGCGGCCATCGCCGCAACGCCATCTTCGTCGAGATATTCGAGGTGATCGGCCGAAAGTGCGCCATAGGACGCGGCGAGCTTGGCGCCGCCAAGATTGGAGAGCTGCTCGGCATGCAGCTTGACCGGCAGGCCAAGCGCTTTGGCCTTGTCGAAGACGCGGGCGATTTCGGTCGTGGAAAAGGCGATGCCCTCGCAGAAGCCGTCGACGGCATCGGCAAGGCCGAGGCCATGCATGTCGTCGAGACCGGGCAGCACGACATCATCGAGATAGTCGCCGTTGCGCCCCTTATATTCCACGGGCGTCGCATGGGCGCCGAGATAGCTGGTGGTGACGCGGACCGGACGGACATGGCCGAGCAGGCGGGCGCTCTGCAGCATCTTCACTTCACCGGTCCGGTTCAGCCCGTAGCCGGATTTGATCTCGATCGTGGTGACACCTTCGGCAAGCAGCGTGTCGAGCCGCGGCAGCGCCTGGGCGACAAGCTCCTCGACCGACAGCGCATTGGTCGCCTTCACCGAGGAAACGATGCCGCCGCCAGCGCGTGCGACCTCCTCATAGGTCGCGCCTGCAAGGCGCATTTCGAACTCGCGGGCGCGGTTGCCGCCGTGCACGATATGGGTGTGGCAGTCGACGAGACCGGGCGTTACCCAGCGGCCTTCGAGATCGACGATGTCGGAATGTTCGATGGCCGATGCCGGCAGCTCGCTTTCGGCGCCGGCAAAGGCGATGCGGCCGTTTTCGATCAGCACGGCGCCTTTTTCGACGATGCCGAGCCCTTCTTTAGCAGGCGCCAGCGTGGCCAGCCGCGCATTGCGCCACAACACTGGGCGGGTGTCGGCAGATGGGGCTTCCTCTGAAAAATTGTTCCCGGTCATCAGCTTTGCGCCTTTCCTTATGTCAAAACATGTATATACATAATCGACAGGTGACAAGAGAAATTTTGTGCGCTTTTCTGGAAAAGAAAGATCGGCGGCACGGCAAGAGGAGAGGGAAGGCGATGACCACGCTTCATGCAGGCACGGCGCTGACGCCGCAGGGCTGGCAGAAGGACGCGCGGCTGACGCTTGAGGCCGGGCGTATTACGCGGGTCGAAATCGGCACCGCTCCCGAGCCCGGCGATGAACGCCACGCTCTCCTTGTTCCCGCCATGGCGAACCTGCACAGCCATGCCTTCCAGCGGGCGATGGCCGGCCTTGCCGAAGTGCGCGGCCCGGCCAATGACAGCTTCTGGAGCTGGCGCACTGTCATGTATAAATTTGCCCTGGCGATGACGCCGGAGCATGTCGAAGCGGTCGCGGCCAAGCTTTATACAGAGATGCTGGAGGCCGGTTTTTCCCGTGTCGGCGAGTTCCACTATCTCCACCACGACAGGGATGGCGGCGCTTACGCCAATATCGCCGAGCTTGCCGAACGCATCGGCGCGGCAAGCGAAGAGGCCGGTATCGGCCTGACGCTGCTGCCGGTCTTCTATGCCCATTCCGGCTTCGGCGGAGCTGCCCCGATCGACGGCCAGCGGCGCTTCATCAATTCGCTCGAAAGTTTCGAAAGGCTGATGGAGGGATGCCGGGCAGTGACCGGCCGGCTCGACGGCGCCGAGCTCGGGCTTGCACCGCACAGCCTGCGCGCCGTAACACCCGACGAGCTCGCAAGGCTCGTGCCGATGGCGGGCGACGGTCCCATCCATATCCATGTCGCCGAGCAGGTGAAGGAGGTCGAGGACTGCATCGCCTGGTCCGGCGCGCGGCCGGTCGAGTGGCTGCTCGATCATGCGCCGGTCGATGAGCGCTGGTGCCTGATCCATGCGACGCACATGACCGAGGACGAAACATGGCGGATGGCGAAAAGCGGCGCGGTGGCCGGCCTCTGCCCGATCACCGAAGCCAATCTCGGCGACGGCGCCTTTGCCGCACCGCTCTTTCTCGAAGAGGGTGGGCGTTACGGCATCGGTTCGGATTCCAACGTGCAGATCTCCGTGCCGGAGGAACTGCGCCAGCTCGAATATTCGCAGCGCCTGGCGCTTCGCGCCCGCAACGTCGTCGCAGCACCCGGCGGTTCGACGGCGCTTTCGTTGTTCACACATGCGCTTGCGGGCGGCGGTGCCGCATTGAAAGCACCGGCGGGTCTCGTCGAGGGCCATCACGCCGATATCGTTTCGCTCGATACGACGGCCGTTCCTTATCTCGCAGGCGACCAGATCCTCGATCACTGGCTGTTTGCAGGCGGCATTTCCATCGACTGCGTCTGGGCGCGCGGCAGCAAACAGGTGGAGGGCGGTCGCCATCTCAAGCGCGATGCCATCGACCGGCGTTTCCTGGCTGTCATGGGTGAATTGCTGGCCGCCTGAAAAAGAGCTTTTCCTGTCCGGACATTCGAATGAGAGCAATTCCAGCAAAGTGTGTAGCGGTTTTGCGTCCGGGATTGCGTAAAAACAAAGAGATAGCGGGAGACCAATCGGAACGTGGCGATGAACCAAAGCAGGGATATCACCTTGCATCAGCGCATCCTCAGCGACATTGAGGGCCGTATCGTCTCGGGCGATTGGCCGCCGGGGTACCGCATTCCCTTCGAGGTCGATCTCGCCACGCAGTATGACTGCTCGCGCATGACGGTGAACAAGGTGTTGACCCAGCTCGCCAAGGCCGGCCTGATCGAGCGCCGCAAGAAGTCCGGCAGCTTCGTCACCCAGCCGCAGGCGCAATCGGCCATTCTCGAAATCCACGATATCAAGGCCGAGGTGCAGTCGCTGAACCTGCCCTATTCCTATGCGGTTTCGAAGAAGGTGAGCCGCAAGGCCAAGACGGACGACAGCCGCCGCCTGGAACTGCCGGTGGCCTCCTCGGTCGTCGAGGTCGTCTGCATCCACAATGCCGGCGCGCGGCCCTTTTGCCTGGAGGAGCGGCTGATCAGCCTTGCGACTGTGCCGGAGGCCGCCGATGCCGATTTCCTGACGATGGCGCCGGGTCCCTGGCTGCTCAACCAGGTGCCGTGGAGCACGGCCGAACACCGGATCCATGCCGTCTCAGCCAGTGCCGAGCTGGCCGCGGCTCTCGATATACCACGCAACACCGCCTGCCTCGTGGTCGAACGCCGCACCTGGAGCGGCGCCGGCCCGGTAACGCATGTGCGCTTCACCTATCCGGGCGATCGTCATGCGCTCGTGGCGCGTTTCACGCCGGCATCGTAACAAAACACCCGGTGCCCCGCGTCGTGGAGGCGGCCACTGGCGAAATGGGGGCGCTATGCCGCCTGCGATGCTCGGTTTCGATTTTGGACGATGATGGCGACCTCGGAAGAGTGACGCGTTCCCCATTCGCACAAAGGGGCCAGAACATTGGCCAAGCTACGGCCGAAGTCGGTCAGTTCGTATTCCACGTGAGGCGGGACTGTTTGAAAGTCGATACGATGAATGACGCCGTCATCGACCATTTCCTTGAGATGCTGGATCAACATCTTCTCGCTCACATTGGTCACAAGCCTGCGAAGTTGACCGGTGCGCTTGGCCCCGCTGGCCAGGTGAAAGAGGATCAGCGGCTTCCATTTGCCCCCGAGGATCTCAAGAGCAGCTTCCAGACCACATCTGTAATTCTTCTCGGTCATTGTGATCTCCAAATTCGGACACTTACGAAATAGTCAGTACTGGTTTGCCGGTATGCTTGGTCTTACTTGAACCGAGCGACAGTGTCGACGGGCATCGTCCTTATCCATTCAGGCGCAAACCCGCGGATAGCGCTGCCAACACAGGTGAACAGACATGAAAAGTCCAAACCATCCCTTGCTGGATCCAATCCGGCTGGGCGACGTCGACCTGCCCAACCGCATTGTCATGGCATCCATGACCCGCGCCAGAACGGACAACCCCGGCTTCGTCCCCAACGAGCTCCAGGCACGATATTACGCACAGCGCGCATCGGCCGGCCTTATCCTCACCGAAGGGACTTGGCCGAGCCGCGAAGGCGTCGGCTTCATAAATGTGCCGGGCCTCTACACTCAGGAGCAGGCCGACGGGTGGCGCTTAGTCACAGACGCCGTCCACGAGGCTGGGGGTCATATCTTCGTCCAACTCGGGCACATCGGATCATCATCGCATCCTGACCTGCTCGACGGCGCCTTGCCGCTGGCACCGTCGGCCGTGAACCCAGGTCTGAAAGCATACACACCGTCCGGGTTTCAAGACACCGTGACGCCCCAGGCTATGGACCTGAGCGATATCGCCCGGACTGTGGAAGACTATGCCAAAGCGTCCCGCCTGGCGCAGGCTGCTGGTTTCGATGGAGTCGAGCTACATGGCATCAGCACCTACCTGATCCCCACCTTCCTTTATGTCGGCCTCAACCAGAGAACGGATGACTATGGCGGCACGGCCGAAAATCGCGCCCGGTTTCCCCTTGAGATACTCGACGCCCTCGTCGACTCCTGGGCGCCAGGACGCGTTGGGATCAAGCTCAGTCCGGCTTTGACTGGCGTCGGCAATTTCATCGCTGACGCCGAGACATTGGAGACCTTCGAATATCTGGTCGGTCAATTGTCGAAGCGTCATCTTGCTTATCTGCATCTGATGAACCCCATAAGCGATCTGACTGGGACACAAGTGGAAATTCTCGGCCCCGGCGTCGCCAAACATTTCAGGCCGCTTTATTCTGGCAGCCTGATTGCCAATGGCGGTTATACCTTTGAGACTGGCAATGCTCTGGTGCGCGATGGCTTCGCCGATGCTGTTGCATTTGGAGCGCCGTTTATCTCGAATCCGGACTTGGTCGAGCGCTTCTCCAATGATCTCAAACTCACCCCGAGCAATCCTGATACGTATTACAGCGGCGGAGCAGCAGGCTATGTCGACTATCCGACAGCGGCCGAGCAAGTCGGCGCGAGACAGGCCGTAAACTACTTTTCTTCATCGGGGAGCGGTGAGTTTTCAAGCCCGCCGCTGCCCGATGGGACTGGCTTAAAGCGTTAGGGTGGGGCGAGGCACCCGGGTCGATTTCGAACAGCTTTGTCGGGACGCTGCAACTCTAGCCTTCGGTCAAGATAACGGGATAGGCGCGATGCGAGGTCTTTGGAATGCCGTACCTGCCATCTGTAGTCTCTCGGCGACGTGCCGACTTTCCAGATTGTCGCGACGACGGCCGGCACAAGTCCTTCATCGAGAGCGTGGGGTCCCCACGCCTGTACCATCTAGCATTCGATCCGACGGAGTGCACCGGACCCACTCCGCGGGATGCAATTATCGCCTCGCAGAGATCTCCCGGCGACCATCACCGCCTGCCTCGTGGTCGAACGCCGTACCTGGAGCGGCGCCGGCGCGGTAACGCATGTGCGCTTCACCTATCCGGGCGATCGTCATGCGCTCGTGGCGCGTTTCACGCCGGCATCGTAACAAAGAGCCCCGATCCAACCGGCTGGTACCCCGGTGACGAACCTGCTGGATCTGTCGAAATCCCGCCCATGGCTGTCGGAACTGCTGGGCGTGAGGGCCGCAGGCAGCGTCATCGTCCGCCATGCGATCGCAGCAGGCGAGGCATAGCCGCCGATCCGGCAGATACGTGACCTCGCCTTTCAATACTTGCTGGCCGACCTTTTAGGCGACTTCCGACGGCTTGCCGCTGGCAAGGTCCGAGGTCATATGGGCTGTTTTCTACGGCCATCTTTCCGATTACCTTTTCACCAGGTCTTCCACCGCCTCGGGGCCGAGAACCTTTTCGAGGGCTTTCACCCCGTTCTTGGGCAGTCTCGACAGGCCGCTGACGATGCCTTCTTTCCAGGCATCCCCGCGATCCCATGCTTCCTCCCAAGCATCCGCCAGCTCGCTGTCGTGGCGCGTCTCCACGAGGGCTTGGAAGAGCAAGGAGGCCTGCGTCAAGTCTTTGTCCGCCTTTACGCGCCCTAGAGTGTCTGTGCGCCTTCTTGAGGACACGATGAGCTTGTGGACAGCATATCTCTCGGGAGCGGGAACGAGGACGTTTACGCCTTCGCGGAAGAGAAGCACCGTGCGGACAGGTTCATAGATCAGGTAATCCAGGAACCGCAGGTTTTCCGCCGACGCGCCACCAAGGGCGGGCATAGGAGACGGTTTGCCCGTGTATTCGTCCGATCCCCGGTTTCCCGTAAGAAACTCCACCCGGTAGCCCTTGGCATTTTGGAATGCCACCACCTTCGCTTTGTCCGCCTGGTGCGGAACCGGCCGAAACTCGGGATCGACTGACTGCAGGACCTCTAGCACGGGCGGCAAGCTGTCTTCGACCCCGGCTGAAATCGCGAAGTCCTGCGCGAAATCCGCATCGCCAGTCTGCATTGCCGACGAGGGCAGTCGGACGCCTAGCATCCCCGCATAGGTGCTGAATGCCACCGACCCGATCAGGACTGCACGGAGACGGAACAATCCGGCGTCAGCAAGCGCCTTCGTCACGTCGCCCGCGAAGGGATCGGGACCCGGAAGGCCAGCACGGCGCAGAGTACTAACCATCCGCCTTCGCTCACGGATGTTGTTCCTGATCTCCTTGTGAGCCTTCACCCGCGCCGTGATTGCCTGGTCGCTGTGGGGACCGACATAGCTTCGCTTGTCCTTTCCCTCGGGAGTAGGGAGATCGAAATACCAGTAATCGCGGTCCTTCACGGTGACGGTTACGAACCATCCCTCCATGGGGAAGTCTGCCGCGAATTGCGCATCGAGCGTCCGCTGCGTTAGCTCCGCGAACATCGTCCGATAGCTGATGTCGATCTCTTTCATCATTGGCGTTTCTTCCTTCTGGCGTGCGGCGGTTCTCTCGGCGACAGACTCGGCCACGCCTTGTCCATGCGTTCTTGCCTCCTTTTAAAAAGTCGCCTCCGCTCATTTTCACAGGTAGTTATAAGTCTCTGCCAAGACCTTATAACTCCCGTTCCTGTGTAGTCAAGTTATAAGTCTCTGCCGAAACCTTATAACGGGTCGCCTGATGCTATGGCACAACGAAAACCCCGGTTTCCTCAGCCGAGCAATGCGGGCCGCTGCTGATCACACCCTCACGCCTGGCGATGGCGCAGCCTCCTCAGTCCCATATACAACATCGCGGGTGTTTTCACTCCTCGAACATCTTGCCACTGCGCGCTTCGAGCCGGTAGCGGTGGCCGGGATAGACGAGGCGGGCGGTCGAGACCACCTGCTTTGCCGACCATGTGCGCCGGCGGATCGTCAGGCACGGTTCGGTCTTCATGATCGTCAGCAGCTTGCACTCCCAGGCCTGTGGCATGGCCGCCTCGACGACGTGCTCGGAGCCGCTGAGCGGGGCCGCGGCCGTCAGATAGGCGTTCGGTGTCAGCGTCGAAAAATCCTGGGCGAGATATTCGGGGGCCGCCTCCGGATGGACGAAGCGGTCCTCGATCTGCACGGGAACGCCGTTTTCGCTGTGGACGATCAGCGAGTGGAAAACCGCAGCGCCGATCGGCAATTCGAGCGCGTCGGCAACCTCGGGAGAGGCTGTTTCCTGGGCGAGAACAACGACGGAGGCCTCGTGGACATGGCCGCGTTCGGCGATTTCCTCGGCGATGTTGCGGACTTCGAACAGCGCCGAATAGCCCTTGCGCTCGGCGACGAAGGAGCCGACGCCCTGGATGCGGACGAGTTCGCCCTCGTTGGCAAGTTCGCGCAGCGCCCGGTTTGCGGTCATCTTGCTGACGCCGAGTTCGACGACCAGCTCGTTTTCCGAGGGCACGCGGTATTTCGGCGGCCACTCGCCGCTGTGGATGCGGTCGAGGATTACCTGCTTGACGCCGGCATAGAGCGGAGTGCTGTCATTTTCCGCCAGTTCGCGCTTCATTTCGCCGGGACGCTTCATTGCCTATTCCTTTTGCATGAATGGAATTCGCCACATAATTCAACTTTCCCACTTGCATATCACAAAATATCTCATATGGTACCATATACAACCTCCCAATCGGTCCTTTGAGAAAAATAGGACAAGAAAGGGCAAGCCGGCGAAGATCGGCCGTGGTGCCGCAAGGTCTGTTTCAACTCCAGAGGAGAATTCACAAATGAAATTCAGCGCAATCCTGCTTTGTGGCGTGGCGGCATTTTCCGCCTTCGCCGCGCCTGCCTTTTCCAAGGACTGGACGAAGGCGACTATTACTCTCGAAGGCGCCTATGCGCCCTGGAACCTCACCAATGCCGACGGCACGCTCGGCGGCTTCGAGCCGGAACTCGCCAAGGTGCTGTGCGAACGCGCCAAGATCGAGTGCACGCTCGTCGCCTCCGATTGGGACGGCATGATCCCGGCGCTCAACGCCGGCAAGTTCGACGTCATCATGGATGCGCTGTCGATCACTGAGGAGCGCAAGCAGGTGATTGGTTTCACCATTCCCTATGCCGCCACGCCTGCTGCTTTCGCTACCGCCAAGGACAGCCCGCTGGCAAACGCCGCCGGCACCGGCGCCACGATCAAGATGACGCCCGGCCAGACCGGCGTGTCGGAAATCGACGCGCTGAAGGCCGCCTTCAAGGGCAAGACGATCGGCATCCAGGCAGCAACCGTCTACGCCAAGTTCGTTTATGACAATTTCGGCGACATTGCCGAGATCCGCGAATACAAGACCGGCGCCGATCGCGACCTCGACCTGCAGAACGGCCGTATCGACCTCGGCTTCGACGACGCCGTCTATTTCGCCAACGCGTTTAAGGCCGCCAACGACACGCTCGCCTTCACCGGCCCCGAAATCGTCGGCTCGATCTGGGGCGAGGGCGAAGGCCTCGGCATCCGCAAGGCCGATACCGACCTGCGCGACAAGTTCAACGAAGCGATCAAGTCGACGCTTGCAGACGGCACGGTCAAGAACCTCTCGATGAAGTGGTTCAAGGTCGACGTCAGCCCGCAGGAATAGGCGTTTCGGCCTTTCGGCCGCAAACACCTGTCTCCGGCTTTATCGCCGGAGACAGCATGCTCGATCAGGATGATTTTAGGCCGGTCGGCCTAAAATCTGAATCCTGTTCTAAATAAAAGAGTTAGAGCATGATGTCGTCCGAAAACCGCTGACACTTTTCGGCATCATGCTCTTGTGTCAATCCGCAAAACACTGCCACGGACGGGGAACGGACGATATGGCAAGTTTGGAACTGCTTGGCTTCGGCTCGACGGGATGGGGCGCGCTGCTCATTGCCGCCACCTTGATGACGCTGGCCGTCACGGCAACGGCGCTGGCGATCGGCGCGGTGCTCGGCGCGATCGTCGCGGCGGCGAAACTCTCCGGCAATCTTATCCTCATCACGCTCGGCAACGTCTATACGACCGTGTTTCGTGGCGTGCCCGAACTGTTGATCATCTATCTCATCTATTTCGGCGGCTCCTCGGCCGTCACCGCGATCGGCAAGGCAATGGGTTACGAGGGCTTCCTCGGCTTGCCCTCCTTTATCGCAGGCGCGCTTGCCGTCGGCATCATCTCCGGCTCCTACCAGGCGGAGGTGTTCCGCGGCGCCTTCCTTGCCATCTCCAAGGGCGAGCTCGAAGCCGCCTCGGCAATCGGCATGCATCGTGGCATGCGCCTTCGCCGCATCATCATGCCGCAGGTGTTTCGCCTCGCCATTCCCGGCCTCGGTAACGTTTGGCAGCTCAGTCTCAAGGATTCGGCGCTGATCTCCGTCACCGGCCTTGCCGAGCTGATGCGAACCAGCCAGGTGGCGGCAGGCTCGACCCGGCAGTATTTCCTGTTCTTCATCGCCGGCGGCTGCCTCTATCTCATCCTGACCAGCCTTTCAGACCGCATCTTCAACGGGGCGGAGCGCCGCGCCAACCGTAGCATGCCGGCATCGGCCATGGGCCAGGCGTAAGGAGGCGACAATGGATTTTACCTTCATCGCCTCGACCCTGGTCACCCTGCTCAAGGCCGTACCGACGACGCTCATCCTGTTTTCGCTGTCGATCATCTCAGGCGGCTTGCTGGCGCTCGTCATCGTCTGGATGCGGACCAGCGGCAACCCGGTGCTTACGAGCTTCGCCAAGGGTTATATCTTCATCTTCCGCGGCTCGCCGCTGCTGATCCAGATGTTCCTGGTGTTCTACGGCCTTGGCCAGTTCGGCTTCATCCGCTATTCCTTCCTCTGGCCGTTCCTGCGCGAGCCGATGGTCTGCGCCGTGCTGTCGCTGGCGCTCTGCACCGCCGGCTATACGGCGGAGATCTTCCGTGGCGGCATTCGCGCCGTCTCGCCGAAGGAGATCGAAGCGGCGCGCTCGATCGGCATGTCCGGCTTCCTGCTGGTCCGCCGTATCCTGGCGCCGATCGCCTTCCGCCATGCGCTGCCGGCCTATTCCACCGAGATCGTGCTGATGATGAAGTCGACGGCGCTCGCAAGCCTCGTCACCGTCTGGGAGGTGACCGGCGTCGCCCAGCGGCTGATCTCGCAGACCTACCGCACGATGGAAGTCTTTCTCTGTGCGGCGATCATCTATCTCGTTCTCAACTTCATCATCCTGCAGGGCATGGCTCTGCTCGAATATTCGCTCTCCCGACACCGCCGCGCGGCCTCGCAGGCGCTGAAGGCGTAGCAGTTTTTGACCCGATTGGAGCACCCATGCCAGGCGTAACCCGACTATCGGTCCGCAATATCCGCAAGAGCTTCGGCACGCACGAGGTCTTGCGCGGCATTTCCCTCGATGCGGAAGACGGTGACGTGATTTCGCTGCTCGGCGCCTCCGGCTCCGGCAAGTCGACCTTTCTGCGCTGCATCAATATGCTCGAAACCGCCAGCGACGGCGAGATCTGGGTCGACGGCGAGGAGGTCCGCATGGTGCACAAGGGCGGGCGAAGCAAGCCGGCCAGCCAGAAGCAGGTGGACCATATCCGCTCGGAACTCGGCATGGTGTTCCAGTCCTTCAATCTCTGGTCCCACATGACGATCCTGCAGAACGTCATCGAAGGTCCGATCCATGTGTTGAAGCGGCCGCGCGCCGACTGCATCGCCGAGGCCGAAGCGCTGCTTGAAAAGGTCGGCATCGCCGACAAACGTCATGCCTATCCGGCCCATCTTTCCGGCGGCCAGCAGCAGCGCGCGGCAATCGCCCGCGCGCTGGCGATGAAGCCGAAGGTGATGCTGTTCGACGAGCCGACTTCGGCGCTCGATCCGGAGCTTGTCGGCGAGGTGCTGCGCGTCATGCGGGCGCTTGCCGAGGAAGGCATGACCATGCTGGTCGTTACCCACGAGATGAGCTTTGCCCGTAACGTCTCGAACCGCGTCGTCTTCATGCGCGAAGGGCTGATCGAAAGCAGCGGCAAGCCGGACGAGATGTTCACCGGCGGTGCGACACCGGCTTTCCGCCAGTTCATCGGCCATTTCGGAAGCGGTCAATGACGATCACGATCGATACCGTGCTGACCTGGCGCGATGTCGCGCGCGTCGGGGCAGGGGAAGCGCTTGCGCTGTCGTCGACCGCCTGGGGGCGGGTCGAGCAGGCAAGCCGCATCGTTGCGCGCATCGTCGAGACCGGCGTGCGCGCCTATGGCGTCAATACCGGTGTCGGGGCGCTGGCGGATACCGTCGTCGATCGGGCCTCGCAGAGCCTGTTGTCGCGCAGCATCGTGCTCAGCCATGCCTGCGGCGTCGGGCCATTGCTGCCAGCCCGCGAGGTGCGCGCCATCATCGCCGCTGAGATCGCCAATTTCGCCCATGGCCATTCCGGCGTGCGGCGCGAGATCGTCGAGCATCTTGAGGCGCTGCTGGAACATGATTGCATTCCCGACGTGCCATCCAAGGGCTCTGCCGGTTATCTCGTCCACAATGCCCATATTGCGCTTGTTCTGATCGGCGAAGGCAGCGCTCACCTGGGCGGCCGGCGCATGAGCGGCCGCGAGGCGCTTGCTGCGATCGGCCTCGAGCCGCTGGTGCTCGGTGCCAAGGAGGGCTTGAGCCTTGTCAACGGCACGGCCTGCGCCACCGGCCTGACCGCCGTGGCACTGTCACGCGCCGAGCGGCTGCTCGACTGGGCCGATGCGACCGCAGCCCTGACGCTGGAAGCGGCGGGCTGCCAGATCGCCGCCTTCGACGCGGCTGTGCTGGCGCTGCGCCCATCGGCGGGAATAGAGAAAGTGGGAGCGACGCTGCGCGCGCGGCTTCAGGGCAGCGGCCTTGTCGCCGCCGCATTTGGCCGGCGCACGCAGGATGCGCTCAGCCTTCGTTCGGTGCCGCATGCGCATGGCGCCGCCCGCGACGTCTTCGACAATTCCGCCCGTATCGCCGATCAGGAGCTTGCCTCGGTGACCGACAATCCGGCTGTCTCAGGCACGCCGGAACAGCCGATCGTCTGCTCCGAGGCGCATGCCGTCGCCCCGGCGCTCGGGCAGGCAGCCGATAGCCTGGCGATTGCGCTCGCTCAGATCGGCGCGATCAGCGAACGGCGCATGGACCGGCTGGTCAATCCGCTGATAAGCGGCCTGCCTCCGTTTCTGGCCAGCGACGCCGGCAGCCATTCCGGCTTGATGATCGCCCAATATACCGCAGCCGCCCTCAGCAACGAGAACCGCCGCCTTGCCGCACCGGCGGCCATGGACGGCGGGCTGACCTCGGGCCTGCAGGAAGATTTCCTCGCGCATCCGACGGCCGCCGCCGGCAAGCTGCTCGCCGTCATCGACAATGCCGAATATATCCTGGCGATCGAATTGATGGCGGCGGCCCAGGCGCATGACTTCCTGGCGGCCACCGCGCCGCGGGCGGCAGGCACGGAGCTTGTCTATCGGGCTGTGCGGGAACATGTATCCCATTATGGCGACGAACGGCCGCTCAACGGCGATATCGAGGCTGTCCGCAGCCTGATCCGCGAGACTGCGCCGCCGCTATGATCGGCCTCAGAACGGTTGGGTTTCGGAATTCTGCTTTGGCTTTTCGCCGGCCTCGAGACGTCTGAGGCACTGGGCGAAGGTCGGGTAGAGCTGCTCCACCCGCGAGAGCGGCAGCGTCCAGTCGCCTTCGTCGCCGGCAAAGCTGATCTGCACGTCAGGCGTTCCGGCAAAGGAATTCTTGATGATCTTCTTCAGGCCGACGCTCCCCTTGCTGGCCGGACCCCAGAGGCGAAGCGTGTTCTTGTCGAAGAAATCGGCAGCGATCACTTTCGTCGCCATACGGTCGGTCAGCGTCACCTCGGTCTTGGTGCCGGCCGGAATGTCCCATGTGTTTTTGGTGACGAGCCAAAACGTCTCGGTTGCGCTCTGGCGGAATTCGATGGTCTTGCCGATCTCGCTGTCCCACAGCAGGCGGCAATAGGGGTGCGGGCTCTCGTTGCCAAAGCCGACCGACCATTGCCTCGCGCCGCCTATCCATTCGGTCTCGCCGAAGGCTGAGACCGGCTGCAGGAGGGCCGCCATCAGAACCATCACTGTCGGAATTTTCATCGCCGAAATCACCTCCAACGCAATCGGCTCCAGCAATAGCAAAAGAAGGTTGAGCTTTTGCTACTACAGCGCCGCGCGTCTTTTCAGGCACGCAAAGGACGCCGTAGCAGTTTGAACTGCTGCATAATTTATCCTTAAATCGATTTCCGATCTAAGGAACTATTCAGTAAGCGGGCTGAGATCAGGC
Source organism: Rhizobium leguminosarum bv. viciae (assembly GCF_012276115.1). Classification (GTDB taxonomy): domain Bacteria; phylum Pseudomonadota; class Alphaproteobacteria; order Rhizobiales; family Rhizobiaceae; genus Rhizobium; species Rhizobium leguminosarum_T. Next base: position 257,854 of record NZ_WIEU01000002.1, on the reverse strand, counting down.
GACGGCCGCGCTCGGTGTCGCTTTTACGTCCCGATGGCAGCGGCCGGACCGTTCCGCATTCAGAGACAACCTGACGAAATCCGAGACCGTCACCATCGCCGCGATCGAAAGCGGCGTTCCCTTGCTCGTCGCCGCTTGCAATATCATTGTCGACTTCCATTTTATGATCCGGCGCAAATTGGAAAATGAGCTCGCATCGTGGATCGACCGCGCTCGCGAAAGTCTGGTTGCCTCCTTTGCCAATGGCGTTGCGAAAGACATACAGGCAGTCCGAGCAGCGATCGTCTCACCGTAGTCCAACGGACAAACCGAGGGGCAGATCACCAAGCTCAAGCTGGTAAAGCGCCAGGTGTGCGGTCGCGCAAAGCTTGATCTTCTTCAAGCCCGCCTGATCGGCTCGACATGAGAGAATTGCACCAAATCTGCGTCAGAGCCAATTTGCCGTGCCGTTTTACTGCCAGGGATTGCGTCCGAAATCTTCACCAGAACGGAAGGGAGTGCCTGATGGGATGGTCTTTCAAGATCGGGACGGTCGGCGGCACGGTGATACGCGTTCATATCACCTTCTCGCTCCTGCTCGTCTGGATATGGCTTGCGCATTATCGGGTCGGCGGCGCGCCGGCGGCCTGGGAGGGCATTGCCTTCATCCTATCCGTCTTTGCCTGCGTCGTGTTACACGAGTTCGGCCATATTGTCGCTGCGCGCTACTTCGGGATCAAAACGCCGGATATTACCTTGCTGCCAATAGGGGGTGTCGCCCGTCTTGAGCGCATGCCCGAAGAACCACATCAGGAACTGCTGATTGCCATCGCCGGTCCGCTGGTCAATCTCGTGATCGCCGGGCTGATCGTTCTCGTGCTCGGCGCATCGGTGGGCGTGGAGCAGATCATCGAAGTCGACGACCCGAAGATCGGCTTCCTCACGAGGCTCGCCGGCGTCAACATCTTTCTGGTATTCTTCAACATGATCCCCGCCTTTCCGATGGACGGGGGTCGGGTGCTGCGTGCCGCTCTCGCTTCGCGTCTTACCTGGTCGCGTGCGACACAGATTGCCGCGATGATCGGTCAGGGGCTAGCCTTTGTCTTTGGTTTCATTGGCCTCCTTTATAACCCGCTGCTGATCTTTGTCGGTATCTTCGTCTATCTCGCCGCGGCGGCAGAGGCGCAGAATGCGCAGATCCGCGAGATCTCCGGCAGCGTTTTGATCAGCGATGTCATGGTCACCAAATTCGCAAGGCTCGATCGTTCAGCGAGTATCGACGAGGCAATCGAGATGCTGCTTGCGACAACACAACGCGAATTTCCAGTGGTCGATTCTGCCGGTCATTTTGAAGGCCTCCTGACGCGTGACGACATGATCCGTGGGTTGAAGGACAAAGGCCCTGACATGCCGGTCGCAAGCGCGATGCGCGTCGATATTCCAAAAATCCATCATCGCAAGAGCCTGGAAGAAAGCTTGCGATTGATGCGGCAGGGAAATGTGCCGGCCATCGCTGTCGTTGACGGCGCAGATCATCTCATCGGCCTCATGACGCATGAGACGATCGGAGAAATGATGATGGTCCGCGCCGCGGTATCAGATGGTTTTCGCTTTGGCCGCCTGCGCAGACACCCGTGAGATTAGCCGTGGGCGCACGGCCTTGTTCGAAGAGTATTTGATGAGGAATCAGGCAGCGGATCGCGGCAGAACATGACAGAAAACTCGTCAACCTGCCGCTCAACGAGATCGAGAAGCACCTGTCCGCCTGAGTCCGCGGCGGGCAGCTGCCCCGCTAGCGGCCTGCGATGCCGGGCCACCACTCTATTGCGATTTTACTTCTATACGGCGTGCCTTGTCCTTTGCAGCGGGATTTTTCGGAAGCTCGATCGCCAGTACGCCATTCTTGAAGCTTGCTTGAACCTTGTCGGTGTCGACCTCGACATCCAACGGAATGGTTCGCTGAAAACGGCCATAACTACGTTCGGTGTAGGCGCGGCCGCCGTCTTCTTCCTTATGTTCGGAGCGTTTCTCCCCGCTGATTGAAACCGCGTTGTCGCGCAAATTGACCTCGATATCTTTCTCCTCGAGGCCGGGCAATTCAGCGGTGATATTATACGCTTGATCGGTTTCGTGCAGGTCAACGCTCGGCCATAAACTCCCAGCGGTATTTGCGGTGGCGGCATCGACCGTCGGGGCAAAAAAGCCGTCGAATAGGCGGTCGATTTCTCGACGAAACGACGTGAATGGATCAAGCCCCAGCGGATAGAGGCCTCGAGAGGGTGTCGAAGGCGTTATGTTACGGTTTGGCATGGCTTTTCTCCTGCTTCGTTGCTGGCTGTCGCCCAATAAGAAAACCACCGGCCCGCAAAGATGTTCCGGGAGCAAACGAGAAAGATGCGGGCTGCAAATAACCGCAAATCAAAGTCCTATCGGCAAAGCTGTGACAGGCCCGGTGACAAAAGCCGAATGTTCCTGCGGCATGAGAATCCGAGAGTGCCCCGCAGAAACTGAAGCACCATTCTTCCAACTCCAAGGGAACAATGAGAACGCCTGCGGGTTCGGCTACGAGATTAGAAAAGCCGAGCCGTCCACAACGATCGGCCGCGGGCAAATTCGCCGAATTGCAAGGCATACGCCTGCTAGGGAAAGGAAAAATGTCATGACGGGCAGAAAGACTCATGAGCAGCAACTTCGCATTATCGAAAAACGCGAGAAAACCGCGGAATGCCGACGAGGCGTTCGACGTGGCGGCAGATCTGCACCGGAATGAACAGGCAAGGAAGCCTATCGGAAAGGAACCGAGCTGAAGGCCGACCCAGATCATCGGAGTGAAGATCGAAACTGGTTCGGGGCCTCAATCAGGAAAGCGGGCACAAAAAGGAAGCGGCCCTTCCTGACAAGGAAAGGAAATCGGCATGGCTTTGACATTGATCAGCAAAGGGTTTGCGCAAGATCAGCCGCTCCCCAGCAAATATGCGCGGGCGGGCGAAAATCTCTTTCCGCCGCTCGCCTGGAGCGGCGCTCCCGATGAAACCAGAAGCTTTGCTCTGGTCGTCGAGGATCCGGATGCTCCAAACGGCACTTTTCATCACTGCGGTATTGCCAATATCCCGGCGCAATGGACTGCGCTTGCGGAAGGCGCCGACACAGCGCCGGAGCGAGCGCCGCGGTTTTATAAGAACGATTTCGGCAATGCCCGTTACGACGGCCCGCAACCGCCGCCCGGCGACCGCCCTCATCGCTACATCTTCCGCCTTGCCGCCCTCGATGTGCCGAAGCTCTCGATCCCGGATGCCGCCGGCGTAAGCACGATGTGGGCAGAGGCAAAGAAGCACGCACTGGAGGAGGCAAGCGTCACAGGCACGTACCAGACACAATAGCCAAAGGAGATAACAATGCATTTGGACAGCGAGACGCAGCAATGCGTCGACAACTGCCTGCGCTGCCAGAGCATCTGCCTGTCCACGGCGATGAACCATTGCCTGGAAGGAGATCCGATCAAATCGTCAATGCCGCGTCGGCAGTCATTGCGATTTCGCTCATCTCCTAATTCATGAGCATCTGTGTGACATGCGGCGTCGCCCGCCGCCATTGCCCTTTAGGGAAGGCCGGATGGCAGCTGGAAGCAAATCGAAGCGTGCAAAGAGATCCTCTGCGATATAGCGGTATTGCAATCCGGCATCCTCGTCGGGAGCAACGTCGAAAGATGGAGAGGCGTCCTGCTCTTCTCCGGCGCCGACCCACAGTCGCATTTCCAGTTGGAGCCGGCCCACATCGATTGATTCCCAAAAAATTCGAGGCCGGTCTTCAGGAGACGCCCTGCCGCTCATGCGACGCGCGAAGGCGGTCATGATACTCGAATTCGCATTTCGCTGCTGACATAGATCCTCGTCAGCAAGCCGTCGCATCTTCCTAAGTGTTCGAGACGATTCCCCAAAGGGCAATAGACACGGGCCCCGGACTCCGGCCACAACCTCCTAGGCCTGCTGCATCGGACGAAGTCCTCAGGCCGCATGAAAGGGTTTCAACCACCAAGATCGGATTGCCCCATGATGCAAGAGAGGATCATATTGATTGCGGCCGCGACGTTCGCCGGCCTTATCAGCCACGCCGGCGTCGGCCGTGCCGACACCATCAGCTATGCAGATGCCGTGACGGTGCTCGCCAAGGACTGCGGCGCAGACATCAAGAAACTCTGCAAAGGCGTCAATCTCGGAGGCGGCGGCATTCAGAGCTGCATTGAAGCGAATGCGGCCAAGGTGTCTCCCACGTGTACTGCGACACTTTCGCGGGTGATAGCGTCGATCAAGCAGCGACAAGAGGCGCAGGCGGCATACAGCAAGATCTGCCGTCACGACATCTCTCAGTACTGCAATGGCATCGTCGGAGACGGCAATGTGCTGGCCTGCCTCATAGAAACCGACCGCGTCGATAGCCGGAAATGCAATGAAGCAATTACCGACGCCGGATGGCGCTAGAATCAAGGGATAGGAGGAAAACCATGTTCGCCCGAGTTCAAATACTGGTGGCGGTTGGCTTGCTATTGGCACCAGGCTACACCAACGCACAAGTCGTCGACCACAAGCAACTGATAGGAACGTTGGCACGACTCAACCAAGCCGCGCCCGAAGTTGACGTCGCCTTGTTGGCCGAGGAGGTCACCGCAAATGCGGGAAAGGGTGTCGCGAGCCTGCCGAATTGGCAGAACCTCTCGCGGCTTTCGCAGCTTGTTGTCGAGATTGATTTCGAGAATGATTCCACAGCAATCGAAACGGAGTCCTATCGCACCATCGGGATGATTGCCGATGCATTGCATCACCCCAATCTCTCTCGCTACAAATTCCTCGTCGTAGGGCATACGAGTTCGACGGGAGACGCCAAGCACAATTTGAAGCTCAGTCAGGAACGCGCCGATGCTATCGCTTACGCGCTATCGACGACGTTCGCGGTCCCGGCCGATCGTCTGTATCCGATCGGCGTGGGGAAGGAATGGCCGATCGATGCCGGCAAGCCAGCGGCGGCAGATAATCGACGTGTCCAACTCATCAATCTTGGATTGGTTCGATAGCACTGCTCCAACAGGACATGCCTTTGATTGACGGGCGATAACAGGCTGGTCGAAGCGGACCGGCTTGCAGTCGTGATCAATGACGCGCTCGCTCGCGCATCACATGGCGTCGCAGCCCAAATCGGGTCAATCGAACTTTCCGTGTCGCTAGGGTATCAGCTGCTTTTGCGGAAAATGGAGTGACGTTTCTGTCGTCTTCGGATTCGTTACCACCTTCTTAGAAGATTGATCATGAGCCACCGTTTTAAAGCGGCTCTCTGTTTTTTTGGTGGCGTCGCCGTTCCAGCTTCTGCACCACACCTGCTTTCCCAAGGCGGGCACACCAGCACTGAAAGTACGAAGCTCGCCGCCGGTTAGAACCGGACGGCGACCCCGATAATCGGGCCCTGCTGGACGACGTCGAAGACGAACCCGTCATTGTCGTAATTGACGCCAAGTGCACGATACCCGGCGACCGCCGAGATAGTATCGTTGAACTTGTAGCCGAGGCCCAATGCCACGTCCCAGTCGATATCGGCGCCGCCGGCGCCTACCAGGCCCCATCCGGTGACATAGATTTGCGGCGTGAAGAAGTAGTTTCCTCGGAGGCCGGCGACGGCATCGACCCATGTGGCACTGTCTTCGACATCCACTCCGGCCAGAATGCCGCCATTGAAGGAGATCTCTGTTTTGGCCGACCAGACCTTCATGCCACCGACCACGTCGAGGTGGCCATTTTGGTCTTCGAGCACGGCGTAACCGACGCCCAGAAATCCCGCGAAGGTCTTCGACGTCACATCGACGCTCTCGGCAAGGATGCCGGCAGGTGTGTCGGCGTCGGCACCGAGCTTGGTGTAGATCACGTCACCGACGATGCTGAAGCGATCGTATCTCGCTTCGCCTGCCGCCATGAAGGCGAAGTCGAGGTTGTCGAGAATATCGCCGAAATCCGCGTCGACATGAACTTCCGGAAGCCCAAACTGCCCAATATCGCCGGATATGCCGGCAGCCCAGAAATATGGCGCGAAGGTGAATTCCCACCCGCTCTGGCTCTCGACCGTTTTTGCTTCCGGCGTGAGCGGCGTGATATCGGCGGCGCTGCCGGCCGACGCAGCGGAGATCCCCGCCAACAACAGAATGGCACGTAAGTATATGGCTTTCATGAGAATCCCCCGACCTCGTTTGTCGCCTCGGCACTGCTGTCCCGAGTCGGCACTGTGCAGCGAGAAGTAGATTTCGACAAGCTCAAATACCTATTTTTTGTTGATCGCCTGCTTCAACTGCCCGATGAGGCCTGAAATCTGCTGGTCCTGAGGCCGCAGTCGCGCCAGATCCTCCGCGTATTTCAGCGCCTCCGGCAGGCGTCGAAGCTTGAGACTGTATTGGAGCGCCAGACCAATGATGTCGGGATCTCCGCCCGTGACCCAGCCACCAAGCCTGTCTAGGGCCTCTCCCGTCCGGCCAGCCGAATCGAGAGCGACGGCAAACGTCGTTTTGTACTGGGAGTTCTGCGGATCGAGCCGCACGGCCTCTTCGAGTTCCACTATGGCATTGGTCAATGCCTGTTTGCGCACCAAGGACAGCGCATGGCCGTAACGCAGATCCGCGCGGTCGGGCGCCATCCGGATTGCTTCGGCATACGTCTGCTCCGACCTGTCGTTCTGGCCGGAGGCGCGATAGAATTCGGCGAGATTGATGCGCATTGCCTCCAGTGTCGGGTCGAGAGAAATCGCCCGTCGGAAGGCGGCTTCCGCCTCTGCCGTACGCTGTCGGGCGAACAGGAAGACGCCATAATTGCTTTGTGTTTCCGCGACGTCGGCATTGGTTTCGACATAGGCGCGCAGGTCCGCGACAGCGGCTTCGAAACTGCCTTGCTGATTGCCGAAGAGATGGGGGGGAGTGCCGGCGAGTGCATTGGCGGCAGCAACGCGCACCGCACGCGTTTCATCGCCGAGCAGCTTGCCGATCGCATCCAGCCTCTGCTCCGGTGGAATGTTGCGTGCCGCTTCCGCAGCACCGAGCCTGACGAGCGGATCTGCATCGGTTGCGGCCGTTTGAATGTCGGCTGTGATATCCGCGCCGCCAGTCCCGTTCATTGCGGCGATGGCGCTGCCCCTGACTATTCCTGCCTGGTCCTGATCGCTGACCAGCGCGCGCAAAGCCTCTATCGCAGCTTGATCACCGTTCGCAGCTCCGGTGAAGGCATGGGCGATCGACGGGCGTTTGCGCCATTGCGTTCCATACCATCTGTCCATCGTTTCGGCTGCCCAATCATCGGTTTTGCCGACATGGCAGGTCGTGCACGCATTCGGCGTTCCGAGGGTGGCCGACAGATCGGGCCGGGGGATGACGAAGGAGTGGTCGCGGCGCGGATCGACCTTCATGTAGCTGCGTTCCGGCATATGGCAGTTGGCGCATTGCGCTCCGGTCGAACCAGCCTGATGGTGGGTATGACCGGGAGTATCGAACAGCCCGCTCGGATCCTGCCGGACGAAGCGCTCCGGCTTCGTCTCTGTGTGGCACTGCGTGCATAGCGCATTGCCCTCGGCTTTGAGGCCGGCATCATGCGGCCGATGACAGTCGAGACAGGTGACGCCCGCCCTTGCCATCTTGCTTTGCTGAAACGAGCCATATTCGAAGACCTCGTCGAGTATCTGTCCGTCCGGGAAATAAAGATCCTGCCGGAGCAGGGCAGGGGAAAAATAATCGAGAAAGGGCTTTCCCGGTTGATAGCCGTCCAGTAGCTTGGTGCGCCTGGCATGGCAGGCAAAACAGATGCCAGCATCGACTTCCGGCAGACCTGTATCCGGCTTGACGGAGGATGAGAGATTGCCCGATTGCGCCGAAGCGACGTGCTTTGCTCCGGGGCCGTGACAGGACTGACAGCCGATGCTGGTGGCGACGTAGGTCGACTTGTATTCGTTCGTCTGCGGTTGAAACCTCGCCTGGGGATCGGTCGAATGACAATCGATGCAGGTGCGGTTCCAGCGATAGAAAGGACCTGTCCAATGATAGGTCGATCCGGGTTTGGCCGGGGTGCCGTTGCCCAGCCAGAACCACTGCCGTCTGGCCGTGTCCCAGGCGATGTCGAGAGCCTGCAGCCGTCCGCCTCCGATGTCGACGAGGTACTGCTGGAGGGGTTCGTAGGCGAAGGTATATTTGACTTCGAACTCGCCCTCGCTGCCGTCCGCTCCCTCGGTGTCGACGAAGAAGCGGCCGTCGCGGCGGGTGAAGGTCGCGACCACGCCGTTATGTTCGAACCTGCTATTGTCGAAATCGCCGCGCACCGTTTCGCCGTCAGCCAGCGCCATGGCCTTTGCATGGTGGGATTTCGAAAAAGCCGCGGCCTGATCGGCGTGGCAGGATGCGCACGCCCTTTCGTCCACGAAACCCTCATGGGTCGATATTCGCGGGTCGGCAGGGGGCGTCGAGAGGGCGTCACTCGCAAGGCTGTGCCCGGCAAAGGCGAGCAACAGGAAAAGCGGGAGGGCCACTCCTCTCACCGCTGCTGATCGAACAGACGCTACCACTCAAACGCTCCCTGTCGACGATCCAGAAGGTCACGGCGCCGTCGTGCAAACGCCTCGGCGCTCGGCTCATTCCCTAATCCTTGAACACTTGTTTCCAGTCGGCCTTCATATCGACGACGGTCCAGCCGGTGATCGCGGCCGCATCCAGCGCCTTGTCGAGGCGGCCGAATTCGGTATCGCGGTCGTAGGCGTATTCACGGTCCGAATCGGTATGATGGATCAGCACGCCGAGCCTGGCAGGTGCGCCCGCCATGGTCGTCCATTGCAGCATTTGGAGATCTCCGTCGGAATTGCCGAAGGCGGCAATCGGCCGCCGGCCGATCTGCTGGTTGATCCCGACGGGTTTACCGGCCTTATCGTCGATGAAGTTGACTTCGGGGAGCCGGTAGAGGGTCGGCGTGTCGTCCTGCATCCTGAATTCGGTCTTGATCGACGAGCCGATAACCTGCTCGGGCGGGACACCATAGACTTTTTCCGCCCATGGCCGCATGAACTCGATGCCGCCGCCTGAAACGATGAAGGTCTTGAAGCCGTTGGCACGGAGATAGGCGAGGAGCTCGACCATTGGTTGGTAGACAAGTTCGGTGTAGGGCCGCTTGAATTTCGGGTCGCGTGCCGAAGCAAGCCAATCGGTCACGATCTTCTGGAAATCGCTGCTGGTCATCCCCGCATGCGTGGTCATGATGAGCTCCACGAGGCCCTTTTCGCCGGAGGCGGCGAGCGCCTTCATGTCGCCTTCGAGCACGGCCTTGAACGGCTGCGTTTCCTTCCATTCCAGATGCTGCGGAGCAAGCGCCTTCACCCGGTCCAGGGCGAACGCGAGCTGCGTATATATCGGATGTTCGACCCACAGGGTTCCATCATTGTCGAATACGGCGATACGCTCCGCTTCCGGGACGAACTCGGCTGAACCCGGTTTCGTCACCTTCTCAACGAAAGAGATAATCGCTTGCTTCGGCGCGGTGTCATTCCACGAAGGCAGTGCGTCCGTTTGAGCGACTGCCGACATTGTGGCAAAAAGCCATACTGCGGCGGCGAGCGCGACGCCGCGGGAAAAATACAAGAAATTACGTGCCGAAATCATCGCAAATCCTCCACCGACTAACTTGCAGCAATCTTTGAACTCGGAGAAATACGGCAGCCCCGGATCGCTCCGGGGCTGCCAAAGACTTAGTTTCCGGTCGGAGCCGCGATATTGACCCCCTCCTTGCCAAGTTGCTCACGAACCGACTCCAACATCTGATACTTGGAGAGTTCGATCGGGCCGTCGTAACCCATGCTCTGAAGCTTGCGCGGCGGGTACTCGACGTAGGTTTTCATGAGGTCCTTGATCGCTGCAGAGATGGAGACCAATGTCCAGGTATGTTCGGTGTAGTTGTTCATGAAGACGTCGTAGCGTTCTTGCGGATCCTGCAGCAGATCGAACACCTGTGGCACGATGGCGACGTAGGACTGGGCACCCTTCCAGCCAAGGTTTGTATCAACAGCCAGACCGCCCGTGGCCTGCCCATTGTCACCGCGCAGGTTGAACACGGCCTTGTAGTTGCCGACGCGGGCAGCGCCCGGCGTCAGTTCGTTTTCGGTAAAGTAGAACCAGTTTTTGCGGGCCGATTTTCCCGTCCCCAGCAGGATCGGTGTCATGTCGTAACTATCGAAGATAATCGGTTTATCTTCGCGGTCCATGGTGGGCAGCGGCACGCCGCCGGCTGCGGCAAAGGTCGCCATCAGATCGAGACCGCCGACGATGTCGTGATTTTTCACGTCACGCTTGATCTTGCCGGGCCAGACAGCGATCGCCGGAACGCGGTTGCCGCCTTCGCGCACGGTGCCTTTTGTGCCGCGGAATGGTGTGTAGCCCGCGTCCGGATAGACGTCTTGCCAAGCGCCGTTATCGGTCGTGTAAAAAACCAGTGTATTTCTGTCCATGCCAGTCTCACGCAGCTTGTCCATAATCCTGCCGATGCGTGTATCCAGCTCCACCACGGAGTCCGCATACTTGCTCTTCGAGATCGATTTGCCTTGGAACTCCGGGGCCGGCATGTTCGGCTGGTGCACTTTCATGAAATTGACGTTGATGAAGAAAGGCTGATCCGGTGTCTTTGCAACTTCATCAAGAAAGCCCAGTGCCGCTTTCTCTACGTAGCCGTCGAAGAAGGGAATGCCAACAACGCCTTCCTTGCCGTCGATCACGGGCGTATCGACATACTGGCCGTTGATCTTGAAGTCTTCCTTTACCTCGCCTCCGGCCTTGCCGGACAGCGAGCCCTTCGTCACTTTCTGGAACAGAGCGCGGGTTTCCGCATCCATGTCCGGGAACCAGGTCGGGTCGGCATAGGTGTAGGCATTAAGGTGATAGAGGCCGACATACTTCATTTCGTCGTAGCCCTGCGCGATCGGAAGCGCATAGTCCGCCTCTCCAAGGTGCCATTTGCCGGTGAAATAGGTATGGTAGCCACCGCGCTTGAGAACGGAGGCGAGCGTCCATTCCGCTGCGGGCAATCCACCGCCCTGGCCCTGAAACGCCACTGTGGTCATGCCGCTGCGGTTCGGAATTCGTCCCGTCTGCATGGCCGCACGGCCGGGCGTGCAGCTCGGCTGGGCATAGAAGGAGAAGAAGGTCATGCCTTCGTCGGCCATCTTGTCGATGTTCGGGGTCGGCATCCCGCGACCTTCACCTCCGCCATAGGGGCCGAGATCGCCGTAGCCGGTATCATCCGAAACGATGAACAGGATGTTGGGTTTTCGTTGGGAGTCCTGCGCTTGCAGGGGCGAGGCCGCACACCAGAGGATGGTGGATGAAGCCAGTGCTCCGATGCAGCGGATAAGGATTCTGCTATTCATTTCAAATCCCTCCGTTGTCGTTCTTGAATGACGGAGCCGCTCGCGGCAAAGGCTGCGATTGCATGCGTCGATTCAACTAGACTGCTTTGAAAATGAAGATCCTGCTGGAGCTGCCCCCGGCAGGGTTGCGAAGCCGGCCGCATCTCTGACCCGGCCCGCTGAATTTTAGCGAATGCTGCCTTCGCCCGATATTGTACTTTAGGGAATCTCTTCATGCGGTGACAATCGACAGTAGTGATGCGCAGATGACGCCGCAGCGAGAAGCTGTTATTGTCGCCCGGCTTTGGGGGGAAAGCGGATGGGCTTGGGCGAATGGTCAGGTCGATTGTGCACTGCCTTTTTGTTGGCGGTTGTCGCCCTGGGTGTGTCCAGTCGCCATGCCGCAGCCTCCGACACCTCGATTGCCATCATCGACCGGGTTCCCCGCGTCCTCGTCCTCTATCCCTATGATGAGAGGATCGCGGCGACGACCGCTGCCGGAGAGGCGCTGCGGAGCCGTTTGCTGGAGGCGACAAACGGCAAGATCGACCTGTTTTCAGAGTTCCTGGATCTCTCGCGGTTTCCGGAAGGTGACCATGTCGCGCGCATGGCACGATATCTCGGCGAGAAATACGAAGCGCGCCGCCCGGACGTGGTCGTGGCTCTCGGCAAGGAATCGGCGAGCTTCGCAACCGCGAACCGCGGCATGATCGCGCCTGGCGCAAAGATCGTCGCTGCCGGTTTCGGCACAGCCACCGCCGAGAAGATCGACTTGCCGGATGACGTGATCGGAGCCTTCACGACATTCGACATTCTCAAGACGGCCGAGATGGCCCGCAGCCTGCAGCCCGATGCGCGCCACCTCTACATTGTCGGCGGTTCGTCCGACTTCGACCGCGGCTGGCTGATGACGGCCCGCGCGGCTCTCGAGCAGTTCTCGAAGTCCTACGAGACGACCTATCTGGAAGATCTGACGATCGACGAGTTCGTCGAGCGCGCATCCCGTGTGCCGCCCGACAGCATCATTCTGGCATTGACGGTCTTCAAGGATCGGGCAGGGCGCAACTTCATTCCGCGCGACGCCATCAGGCAGATCGCAACGACCGCCAGCGCGCCTGTCTACGGACCCTACCAGACCTACATCGACCATGGCGTCGTCGGCGGCAATACCGTCACATTCGAAGCTCTGGGCCGGACCGTAGGCGACCTCGTCATCGATGCGATCGCTGGTAAGCCGGTGTCCGATCTCGAAGCGCCTCAGACCTACATCGTCGATGCCCGGCAACTCCAGCGCTGGGGGCTTGCCGAAAAGGATCTGCCGCCGGGCACAATCCAGATGCACAAGGAGAGGAGCCTCTGGGAGGAACACTGGGTCATATTGGTGGCGGTGAGCGGCCTCCTGCTGGTGCAAGCCAGCATCATCTCGGTGCTGCTGCTGGAGCGGAGGCGCCGCCGCGACGCCGAGCGAAGCTCGCGGCTTTACCTGCTTGAAGCCATCCATCTCAACCAGTCCGCGACAGCCGGCGCATTGTCCTCATCCATCGCTCACGAATTGAACCAGCCCCTTTCGGCGATCCGAAACAATGCCGAGGCAGCCTCTGTGCTGCTCCGAAGTGCAAACCCGGATCACGAACTGATTCAGCAGATTCTCCTCGACATCCAGGAGGACGATCAGCGCGCAGGCGATATCATCAGCCGGATGAGAGGTTTGCTCAAGAAAAGAAGCGAGATCGATTGGCAGGAGTTCGACCTGAACGATGTCACGTCGAGCGCAATCCACATCATTCACGGCGAGGCGGAACGACGCGGAATTAAGCTGACATCGAGCCGGCCGACCAGCGAGTTGCGGGTGCGTGCCGACAAGGTTCATGTACAGCAGGTCATCCTCAATCTGGCGACCAACGCGATGGACGCCATGCTGGAGGCCGTGCCGGCGGGGAGAACGCTCAGCTTTGCAACGGGACTGGCGAACGAGAAGGCGGAATTGCGGGTTTCCGACACGGGAGACGGCATTCCCGAGGAGAGACTGATCAGAATCTTCGAACCATTTTACACGACCAAACAAACGGGCACGGGGCTGGGTCTCTCCATAGCCCGCGCCATTATCGAGACCTATGGCGGCACTATCTGCGCCGACAACCGCCCCGAAGGCGGGGCAGTCTTTCGCATGGTCCTGCCACTCGCCCACGGGCAGGAACGATCAAGATGAAACCTGTCATTCATATCGTCGATGACGACAAATCCTATCGGATGGCGACCGCAAGGCTGCTTTCCGCACATGGCCTCAAGGTCGAAGCCTATGAATCCGGAGATCACTTTCTCGCCCGCTTTTCCGCTTGCGAGCCGGGCTGCGTTCTCCTCGATCTCCAGATGCCCGGCCAGTCCGGCCTGCAGATCCAACGGCGGCTCTGCGAGCTGGCACCGCACTTGCCGGTCGTGTTCCTCACGGGGGAAGGAGACATAAAGGCAAGCGTCGAGGCGATGAAGGCGGGTGCCAAGGATTTTTTGGAAAAGACTTCTTCCACGGCGTCATTGATGGAGGCGATCGATCGCGCGCTCATTCAATACGAAAGACGGCGGGCCGGCCACGACCGCCTTCAAGCCCAGCGGGCGCTGGTGGCGGGCCTCAGTCCGCGTGAGGCCGAAGTGTTCCAGCTCCTCATTCGCGGCCGTCTCAACAAGCAGATCGCTTATGCACTCGGCATCTCGGAGCGGACGGTGAAGGTGCATCGCCATCAGGTCATGGAAAAGCTTGCCGTGCGCTCGCTGGCCGAGGCGGTGTCGATCGCCGCGAATGTCGGTCTCATTGACCAGGATACGGCATCGCCGGTGGGGTGATCCGATGTCCTTCCCCTTAGGGCAATATCAATCGACCTCCAAGCGGCCTAGTTTGACCGGCAACCGTTAGTCTCTCATAGGTTCGAAAGAGGGGACATGAGGTGGAGAACCTTCGCCGCACGGTCGCTGTCGTCGATGATGACGCAAGCCTACGGCGCAGCCTCGGGCGGCTGCTCAACGCCTACGGTTTTCTGGCCGTGGAGTATGAATCCGCCGAGGCCTTTCTCGCTCGCGATCCCAAAACGGCGATAGACTGCCTTGTCCTTGATATCGACCTCGGTGGCATGTCCGGCATCGATCTGCAACGCAGGCTGAAGGCCGAGGGAACAACCCTTCCGGTGATTTTCATCACGGCACTGGAAACCGGCTCCGTGAAAGCGGAAGCGGAAAAGGTGGGATGCGTTGCTTATCTGCAGAAGCAATTTTCCGGAGCTGCATTGATTGCGGCCATCAACAAGGCGTTGGGACTGTGAACTGATGGGAGTGGCTGACAATCTCGCCGGGGGCGTTGATGAACCACAGACGGCGGCCTCGACAACCCATAAACTCCTCTCGGGAACGTCCTTGATTGCCGCAAGGCCTTGAATCCTGGCTTTGCATTGCCAATCTGGCGAGGACCGACATGATGTGAAGGGAGTTCTACGGCAGGCATGAGTGAGGTTCAACGACGGGGATTCTTGGCGAGGCTCAACGCATATGAGCCGCTGACATTGATCATGCTGGCATCGATCGCCGGCGGGCTGTTCGTGCTGCAGCGATTGACCAGCGAAGTCCTGGAGGGCGAGACATTCCGCTTCGACGAGACAATCCTGCTGGCGTTGCGACGGCCGGGCGAACTCGCCGTACCGATCGGTCCTGGCTGGCTGACGCATGCCGTCGACGATATCACCAGCCTCGGCGGTATCACCGTTCTCTCGTTGATGACGGTTCTCGTCACCGTCTACCTTCTGCTTGACCGGCGCTGGCCGATCGCGATCTTCGTCTTTTCCTCGGTGCTGACCGGCTGGCTGGCAAGCACGCTCTTGAAGATCCTCGTCGCCCGGCCGCGCCCCGATATCGTGCCGCATCTGGTCGAGGTGAGCGATCTCAGCTTTCCCTCCGGACATGCGATGGTCTCGGCGGTGACCTATCTGACCCTGGGGGCGCTGCTGGCGCGGACGCAGCGTTACCGGTCGACGCGGATATTCGTCATGGGCGCCGGCGTCTTCCTCGCCGTCATCATCGGATTGAGCCGGATCTATCTCGGGGTCCATTACCCCACGGACGTCTTAGCCGGATGGTGCGCCGGCGCGATCTGGGCGCTCGGCTGCTGGCTGATCTCGAAGCGCTTCGTTCCAAGTCGTGCCCCTGACGATGGCGCCGAAGCTGAAAACGGTGACAGCAGATAAGGCGGAGCCTATTGCGGCACCTTGAACAGGTGGTGGATACGCGTCACCAGCGAACTCACCGAGCGGCCGTGCAACGTGGCGCCCTCGGCCGCGAAGGAATGCTGGCCGGTTTCGATACGGTGTAGGAGAGTGGCGGCAAGCTCTTCGGCGATACCGGGCCTGTCATGCAGAAGTGGCATCAGGCTGGCCTGGGCGATTTCGTAGACGACGACGAAGGTGAGCGCGCGCAGGCTGGCGGCCTCGCCGACGCCGATCAGCAGTCCGCTTTCGCCGAAATAATCGCCCGGCGCGAGCCGGCCGAGTTCGATTTCCTTGTGGCCTTCCTGCCGTGTCGCGATGAGCGCACCGCTGCGCACGATCATCAGCGATGCAACCGTATCGCCCTGTTCGATGAGGATGGCATCCTTCTTGAAGGTCCGCCGCGTCATCGAGGCTGCGAGCGTTTCCTTTTCGTCCTCGGTCAGCGAGGAAAACAGCGGGACGGCGTCGAGAAGCTTGAGCGGCGTCGGTCGGTGCGGCTTTGCCATCTCTTCCTGCTGCAACTGCTCGGGCGGTGGGCCGGCGGCGTCGAGCGGTCGCGCCAAAGTGAGACCAGCGGCTTTGACATGGCGGTAGAGCAGGTCGAATATTTCGTTCTTCGCCGGCCCCGCTTGGCCGATATCCTTGACGCGGAAGGAAAGCTCCAGCTCTACTGCATCTGATGTCAGCGATTTGATCTGCACGCCGGGTTTCGGCTCGGCCAGGATCGAATCGCTGCTCAAAAGCACGGCGCGCATGACGTCGATGATCGCCGACGGCCCGATCGTCGGCACGACGCGGACTGTCAGCGTCGCGCCGTGACTTCGGTCAGGACTGCTGAGATTGGTCAGTCCGACCTTGGCCAGAAAGCTGTTGGGCAGGACGACGAGGTCGTTCGAGCCGTTCAGCAGATGGGTGGAGCGCCAGTTGGTTTCGACGACACGGCCTTCGACGCCGTCATTCAGAACGATCCAGTCGCCGATCGCGTAGGGCCGGCCGAGATTGAGTGCGATGCCGGAAAATACGTCGCTCAGGGTGCTTTGCATCGCCAGGCCGAGGATGATGGCAAGGACGCCTGATGTGGCGATCAGCGTGCCGACGGGAAAGCTGAAGACATAGGCGACCACCGAGAGGATCGCGCCGAGATAGATCAGGCCGATGACCAGATCCTGAACGAGGCGACCTTCGCGCGGCTGGCGCTCGAAGATCAGGAAGACGCGGACGAAGGCGATCAACGCCCAGGCGGCGTTGATCCACCAGACCACCTTGGCAAGGGCGATGAAGACGCGTTCGAAGGTCGAAGCCGGCGTCGGCCCGACTTCGTAGGGCACGATGTCGTGATAGAGCAGCAGGACGGTGAGCGCCGCGAAGAAGAACACCTGGCCGGCGAGCTTCCAGCTTGGGAAGGGCCGAAGCGCTATGCGCGTAACGACCGCGCCGACCACGGCCAGCGTCCCGGCCTGGACGACAGGATCGGCAATCACTCCGGACCATGTGAGACTATCAACCATCGACTATCTCTTGAGCGCTTACAGCGCCACGCGTCCTTTCAGACGGGCGGCGCTGTAACACTTTCAATCCTCGCATCGGCTTTCCCGAAAATCGAGTCCGATCTTCGCGCCGATGCGTTAGCTGCGCGGCTTCAGATTTTCTGGGTCATAGATCGGCTTGTACCCGACGCCGACAACCTCGACCGGATAAGTCTCGGCGAAATACTCGACTTTCAGCCTGCGTCCGACCTGGCAATAGGACCAGGGCAGATAGGCCAAGGCGATGTTCTTTCCGACCGTTGGGCCGTAGGCGACCGAGGTCGTGTAGGACCGGCGGCCAAGCTCGTCGATCAGGACCTCTCCCGTGGCGGGATCGACGACCGGCATGTTGCCGACGGGATAACGCTTCACGCCCGATTTGTCGGTATTTTCGGTCATCACAAGCGTGCAGAGCATGGCCGGCTGGTGCTCGCGCGCCTTGTATTCCAGATGTTTTGCCTTGCCGCGGAAATCGGCTTCCTTGACCTTCGGGCGGGCGAGATCGGCTTCGATCAGGTTGTACTGAGTCAGGAGGTCGGCGTTCTGCAGGCGCAGGCTCTTTTCCATGCGGCGCGAGTTTGCATAGGTTTCGACGCCGAAGGCCATCACGCCGGTCGCGCGCAGCGCATCCCAGACGGCGAGGCCGTCTTCGTACTTCATGTGCAGTTCCCAGCCCTGCTCGCCGACATAGGAGATGCGGAAGGCGGTGACGGGCTTGCCGGCGATTTCGATCGGCTTGATCGCCGCAAAGGCGAAGTTTTCCTGATCGAGCCCGGCCGGATCGGCCACGGCCTTCTTCAGCGTGTCGCGCGCGTTCGGACCCCAGATGCCGATCGTTACGAATTTTTCCGAGACGTCGGTGATCGTCACGTCAAGGCCACGGTCTTCGGCGACGCGCTTCATGTAGTGCAGGTCGCGCGGGCCGGCGTCGGCGCCGTTGACGAGACGGCATAGATCGGCCATGCGGAAGACGGTGAAGTCAGCGCGGACCATGCCTTCGTCGTCGAGAAAGTGGGTGTAAATGCCCTTGCCGATATTTGCATCGCCGCCGACCTTGGCGGCGCAGAGCCATTCCATCAGTTCGACATGGTCGGGTCCCTCGATGTCGACCATGTGGAAGTGGCTGAGATTGACGATGCCGCAATCCTCGCTCATCGCCAGATGCTCGGCATTCGACACGCGCCAGAAATGGCGGCTATCCCATTCGTTCTCGCGAACCGGGACGCGGTCGGCGTATTTCTCCAGAAGGTGCTCGTTGGCGGCGTAGCCGTGCGCACGCTCCCAGCCGCCAAGTTCCATGAAGTAGCCGCCAAGCTCCTTTTCGCGCTCGTAGAAGGGCGAGCGCTTGGCGTTGCGGCCGGATGCATAGGGTTCGCGGGTGTGAACAGCCGGGAAATAGATCTTCTGGGCGGCTTCGTAGCAGCGGCCCTCGATGAACTCTTCCGTCAACTGATGCGGATAGAAGCGAGCATAGTCGATGCTGTTGTGATCGATTTCAGTACGGCCATCGGTCATCCAGTCGGCGATCAGCTTGCCATAGCCCGGGCCGTCCTTGACCCAGATGGCAACGCAATACCAGAGTCCGCGCACCTTCTGGCTCTCGCCGCAGGATGCGCCGCCGCCGGCGGACACCTGCAGCAGACCATTGAAGGAGTGGCCTTCGTTATAACCGAGTTCGCCGAGGATCGGCGTCAGTTCCATGGCGCGCTCGAGTGGCTCGATGATCTGTTCCATCTCGAGGTCACGCTGCGAGGGCGAGAGGCGCGCTTCGTGTTTTTCAAGAAGATCGCGCGGATGGCACATGCGCGGATTGGTGGCTTCGTAATAGCCCCACTCGATCTGGCCGCCCTCCGTCGTCGACGGGTCGCCGGTATCGCGCATATAGGCGGAGTTGCCCTGGTCGCGCAGCAGCGGGAAGCCGATTTCCTTGCCGGTGCCTTCAAATTCGTTATATGGACCGAAGAAGGTGAGGGGATGGTCGACCGGCATGACCGGCAGGTCTTCGCCGACCATCTCCGCGATCAGGCGCCCCCAGAGGCCGGCACAGACGATGACGTGGTCGGCCATGATCGTGCCGCGATGGGTGACTACGCCCTTGATGCGCCCGCCTTCGACGATCAGCGACTTCGCCGGCGTGTTGCCGAACACCTTAAGCTTGCCGGCCTTTTCGGCGGCATCGACCAACTTGCCGGCAACGGTCTGCGAGCGCGGAATGACGAGGCCGGCATCCGGATCGTAAAGGCCGCCCATCACCTGATCTTCCTCGATCAGCGGGAACTTCTCCTTAATCTCGGAAGGGCTGACATAATGGGCGCGCGTGCCGAAAGCGCGTGCCGAGGAAAGCTTGCGCTTGATTTCCTCCATCCAGGTATCGTCGCCGGTGCGCGCCACTTCAAGGCCGCCGATGCGGGCGTAATGGCCCATCTTCTCGTAGAAATCGATCGAGTATTGCGTGGTCCAGACCGACAGATAGTCGTGGCTCGTGGTGTAACAGAAGTCCGAGGCATGGGCTGTCGAGCCGATATCTGTTGGGATGCCCGACTTATCGATGCCGACGATATCGTCCCATCCCCGCTCGACGAGATGATGCGCGATGGAGGCGCCGACGATACCGCCGAGCCCGATGATGACGACCTTTGCCTTTTCCGGAAATGCTGCCACGTGCTGTTCCTTCTATTTATCGCACGAATTAAAATGACCTAACCGCGCTTGACGTACGCTTCGCGCGTGAGATGCAGGAGCCATGTCAGCGGTAGGGGTGTCACATTTGCCGAAGCAGCGGAACCCCCAGACCGCCGCGCATGGAAGCTGCGATGAGGGTATTATGCATAAGGCTCGCGATCGCCATTGGTCCTACGCCGCCTAGTAACGGCGTAATTGCGCCAGTCCGGATCGAGGCAGCGCGGCAACCCGCAAAACAGCGCCGGCGCCCCGGCGATCCGTCCCGCATCGAACGGTCTGGCAACGACGGGCAAGGATCGGATAGGACGAGCCGTTACAGCTAGCCGGCTCGATCGCACGCCCCCGGATCACGGCGCTGAAATCGCCTGGAGCCGGTCGATGTCGACCAGCACGATGTCTTCGGAAACAGGCTCACGATTATGCAGCCGGAACCATTCGGCTGCTTCGCGCACCCGATCTCCATGCGGCGGCGGATAGGCGCCAAGTCCGAGAACCCATTCCCGCACGGTCTCGCGCTCCATCCGCCCGGCCCGGTATCGATCGCAGACGGTTTTTGCCGATGCGACGAGATCATTGATGCTTTTCACGGGATTCCCTCAATGCACGGATGGCTCTTCATCTTCGAGAAACGATCGAATGCCGTCGCGCGCGACGACGGCCAGGAATTCGTCGAAGGCATCCCGGTCAGTCGCAAATGGCTCGTCCCAGCGGATCAGGTCTTCCGCTTGCGTGACCACCTCCATCGTCCAGTCTTCATTGCTGCCCGATGTGCGGAAGATATCGACGAGCACGGTGATCCCGTCGTCGGTGAATTCTCCCGCCAGTTCGGAGTGCTCTAGCTTTTCTTTTTTTGCCATCATTCAGCCACCCGCACCGGGTGGTGCGTCGTTTTCGAGATATTCTTCATATTGAACCGTCTCGGTCTCATTCGTGTCGATCGAGGCATCGGCGCGTTTTGCCAGGCGAACACCCGCACCCCCGCCATTTTCGGGGATGAAAATTACACCTGCGCCTTCCAGGGCGTGCTTCATATCCTGAAGGGTTCGTTCGTAGGGAGAACGCTTCCCGGCCTCGAAATTAGCAATCGTCGCTTTGGCGATTTTTGAGGCCGATGAGAGATCGTCCTGGGACCACGCCAGAAGGGCGCGAGCAGCGCGACATTGTGCGGAAGAGAGACACAAAACAATAACCTTGCATCAAAAGTGTGATTCTGCCTCAGCTAAATGATATAAAAGATGTAATCTCGAGACAAGAGACCATCTGCATCGCCACATAACCGCGGATCGGATTCGGGGCGACACGGGAAGCACAAGCGTGGACTGGCGAAGGCCGGCTCTTTCCACTTTCAACAAGCATGGCCTAGCGCCGTCCAAGGGAGGGCGTCTTCATCGGGTTGAGAGGCCTCCTGGAACTGTTGGCGGAACCAGGTTGACATTGAGGCAGGGGATGACGAAACGACGGAGAATTTCGTTCTCCTGGCCCGCGAGAAACACGTGCTAAGCCACGGCGTCACCAACTACCAGTTGAGTCGGCTCCGTCGATATTATCCTATTATGCAGCCGTCAAAGGCGGGGCCAGGTCTGCGACTCACAGACGACCTTGAGGACGCAGCCCTTCATCTTCAGCGAATTGCCGGAGACCGTCAGGGAGCCGTCGTAGGTCTTTTTCGCATCTGGATCGGTGATCTTGCCCTCGTAGCTTCCGTCCTTGCCATTGAAGTTCCCGATCTGCTCGCCGGCATGCTTGCCGGACTTCAACGTGATGCAGTAGCCACTGCCACAGGGAGCGATCACGGCGGTATCGCCAAGTTCGGTCTTCCAGTTGCCGACGATCGGGTCTTGTGCATAGGCGATGGCGGCCGAGGCTGCGAGTGCGGCGGCAGCGAAAATGATGCGGTTCATGATGTCCTCCTCGGTTGAAGTGTCCCGGAGACTACGTGTTAATGCCATCCGAGGCGCGTAGCTTCTGGTATGCTCTGTCCAGTTGGACCGCACTTCCGCGGAACTGCTGATCGTGGAAGAGAACGCCCGAAGGCGCTCCGGAGGAAGGATTGCCGGTCGTCTCGAATATCACGACCTTCCTTCACAATGATGGACGATTCACTTCGGAAAGAGGAACGTGACCGCGACGCGGAAGCCGAGTCCTTCCGGGCCATTGTCTGGAGCCGCCGCCCAATATCGTATGCCCGCCGTCAGGCTGATCGGCTGCTTGTCGATGGTGATCAGCTTGGCGACCGTGACGTTGATCGGCACCGACCAGTCGTTCGTTTCCCAGTTATAGGTCGACTCCGTATTCAGCGAGAACGTCCAGGCGTCCTTGGTCGTGTAGGAGAGGAACGGCTGGAGGAACGTCGAACTCACATCCTCCCGGTCGCTTTGTCCGGCGAACGACCAGATGTGGTTGCCGAGAAAGCCGTAAGTCCAGGGGCCGTCCTGCTTGAGGACGACCGCTGTCGGACCCGCACCCCACTTGCCGCTTCCGAGTAGTTCGTCCGTTGCCGTCGGCAGCAGGAACACGGGGCCGACGCCCCAGACGATACCACTCTCGGTCGGCTTCGACGGCGAGAAGAAGAAGCTTTGCGTGGTGTCGCCCAGACCGAACTGCGTTCCAGATGGTCCGGCGATGTCGTTTTGCCATGTGACGGGCAGGATGGTGCGCGAGATGACGTTCCAGTCCTCGTTTATCTCGAACGGAATGACGGGCTGAATGTTCAAAGTCGCCTTGTCGCCGTCGTCTGGACCATAGCCGTGATCGTAGTTGAACTGGAACGGCACGCTGATGAGTGAGGCTATCGGATTTGAGAGCTTCTTCGCCAGGTCTTCATTCGACTGAGCGTATGCCAGCCCCGTACCGAGCCCAAGCGCCGTCAGGGTCATCGCCGTCCGATAAGCTATGCTATTCATTGATGCCATCCCCATTGAACCATGATCGAATTTTCACAAGCCGCCGTCTAGAAGTGAAACGCGACGCCGACGATCGGACCCTGTTCGACGACGTCGAAGACAAAGCCATCGTTCTCATAGTTCACGCCCACCGCCCGGTAGCCAGCGACCGCAGAGATTGTCTCGGTGAACTTGTAGCCGAGCGCCAGGGAGACATCCCAGTCG
Organism: Rhizobium leguminosarum bv. viciae; assembly: GCF_012276115.1. Lineage (GTDB taxonomy): Bacteria > Pseudomonadota > Alphaproteobacteria > Rhizobiales > Rhizobiaceae > Rhizobium > Rhizobium leguminosarum_T. Next base: position 234,916 of record NZ_WIEU01000002.1, on the reverse strand, counting down.
ACATCCGCGCCGCCGCCGCCGACAAGGCCCCAGCCGGTGACGTAGATTTCAGGCGTGAAAAAGTAGTTCCCCCCTAACGCCGACAAGTGCATCGACCCAGGTCGCGCCATCGTCAGCTTCACGTCCGCCGAGAAGACCGCCATTGAATCCGATGGTCGTGTCGACCGACCAGACGCGGACACCGCCGACCACGTCGAGATGACCCGACTGGTTCTCCAGCACGGAATATCCGGCCCCGAGCAGTCCGGCGAAGGTCTTCGACGTCACGTCGATGCTGTCTGCGAGGACGCCGTGTCTTGTGTCCGCGCCCGCTCCGAGTTTGATGTACATGACGTCGCCGAAAATACTGAAGCGATCGTACCGGGCTTCGCCGGCCGCCATGAAGGCGAAGTCGAGGTTTTCCAATATGTCGCTGAAACTGGAGTCGACATGGACTTCGGGCAGACCGAATTGCGCCATGTCTCCCGACAACCCCGCCGCCCAGAAATAGGGGGCCGCGGTGTATGACCAGCCGCTTTCGCTTTCGACCACCTTGGCTTCCGGAATGCCCGGCGCGATCTCCGCGGTCAGTCCAGACGAAGCGACTGCAAGGCTCACACAAAGAACCGCAGCGTGTACCAGAATCACCCTCATGAAAGTCCCCTTGTATTGCAGTCACGTTGGTATCGGCGAATCAAAGTATAACACCGGCCGCAGAGGCTAGAACCTCGAATATTAGCGTCTGCAGTTCGGCGTCGGTCGTCCTTCCGCGCAGTGCTTCACCGCTGCTGCGGCCGGCTGCGCCCCACTCGTGCCCGCCAGGGTTCCGACATGGGTGGCATAGTTGTCTCGTGTGTCCTGATCGATTACGGCAACGGGTGCTGCGAGAACCAGGCCGGCAACGTTCCCAGCAGCCGTCGCAGCTCCGGTGGTCGCCACCAAAATCTGGTCGCCAAGTCCGACGTGGCTGTCGGTCAGCGTCTGCCCCTCGGATATACGCTGGCCAATGAGCTGGACGATCTGGGGAGACTCGGCAAACTTGCCATGGTTCATGCTGTCGCCGGATTTGATCTTGGTGAGATCGATCACCTTGATCTTGTTGTCCTCCAGCTCCTTTTTGTAGGGGGCCTGTTCCGGATCGATGGCGCCGAGTCGCGAGACGTCCCCCCAGACGCGGCGCGAGAACGCCAGCGCCTTGTCGTCGCGGGAGACGAACAGCGTGAACTGTGGGTACTGCTTTCCCATATCGGCGATTTGCTGCCGGAACACGTCCACGTCGACATCGGGAGCCGCCAGCATGACGTTCTTGAATTTCTGCGGCAGCCGACCGTTGCGGATAGCCATCTGGCGCAAGGATTCCAGAGCCAGCCAGTTGCCCATCGAGTGTGCGAGGATCGAGACTTCCTTCACCTCGGGATCCTTGGCCAGATACTGGAAAAGCGTCTCCAGGGCGTTGCGGGTATAGTTGGTGCTCTCACGGTCATAGCCGTAGGCGAGCAGGCTGCCGCGCGACGGCCAAGTCACCAGGATGGGCGCACTATGGACGCCGGAGTCGTGAACGATCTGCGCGAAACGGTAGACCGCATCCTCGAACCGGTTGTTGAAACCGTGGATGAAGACAAGGACGCTACCGTCGGGCGTCTTGCTGACGCTCGCGCTCAACCACTTCTTGGCTTCGTCGACGTTGAGATCGTCGGCCTTCACGGTCGCAAAGTCGGTCGCCGGATTGGACGGCAATCTCTTCGGCCAGGCGACCTGTCCTTCCTTGCGAACCTTGCTGGGCGGAATCGAGATCGTCATGTCGGCGAAGGCCGGGGCCAGCGCACGTTCTCCGTTGAACATCTCGCCTGGAACGGTCGACCGGGTGCGGGTCGTCGCGATCAGCATGTCGACCTTCGGCGACTGCGGTGACGTGTCGGCCACGGGTGTCAGCACGTCCTTTGGATGGCCGCCACATCCGGGTAATGCCGTGATCATTGAACATACAAGAAACCTACGAAGCCAGCTCATTTGAGCCGACGCCCACCCGACGCTACTCCGACTGCCCACAGATCGCCCTCATCAAAAATGCTTACACAGCCCTCGATCGCCTCGTCCTAACAGTAGTAGACGCCCACCGCGCAGCGCCTGACCGTGCGCCGTGCCACTCCGGCAACGCTGACCGGCGTCAGTGGCCGGCCGATCCGGGCTTCGGCCGGGGTTACAATGCTGTCTGGCACAGGAATTGAAAACTGCTCGGCAACCTCAAGCCCGGAAATTCCGACGGCTACGGCAATCAGAAGAACTCTCACGCGTCTGAACAGGGTCATTGTTTCGCTCCTTTTGCGAGGTGATCGGGAAGCTCGTCGGTGTCCTTGAGCCTCGACAGATCGACCTTCTTGGCGTCCGTCGTGTTTTTGAACGTGTAGTCCGCTGCCAGGACGTCGGTGCCCGTCTTCCAGTCGCTGATCTGGATGCTGTATTGCGGCCCCTGGTCGACCTGGTTCGCGGTGATCACGTAGCGGCAGGGGTAGGGATGGTCGCCCTGGGCGATCCAGAGCTGCCAGTCCACCTCCTTGGTGCGAAAGGCGAGGTGGTCGCATTCGACGCCGCCGATGACCCCGCTGCCGAGATCCTTCACGTCGGTCACGCCGTCCATCAACGTGCCGTAGACGTCAGGCATAAGGAGGTCTGCGCCGGGAACGGGCCGATGCAGCTTGTCCCGCATTTCGTCCACGAGGTGATCGATCGTGCCTGGCACCTCGGCTTGCGCATAGAGATTGGCGTCCTTGCCGAACATGGTCGCCGTCTTGCCATCGAATGTCATCTCGACATTGGCAAACCCGCCATGCCGGGTGACGCGGAGCTTGTCTGGTCGGCCCATCTCCATCTTGCCGGAGCTTGCAAGCAGGATCTTCTGATGGTCGGTGGTTACGACCTCGAGATTGGTGTCGTAGTCGAATGAGATCGCCTTCTGAGAGGCGAGATAGTCCGACATCGCCTTCACCAGCTTCTTGGCGTCCGCTTCGTCGGCGCGGGTTGCCGACAAGGATCCGGACACGAACATGGCGAGGGTCCCCGCCGCGAGAAGGATCGCGAACCGATGCTGAGATCTTCCTGATGGTCTGGTCATCGACACATGCCCTCCCGAGCGGATCGTTGCAATCCGGCGAACTCTACAGTCGGGCGACGGCAAACGCCCGTAACATCTGGTAGCATCTGTGCCGAAACGGCTCGGTGCACGGCTCTCCCGTGGCGCGCTACCGCGGGACAAGCACAGCCGATCCTTGAGACTGCCACAGCATCGACGCCTGCACCTCGTCGGACGCGGGAAGGCCAGCCTTTCTGATGTCCGCGATCAGTCTTGCCCTGTCGGCGGGTCGGAAGTTTCTCGCCTTGAGTTCGGCCACCACGTTGGGAATGAAATCCGGCCGCATCGCGTCGAAACTGGAAGCCTCGCGGCGGGCGTCGTCCATCATCCCCGCATTCACGTAGATGACCGCGGCGACGGCATGGAAAAGCGGAAACTTCTGTAGATTCGCCTGCTTGATCTCGATGACCGCAGTCTCTCCGTCATGCAGCATGTAGGCGGCGAGCGCGCGGGTGCCATGGTAATAGCCGCCGCCGCCTGGGTTGAGGGCAAGAGCGCGGTCGAGCAGTTCGGCACCACGTTGCCATTCCCCACTCATCGCGACCCGCGTACCAAACTCTCCGAGCAGTTCGGTATCGTTTGGATTGGTCGCCAATGCCTGTTCGCCAACGTGGAGGGCTTCGGAAACCTCCTGATGGAAGAACAACGCCGTCATCAGCGCCTGATGGGCGCGCGTGTTGTCCGGATCCTGTTGCACGGCGCGACGGGCGGCCTGCAGGCTGCGATCAATCGGAGGCGACCCGTTGGTGTTCGGATTGAACCGGAACCGGTCCTCGTCGAGATAGATGATGGAGAGCATCGCCCATGCGGTGGCAAAGGATGGATAACGGGCGACGGCGCCTTCGAGGCACTGCCGCACGTCCAAGTGCCGTGTGGCACTCAATTCCGCACGGTATCCATAGAAGCTCAGCGTGCAGGCGTAGGCGCCAAGATCGTCAGGGGGCGGATTGGAGACGTCCGCCTGAGCCATGATGCCGTAGGGCTGGGCCACTGCGCTTGCCACCTTGTTAGCTACATCGGACTGAATGCCGAACAGATCGCCACTCTTGATGTCGTCGTCGTAGGTCTGCGACCACAGGATTTCGTCATTTTCAGTATCAAGCAGGCGCGCTGTCACGCGAATGCGGTCACCCGAAACACGAACGCCGCCCGCAAGGAGGAAGCGGGCGCCGAGTTCGCCGCGCACCTGGGACGCCTCGACGCCGGAGGGCAAGGACTTCGATGTCTCGCGACCGAAAACCCTGATTTCCTTGAAGCGAGGAAGGGCGGTCAGAAGCTCCTCGGTCAGGCCCGCCGTATAAAGGGCAGCCTGCGGCCCGTCTCCGAGATTGGCGAACGGGGCGACGACAAGCGTCGGACCTTCCTCGATGGATCCCTGGGATGTAGAGCCCAACCCTATCGGTAGCAAGTAGGCAGAAGCGGCCAGCGCCGCCATGACCACGCCGAGCATGATGCCAGCTCCAATACCGAATGGCGTCAATTTCTGTAATCGTTGGCGCAGTGTCGCAAGCCGACCGTCAGAAGACGCCGGGGCCTCTTCGTTCCAGACGAAAGACGGCGCGTAACCGCCTTTGGGGATGTCGATTCTGATCGGATCATTTTGCCCGGCGACCAAATAGTAGCGCTCCAGCGTGCGCCGCAGCCGACCAGCCTCTATACGGACTACGGGATCGTCCTGCTTGAACCCTTCGCGCCGCTTGAACACTTCGATGGCAATCGAATAGCCCTTTATGCGCTCGGAGCGGCCCGCAAGCGCCTCTTCCGTGACATAGGTGAGGAAGGCGGCGCTTCGGCCCACCTTCGGAAATTCATGACTGGAAAGGATACGTTCGAGCTGCGCGCGAATCTCGTCCTGGTTCGGTGGAGCACGCGACAAACCCGGCGCTGCATCGCGCGCCGGTGGCGATTGGTTCTGCATGGCCTTCTCCTCACCCGCTCTTGAGGCCGCGTATGCACGAAGTAGCTTTATTTCCCCGACCGACTGTAACCTACACTAGAAATTGAATGTCGTCCACAGAAGTAAGATCGTCGGGTGTAGTCGCTGCACGTCGAACCTGCACTGGTGCTCTATCCAGGTAGATATCGTGGAGTACTGTCCTGATCACCCGAGCGACGTGTCCGCGGCGCCCGGCGCGATACTCGTATGTTACAGTTACATACTTGCGCTTTTACAAGCCCTGGCCACGATCGCGGTCGCAGGCAACCCCGTGTCTCCTGGTTGGATGGGGCGGAAGTGCTGCCGAAGGGGATTCGATAACTCATCGAACAATAGGAGTACGGCAAATGTTGACGAAGCGAGATCTACTTCGCTCCGCCGCGGCGATCGCCGCCGGCGCTGCGATTGCAAGGCCAAGCCTGCTGATGGCGCAGAGCTACCCGGGCATCATCGAGGCCAAGGACATTGCCGAAGAAGGCTTCATCTACGGCCTGCCGCTCGTGATGAACTATGCGGTCATGCAAGAATATGCCGTGGACAGGAGCTCGGGGCAGTTCAAGGCGCCGTTCAACGAAATCAACAATATGCACCATGTCGCCACCCCGGCGGACACGGCAGTCATCACGCCGAACAGCGACACCCCTTACTCGGTGCTCTGGCTGGATTTGCGCGCTGAACCGATGGTGATCTCGGTGCCGGCGATCGAAAGGGAGCGCTACTACTCGGTCATGCTCATCGACGGCAACACCTACAATTACGGCTATATCGGCACGCGCGCCACGGGGACCGAGCCGGGCGACTATCTCGTAGTCGGCCCCGACTGGAAAGGTGAGACGCCTGCCGGGATCAAGAAGGTCTTTCGACCGACGACGCCGTTCACGCTCGCGGTTATCCGCACTCAACTCTTCAATCCCGGCGACATGCCGAACGTCGAGAAGATCCAGGCCGGCTACAAGGCGCAGCCGATTTCTGCCTTCCTCAAGCAGCCCGCCGCGCCTGCCGCGCCGAAGATCGATTTCCTTCCTGCCACCACGGCCGGGATCAAGGACAATTTTTTCCAATATCTCGACGCAGCCCTGCAATTCGTCCCCGAGACGCCAAAGGACAAGGCGATCCGTGCGAAACTCGCAAGGATTGGCATCGGTCCCGGCAAGACCTTCGATTTCAAGGAACTATCGCTCGAACACAAAGCCGAAATCCTGATCGCCATGAAGCAGGGTGACGACAAGGTCGACAAGTGGCTGGCCACCGGCAACAAGGTCATCAACGGCTGGAACGTCGGCTCCTTCTTCGGCGACGAGGCCTTCTACAATGGCGATTGGCTGATGCGGGCAGGCGCCGCCAAGGGCGGCATCTACGGCAACGATGCCGTCGAAGCGATGTACCCCTATACAAGAACGGACGCGATGGGTGCGCCGCTTGACGGCAGCAAGCACAAGTACACCCTCACCTTCGCACCGGACCAGTTGCCGCCAGTGAATGCGTTCTGGTCCGTTACGATGTACGACGGCAAGAGCCAACTCTTGGTCAAGAACCCGATCAATCGCTACCTCATCAACTCCCCGATGTTGCCGGGGATGGAGAAGGGCGCAGACGGTTCGGTGACGCTGTACATCCAGAAAGACAGCCCCGGCGCGGACAAGGAAGCAAACTGGCTCCCGGCGCCGGATGACAAAATCTATCTCGTCATGCGCCTGTACTGGCCGAAGACCGAAGCGCCGTCCATCCTGCCTGCCGGCGCAGGGACATGGCAGCCGCCAGGTATCGATGTGGCCGCGAGCTAGCGTTTGCCCCGACTGCCTGAGGGGCTCGCCGCGGTTGGCGAGCGGGTCATTCAGGTGACGGTCTTCTGCGAGACCTTCGAGCCGCGATTACCAAGCCTAAGCAAGGACTGCGGTGAGTGATTGCCGCTCAAAAATCGGCACAGTTCAGATGAGGGGGTTTCAATGCGCAGTTGGATTAGACGTACCGGTTTGCTGGCCTCGACGGCTTTCTTGCTGATGCAAGCGCCGGCACATTCTCAAGAGCGGCAGGCATACTTCGGCGAAACGCACGTCCATACCGGCTGGTCGTTCGACGCCTACATCTTCGGCAACCACAAGACCACGCCTGCAGACGCCTACAGATATGCGAAGGGCGAAACCATCAAGCACCCGGCCGGCTACGACATCAAGATCGACACGCCGATCGACTGGATGGGGGTCACAGACCATTCCGAATATGTCGGGACTGTCGCGCTTGCCAACACGCCTGGTTCGGCGATCAGCAAGCTGCCGATCGCGCAAAAGCTGATTGTCAAGGAGCCCGCGGACATTCAGAGAGTCTACCTTTGGCTCGGCACGTCAATGATCGACGGCAAGCCGGTGAAGGAGCTGCTCTCGCCAGAAGTGGCGGGCTCGGTCTGGAAGCAGAACAACGACATGGCTGACGCAGCCAATGAGCCAGGGAAGTTCACGGCGTTTTGCTCCTACGAATGGACGTCGACGCCAAACAACCGCAACATGCACCGCAATGTCTTCTTCAAGGATTGCGCCAAAGTCCCGGAGCTGCCCTTAAGTTCGATCGACACGACGAAGCCCGAAGATCTCTGGGATTGGATGGACGGTCAGCGCAAAGCGGGCAACGAAGTCCTCGCCATCTCGCATAACGCCAACCTTTCCGACGGCCACATGTTCCCGACGGATGTCGATGAGAAGGGCCGCCCGATCGATGCGGCCTGGGCCGACTCACGCGGTCGCAATGAACGACTGACGGAGATCAAGCAGATCAAAGGCGCCTCGGAAACCCACCCGACGCTTTCGCCAAACGACGAATTCGCCAATTTCGAAATCCTGACCTATCTGCTCGGCGACCCGGCCGGCCGCATCCCCCAGGTGTCGGGCAGCTACGTCCGCCAGGCCCTCAAGGATGGCCTCTCGATCATGGAAGCCCGCGGCTACAATCCCTACAAGACCGGTTTCGTCGGCGGGTCGGACTCCCACAACACCGGTGTTCCTTACCGCCAGGACAATTTCTACGGCGGCCATGGCCTCAATGACGGCGACATCAAGGAACGCATGTCGGGCCACGTCTTCGCGGGTCTCGACGTCCGCCTCGAGAATCCCGCCGGCCTCACCGGCATCTGGGCCGAAGAGAACACGCGCGCATCCTTGTTCGATGCGATGCAGCGTAAGGAGACCTTTGCCACCAGTGGACCCCACATCAAAGTGCGGTTCTTCGGGGGAGCCAATGCAACCGATGCTGCTAAGCCAGACTGGGTGAAAACCGCATATGCGGGCGGAGTGCCGATGGGCGGCGACCTGCCGCCGCTTGGTGAAGCCAAAGCGCCGTCCTTTGCCGTCTGGGCGGTGAAGGACCCGACATCAGGCAATCTCGACCGCATTCAGATCGTCAAGGGATGGTCGAAGCATGGCCAGAGCTTCGAGAAGGTATATGACGTCGCGTGGGCTGGAAACCGTACGCCCGACGCCATTACCGGCATCGTCCCACCGATCGCCAGCACCGTGAACATATCCGAGGCCAGCTACACCAATACCATCGGCTCCGTCGAACTAAAGGGTTCCTGGACGGATCCCGAGTTCGATCCCAGCCTCGATGCCTTCTATTATCTACGCACGTTGGAAATCCCGACGCCGCGCTGGACGACGATCCAGGCCAAGGAGCTCGGCATTGCGCCTCCGGACGATGTTGCGGCGACCGTCCAGGAGCGGGCATGGAGTTCGCCGATCTGGTACGCGCCGACCCAGGAGCTGAGGGCCGCCGCCGACAAAGGCATGACGGTAGCCGACCTTAAGCAGCAGGGCGCGACCGCGCTGGACAGCCCAGCGCTCACCGACCTCGTCGTCGGAAAGTCGAGCTGGGTTCGCAACAACGTCACTGGCGAAGTCTTCAGCATAGCCTGGACGGCGTCCGGCCAGCGTCTCGTCAGCAACGTCAACGGCTCGGTCCCCAAGCCGAGCGAGGTCGGCGACGTGTTTCACGGCGGTCTGACGGGGCAGGGCACCGCCTACGCCATCAAGGATGGAGCCATCGTCACCACTCTCAACAATGCGCCATACGAAGCGACCGTCTACAAGCTCGGCGACAAATACTACGCCGCCAGGAGCAACGAGTTCGGCTACGCGAACTACGAGGTCGTTCCGACGCCACAGGCCCTCGATCCCTTGGTCCAACAAAAGGCGCCGTTCTAAGTCGAGGGATGCGGCCGGAAGACGGCCGCGGTCCGGACGCGGATAATGGAGATCGCCTGATGGTAACGACTTTGGTGTCCATACACAGATCGGTCCGGATGCTCCTTGGCCTCGGCTTGATGATTCTTGCTTTTGCCAGCGACGCCCGAGCATGTGCTATCTGCTTCTCGGGGCTGGCAGTCACTCCGGGACAGAAACTCGACGCCGCGGACGAGGCGGTACTGGCCGCTCCTTTCGGCAGCCAGGGGCACTTCCGCGTCATCGAAATCGTCAAGGGCGCCGGGGAGGTCGGCAACGTCATCGTCCAGCCCGGTCTGGCTATCCCGGTCGCAGATGCGGTGATGTCCGTTGACGGCCTGACAGAATGGAGCGGGGAACCGCCGAAGCTCGAAGGGAAGCCCCTCCTGCTCCTTCGCGACACGGTTTCCGAGAGCTGGACGAGCCTCGGGGCGATGCCCGCCGAATATGCGGGATGGTTGCGACAGCTCGCTGAGACAAAGCTCAGCGGGGAGCGCCCGAAGAGGATCTGGCCGCAACTGACGCTGACTTCGTCGTATCTGTCCGACGCCGAATGGCGCGTGCGCATTGCTGTCGTCGCCCCCCAGTTGGAAAGCCCCGAACCGCTGGTCGCCGCAATCGCATATGGCGAGCTGTCTCGGGCGCCGTACGCCATTGCCCGGCTACTCAAGCCAAGCCTTGACGCCGGCCAGATCGCAACCTGGATCAACGATCCAAAACTTGCTTCCCGGCGTCCGGCCTACACCCTGCTTCTGGGCATCGCGGGCGGGCCTGATACTGCTGTCGCACTGGAACAGCAGATCGATGCCGCGATGAAGACGCGGGACGCGACCAACCTTTCGGCAATGCTCGCGGCCGATTTGGAATTGCGCGGTCCGACGCGGGTCGACTGGATTGAACAAACGTATTTCGCCGATCGCCAGCGCACGCTGCCCGAAATCCAGGCCGCCTTGCTCGCCCTGAGCGTTCACGGAGGAGCGGAAGGCACGGTGCCGCGCCGACGGGTGGTCGAGGCTTACCTCGACTTCATCAAGGCTCGCAAGCCGATGGCTGGGTTCGTCGCCATGGAGCTGGCCGATTGGGAAGCCTGGGACGCGACCGCGGATTATGTCGCCATCATCCGATCGAAAAGCGTCAGGGATCCCGCCGAGCTGTTTGCAATCCTCAGCTATCTCAAACTCAGCCCGCTGACCAAGGCCCAGACGGCGTCACTATCCACGAGCGATCAACAGGAATAGGTGGTCCATGAAACTGCTGCCGATAGCGCCGGAAGCTTCCACAGTCACGGATCATGGCCCGAAAATGAAATGGCAGCGGTTTCTGGGAGAGCCACTCATGCACTTCGTCGTGGTCGGCGTCGTTCTGTTCGGCGCCTACCGCCTTCTCACCCCCGCGCCCGAAGAACACGTCGACCAGCAGAAGATCGATCTGACCAAGGACGACGTCCGTCAGCTTGCGGTGACATGGCTCGCACAAGGCCGTCCGCCACCGACGCCGGATGAGATGCGCAGTCTCATGGATCAGAAGGTCACGGAGGAGATCCTATCTCGCGAAGCCATCTCCCTCGGTCTCGATCGCGACGACGAGATCATCAAGCGAAGGCTTGCCCAGAAGATGGACTTTCTGGCTGCGGATCTTGCGACCCTCGACGAGCCGAGCAATGCCCAACTGAAGGAATGGTATTCGAAACGCTCGGAGCGCTTCGCACTTTCGCCACATCTAAGCTTTCGGCACCTCTATTTCTCGTTCGACAAACATGGCGAGGCCACCCGCGAGACTGCGGCTGCCGCGATTGCTCTGGTCTCAGGCAAGCCTAAGGATTCGCCGACGGCCGCGTCGGTCGGCGATCCTTTCATGTTCCGGAACTACTATGGCGACGCGACGCCCGAGCAAATGGCGAAGGAGTTCGGGCCAGACTTCGCCAAGGCGCTCTTCGATCTGAAGCCACGATCGTGGCAAGGACCCGTGCAGTCCGGCTACGGCTGGCATCTGGTATGGGTCGATTCGATCGAGCCAGGACGCGTTCCAGCCTTCGAGGAGGTCGCGCCAGCCGTCAAATCGGCATGGCTCGACGAGCGCTACGCCGAAGTGAAGAGCAACGCCCTCAAGGAAATGCGCTCTCGCTATGTCGTCAACCTGCCCACCGTTACCGCGGACGACCTACAGGACCTGCAGATCCCCACGGGAGCGAGAGCTCAGATCGAGTTGTCCGCACAATGAGCGCCCGGATGTTCCCGCCCCAGTCGCTCTGGCGCTCTGTCCTTGTCGCCGCCCTTGCTTTGTTGGCGTTCGTTTCGAACGCTGCCGCCCACGAGATACGGCCTGCCTATCTGCAGATCGACGAGATCGGCGCCAACCGCTACAAGGTCGTTTGGCGGACGCCCATGCTGTCAGGCATGCGGCTTCCAATCGCCCTGCGGTTCCCGGAGGACGTTCGCAATGTGACGACGCCCGCGGAGCGCGATCTTCCGGATTCGCTGATCGAGACGCGCGTCATCGAAACGATGGACGGAAGTCTTGCCGGCAAGCGCGTCGACTTCGTCGGTCTTCAGGCGACGATCACCGACGTGCTGGTTCGGGTTCATCTGCTGGACGGCTCGGTCACGACCATGATGGTCCATCCGTCCCAGCCCTGGGCCGAGATTGCCGCCCGGCCGGGGCGCATCGACGTGGCGAAGACGTTCGTCGTGCACGGCATCGAGCACATCCTGTCCGGCTACGATCATTTGCTGTTCGTTCTCGCGTTGATGTTCATCGCGCGGAGCTGGCGGGCGCTGCTATTAACGGTGACGGCATTCACCGCGGCGCATTCCATCACGCTCGCTCTGGCGACTCTCGGCTTCGTGCACGTGCCCGGAGCGCCCGTCGAAGCCGCAATCGCCTTCAGCATTTTGCTGCTCGCCTGCGAGATCATTCGGATCCAGAACGGTCAGCCCAGCATCACTGCTGAGCGGCCTTGGATGGTCGCCTTCGCGTTCGGGCTGCTGCACGGGCTAGGCTTCGCGGGGGCGCTTTCGGGGCTGGCACTTCCGGCCGGAGACATTCCACTCGCCCTGCTGTTCTTCAATGTCGGCGTCGAGATCGGCCAGTTGATGTTCATTACCGCGGTGATCGGCCTGATCGCAGTTGTGAGGTTGGCGAGATATCCGGCCTGGCTTGGTCGTCATGCCTACACGACGGCGACCTACGCGATCGGAGCGGTGGCGGCCTTCTGGTTCGTGGAGCGCGTAGCGGCGTTCTAAGCAGGTGCGTCGGCCACGGGGCCGTTGGTTACAGTAACATACGTTCCGATAGGAGAGACTTGTATCATCATGCCCTGAGATCGCCTGCAGTCAGACGATCCACGTGAATGGATGAAACCGGATGGCAAACGGTGTTGGTTTCGTAAAGAGCTGCTTCAAGGACCGCGCTGATGCGATCGAGGAGTTCGCTTTGCGCAGCGAGGGGTTTCGCGACCTTTGCGACGACTTCGAGATCGCGAACAACGAGGAAGTGAGATGGCAACAGTCAACCGCTCCAGAGCGCGACGAGCGCCTCGCCGAGTATAGGGAGCTAATCGACAGCATGCGGACGGAGATCAAGCAGACCCTGGACAGAGCTGCGGTCGTTCCTTTCAAACCGCCACGACGATAACACCGGGCATTCCACGTACTTCAGCAGATAAGATCAATCGCTACAGGAGGGACAATGATGATGAACAGACTTGGTATCTTTGCCGGCGCGGCGCTCGCCGGCTTCCTCGCGCTCACCGCGGTCGGGCGCGCCGACACCATGAGTTACGCCGATGCGGTCACGACCCTTGCCAAGGAGTGTGGGCCGGACATCAAGAAGCTCTGCAACGGCGAGAACCTCGGGAACGGCCGCATACAGGCCTGCCTCGAGAAGAATGCGTCGAAGGTCTCCCCGACCTGCACGGCGACCCTTGGCAGCGTCATGTCATCGATCGCCCAGCGCCAGGAGGCGCAGGCGTCGGCGTTCAAGGTCTGCCAGCATGACATCTCTCAATACTGCAACGGCGTGAAGGGCGACGGGAACATCCTCTCCTGCCTCGTCGAGACGAAGCGGGTAGACAACAAGGCTTGCAACCAGGCAATCACCGACGCTGGATGGCGGTGAACCATGACCGGAAAAAGGGAGAACAAGATGATCGTTCATGGCCTTCGCATTTCTCTGGCACTCGGCCTGCTAATGGCTCCGTGCATCGCCTCGGCCCAGCAGCTCGACAACACGCAGATCATGACCACTCTCGGGCAGATCAAGGCAGCGGCGCCTGCAGTCGATGTCGCTCTGCTCGTGGAGGAAGCCAACTCCAATGTTGGGAAGGGCGTCGCAACACTGCCCAACTGGAGCAAGTTGTCACAGCTATCGCAGTTGATCGTCGAGATCGATTTCGAAAACAACTCCACCGCCATCGAGCCAAAGTCCTACCGCACCGTCGGACTCATCGCCGACGCCCTGCACCATCCGGACCTGTTCCGCTACAAATTCCTGATCGTCGGGCACTCGAGCGCAACGGGAACCGCCAAGCACAATCTCGAACTCAGTCAGAAACGGGCCGACGCGATCAACGAAGCGCTGTCGACCACCTTTGCGGTTTCCCCCGATCGCCTTTTTTCAGTGGGAGCCGGCGAGGAATGGCCGATCGATCCAGGTCAGCCGGAGTCGGCAGACAACCGACGGGTTCAACTGATCAATCTGGGACTGTTGAAATAACGCCACTCAGTGGAAAAACGGGAGGAAGCAGATGCTTAGAATCTCCGATATGTGCTTGATCGCAATCGCGGCAGGTCTTCTATCGTCAACGCCGGTTCTCGCGCAGGACGCTATCTCGGCGCCCGCTCAGAAGACCATCGGCGCGCCTAAGTCAAAAATGGTGCCGTCGCTCGCCGTCCTCAATTCCGGAGGGGCGAGGCTTAAGAACGGCAAGCTGACGATGAGCGGCATCTCGGCCGTGTCTATCGTGTTTGCCGACCGCCCGGTGCGCTCTGCAGGTCATGTACTGACCTCCGAGTTCATCAAGCAGTGGGGCGAGGGGGCAGATAGCTTTGCCAAGGATCCTCCCAATGCGACGATATCGGTCTTGAGCGGAAAGGGAGATTCCGTCGCCGATGCGGTGGTCGTCCTGAAGACGCCAAAGCTCGAGGGAGCAAACCTCACCTTCGACGTGGCCGTACTGGAAGGTGATCTCGCCGGAGCCGACGGCCCCGCATCGCTGTTCATCGACTGGTTTGCGGCACGTGGTCCTTACGGAGGCGTCGCCGTCGGAGGTGCTGGTTTTCGCGCCCCCGTCTGGCGTGGCGGATGGTATGCTCATCCGGGCGCCTACTACGGAGCGGGCGTCGTTGCGGGGGCGGCAATCGGGGCCGCAGTCGCAGAGGATCGTCGCTATTATCCGCCTCCGGCTTGCGGATATTATCCGTATCCACCCTGTTACTAGCACCAGGGTATAGCAACATGCCAGCGCTGGTTTCGGCCCGCTGGAAGGCTTATTAGAGGACTTCCAGCGGGGGTTGCAAGACCGAGGACGTAGCAATTGGACCATCTATCGAATCCTGATCCAGTTCTGGAAATACTCGTCGGCACTGTGTTTCTCGTTGTGGTCATCTTCGTGCACGGCGCTGGTATCCGGAGCATCAGCCTTCAATTCAGCAAGTCATGGGCAGGCGTCACGAAGGCCACGCCGCGCTGGCGTCTGAACTTGATGCTGGCCGCGACGATCGCCGCGCTGGCGATCCTGCATTTCGCAGAAACGCTGATCTGGGCGATGCCTCTCTATGTCAGGGCCATCATCCCCTCGATGCGCGACAGCTACTACTACGTGCTTGAGAGCTATACGACGCTGGGCGAGGGCAACGTCACTCTCCCGGATCGCTGGCGTCTGCTCGGCCCGATCATTGGCATGTCGGGCCTCTTCACCTTCGGTTGGACGGGTAGCGTCCTGGTCAGCATCATGACCGACTTCGGCAAGTTCGACCGCCTGCGGGCGAGGCAGGAGCGTGTGATAGAGGCAAAAGCGGAGTTTCAGGATGCGCGCTCTCTCGATCACGACGTCGCGAGATTTCCAGAAGGCGGGTAAATCTACCGCGACGGAAACCCCGTTCAACATGGTGTTTGAAGTCCGGGCCTGAAACCGGAGCCCGGTGATCGGGACGACCAGCTATCGCAGCTTGCCGATGCTGGCATACATGCCGGTCGTGCGGAATTCGGTGGGGTTGGTGCCGTAGACGCGGCGGAAGACCTTGGAGAAATAATTGGGGTCTTCGAAGCCGCACATGATGGCGACTTCCTTGACCGGCAGGAAGTCGGCCTTGGTCAGAAGCTTGACGGCGCGCTGCAGGCGCTGCTGCAGCACGAATTCGGCCGGCGGCATGCCCTCGCTCTCGGCAAAGCTGCGCGAGAAATGCGCGCGGCTGAGGCCGACGATGCCGGCAAGCTCGCTGACCGGCAGCGGCTTTTCGAGATTGGCATTGATATGG
This sequence comes from Rhizobium leguminosarum bv. viciae, assembly GCF_012276115.1. Lineage (GTDB taxonomy): Bacteria > Pseudomonadota > Alphaproteobacteria > Rhizobiales > Rhizobiaceae > Rhizobium > Rhizobium leguminosarum_T. The sequence continues at coordinate 219,187 of NZ_WIEU01000002.1, read as the reverse complement.
TCGATCACCGGCTGCATGACACTGAGTTCGGCGGCAAAGGCCGGCGAGCCGAAGACGTCGTCGTAAAGCGCCATCGCCGCTTCATAGGCAATCGCCGAGGCGGCACCTGGCGATGTCGCGCCCCTGACGAGCCGCAGGCTGCAATCGGCGAGATGATCGATGGTCGAGGGCTGCAGCTTCAAGACCGGGCCGGCGGTCGACAGCACCATCTGGTGGATGCGCAGCGTTTCCTCGCCATTCATCGAGATCCAGAAATATTCCCAGCGATCGCCCTTCTCCAGCCAGTAGCGATGATTGTGCGGCACCAGGACGAGCAGCGTGTCGCCGCCCTGAAGGCGATAGTTGCGGTGCTGGTAGCGCAGCTGGCCGCTGCCGCTGATCGTGTGCTGCAGCACGGTGAAGGGCGTCTGGCCGCGCCGACGGCCGTCCCAGTCATAGGTCTCGTTTTCGCGCACTTCATAGCCGGCGCTGGTCGGCATGGCGTGCAATCGCTGGCGGCCGCGGGGCAGCGAAACCGTCCTCATCGACTGTCCGTTGGCGATCAAATCCTGCAGCACAAAATTACCCCTGAAAGCATAATCCTTCTCTGGTCGCCTCGCCGATTTCGGGCATAATCCCGGCCGACACGAGGAAGAGACCACGGCCGACAGAACGGCCGGGAGGAAAAAGGCAGATTTTGCGGCGTTTTCAGCCACATGCGTCAGCATGTGGCCTGATCCTCCATGGCCGTCTTTTCCTTAGCATTCGATTGGGTCGAGGTGAAGATCATGAGTTTCAAAATCGCTATCATCGGTGCTGGCAGCGTCGGTTTCACCAAGAAGCTGTTCACCGACATATTGTGCGTTCCGGAGTTTCGCGACATCGAATTCGCGCTGACCGATATCAGCGAACACAATCTGGAAATGATCAAGGCGATCCTCGACCGCGTCGTCGAGGCGAACGGGCTGCCGACGAAGGTGACGGCGACGACCAACCGGCGCCAGGCGCTGGCAGGCGCGCGCTACATCATCAGCTGCGTCCGGGTTGGCGGGCTCGAGGCCTATGCCGACGATATCAGGATCCCGCTGAAATACGGCATCGACCAATGCGTCGGCGATACGATCTGCGCCGGCGGCATCCTCTATGGCCAGCGCAACATCCCGGTCATTCTCGACTTCTGCAAGGATATCCGCGAGGTCGCCGAACCGGGCGCGAAATTCCTCAACTATGCCAACCCGATGGCGATGAACACCTGGGCGGCGATCGAATACGGCAAGGTCGATACCGTCGGCCTCTGCCACGGCGTCCAGCATGGCGCCGAACAGATTGCCGAGGTGCTCGGCGCAAAGTCGCTGAGCGAGCTCGACTATATCTGCTCCGGCATCAACCACCAGACCTGGTTCATCGATCTGCGCCTCAACGGCCGCAGGATCGGCAAGGACGAGCTCATCGCCGCCTTCGAGGCGCATCCGGTCTATTCGCAGCAGGAGAAGTTGCGCATCGACGTGCTAAAGCGTTTCGGCGTCTATTCCACCGAAAGCAACGGCCATCTCTCGGAATACCTGCCCTGGTATCGCAAGCGGCCGGACGAGATCACCCGCTGGATCGACATGTCCGACTGGATCCACGGCGAGACCGGCGGCTATCTCCGCCATTCCACCGAAACGCGCAACTGGTTCGAGACGGAGTATCCGCAATTCCTGGAGTCGGCCGCAAAGCCGATCGATCCCGCCAAGCGTTCGAACGAACATGCAAGCCATATCCTCGAGGCGCTTGAGACGAACCGGGTCTATCGCGGCCATTTCAACGTCAAGAACAATGGCGTCATCACCAACCTGCCGTCCGATGCGATCATCGAATCGCCCGGCTTCGTCGATCGCTTCGGCATCAACATGGTCTCCGGCGTCACCCTGCCGGAAGCTTGTGCGGCCACCTGCATCGCCTCGATCAACGTCCAGCGCATGTCGGTGCATGCGGCGATATCGGGCGACATCGACCTTCTGAAGCTGGCCGTGCTGCACGATCCGCTGGTCGGCGCCGTCTCGACGCCGGAAGAGGTCTGGCAGATGGTCGACGAGATGGTCGTTGCCCAGGCGCGCTGGCTGCCGCAATATGCCGACGCTGTACCGGCCGCCAAGGAGCGGCTGTCGAAATCGAAGGTGCAGACCCGCGACTGGGCGGGGGCCGCACGCCGCAACGTTCGCTCGATCGAGGAGCTGCGCGCGGAAAAGGCGGCGCTGAAACAGGCCGTCTGATTTTCATGAAGGATGGGTCGTCATGGGTTTCCGGGAGGGAAATCCATGACATCAGGCCCGCTTTCATGTCGTTCGAGGAAAAAGGAGCCGCGTGATCCGCGCTCCGGAACAAGAGGGAGAAACGATGATGAATTTCCGTAACGCAAGCATCCTGGCCGGACTGGCGCTCAGCGTCTCAGCCGCGGCGCTGAATGCCTATGCCTCCGAGCCAACCATCCCGCCGGCGCCGGCCGACTTCCCCGCCGAAGGCAAGATCAACTATGTGGCGCGCGACTCCATCCTGGAGTTCAAGGCGCTGCCCGAATATCACGAGCCCGACTGGGTCACGAAAAACTTCGTCGCCTCCGGCAAGCTGCCGCCGGTCAAGGATCGCCTGCCGAAGGAGCCGATGGTCTTTAAAACAGGCAATATGCCCGACGGCATCGGTGTCTACGGCGATACGATGCGCCACGTCATCGGCGGCCGGCCGGAAGGCTGGAACTATGGCGCCGGCCAGACGCAGGGCTGGGGCGGCATCGATATCGGCCTTTCCGAATGCCTGACGCGCACCGCGCCGCTGTTCCAGGTGCAGGCCTCCGACACGGAGCCGCTGCCGAACCTCGCCAAGAGCTGGGATTGGTCTGAAGATGGCCATAAGCTGACCATGCACCTGATCGAAGGCGCCAAATGGTCTGACGGCGCGCCGTTCAGCGCCGACGACATCATGTTCTACTGGGAAGACGAAGTCATCGATCCGAACGTCTCGCCGCTCGGCGGCGGCGCATCGCCGGAAGCCTTCGGCACCGGGACGACGCTGAAGAAGATCGACGATTACACCATCGAATGGACCTTCAGGGAGGCCTTCCCGAAGCAATATCTCTACACGATGTCCTACCCGAACTTCTGCCCGGGTCCGTCGCATATCCTGAAGCCGAAGCATCCGAAATATTCGAAGAACACCTACGACCAGTTCAAGAACGCCTTCCCGCCGGAGTTCATGAACATGCCGGTCATGGGCGGCTGGGTGCCAGTGGAATATCGCTCCGACGATATCATCGTCATGCGCCGCAACCCCTATTACTGGAAGGTCGACGAGAAGGGCAATCAGCTGCCTTATCTGAACGAGCTGCACTACAAGCTCTCGACCTGGGCCGACCGCGACGTCCAGGCCGTGGCCGGATCCGCCGACATATCGAACCTGGAGCAGCCGGAAAACTTCGTCGCCTCGCTGAAGCGTGCCGCGGAAGAAACGGCACCCGCCCGTCTCGCCTTCGGCCCGCGCCTCATCGGCTACAATCTTCGCATGAACTTCTCCGCCAATGGCTGGGGCAACCCGGACGAGCGCGGTGAGGCGATCCGCGAGCTGAACCGCAACGAGGATTTCCGCAAGGCCGTCACCATGGCGCTCGACCGCAAGGCGATCGGCGACTCGCTGGTCAAGGGACCGTTCACCGCGATCTATCCCGGCGGGCTCTCCTCCGGCACCAGCTTCTACGACCGCAACTCGACCGTCTACTATCCCTTCGATCTCGAGGGCGCCAAGGCCGAACTCGCCAAGGCCGGCCTCAAGGACACCGACGGCAACGGCGTCGTGAACTTTCCGGCCGGCACGGCAGGCGGCAAGGATGTCGAAATCGTCATGCTGATCAACAATCAGTACACGACCGACAAGAGCCTTGCCGAAGGTGTCGTCGGCCAGATGGAGAAGCTCGGGCTGAAGATCGTCATCAACGCGCTCGATGGTGCCAAGCGTGACGACGCCCATTATGCCGGCCGCTTCGACTGGCTGATCCAGCGCAACACGACGGAACTGTCGTCGGTGGTGCAGAACACCGAGCAGCTCGCTCCTGTCGGTCCGCGCACCAGCTGGCACCACCGCGCCGGCAAGGATGACAAGCTCGATCTGATGCCCTTCGAACAGGAGCTTATCGACGTCATCAACAAGTTCAGGACGAGCCAGAGCAACGAGGAGCGCGTCGACCTGATGAAGCAGTACCAGAAAATCTCGACCGAGCACGTCAACACGGTGGGCCTGACGGAATATCCGGGCGCGCTGATCATCAACAAGCGGTTCTCGAACGTGCCGCAGGGTACGCCGATCATGATGTTCAACTGGGCTGAAGACTCCGTGATCCGCGAACGCATGTGGGTGGCCGCCGACAAGCAGGGCAAATATGAGCTGTTCCCGCAGCAGCTGCCCGGCAAGCCCGGCGAGAAGGGCCCGATAAACTAGAGCTCCCTCCCAGCTGAAGTGAGTTCCAGGCCGCGCGTGCCGCGCGCGGCCTGATATGACCAACGAGCCGGCCGCGCTGACAAGGAGCGACTGGCGGCAAGGAGAAGCGAACCGTCTGATGTTACGATTCCTGCTCGTGCGCATAGCCTCCGCGATCCCCATTCTCTTCATCCTGAGCGTGGTGACCTTCGCGATCATCCAGGCCCCACCTGGCGATTATGCCGATTACATCCGCTCCCAGCTGATCAACCAGGGGGGCGCCTCCTATGCGCAGGCCGAAGCGCAGGCGCAGGCTTATCGCGTCGAACACGGGCTCGATAAGCCGCTGGTCGTCCAGTACGTCAACTGGATCGGCGGCATCGTGACGCGCGGCGATTTCGGTTACAGCATGTTCTACAACAAGCCGGTCGCCGATGTCGTCGGCGAACGCCTGCCGCGGACCTTGCTTCTGGCGCTCGTCTGCCATCTCTTCGCTTCGGTGCTCGGCATCGGGTTCGGCATCTGGGCGGCGACGCGCCAGTACAGCTGGATCGACAGCCTGCTTTCGGGAATTTCCTTCCTCGGCATGACGGTGCCGCGCTTCCTGATGGCGCTGATCATCGTCTATCTCCTGGTCTTCCAGCTCAACGTGACGGAGATCGGCAGCTTCTTCTCGCCGCAATATGGCGGGGCGCCTTGGTCCTGGGCGAAATTCGTCGATCTCGTCCACCATGTCTGGCCGGTCGTGGCGATCGCCACCTTTGGCGGGCTCGCCTACAACATGCGCGTCATGCGCGGCAATCTGCTCGATACGCTGAATGCCCAATATGTCGAGACGGCCAAGGCCAAGGGCCTTTCCGGCGGCGCGGTGGTGATGCGCCATGCGGTGCCGAATGCGCTGCATCCGCTGGTGATGTACCAGGGCGTCGTGCTGCCTTACATGCTGACCGGCGAGATCGAGACCGCCATCATCTTCGCGCTGCCGACCGTCGGTCCGGCGATCGTCGGCTCGATGGCGGTCGGCGACGTCTATGTCACCGCCACCTTCATGATGGTGCTGTCGGCGACGCTGATCGTCGGCAACATCATCGCCGACATGCTGCTCGCTTTGCTCGATCCGCGTGTCCGCCAATATGGAGGAGCCTGAGATGCTTGCTTTCGACTCTTCTGCAACACCGCCGACAACCGACATCGTGGCCAAGCCATCGCGTGGGCATGAGAGCTATATCGCCCTTGTCTGGCGCCGGTTGAGGCGCTCCTGGACCGGCATGGCCGGGCTCGTGCTCGTCGTGCTCCTGATCCTCATGGCAATCTTTGCCGATTTCTTCGCGCCGATGGATCCGAAGGCGACCGACGTGGGCTTCGCGCCGCCACAGGTGATGAGCTTCCACGACAAGGACGGCAATTTCGTCTTCCAGCCGCGCGTCTATGCGCTGTCGGATTCCGAAGAGCTTGATCCGGTCACCTTCCAGCCGATTGTCGGCATCGACTACGACAATCCGCGGCTGCTCGGCTTCTTCGTTAAGGGCGCCGAATACCGGCTGTTCGGCCTGATCCCGGCCAACCGCCACTTCTTCGGCTCGACCGACGGAAAGCCGGTGCATTTTCTCGGCACCGACAAGTTCGGCCGCGACGTGCTGTCGCGCGCCATCATCGGCTCGCGCATCTCGCTGACGATCGCCCTGACTGTCGTGTTCATCGTCACCGTCATCGGCACCACCGTCGGCATGGTATCGGGTTATTTCGGCGGCACCTTCGACGTCTGGCTGCAGCGTTTCGTCGAGCTGGTGCTGGCCTTCCCGCAATTGCCGCTCTATCTGGCGCTGACCTCGCTGATCCCGGTGACGGCGCCGACCAATGTCTTCCTCGCCTTCGTCATCGTCGTCATGTCGGCGCTCGGCTGGGCGCAGATGTCGCGCGAGGTGCGCGGCAAGACGCTGGCGCTCGCCCGCATCGATTATGTCCGGGCGGCCATGGCCGTCGGCGCCACCGACACACGCATCATCTTCCAGCACATCTTGCCGAACGTGATGAGCCACGTCATCGTCGCGGTGACGCTGCATATACCGAGTGTCGTGCTCTTGGAATCCTTCCTCGGTTTCCTCGGCTTCGCCGTCAAGCCGCCGCTGATCTCCTGGGGGCTGATGCTGCAGGATACGGCGACTTATTCGGTCATCGGCTCCTATCCCTGGATTCTCGCTCCCGTCGGCTTCGTGCTCGTCACCGTCTTCGCATTCAATGCGCTCGGCGACGGACTGCGCGACGCGGTCGATCCTTATTGAGGTGATTGATATGGCTCTTGCACTGGTCAATTCCTTCGCTCCGCCCGTCCGCCATGATCATGATGGCCGTTCGGACACGCCGATCATCGATGCCCGCAATGTGGCGGTGAATTTCAAGGTCGAGGACGGCATGGTCGAAGCCGTCAAGGACGTCTCGTTTCAGCTCTATCGCGGCGAGACGATCGCGATCGTCGGCGAATCCGGCTCGGGCAAATCGGTGACGGCGCGAACGGTGATGGGGCTGTTGTCGAAGCGCGCCGTCGTCTCGGAGAAATCGACGGTTGCCTATGACGGCAGCAATATCCTGAAATTCTCCGAGCGGGCGCGCCGCAAGCTGCGCGGCGACCGCATCTCGATGATCTTCCAGGAGCCGATGAGCTCGCTGAACCCGATCTATACGATCGGCAGCCAGATCGTCGAGGCGATCCGCGTGCATCGCCGGATCAGCAAGAGGGATGCGCAAAAGCGCGCGCTCGAACTGCTGGAACATGTGCAGATCCCCGATCCCGCCGCGCGGCTCATGCAATATCCGCATCAGCTTTCCGGCGGCCAGCGCCAGCGCGTGATGATCGCCATGGCGCTTGCCAACGATCCCGACGTGCTGATTGCCGACGAGCCGACGACGGCCCTCGACGTTACCGTGCAGGCGCAGATCCTCAACCTGATCCGCAACCTGCAGAAAGAGCTGGGGATGGCCGTCATCCTCATCACCCACGACCTGACGGTGGTGCGGCAATTCTCGGATTACGTCTATGTGATGCAGTACGGCGAAGTGCGTGAGCACAACACCACCGAAGCGCTGTTTGCCAATCCGCAGGACGCCTATACCAAGCATCTGCTGGCCTCCGAGCCGCGCGGCCAGGCCAATCCGCTGCCCGAAGGGTCGGATGTCATCCTCGATGCCAAGGGCGTGCGGGTCTCCTTCATGATGCGTCACGGTACCTTTCTGAAGCCGGCGATGCGTGAGCTTGTCGCCGTCGACAGCCTCGACCTGACGCTGCGCCGTCACGAGACGCTCGGGCTGGTGGGCGAATCCGGCTCCGGCAAGACGACGTTCGGCCAGGCGATCCTGCGGCTGAACACGCCCGACAGCGGTGAGATCCGTTTCGACAATCAGCCGATCCACGGCCTGTCCAGGTCCGAGATGCGGCCCTTGCGCGCCCGCATGCAGGTGGTGTTCCAGGATCCTTTCTCATCGCTCAATCCGCGCATGACGATCGGCCAGATCATCGAGGAGGGGCTCGTCGTCAACAGGCTGGGCGCCACCAAGGGCGAACGGCAGGACCGGGTGCGCGAAGCGTTGATCGCTGCCGGCATGCCTGGCAATATCCTGTCGCGCTTCCCGCACGAATTTTCCGGCGGCCAGCGCCAGCGCATCGCCATTGCCCGCGCCATCGCGCTGGAGCCGGAATTCATCCTGCTCGACGAGCCGACATCGGCGCTCGACCTTTCCGTCCAGGCGCAGATCATCGAACTCCTGCGCAAGCTGCAGGACGAGCGCGGCCTGAGCTACCTCTTCATCTCCCACGACCTCAAGGTCGTCAGGGCGCTCTGCCATCGCGTCATTGTCATGCAGCATGGCAAGATCGTCGAAGAGGGTCCCGTCGACGAAGTACTATCCCATCCCAAGACCGCCTACACCGAACGGCTCGTCAAGGCCGCTTTCGAGGTAGCATGATTATCGAATGCCGGAGGCTATAATGGCAGGAAATCCCAAAATCACTTTCATCGGAGCAGGCTCCACCGTCTTCATGAAGAACATCGTCGGCGACGTGCTGCAGCGGCCCGCGCTGTCAGGCGCGACGATCGCGCTGATGGATCTCAATCCGCAGCGGCTGGAAGAAAGCGCCATCGTCGTCAACAAGCTGATCTCGACGCTCGGCGTCAAGGCGAAAGCCGAGACCTATTCCGACCAGCGCAAGGCGCTTGCGGGCGCCGATTTCGTCGTCGTCGCCTTCCAGATCGGCGGCTATGAGCCCTGCACGGTCACCGATTTCGAGGTGCCGAAGAAATACGGGCTGCGCCAGACGATCGCCGACACGCTGGGCGTCGGCGGCATCATGCGCGGGCTTCGCACCGTGCCGCATCTCTGGAAGGTCTGCGAGGATATGCTCGCCGTCTGCCCGCAGGCGATCATGCTGCAATATGTCAACCCGATGGCGATCAACACCTGGGCGACATCGGAGAAATATCCGACCATCCGCCAGGTCGGCCTCTGCCATTCGGTGCAGGGCACGGCGATGGAACTGGCCCACGATCTCGACATCCCCTACGAGGAAATCCGTTACCGCGCGGCCGGCATCAACCACATGGCCTTCTATCTCAAATTCGAGCATCGCCAGCCGGACGGCTCCTACCGCGACCTCTATCCCGATCTTGTGCGCGGCTACCGCGAGGGCAGGGCGCCGAAGCCCGGCTGGAACCCGCGCTGCCCGAACAAGGTGCGCTACGAGATGCTGACGCGGCTCGGCTATTTCGTCACCGAAAGCTCCGAACATTTCGCCGAATACACGCCCTATTTCATCAAGGAGGGCCGCGAGGACCTGATCGAGAAATTCGGCATTCCGCTCGATGAGTATCCGAAACGCTGCATCGAGCAGATCGAGCGCTGGAAAGGGCAGGCGGAGGCCTATCGCTCGGCCGACAAGATTGAGGTGCAGCCGTCGAAGGAATATGCGTCGTCGATCATCAACTCGGTCTGGACCGGCGAGCCCTCGGTGATCTACGGCAATGTCCGCAACAATGGCTGCATCACCTCGCTGCCTGCCAATTGCGCTGCCGAAGTGCCCTGCCTCGTCGACGCCTCTGGCATCCAGCCGACCTACATCGGCGACCTGCCGCCGCAGCTGACCGCGCTGATCCGCACCAATATCAACGTCCAGGAGCTAACGGTGCAGGCGCTGATGACGGAAAATCGCGAGCACATCTACCACGCCGCGATGATGGACCCGCATACGGCAGCCGAACTCGACCTCGACCAGATCTGGTCGCTGGTCGACGATTTGCTCGCCACCCACGGCGACTGGCTGCCCGAATGGGCACGCACGACCCGCAAAGTACAAGCCGCCTGATCCCCTCTCCCGGGTGAGGCGTCAAGAAGCCCCGCGGTCGCAACAACCGCGGGGCTTTTTGCGCGTGTGGGGTGGGGCGCTTTTTCGATTAAGGTGCCGGCAGGCCATCGGCTGTTGCGCAGGCGAGATGGCGATACGTCGGATTGGCGGAGTTCTTGCCGGGCCGACTTGAATTAAACACAGTCCGACGCTATCTAACGGTCATCGGCGTTGCTGGTGAGTGCTCCACGCGAGCGTTCGCGACTGCCGAAGTCGCTTATCTGCTTTTGACCACGGATGTACTGGCACTGGTGTGAGAGCGATGTTGGAAAGGTCGGTGCGATTTCGCCCCGGCCTTTTTTATTTGCCCGTTAGCCAGGACGGCAAGTGTCCCCTCAAACGACATCGGTGTCGTCTCCAACAAGGTTGGCTGCGTCTTCAGGGCTCAAACTGGGTCGGCCCCATCGTCGAACTTCCCGCAAGTTCCGTTGGGTTATCGCAGCAAACTTCTCCATCGGGCAGTCACCGGTCAGTTAGACGGTTCGATCTGCTACGACTGGACCCCGAAGGGTTGGTCGTTGTGTTTCGATTAAAGGAAAAGCGATTGTCGGTATGAACGCCCGACAAAAAGGGTGCCCTCTGTCAGGCCCCTCGTTCGCTTGCCCGGTGAACGGTTCACTCGGCGGCTTGCCGGAGAGGGTATTCTTCTGGGAGCTCCACCAGAGCGATGATCTCGAAGTCTGCGGGCATAGCGTGCTGATCGGTTCCCAGGAGCGCCAGCGTCCAATAGTCAGAATCCTCCCCGAAGACCGTGGAGACCCGAACGATCGTCGGTCGTCCGTCGAAATATTTCGAGGACTTCGCCCAGTAAAATGCATCCGGAACCAAACTCGCTGCAATCATGACGCCTACTCCCGTGACCTGTGGATGATAGCGGAAAACCTGGAAATGAGAATGCCTCAGCTTGTCCAGGTCGTCATCGGGTGGATAATGATCACCCGTCGATCTACCCGGCTTCCAATTCCTCGCACGACAACCTTCCAGCGCAGAGACGCGGCACTGCTCCGAAGCCGCCGTTCGTCGTCGGGCAGAACCTTCAAATGGGCGGCTCGACTTTGCTGCCATCCAGTCCGGCTAGTCCGCTCATTCAGGCGGTGTCTGGCGGTTCCGAGGCACTGACGGAGGTTCGAAGCGGGACTAGAGTCGTTGCGGTTGTAGCTTGGTGATGCGACGCAGCTCCTTTGGAAGCTCCCTGCTGATCGAGAGCCACACCTGAATAGAAATCCGATTCCACACTGCGCATCTACGGTAAGGGCCGCCGTTTGCCGCCGGCGCTGACGTCACGTACTGGCGCTGACCCGCGTGCATCCCCTTTGCCTCGGGCGCCGCTTATCAAGCGTCATCCCTGCGAATGGTCGATAGCTATGCTGCAGATGGATATATGCTCTGACGACGGCAGTCTGGATGCCTCGGAACTTTTGATCTCGCCAGTCTGTTCGTACCGTTGAATGGAGGAGCTGACCATGTCCAAAAAGAATAATGCCCCATCACAGGGGGGCAATCTTAAAGAGCAGCCTGTCAATCGCCCTGACCGTAAGGAAGCGCCACCAGAGACTGACGATCACAAACCCCCGGCTCGAGATACGAGGGAGGCACCGGTGCCCAACCCAAACGGCGAGCCTGTCGACAAACCTTAGCAACTGCCGGACCCTCGTGAAGCAACTTTAGCGGGTTCGTTGTCTGGAACAACGACGATCCAACCGTCTCGCGATGCCATCACCGATATCGCACGTTATTGGCACGGCCGGAGGCGGTCGCTCAGCGTTCATGAAATTGATGCGAAGCTGCTTCGTACTGGCAGTCTGACCTCACGATCAATCAGTTGCCCCAGCCAATTTGGAACCGATCAAAACGAACCTCGCTCAACGGCTGGTTGGAGGGGCCTAGCCTTACCGAACGAAGAACGAGACGAAGCTCGGGGGACTAGTATTGTTCAAAAATAATCGGAGGCAATCCCGTCAGTTCGAGACGGCTGTTGACGGCCCAAACTTTGTAGGAACAAGACGCGATAGCTTCTTCTCCCCAGCCGTCGAACCTAATAATAGTAGCGCCCGAAACGGATTTTTGGCCATTGATGAAAAGCTTAGTCTCGGATTGCCAGTTCTTCTTCTGTGGTAGATCGTCTAACGCAATCGCATTCGTGTATTTCAGCTCATGCGTCCCGCTGGCACTAACTCTCTTTTCGACGAGCAAGGGGTGCAAATATACAGCCGACACCGGCTGCAGTGAACGGTTACGCTCCATCAGCCGTTGTTCGGTGAGACCCGGACCGTCCGGCTTGTAGAACGCGGAAAAGAAAGGCACTTCTCTGGTAAGCAGCACGCCCTGTTTGGTTTCTTTAGCGCTCAAGCAATTGCCGGAGGCAGGCGCCGCCAATGTTAGTCCAACCAACAGGGACGACAAACTTCTCAGCAAGATCGACATTCCAGATATCCCTCATCGAGACTGTGATGCTTTTGGCCTGACCCGATGTCACAACGACAGCATGACAAGTTCGCACCTCAGCTATGAGTATGCACGGCGCGACTTTGTCGCTGTGGAGCCGCCCGTGGCAAAATACCTTCGCTTGACACCGAGCAAGGCCGCTTTCGTCCACGGAATCGGGATCTCAAGAGGGTTCCGCTGCCGCTTAACAAACGCGAGAAGCCCTCATCCATGCCGCCGACGAAGCTGGCATTTCGGTGATCACCGTCGTTCACTGAGTTTCGCAGCCGACGATGAAATGAGCTCAGGGCGTGCCGCCTCCTTCCTGCCGATCGCCTTCGCATACGCTGCCTTGATCTCCTCAAAGCGGGCCTGTTTAACTGGTATCAAAGGGCGTTGCCCACGTTGCCAGCGCCGACATCTGTTCAATGGCCTCCTATTACTCCTTCGCGGACCCGGCGGCCGGGCAGGCATTCTTCGCCATGAGCATCGTCGCGGTTCCCGCGCGGGGGTCACCCGATCTGCCAACGCGATGCAGTACCTGCGATCCGTGGGTGGTAAACGCGGTGAGGTCGCGTCGGAGCCGTGACCGAGTCACGTAACGGGCGGAACTAGTGGCGCAGGATCTCGCCGCCGGCATCCATGAACACCACGCGTTGCGCGACCTTGCGGGCAAAGCCCATTTCGTGGGTCACCATCGTCATGCCTTCCTCCGCGACAGCGACCGACATCGGATCGAACGCCGAGGTTGGTTCGTCGTAAACAGCCAGGCTGTGTTTCTAAAGCGGTAGAAACACTCTCGATGGGCTAGTAACCGCCTATTTCACCGCGAACTGGGCCTATCCCCTGCGGCTGTGCATAGGTTGTGTTGTCCGATCCGCTAGTTGCGCATCCTGAGAGTGTCATGAAGACGATTGCTGCTGCGGCCAAAATGTTCTTCAGAGGCACGGCGTTCTCCGATCATGGCAGGCTGCCCAGGCCTCAAGGGCCACGCCGAGGATTTTCCGTTAAATTACCTATAATGGCAAGCGCGTGGTTAGCTGGCGGCAAAGTAGCGATACGGCCTCTTCAAGCGTCTCCCTGACTAGTCACTCGGCGAGGCATCTTTCCCATAGATGTGGGTGCTGCTGGTGAACGCCCTGACCCAAGTTCTTAGGGGGCGTGGTAGGCCAGCGCAGAAGACCTGGTTCCTGCTGACCAGCAGGAACCAACCGCTTCAGAAATCTGCCCCCTCAAAATGTCAGCGATAGTCGATGCCGCAGGAGCAACGACCCGACGGGGATCGATGCATCCCCGACCAGCACGTCAGATGGTGGCCCTTAACCTCAGTCAGGCGAACCACGCACGAAACTGAGCGAAAAACCCGTCTGGTTTGGAGCCTGACATCTTCCGCAAACGGCGAGCGACGACTGCCGCGCTGACGCGTTCACCGAAATGGCAGAAGCACACAAGATCATGCAATTGCTCATCGCTGAGTTCGAAGAACCGTTTGGCTTCTCCATAGCTGTCATTTTCCATTCCTGCCGCCCGCAGCATGGGATCAGCGAATGCAACGGAGATCGGGGTGCCGTCATCCCTGAGAGCAAGCCGATCGGCAATCGGCTGATATTCGGTTTCGTGAAGTGTCTTGAGGAACGGTCTGGGGCTGTGTTCGAGACTTTCGGCCCATCGTTCAAGGCGCTCGCGCCTGGTCATTTCAAGGCGCTTGCAGGTCGGGCTGACCGTTGCGATGCTTTTCAACTGGTCTAATGCGTACTGTTCCATTTCGGCCTCCTATCTCCGGAAAAATAGATGGTCCGCCTCCCGAAAACAGCGTCGCTCAGGTCGCAGCCGATGTCCAATCACGATTGAAAACGCCGCTCGTCGACGTCTGCGTAATCGCTTGAGGCGCCTTTGCTTGCGGGCTGGCTCTTTTCTCATAAAGTTTCTCCGCCATGTCATACCAAGGCAACCAGACAGGGTTCGGTATGGACGAGATATTCGAACAGCTTCTGCACCTTGCTGAACACACCGGAACGCTGATTGCGGTCTACGACAGCCATGACCGGCTGCAATACGCCAACAGCGCCTTTCGTTCGGTCTATTTCATCGAGCCCGATGAAACGCCGCTCTGGCCGGATGTGATGCGGCGCAATTTCGAGCTCGCGCGAGGCACGGTCATCCGAACGAGCAATTTCGACGAGTGGCTGCGCTCGACGCAGTCGCGCCGCGGCAAGATCGGCTATCGCGCTTTCGAAACGGACCTGCACGATGGCCGATGGTTCTGGATGACCGAGGCGGTTCAGCCGAATGGTTGGATGTTGTGCATCGCCAGTGACATCACCGGTTTGCGGGCGCATGGCAGGATCGTCCGGCAAGATCGCGATCAGGCGATCAAGGCGTCTTACACCGGCGAACTCACGGGTGTCGCCAACCGCCGCTTTGTGATGGCGCGCGTCGATGACATGCTGGCGGCCGCCCAGCATGGAAGCAACGGCTGTCTTGCCGTCTTCGACATCGACAATTTCAAACACATCAATGACCGGCTCGGTCACCACGCCGGGGATGTCGTGTTGCGCGATTTTGCGCATCGCATTCATCAGAATGTTCGCCGCAATGATTGTTTTGGGCGGGTCGGCGGAGAAGAGTTCGTTCTCGTGATGCCGGCAACCGAAGCGGAATACGCCATTGCCATGGTCGAGCGCATGCTGACGGTGATCCGCTTCTCCCGGCCTCTGCCTGAATCGCCCGACTTCAGCTACACCTGTTCTGCCGGCATCGCCGCCTGCGCCACGTCAGACAGCGCGTCGGACCTTTATCGACGCGCCGATCAAGCACTCTATGCTGCCAAGTTAAGCGGTCGGGACAGGGTGCACGCAGCTTAGGGGCCTCGGCGATTTCAAGCGCGGCAAGGAGGCGATCGACACTCGTTTTCGATCGCTAACGCCACCAGGGTAGACGGCGATGGATAAATGCGGGCTGCGGCTGGCGTCTTTTCATGGTGGACGGCAGAACTAATGCCATTGCGCGCGATCTCTCAAATCCCCGACCCGTAGAGCTCCTGGTCATCGTCGCCTTCCCAAGGGGAGGGCATCGAGGTGCGATTGGCCGAGGGCATCGGCATCCAACACTTCAATTCCGGCTCGGCATATTCGATGATGTGCCCGGGTGAGGAATCAGAGGCGCGCCAGCCTTCACCAGCAAACTGATCGCCATTCGACCAATAGGCGAGATCAACTTCCGCCGGCCCCTGTTCGGACGGGCGAATCGTCACGAGGATCCGGCTACCGTCTCTCGGTGCGCTTGCCATATCGCGCCAGCGGTCTGTGTCGTCCATCGTTTTCCTCCTGCCCTCGCTACAGGTTGCAAGTGTCGCCTCGCCATCGGGAGCGGTCAATTGAAACTTTGCAGAACCCTATTGGCGACCTTTCGCCGCAGCTGACGGTGCTGAGCATACGGCAGCCGAACCCGAACCCGACCTCGACCAGGTCTGGTCGCTGGTCGACGATCTGCTCGCCAATCACCGCCTTGTAATGGCACGCGCTCGGCGACATGCTGGCCGCCGCCCAGTATGGGAGCAACGGCTGCCTTGCCGTCTTCGACATCGACAATTTCAAACACATCAACGACCGACTCCGCCACCACGTCGGCGATCTCGTCCTGCGCGATTTTGCCTATCGCATTCACCAGAATGTCCGCCGCAACGACTGTTTCGGCCGGGTCAGCGGCGAAGAATTCCTTCTCGTCATGCCGGCAACCGGCCCGGAAGACGCCATAGCCATCATCGAGCGCATGCTGACGGTGATCCGCTTCTCCCGGCCGCTGCCCGACTCTTCCGACTTCAGCTACACCTGCTCCGGCGGCATCGCCGCCTGTGACCCGTCGGACAGCGCCTCGGAGCTTTATCGGCGCCGATCAGGCGCTCTATGTCGCCAAGCTGAGCGGCCGGGACAGGGTGCTTGCCGTGTTGGACCCGACGACGGGTTCGCCGCTGTTCAAGCCGGCCGCTCAGAGGTCGCCGCTACGTGGCAGAGCGCGCCCGGGGGCATGCGCTCCCTTGCGCCGATAGCGAGCGGCAAGGGAGCGAGTGCATTCTTGCGACGCTTGGAGTTCGGCTCGAAGACGCGGTGTCGTGCGGGCGCGACCGTGTGAACTGCCGAGGCTCTAATCGTCGCCGGATGAAAGTTCAGTGGCAGGTCAGCTCCATTTAATTCAAAAGTTAGATGTGAATAAGCATCTATCAATCTTGCGCGAATCTGAAATTCGCCCACTGGTTGAAGTATGATTTTTGAGCGGGTTTCGATGTCTTATTCCGTACTACACTTGAGTGATCTGCACTTTTCGAACAAGCATGCAGCACAAAGCAATATGCTCCGAGACGCATTCTGGAGCGACCTTAACCAGTTGATGCAAGATTTCGGCAAGCCTAATGTCGTCGTGTTTTCCGGCGACATCGTCAATAACCCGGATGAAGAGGACGTATATCTTCACGCGATCGACAAATTCTTTGATCCCCTTGCCGAAAAAACGGGGGTGAAAGCAAGCAATTTCATCTTTTGCCCAGGTAATCACGACATTTCCTGGAAAGCACTGAAGAAGAATGAGCTTTTCACAAAGGCTCTCGCTGCGGAGGCCGCAAATACAGAACTGATTAGCAGGCGCTTCAGCTCTGGCGAGCTGGATGATTTCGCGAGATCACTCAGCGCTGCTTTTTTCGACTTCTGCGATTATCTGGGCGCGCCTTGGCGGAGTCCATTTTTCAATCTCTATGAGGTGGCGGGCCTTAGGTTCGGTGCAATTAATATGGCGTTCTCGGGGAGCCTGGGAGGTTCCACGGCAGACCGAGGCAAGCTGTTTTTCCCAGTTACGGCAGCTGAGCAGTTGATCGCCGACAATGGCGGGAAACTTCTGGGATTTGTGGGACATTTCCCCCTCGAAGAAATGAATGAGGCACATACCCGAGAAGTTCGGCCAATCGTGCAGTCCGAAGCTTCGTATAGTTTTTTCGGGCACGTTCACAATGCCCAGCCCACGGCGCGGCTTGTGCCGGGAGCGAAAATCGTTGAACTTCAAGCGGGTGCTCTGCATGCCTCCAAGGATTTCTTCAAGGGTTATTCGCTTCTCGAAATCGAAGATGATTACACGAAAGTACACTACCGAACATATTTTGATGGACGGCGAGAGTTTGACGTTGCGACGAACGTAAGTGCTGGAGGGCTATTTTATCCTGACGACAAAAGTAGGGGCTACTGGGAGAGCCGGAAGCCGGGTTACACAAAGGAACAACTGGAGCGATATCTTTCAGACAGTGTGTACCCTCAGCTCGAGCGGGATTACAAAGATACACTGTCTAAGCAGCCGCTCTCCGAAATTTTCGTTTTCCCAACCTTCGGCGAACCCAATCTCGCAGATGATAGCGGAGATGACCCGAAAGACATTACTCGTGGCGAAGTAGATGTAAAAGCTTCCGACGACCATATCTGCTGTCACTTTCCAGACGAAACCGGTTCTACCAGTTTCCTACGTTATCTGGCGCTTGAAGCCAGTCGGAAAAGTGAAGCATTTTCAGTTCCTCGAATTCCGCTCTATATGGACGTTCGAGATGCGAAAAGTTACCCGGCGGCGGTTCTGCGGGCCATTAAAGCCGCAATGCCCGATTCCGATCATACGCAATTCGGTTGGAAGGCGAGGGAGATTGATCAACCGCTTTTGATTCTTGTCGATAACTACAACCCCCGGCAGGAGGCGCATGCTGAATGGCTATCAGCAACTTACAAGCTCCTTCCAAAAGCTCGTTTTGTGCTTTGTGCTAAATCGCCATTTGCAGCGCAGCAGCCCAAATCGAGACCGGAGATTAACCTCCCATTTGCAGCCCGCAATTGGTCAATCTACCCTTTCAACCGCAGCGAAGTCCGTGCGCTCGTTAACCGAATTGATCTGCCTGAGAATCTGGATCGAAACCTCATTGTCGAAGAAATCATATCCAAATTCTTGACTATAGGTATACCGCTGTCTGGTCCGCTTATCAGCATGTATTTGATGGTGCTGAAGGAGAGAAAGAGCTACAGCCCCATCAATACTGCTGCTGTCATTGAGAATTTCATCGAGGTCACACTCGGAAAAGCGAGCACCGGTGTGGTATTTTTAGGTGAATTTGATTATAAAGATCAGATTCGAGTTCTGTGCATTACCGCGATTCACTTTTGTAAGAATAACCTTGCCAGCATTTCGTATGATGCCCTGTACGACATTATCAAAAACTACCACGAAGAAATCGGCGTCAAGAAAAATTCTGCAGATATAATTGATTATTTTGTCGAGAAGAACATTTTCGAACGTTTAAATAATGATATCTACTTTAGATATAAAATTTTTCACTCTTATCTTGTTGCTGTTGCGATGGAGGATGAGGATTTCCGCGATTATATTTTAGATCAACAAAATATAAATCAATACATATCCGAACTTGATATATACTTCGGCATCAATCGTAAGGATCGAAAGGCGCTTGAAAAAATAGCGAGGCTCTATAACGAGCTGAAGAACGAAATTATCGAGCAATTCGGGAGTTACGTCTCGAATGCCGAGAAAGAAATATTTGACTTGCCCAGGGCGAAGGATGCGGACGAGTTTCTAGAAAAAATCAGCCAGCATTTTTCTGGTGAACTGGACGGGATGCCTGACAAACAGCGAGATGAAGCAGTCGGCGATGAGGCAAATATTAGTGCAGTTGACGGTCGTGCCCGCGGCTTTATTCAAACATTCAAAAAATCCGACGTGATCGACCCCCTGTTTAAGTGGGCACAGATTCTTGCATGTTACAGCGTTTGCGTCAAAAATTCGTCAGAACTCACGAAAGAAGAAAAAGCTAGGCACATTGATACCGTCCTTGATGGTTGGGGGATGATCACGATCCTGGCGTACAAGGTCGTTGCACTTATTCTTGAAAAGGGAAGTGTTGAAGTGGGAAGCTATCATTTCAACTTTGGAGCACGCCGTTCCAATGATCCAAAAATGCTGCGTCATGTTGTGGCAAACGTGCCGAGGATCGTAAGCCAGTTTGCCCGAATGTATGTGGCGTCAGATAAGTTGGACGCGATTTTGCACGAAGCGAAACTGAGTTCGTTTCCGGACTTTTTACGCGTGAGCTTGCTCGTTGACATGCGGGCGGGGGACTACCTGAAAGTCATTTCCGAGTTTCGTAGAAAAAATACATCGAAACCTTCGATGCTAGAAGCATTAATGTGGAAGCTGCGAGATAGCTTCTTGCGATTTGGGTTGGACAAGCTCGATGTTAACGCCTTCAAGCAGCAGGTAGCTGAATTGAACGCTGACATTCTCAATCTTAAGGGGCATCATCGAAACACTGCAATTGCCCAATCCAGCAGAAGCTTAGATCAGCAGCGGATACAGAGCAGGGCTCGTTTCAATGGGAGGAAATAATGGAAACGAGTTCCGGTTAGCGGCTCTGTATAGGCAGTGGAGAAAAGTTGACGAGCTCAAATGCCGTCAAGGAAGCGGATTAAACTTTAAGTGTGCTCACCACTCGTCTCGTTAACGAGGGAGAGGGCAATGAGGCGGATTTTAATCGAACTCCCGAGGAGTCGGTACGGAAGACTTGACCTACCGCATCGTCCGATTAGTCACCCCGCCACGCTGAAATCCGCCGCCAGCACCGCATCCTTCAGCGCCCGCGAATACGGATGCTGCGGATCATCCAACACAGCCCGCGCCTGTCCGCGTTCGACGATTTCGCCTTTGCGCATGATGATGATGTTGTCGCTGATGTAATAGGCGGTGGCGAGGTCGTGGGTGATGTAGACGATGGAAAGCCCGAGCTCGTTTTTCAAGCGGCCGAAGAGGTTGACGATGGCCATGCGCAGCGATGCGTCGACCATGGAGACTGGTTCATCGGCCACCAGCAGGCGGGGTTGCGGGATCAGCGCGCGGGCGATGGCGACGCGTTGAAGTTGGCCGCCCGACAATTCATGGGGAAACCGGCCTTTCACTTCTTCAAGGGTCAGGCCGACATGGACGAGGGCGGCATCGGCCATCTTCTCCGCCTGTTGCCGGTCCGGCCGTTTTCCCGAGAAGGAAAAATTGCGGGCCGTCTCGAAGAGATAACGATCGACACGTTTCAGCGGATTGAAGGCTTCGAAGGGGTTCTGCAGAACCGGCTGAACCTCCTTCATGAAAGCCTTGCGCTCGGATCGGCTATGGATGGCGACGGTCTTGCCGCTGAATTGAAGCTCGCCTTCCGTCGGTTCGGTCTGGCCGAGGATCATCGCCGCGATCGTCGATTTTCCCGAGCCGGATTCTCCGACGATCGAGAGGATCTCCGGCTCCGCTCCGAGTTCGAAGCTGACGTCCTTGACCGCCGTAATCAGCCGCCGGCCGAGCATGCCGCCCTGGCGGTAGACTTTCGTGACATGCGAGAGGCTAAGAAGAGCGCTCAAACCTGATCTCCCGTAACGGCAAAACACGCCACGCGCCGCCCCGGCTCGACGGTGACGAGCGGCGGAACCTTCTGCGAGCAGATGTCCATGCGCTTTGGACAGCGCGGGTGAAACCGGCAGCCTTCCGGCGGCATGGCGAGGTTCGGCGGACGACCCTCCAGCGAAGGGCGGGCCGTTGCATCGCCGATGCGCGGCAGGCTGCCGACGAGGTGCTGCGTATAGGGGTGGAGCGGTTTGCTGAAGAGCTTGGGGGTCGGCGCTTCCTCGACAAGACGCCCGGCATAGACGATGCCGATGCGGTCGGAGACCGTCGCGTGAACTCCCATGTCATGGGTCACGAATAGGAAGGACGAGCCCATCTCGCGCTGGATTTCGCGGATCATCGAGAGCACGTCGCGCTGAACGATCACGTCGAGCGCGGTCGTCGGTTCGTCGGCGATGATGAATTCCGGCGTCAGGATGGTGGCCAGCGCGATGGTCATGCGCTGGCGCATGCCGCCTGAGAGTTCGTGGGGATAGGCATCGAGCAGATGCGGATCGAGCTTCAGCCGCTGCAAATGGGTGGCGACCCTTTCCAAAAAGACCGGGCCGCTGACCTTCATGTGGCGAAAGGCGAAATCGGTGAAGGAATGCCGGATCCGGCGCACCGGATTGAGCACATTCATCGAGCCCTGCATGATATAGGACAGATGCTTCCAGCGCAGCGCCAGCCGATCCTCCGGCTTCATCGCGTAGATATCCTGTGTGCCGCCGTCGAAATGGAATGTCACTTTTCCCGACACGACCCGCAGCGGTGGCCGGATCGCGCCGGCGATGGTCTTGATCAGGGTCGTCTTGCCGCTGCTCGATTCACCGGCAACGCCATAGACCTCGCCGCGGGCAATGGTCAGGCTAATATCGTCGACGGCGCGCACTTCGCGATCGACGCCGAAGAGGAAGGCACGGTAATAGGCTTTCAGATTCTCAATTTCGACCAAAGGATCCATACTAACTTCCCATCCGGTTCAGCCGGCTGCGCGGATCATTGTATTCGTTCATCGACATGGACAGCAGGAAGAGCGCCAGGAAGAGGACGACGATGACGGCGACGGGGGCGGCCACCCACCACCATATGCCTGATATCAGCGCCGAATGCGCATTGGCCCAATAGATCATCATGCCCATGGTCGGCGTCTCGATATCGGTAAAGCCGAGCACCGACAGGGTGATCTCCATGCCGATCGACCAGATCATGTTGTTCATCGTGGTGGCAAAGACGATCGGCAGAACATAGGGCAGGTGCTCCTCGACGAGGATCTTGCGCATGCTCATGCCGGAATAGACGCTCTGGGTGGTGAAGGATCTGGTCTTCAGGCTGATCGCCACCGAACGGATGAGGCGTGCGTCGTAGGACCAGCCGAGCGAGGCCATGATGAGGATCAGCGCCGTCCAGGTCATGCTGTCCTTCAGCACGAAGTAGAAGAGGATCAGCAGCGGAAATTGCGGGATGACCATGACGCTGTCGTTGATGGCCATCAGCACCCGGTCGACCGCGCCTCCGGCATAACCGGCGACGAGGCCGACGACCAGCGAGATGATGCGTGAGATGACGGCGACGCCGATACCGAAAAACAGGGTGTTCCTGAGCGCGGTCGTCAGCTGCCAGAAAACGTCCTGGCCGCGCGACGTCGTGCCGAGCCAATATTCGCCATCGGGCGGCATATCGGGTGGCAGAAGATAGATGTCGGTCGCGCTGTAAGGCGAGAAATAGGACACCACTATCAATGCGACGATGACGGCAAAGAGCAGCAGGCCGCTGAGGAATTCCATATTCTGGCGCGCGAGGTCGCGGACAATCGTAAACATGCTCTATTCCACCTTGATGCGCGGGTCGATCAGCGGGCTCAGAATGTCGATGATGAACACCGCGGCGGCGACGCCGACGATCGACAATGCGCTGAGGCCGAGCACCAGGCTGTAGTCGCCGGCATGCACTGCTTCGATCAGCAGGTTGCCGATGCCCGGATAGCCGAAGACGATTTCGGTGATGACCGTGCCGTTGAAGATCGCGCCGAGCGACATGGCGAGCCCGGTGAACTGCGGCACCATGGCATTGCGGGCGATATAGGAGCGCAGGATCTTCCGCTTCGGGACGCCGCCGAGCTCGGCGAAGACGACGTAATCCTCGGTGATGATGTTGGAAACGAGCGCGCGCATGCCGATCAACCAGCTGCCGGCGCCGACCAGGATCAGCGACAAGGCCGGCAGGATCGAGTGTTTCAGAATATCGAAGACCAGCGCAAAGGAGAGGTCCAGATTGGCGTTCATCTCGTAGCCGCCATTGATCGGCAGCACCGGCCAGAGATAGCCGAACACAATCAGCAGCACGAAGGCCAGAATGTAATAGGGAATGGGAAGCAGGGCGATGAAGACGAGGCTGACGGCCTTCAGCACCATGTCCTTGCGGTAATAGCCGGCGAGCGCGCCGATCGCATTGCCGAGCACGAAGGTAATCAGGGTCGACACCGTCATCAGCCCGATGGTCCAGGGCAGGGACCGCAGGATGATGGTGGAAACGGGCGTGGGAAAAGCCGATAGCGAGGGGCCGAGATCGCCTGTGGCAAGCCGCAGCCAGAAATTCAGATATTGCTGCCAGATCGAGCCCTCCATCCCGTAGAGCTCGCGAAGCGACTGGCGCATCAGTTCGATCGCATTGGGATCGGACTGCCCCATCTGGGTGATGGCGCCTATGCTTTCTTCGACCGGATCGATCGGGGTCAGGTGGGTGACGAAGAATGTGATGGTCACGCCAAGGAATACGACAAGCAGAAACTGACCGAACCGCTTCAGCACAAAGATCAGATAGGACGTCATAGGGCGGTGGTTCCTCTCTGGTTCCCTTCATCAAGTGGAAAGGATCGACGGACATGCCACATGCCCGTCGATTAGGGGGCCGGCGCGCAACACTCGCGCCGGCGTTGGGAGGATTATTTCGGTTGTGCCGGCTTGAGCTTGACCATCATCAGCCTGGAGTTGGCCCAATTCGGCACCGGATCGGTATAGGGATCGGCGATCGTCGGATAGCCGGTCCAATAGGTCGTATCCATCGAGGTGAAGACGTTATACGACATCAGCGGGATCGTCGGCATTTCGCGGGCAACCAGCTTCAGATAATCCTTGCCGAGCTCCATGCCCTTGGGATCGTCGGCGCTGATGCCGCGGATGCTCTCGATGATCTTGTCGAGCTCCGGATTGCTCCAGCGCTGCCAGTTGCGCGGCGGCTGATTGTCACCCTTCTTGGCCACGAACTGCGAATGCCAGCTGTCGAGGAAGAACGACAGGTCGGGATCGCCGCCCCAGGTTTCGACGCTCCAGGCGATCGCCACCTGGAAATCGCCGGGCTGGAGCGCCACCTGCCAAAGTTTCGCGGCCGGCACGGCTTTGGCGTCGATACCGAAGGAGGCCCATTGCTGTGCGATCAGGGTGCCCGCCCGGGTGAAGACCGAGCGGGTGTCGCCTTCCACCGTCATCCGGATCTTGAAGGGCTGTCCATCAGGGGTCAGCCATTTGCCGCCGGATTTCTTGAAGCCTGCCTTCTCCAGCAGTTCGCCGGCAGCCTTCGGATCCGGTTTCCACCAGCCATAGCCGAAGGCACCGCTGATTGCCTCAGGATCGCTCGGGATCTGGTCCTTGAACTTCGGCTGCTTGCGCAGGATATCGGCGATCTGTTGCCCGACCGTCGGGTCATAAGGCTTGATCTTGCTCTTGCCGGTATCGATCTCGAAATTCTTCAGCCAATCCTGCATCGGCGCCTGATAGTCCTTCATCGTGGCCGCCGTAGGCGGCACGCCGAGCGCCGAAAGCGTCGCTGCCCCGCGATAGCTCGCCATATCGACCGCCTTGATGTCGATCAGCAAGGCAAGCGCCCAGCGTACATCGGCGTTGTCGAAGGGCGGATTCTGGGTGTTGAAGATCACGGCCGGAAGCGTCGGGTCCGGATGGGCGAAGGGAAAGCCCGGGAACCATGTCTCGATCGTCTTAGATTTTTCCTTGAGGGTGAACATGCCCTCCGGCGTGTTGTCGTGAATGATATCGAGATTGTGCTCGAGCTGGGCGATCGTCCGCTTATCCGGCGGGCCGGGATCGGTATAGGTCACGTATTTCGGGGCCGGCTCGCCGAAGCGGGCAAGCGAGGTGCGCTGCCAGTCGTCACGCTTCTCCCAGGTATACCACTTGCCCTGGGGGTCGTAGGACTTGAGCTTGTAAGCGCCGAGCGAAACGGGATTGGCGAAATCATAACGAAGCGGATCTTCGACTTTCTCGAAGACATGCTTGGGCATGATCCAGGCGCCGTTCCAGCGAACGGTGAAGAGGGCGTGGAAGCGCGAATTGGGCTTCTT
Source organism: Rhizobium leguminosarum bv. viciae (assembly GCF_012276115.1). GTDB lineage: Bacteria > Pseudomonadota > Alphaproteobacteria > Rhizobiales > Rhizobiaceae > Rhizobium > Rhizobium leguminosarum_T. The sequence goes on along the minus strand of NZ_WIEU01000002.1, from coordinate 194,132 downwards.
CAGCTTGAACACCACAGTTGAGGGGTCGGTCGCCTCGACGCTTGCCACCTGTACCGAGAAGGCAGCACTCCAGACCATGCCGGGGTGATCCATCTGCGTCTTGACGGTATAGACCACGTCGTCTGCCGTGAACTCCACGCCGTCGCTCCAGAAGAGCCCCTTGCGCAGTTTCACGGTCATCTCGGTGAAGTCGGCATTATATTGCGGCTTGTCGGCAGCCAGCGAATTGTCCCAGGTCGCGCCGCCAAGTCCTTGTTCGGGGTCGATATACCAGAGCGTATCCATGGTCAGCTGCTGCAGGCCGGTCGATACGCCGCCGCCGCCATTGACCCAGATGTTGAACCAGCCGGGATTTTTGATCGTCCCTTCCGGATTTTCGACGATGAGCGTCTCCTTGCGCGGCAAGGAGGTGTATTCTTGGGCACCGGCCACTGCGGTCAGGCCGAACGTGGCCAGCACGAAGCCGAATGCAAACCTCTTCCACTGTTGCATGAACTCCTCCCTAGAAAGCGACGATGCGGCGGCCGCAAGGGCACGCATGGGCACGTCGCGGTTGTCGGTTCGCAGAGGCATCAGGGCTTGAAAGTCCAGAGCCTCGGTGAACCATCCCTCCGGCTCCCTGCCTCCTCGCAGCGAGCCGAATATCTTCAGCCGGGGGCTTACCCGGCGGCAGCTGTCACACCGACAGCCGGATGACGTTGTAGGAGAACGGTTTCAACGCCGCCCGCAGCCGTCCATCCTCGATCTTTCCACTCTCGACATTGACGGGGGCGACCGTCTGCGGCCGCGCTGCCGTGTTGACGGCTTCCAGATCGCCGTGGGTCATTTCTACCTGCTCGACCACCCGGGCATTTCCGAAGCCTTCCAGCCGCACATCGAGATCGAGCGCCGTGCTCGGATGACGATTGACGGCAAAGAAGGTCAGCGTCTTGCCATCCTCGGAATGGACTGCCGATACGTCGAGATAGGGGACGTCGTTTTCCTCGTCGCTGTCATAGGTCGGGCCATCGACGACCAGCTGCAGCGCCGTTCCACGGCCATATCTGGAGGCGTAATAGAAGGGGTAATAGATGGTCTGGCGCCAGGCAGCGCCGCCGTCCTCGGTCATGATCGGGGCAATGACGTTGACGAGCTGCGCGATGCAGGCGATGCGCACCCGGTCGGAACGGCGGATGAAGGTGTTCAAGATGCCGCCGACCTGCAGCACGTCTTCGAAATTATAGATGTCTTCCAGGAGATGCGGCGCATCCGGCCATTCGTCGCGCGCCAGGATCTCCTTGTCCTGCTGGTTGGAATGATACCAGACATTCCATTCGTCGAAGGAAATGCCGATCGTCTTCTTCGAGCGTTTTTTCGCCTTGATGTAATCGATCACGCCGCCGATCGTGGTGATGTAGCGGTCGAGCTTCGTCGCGCGGGCGAGATAGTTGAGCGTATTTTTCTCGCGATTGGCAAAATACATATGCAGCGAGATATGGTCGGCGCTGTCGTAGCACTGCTCGAGGACTTGCGCTTCCCACTCGGGATAGGTCTTCATGTCGGAATTGGACGAGCCGCAGACCACGAGTTCGAGCGACTTGTCGAAGCCGCGCATGGCCTTTGCCGTCTCATCCGCCAGCCGGCCATATTCATAAGCCGACTTGTGGCCGACCTGCCAGGGACCATCCATCTCGTTGCCGAGGCACCACAATTTGACATCGTGCGGATTGGACCAGCCGTGCTTGCGGCGCAGATCCGACCAGTAGGTGCCGCCGGGATGATTGCAATATTCGAGGAAATTGCGGGCGGCATCCAGGCCGCGTGATCCGAGATTGACGGCGAGCATCGGCTTGGTATTGGCCTTCTTGCACCAGTCGACGAATTCATTCACGCCGATCTGGTTGGCTTCGCGGGTGCGCCAGGCAAGGTCGAGGCGCACCGGGCGTTCGGCACGCGGGCCGACGCCGTCTTCCCAATTATAGGCCGAGACGAAGTTGCCGCCCGGATAACGGCAGTAGGGCGTGTCGAGCTCACGCACCAGATCGAGGACATCGCCGCGGAATCCGTCCTCGTCGGCGGTCGGGTGACCGGGCTCATAGATGCCCCCGTAGATCGCCCTGCCGAGATGCTCGAGAAATGAACTGTAGAGCCTGGAATCAATGGTCGCGATGCGGAAATCGCGGTGAACCACAACATTCGTCTTCAACGGATCCTCCCGTTTATATATCAGGTATTTTGTTTTCTTGCGCCTAACTTGATATCAGGAATGTCGTTCTGTCAACCAAGTTGCGAATTTAATCATACTAATATGGATTTTAGGAAAAATAGTTTGATTTCAGTCGCTTGTACGATTTTATCGGCGGCCGAAATCCGAAAGAATTGTGATATTTAAATCAAGATTTCCGATTTATATTTTTCAGACGTGAAGTCGCATGATGATGTCGCGGCCGTGATTTCCGAAGCCGCGGCCGAAAATATTGACGCCGCCGGTATGGCCGGCATTTTCTGCGATACCGACCCGGAGCCGGATGGAAGAATGCTGGGCAAGAGCCAGATCGCTGAGCGTGACATTCGAAGCGGCGACGCCGTCGATGAAGGTTCCGCGCGTCGAGATCCGCCAGGTCTTCATCATTCCATATTGCGAGCCTTCGAGCTTCCACCAGGCCGGCGTGAAGGCGCCGCGCTTGTCGCCGTAGTCGCCGGGCGACGTCCAGGTCCCGATCGCCATTCCGTTGACCCAGAGCGTTATATCAGACGGCCAGTCCGGATTGGTTCCGGGCACTTCAGACGACAGCTCCAGCGAAAATTCGATGGCGCGGATATCCTTGTTCAACACCTTGGCATTGTTGGGGAATTTATACTCCACATAGCCTCTGCCGAACCAGACGAGCCCGGCCTGCATGCGCTGCGGATCGAGAAAATAGTCGGGCACATCGAGCGGGCCGATGACGCTCTCGGTGGAGCAAAGACCACAGGGGGCATGGACGTCACAACTGGTGTAGAGCCCGACCGGCATCTCGACTTCGATGATATTGTTGGCCCTTTGGGCCGCACTTTCCTCAAAGCTGATCAGAATTTCGCTGTAGATCGCAGAGCAGATCTTCTGGTTCCCCTTGCGCGCCTTCGTCAGCTGGGAATCGACAAGCCGGGCGTCTTCCAAAATCTGGATCCCGGTCGCGACAGTCGATTGAGGAAGGGAAAGGGCACGCGCGATATCGTTGATATTCATCGGCCCTTTTGCGCAGAGCAGCTTGAGCATTTCCAGCCGCGCCGGCGCCGAAAGCGCGCGTATCGCATCATTATTCTCGCCGGCGGCAATCGTCAAAAACGAGCGTTCCATCATTCCCCCAATATTTCCGATGAAATGATGTATATCGGAAATTATGATACATCAAGTGGGAATGCTTCGACGGTTTGTACAATAGCGGCCCGGCTTCAAGCCGCCATAAATGAACGTGAAGCCCTTCCGGTTTCCGATATGAGGTTGGAATCGAGAACGTTACGCGTCAAAGTCCGGCGCGTTCCGGATCGGCTGGCGGGGCGGAATTTCGAGCTCAATTCCCCCGACCAATCGCAAGCGGGCGCGAATGGCATCAGCGAGATTCTTGATCATTATGCTGGCCATCGCTACCTCCATTCATCAATGACGCATATAAATCACTGATTACATATTCTCAAGCAACGGTCGCAAGATGCGTTTCCGTCCTCAGTCCGGCAGAGTGGTCCGCCGGCCCGGGTCAACGCCCGATGAGATTGCATATCGATCACGTCGCGCCGCCGAAGGCCGATCACTGGGTCGAACGGCCCCGGCCCTCGGCTCGGGCCGCTCTGTCGCCAAGTCTATCGTCACCGCCGCAGCAGCGGCCGCAACGCGGCCTGCGTTTCCTTCAGCAGCGGCAGATAACGGTCCTTCATCTCCGCGGCCGGGACGAGGGCGGCCGGCGCGCCGATATTGATCGCCGCGACCGTTTCGCCGCGGTCGTTATCGACTGGCACGGCGATGGAGCAGAGGCCGATCTCCAGCTCCTGATCGATGATGGCGTAACCCTCGGCGCGGATCCGGCGGAATTCGGCGATGAGGTCCTCGGGGTCGGTCTTGGTATTCGGCGTGTTTTGCTTCAGCTCGCTGCGGGCGAGGATGGCGCGCGCTTCGCTCTCGGCCAGGGCTGCAAGCAGCACGCGGCCCATCGAGGCGCAGTAGGCGGGCAAGCGGCTGCCGGGGGTGAGGTTGATCGACATGACGCGGCGCTGCGAGGCGCGGGCGATATAGACGATGTCTGTGCCGTCGAGCACCGAGGCCGAGGCGCTCTGGCCGGCCTTTTCCGACAGATGATCGAGATGCGGCTGCAGCAGCGCCGGCAGCGGCGTCGCCGCGAGATAGGCATGGCCAAGGCGCAGGATCTTCGGCGTCAACGTGAAGAATTTGCCGTCATAATCGGCATAACCGAGCTCGGCGAGCGTCAGCAGCGAGCGGCGCACCGTGGCGCGGTCAAGCTCCGTCAGCTTTGCGGCCTCGGCAATGGAAAGCCGCTGCCGCGTTTCTCCGAAAGCTTCGATAACCTTCAGGCCGCGGGCAAAGCCGCTGACAAAATCCGTTTCACGCATGGGTCGGGTTATTGATGCTCTTTTGGTTTGGCGCTTGCGCAGTTTTCTAAATACAGTTTTTTCTGCGTCACTTGGAACCGATCCTTATTTGATTTGGACATTTTGCGCCAATAGATTTGGCCTAGCTGGTGCCAGTGCTCATCAGAGCGATGGCGCAGTCAGCCAGACACCGCAGGTGTCATATCGGCGCGTTGAATGTTCGTAGTGGGGGTTACAGCTGCAGCGTTGACGATTTCGTTGGAAACACCTCCCACATTCCCAGCCGACAACCCGGATAAGCCGTGATATGATCGCCCGAATAGCGTGATTATCGATACTCGGAAGGCAGGAGCCGCTTATGAGTCGCGACACGCCAATCGATAAGCAGAGGCGATCCACAGACGTTTCGAGTGACGATAGCCGTTCTTCCCAACATGGCGGCGAGCGGCGGGTCGTGACTGCATTGTGCTATGACCTGATCGGCTCCACCAATCTCTTCAATCTGATGGATATCGAGGACTATCAGGATATGATCGCCGCCTTCCAGCAGGCGGCGCGGCAAGCGATTACGACACATTCCGGTGTCGTCCGCGTCGAAGCCGGGGACGGTGGAGTTGCGCTTTTCCCGATCGAGCTTGGACCGAGGGATGCCGCGTCAGCTGCGATCCGTGCCGGCGTTGGAATCGTGAAAGCCTGTCAGCGCCTCGCCCGTGAACTTGATCGAGACGATCTTCGCGTGCGCGTGGGTGTCGCGACATCGGTCGCCCTGATCCGGGATGCGCAGCTGCAGAACTGGATACATGAGCCGGTCACGGGCGCGGCACTTGCGCTTGCGACACGGCTCGAGGCCGCCGCTGAAGCCGACAGCGTGCTGGTTTCAGAAGAGACCCGGAACCTCGCCGGCCGCTCACACGCCTTCGTTCCGGAAGGCACACGCATGTTGAAAGGCTTCTCCGAGCCTGAAAATGTCTGGAGAGCAATCGGCCACAGACGGGAGCTCGACCGCTTCCACGCATTCGGAAGGCTGGACGGCACCTTCGTTGGCCGCGTCGCGGAGCTTGACCGAATAGAGAAGGCGTGGGACGCAGCCGTCGGAGGCAAGGGCCGGGTCCTTGCGATCACAGGCCAGGCTGGCATCGGCAAGTCGCGGTTGTTGCGGCAAGCCCGGCGCATGATCCATGCGCAGCCGGCCCGATCGCTGTTCTTTCAATGCCTGCCGGGAGGGTTTCGCTCGACGCTTCACCCGCTGGTGAATAGTTTTTCCCAGCGCCGTTCCGATGCTGCGGATGGCGGGCGGCTGACGGTCGACGCGGTCGCCGCCCAGTTCGCGCACCATGGTGTCGAAGATCCGGAAGTGATTGGCATATTTTCCCATTTGCTCGGCGCGGATGGGCGCAATGAAGCTTTCTCCGACAGCTCCCCCAAGTCAATCCAGAAAAGCGCACGGCAGGCGCTGTCAAAAGTGTTGAGCGTCATATGCGGACAAACACCGCTGGTCATTGCAGTGGAGGACATTCATTGGATCGACCCTACGTCCGAGTACCTGCTTCGCGAAGCGGCGCGGCTCGTGCCGACGCTTCCCGCACTGCTGATCGTCACCAGCCGAGAGAACCGCCATGCCAGCCTATTCGACGAGGGCGAACCAGAACATATTTCGCTCGGCCCGCTCGACCATGACGAAACGCGGCTGGCGATCGCCGCGCGCTGGCCGAGCCATCGCCAGGAGGCGTTGCCGCAGCTGCTTGAAGTGAGCGAACGCATATCCGGCGGCGTACCGCTTTTCATCGAGGAAATATGCCAATGGGCATTCGAGACTGCTGCCGAAGATGCAATGAGCGTGCCGGCAAATGCGTCCCGTAATCATGTTTCCGCCTTCGAGGGGATCTTGAATTCGCGGCTCGAGCATTTGGGTTCCGCCAGGGATGTGGCGCGCGCCGGGGCCGTCGCAGGGGATCGTTTTACCGTTTCACTGCTCCGCCCACTGTTGCCGGAAGCAAGCAGGAAATCTCTCCTGCATGCTGCTGAAACTTTATGCGAGAGTGGATTTTTGACCCGCGTGCGTGCCCATGGCGGCATCGCCTACGGCTTTCGCCACGCTTTGATCCAGGAGACGATTTACAACGGTCTGCTGAAAACGCAACGCCGGCTTCTCCACCGACGCCTGTTCATGGCCGCGAACAGCAATCGCGCCATCGCGGGTTGGCTGGATGCGGGTGCGCTTGCCGAGCATGCAGAGGCTGCCGGCCTTCCGGAGCATGCGGTTTCGTCGTTCATGAGGGCCGGAATGGAGCACGCCAGCCGATCGGCAATGGTGGAGGCGCGCCACCATCTCGAACGAGCCCTAGCGCTTTGCGAGACCATGCCCAACGGTGTTTCCGATGAGTTGCACCTTTCGGTGTTGACGGTGCTCGGACCGCTGCTGACGGCAACGGTCGGACCCAATTCGACGCCGGCGCGAATCCTTTACGAAAAAGGCGTCGAGATCGCGCGCCGTCAGCCGAAGGAAGATCAGCCCAAGTGGTTTCCACTCTATTGGGGCTGGTGGTTGACCGGGCAAAACTTCATGGAGATGCACAGCCGCGCCCGTAAAGTCCAGGCGATGCTCTCCGGAATCGCCGATCGCGAAATCGAACTGCAAGTCAACCATTCGATCTGGGCAATCGAGTTCAATGTCGGAAGGCAGGGGGAGGCCCAAAAGGCGATACGAGCGGGGCTTGCTCTCTACGACGATGAGGCAGCGAAGGCGAGCCGCAATGTCTTTGGTGGCCATGATGCCAAGGTTTGTGGTCTCGGACAGCTTGCGCTGTCGCTCTGGCTGACGGGGCAGACCGAAGAATCCAGCAAGGCACTTGCAGACATGGTCGCTTTTGTGGATCGGATCGCGCATATGCCGAGCAAGTCGCACTCGCTGGATACCGAGGCGGTATCGGCGTTCTATCGCAACGACCATGCACGCCTGATCGAGATTTCGGGCAGGATGGGCGATTTTGCGAAAAAGCACGAACTGCAATCCTTATCGGCACTCGCGATGCTCTTTCGCGGATGGGCGACTGCGCACATTGAGAACCTATCCGGCGGCCACGAAATCTTCCGCGCAGGCTTGGCGCTTCTGAGAGAGCTCGGAACCGTCGCCGATCTGCCGATCTACCTCTACATGCATGCGACCATGCTCGGCCAGGCGCGGAAGTACCAAACAGCGATCGAGGTCGCCACCGAAGCTATCCGGGAGGCGAATGCGACAGGCCATGGTTATTGGTTGGCCGAGCTTCACCGCCGTCGCGCATTGCTGCTGTCGTGCGCCAAGGTAGAAGAGCCGGCTCTCCTGCCGGATCTGAGGACTGCGATCGTCATTGCGCAAGAGCAAGGTGCGGTTGCCTTGCTGCACCGGTCGCAACGATCGGCGAAGGAGCTTGGCCTTGCTGGCGAGCTCTGAAATTTATTCCGAAGACGAGAGGGAAATGCTCTCGGCATTTTATGCCGACATCATGAACGGAAACATGTCTCTCGTATCGCCGGAACCGGACCCTGGGGACGCCGAGGCCTATTTCCGCTCCCTGCTGCCGCTTTGCCGCCGAGCCCGGATCACACGCGTCGCCGATCTGACCGGCCTTGATCGAATCGGATTTCCGGTCGTTCAGGCCATACGACCGGCCGCATTGTCGGAAGTCACCTCGCTCGGCCGTGGAATGTCCATAGCGTCTGCCGCGATCGGAGCGATCATGGAATCGTTCGAGCGCCTTTACGCCGAGGCAATCCCCGCGTCCCGTGTCTTCCTATCGACTGCAGAAAGGCTAGAGGTTGGCGCTGGCTCCTTCGATGATTTCTGCCTTGCTGATTCCCGCACGAATTGGCGTGAACGCGAGATCGACTGGATCATGGGTGTTGATATGGTAACCGGCGCTACTGCGCCCATCCCGTTTGAACTTGTGCACACGATCTATACTGATCCGCCCCCACGCCATGATGGCGTTTTTCTGCGCACCACAGCTGGCCTCGCATGCCATCGGTCAGATTTTGGCGCGTTGCGGCATGGGTTGCTGGAATGCATAGAGCGGGATGCGATTGCCCGGGCATTCAAAATCCACGGCTTCATGGATCGGATGAGACTGCCGTTATCGGAATTGGGCACAGCAGTTCAGGATGTTCTCTCGCACGTGGCTAAACTCGGAATATCGGCTGCCTTCTGGTATGCCCTTTCGCCGACACGTATTCCGGTCGTCTGGTGCCAGACGATTGAAGCCGGCAAAGGCGAACCCGTGTTGGCTCTCCCGACGGAGGGTTATTGTGCCGGTCTCGATCTTCATAAAGCGGCGTTCGGTGCGTTACTTGAAGCGCTGGCCGCCCGAGCCGGAGCAATATCCGGCGCGCGAGACGACCAGACGCGGAAACACTATGCGAGGCCAAGCAGCGCTATGCTTGCCGATGCCCGCGATCTCATTCTTGGTGAATGTGCTCCATCGATCGATTTTGTGGGCGTTTTGCCCGCGGTTGCCGGCCTTGCCGATCTCCTGGAAAGGATCATTTCTGCCGGTCTAGGCCCCGTTCTCGCCGTTCCAGTCGCGTCCGAGAACAATCCGCACATTCATTGCGTGCGAACGATACTTGCGGGCATGCGCCCTTTTACAGTCGAGCGGTGAGGGTCCGGGATGGATCAGAAAGCGGACGGTCCAATACTCGTTTTTCTCGGTCCGACCCTCCGCTTGCCGGACGCGCAACGCACTCTTGACGCCATCTACCTGCAGCCCGTTTCGCAGGGAGACATCATTCTTGCCGCTCACGCATTTCGCCCGAAAGCGATGGTCTTGATCGATGGTCTTTTCGAGGACAGGCCGGCGGTGCGTCACAAGGAAATTCTCTGGGCGCTATCCCAGGGTATCGTGATGATCGGGGCTGCAAGCATGGGCGCGCTCCGGGCCGCCGAACTGCATCCATTCGGAATGATCGGTGTCGGTCTCATCTATCGATGGTACAGGCGTTGGCCGCTGACAGCGGAAGATGCAGTCGCGGTCGAATGCGGCCCCGCGGAACTCGGCTTCACGGCTTTGACCGAAGCACTGGTGGACCTGCAGCGCAGTTTTACCGCGCTCTTTCGACGTGGCCTGATTGCGAAATCCGAAATGGATGCAGGTATCGCCGCAGCCCGGCGGCTCAATTTTCGTGAGCGGTCCGTTCGAAAGGTGCTCGCCGCAGCGCAATTGCCAGCGGAAAGATCGGTCTTGCTACGCAGCCATTTGATCACACAGAAGAAAGACGATGCGCGCCTTGCCCTACGGTTGGCGCCAGGCTTGTCGAAGTACAAGCCTGCCAGGTTGTCTTTTACGGCAACCAATACCTTCCTGCGCGATCTTGAAGCTGGATCTATTGACATCAAATTAATTAGCAAGTACTAATTTAAGTTGTTGCCATATAACTCATCTAACTGAGTAGTTGAGCTATGGAATTGTCTCCTGACATATCACTTACAAAGTCTGAGCCCAGTCTTGGGACTCGATTCTGGATATTTCCTCAGCCGCCCTTTATCTTTGGATATGAGCAGCCAGATCGCGTCTTGCTGTCGATATTGCCTGACGAGATCGGTGATGGACCTAGCGACATGTCGATGTATGTCGCGGATCCGCTGTTCGACAAGGAGCCTTATCGTTTTGGTGGTTTACCTCCATACCGTGGTCCCCAACGACGGCCGGTTCGGTCAGGCCCGGATCGCCACTTTGATAGCCTCGACCCGAGATCGCGGGATTACCTGGGCGCCCATGCCTTTGCTTGCATTCATTTCGTTCTTGATGTCTGGCGCAATTATCTCGCACGACCAATGCATTGGTTCTTCTCTGATTTCTATCCGCGGCTTGAAATTGTCCCCCTTGTTCGGTGGAAGAACGCGCAAGCGGGCTTTGGTTTCATCGAACTCGGTTACTCGGAAGTGGGTGATGAGCAGTCGCCCTATGCGCTGAATTTCGACACGATCGCTCATGAGATCGGTCATCTCATCACGCTCTCGCAAACGGGGCTTCCCAATACTCTTTCTCGTGAGGCAGATTTCTTTCCATTCTCCGAAGCCATGTCGGACAGCATATCCTTGATCTCGTTCCTGCATTTCGATTCCGCCATCGACCGCCTGCTGCGCAGGACAAAGGGGAACCTCCTTCTCTATAACGAGCTTAACCGCTTTGCCGAGACAAGCCCGGAGACGCAGATCCGCCTTGCGACCAACTTCCGGCGCATGTCGGAAGTCACAAGCGAGGTTCATGACCGATCCTTGCCCTTCCTCGGTGCGATCTTCGATGCGATCGTTGAACTCTACCATCGGGAGTTGGTTGCCAGCGGCTGCGCCGATCACCGTCTTCTCTCCGTCGATCTGCGCGATCTGACGCTGGATGAGTTAGATTGGTTCCGGCAATCGACGACGGCGGCCTTTCGCGACCGACCGCTCTTCTTCAAGCTGGCCCTGACCAAGGCAAGGGATTCAGTGGGAAGGGCGATCGGCGGAGCCCTTCATAGCTTGGACCCAGACACGATGCGGCTTAGGGACGCCGCGCGGGCTATCATCTCGGCGGCGGATGTATCGACTGCCGCACAATTAGAGGAAAACTTTGCATGGCGTGAAATTATCGGCTCGAGGTGAGCCAGAAAAGGAGAGGGGAAATGAGTTGCTGCTCTGAGACTCCGTTCATTGGAACAGGTAAAGTGCCATTCAATCCCAGCGAGGTCCGTCTCTATGGGCGAAATGAATTTTGTCAGCCCGGCACAGACGCTCATCCGTCTCAAGGGGCTCAAGTAAAGCCAACCGAGGATAGCGGTTCGGACAAAATCAAGCTCAAGGTGGGCAACTGTTACATTCTGATCGATCCTGGCAAGGTCCAGATGGTCAGCATCGGCGTGATCTATGGTTATGCTTATGAGGGTCATTGCTACAAGCTGCCGAAGCCGCGGATCATGTATCTCCCGGTCAAGGCCACAGAGATATCCCGCGACGACTGCGGATGCGATTGCGGCTATTCGCGGGCGCTCGGCTATTCCGTCTGGTCATTGGACAAGCTCGAACGAGTGATCGCGCTCGACGTCCGCTCCGACGACATCAAAACGCTGATCCTTGACGAAAACCTGCCTGGCAACCGTTCGCCGCTTGCCTATGCGCAGACGCAATCGCTGGCGCCGCAACGGCTTCGTGATTGAAACCATGGCAATGCTCGGATTGAGGCCGAGATGGGCCTCAATCCTTTCCGATCCTAGCGGCACAACAAGCAGCATACCTATCAATCTTGATCTGGGACTTAAAGGCCAGTCTATTCTGTGTGCGATATATGAACAAAAATCAAATAACGCACAAATTTCTTGCCGTCCCGTCCGCCGCGCCTTATGCCTGACGCTAGAGGACGGGATCAGCTTCCCGGCCGCATCTAGCCAAGGAGAGATCCCGCATGGACAAGACAGTCGGGAGCACGGTGGAAGCCGTCTCTGAGATCGGTGATGGCGCGACCGTCATGATCGGTGGTTTTGGTGGCTCGGGCGCGCCGATCGAGCTCATTCACGCCTTGATCGACAAGGGCTCCAAAAACCTCACCGTGATCAACAACAATGCCGGCAACGGGCGGATCGGTATCGCTGCGATGATCGATGCCGGCATGGTCAGAAAGATGATCTGCTCTTTCCCACGTTCGTCGGATCCGCGCGCCTTCACGGACAAATATCTGGCCGGCGAAATCGAGCTCGAGCTGGTGCCGCAGGGAACGCTTGCCGAGCGCATCCGCGCCGGCGGGGCCGGCATCCCGGCCTTTTATACACCGACCGCCTACGGCACCGAACTTGCCAACGGCAAGGTCATCGCCGAATTCGACGGCCGTCATTACGTGCAGGAGCGCTGGCTGAAGGCCGACTTCGCGATCGTCAAGGCTGCGATCGGCGATATCCAAGGCAATCTCACCTACAACAAGGCCGGCCGCAACTTCAATCCGCTGATGTGCATGGCGGCGGCGAAGACCATCGTCCAGGTCTCATCCATCGTACCGGCCGGCGGCATCGATCCCGAGCAGGTGGTGACGCCAGGCATCTTCGTCGACCGCGTCGTCGCTGTCCCCAGTCCCCAGCAGGAAGAAGAGCTCATTCGAGCCGGAGTGGCCTACGTATGACCATCGATCACAGCTCCATCAACACCCGCCCCATCAACACCCGGGAAGACATCAAACTTTCCAATGCGCAGATCGCCTGGCGCGCCGCGCAGGACATTGCCGACGGCGCCTATGTGAACCTCGGCATCGGTTTTCCCGAAATGGTCGCCCGCTATCAGCCGCCCGGCCGTCAGGCGATCTTCCACACCGAAAACGGCATCCTGAACTTTGGCGAGCCGCCGGCCGCAGGCGAGGAGGACTGGGACCTGATCAATGCCGGCAAGAAGGCGGTGACGCTGAAGCCGGGTGCCGCCTTCTTCCATCACGCCGACAGCTTCGCCATGGTGCGCGGCGGCCATCTCGACGTCGCGATCCTCGGCGCCTATCAGGTTGCCCAGAGCGGCGACCTCGCCAACTGGCGGGTTGGCAGCAAGGGCGTGCCGGCCGTCGGTGGCGCCATGGACCTGGTGCACGGCGCCAAGCAGGTCTGCGTCATTACCGAGCACGTCACCAAGACAGGCGAGCCGAAGCTGGTGGAAAAATGCACCTTCCCGCTGACCGGCGTCGCCTGCATCACCCGCGTTTATACCAGCCATGCGGTCATCGACATCGTCGACGGACGTTTCGTCCTGCGCGAGAAGCTGGCCGCGATGTCGCAAGAGGAATTGCAGGCGATGACCGGCGCGCCGCTGCATGTCGAGGGGCCGGTCGCCGACCTGGTCGTCCCCAAACTCTGAGGAAAAGCCATGACCGAAGCCTTTATCTGCGACTATATCAGAACGCCGATCGGCCGCTTCGCCGGCTCGCTCTCCCAGGTGCGCGCCGACGATCTCGGCGCGATCCCGCTGAAGGCGCTGATGCAACGAAACGGCGCCGTGGATTGGGACGCTGTCGATGACGTCATCTTCGGCTGCGCCAACCAGGCGGGCGAGGACAACCGCAATGTCGCGCGCATGTCGGCGCTGCTGGCCGGCCTGCCGATCACGGTTCCCGGTACGACGATCAACCGGCTCTGTGGCTCCGGCATGGATGCGGTGATCACGGCGGCGCGCGCCATCCGCTCCGGCGAGGCCGAGCTGATGGTCGCGGGTGGCGTCGAGAGCATGTCACGCGCGCCCTTCGTCATGCCGAAGGCCGAGACGGCCTTTTCACGGGCGGCCGAAATCCATGACACGACGATCGGCTGGCGCTTCGTCAACCCGCTGATGAAAAAGCAGTACGGCGTCGATTCGATGCCGGAGACCGGCGAGAATGTCGCCGAAGACTATCATGTCAGCCGCGAAGACCAGGATGCGTTTGCGGTGCGAAGCCAGGCGAAGGCCGCCGCCGCCCAGGCGAACGGACGGCTGGCGAAGGAGATCACCGCGGTGTCCATCCCGCAGCGCAAGGGCGATGCTGTTATCGTCGACAAGGACGAGCATCCGCGCGCGACGACGATCGAAACGCTGGCGAAACTCGCCACACCTTTCAAGAAGGAAGGTGGCACGGTGACGGCGGGCAATGCCTCCGGCGTCAATGACGGGGCGGCCGCACTGATCGTCGCTTCCGAAGCGGCGGCGCGGAAATACGGCCTGACGCCGATCGCGCGCATTCTAGGCGGCGCGGCTGCCGCGGTTCCGCCAAGAGTGATGGGCGTCGGGCCGATCCCGGCCTCGCGCAAGCTGATGGCACGGCTCGGTATGACCGCCGAGCAGTTCGACGTGATCGAACTCAATGAGGCCTTTGCCAGCCAGGGGCTGGCGGTGCTGCGCGCGCTGGGCATTGCCGATGATGACGCGCGCGTAAACCGCAATGGCGGCGCGATCGCGCTCGGCCATCCGCTTGGCATGTCGGGTGCACGCATCACCGGCACCGCGGCACTAGAGCTTCTGCAGACCGGTGGAAAATATTCGCTGTCGACCATGTGCATCGGTGTCGGGCAGGGGATTGCGATAGCGCTTGAAAGAGTTTGAGGTCGGGACGCTTCCGACATTCACGGAGGCTTTCGACCCGTTGCGGGCCATATCAGGCTTCTGTAGAAATCGCGTATGCTGATCCGACCCGCAGACAAGAACGACCAAAGCGCCATCTGGAGGATCATCGGTCCGACGATCCGCGCCGGCGAAACCTACGCGCTCGATCGCGATCTGAGCGAAGCCGATGCGCTGGCCTATTGGATGGGGCCGGACCGGGAGACCTTCGTCGCCGCAGAGGATGGCGTGATCCTCGGCACCTATTACATCAAGGCCAATCAGGCAGGCGGCGGCCGGCATGTCTGCAATTGCGGTTACATGACCGATGCTGCCGCAAGCGGCCGTGGCGTCGCGCGGCTGATGCATGAGCATTCCCTGGAGCATGCCCGCTTGCGGGGCTTTCGGGCGATGCAGTTCAATTTCGTCGTCAGCAGCAATGAACGCGCGGTTGCGCTGTGGCAATCTCTCGGCTTCGATATTGTCGGCCGGCTCCCTGGCGTGTTCCTTCATCCGACGCAGGGTTATGTCGACGCATTGGTGATGTTTCGCACGCTCTAGCTGTTTGATCCCGGACCCTGCGCGACCGGATGATCTGCACGGCCGAAACAATCACGCACTTCCAAAAATGCTGCTGCGGAGGAAAAGAGTGGCATACGAAAAGCTGATTCCCAAAGCGGCAGGTTCACGGCGTGTAGACAGCGTTGTGCCTGCCGCCTCTTTGACCCCAAATCCGCGATTTGCACGATATCGTCATTCGTCCTGATTACGATGCCCGCGAGAAACACCCCGGCTCCGCCAGAACGCCTCTTCTTCCTGCGCCGTAACATAACCCTCGGATTCCGGCGCGCACGGCTCCTCCTCATCGGGGTAGCCGGCCACCAGAAAGTCTTCGGCCTCGAGATAGGCCTCTGCTTCAGGCCGAAGTTCGACCTCGAGAACGTGCACGGCAACCGCTTCGGAATATTCCTTGATCGGCTCGGCGTAAGAATAGGTCGCCCAAGGGAAGAGCCTGGTCATGACGTCATGCAGATTGTCTGCCCGGAGATGATAGTCGATCCGAATATCCGGCTCGTCCCTCCCGTCTTCGCCGATATAGATCTGCAGGTTGGAAAAGATCGCTGTCGTGTCGCCCCACTCGTCCCACACGAAAAAAGTTGTTTGATCCTGAACCTCCTCCATCAGCTCTCGATCAAGGGCAAAGGCAGAGCGCATCAGCGACTCCTGATCGGAGGCAACGGCCTCGTCGAAACAGAACTTGGCGTTAGCATCCAACACGTTGGCTGCCGGAACAACCATCTCCCACCCCGACTCCGTTTCCGCGCAGTTCCCCTTGTCGGCTCTCTGCCATCGCATTATCCCGCTGCGGGCATCGACGATGACGATACAGACAGGCAACACGTGTTTCGCCCAGTAATCGAGATGGCTGCGCTCGCCGCGATGGATGTAATCGCCACCGGCTTCCACCCATGATGGTATCGATCTGATTTGAAGAGGCAGGAACTTTCCGGTTGGCCGCCCGCTATCAAGAATCTCGGCCCGTGCATCGATCCCGACCTTCGAAACCGGCAGCCTGCGAAAAGACCACTTGAAATCCCGGACAAACACCTTCTCGACGGCATCGATTGCCATGCGCATAGCGGGATCCGCCGGTTGACCGCCCAGCGCAATGTCATGCCGCCGGCGCGGCGGTATCGGTGGCACGATCCGGTGCCAAATGGTTGCAAGTAGCCTTGGCGCTGCCGCGGCCAGCGTGGTGATTGCAATGATTCCAGCCTGCAGAAGTCGAACCATCGAAGCTGCCCGTCACGAAACGCGGCTCTCCCTGTTCACATCTTCAAGCAGTCCGAGCAGACCCTTGAGGATATCCATCGGTGAAGGGGGACATCCTGGAATATGCAGATCGACGGGCACGACCTTCGAAACCCCGCCGAGGACGGCATAGCTGCCCGCGAAGCAGCCTCCATCGCGACCACAGTCGCCGAGGGCGACGACCCATTTGGGGTCGGGCGTGGCAATGTAGGTCCGTTCGAGCGCCTGCACCATGTTCCTGGTCACCGGGCCGGTAACCAGCAGCACATCGGCATGCCGCGGCGAGGCGACGAAACGAAGCCCGAAGCGCTCGATGTCATAGAAAGCATTGCTGAGGGCGTGCATTTCCAGCTCGCAGCCGTTGCAGGACCCGGCATCGACGGCTCGGATCGACAGGCTGCGTCCAAGCCGTCGGCGCGCGCTCCTTTCGATGGCGGCGGCGAGCTCTGTCATCGCAGCGTCGGAAACCGGCGGTCTCAGTTCCGTCAGTGGCGGCCGGATGAGACTTTCGAAGAGGAGCTTGCGCATGATGGGTTGCCTTCAGAGATCGTGACCGGAATAGGAACAGTTGAACGACTTGTTGCAGAGCGGAAAGTCCGCGACGATATTTCCTTCGATCGCGGCCTCCAGCAGTGGCCATTGAAACCAGGATGGATCGCGCAAATGGCAGCGTTCGATCCTACTTTCCCGAGTCAGCCGCAGCCAGACCAGAACGTCGCCGCGAAAGCCTTCGACGAGCGCCATGCCCTCCCGGCTCTCATTGATGAAGGGGATATCCCTCATGATCGGACCATCCGGCAACCGGTCAAGGATCTGGCCCAGCAGGGATAGGCTCTGCTCGACTTCGCGAATGCGGATCCAGACGCGGGCATTGACATCGCCCTCGTTCAGCACCGGAACCTCGAATGAAAGCTGATCATAGGGCGGGTAACGCAGGACATCCCGTGCGTCGAAACCGCGCCCGGAGGCGCGTCCGACATAACCGCCGGCGCCATATTGGCGGGCGAGCTCGCCTCGCAGCCTGCCGGTTCCGACCGTTCGGTCCTGAAGCGAGGCCGTGTTGTCATAGAGTTCCACCAAGGCCGGCAATTTTCGGTGGATTTCATCAAGCAGGGTCTTCAGGCTGGCGCGTCCATCTTCGCTGAGGTTGATTGCAACACCGCCGGGGAGGATGCGGTCGCGCATCAACCGGTGGCCGAAGGCAGTCTCGGCCGCGCGAAGCACACGTTCGCGCAGCACGCCGCAATGGGCCAGCATCAACGGAAACGCGGCATCGTTGCAGATGGCGCCAATATCGCCGAGATGGTTGGCGAGCCGCTCCAGTTCGGCCATCAGGGCCCGCAGCCATACCGCGCGGGGCGGGACGACAAGCCCGGCCGCAGCCTCCGCTGCCCGAGCAAAAGCATAGGCATAGGCGACCGTGCTGTCGCCGGACGTCCGCCCGGCGAGCTGCGCTCCGCGGAGCAGGTCCGCTCCGACCATCAGCGCCTCGATCCCCTTGTGGACATATCCGAGACGTTCTTCGAGACGGACGACCGTTTCGCCGTTGGCCGTGAAACGAAAATGCCCGGGCTCGATGATGCCGGCATGCACCGGGCCGACCGGGATCTGATGCAGACCGTCACCTTCCGCACGCAGGAAGGTGTAGGGCTCGGGCTTGGCCAGGGTTGCCGCCTGCTTGCCGAGCGGGTGGCGCAGATCCCAGCGTCCATGATCGAGCCATGGACGGATATCCGGCAGCTCCTGCGGCTCCAACCCGGTAAGGTCGTGGATCGCCCGCTCCAGCCGCAGCGCGGGCGGATGATGCCGCGCAACGGAGGGATAGCCATCCGCCAGCCCTTCAAGGCTGATGACAGCGATCGTACTGGCGGATTCATCGAGGAGGGCCATGTGAACTGCGTGCTCCTCTCCCCAAAGGCCGAGCAAGGTCAAATGCCTTTCCGCAAGCTCAAGTGTTGAGGATGTCCATATCGCTGGATCGACGACAGCGCGCGACCACGGCGCATGATGTTGAGCCGACACTCCCTTCTCAATCAGATCGCTCAGCGCCGACATCTTTTCCCCCGCATCATCGAAGAAGGTTGGCGATATGCTGGAACCAGGCGACCAGCGGCGGCGGCAGGTAGATGCCGGCGACGAGCACCAGCGCGAGATGAGCGTACATCGGCAGGTACGACACCTGGGCCGGCGCCGTGTTGCCGCGCGGCTGGCCGAAGACGGCGCCTGTCAGCCTGAGCAGCAGAGCGCCGAAAGCGATCAGCAATCCGAAGACCAGCGGAATGGCCAGCAACGGCTGCTTGGCGAAGGTCGAGCTGACGATCAGGAACTCGCTCATGAATATGCCCGCCGGCGGCAGGCCGGCGATGGCGATGACGCCGGTGAGCAGACCCCAGCCAAGCCCTGGATGCGTTTCGCTCAGGCCGCGGATGGCGGAGAGCCTCTGCGTTCCCTTGATCTGGGCGATATGGCCGACGGCAAAGAAGATCGCCGATTTGGTCAGCGAATGCATGACCATATGCAGCAGCCCGGCAAAATTGGCGATCGGCCCGCCCAGACCGAAGGCAAAGACGATGATACCCATATGCTCGATCGAGGAATAGGCGAACAAACGCTTGATGTCGCGGCGACGGTAGAGCATGAAGGCTGCGAAGATCAGCGAGGCGAGGCCCATCGTCATCATCAGCGGCCCGGGAGCGAGCGCCTCGGGACTGGCCGACAGCAGCATCTTGAAGCGCAGCACGGCATAGAGCGCGACATTCAGGAGCAGGCCGGAAAGGACCGCCGAGATCGGCGTCGGCCCTTCGGCATGGGCGTCCGGCAGCCAGGCATGCAGCGGTGCGAGACCGACCTTGGTGCCGTAGCCGAGCAGCAGAAAGATGAAGGCGACGTTGAGGAGCGCCGGATCGAAGGCCGCGGCATGGTCGATCAGGATGGTCCAGACCATGGCGTCGTAACCTTCGCCCACCACCGGCTGCGCCGCCAGATAGACCAGAATGGTACCGAACAGCGCGAAGGCGATGCCGACGCTTCCCAGAATGAAATATTTCCAGGCGGCTTCGAGCGCTTCATGCGTGCGGTAGAGGCCGACCATCAGCACGGTGGTCAGCGTCGCAAGTTCGACGGCAACCCACATCAGGCCGATATTGTTCGACACGAATGCGAGATTCATACCGAACATCATGATCTGATACATGGCGTGGTAGAAGCGGATATTTGCCGGTGTCAGCCGCCCCGTCTCCAGCTCGTGGGCGATGTAGCCGGCGCTGAAGACACTGGTGGTGAAGCCGACGAAGGCGTTGAGGACGATGAAGACGATGTTGAGATCGTCGACGAGGAGATATTGTCCCGGTGCCGGGCGATCGGTCACGAACAGGCAAAGGGCGGCAAGCAGGGTCAGCAGGCTCGCGAGGACGTTCAGTCGCGCCGTCATCCGGTAGCCGGGTAGGAGCGCCAGAAGGGCCGCCGCCGCGATCGGTATCAAAAGGACGGCCGTTACCGCATCGAAGGCCAGGACAGGGGAGAAAATGTTCATTTTCGCCTCCTCCCTTTGAATTCATCGAGCGCGCGGACATCGACGGTGTCGAACCGCTCGCGAATGCGGAACAGGAAAACGCCGATGACGATGAAGGCGATGAGGATAGAGAAGGCGACACTGATCTCGACCACCAGCGGCATGCCCTTGGCGCCGGTGGCGGCAAGCACCAGCCCGTTTTCCAGTGACATGAAGCCGACGACCTGGCTGACGGCATTGCGGCGGGTGACCATGATCAAAAGCCCGAGCAACAGCACCGACAAAGCGAAGGCGAGATCCTCCCGCGCCAGCGGATCCGCCTCCGGCGTCACGCGCAGCATCACCACCGTCGCCAGCGCGACAAGGCCGATACCGGCGAGCATCGTCGGGCCGATGCCGACGACGGTCTCGATCTCGCGGTGGATGCCGAGCTGGCGGATCATGCGGTGGAGCACCACGGGAATGACGATGGCCTTGAAGACGAGGGCGATTGCTGCCGTTACATAAAGATGCGGCGCATCCTGGATGAAGGCCTGCCAGGCCACCGACAGCGTCAATATCAACGAGTGCAGGGCGAAGACGTTGAGCAGTGCGTAAAGACGGTCCTGATAGAGCATCATCATGCTGACCAGCACCAGACCGCCGGCGAGCATATGGGCGATGTCGAAGACCGGTCCGTCCATCAAAGACTCCTCGACACGAACCGCAGAAGGGTGGCGAGCAGCGCGAGCATGAGTGCCGCGCCGAGGAACTCGGGTACGCGGAACACCCGCATCTTGGCCGTTGCGGTTTCGAACAGCGCAAGCAGCGCTCCGCCGGCCGCAAGCTTGGCGAGGTAAGCGAGCAGGCCGGCCAGATAGACGGCAGGGCCGGTCCCCATGACGGCCAGTTTCCACGGCGCAAAGATGCAGGCGATCAACGAGATGTAGAGCAATAGCTTGAGCGATGCCGCGAGCTCGATCATCGCGAGATGTCGTCCGGAATATTCGAGCACCATGGCTTCATGCACCATGGTGAGCTCCAGATGGGTCGCAGGGTTGTCGACCGGAATACGGGCATTTTCGGCGATCGCGACCATGACCAGGGCGATCAGGGCGATCGCCAGGGAAACACGCAGGCCCACCTGCGTTGAGGTCATGAAGGCGGCGATGGACGAAAGCTGGGTGGAGCCGGCGATGAGAGCGAGGGTGAAGATGATGAGCAGCATCGAAGGCTCGGCGAGCGTCGCGATCATCACCTCGCGGCTCGATCCGATGCCGCCGAAGCTGGTGCCAACATCCATGCCGGCGAGCGTCAGAAAGAAACGGGCGCTGCCGAGCAGCGCGACGATGGCGATCAGGTCCGCGGTCCAGCTGAAGATAAGGCCTGTGGCGAAGGTGGGGATGATGGCGGCTGCGACCCATGTGACGGCGAAGATCAGATAGGGCGTCACCCTGAACAGCCAGGAAGCATTTTCGGCGAGCACCACTTCCTTGCGCAGAAGCCGCAGCAGGTCACGGTATGGCTGGATCACGGAAGGCCCCCGCCGACGCAACAACCGCGCCTTGACCAGGCGTATGAAGCCGGTCAGCAGCGGCGCAAGCAGCACGACGAGCGCCATCTGGAATGCCTGGATGAGAAGAGCTGCGATCAGGACCATAGCGCCAGCACCAGAAGCAGGAAGACGAGCGCGAGGAACACTAGGCTGAGATAACGCCGGATCGTGAGAAACTGCAGATGGTTGAGCTTTTCGGCCACAAATCCGACGGCACCTGCAATCGGCAGGTAAAGTCCTTCCCAGACCAGATCATGTGTCTCGACGGCAAAATGCGCCGGACGCAGATCGCCGGGCGCCGGCATGTCGACCCGCTCGCGCGCCCGGAAGATCAGCGTACCGAAAACGCGCCGGACGGGCTGGGCGAAGCTGCCGCCGCCATATTGCGTCGCCGGACTGACCTCGGGAAAGCCGCAATCCCAGGCGGGCGCCCGACGGAGCCGCCGCGAAGCGAAGCGGTGGATGAGATAGGCCGTCAGCGACGCCGAGAGGAGGGTGAACAGGAAGACCAGCAGGCCGTTGTAGGAACTGCGGCTTTCGGCCACCGGCACGATCGACAGCCACGGAATATCCGTCTGCACCGGCATCCGGTCACCGATCAACGACAGCGTCACCGGTGCAAGGCCGTCGATGACGATCCCCGGCAGGATGCCGGCGAGAAGGCAGAGCGCCGCCAATACGGACATTGCCGCAAGCGAGAAGCGGTCGACCTCCAGCGCCTGTTCGGCGACGATGGTTCGAGGACGGCCGAGGAAGATGACGCCGAATGCCTTGACGAAACAGGCGGCAGCCAGCGCCGCCGACAAGGCGAGCAGCCCACCCACCGCCGGCACCAGGATCTTCAGGCCCCATTGCGGCAAGGCAGGGCTTTGCAGGATCGCCTGGAATGCCAGCCATTCGGAAACGAAGCCGTTGAACGGCGGCAGGGCGGAGATCGCGACGCAGCCGATGAGGAAAAGGAAGCTGGTGACCGGCATGCGGTGGATGAGGCCACCGAGCTTGTCCATGTCCCGCTCGCCCGTTGCCGTCAGCACCGCGCCGGCGCCGTAGAAGAGCAGGCTCTTGAAGAAGGAATGGTTGAGAACGTGGAACAGCGCGGCCGTCAGCGCCAGCGCGGCCGCCAAACCCATGCCGTTCGCCTTGAAGGCGAGCGCCAGGCCGAGGCCCACGAATATCACGCCGATATTCTCGATCGTGCTGTAGGCAAGCAGACGTTTGAGATCCCTTTCCATCATCGCATGCAGGATACCCAGCACAGCCGTGCCACCGCCGAGCACAAGGACGATAACGCCCGACCACCATGTCGGCGCGCCGATCAGGTCGAAGATCACGCGGATGAACGCATAGACCGCGACCTTGGTCATGACGCCGCTCATCAGCGCTGAAACATGGCTTGGCGCAGCCGGATGTGCCAGCGGCAGCCAGACATGCAACGGCACGAGGCCAGCCTTGGAACCGGCGCCGAACAGCAGCAGCATGAGCACGAGACCAGCCGTGGACGGCGTATGTTCGGACACCCGCATGGCGGCAAAACCATAGCTTCCGTCAGCCCCGGCAAGCAGCCCGAAGGCGAGCAGCAGCGCGAGCGTACCGAAGCTCGCCATGACGATATAGAGATAGCCGGCCTTGCGGTTGCCAGCGTCGCGATGATGGGCCATCACCATCGCCCAGGACGCGAGCGACATGAACTCCCAGGAGATGAGGAAGGTAAAGGCATCATCGGCCATGATCACAAGGTTCATGCCGGCGAGAAAAGCCGGAAAGAACGGCAGCACCCGATGCGGCGCGTGTTCGTGACGGCCGTAACCGAGACCGTAGAGGCTGGAGAGCGCGCCGCCGAGATTGACGACCACAAGGAACAAGGCCGCCAGCGCATCGATCCGGAAATGGCTCCCGAGCCATGGCAGGCCGAGAGGAAGGGCAAGCGCCGCCGCCTCGGCGGCAGGGACAGCCGTGGCAAGACAGGCGAGCGCAATAACGAAAGCGACGGCGGAGAAAACCAGGCTTGCACCGTAGATGATAGGCGTGGACGAGGCCGAACGGGCGATCGGCACGGCGAGCACAGCCATCCCAAGCAGCGCGGCCACACATGACAACAGGATAGAAACCGATGTCACTGATCATCCCTCGCTGCAGGAAAGGGCCCTGATGGCTCCGTCGCTCCGCGCTTTGATGGCTTGAGTTTCGCCCTGAGCCTGACCCCTCGCCCACCATCCGTGCTGACAGTTCCCTCGTTGATCACCTCGACACCGGCGCTTTCCAACGCGGCCAGTAAACGCATCAGCGAGTCGACATTGCCGCGCACGACATAGGCGCTCGCCTCCATGCGCTGAATTGTCGGGACAGAAATTCCCGCCATTTCGGCCAGCTGGCGCTGGTCGATACCGAGAAGGGCCCGGGCGGCCCGCATCTGAGCGGCGGTGATCACGATTGAAACATCGCTTATCTTGCGCAAACTCTGATAATTGACTCCTATGATGTGCCTATTGATGTCTGAAATCAATATTCTGATGCGTCAGCCTCGTGGTGGCATGCACGCCATCTACGCCGCAGCATTCTGGCCGAAGCGATGCTGCTCGCCATCCGCTGATGAAGAAGCAATACGGCATCGATTCGATGCCGGAGACCGGCGAGAACGTCGCCGAGGACTATCATGTCAGCCGCGAGGATCAGGATGCCTTCGCCGTGCGAAGCCAGGCGAAGGCCGCTGTCGCGCAGGCGAGCGGACGGCTGGCGAAGGAGATCACGCCGGTGACCATCCCGCAGCGCAAGGGCGCTCCCGTTGTCGTCGACGAGGACGAGCATCCGCGTGCAACGACGATGGAGGCACCCTGCGCGACCGGACGATCTGCACGGCCGATGAAAACAATCACGCACTTTCAGTGAGCGAGAATTCAGGCAACTCCAGCAACGGCATCGAACCACGCACCAAACGCAGGAAATCGCGGACCGGAGATTTCTCGAGCGCACGCGGAAAATAGATCGCGCCCGATTCTTGTACCCGACAGTGGTCCTCGAACATGACTGGTTTGATCCCGAACCTATCGAACAATTTCTCAAAGCCGCTTGAGGCCGCCATCACCAGCGGCGAAGCCTGCATGATCAACAGAGCCTGCAACATGGAATCTACGCGTACCGCAAAGTCCCGGGTCTGACGCTCGAGTTGACCAGGTCCTTCATCGTCTCCGTAGCCGGGGCTGATCCAGCGCTGACGCAGAAGATCATCGAGGGTGACAGCCGCCGCTTTGGCCAGGTGGTGATCCTTATCGCAGTAGATGTAGGTCGCCTGCCTTACCAGCGTTTCGAACTCGACCTGCATGACGGCTTCATATTTGTAGGAGAGCGTTCCGAAGACGAGATCGTAGACGCCGTGTCGCATTCCCTCGAAACGCGTGCCGTCATCGGCGATCTCGACGTGGACGACGACACCCGGATGCGTCCGGCTGAAGGCTTTTATGATTCCCGGCAATATGACGAGCCCCCAAAGGTCGCCGGTGGCTATGCGAATAACGGCCTTGGCGCGGCCCTGAAGATGTTCGATCTCTTCTTTCGCTTCATCGAGCGCCGGCAATATCCGCACCGCCCGGCTATAAAGGGCTGAACCGTAAACACTCAATTCGACGCCGGCTCCGGTCCTGTTGAACAGCGGAACGCCATAGCTGTCTTCGAGTTGCCGGATAGCCCGGGAAAGCGCCGGCTGCGAAATATTCAGCTTCTTGGCGGCACGCGAGATCGATCGCTGGTTTGCCACTTCGACGAATTGACGTAGCTCCCGCATCCGTCTCTCTCCCTATGCGAATTATGCATAACATATAGCATGTTTGCATTTGACCTCAGCGCCATCTGCGCCACATTGTACACAACAATAGTAGACTAATTCCGGTGTGCCAAGTGCTGCGAAAGCCTTCATTACGTGGATTTTCGTACCCCGAGCACATTCTCGACGGATGCTCGACACAGAAGAAATAAGCCTTCGACAAGGAAATCGGGGCGCGGGATGGGGATAGAAGGAGGAGGAACCGATGTTTAAAAATGGCATAGGCCGGCCGCTGATTTTCGCCGCGACGATGGCGGCGTCGATGATCTTTGCGATCGTTCCATCGGCGGCGCAGGAAAAGGTCCAGCTGACGTTTCGTCAATTCGATCCTCCGACCGAAATTCAAGGCCTGATTGCCGCCGTCGACGCCTGGAACTCCGGTCATCCCGATGTCCAGGTCAAATTGGAGACGATGTCGGGCGGCGATACGCTTGCCCAGTTGGCGCGCGAAATTCCCGCCGGTGCGGGACCGGATGTTCAGCAGCTGGCTTTCGTGTGGACGCGTGATCTGGCGCGATCGAAGCTGCTTCTCGATCTCAGTCCTCTCATCCAATCGAACGCGCCGGGAGCCGGCACGGACGATTTTCTGGCTCTCGACCTCGCCACCCTCGACGGCAAAATCTTCGGCCTTCCATGGACGGCAGATACATTCTCGATGGCCTATCGCCCGGATCTCCTGCAGGCAGCAGGTGTCTCAAGCTTTCCGGATAGCTGGGACGATCTTGCGGCAGCTGCTAAGAAATTGACCACCGAAGGTGGCGAAACTGAACAATACGGTTTCTGCTTCCCCGCAGGCAGCGCACCCGACAGCGGCATGTGGACGCTTGTGAATTATTACCTCTGGAGCAACGGCTCGACCCTGGTCACGGAGGAGAGCCCGGGGAAATGGAAGGTGTCGGTGACGCCGGAGCAACTGGCGGCGGCGATGAACTATTTCAACCAGTTTTTCGTGGATGGAACCGCGCCCGAAAACCTCATCACCGTGAATGCGTGGGGCGATCCGGAGCTGATCGGCGGGCTCGGCCGAGGCGATTGTGCGATCACTTTCTTTCCGCCGCAAACCTTCAGGGCCGCCCAGAAACAATCGGACAAGCCGCTGCTGACGGCACCGATCCCGAAAGGGACGGCAAAGCGCATCTCCCATCTTGGCGGACGTGCGCTGGGCATCAATCCCAACACCAAGCATCAGAAGGAGGCCTGGGAGTTTGTCAAATATCTGGTCGGCCCCGAGACCTTCAAAACCTACAACCAGTATCCCTCGCAGAAGTCGCTGCTTTCACAGCTCCAGTTTCCGCCGGCCGAGCAGGGCTATGTGACGATGCTTCCGTTGGCGCAGACCTTCGAGCGGTACATCTCTTCCCCGATCAAGGTGTCGAGCATGACAGCCCTTATCAATCGTGAGTTCGGCGCCGTATTCTCCGGGCAGCGCAATCCTGATGAGGCTGCGGATGTCATCATCAGGGAGCTCAACGACTTGCTCGCCCGCGGCAAGGGCTGACGATGTCTGTTTCCGCAAACCCAGACGGCGCGCTGGCCAAGCGCGCCGAAAGACGAGGATCATTCCGGAGTTGGCACTTCGAGCCTTATGGCCTGGTCATGCCGGCGATGCTCATCCTGGCAATCTTTTTCGCCGGCCCGGCATTCTACAATATCGCGCTCAGCTTTCAGGACCTCAGCCTTTTCGATCTGGGAAAGGAGGGTCGGTGGGTCGGTTTTGCCAACTTCGCCACCGTCCTCAAGGATGAAGGAATTGCCGGCGCGTTGTTCAACACGGCTTTCCTGCTGACATTCGTGACGGTCGTCATTCGATTGGCACTCGGACTTGCGCTCGCGATCCTTCTCAATGCCGAGGTCTTTGCCAGATGGCGCATCGGCTGGCTCGTCCGGTCGCTGGTCCTTGTCCCATTCGTAACGCCGCCGGTCGTCGCCGTCGCCGCCTGGAAGTGGCTGCTTGACCCGCGCTATGGCGCGGTCAACCAGTTTCTCCTGTCGACTGGGCTCATCGACAGGGGAATTCCGTTCCTTTCCAGGACGTCGACGGTCTGGGGCGCGGTCGAAACCATGTTGATCTGGCGCGAGCTCCCTTTCGTCATCATCACCTTCCTCGCGGCGCTGCAGTCGATTCCGAGGGAACTCAGGGAAGCGGCCCGCATCGACGGCGCGTCGGAGTTTCAGATCCATTTGCGCATCATCCTGCCGATGCTGAAGCCGGTGATCGCGGTCGTCGCGCTGCTGACGACGATCTGGACCTTCAACAATTTCGTCTATGTCTGGCTCGCCACCCGAGGAGGGCCGGGCGACTACACACAGGTTCTGGCAACGAAGATGTATACGGTCTCGTTTGTCGACTATCGCGTCGGCGAGGGTGCCGCCATCGGCGTTCTCATGAGCCTGATGATGTTCGCCTTCGCGCTCATCTACCTCGGGGTTCTCTCCCGCAGGAAACGGGGAGCGTCGTCATGAATGTTTCAATGACGCATCGAGCGCGTCATATCAGGTTCGCCAGGGACCTGATCACCGTCATTCTGGGTCTCGGCCTGCTGCTGATTTTGGCGTTCCCCTTCATTTGGGTGGTGCTGATTTCCTTCCGTCCGGACAAGGAAATCTTCACCCGGACCTTTCAGCTGTTCACCAGCGTCACCCTGGAAAACTACTACACCCTCCTTCAGAACTCGCCATTCCCGAACTACCTCAGAAACAGCCTCGTCGTCTGCACGATCTCGACTATTGCGGCCGTTACCATCTCGCTGATCACCGCCTATGGCTTTTCGCGCAACCGCGATTTCCGCGGCCGCGGCCTATTGCTGATCCTGGTGATCTGCACGCAGCTGTTTCCCTACGTGATCCTGATCACGCCGCTTTATTCGATGTTTTTCGCCGTGGGATTGATCAACAATCCGCTGAGCCTGGTTTTGTCCTATACGGCGATGAACCTGCCATTCGCCATCTATCTGCTTCTCGGCTATCTCGACACAATTCCCCAGGATCTCGACGAGGCAGCCAAGCTCGACGGCGCCTCGACGATGCAGATCATCTTCAAGGTCATTCTGCCGATCGCCTGGCCGGGTGTGGTGACGGTCGCGGTCAATGCCTTTGTATCGGCGTGGGATGAATTTCTGTTTGCCCTGACGCTGATGACAGCGGACGAAAACAAGACCGTGCCGGTCGGGCTTGCCGGCTTTTTCGGCGAATACACCACCCAATGGAATCTGGTGATGACGGCATCGGTGATTTCGACGCTGCCCACGCTTGTCCTTTTCATGCTGCTTCAGCGAAAGCTCGTCTCCGATCTCGCGGCCGGTGCAGTGAAGCTGTAGCGGTGTGAACGCCTCGAACGAACATCGAAGGTCCTCCCATGAACATCATCCTCGTGCTTATCGACAGCGTTAACCGCAGTGCTCTTTCGGCCTATGGCGGAACCGAGTTCGCGACGCCGAATCTCCAGTCTTTCGCCCAAAAGGCCTGGCGTTTCGACAATCACTTCGTTGGCAGCCTGCCCTGCATGCCGGCGCGGCGTGAGATTTTTGCCGGCTTCAGCGGCATGCAATGGCGTCCTTGGGGACCGCTCGAACCCTTCGACCTTCGTCTGCCGAAACTTCTGGAGAGTGCGGGTTACACAACCGCGATCGTCACCGATCACTATCACTACTGGGAGGAGTCGGCGAACGGCTACATCCAGAGCTTCCAGGGTGCGGAATTCATTCGAGGGCACGAGTTGGATTTCTGGGAGCCGCTCGTGCCGGAGGCGGATCTGCCGCAATGGGTCCACAATATTGAGAAATGGCGCCCGGGCTATGGTCATCGCTACTTCTCCAATGTCGCAAACTTCAAGGATGAGGCCGATTTCTTCCCCGCCAAGGTCATGACATCAGCGAGCGAATGGCTCGCCAGGCCGAAGACCGGAAAGCCGTTCTTCCTGCAGGTCGAGTCCTTCGACGTGCATGAACCCTTCGATGTGCCGGAGCCCTATGCATCGATGTACGGCTACGGTGCGGCGCGAGACCGCTTCACGCTGTGGCCGCCCTATCAGGATGCGGCACGCCAGGCGGAGTTCATGAGCCAGGCGAGCCCCGAGGAACTGGCTTTCGTTCGCTCGCAATATGGCGCCAAGCTGACGATGACTGACCGGTGGCTGGGCAAGCTGTTCACCACCGTGGACGAACTCCAGCTCTGGGACGACACGGCCATTATCGTCACTACCGATCACGGACATGATCTCGGCGAACGCGGCGGCTATGGCAAGCAATTCCCGCATTTCGACAGCCACGCGAACATTCCGCTGCTCGTCTGGCACCCCGGCTTCCAAGCCAATGGCGGCGCGATTCAAAATCTGACGTCGACCGTCGACCTCTTCGCGTCGATCCTGGCGATCGCCGGCGTCGAGCCGCCGCGAAAGACGCACTCGCATTCATTTCTGCCGCTTCTCAAGGGAGATACCAGCAACGCGCGGAACGCCGTCATTTACGGGACATTCGGGCAAGGCATCTGCTGCACCGATGGCGAATGGACGCTGATCCAGCCGCCAGATCGCGAGAAACCGCTTTACGCCTACTCGACCATGGTGCCCACCACCATCGAGCCGCAGGACAAGCCGGTCGATCATGGGCACTACATTCCCGGTATCGACATGCCGCAATGGAAAATTCCCATCACCCCCGACCGCCCCGGAGACCGGCGGAACCTGGACAGCCAGCCGCTGCTATACGATCGACGCAATGATCCAGGGCAAAAGCGCGACCTCTGGCAGGACCGGCCCGAAGAGCGGGGACGAATGTTGCATCTGATGCGGCAAGTCATCGAGCAGTATGGCGCGCCGGCCGAGCTGTTTCAGAGACTGGGATTGGGTTAGCTTCGGAGACAGGATCACCTCCACGGAAGTCGCTTCGTCGTGATTGCCCACAATCCGATTGGCCCGCCGCATGAACCGCCGTTCGGCGTCGCCTTGGTCGAGCGGGGGCGGTGAGATCATTCCAATTCGATCACTAAGCTGTGGGACGAATTCGATGGACCCATGTCGTCCCAGCTATCGACCCGCAATTCAAGGAGGTTGCACAGCTTGGCATGGAATGTAGCACCGCCGGCGACCCCCGGATCGCCGATTTTCTGACCGCGAGGGTCGCAGAATGACTCCCAATCGGGTTGCCACTGCTTCACCGAGTATCCGCGATTCCTGCAGGGCAAACAGTCGCATGTTGCTTGCTCCTCAAGTCCGGGCACCCATCAGCGATAGACGAGCACTGGAATGCGCGAGTGGCTCAGAATCTTCGCCGTTACGCTGCCGAGCAGCAACGAGCCGACTCCTCCACGACCGTGTGACGCCATGGCTATCAGGTCGCAGTCATGGTTGAGTGCAGTGTCGATGATGGCCGAATGAACCTCGTCGCTTTCCAACTTAACTGTGTGGCTGACAACGCCTTGGTCACGGGCCTTATTCTCAGCATCCGTGAGAAATTGAGAGGCTTGAGCATCTGCCAGCCTCCTGTATTCCTCCCGGGTATTGGAGAGATGCTCGCTATCGACCGAAAAGACATGAAACGGCTCGATGACGGTGACGAACGTGACGGTTGCATTTGCATCACGGGCGAAGGCGACGGCCTTCTCTACAGCGGAGCGCGCAAGCGCCGAACCATCTGTCGGAATAAGAATGTTCAAAAACATGAATGTCTCCTCTTCTCTGAGGGACGCTAACAGATCCGGGCCGCAACTGCTTTGATCAGAGTCAAAACCGCTCGCTGGCCGGCGTGGCGACGGTTTGACAAGCTCGTTGCGGATAAATCTGGCGAAATCGCCGGGAGCGCCGCGGGCGAAATTGACCGACATCAACGCCTGGTCTCGATATTTCTTTTTGTATTGACACTATAGCGGCGACCACCTCGTCTGGAAGAATCGTAGCCGTTTCTCGATATTCCCAGCTTAATATTTAAAGTATGCTCGAGAAATGCACCGAAGATGCCGCCTTAAATCTTTGGTGCCATGAGAGATACGGAATTTTGTTTTCCACGAAGCGGTTCTGAGCTGATAAGATTCCATCTATTATCTTCGTTTGCAGCAATCACAACCTCCCGGGAGGCGAGAAACGGGATTCCAAATTGCTTCGTTGCCTGCTCAATTCGGGAAGCCACGTTTACCGCATCGCCAATGACCGTGAATTCGCGCCGGTTCTCGTCTCCAACGATACCGCAATAAACCTTTCCTCGGTGGACACCTAGACCAACCGTGAGTTGGTGCGAAGCGAGCGATTCGATATGCCACTCCGCGATGAGTCGCAGAATATCACGCCCGCAGTTCAACCCTCGTCTTGCGTCGTCGGTCGTCGGATCGGGCACTCCGAACAAGATCATGGCCCCGTCGCCGATAAATTTATCTATCACGCCGCCGTTTTCCTTGGCGGCCTGCTGAACAATCCTTCGAAAGGATGAGATGAGGTGTGACAGTGCCTTTGGATCGAGTCCTTCGGCAATTTGCGTCGAATTCCTGATATCGACAAAGAGCACTGTGACAACCTGTCGTCGCCCATGAATCCATTCATCGCCTTTAGCAACAAGAGGAACGATTTCGGGTGGCAGAAACCTAGCCAATGCAGCAGTGGCGTAGGCCTGCTCCTCTGCCCGGATCAGCAATGACCGTGCGCGGTACATCACCACAATCGAGGCCAGACCGGTCAGCATAATGAGGCACAAACGCGAGACCGAAGGCAGCAAAGAGAAAAGTCGTTGGACGCCCGGCGAGGACGTGAACTGGTTATTGGAGACCGGCGAGAGACTGATGAATACGAAAGCCAGAGCAAAAACGAATAGAAGAGTGGACCAAATCTGAATAGCGGGCCGATAGCGAAGCGCACCAACCGTCAAGAGCAGCGGCACCGACCAAATTACCGGGGCCGCAAAAAGCCATGCACCCGAAAGACTGTTCAGTTTGAGCGATAAATAACAGACCGAAGCGACCATGATTGCATCAACGACTGCGAACACATATCGCATCCACAAGCGGAACTGTCCGTACCTGATCAAAAACAGGGCAAACGTTCCGGTCAGGAAAAAAGTTGCCAGAGCAAGCATGGAAGGCAACTGCACCCCAAAAGCTCTGTCCGTTGGACTGAGGGAAAGTGCCGAAAAATGCGGAATGGACAGAATGAATGCAGAGAGGATTCTGAGGAAGGCAAGCGTCCTTTCTGCCTCTATTTCGGCATCCAGAAATATCCCATGCTTTTCCGGCTCCCCACTCAAAAAGGTTGCCATCGCTCCGCCTTTCAAAATTCGCACCAGCACGTTTCAAGTTCTACCCCGAAGGTCCTCAATCATCCATCGTGCGGCGTTTCAAAAACTGACGGCAGCAGCTATTGAAGCGAGTGGCGCCCTTCCTGCCAAAAAGGTTCGGGATTTCGGGCATCAGATCGATCCCCGAAAAATACGCTCTTTCAGCGCAGGCTCAGCAAGAAGAGATAACCCTCGTTGGAAAACCGTTGATTCGAACGCGGAAGGTCCTCGCGTTTTGAAGCATCATCCGTGCCTTCACCTCCATATTCGGGCATGCTCTCCCCGGCGAGAACGTGAAGAAATAAGCAAGATAGGCCGTTCCCGCCTCCGCCGCGCCAGCCAAGCAGGTCGAGAGAGTATATTCACCGGCAGAAGCGCTCATAGAGTATCTTCATGATCTCGATGACCGCGGGATCCCTGATGTAATAGTAGAGTGTCCGGTGTTCCCGCCGAAAATCCACGATCCCTTCCTTCTTGAGCTTCGCAAGATGCTGCGACATCGACGTTTGCGGAATATTGGTCGCTTCAATCAATGCGGTGACGTTTCGTTCCCCGTCAAGCAGCTGGCATAACACAATGAGACGGTGCTCATTAGCCAGACCGCTGACGAAGTCGGCGGCATCACCAGCTTTCTTCTCCATTGCTTGTGCGAGGCTCATATTACCATCTTCACAATTCATATTTTTATGATATTATCATACAATGAATTGAAGGTCGGATCAAGGACGACATCCAATGCCAAAGGATTATCGGGAAATAGCACAGGATATATCGGCTTACACGGCCGAAATGCGCAAGCTTACCCCGGACGCCATGCAAGGCTTCCATGCTCTTTCGAAAGCGGCGAGTGCGGGTGGCAGCGTCGATCGCAAGACCAAGGAACTGGTCGCGCTCGCAATCGGGGTCATCCAGCGCTGCGATGGCTGCATCGCCTTCCATGCCAAGGCATTGAAGGACCTCGGTGCAACCCGCAAAGAGATCGCTGAGATCATGGCGATGTGCGTCTACATGGGCGGAGGCCCGGCGCTGATGTACGCAGCGGATGCGCTTCGCGCCTACGACCAGTTTAGCGAAGCGGCATAGGCGTAAGATTCTGCCGATCTTGATCGGCATCAATGGCGGGCACCAACGTTGCGCTAGTCTGCTGGAGAAAGTGGAGGAAAAGATGGATTGGAGGGGGACATGGCACACATTGTTGTCTTAGGCGCGGGATTGGGCGGGACGATCGCAGCCTATCAGCTTCGTGACGAGCTTGATGCGGAACACAGCGTTTCCGTGGTTGGCCGGGGTGAGACTTTCAGCTTCGTCCCATCCAACCCGTGGGTGGCTGTCGGCTGGCGTGACCGGCCGTCGGTCGAAGTCAATCTGGTTCCTGTTTTCAAGAGGCGCAATATCGGCTTCCATCCGCGGGGTGCGCGCCTGCTGCACCCTGCCGAACGGCGGCTCGAACTGATGGATGGCGTATCTATCTCTTATGACTACCTCGTCATTGCGACAGGCCCGGACCTAGCCTTCGATGAGGTCGACGGATTTGGTCCTGACGCAGGCACATTTTCGATCTGCCAGATCGACCATGCCGTGCAAACGAAGGAAGCGGTGCAAAAACTCATCAGGAATCCCGGACCCGTGGTGGTGGGTGCCGTCCAGGGGGCCTCCTGTTTCGGTCCGGCCTATGAATTCGCTTTCATCCTCGACAAGGCGCTGCGCGACGCGAAGGTTCGCGACCGCGTGCCGATGACCTTCGTGACCTCCGAGCCCTATATCGGCCATCTCGGTATCGATGGCGTCGGCGATACAAAAGGACTTCTGGAAAGCCAGTTGCGCCAGAACCACATCAAATGGATCTGTAACGCCAAGGTCGAGAAGGTCGAGGATGGAAAGGTTTCCGTTTCTGAACTCGCCGAAAATGGGACCGTCATCCGCGCGCACGAGCTTGTCAGCACCTTCACGATGCTGCTGCCGGCCTTTCGTGGGGCCGAGGCCATTCGGGGCATAGCCGGCCTCACCAATCCCCGTGGTTTCGTGCTGATCGACAAGCATCAGCGCAATCCTGCATACCCGGAGATTTTTGCCGTTGGCGTGTGCGTTGCAATTCCCCCTCTGGCTCCCACCCCAGTGCCTGTGGGCGTACCGAAGACAGGTTTCATGATCGAATCGATGGTCACCGCGACGGTCAGGAACATCAAACGATTGCTGAGGAATGAACTCCCGGATGCCGAGGCGACCTGGAATGCCGTCTGCCTGGCCGATTTCGGCGATTCCGGTGTGGCCTTCGTCGCTCAGCCGCAAATACCGCCCCGGAACGTCAACTGGTCGTCCAGCGGCGCCTGGGTTCATGCGGCCAAGGTCGGCTTTGAGAAGTACTACCTGCGCAAGATGCGCTCTGGCACGACCGAGCCGATCTACGAGCGGCTGGCGCTTCATGCGCTCGGAATAGAGAAGCTCAAGGACATCAAGATTGAAGAGACTGAGGCATCCGCCCCGCAATAGCGGGGCGGTCCTCCAAACGGAGTTTTGGGAAATGACATTGGATCGATCCGTTCTCGCCTTTGCGGGTATCATGGTGCTGCTATCAGTGGCGCTGACCTTCTGGGTGTCAGCCTATTTCGTGTGGCTGACGGTGTTCGTCGGAGCCAACATGCTGCAGTCCGCATTCACCGGTTTCTGCCCAGTGGCAATCGTCTTCCGCAAGCTGGGCATCAAGCCCGGCACGGCCTTCTAGGGTAGTTGACCCATGCGCCTGATCTCACTGATGGCCGGACTGGCTTTTGCCGGTTCGGCCTCCGCCGCGACAATGACGCTGCAACCGACCACCATAACCGAATGGAAAGCCGTCTACGGAAGCATAGAGGCGCGAAACACTGTCGCAGCCCGCGCCCGCATCGGCGGCACGATCGTCGAGCTGGACGTCACCGAAGGCGATACGGTCAAGTCGGGGCAGAAGATCGCCGTTGTCCGGGATGAGAAGCTTGCCTTTCAGATTGCCGCCCTGGATGCGCAGATCAACGCGCTTCGGTCACAATTGTCGACTGCGCAGGCGGATCTGGCCCGTGCGGAAACTCTGGTCGCAAGAGGCGCAGTTACGGTTCAGCAGTCCGATGCATTGCGCACGCAGGTCGTAGTCACCCAGAACCAGATATCCGCGACCCAGGCCCAGCGTTCTGTTGTCCTGCAGCAGCAGTCCGAAGGCGAAGTCGACGCTCCGACGGATGGCAAGGTGCTCACGGTGCCGATCACCAAGGGCGCTGTCATCTTGGCGGGCGAAACGGTGTCGACCGTCGGCGGCGGTGGGCTGTTCCTGCGCTTGGCCATTCCGGAGCGCCATGCGGCATTCCTGAAGCAGGGCGCGACCATAAGGATCAGCGCCAATGGCAGGCAATTGTCCGGACAGTTGGTCAAGATCTATCCGCAGATCGACAACGGCCGGGTGATCGCCGACGTGGAGGCGGATCAACTCGACACCCCCTTTGTCGAGGCTCGCGTTCTGGTCGAGGTGCCGGTG
Source organism: Rhizobium leguminosarum bv. viciae (assembly GCF_012276115.1). Taxonomy (GTDB): domain Bacteria; phylum Pseudomonadota; class Alphaproteobacteria; order Rhizobiales; family Rhizobiaceae; genus Rhizobium; species Rhizobium leguminosarum_T. The sequence continues at coordinate 158,086 of NZ_WIEU01000002.1, read as the reverse complement.
AGCCAAAGAGCGGCTCTGCTGGTGCCGGAGGACGCAGTCTTCACCCATTCCGGACTGGATTTCGTCAAGGTGAACGACGGCGCGACCGAGGTCGAACGAACCGTCATCCCCGGCGAGCACATCGTCCGGCCGGACGGCCGCTTTGTCGAGATACTGACCGGCCTTGCCGTTGGCGACGAGGTCGTCGTTCCATGAGACAGGATGAATCCGGCCTTGGCATTGCGGGCCGTCTGACCCGCACCTTCATCGTCTCGCCGTTGACGCCATTGCTTCTGCTCGCCGCCCTGGCCTTCGGCGTCATCGCTCTCATGACGCTGCCCCGCGAGGAAGAGCCGCAGATTTCGGTTCCGATGGTCGATATCCGTGTGCGCGCCGACGGATTGAAGGCGGAGGATGCCGTCAAGCTGATTACGGAGCCGCTGGAGACCATCGTCAAGGGGATAGACGGCGTCGAGCACGTCTATTCCCAGACCTACGACGATCAGGTTCTCGTCACGGCGCGATTTCTTGTCGGGACCTCGTCCGATTCCGCCGTCTTGCGGGTCCACGAGAAGGTCCAGGCCAATATGGCCAGGATCCCGGTCGGGATTCCGGCGCCGCTAATCGTCGGCCGGGGCATAGACGACGTCGCCATCCTGTCGCTGACGCTGACGCCGACCATTGACGCGGCCGGCCGCACCACAGGCAATGACCTGACCCGTGTCGCTCGCGAGCTGAAAACCGACCTTTCAAAGGTGGAGAACGTCGGCCTGACCTATCTTGTAGGCGAGTCCGACGAAGTCATGCGCGTCGCGCCCGATCCGGCCAAGCTGGCGCTCTACGGCGTGACGCTCCAGCAATTGGCAGCCAAGGTTTCCGGCGCGAATCGCGCCTTTCCCGCGGGGCAGATCCGCGACAAGGGCGAGCAGATCGGTCTCGTCGCCGGAGAGACGCTGGCGTCCCCCGCCGACATCGGCAATCTGCTCCTGACCGCGCGCGACGGCCGCCCGGTCTATGTGCGTGATGTTGCGAACATTGGCCTGGCGACCGATTCCAACGAGACGGTGTCGGCAAGCCTCGTGCGCGGCGAAAAGGGCGTGGTCCGGCTTCCCGCCGTCACCGTGGCAATCGCCAAAAGGTCGGGGGCGAATGCCGTCACCGTGGCGCAATCGGTCCTGGCGCGCGTCGAGGCCCTCAAGGGAACGCTGATCCCCGGCGACATGAGCATCGAGGTGACGCGCAATTATGGCGAGACGGCCAACGACAAGGCCAATGAATTGCTGCTCCATCTCGGCCTTGCAACCGTATCGATCATCGTGCTCGTCGGCTTCTCGATCGGCTGGCGTGAAGCGTCGGTGGTTGCCGTCGTCATCCCGGTGACGATCCTGCTGACGCTCTTCGCCTCGAAGCTGATGGGCTATACGCTCAACCGCGTCTCGCTGTTCGCATTGATATTCTCGATCGGCATTCTCGTCGACGATGCCATCGTCATCATCGAGAACATCGCCCGTCACTGGAGCATGAGCGACGGCCGCAGCCGGCGGGAGGCGGCAATAGAGGCCGTGGCGGAGGTGGGAAATCCAACGATCATCGCCACGCTGACGGTCGTCACGGCGCTGCTACCGATGCTCTTCGTTTCCGGCATGATGGGTCCCTATATGAGCCCGATCCCGGCAAACGCCTCGGCCGCCATGATCTTTTCCTTCTTCATAGCGGTAACGGTAACGCCCTGGCTGATGCTGAAGATCGCTGGCAGAGGCAACAAGGCTCACGAAGGGCAGTCGTCCCATGCCCGAGGCGGCATGATCGGTCGTCTCTACATGCTGGTCGCGCGCCCGCTGCTTGCCTCGAAGACGTCGAGCTGGATATTCCTCGTCGTCGTCGGCTTGCTGACGCTCGGCTCGCTTGCCCTCTTCTATACCGAGGACGTCACGGTCAAGCTGTTGCCCTTCGACAACAAGTCGGAACTGTCGGTGATGGTCGACCTGCCTGAAGGCTCTTCCGTTGAGGCGACGGATGCGATGGCGCAATCGATCGCGCGGCTGGTGATGCAATTCCCCGAGGTGAAGTCCGCACAGACCTATGCCGGCACTGCCGCGCCCTTCAATTTCAATGGCCTCGTGCGGCACTATTACCTGCGGGCCAGTCCCGAACAGGGGGAGGTCGCTATCGAGTTGCTGTCGAAGGCCGAGCGCTCCCGAACCAGCCATGAGCTGGCCGTCGCCATACGGAACCGCCTCGGCGAGATCACGATTCCGGCTGACACCAGCCTGAAGGTGGTCGAGCCTCCCCCGGGGCCGCCGGTGATCGCGACGCTTCTTGCCGAGATCTATGGTCCGGACGGGGACACCCGCAGAAAGGTCGCCGGGAAGGTCGAAGCAGCCTTCCGTTCCGTTCCATTCATCGTCGACGCGGATAATTCCTACGGAACTCCGGCCCGGCGTCTGCGTGCAACCATCTCGACCGATGACGCGGAATTTTTCCATGTCGAGGACAGCGATGTCTTCGATACCATCGCGATCCTCAACAACGGTGAGACCGTCGGCTATTCGCATAGAGGCGGTGGCAGGCAGCCGATCCCGATCCGGCTGGAGTTGCCGAAACGCGATCGCGTGCTGAACGAACGATTCCTCACCACGCCGATCCCGGCGAATGTCCTTCCGGGAGATCGCGGTGTCGTCGAACTTGGTGACGTCATTCATACCGCCGAGGAAAAGGCATCCTTTCCCATCTTCCGTCACAACGGCCGCGCCGCTGAAATGGTGACAGCCGAACTCGCCGGCGCCTATGAGGCACCTCTCTACGGGATGATCGCCGTCCAGAGGGCACTCGATGCCGAAGACTGGACCGGCCTTTCCAAGCCACGCATATCGCTGCATGGCCAGGCTGATGACGAGAGCGTCTCGACGCTGCTCTGGGATGGCGAATGGGAGGTCACCTGGGTAACGTTCCGCGACATGGGCGCCGCCTTCATGGTGGCTCTCCTCGGCATCTATATCCTGGTCGTCGCGCAGTTCCGCTCGTTCAAGGTGCCGCTGGTTATTCTGACGCCGATCCCGTTGACCTTCATCGGCATCCTCGGCGGGCACTGGCTGTTCGGCGCGCCCTTCTCGGCGACGTCGATGATCGGCTTTATCGCACTCGCAGGCATTATTGTCCGCAACTCCATCCTGTTGGTCGACTTCATTCGACACAACAGGTCGCCAGACCAGCCGCTCGCCGAAACCGTGATCGAGGCTGGCGCGATCCGTTCGAAGCCCATTCTGCTCACCGCTCTTGCGGCCATGATCGGCGCGATTGTCATCCTCAGCGATCCGATCTTCCAGGGGCTCGCGATCTCGCTGCTGTTCGGCCTGGCCTCCTCGACCCTGCTGACGGTTCTCGTCATCCCGGCAATCTATCGCGTGCTGAGGACGTAACCGAGATCATGGCATTCCAGGCATCACACAGGGTGCGCGCCTCGATTGACTGCCGTCCAACACCCCATTTTAGCATCGACTTAATATCGATCAAAGCCCGTGCACGATGCGAGATCACCATCATTGGCGCACGGAAAAAGATGGGAGTGAGCTGTCGAATCCGCCGCGGTTCAAACGTCTTGAGATCGCAGGCGCGAAATGCGGTAGGTTTGCCGCATGCGTCGCGGTCACTCTGTCGGCATGGAGGTTATGAAGCCATGAGTGTTTCCTATCGTTGGGTCATCGTCGCTGCGGGCGCATTGATGACATGCGTTGCGCTCGGCGCGATGTTCTCGCTGGCGATCTTTCAGGAGCCGATTGCAACGGCGACCGGCTGGTCGCATGTCGGCATCGCGAGCGCGATGACGCTGAACTTCATCGTCATGGGTTTCGGCGGCTTCTTCTGGGGGGCGGCAAGCGACCGCTTCGGCCCGCGCGTGGTCGTGCTGATAGGCTCCGTTCTGCTCGGCCTGGCGCTGGTGCTGGCGAGCCGGGCCGAAACCCTGCTGCAGTTCCAGCTGACCTACGGCATCCTTGTCGGACTGGCGGCCAGCACGTTCTTCGCGCCGATGATCGCGGCGACGACCGCCTGGTTCGACGAAAACCGCGGCCTTGCGGTGTCGCTCGTCTCCGCCGGCATGGGCGTTGCGCCGATGACGATCTCACCCTTCGCGCGTTGGCTGATCTCGGCCTATGAATGGCGGCCGGCGATGCTGATCATCGGCATTGCTGCCTGGGTGCTGCTGGTGCCGGCCGCCCTGCTGGTCCGGCGCCCGCCTGCCGAGATCGCAGATAGCGGAACCGCGTTCGCGGCCGACGGCGTCCGGCCGCAACTGTCGAAAGTCTTCCGGTCGCCGCAATTCATCGTGCTTGGCCTGACCTTCTTTGCCTGCTGCGCGGCGCATTCCGGGCCGATCTTCCACATGGTGAACTATGCGACGATCTGCGGCGTGGCACCTATGGCGGCCGTCAGCATTTACAGCGTCGAGGGGCTGGCCGGACTGGGCGGCCGGTTGCTCTATGGCAGCCTTGCCGACAGGATCGGGGTGAAGCCGGTGCTGGTCGCCGGCCTGCTGGTGCAGGCAGTCGCGCTCGCGACCTATCTCTTCGTCAGCCAACTCGGCGAATTCTACGCGCTCGCCATCGTCTTCGGCAGTGCCTATGGCGGCGTGATGCCGCTCTATGCCGTGCTGGCGCGGGAATATTTCGGGCCGCGCATCATCGGTACGGTCTTCGGCGCGGCGACGATGCTTTCCAGCCTCGGCATGGCGTTCGGCCCTCTGATCGGCGGCTGGATATTCGACACTTTCGCCAATTATTCCTGGCTGTTCATCGGCTCCGCGATGGTCGGGCTGGGGGCCGCGGCGATAGCGCTCGCATTCCCGCCTCTCGCCCGCCAGAAACCACAGCCAGCCTTCGGCGTGGCGCCATAACGAGCGCCTTGCCAATCCTGACGTGCGGTATCGAGAGTGGACGGTGGTGACGACGTCCACTCAAGTTCTTCGCATCGTTGCAACTCTTGCCGCCAAATCGCCAACACCGCAGACGGCACATTTGCCTCCACCGTAACAAATGGACGAGGACCAGCCGAACCGCGATCATTCACATCCGGTGGCTTGCGCGCCATTCCGGATGTCGAAAGAACAAAGCGTCGAAACCGAGGAATATACTTGATGCCGGCAAAGCCGAATTCGTATTCGTGTAGTAGTGGACGCTGCGGCGACGCGCTCTGCTAGAGCGATAACGGCTAAGACGCGCCAATCCTTAAATATTCACTTGAGGAACCCTCAGTTCTTCGGCAGTATACTCTTTGTTAACTTTTGGCTGGGGGCCATGCTGCAGCAATGAGGGTAATAGGGATTGCTTTGGCATGTGTCATGTTGCTGTCGCAGCCGGCTCTGGCGCAGTCTCCACTCGACATCATCAGGAGCTTGACCGACGGCGTCATGCGTGATGCTGCGCCGCCAGATGCTGGTCGCCGAACGTCTAAACCGATGCCGACTCTTCGGTCACAGCTGACAAGATCGCAAGTGCAACGCCTGCAGCGTGCCCTGGAAGCGCTCGGTTACTATCATGGTCCGATCGACGGAGATGCCGGGACCGAGACGTGGAGTTCGGTAGCAGCGTGGGCACGCGATCGGGGATGGGAGGCTCCAACAACCCTCCGCGTCGCGCATCTCAATTCTCTGGAAGCTGAACGCGCGCTGGGACAGGTTGCAGAACAGGATCGTCCAAGCTCTGGCCCAGAAGATCGGACTGTTCGTCGCGTTCAATCGGCCCTCTCCCGGCTCGGCTACTATTCGGGGCCGGTGAATGGGCAGGCAGACCAAGCGACCATGGCTGCGATGGCGGCCTGGGCGGCGGATCGGAGCTGGGAGGCGCCGGCATCGATCCGCGAGGCACATGCCGGCAACATGGAGGAGGAGCTCTCCCATGGGACAGGCCCGGTTGTCGGCAATGCGGCCTTGCCGCCGTGGCAGCCGGACGACACGGGGATCGGCAGCAAAATCTGCGCCTCCACCGGCTACAGCAAAGTCTGCCTTCGTCTTGCCTGCGATGCCGAAGCCGGTGTGGTCCTTGATTTCGAAGAGGTGGCGGGCTACTCGACACCGTCGGTCTCTAGCGTAGGTCTGGCAGTGGATCGGGGCCCTGAGGCAATGCTTCCTCTCGATGGCGTCCGCAAGAGGCCGGTTCTCGATGCCAATCGCGATGCAGCGCTCATCGCCCGCCTTTCCGCCGGGCAGTCGCTGAACCTCAAGGTGGGGACATGGTCGATATCCTTCGGTCTCGCGCGGTTTGGCCCCGAGTACGACCGGGTTGGGAAGGCATGTGCGACCCTCCTCGCCAGGCTCCGTAGCGGCCAGGATCCCTTCCCTGGGCGGTTCTCCCGCCTTGCCGACGAACTGGCCGAGGTCGCGGTGTCCGAAGGAACGTGGACGTCGCAGCCGAATACGGATCTTGCCGGCAACGACATTCGAGGTGGGCTGGCCGATCCGCTTCTGCGTGGCCTGACGGAAGGCGAATGTATCGCGATCTGCTCGGAAACCGACATGTGCCGGGCCTATACGTTCAACCCGAGCGGCGGGGCATGTTTCCTGAAGTCCGAAAAGGGCTCGCCCAAACCCTACGCAGCCGCAAAGAGCGGCGTTTTCGATGGCCGGAAGGCGGGTTTAGCACCTCCACCCACCCGCGGACCGGGACCGATCGTCGATGGAGCGGTCGGGTGGCACGAGGGCGAGACACTGGAGGGCTTCCAGGCCCGCGTGAAACAAGCTGCTCGCAGGCTCGCCGGGTCATGCGACGAGGAGAAGGAGACGCTCCGGCGTCTGGCCGAAAAATTCCAATGGACACTGCCGCATCAGGGACCGCTGCGCGCCGGAAACAGCTTTTGGATCGAGTGGTCGGGCAACACGCTCGAAGATCGCATACCGGTTTGGTTCATGGTCAAAGCAGAACAGCCCGTCCGTTTTAAAGGCAAGGGGCATCTAGCGTTGGGTCCTGACGCACCCAATCCGTTCGCGATAAAAGCCGGTCTCGGCAAGACACGCGCCATGGTCGCCCTGGCGACGCGTGGCGCCGCGGCGAGTGGTTCAGTTTCAACCATTCCTCTGCAAGCGGGGCCCTTGAACCTATCCGTCTCATTGGTGGGCTATCTGCGCGCCTGCGAGGAGGAGATCGTTCTGAAGGAAGAGTCAGAGCGGCTCGAAATTGCACCGGCGCCTGCCGAGATCGTCCTCAACACCGCCGAGGGCCGCGCGGCGTTCACACATAGCATCGATATCCCTAAATTCTCCCGCCGCATCCTCCTCAACGATACCCGCTTTCTTCTGCTGGATGCGGCAAGCGGGACGGAAATCGTCGAGCGGGCAGGCACACACCTGCAGATCTCGCCGACCCACCGCTTCATCGGCGTCGAGCATAATGGCCGGCTCGACATCGTCGACATGGTCGATGGGCATACGGCTGCGACAGCGGACGCCGGCGACCTTCGCTGGGCGCTCGGCGACAGCGTCGTCTTCACCACACTCGCGCCTTGGGCGGAGGTGAATTTTTCCTCCACCTTCGGCGATCATTTGCGCATACGGGAACAGATTACCGGACCATCCTGCTGCACTGCCGAACGTGGTCAAACGCGCGTGGCGATCGATTTGGAAAATGCTGCCTATGCCATCTGGGGTGGCGCCGGCAACCGCGTTGGTGCGCTCCAGAACCCGGATTACGCCTCGATCGCGAATTCTTCCGGCGCTTACAGTTCCGAAGGTGGCGAGACAATTCCCCTTCATTTTCATATGTTCTGGTCGCTTGGCATGGTGTCGCCCGTCAGTGTCGCTCGGGAATTCGATGTTGCCGGCGGCTTCAGGACGACCAGTACCTGGGAAGACTGGGAGGTCGCCGACGCCGACAGCCGCCGCCCCCGCGATTTTACAGAGAGTCTGTCGCGCACATTGGGCAAAATAGAGCTTCAGGCAGTCATGATCGATGTGGCCGTGGCATCGAACGACCAAGGCTCCACCAGAGCCGGCAACGGCACACCTCTCTCCGCTGCCTTGCCCGAACAACTCTTGCGCCTCGGCGTCGCGCTCGATCCAATGGTCGACGGTGAGCGCCTCGTCGCGTCCACCGCCGCAGGTGAGAATAACGCCCTTCACGCGCTTGATCGCGACCAGCGGCTGAAACGATCCGCAGGGGCAATGGGGCGCTTCCGCCGCGAGGCGGAGCATGCGGGCTGGCGCTTCGACTGGGCTCTGCCCGTCGGGGACGAGGGTCCCATCTCCGACTGTGAACATATTCTGCTCGGAGAATCCTCAAGCACGGGGGGCACGGGTTCGTTGTTAGCGCCTCGGGATGTTGTCGAGGTCTCGACGGTCCGCACGTCTCGCGGGGCGGTATGGGTCGCACGTGCGGAGTGTGTCGCGGGCGCGACGTTCGGGAGCCTCAGGCCCTATGCTGCCCTTTACGTCATGGATATCGCGCGCCCCGCGCCGGCGGCGAGTGCTGCACTTCAGGCGGAAGGCGCATTTTTCTTCGAAAACAATGCCCATCGTCTGTGGTACGAGCACCCTTTTCGTATCAAAGCCAATGACGACCTTCTGCTGACCTATGCGCCCGGCAACGGCGTCATGACTGTGCGTGACCGCGCAACACAGAAGTTCCTCTGGATCGGCGAGAATCTTCCGAATGGCGACCTCCTCGTCGATGCCTGGTTGACGAAAGACCGTCGCCATGCGGTGCAACTTAATTCTGACGGCAACTTCTACATTCACGCCATTCTGGACGATAGGCAATCGCTCCTGTCCGGGCGCATTGCCGACGACGAGATCGCAGTCTGGACCAAGGACTACTACTACGACGCGACAGCCGAGGCCGCCGCCCTCATCGATCTGAAATTTCCCGGTAGGGTTGGACAGTATAGTCTCGACCGGTTTGGCACGGCGCGCCTGGTCCCAGATCTGGCGCGCGCCGTTCTTGATCGCGGGCAGACGCCGCAGGCTGTCGACGAGGTGGGCGTACCGCCGTCGTTAACAGGCGAGATCGCGCTCGAGGAAAACGGCAGTCGCGTAAGAGCAGTATTGCACTTCGATCCGGCTGAGACGGTGCATATGTCCGTTTTTCAAGACGGTGTGCTGACCGAAACGGTTGATGCTGCCACCGTCGGAAATGCAGTGTCGTTCGAGAGGCTCAAGGACGCGCGTTGGGTGTCGGTCATCGGATTCAATTCTGCGGGCCTGGCGAGCCTCCCGGTATCCGCTGATCTCGGCGAGCCTCTTGCGCGCCGTGCGGTCACCCGCGCGCTCGTCATCGGCGTGAACACATACGAGGATGAGCGCCTGCGCTCGCTCAACTACCCGCTCCGCGATGCAGGCACAGTGCTCGAGACGCTGACCGAGCCGCTTGGCAAAGAGCCACCGTTCCGCGGCGAGGTAGGGCCGAAGGACAGGCGTGCCACACCCGAGGCCATACTGGAGGCGACGGCGCGACTGCTGGACGGGCTGGCGCGTGGGGACCACGCGGTCCTGTTTCTGGCCGGCCATGGCATGCAGGATAGCAATGGGCGTTTCTATTTCGCGACGTCGGCCACCGATCCAACGGATCTCGAACACACAGCCTTGCCTTTCGACCGGCTGGCCGCGCTGTTCGAAAGGACCGAAGCGCGCATCACCATCCTTCTTGACGCCTGCCACTCCGGCGCCGCGGGGACCGGGTCTTTCACCACTAACGACGATCTCGCCAACAACCTCGCCGCCCTAAGATCCAATCTCACCGTTCTTGCCGCTGCGAAGGGGCGACAGGAGTCGCTCGGGCGCCGCGAGGTTGGGGGCCTGTTCACCAACGCGATCGTTACCGTCCTCGGAAAAGAACGCGATCGTTATGACCACAACCACAATGGTCGCATCGAGGCCTCCGAACTGTATCGCGGCGTCAAGACGCTGGTTTTCGCGGCAAGCGACGGCAAGCAGACACCCTGGATCATCAACAGCCGACTGGTGGGAGACTATGCCCTCTTTTAGATTTCGCAACGCCTATAGAACGGTTGCGGTCCTAGCAGCTGCCATGCAGTTTCTCGCTCCGGCGGCCTCCCTTGCTGCGTGCCTCATCTGTGACGAGGTCGTCGAGCTCGATGGAGTGCGGGCAAATTGCTTCCGTCAGGACTATGAAAAGTTTCTTTCAACTGCTCGAAGCTCGGAAACGAGCAATACGGAGGTCGATCTCTCCGCCTGTGCTGGGGATGACGGGCGCGAACGTCGCGGTCTGGATCGGATGCCTGGGCTTTTATCACTCGGAAGCGAATCCAGCGCGCGGAACCAGCGCGAGCTACGATCGGTCTACATCTTCGATGAGGCAAGCCTTGTTTGCCTCAAACGATTGCTGGATGGGCACGAAGGTACGATCGATCCGTCGGTGCGGTTCGATCTGGTGGAGAATTGCAAGCCATGAGCCAGCCATCATCCAAGCGGCGGGTCGGGCTCTCTTTCTTAAATGTTTCGGAAGCCGGCTGGTCGTTTCTGAGCAGCATCGTTGCCGTTTTGACCTTCGTCAGCGCGATAGGCGGTATCTTTTGGGCGGTTTTCGAGTACATCGAGAAGAAGGAGACGGATCGCACGAAATATACGCTCACTCTCATCGAGACCTGGGAAACGCAAGGCTATCGGCAAGCCTACGGCGAACTTCGCCAGTTTTATTCAACGTTCCTTGAGACGATCCCGGTCGGCGACAAGAGGAGGGCTGACACAGGCGGGCATGCCATGGATAATCTGTTGCAGTCCTTAAACCGTCAGATTGCGCAGGAGCCTGCGCGCCAGGAGCAAGTCAGGGAAGTCGTCTATTTCTTCAACCGGCTTGCTCTTTGCGTGAATGCGTCACTCTGCTCCAAGGAAACAACGGCAGTCTTCTTCAATGATACCGTGCAGTCTTTCCTTGAGGTCTATGGTCCTTACATCGACAGTAACAAGGAAACATTGCCAGGCCGGGGCGCGACACTTGTCGAGCTCTCTCGGGAACTCAATCCTGCTGGCCGGGACTAAACACCATGCGAATCTCGCTCTTTCGTGCATTGCCCTTCGTCGATTTACCCTGATAAGACTTCTCCTATTCGTTTTATCACCTATGTCCTTGGTTTTTCGGGAGGCAATCGTCGCCATGGTCGAACTTGCGCAATCGCTGGCATCCATCAAGCTGCCGGACCTGTCCGGCAAGGCCGTGCTGATCACCGGCGCCTCGACCGGCATCGGTGCGGCGCTCGCCCGCGCCTTTGCCGCTCAAGGGGCAAAGGTCGGCGTGCATTACAATGCCAGCCGCGAACCGGCGGAAAAACTTGCTGAGGAAATCCGAGCTGCCGGCGGCACCGTGCATCTGATCCAGGGCGACGTGTCGAGGGAAGGCGAGACCGAGCGTGTCGTCGACGAGACGGCGAAGACCTTCGGTCATCTCGACGGTCTCATCAACAATGCCGGCGGCATGCTGGGGCGCAAGCCCACCTCGGAATATACCGACGCGCATTATGCCGCGGTCATGGACCTCAACGCCCGCTCGGTGCTGGCGGCAACACGTGCGGCGCATCCCTGGCTGAAAAAGCAGGGTGGCTTCATCATCAACACCACCTCGATCGCCGCGCGCAATGGCGGCGGCAATGGTGCGATCCTCTATGCGGCGTCCAAAGGCTTCGTTTCGACGATCACGCGCGGTCATGCCAAGGAATTCGTCGCCGACAGGATCCGCGTCAACGCGGTGGCGCCGGGCGTTATCGCGACACCCTTCCATGAGCGTTATACCAATGACGAGCAGATGGAACTGCAGCGCAAGTCGATCCCGATGGGTTTCGTCGGCACATCGGAGGATTGCGTCGGTGCCTATCTCTTTCTCGCCTCGCCGACGCTGTCTGGCTACATCACCGGCCAGATCATCGAGGTCAACGGCGGCCAGCTGATGCCGTAAACGCCTCCTTAGGGAGGCGCATCGTTCCCCTTTCCCTTTGCGCGAGGGAACTTTTGAAGCGCCCTCACGTTACCCGCTTGGTAAAGTCATCAAGCGGGGCACCATGAGCTTTTCATTTTCGGAACTCGACTTCCTCAAGCCGGAGCTCGGGGCGGAATATATTGGCTCGGGCACCCATTTCGCCATCTTCTCGGCCCATGCGGAACAGATCGAACTTTGCCTCTTCTCGCCTGATGGAAAGAAGGAGGTCGCCCGGTTGCCGCTGCCGAAGCGCGAAGGCGACATCTGGTCCGGATATATTGCCGGCGTCGGCCCCGGCACGGTTTACGGCTATCGCGCTCATGGTCCCTACGATCCTGCCGCCGGCCATCGCTTCAATCCGAACAAGCTGCTGCTCGATCCCTATGCCAAACAGGTCACGGACGAGCTTATATGGGACGATGCGCTGTTCGGTTATCAGATCGGCGAGGACGACCTTTCCTTCGACGAGCGCGACAGCGCGCCCTTCACGGTCAAGGGCGTGGTGCAGGATCCGGATTTCGATTGGGCGGGAGAAGAGGCAATCCGCCGCCCCTGGCCCGACACCATCATCTACGAGGCGCATGTGCGCGGCATGACGATGACGCATCCGAAGGTGCCTGACCGGCTGCGCGGCACCTTTCTCGGCATGTGCAGCGATCCGATCATCGACCATCTCGTCAAGCTCGGCATCTCGGCGATCGAGCTGCTGCCGATCCAGTATTTCCTCGACGATCGCTATCTCCTGGAAAACAACCTCAGCAACTATTGGGGCTATCAGACACTCGGCTTCTTCGCACCTCAATCGCGTTACATGTCCGGCGACAAGATCACCGAAATCAAGACCATGGTGAAAAAGTTCCATGCCGCCGGCATCGAGGTCATCATGGATGTGGTCTATAACCACACTGCCGAAGGCAGCGAGAAAGGACCGACGCTGTCCTTCCGTGGACTCGACAATGCGAGCTATTACATTCTCTCCCCCGATGATCCGCGCCATACCTTCGATACGACGGGGACCGGCAACACGCTGAATGTCGCCAACCCGATGGTGATGCGCATGGTGCTCGACAGCCTGCGCTACTGGGTGGGCGTCATGCATATCGACGGCTTCCGCTTCGATCTCGCCAGCACGCTCGGGCGGCAGGATCTCGAATTCGACCGCCAGGGCGGTTTCTTCGGCGCCATCCGGCAGGATCCGATGCTGTCAGGCGTCAAGCTGATCGCCGAACCCTGGGATATCGGCGAGGGCGGTTATCAGGTCGGCGGCTTCCCGCATCCCTTCCGCGAGTGGAACGACAAGTTCCGCGACGACGTCCGCCGTTTCTGGAAGGGCGATGGCGGCATGGTGTCGGAGGTGGCGGCCCGCGTCACCGGCTCGGCACTGCAGTTCAACCATTCCGACCGTGGAGCGACCTCCTCGATCAATCTTCTGTCGGCGCATGACGGCTTCACGCTGATGGACACGGTCTCCTTCAACGACAAGCACAACGAGGCGAACGGCGAGGATAACCGGGACGGCCATTCGGACAATCACTCCGACAATATGGGCGCCGAGGGTGCGACCGATAATGCCGATATCAACGCCGCGCGGGCAAGGCGGCGGCGCAACATGATGGCGACGCTGATGCTCTCCCAAGGCGTGCCGATGATCCTTGCCGGCGACGAGCTCGGCAACAGCCAGGGCGGCAACAACAACGCCTATTGCCAGGACAACGAAATCGGCTGGACGGATTGGGCGGGGCTCGACGACCCCTTCCTCGATTTCTGCCGACAGGCCGTCGCCTTCCGCAAGGCCCATCCGGTACTCCGGCAGGAGCGGTTCCTGACCGGAGAGACAGCCGAGGACGGCCGCATCGAGATCGCCTGGTACAGACCGGACGGCGGCTTCATGGATGACGGTGCTTGGAACGATGATGAACTGCGGGTGCTCGGCGTCTATCTCTCGAAGAGCGCGAATGCGCCCGAGACCGAGACGATGGATGACCTCTTCCTCATCTTCAATGCCGGCGGCGACTGCGAATTCCACGTGCCGGAGGTAAACGGACTGACGAAATGGTCGCGGATTGCCGACACCGGGGCCGAGAGGGATGCCTTTAAGGTTCGCGATCAGGATAATCCGGTCATGGTCTATGCCCAGAGCGTTGCCGTCTTTGCGCCGGAGGGGCAGACCGAGCCGCTGAAGGACATGACCAAGGCCGGGCGCCGGTGGTGGTTTCAGTTCGGCCGCAGGAGCAAGTAACGGGTCGCAGACATGAATGCCGAAGCCATCACCGACCTTGGTCTCGTCTATGTCAGCGATACCGAACCAGGCATCCGCAGACGAAGGAAGGGTAAGGGCTTCAGCTATGTGATGCCCGACGGCACGACGCTTGCCGACGAATTGCAGCGGGCGCGCATCCGCGCGCTCGGTCTGCCGCCGGCCTACGAGAATGTCTGGATATGCCTCTACGACAACGGCCATCTGCAGGCGACGGGTTTCGACGCGCGCGGGCGCAAGCAATACCGCTACCACAAGGATTGGCAATCCTTCCGAAGTGCGGGAAAATTCCATCAGCTGATTGAGTTCGGCCGGGCGCTGCCTCGGATCCGCCGGACCGTGCTGCGCCATCTCGACACCGGTGCGGAGGATGTCAACGGCGTGCTTGCGGCTTTGACGACGCTGCTTGACGAGGCACACTTACGCGTCGGCAACCAGGCCTATGTCAGCGAGAACGGCACCTATGGCGCAACGACGCTGCTGAAGCGCCACCTGAAGATCGTCGACAGTCAGATAGAGCTGAAATTTCGCGCCAAGGGTGGCAAGCGCGTCCAGCGCAGCCTCAAGCATCCCAGGCTGCAGAAGATCCTGGAGGAGATAGCCGACCTGCCCGGCCGCCAGCTCTTCGTCTGGAAGGACGAAAGCGGGGCGCTGAAACCAATCGATTCCGGCCGGTTGAACGCCTATCTGGCCGAAATATCGGGCATTCCGATTTCCGCGAAAACCTTCCGCACCTGGGCCGGATCGCTGGTGGCCTTCGGTGTGGCGCGTGAGACGATCCTCAGTGGCGGCCGGCCGACGGTAAAGCAGATGTCGGAGGCCGCGGCCGAGGCGCTGCACAACACACCGGCGATCTCGCGCTCGAGCTATATTCATCCCGCGATCATCGCGCTCGCCGGCAACGATCATCGGCTGATCGAGAGCGGTAACGAGCCGCTGCGGGGCTTGCGGGCCGAGGAAAACAGGCTACTTGATTTCCTCACAAGCGAGATCGAAGAATGAGCCCCAGACATCCGCCGGTATCTGATGTATCGCTGACCCATCCCGACCGGCTCTACTGGCCGGACGAGGGCGTGACCAAACAGGCGCTGGCGGATTATTACGCCGCGGTGTGGCCATTCATGGCGCCTTATGTCGTCAACCGGCCCTTAGCACTGCTGCGCCTGCCGGACGGGATAAAAAGCCACCAGCGGTTTTTCCAGAAACATGCGTGGAAAGGCATGAATCCCCATATCGAGGAGATCGCCGACCCGCAGGATGCGGACGGCGAAAAATTGCTGCGCATCGCCGATTTCAACGGGCTCGTGGCGCTGGTGCAGTCGGCCGTGCTCGAAATTCATCCCTGGGGCGTAACGACCGACGATTGGGAAAACCCCGACATGATCACCATGGACCTCGATCCCGGCGAGGACGTGGCCTGGAGCGCGGTAATTTCGGCAACGCTTGAATTGAAGACGCGGCTGGAAGCCCGCGGCCTGGCTGCCTTCGTCAAGACGTCGGGCGGCAAGGGGCTGCATGTGGTAACGCCGCTCGCGCCGAAGGCCGGCTGGGCGGAAGTGAAGGATTTCGCCCATTCGCTGGCCGAAAGCATGTCGGCCGACACGCCGGAGAAATATCTGGCAACGGCGACGAAGGCAAAACGCGGTGGACATATCTACATCGATTATCTGCGCAACGGCCGCGGAAACACGGCGGTCGCGGCCTATTCGACGCGGGCACGATCGGGTGCGCCAGTTTCGATGCCGCTGGATTGGTCAGAATTGAACGAGGTGAGCGGTCCCGCCGCTTTCACGCTCGGCAACGTGCCGCAACGGTTGGAGACCCGGCTGACAGACCCTTGGGGAAATTTCTTCGATGCGGCGGTGCCGCTCGAATGAACGGCTCTATCCTTTGCTTTACGCAATTCCCGGCAAAACCGCTTCGCGCTTTGCCTGGGATTGCTCTTAACTCATCCCGCACCGTCGAGCTCAGGATAGTGCCTGAAAATCCCTTCCTCGTTGAAGGCGAGGCGGCGGGGGGAGGCTAGATAGCGGGCAATGTTCGGACGTTTCGCCACCGCATCATGCAGCGCCAGCAGGGCGGGATATTCCGCCTTGCGGTTTGTCATGGCTCTCGGGAAGGCGTAGCTCAGGCCCTCGATCACCTGGAAGAGCGAGAGGTCGACATAGGTGAGCGCATCGCCGACGATATGGTTGGCGCCTTTTGGGTTCTGCCGCAGCACCCGCTCGAAATAGCCGAGGAATTTTGGAATGCGGTCGCGAATGAAAGCGGCTGAGCGGGCTTTTGCCTCTGGCTTCTGGTCCTCGTAATAGAGCGAAATGTCGATCGGGTGATGCGTATCGTGCACTTCGGCGACGAAATCGGTGACGGTCAGCTGCAGGCCGTTGACGACATGGCGAAGGCCTTCATCCTTAGGCGCAAGGCCGAGCTTCGGGCCGAGGTAAAGCAGGACGTTGGCGACATGCGGGATAATGAGATCGCCGTCCTTCAGGAAGGGCGGCGCAAAAGGAATGTGCGGTTCGCTGTCGCTCTTCATGATGTCGAACATGGCGCCGGTACCGCGTCCGGGCTGGCGGGTGATGTCGATATAGTCGGCGCCGGCTTCCTCCAGCGCCAACCGCACGAATTCGCCGCGGCCTTGAATGCCGTCCCAATAATAAAGTTCGTATGCCATGAGCACTCAATCCTTCGGTTGACGACCGAAGTCTTTTCGCAGTTCGTCCTTGGCTTTTTCAAGGGTGCCGCGCCGCTTTTTCGTCAGCTGGTCGCCGGCGCGGTTGATGTAGAAAGTCAGCATCGACATGGCGGCGCGGAAGGGACTCGACTTGCGGCGATCGCTCTCCTCGGCGGAGTGCTTGACGGAGCGGGCAATCTTCTTCGGATCGTCCGATTTGAACACGCCTTCCTTCAGGTCCATCGCATCGCTGTGTTCGGTGACGTCCTGCGACCATTTCTTCTTCGATTTGGCCATGGGTTAAACTCCCTATGCGGCTGACGGAAAGCCTCCGCTTGCCGCATCAGTTGTTAATGGTGGCTGTGGTGTTCGTTGCGCTTGCGCGTCGCAGCGGCCTTCTTCGCGGAAGCGGACCGTTCCTCCTTCGAGCGTGCGGCGGATGCCGCGCCGCCGATGCGGCCGCCCTTTTCGGAGGATTCATGCGTATCCTTCTTGCCGCGGCCGGAACCGGATTTGTTGCCGCCGCCGCTTTCCTTGTTGACGGTCGCCCAGGCACGCCGTTCGGCTTCCTTCTCGGAGACGCCGCGATCCTCGTAGCCCTCCTCGATGTGCTCGGCCTTGCGCTTCTGCTTGTCGGTATAGTCGGATTTGTCACCTCTCGGCATCTCGGCCTCCTCTGGTTTGCAAAGGGACTGAACCGATCAGGAGCCCAAAAGTTCCGGCCGCGGTCGTGGCCCGCAAGGCCCGGATTCGGAACAAAGGCCGGTTTTATTAGGTTTCCGATGGGAACGGCCTGCACAGCAAAGAAAACACAGAGATACTCTAGGCGCCAGGCCGCTGCTGGACGGCGTTCTTGATCGCCTGGTCGAGCGCCGTGCTGCTGAAAGGTTTTGACAGCAGCACCGAGCCGGGGAGACGGTTTGCATCCGGCAGGCTGCTGTTGCCGGTGGCAAAGACCAGGCCGACCGACGGAAAGGCCTCGCGCGCCTTGGCGGCAAAGACCTGGCCCGACATGCCGGGCAGGCCGACATCGGCGACGATGATGTCGACAATGGTGTGTCCGAGGATTTCCACGCCCCTTTCGCCGCTGTCAGCTTCGATCACGTCATAGCCGAGATCCTGCAGAATCTCGGCAGTATCCATCCGGATGAAGGCGTCGTCTTCCACGAGCAGCAGCTTCAGCTTTTCGCGGGCGATCTCGGGGTGTTTGGCAGAGGCCACTGCGGCATCGCTCGCCCCTTGGCGGCGTTGCGTCCTGATAGTAAGCACGTGGCGGATCTTGCGGGCGAGTTCCTCGCGCGTATAGGGCTTGGAGAGCAGTTCGAGGCCGGGATCGAGCCGGCCGCCATGGACGATCGAATTTTCGGTATAGCCCGATGTGTAGAGCACGGCGATGTCAGGCAGACGCTCGCTCGCCATGCGGGCAAGCTCCGGGCTCCGCAACGGACCGGGCATGACGACATCGGTAAAGAGCAGGTCGATATGGGCGCCGCTTTCGATCACGGTGAGCGCGCTTTGCGCATCCTTGGCCTTCAACACGTAGTAGCCGAGATCCGACAACATCTCGACGACGGTGACGCGCACGCCCTCGTCGTCCTCGGCGACAAGGATGGTTTCCGTGCCCCCGGCGGCCGGTACGCTGTCGGCGGCCGTGACCCGATCCTCGCTCCGGAATGAGCGGCTCAGGTAGAGCTTGACGGTCGTGCCTTCGCCGATCTCGCTGTAGATCTTCACGTGGCCGCCGGACTGCTTGACGAAGCCGTAGACCATCGACAGGCCGAGACCGGTGCCCTTGCCTTCCGCTTTCGTCGAGAAGAAAGGCTCGAAGGCCTGCTCCTTCACCTCCTGAGTCATCCCGGATCCTGTATCGGTCACGGCGAGCACGACATATTGGCCAGCGGTGACTTCAGGATGGATGCGGCTGTAGGAATCGTCGAGGAAGGCGTTGCCGACCTCGATCGTCAGCTTGCCGGCGCCATCCATCGCGTCGCGGGAGTTGATCGCAAGGTTGAGCAGTGCGTTTTCGATCTGGATCGGATCGGCGAAGGTGTTCCAGAGGCCGCCGGAGATCATGGTCTCGACTTCGATCTCCTCGCCGAGTGCGCGGCGCAGCATGTCGTCCATGCCGGTGACGAGACGACCGATGTTGACGACCTTCGGTTCCAGCGGCTGGCGGCGGCTGAAGGCGAGCAGCTGGCTTGCCAGCCGAGAGCCGCGTTCGACGGCGGCAAGCGCGTTGGAAATGCGTTCCTTGCCCCGGCCGCTATCTGGCACATCCTTGCCGAGAAGCTGCAAATTGCCTGAGATCACCTGCAGCAGATTGTTGAAGTCATGGGCAACACCGCCGGTAAGCTTGCCGATCGATTCCATCTTCTGCGACTGCTGCAGCGCTGCTTCGGCCTGCTGGCGTTCGGCAATCTCGGCCGCGACGCGAACCTCGAGCATTTCATTGAGTTTCCGCAGCTGATCTTCCATGTCGCGGCGCTGGTCGATTTCGACTTTGGCGGCACGGAAGAGCCGGATATTGTCGATCGCGACGGCCGATTGGCCGGCGAGGCTGACGAGGCTCGCCTCGGCCGCTTGGGAAAAACGGCCGGGCTGGCCGTGACCGAAGAACAAGCCGCCGATGACGCTGCCGTCGCGTGATTTCACTGGCACGGCAAGATAGCTCCTGACGGGAAGATGCCCCTTCGGCATGCCTGCATGCGGCTCATTCTGCCCGTAGCGCGGGTCGAGGAGGATGTCGTCGGAGCGCACGATGCCTTCGCCGTTGAAGGTCGGCGCGAAGACCTTGGTATTGCGCGGCATCGGGAATTTCTCGAAGGCCTTCCGATCGACGCCGGCGAGCGCATAGAGCATGTAGCTGCCGCCCTCGCCATCATCGACATTGTAGAAGAAGGCGCCGAATTCCGCGCCGGTCAGCGTCACGCCGGCATCGACGACAATCTGGGTGAGGCGTTCGACACTGAGCTCGGCGGTGATCGCCGCACCCGCCCGGTTGACGACAGTAAGCGCCTCCGATTTTGCACGCAGTTCTCCCAGCGCGCTCTGTTCGCCGCGCTTGGCCGACACCTGGTCGGTGACATCGAGGGCCGCGCAGAGGATGCCGGCGACCCTGCCGTTATCGTCGCGCAGCGGGGTGTAGGAGAAGGTGAACCAGGTGTCCTCGGTACGCCCGTCGCGGCGCATCGGGATGAGCAGCTCTTTGAAGAGCTGCGAGCTGCCGTCCAGCGTGCTGGCGATGATCGGCGAGAACTGTTCCCAAATATCCGCCCAGACCTCGCGGAAGGGTCTTCCGAGGGCATCGGGATGCCGCTCCGGGAAAACAGGCACATAGGCGTCATTGTAGAGAAAAGCGAGATCCGGACCCCAGGCAACGAATTTAGGCTGGCGCGAATTCAACACCATTTCGGCGATATGCTTGAGAGACGCAGGCCAGCTTTCGACCGGACCGAGACCGACGGCGTGGAAAGCCGGATGCCGTAACAATTCGCCGATTTCGCCGCCGCCTCTCGGCCAGCCGTTCCCGACGCTTCCCATTCAAAATCGCTTTCTTGTCGTCAGCCGCGCCGGGGTGATCGGCCACCTCGGGGTTCAGCCCTTCCAAACCGTCAACATAGAGGCTTCCGATGGGAGGGAAAGGGCGCGGTCGAAATATCCTTAACTGCCGGGTGTTCAACACTTTTAGCAGTCTGCAAACGTCGCCTGCGAGGTGTTATTTTCGATAGAGTTTTTGCGATGCGGCAAAGGCGCGGCCGATGTAGACGGAGACCAGCTGAACCGGCGCGCGCGGATCGCGAAAAACCAGTCCGACGAGATTGTCGACGACAAGGATAAACCCGAGCGCGAGACCGAGGTAGAGCAGTGCGGCGATAACGAGGAGCGACATCTCCATCCCTCACACGATCGCGGTCGAAACGCGGCCGCTGGCGGCGAAGAGCGGGATTGAGAGGATTTCGATACGGCCGTCGTTCATGGCAACTTCCCCGGTTTCGCCATAAACAGCCATGGGATGCTCTTGTTCCCGATTATTCGGGCAGGGCTCAACTTTTTTTGGAAGCCTCAAAGCTTGCAGCGTCATCCGGCCTCTGTTCACCCCCGCATGGAAGCCCCACCCCTGCAATTCAATATCGCACAACCAATTCAGGCATATGACAACAAAGGATCAAGGGCGTCGAGACGACGCCCTTTTTAATCGAGATGCTCAGTATTCTAGTGTTCAGGACGCGGTCTTGCGGCTCGCGGTGCGCTTTGGCGCCGGCGTAACCACGCCATTCGTCTTGGCGCCTGTCGCGGTGCGCTTCGTCTTGGGCTTGACCTCTTTGCCCTTGGAAGACGCAGCCGAGCCCTCGAGCGCGTCGCGCTCGTCTCGTGCCTGTTCCCAATGGATGGAATCTCGCCCTGTCGGATAACCCTCTTGTTCCCAGAGGGTGTATGCACGTTTTTTGATCCACTCTTCCCGAGTTTCTGCCATCGCTGATCTCCAGTCACATGATGCCGTCGTTCGAACGCGATACTGCTTGGATGGTTCCAGAGGAGGGGAGCTCTTTCAAGCGAAATCGCGCCGCAACCGGAAAAATTTCGCATCGCAGCATATTAGGGTTGAGAATCGGCCTTCACTGGGGACCGAAACTCCACCGCCTTGTGCAGATCTGAGACGAAATCCAGGCGCTGCCGGCGCTGCTCCGCCTCGTCGCGGATGCGCAAGAGATAGGAGGGGTGGATCGTAACCAGGACAGGCGGACGGTTTTCCGGATGCAGGATATGGCCGCGCTCGGGCGTCAGCTTCACCTTCGGACCGAGCAGCGCATAAAGCGCGCTTGCACCGAGCGTCACGACGAGCTTCGGCTGCAGGATGTTGATCTCTGCACCGAGCCACCAGGCGCAACGCCTGATCTCGCCGGCATTCGGTTTTGCATGCAGCCGCCGTTTGCCGCGCGGCGTGAACTTGAAGTGCTTGACGGCATTGGTGACGTAGCAGCGCCGGCGGTCGAGGCCGGCCTCTTCGAGGCAGCGATCGAGCAGGCGGCCGGCGGGGCCGACAAAGGGCCTGCCGGTCAGATCCTCCTGGTCGCCCGGCTGCTCGCCGACAAGGACGATCTCGGCTTTCACAGGGCCTTCGCCGAAGACGACTTGCGTGGCATTCCTGTAAAGGTCACAACGAGTGCAGCCTTCGGCCTGATCCCGGAGTTCGGCAATGCTTTCGGCATCCGCGACTTCGAGCGCCAATGCGGGACCGATGTTTGCGGCGATGTTCATGATGGCGATCCTCACCTCCTTGGGATCAATCGATCCGCGCAGGGATTGTTCCCTGCCGAAACGGCCGGCGCCGAGCCGGCAAAATGATCACGGCGAAAAATTTCGCGTCATGAGAGAGCGACGGCGCGATTGAACGCCGCCGTTTCGCGGCTATATTCGCCAGCGATGTTCTATCTCCTGTCGACCTACTGGCCGCATATCCTCTTTGTCGTCTCGATCGCCATGGGGGCCGCGGCGGCGATCCATGCCGCCATGACCAAAGAGGAGGTGCGCGCCGCGATCGGCTGGGTCGGCGTCATCATCCTGTCTCCGATCATCGGCGCGGTGCTCTATGCGATTGCCGGCATCAACCGCATCCGCCGCAAATCGCTAAGCGTCCGCCGTGACGCGCTGCTGCTTGCGGCCGAATTCGATGAGTTGGAGACATTCGATGCCGAGGCCGAGACGGTGATCAGCCAGTTCGGCCGCCGTTTTGCGGCGCTGCAGACGCTGGGAGACCGGGTGACCCGCAATCCGCTGACTTCAGGCAACACGATCGATGTGCTGGAGAGCGGCGACGAGGCCTATGCGGCGATGAAATCAAGCATCGACGAGGCGACGCGCAGCATCCTGCTCGAAACCTATATCTTCGACCGCGATACGGTCGGCCTTCGCATCGCCGATGCGCTGATCGCGGCGGTCAGGCGCGGTGTGGAGGTCCGGGTGCTGATCGACGCGGTCGGCGCGCGTTATTCGGTGCCGAGCATTCTCGGCTATCTCAGGGAGGGCGGCGTCACCGTCGCCGTCTTCAACGGCAATGTCATCATGGGCTTGCGGCTGCCCTATGCCAACCTGCGCACCCACCGCAAGATTTTGATCGTCGACGGGAAAATTGCGCTGACGGGCGGGATGAACATCAGGGCGGGCTTCAGCGAGGAGGCGACAGGCGAGAGCTTTGCCCACGACACGCATTTCAGCGTCACCGGCCCTGTCGTGGCCGACCTCTTCGACCTTGCCGCCGAAGACTGGCGCTTCTCCACGCAGGAGTTGTTGAACGACGAGGCCTGGCGCATCGAACTGCCAGAGCGCAGCCCCGGCGATCCCATCCTGATGCGCGTCGTCGCCTCCGGCCCGGACCGCAGCGTCGAGACCAACCACAAGATGCTGACGGGCGCCTTTTCCGTGGCGCGCCAATCGATCCGCATCATGTCGCCCTATTTCCTGCCGGACCGTGAACTCATCAGCGCCCTGGTGACGGCGGCGCGGCGCGGCGTCGAAGTCGATATCGTCGTGCCTGCTGTCAACAACCTCGTGCTGGTCGACCGGGCGATGACGGCGCAATTCGATCAGATCCTCAAGAACTACTGCCGCATCTGGCGCTCCACCGGCAGCTTCAGCCATTCGAAGCTGCTGACGATCGACGGCACCTGGGCCTATGTCGGCTCTTCCAATCTCGACCCGCGCTCGCTGCGGCTGAATTTCGAGGTCGATCTCGAAGTGCTGAACGAGGGCTTCGCCGCCGAGATCGACGAGCACATCGAGGAAACCTTGAAAACGGCAACGCCGGTGACGCTTGACGGGCTGCAGGCGCGACCCTTCGCGGTGCGGCTGCTCGAGAAGGTGCTGTGGCTGGGCTCGCCCTATCTCTGACGGATTTTTTGCATTCTGACATGGCAAGTTCCGTCCGGCTGCCTATACTGCCGAATGAGTAGCCCTTTTGATCAACGGAACAAGTGCGCCGCCCGATGCACGCCAGGAAAGACAGCCTTCCCGCCAGCATTCTCGCCTCGATCAGGAGCAGGAAAAAGCGGCTCGACGCGGCCTATACGGAGGCAAGGCCGCGCAGTGCGGGAACGCTGATCGCCTCCTATAACGTGCACAAATGCATCGGCACTGACCGCCGCTTCGATCCGGAGCGCACCAGCCGCGTCATCCATGAAATCGACGCCGACGTGATCGCGCTGCAGGAGGCCGACACGCGCTTTGGCGAGCGCACCGGCATTCTCGATCTCGGGCGGCTGGAGCGGGAAACGGGACTGATCGCGGTACCGGTTGCCGGCATGGCGAAGGCGCATGGCTGGCACGGCAATGTCGTGCTCTTCAAGAAGGGGCTGGTGCATGACGTGCATCAGGTCAAGCTGCCGGGGCTGGAGCCGCGCGGCGCGCTGGTTGCCGAGATCGAACTCGAGAAGGGCGGGGTGCTGCGCATCATCGCCGCGCATTTCGGGCTGCTGCGCCATAACAGAGCCCAGCAGGCCCGCATGCTGGTCGAACTCATCAACGACAGGCACGAGATGCCGACTATCCTGCTCGGCGACCTCAACGAATGGCGGCTCGGCGACCGCTCCTCGCTCAACACCTTCCAATCCGCCTTCGGACCGCTGCCGGCCGCCGTCCCGAGTTTCCCCGCCGGTCTGCCGCTTCTGGCGCTCGACCGGATCATCGCCAACCGCAAGGGGATCATCTCGGAGGTGGAAGCGCATGATACGCCGCTCGCACGCATCGCCTCCGACCACCTGCCGATCAAGGCGCTGATCGATCTGGAGCCGGTGCCGGGCTGATATCAAAGCCGACAGTGGGTGCCGCCTCCGTGGTCACTCCGCCCGGCGCCTTCACCTGGCTATGGCTGAAACCTGATCGGCTCGATCCAGGTGATCCGGGCAGCGCTGCCGCATTTGCGGTGGCAGGGCGGCGGCCGCATCCTGCAGGTGTCTTCGGAAGGCGGACAGATCGCCTATCCGAATTTCAGCCTCTATCACGCGACCAAGTGGGGCATCGAAGGCTTCATCGAAGCCGTTTCGCAGGAGGTCGCCTCCTTCGGCATCGAATTCATCATCGCCGAGCCAGGTCCGGCGCGGACCGATTTCGGGCGCGGCCTGGTCGCGCCGCAACCGATGGAAGCCTATGACGCGACGCCGGCCGGCGAAATCCGCCGCGCCATCGCCGACGGCAGGTTCGAAGCAAAGGGTGATCCCGTCAAGATGGCGCAGGCGATGATCGAGGCTGCCGAACAATACTCGGCTCCGAAGCGGCTGGCGCTCGGCGCCGGCAGCTATGCCTCGATCCGCAAGGCGCTGGTCGAGCGGTTGGCTGAGCTCGACGCCTTCAAGGAGGTGACGATATCAGCCGATGTCGATGGCTGAACGCGGCCAGCAAATGTCGCTGCCGGCGCCGGCCGGGTCGATGTCAGCCGGCGCGCTATGTCCAATCCTGCAATGTGCGCTAGAGAGCGCCTGCTGCCTGCAGCAGCTTGCGATCGAGATCGACTGCCACGCAGGCACCGGAGCGCGCAGCATCCAACTGTTGTTGAAGACGTAATGCGGGCCGTCGGCAACGTGGGTTGCCGCAAATTTGAACAGTTGGCCGCCGGTGTGCAGGTCGTGGGTGGGGCGAGGCTTTCGCTGGTCCCAGCCCAGATTTCCGTAGACGTAGAAATAGCCCGATCGTCCCACCTGCACTCTCGGAACGTAAGCGGCGTCGGTTTAACGGCGCTGCATAGCGTAGCACCCACAGCCGGGCTGTTTCTTGCGCAGAGCGGAAAAGTGTTTCCCTTTGTGAGGTCTTTTTCCCGAAGTTCAGGAAGTTAAGTTTCGACCCACGGCGGAGGAAACAGCCGTTGGGAGGATTTCATGAGCTTCAATTTGGTTTGCCGGGTCGGCCTTGTTGCGCCTGCCTAAGCAAGCGTCGAGCCCCTGCAGTCGGGAAACGTGATTTCCCAAGACCTCGACCGAGCCGGTCCTCCGGCAGTCCGAAACTCAAAAATCAAGAAGTAGATCGATGATCAAGCATATCGTCATGTGGGACGTCCGTGGGGAAAGCGCTGAGGAAAAGCGGGCCGCCGCCTTCGACCTCAAGGCAAAGTTCGAAAGCCTCCGCGGGGAAATCCCCGGACTGTTGTTCCTTGAGGTCGGCATCGACTTCTCTCGCGTCGACTACGCCTGCGATGTCGTGCTCTATTCCGAGTTCAAGGACGAAGCGTCCCTTGAGGGCTACGCCACTCATCCCGCGCACCTGCGGGTCAGGGATTCCCTGAAGGACGTCCGGATCGCCCGACACCAAGTCGACTATTCCCCGTTTAAGAGCGCCAGCGCGCATGCAAGCGCCGACTGAGGCGTGAAGGCGGAGGAACCTATGACCACGAGGATCACGCAGTCCCAAGACCTCATGCCTTCGCCGGTCCTGAACCTCCGAGGCCTCCGCAAGACCTCCGGCGGCGTCGGAACTCTGAAGGGTGTCGACTTCGACCTGATGCCGGGCCAAATCCACGGGCTGTGCGGGGAAAACGGAGCCGGCAAATCGACCTTGGTCAAGATTCTCGGTGGCCTTGCCGCCCCGACGGAGGGAGAAATCACAGTCGACGGCGTCCCACTCAAGTTCGGCCGCCGAACCGACCCTCGGCTGATCTCGATCGTCCATCAAGAGCTATCGATCATTCCGGACCTCTCGGTGCTCGACAACGTTCTCCTCGGCGACCAATCTATCGGCGAGTTCCTCTTCCGGGGCCGTTACCGCGCTGCCATTCGTCGTCAGCTTGACGACATCGGGCTCTCCCACGTCGATCTCGATCAGCCAGCTCGCGAGCTTGGTCTCGCTGAGCAACAGCTGATCGAGATCGCACGGGGGTGTCACGCGGAGCCCGCATCCTCATCCTCGATGAACCGACCGCGACGCTGTCCGACAGCGAGATACGCCGCGTGTTCACGGCCGTCAGATGGCTGCGGGACCAAGGCTCGACGATCGTGTTCATCAGCCTACGCCGCCCAGGCCGTCGCTGACGTCCTCGACGGCAAGACGGTGGAGAAGACCCGCTTCCTGCCGCATGAGATCATTACGAAGGACAACGTAAAGGATTGCTACCCGGCCAACGGGAAGTGATCGACGCAGGCCCGGTGGCGGCGTCCGAGCCGCTACCACTCCCTCCGAGCTGACCTTTGAGGGAGAGCGATGAAGATGAAGGGAAAAGTCCATGCTCTTTGCGGTTCATTGCCTTGACCATGCGGATGGCCTGCCACGCCGCCTGGCGAACTACGACGCCCACAAGGCGTATCTCTCCGCGGGCGCGGTGAAGACCATAATCTCGGGACCGCTTGTCGCCGATGACGGCGAGACCATGATCGGTTCGCTCTTCGTCTTCGAGGCCGACAAGATCGACGACGTGATCGCGTTCAACAACGACGACCCGTTCGCCCACGCCAATGTCTGGCGGCAAGTGGACATCAACCCGTTCTTGAAGCGCGTCGACAATCGCTAGGAACGCAGGGAGGTCCGGTCCGATCGAGGCCGGAATTCGAGGAACCGACATGCAGTCTTTCGTCTATAACGGCCAGTCGGCCAGAGTGATTTTCGGATCAGGAACGTTGGCGCAGCTTCCCGCGGAAGTCGATCGTCTCGGGCTGAAGCGGGTCTTGGTACTGGCGACGCCGCCGCAGGCCGAGGATGCGGAGAATCTTTCCGCGCTTCTGGGCGCGCGTTCGGTCGGTGTCTATTCCCGAGCGACTATGCACACACCCGTGGACGTGACCGAGGACGCGATGAGGGTCGTGGCCGACAAGAGCGTCGACGGCCTGATCGCAGTCGGTGGCGGATCGACCACAGGGTTAGCCAAGGCGATCGCGCTGCGGACCGATCTGCCTCAGATCGTCGCCCCGACCACTTATGCCGGATCGGAAATGACCCCGATCCTTGGCGAGACCAAGGACGGGCAGAAGGTCACGCAGAGCAGCCCGAAGATTCTTCCGGAGGTCGTCATCTACGATGTGGACCTCACCCTCACCCTTCCCGTCGGCATGTCAGGTACCAGCGGCATGAATGCCGTCGCCCATGCGGTCGAGGCTCTCTACGCGAAGGAGCGGAATCCGGTCGTGTCGCTGATGGCGCTGGAGGCGATCCGGGCCTTGGCACGGTCGCTGCCGCTCATCCACGACGATCCAGCCGATTGCGACGCGCGGGCCGACGCGCTCTATGGCGCGTGGCTCTGCGGCATCTGTTTGGGTTCGGTCGGCATGGCCCTCCATCACAAGCTCTGCCACACGCTGGGCGGCTCGTTCGATTTGCCACATGCGGAGACCCACACCGTCGTCCTGCCGCACGCGCTCGCCTACAACGCGCCCGCCATCCCCGAGGTGATCGAAAAACTCCGGGACGTGCTTGGCCATCAGGACCCCGCTGCGGCGCTTTTCGAACTCGCGGGACGGATCGGCGCGCCGAGGTCTCTGAGAGAGATCGGCATGCCGGAACACGGTGTCGAGGTGGCGACCGAGCGCGCACTGGCCAACCCGTACTGGAACCCCCAACCATTGGAGCGCGACGGCATCCGCGCGCTCATCGCCCGCGCCTATGCGGGCGAGGCTCCGGCCATTTGATGGCGAGCAATTCGGGCCGAGGAGGATAGAAAATTGTCTGAGATGAGCAAAACCGAAAGGTCGAAGCCCAAGTATCCCTATTTCGAGGAAGAGACCTCGGTCGACGTCGTCAACGCGAGAATGGGGCCGGACGTCGATCCACGCCTGCGCGAGGTCATGTCCGTTCTGGTGAAGCACCTCCACGCGGCGATCAAGGAGATCGAGCCCACGCACGAGGAATGGCTCCAGGGGATCAAATTCCTCACCGAGGTCGGGCAGATGTGCTCGGATTGGCGTCAGGAGTTCATCCTACTTTCCGACACCCTCGGAGTCTCGATGCTGGTTGACTCCATCAACCATCGCCGCCCCAACGGTGCGACGGAGAACACGATCCTCGGGCCGTTCTATGTTCCAGCGGCTCCGCGCTACGCCAACGGGACCAATATTTGCCTGGACGGCAAGGGCGAGCCGATGGTCGTGCGCGGACATGTCGTCGACACCGATGGCAAGCCGATCGCCGGCGCTCTCGTCGACGTCTGGCAAACCAATGACGACGGCTTCTATGACGTGCAGCAAAAGGACGTGCAGCCCGACTGGAACCTCCGCGGCGTGTTCACCACGGAAAGCGACGGCTCTTACTGGTACCGGGCGGTCAAACCCCGCTACTACCCAATCCCCGACGATGGTCCGGTGGGCAAACTGCTGGGTCACCTGGGCAGACATCCCAACCGAGCCGCGCATATCCACTTCATCGTGAGCGCGCCGGGCTATGACCCGGTCATCACCCACATCTTCACGCCGGACTGCCAGTTCCTCGCGGAAGACTCGGTTTTTGGCGTCAAGGACTCTCTCATAGCGGACTTCCAAAAGGTGACCGATCCGGCACGGGCGTACGAACTCCGATTCGAAAGCCCCTTCTGGTCGGTCGACTGGGATTTCGTCCTCGCCGCGAAAAAAGACACCGCGAAAGAGAAATGACGATGCCGCAACTCACCTACGAACTTCCCGACACGGTCGTAGTGAGCGGAGCGTCGTCCGGCCTTGGCCATGAACTTTGCAGCCTTCTCGTTGAGGCGGGAGTGGCCACGGTCGGCGTCGATCTTGCAGGCGCTCAGGACGACCTCGCCGCGCTCGCGGGATACCATCACGTCGTGGGGGATGTCGCCGGAGAGGCGACCTGGGAGAAGGTCGTCGCCCGCCTGAGGTCTTCGGGCGCGAAACGCATCGGCCTCGTGACGTCTGCAGCCATCCTCGACGTCGGTACAATCCTGGAAGCCACACCTGCGATCATGTCCCGGGCGCTCAACGTCAACATCGTAGGCACTGCGCTGGCGATCAAATTTCTGCTGCCCCTGATGATCAAAGCCCATGACGGGACAATCGTGGCGGTGGCGAGCGTGAACGCCACTTTGGCGGAACAGCAACTCGGTATCTACAACGCCACGAAAGCGCCGGTGCGACAGTTAGCCCGGACGGTCGCGCTCGACCACTCGCGCTGCGGCGTCCGCGTCAACGTCCTCAGCCCGGGGCCTATGTTGGCCGGCCTCTTCAAACGCCACCTCGAATCCGCCACCGACAGCGACAAGTTCCTGGCAACCCGGTCGGCGCGCCAGCCGCGCGGCCGCATCCTAGAGGCCCGCGAAGTCGCGCAGGCGGCGATGTTCCTTTTGTCGAGCGGTTCGACGGCGGTTCTAGGCGCGGACCTCGTCGCGGACGGCGGGCTGACAGCGAGCTTTGATTTCCGAACCGGGGAGGAAGGCGCTTCGACCTGACGCGCCCCCGATATTCAACCAATCCAAGGGACTAGAGAAATGGAAACTGGACTGAAGGGTAAGATCGTCTTCATCACGGGTGCCGCCAACGGCATCGGCCGCGCGACCGCCGTGGCGTTCGCGCGCGAAGGCGCTACGTTGGGCCTCGTGGACATCGACGAGAAAGCCATGGCCGAGGTCAAGGCCGAAGTCGCCGCCGCGGGCGGAACGGCCCACACCGCAAAGGCGGACCTGTCCACCGGAGTTGGCGTATCGGCGGGCCTGGACGAGTTGCTCAAGGCGACGGGCGGCGCGGTAGACGTGCTCGTGAACAATGTCGGCTCGGGCGCGATCCGCACCTTCGACCAGCTGACCGACGAGGAATGGGAGAAAACCTTCTCCCTTAATTTCATGAGCTATGTCCGGGCTACGCGGAAGCTGCTTCCGATCCTCCGCGAGCGGAAGGGCGTAATCGTCAACAACGGTTCCGATCTCGCCCGTCAGCCCGAACCCGTGCCGATCGACTACTCGGCGTCGAAGGCCGCCGTTCTCGCCCTGACCAAGGGCCTCGCGCGCGCCGAGGGCAAGGCCGTGCGGGTCAACGCGGTCGCTCCGGGACCCATCTGGACCCCGTTCTGGACCAAGCCGGGCGGCTTCGCCGAGACGATGGGCGCGTTCCACAAGATGGAGCCGCAGGCGGCTGTCGAGCACGAAATGAAGCTGCGGCAGCTTCCCCTCGAACGCCTTGGGACGCCGGAGGAGGTCGCCAACGTGGTGGTCTTCCTCGCGTCCGACCTCGCCAGCTTCGTCACGTCGGCTGTTTGGGGCGTGGACGGCGGCAGCATCCGATCGATCTGATCCCATCTCATTGTATATGCATAGGCTACAATGTTGATCTCCGGGGCGTAATTTATCGCACCGGGGCTTCAGTATATAAAAAGGGCAATTCAAACGCATGCGGCGCGTGGCCGCCGGGAGTATGGCAATGACTGGGAAAAACGGCATCGAGTTGCTGGCGGCGTTCTTCACACTCGGAGGCGACGTCTATCCGTTCGGTCCGACCGAAATCAGTCCGGTCCCCTTCAAGGATCGCGTCGAGGCGGCCGCCAAGGTCGGCTACAAGGGCATGGGCCTGATCCACGCAGACGTTCAGGCGACGGCCGCCCAGATCGGTCTCAAGGAAATGAAGCGGATCGTCGACGACAACGACATCAAATACCTCGAGTACGAGTTCCTCTCCGGCTGGTGTCTCGACGGCGAGCGCCGGGCGAAGTCGGACGTCATGCGGACGGAGATGCTTGACGTGGCGCAGCGTCTCGGAGTCCGAAATCTCAAGATTGCTCCCGGCCTCGGAAGCGATCTCTACGCGCCGACCGAAGCAGAAATGACGCCCGACGTCGACCGCATGCGCGAGGCATTCGCCGGAGTGTGCCGCGATGCGGCCGAGTACGGTGTCAGGGTGGTCATGGAGATCATGCCATTCTCCAACGTCAGGACGCTGGAAGTGGCGCGCGCGATCGTGGAAGGGGCGGATCAGCCCAATGGCGGCTTGCTCATCGACATCTGGCACATGGCGCGCGGCGGCATCCCATACAAGGACATCGAGAAGATCCCGTCCAGGTTCATCGGTTCGATCGAGCTGGATGACGCCGACGCCGACGTGAAGGGCCTCCTCTGGGAAGACACCATCTACCATCGCCGCCTGCCCGGCGAAGGCGTGCTGAAACCCAAAGAGTTTATCCAAGCCGTCAAGAACGCCGGTTACGAAGGCCCGTGGGGCGTCGAGATCATCAGCGAGACTTACCGGAAGCTTCCGCTGGCCGAACAGGCCAAGCGTTCCTTCGAAACCACCGTGGCCCAGTTTAAGTAAAGAAAGAAGACATGATGAAATACCCCACCGAAAAGCGGATGCTATGGTTGTCCCAGGTCCGCAGCGTCCCCTATCGGCAGCGCGTGGAGCTTGCGGCCAAGAATGGCTTCGGTTGGCTTAGCACTTCTCCGATGGATTACAAGAATACGCGCGCGGGCGGGCTTTCGGACAAGGACATCCGTTCGATCGCCGCCGACAACGGCGTCCGGCTGAGCTACCTTGACCCGCTCACGAGCTGGGTCCCCGACGGACTGACCCCTGGCGAAGACCCCGACATCAAGCCCTACCTCGACACGACGCCGGACGACTTCTTCCGGATCGCCGAGGCCTTGCAGGTCGACCGCATCCACCTGATCGGCAGCTTTCCGGAGGGTCGTTACACCCTCGACGAGCTGACTGGCCACTACGCGGCGATGTGCGACCGCGCCGCCGAGAACGGACTCAAGTGCCTTATCGAGGCAATGCCGCTCTGGGGCCTGAAGACCGTGGAAGAGGTCTGGACGATCGTCAGGGACGCCGGCCGGGAAAACAGCGGCATCATCTTCGACACCTGGCACTATGTCCGCGGCGGCCGCAACGATGCGCTTCTCAAGGAAATCCCTGTCGGAACGTTTGACACCGTACAGATCGCCGATGGTCCCCTTGTCTGCCCGCCGGGGCGCTCGATGAAGCGGGACTGCCTCTCCTACCGGGTGCCGATCGGTCGGGGAGAAATCCCCAATCTTGAAATCCTCAAAATCCTCAAGGACGCCGGGCATATCGAAAGCGTCGGTCCCGAAATCTTCTCCGACGCGCTCGACAAGCTCGAAGGCGACGAGATCATGTCGCGCCTGATGCCGGGTTTCGAAGCCCTTCTCGAAGAACTCGACAAAGCATGAACCATTGTAGTCGGCGGCAGGATGTCCCTGCCGCAGGCCGCGTCTCCACGGAGGTCGCCTGCGATTTTTGCAGATTCCGGGAAAGTGTTTTCCGCGCCACCCACTTCCGATCGTTCGCGTGATTGCTACTGTCCGGCCTGGAGGGGTTTCGGCATCGTCTGCTCGATCGGCCGCCGACGTCAGCGGCCGCGGAATGTCGCCTATGCATCTGGAGGAACACCGTTTGCGAGCGCTAAGATTCCACAAAGCCAAAGACCTTCGAATTGAAGAGCGGCGGCGGGCTTGATCGCCAGCGGGAAATTCCCGGTCGAAAAGATCGTGACGGGCCGCGTGACGCTCGACGCCGCGGTAACCGAAGGATTCGAAGAACTCGCCAAGAAGGGAAACGACCACCTGAAAATTCTGATCAGGATGGCCGACGTTTCCCCCGCCGACCAGACATAGCAGTCGGGCGCTCAAACGACACATCACCGAGGAGGAAAAATATGGGTAGGCTTCAAGGCAAGGTGGCGATCGTCACCGGCGCGGCTCAAGGCATCGGGCGCGCCGTCGCCGAACTGTTTGCGGCGGAAGGCGCGCAGGTCATCGCTGGAGACGTCAAGAAGCAGCCAGCGGCTCTCGCAGGCATCGTGAACCAAGACCTG
The DNA here is from genome assembly GCF_012276115.1 of Rhizobium leguminosarum bv. viciae. Classification (GTDB taxonomy): domain Bacteria; phylum Pseudomonadota; class Alphaproteobacteria; order Rhizobiales; family Rhizobiaceae; genus Rhizobium; species Rhizobium leguminosarum_T. Next base: position 124,542 of record NZ_WIEU01000002.1, on the reverse strand, counting down.
GATGTCTCCGACGAAGCCAATTGGAAGGCCGTCGTCGACTTCACACTCCAGGCTCATGGCCGGATCGACGTTCTCGTGAACAACGCGGGGATTGTCTTCAACTATGGGCAGATACTCGACACTAGCCTTGCCGATTGGAACAAGGTGATCGGCGTCAACCTGACCGGATCGTTCCTGGGCATGCAGGCAGTGCTGCCCGCGATGCGCAAGGCCCGCTCGGGGTCGATCGTCAATTTCTCCTCGATCTGGGGGAATGTGGGTGTTCCCGGTGCTGCGGCCTACAACGCCGCGAAGGGCGGCGTCCGCAACATGACCAAGAACGCCGCGGTGTCCTATGCGCCAGACAACGTTCGCGTGAATTCCGTCCATCCCGGGCTCATCCGCACTCCGCTGGTCACGGCCCAGTCCGAAGAGATGAACAACGGCATCATCAGCAACACGCCGATGGGTCGCATGGGAACGCCGGAAGAAGTGGCCCAAGGCTGCCTGTTCCTGGCGAGCGACGATTCCTCGTTCGTCACAGGAAGCGAGCTGGTCGTCGACGGCGGCTATCTCGCGCAGTAGTTCCGCGAACCCGAGGATACCGAAATGGACGTGATGAACAACCAGACCGAACCCACGATCGAGCACGGTGGCAGTTGCAATACCATTTCATGGTCCCCAAGGAGTCGGTGCGGGCGGTGACCGAGGGGTTGTATCTCGAATATGTCTCCGAGTTCGAGATCGCCGTGGCCCCGTCTGGAGCCGCATCGGCACAACACCCATGAGTATTACTACATGCTCAAGGGCAAGGCGCTTATGCGGATCGGGCACGAAAAGTGCGAAGTCGGACCTGGGGACTTGATCTACATCCCGAACGCCGTGCATTCGATCTCGCCCCTTGGGAACGAGCCGATGCGGCCCCTTGCATTCGCGGCGAGTTTCCTTTTCTTGCCCGCGCTTCTACCCGTAGGCGTGGTTCACCAAGAAACATGCTCGATGAATTTGCCGAACGCGCCCAAGTGGGCCGCGATTACATCTCGGATCCTTGATCTGTAAGCATGAAATACGAGCTGAGACCTGAGCGTTTAAGCGCGATCGGCTTCGAATGCACTTGGTTTGCGGCTGCCGACTTAGCCGTTTCGCGTCGCGCACCAGAACGACCGTACGGCAGACGCCTTTTTCCCACGGAACGCAAAACTGTTTCCCCCAAGCGCGTCTTTATCCCACTTCGCGACACTAGCATAACCGTGGCCGAGGGAAGAGGAGGAAAATATGTTCAATACCCTTAGACTAGCTTTCGCCACCAGCATTTCCATTTCTGCCGTTTTGATCGGAAGCGCCAGCTACGCCGAAACGATGAAGCTTGGTCTCTCGATGCCGACGCTCAATACACCGTTTTTCACGGTATTGGTGAACGCGGCGACCGAACAGTCCAAGTCGTCCGGCGGGGATGTGGTTCAGACGACCAACGCCAACCGCGACGCAAGCCAGCAGGTCACTGACTTCCGAAATCTGATTAACGCAGGGGCCAACGTCATCCTGGCCGGCGTGGTCGATCGTGCCGCTATCAAGCCCGCTCTGGACTACGCGAAAAGCAAGAATGTTCCCGTCGTCATCGTCGACGACAAGCCTGCGGCCGGTGACGTCTACGCAGTGGTGCGCGCCGACAATCTTGCCATGGGCGCGCGTGCCGCGGAAGCACTCGCGGCCGCGATGGCCGACAAGAACGCGACGGTTCTCAACATCACTGGCGGACTGACAACGACCAACGGCCGAGACCGCAAGAATGGTTTCGACGAGGCCTTCAAGAAAATCTCGACCGCAACGGTGATCGAGCAGACGGCCAACTGGGATGGCCCGCAGGCCGCCAATGTCGCCTCGACGGTGATGAGCGGCAATTCGGAAATCGCTGGCATCTATCTGGCGACGGACACACTCTACTATGATCCGGTTGCCGCCGCGTTGAAGTCTCGTGGCCGCCTCGCAAAGGTCGGCGAGGTTGGTCACATTGCAGTCGTCGCAATCGACGGCGGTGCGAGCGCTCTCAAAGCAATCCGCGACGGCTATCTGGATGCGACGGTTTCGCAGCCGGTCACCGATTATGCCAAGTACGGCGTCATGTATCTCCAGGACGCTCTGGACGGCAAGGAAATGAAGGAAGGTCCGACCGATCACAACAGCACCGTGGTCAAGGACGGTAAGTACTTCGTGGACAATCTGCAGTCTCCCGTCGTGACGAAGCAGAATGTCGACGACAAGGGCCTCTGGGGCAACGCCAAATAGTCACAACATTTGTCCTGGAGTGCTGAATATGCTGGAAAGCCCGTCGGAACAACTTGTCGCAATCGACAGCGCCGTAAAGCGTTTCGGAGGGACCGTTGCTCTGAACGGGCTTTCCATATCGATAAAAAAGGGGGAATCTCACGCCCTGATCGGTCGGAACGGTGCTGGCAAATCTACCCTGGTATCAATCCTGACCGGGTTGCGAGCGATCGATTCAGGGTCCTTTCTCCTGAATGGTGCCGCTCCCCCCGCGTTGAACGATCGAAACGCTTGGCGCGAGGCGGTGGCGTGCGTCTACCAGCACCGAACTCTCGTGCCGGATTTGACCGTGGCCGAGAATCTGTATCTCGGACGGTATCAGGGCAAACAGATGATCTCGTGGCGCGGCCTCAACCGCCAAGCGGCGGCCGCGCTCGAAAGCTGGGATATTCCGATCCTGCCTACCACTCCGGTCCGCGAATTGGGGGTGGGAGAGGCCCAGATGGTGGAAATCGCCCGCGCCCTTAGCCAGGGCTCAAGGTTCGTCATCCTGGACGAGCCGACCGCGCAGCTGATTTCCAGCGAGATCGACCATCTGATCGAGCGGGTGAACGAACTGCGCGCCAAGGGGATCACCTTCCTTTTCATCTCACACCACCTCGACGAGGTCCCGAAGGTTTGCGACGCGGTCACCGTGCTGCGAAACGGGCGCGACGTATTGCATGGCAACGCGAGCAAACTCACGACAGCCGAAATCGTTTCCGCGATGGTGGGCGACGAGGGGGCGGGCAAAGCACTCACCTCCAGTGAGAAAGTGTGCCGCCCAGCCTTGCCCACGAGCACGCCGGTGGTACTCGAAGCGAACCTGCGGCTTGATGCATGCGAGGACCCTCTCGGTCTCACGCTGCGGGCGGGCGAGGTCGTGGGTTTCGCCGGACACTCGGGGTCAGGCACCCGTCAAATCGCGCTTGCCCTCGCGGGCCATTATTCAAAATGGTCGGGTGCGATCAAATTGAACGGAAGGGAAATTCCGAAGCCCTGGAAACCGCCAACGGCGGTGAAAAATGGGGTCGCACTTCTACCGGAGGACCGGATAAAGACCGGCCTGGTCGGCGAAATGTCGATCGAAGACAATATGACTCTACCGAGCCTGAAGGCATTCACCAACCGCGTACTTTTGAACGGCAAGGCGCGTCGGAAGTTCGCGGAGGACAATCGGTCCGAGCTCGGCGTTGTCTGTCATTCCGTCAGACAAAATGTCGGTGAGCTGAGTGGCGGCAATCAGCAGAAGGTACTCCTGGGGTCCGCATTGAGCACGAACCCCAGCGTACTAATTCTCCTGCACCCGACCGCGGGCGTCGACATCGCGTCAAAGGCAACCATTCTCGACATCGTTGAGCAACGACGACGTCGAGGACTTGCAGTCATTCTCGTCAGTGACGAGCCAGAAGAACTCGCGTTCTGCGACCGAGTACAGGTCTGGGTTCGCGGCAAGAAAGTCGTCGAGAAAAGCGGAATGAACGAGGAAGAGCTCGTGTCCGCCATGGAAGGCTTTCACATATCTCGGGAGGAAAAATGACCCACACTCAAACAACGGGCGTCACCGGAACGGACCTCCGTTCCCGCCGGTTCCTCAGCGACCTGTTCCAACCTGAATGGGCGATCGTGCCGGTTCTGGCTGTCGTCATGATCGTAGGCACGCTTCTCAACAACGCGTTCCTCTCGTACGACAACTTTTACGGCGTAGTGCAGCAGGCCAGCGAACTTGGCGTGCTCACGATGGGACTTACCCTGGTTCTGATCGCCGGGAAGTTCGACTTGTCACTCGAGTCGACTTTCGGCCTTGCGCCGATGGTGGGCGTATACTGCCTCCTCGAAGCAGGTGGCTCGGGCCTCAATCTTGCGAATTCGCCGCTTCTGGCGCTCCTGGTGATCTTCGCCGTGGGTGCCATCATTGGCGCGTTCAATGGTTTGCTGGTGATCTACCTTCGGTTCAACGCCTTCATCGCAACCTTGGCGACGCTGATCCTCCTGCGCGGCATCAGCCTCGGATTGACTCGCGGCGAGACACTCTCCGACCTGCCTGTGCTCCTCACATTCCCAGGAGACTCCACGTTCCTGGGTGTGCCTGTCTCCTTCCTGCTTGCCTTGACCTTGCTCGCCGTTCTTACGGTCTTCCTGTCGCGGCACCGGGTTGGAAGAATGCTTTACGCCGTCGGTGGAAACCAGCAAGCAGCTCGGGTCGCCGGCATCCCGGTGGAGCGTGTCTTGATGGGAGTCTTCATCGTTGCGGGCATCCTTGCTGCGCTGGCAGGGTTGCTGCAGGCGGGCCGGATCGCGTCCATTCCTTCTTCGCTCGGGCAAAATCTGATCTTCAACGCATTTGCGGCCGCGGTCCTCGGTGGAGTCAGTCTCAACGGAGGGCGAGGCACGATCGCTGGTGCGTGTGGCGGTGTGCTGCTGCTTGTCCTCATTCAGGATGTTTTGGTTCTCTCCCAAGTACCCGCCTATTGGATCAACGCGACAACAGGCGGCATCATCCTGATCGCTTTATACATCAGTAAAATTAGTGGGGCGGATAAAGGCAACTGAAGAACTCCGCTGGTTCATTCAAGCTGGAAATGGCGGCCGATTGGCCGCCTTTCTATTTCACACCCTCCGCTGGTCGGAAGATGTGACCGTCCCTTCAATTATCGCGAGACGAGGTCGACGGTCCCAATACACACTACAGCAGCTATCGGATGATCAGCGTCGTCACGCCTTTAACTTCTTCGATGGCGGAGCGACTGCTCAGCTCTCGTCGCTGTGCTGTGGTAGGTGGCGGTGCTGCAGCGGTGCTGGACTCGCCCTTGTGGGCAGCGTCGGTTCTGGCTTTGAGATCGCGCAGGGTCTTCAACTCCAGTTCGCTTGGAGCCGGCGTGACATCCAGGTCCTCCGCGAACTTGACCTTCCAGCCGCAAGTCTCCTGCACCTTCTCTCTGGTCACACCGGGATGAAGCGACATGACGGTGAACTCCTTGGTCACCAGGTCGGGCCTCCAGATCGCTAGGTCTTTAATCAGCAGCGTGGATCCTTTGGTCGCGATGCCGAGGCGTTCGCGGTGATCGCCACCTTCGCGGTGTCCGAAGGAGGTGACGAAGTCGATTTTATCGACCATGCCGCGGGTCGACTGAGCCATGGTGATGTAGATTTCGCCGCACGAGCTTGCGATCTCGGGCGCTCCGCCGCCGGGCAGCCGGGTCTTCGGTTTTTCGTAGCCGCCGATGACGGTCGTGTTGATGTTGCCGAACTTATCGAACTGCGCCGCACCGAGGAAGCCAATCGTGATGCGGCCGCCCTGGAGCCAATAGCGAAACATCTCAGGGACCGAGACCGTCGTCACCGACGTCTTGCAAAGGTCGCCGTCGCCGATGGAGAGAGGCAGAACGGTGGGAGCCGTCCCGGATCGTACCGGATTCATAAATGAGCATGATGTCGGGAGCGTGGGTCAGCCGGGCGACGTTGCATGCCGCGGAAGGTGCTCCGATCCAGACGAAGCAGACGTCGGAATTGGACCGCGCCCTGGCGGCCGTGATGGTCATGATCTCGTTTGAGTGAATGGCCGGTTCATTTGGCGGACCTCAGATGTGCGACGCGTCGTTCGAAGTCTTCGCGCGTCGCCGACAGGACTTCGCCCTTGATTGCGCGATACCGCGGTGGCGCTTGCGATCGGCTCAGTTTCATTCCATCGACACCAGTATCTTCATCTTTCCGCCGCTTGGGTCGAGGAGTTCGCGGAAGCCCTTTTGCACGACGTCTTCCATCGCGATTTCGGCGTCGACGATCTTCTCGGCCGGATAGAGTCCTGTCCTCATCATCTCGAAGATTCTAGGCCAGATGGTCAGCGGGTAGTTCAGCGAGCCCCGCAGCGTGATGTCTCGCATCGTAAGGTCGAACGGGCTGATCTCGGCGGGGCCGCCCATCAAGCCCACCTGGACGACGGTGCCCTGTGCGCGCACCGCCTGGAGGCAGGCGTGCAGCGCGCGGGGATGGCCTGCGCATTCGATGGCGGCGTCAACCCCGACACCCTCTTCGGTGCCGTCCTTGATCGTGGACAGGAAGTCCGAGGAACCAGGATCGAGGATTGTGACATCGTTCGAGAGCGCCGCGATGCGCGCCCGACGGTTGGCGTTCGGCTCGCTCACAAAAATCCGGGTGACACCTGCGGCAATAGCGGCGAGAACCACCAGCGCCCCGATCGGGCCTGCGCCGGTGATAAGGAGCGTGCCACCAGGCTTCAAACCTGACCGATCAACGGCATGCACCGCGACCGCTGCGGGTTCGACAAGCGCGCCTTGCTGGTCGGTCACGTCGTCGGGCATGCGGATCGCATTGTATTCGTGGACGATGGCGCGCTTCGCCATGCCGCCCCATGGCCAATTAAGGCCGACGACTGAGGCCCTGGGCCCCAGGAAGGAGAGATTGCGGCTGCCAAAATAGTCTACTCTTGGACCGATCTGCGGCTGGATCGAGACGCGGTCTCCAGGCTTCAGCGTCTCGACGCCGGGGCCGACCGAGGTCACACGTCCCGCGAACTCATGCCCCAGGATTTGGGGCAGGATTGCCCCGCTATAGGCATTCGGCGTTCTTGGCGTGAAGATTGGGCCGGACTCATATTCATGCAGGTCGGTGCCGCAGATGCCGCAGAATGTCGGCTCGACGATGACCTGACCGTGCTGCGGTGTCTGGGGCTCCGGCGCGTCCTCGACGCGGACGTCATGCCTTCCGTAATAGCGCACTGCCTTCAAAGCGATCTCCTGTCGATTGCGACAGCCGCATGGCTTCGCGATCGTGACCTTCCTCGGCCGTCCTTTGCAGAAGGACAGCGACGTCGGGCTTTAATCCTGGGGGAGATCGTTCTTTCGCGAAAAAGGCAGATAGCCCACCTGGTCGAACCTCCCTCCGGCTCCCACTCCGGCGTTAGGCGAGATAATAGCTTTGCCGCAGGTGGCAAAAAGGGATCAAAGCGGAAAACACTTTCCCGCTCGCCGCGAAAATCGACGCGCGAAGTTGGCTTGCCGCGGACTATCCGTCTTGTCCATTTCCAGCCAACTGGCTGGATCGCAGAAACCTTGTCGATATAGGGGGCAATGTCTAGTCGAGTTCTCCCTGCCGCCCCTTTTCCGCGAGGAAGTCCACGACCGTCCTGACGCGTGGCAGCAGGTGTCGCGTTACGGGCCAGACGGCATAGACAGACACTGGGACATCTGCGATCTCATCGAGGACCGAGATCAACGCGCCTGTCTCTAGGTGAGCTCTCACGAGCGAACGAGGCATCTGGCACAGCCCCAAACCCGCCAACGTCGCCGCTACGATAGCCTCTCCGTCTCCGAACTGGTGCGACACGGGTGGCAAGTAGCGGATCGGGGCACCGTTGGAGTCTTTGATGCGCCAGCTCGCGGAGTTGTCTCGCCCAAATCCGCAAATGCAGTCGTGGCGCTGGAGGTCCGCCACGCTCTGAGGTGTTCCTCGTGTTTCCAGGTACGATGGCGCGGCGACCACAACGGATGGCTGCTCGGTGAGCTTCTTCGAAATCAGTCCGGTGCAGTCGCGTGTTTCGCCGAACCGAACCGTGAGATCGACACCCTCTTCGACGGGATCGACGATCTTGTCGGTGAACGAGAGCGACAGTGTCAAGCCCGCGTAGCGTCGCGAAAAGTCCAGCAGTAAGGGCATGAGAATCTGGCGACCGAACGCTGCAGGGGAGTCGATCCTCAACCTTCCGGATATGGCTTGGCTTTTCGACAGCAATGTGGTCTCCGCCGCCTCGATCTCGCCAAGCGCATGTCGAAGGCTCGCGAAATAGGCCTCTCCGTCCGGAGTGAGGCTCAAGCTCCTGGTGCTTCGATGGAGAAGCTTGATCCCGAGTCGCTCTTCCAGTTTCGTGACGCTTTTGCCGACTGCGGACTTCGTGATGCCCAATTTGGCGGCGGCTGCCGTGAAGCTGAGAGCTTCAGCGGAATGCACGAATGCGATGACTCCGTTCAACTGGTCGACCTGGGTCATTGTAAACCTTTGCTCCACACACTGGAGAGATATGAAGCCTTCTGTTCCCTGAGGGTTACATTATTCTACAGCGCACGCGCAAGCAAACCCCAAACATCGACAACCGCTTTCGCGCCAAACGCAAGATTGTGCGGGTCATGGATCGCCTAACCGAGATCGAAGTGTTCATTCAGATAGCGGAGCGCGGCAGCATCACCAAGGCTGCCGATGCGCTCGACATGTCGGTGTCGGCCACAAGCAGAAACCTGCAATCCCTCGAGGAACGCCTCAATGCCAGGCTGGTGCAGCGCACGACCCGGCAACTCAGCCTGACAAGCGAAGGGGAGCACTTCTACCAGCGGGGCAAGGAGCTCATCACCGGAATGCTCGACGCCGAAGCGAGCGTCAGCGCGGGAGCGATGAGCCCGAGCGGGCTGCTCCGCATCAGCGCCTCGCTATCATTTTGCCTTCTGCATCTCAGTCCTCTGATCCCTTCGTTTACTCAGCGATATCCGAAGGTGAGGGTCGAGGTCGTCGTCTCGAACCGCTACTACGATCTCATTGAAAACGGCGTCGACCTCGCGATCCGCACCCGCCGCGTGGAGGCGGACTCATCGATCACTATCCGTCGGCTCGCGGAGACACGGCGGTTGCTCGCGGCGTCGCCCGACTATCTGGCACGGCGCGGAGTGCCGACCAATCCAGGCGACCTCGCAAACCATGACCTGCTGCTCTATACGCTCGCCGACAACTGGAACCACCTGACCTTCCGGAAGAACGGTGAGGCTGTCACGATTCCGGTGGCTGGCCTCCTGAACTCCAATGACGGACAGATAATAAGAAAGGCCGCCTTGGACGGCCTCGGAATTTTGGCGCAGCCGACATATATCATCAACGAGGACCTTCAGTCCGGTCGACTTGTCCGCATCATGGATGATTGGGATTTGCCGCGCCTGACGATGAATATCGCGTATCCGACGCGGCATCATCTCCCAGCAAAGACCCGCCTCTTCATCGATTACCTCGTCAAAGAATTCAAGGAAAAGGACTACGAGGCGCTGTGGACCGCGTAGTCGCTTGGAAGTCCACTTTTTGATACCGAAAGATCAGCGAGCCGCACCAGTGTTCCGCGAGATTTCGCAATATTAGCAGCGCCTTGCCATAGCCAGTATTTAGAGAGGCGATACCGTCGAGTACCTTTCGTGGGATCAATTTCTATCTCGTAGTAGGCGTAGAAGTTCTGATTGAAGTATCGGCTGACATTGTCCTTATGTTTCTGCGAGGTCTTCGACAGAAGATCATTGATGATTCTGGCGATCTCTGAGGTTGTGAAGGAGGGCCGCTTCTCATCATCTGTCTCACTTCGTGAGAAGAGCCACAAGAATCGCGTCCTCGAGCTTCAGCCTTTTCTGCTGAGAAACGATCGACAACCATTTATGCAAATCAGGCTCGCCCAGGGGAACTCCCCCGACATCTCGTTCCACACTCGCCAAATATTCCGATAGACGGTGTTCGTTCTCCCAAACGATCGTTTTCAAGTCCTCAGCGATACGATCCAGCCCCATCCTTGGTGTTGTGCAGCGCTAGGTCGACGACCGTTATCGTTTCTGATTTGCTTTGTCGTTTTCCGCGGAACAGCTTGATCACTTCCGCCGTCACCTCCAAGGTAACTGGTCTGCCCGGCCTCATTTTATGCAGCGTGGCTTCAAACGAGCGGACAATCTCCATGTTGTGGCACGCCAGGGTTCCTTTTGGGCCACGAAAACCATTTCTGGGCCACTCCAGAGTTCCTTCTACAGACAAACACTCTTGACGCCTTCTCCTCTTTGAGAAATGCTAAGATGTCAGACCAATTCCAAACTCTGACTGCCTGATAAGAAAATGGGGAACCATGAAGGCAAATCGTAGCGACAGGCCGTTGATCCGGCCGCTTCCTGTCATGGACCGCGCGCGTCAGGTCACCGATGCGCTGGCGGATTATGTCGAGGAGGCGCGATTGAAGGCGGGCGACCGTTTGCCGGCCGAGCGCGAGCTGATGGCAGCCCTTGCCGTCGGCCGCTCGACCATTCGCGAGGCGATCCGCCACTTCCAGGCGCTCGGCGTCATCGAGACGCGCAAGGGCAGCGGCACCTATCTGCTGAAACCGGTTTCCAGGGCGACGATCCACATGCCGCTGTCGTTCGACACGGTTCATCTGCGCGACGTGCTGTTGCAGACGCTGGAGGTTCGCCGCGGAATTGAATGCGAGGCGGGCATGGTCGCGGCGCGGCGGCGCACCGAAAAGGACCTCGTCGTCATCGAGGAAAAGCTGGACGCGATGGAACGTGTGCACTTGGAGAAAGGCACCTCCGGGCCGGAGGATCTGGCCTTCCACCTCGCCGTCTACGACGCTACCCACAATCCGCTGTTTCGCCAGCTTCTCGAACAGATGCGCGAGACATTCGAGCGCTTCTGGGAGCATCCGTTCGACCGGCAGGATTTCGCGCGCCGGTCCTTTCCCTTTCACCGCACCCTTTTCGACGCGATCGCTGCCGGGGATCCCGAGGCGGCGCGCTGCGAAACATTGAAAATTCTCGATATCGTCGAGGAAGACATCAAGGAAATGTCCAAATGAGCAACGGCGCAGAACCGTTCGATCTTGCTTCCCTCATCACGGCTCATGACGAAGGCAACTTCGCAGACGCCGTCGTGCCGCCGATTTTCCAGACCTCGCTTTTCACCTTTTCCGATTACGACGACATGATCGCTTCCTACCGAGGCGAGAAGGTGCGGCCGATCTATACGCGCGGCCTGAACCCGACGGTGCGCGCCTTCGAGGAAATGCTCGCTAGGCTCGAAGGGGCGGAGGATGCGCTGGGATTTACCAGCGGCATGGCGGCGATCTCGTCGGCAGTCTTAAGCTTCGTCGAACCGGGCGACCGCATCGTCGCCGTCAAGCATGTCTATCCCGATGCCTTCCGCCTGTTCGGCACCATCCTGAAGCGGATGAAGATCGAGGTGACCTATGTCGATGGCCGCGACGAGGAAGCGGTCGCCAAGGCGCTGCCCGGCGCCAAGCTCTTCTACATGGAAAGCCCGACGAGCTGGGTGATGGAGGCCCATGACGTCGGCGCGCTCGCCGCACTCGCCAGACAATGCGGCGTCGTCTCGATGATCGATAACAGCTGGGCGAGCCCGTTCTTCCAGCGGCCGCTGACGCTCGGCGTCGACCTCGTCATCCATTCGGCCTCGAAATATCTCGGCGGCCACAGCGATGTGGTGGCGGGCATCATCGCCGGCTCGAACGCGATGATCGCGCGCGTCAAGGCCGAGGCCTATCCCTATCTTGGCGGCAAGCTTTCGCCGTTCGACGCCTGGCTCCTGATCCGCGGGTTGCGCACTCTGCCGCTGCGCATGAGAGCCCACGAGACATCGGCGCTTGAAATCGCCAGGCGCCTGCAGAAGCTCGACGTGGTGGAGACGGTCTGCCATCCGGGGCTCGCCAACCGTCTGCCCACCGGCCTCAACGGCACCTCGGGCCTGTTTTCCTTCATATTCCGCGAAGGCGTCGATATCCGCGCCTTCGCCGATCACCTCAAGCTCTTCAAACTGGGTGTGAGCTGGGGTGGACATGAAAGCCTGATCGTACCGGGCGAGGTGGTGCTCCAGCAGAAGGCGCAGCCGAATTCCGCACATGCCTTCGGCATCCATGCGCGATCCGTACGTCTCCATGTCGGCCTCGAAGGAACCGAGGCTCTGTGGAGAGATATCGAGGAGGCGCTCGCCGCCGCCTCACAATCCTGAAACCCGAGAGAGACCTAACAAGGGGGAACTGAGCCATGAAAAAACTAATAATCTCGACGCTCTTTGCTTCGATGATGGCGGGCACGGCCTTTGCCGATACGACGCTGAAGCTTGTCGAAGTCATCACCAGCCCGGAGCGCACCGAAACGCTGAAATCGATCGTCGGCAAATTCGAAGCCGCCAATCCCGGCACCAAGGTCGACATCATCTCGCTGCCCTGGAACGAAGCGTTCCAGAAGTTCGCGACCATGGTGTCTGCCGGCGACGTGCCCGATGTGATGGAAATGCCCGATACCTGGCTGTCGCTCTATGCCAATAACGGCATGCTCGAGAGCCTGGAGCCCTACCTCGAAAAGTGGGAGCACACCAAGGAACTGACGCCGCGCGCGCTCGAACTCGGCCGCGACGTCAAGAACACCGCCTATATGCTGCCCTACGGCTTCTACCTCAGGGCGATGTTCTACAACAAGAAGCTGCTTGCCGAAGCCGGCGTCGCCGCGCCGCCGAAGACGATGGAAGAATTTACTGCCGCTTCGGAAAAGGTTTCCAAACTGCCCGGCAAATACGGCTACTGCATGCGCGGCGGACCGGGCGGCCTCAACGGCTGGATGATCTTCGCCGCCTCGATGGCCGGCTCGAACAAGTATTTCAACGACGACGGGACCTCGACGATGAACAGCCCGGGCTGGGCCAAGGGCATCGAATGGATGGTCGATCTCTACAAGAAAGGCTATGCGCCGAAGGACAGCGTCAACTGGGGCTTCAACGAAGTCGTCGCCGGCTTCTATTCCGGCACCTGCGCCTTCCTCGACCAGGACCCGGACGCGCTGATCGCCATCGCCGAGCGGATGAACAAGGACGATTTCGGCGTCATGCCGCTGCCGAAGGGGCCTGACGGCAAGTCCTTCCCCACGATCGGCTATGGCGGCTGGTCGATGTTCACGACCAGCGGCAACAAGGATCTCTCCTGGAAGCTGATCGCCACCCTCGAAGGGCCGGAAGGCAATATCGAGTGGAACAAGCGGATCGGTGCCCTGCCGGCCTATACGGCGGCCGAGAAGGATCCCTTCTATGCCGGTGACCAGTTCAAGGGCTGGTTCGAGGAACTGGCGGACCCGAACACGGTACCAACAGTCATGCCGACCTACCTCGAGGAATTCGCCTTCTTCAAGGATTCGCTGGCGATCAAGACCTCGCAGCAGGCATTGCTCGGCGATATCTCGGCGAAGGATCTGGCCGACCAATGGGCCGAATACCTCACCAAGGCGCAGCAGAAGTTCCTCGCCAAGAAATAAGCGACGGATCGACGGCCGCGGCCTCAACACAGGCCGCCGCCGCTTTTTTGATGACACAGACGGCGCATGAACGCCGCGAACGGGAACTTCTGGCTGATGACCATTTCCGCCGATACGCTCGACATGCGTCGCGACCGCAGGCCGTGGCTGCGTCGCGTTGCCGATGCTTCGGAGCCCTATCTCTACAGCGCGCCGTCGCTGATCCTGATCATTGCGGTGATGCTGGTGCCGTTGACCGTCGGCATCTCCTACGCCTTCCGCGATATCCAGCTGCTCAATCCGTTTTCCGGCGGCTTCATCGGGCTCGATCATTTCCGCGAGCTTGCCGGCGATGCCGCTTTCTACGGCGCGCTGAGGAACACGCTGTGGTGGACGGGCGCCTCCGTCGTCCTGCAATTCGTCTTCGGGCTGATCCTGGCGCTGCTGCTCGACAAGCCGTTTAAGGGCAGGGCAATCGCGCAGGCGCTGGTCTTCCTGCCCTGGGCCGTGCCGTCTTTCCTCGCTGGCCTCAACTGGGCCTGGCTGTTTAATCCCGTCATCGGGCCGATCCCGCACTGGCTCTTCGCCCTCGGGCTGATGCATGAGCCGGGCAATATCCTCTCCGATCCCAATTATGCGATGTGGGGGCCGATCATTGCCAATGTCTGGTGGGGCATTCCATTTTTCGCCATCACCCTGCTTGCGGCGCTGCAGGCGATCCCACGCGATCTCTATGAGGCGGCATCGATCGACGGCGCCGGTTGGTTCCAGCGTTTCCGCTCGATCACCCTGCCGTTTCTGGCGCCAACCATCGCCATCACGGTCCTGCTGCGCACCGTGTGGATTTCGAACTTCGCCGATCTCATCGTCGTCATGACCAGTGGCGGGCCGGCCGACCGGACACAGATCGTCGCCAGCTATATCTTCACGACGGCCTTCCGGCGGCTCGATTTCGGTTATGCTTCGGCGATCGCGCTGGTGCTGCTCGTGCTGCTGCTTGCCTATTCGATGCTGATCATCCTGCTCCGGCAGACGCTGCTGAACAAGGATTGAGATCATGAGACGATCCGTCATTCCGACCATTGCACACCGTCTGGCGATCCTCTGCTACATCGCCTTTTCGCTCTTTCCACTGTTCTGGCTGCTCAAGGTGTCGGTGACGCCGAACGACCTGCTCTATAGCGAGGGCGTGCGCATGTGGCCGTCGCGCACGACATGGGATCATTATGCCTTCGTGCTGCGGCACAGCGCCTTTCCGACCTTCTTCAAGAACAGTCTGATCGTCTCGGCCGCGACGGCCGTCACCGTGACGATCTGCGCCTCGCTGTCCGGCTACGCGCTGTCGCGCTTCAATTTTCGGGCAAAATACTGGATCGTCGCCCTGATGCTGCTGACCCAGATGTTCCCGCTGGTCATGCTGGTCGCGCCGATCTTCAAGATCCTGTCGCCGCTGCATCTGACCAACAGCCTGACCGGGCTCGTCATCGTCTACACCGCCTTCAACGTGCCTTTCGCCACCTTCCTGATGCAGTCCTTCTTCGACGGCATCCCGAGGGATCTCGAAGAGGCGGCGAAGATCGACGGGGCGACGCAGTTCACGGCGTTTCGCCAGATCATCCTGCCGCTGACGCTGCCGGGGATCGCCGCCACCCTCGGTTTCGTCTTCACTGCCGCCTGGAGCGAGCTGCTCTTCGCGCTGATGCTGATCAACGGCAATGACGCGGCGACCTTCCCGGTCGGACTTCTCACCTTCGTTTCGAAATTCTCGGTGGATTTCGGGCAGATGATGGCGGCGGGCGTCATGGCGCTCATTCCGGCCGGCCTCTTCTTCCTCCTCATCCAGCGCTATCTCGTCCAGGGCCTGACGGCCGGCGCGGTCAAGGGTTAAACAAATGGCATCGATCGATATCCGGAATATCCACAAAGCCTATGGCCATGTGCAGGTGCTGCATGGCGTCAACCTGGAAATCCAGGACGGCGAATTCGTCGTGCTCGTCGGTCCGTCCGGCTGCGGCAAGTCCACGCTGCTGCGGATGATCGCCGGGCTGGAGGAGGTCACATCAGGCGAGATCCGCATCGCCGGCGTCAGGGTGAACGAGCTGCATCCGAGGGATCGCGACATCGCCATGGTGTTCCAGTCCTATGCGCTCTATCCGCATATGAACGTCGCCGGCAATATGAGCTACAGCCTCAGGCTGCGGAAGGTGGCGAAGGAGAAAATCGCCAGTGCGGTGGCGGCCGCCGCCGCCAAGCTCGGTCTCGACCCGCTGCTCGAACGCAGGCCGAAGGCGCTTTCCGGCGGCCAGCGCCAGCGCGTCGCCATGGGCCGCGCCATCGTGCGCCAGCCGAAGGCCTTCCTGTTCGACGAACCGCTGTCCAACCTCGATGCGCGCCTGCGCGAACAGATGCGCGCCGAAATCAAGAAACTGCATGGCGAGCTGAAGGCGACCTCGATCTACGTGACCCACGACCAGATCGAGGCAATGACGCTGGCGGACCGGATCGTCGCCATGCATGGCGGGGTGGTCCAGCAGGTCGGCAGTCCACTGGAACTCTACGACCGCCCCGCCAATCTCTTCGTTGCCGGCTTCATCGGCTCGCCGGGGATGAATTTCCTCGAGGCCACTTATGATGCCGGCGGCGTGAAGCTGAAGGACGGCACGATCGTGTCGCTTGCAAAGCCTCTGCCGCTTTCAGATGGCGCAAAGGTGACGCTCGGCATCCGGCCGGAGCATGTGCTGATGAGCGACGGTGGGGCGGGGCTTGCCGCGGATGTGGAACTCGTCGAGCCCACGGGCTTCGGCATCATCTTGCATCTTGCCCTGCATGGTCTGCCGTTCAAGATCTTCACGCTGAACCGCGACGCGCTGAAGGCAGGGCCGAAGGTCAATGTGGCCTTCCCCGCCCAATATCTGCACGTGTTCGATGCAGAAGGAAAACGCGTCGATTGAATGGTCGAAGGCCGGTAGCCTCACGCTATCGGTTTCGGCATAGTGTCTCCGGCAGGGGCGGGGGAGGCAGAACATGCTTGTTGCGCAGATATCCGATATCCATGCGAGGCCGGACCTTTCGTCGCTGCGGACGCTGAAGCGAGCGATAGCGTGGCTGAAGACGTTCCGCCCGGATGCACTTGTTGTCACCGGAGATCTGGTGGACGACGGTTGGCGGCAAGGCTATCGCCTGGTCGCCGAAAACCTGCGGTCGCTGGACTGCCCTGTCCACCTGTTGCCGGGCAACGGTGACGACGTGCAATTGATGCGTTCCGAACTTGCCGCCGTCGGCTCGTGGATCAATGCGACGGGACCGATGCACTTCCAGACAGCCGTCGATGGCCTGACCCTCTTTGGTGTCGATGTGACCGTCGCCGGTCAGAGCTACGGCGATATCCTGCCGCATCTGCCATGGCTGATGAGCGTGCTTGCGGATGTGCCGACACCCTCGCTTCTCTTCATGCATCAGCCGCCATTCAGGATCGGCATCGAGGTGCTGGACCAGGTGGGATGCAGGAACGGCAGTGCGCTTCTCAGCACCCTGGAGACAATGCACAGGCTGCCGCTGGCGATTCTCTGCGGCCATGTCCACCGACCTGCAATTGGTCGGTTGGGATCGATCCTTGTCCAGACCTGCGGCTCCCTCTGCCCGCCCAATCCGCTTCTGCTGGAAGGCCGTGCCGATCTTTCGGTGATCGACGCTCCGTCCTTCCTCGTGCATGAGGTCAGCGACGGTAGGCTGGTTTCACATGTGGTCTCGATTCCGGTATCCGACAGGGGGGCATGAAATGGGATTGAACAGTCATTCCTCACGCGCTGCGAGCGGAAAAATCTTTTGCCGCATCGCCCAGGAGGGATATATCGTCCGTGTGATCTTGCTGGACTGGATGCCATGACCGACACTGTTCTCGACCGCTTTCTCCGTTATGTCGTTATCGACACGCAATCCGACCCTGCCTCGTCGACGCAGCCGACCACCGGCAAGCAGAAGGATCTCGGCCGGGTTCTGGTCGATGAACTGCAGAAGATCGGTCTTGCCGACGCGCATCTCGATGAACACGGCTATGTCTACGCGACCATTCCGGCCAATAGCGACAAGACGGTGCCGGTCATCTGTTTCTGCTCGCACATGGATACGGCACCCGATTTCAGCGGCACTGGTGTCAAGCCGCAGATCATCGGGAATTATTCCGGCGGGGATATCGAGCTTGCCGGCGACACGGGCCGGGTGATCCGCGTGAGCGACCATCCTGAGCTAAAGAACCAGATCGGCAATGATATCGTCACGACCGATGGAACGACATTGCTCGGCGCCGACGACAAGGCCGGACTGGCCGAAATCATGACAGCGGCTGCGATGCTCGTCGGCAATCCCGATATCAGGCACGGGACGATCAAGATCCTGTTCACGCCTGACGAGGAAGTCGGGCGTGGCGTCAACAAGGTCGACCTGAAGAAACTCGGTGCCGACTTCGCCTATACGATGGACGGCGAGACGGCCGGCCATATCGAGGATGAGACCTTCTCGGCCGACGGCGTCGAGATCAGCATATCAGGTGTGGCGATCCATCCCGGTTTCGCCAAGGACCGCATGGAAAACGCCATCAAGATCGCAGGCGCCATCATCGACCGGCTACCGAGGGATCTTGCCCCGGAGACCACGGAAGGCCAGCAGGGTTTCATCCATCCGACCGGCGTGACCGGCTCGATGGAGAAGGCGTCGCTGAGTCTCATCATCCGGGATTTCACCGACAAGGGGCTGACGGAAAAGGAAACGATGCTAGAAGCCATCGTCAAGGACGTGATGGCTGCCTATCCCGGCTCGACCTATCGTTTTGAGGTGAAGGAGCAGTATCGCAACATGAAGGTGGTGCTCGATCGTCACCCGGAGATCGTCGAGAACGCCATCGAGGCGGTGCGCCGGGCCGGCATGACGCCGGTGCGCGGCAGCATCCGCGGCGGCACGGATGGCTCGCGCCTTTCCTTCATGGGATTGCCGTGCCCGAACATCTTCGCCGGTGGCCACGCCTTTCACTCGCCGCTCGAATGGGTGAGCCGCCAGGATATGGAAAAGGCCGTCAAGACGATCGTAGAGCTGGCGAAGGTCTGGGAAGAGCGCGCCTAAAGCGCGCCGCGGTTTTGCGTCCGGAATTGCGCAGAAACAAAAACGCGCTTGCATCTAACTCATACCGGAAAGGGCGGTTGGTTTAACCGCCGTTCGCCGGAAGGCTTTCACGCAGCATCACGCTGTCATAGGCTGGGCGGGGAATAGGGATCGCGATGGGCATTCCCGGTTCGGGCTCGACCGATGTTACCGGCGATGTTTCCGGCGCGGTTACCGGCGCTGTGATCCGCATCTGCGCCGTGCTCGCCGTCGCCATGGGGTCCGGAGCCGGCAGAGGAACGGGAACCGCCGAGGGTATCAGCGCTTCGAATTGCGGCGGCAGCATGCTTTCGCCGGGCACATAGTTCATCGCCACCTCGTAGGAGGGCAGCGGCGGCGGCGTTTGAAGCATGCCGTTGGAGTCGCGCTTCTCGTAGAAGGCGTTGCCGCCGGCAACGGTCACATAGTGCATGTTGTTGTAGGGGAATTTCAGTCCATCGGTGTGGAAGAACATCGCATCCTTCACCGCAGGATGGCGGGCGCCCTTGATAAGGATCGCATCGGCCGCGCTCGCAAGCTCGGTTTCCGCCTGCGGCTTGACTTCGCGCGTCATCACGCCGGGCGCGAACTGCCTTTTCTGGGCCACGACGCCGCAGATGGAAGGGGGATAGGCGCCGGAGGTGAGCCTGTTCATGACAACGGTCCCGACAGCCATGTAGCCGTCCTCGTCCGAATGCTGCGATTCGAAATACATCGCGCGCTGCAGGCAGTCGCGATCCTTGGCCGTATAATTGAACGTGACTTTTGCCGGTTGACCCTGCTTCGTCTTGGTGTTCGCCGCCGTTGCCGCCGGTTTCGATGTCGTCGTGCAGCTTGCAGCTGCCAGTCCTACGAACAAAATCCCGATCAGGGATTTTCCAAAGGAAATCTCCGCCCTCAACGCCAGGTGCCTCCTATGGGATTAGTTCAGCCCTTTTTGATTAAGTGAAAACGTTTTACTCGTCATATGACCGAAATACAAACAACCTTAGATAACAAAAAGCCCAAGGGACTCTCGCCGAAAACGATTCCGGCGATGAGGACTGCATAATTCCTTGGATCGGAATCGATCAAAGGATAAAATCAGGCAGCAATTCAAAGTGTTACAGCTCCTTTGCGGCTCTCGAAAAGACGCGCGGCGCAGTCGGTCGCTGCCGCATCTCCATCAACTGCGGAACAGTTTCCAGCGGGTCGGCTTGAAAGCCACCCGGTTGCGGTCGAGCCTGTCGGCCTCGCTCGGCGGCAATTCGATCTCGATATGCGGGCGATCGTTGCCGATATTGAGTTCGATATGGCGGGTGCCGGCCACGCGGCGGCTGGAAACCGGCTGGCCGGCGATACAGTTTTCGGCTGATTCGCAGAGCCTGACATCATGCGGGCGGAAATAGAGCTGCGCCGTGCCGTCCGGCTCGCCTTCGGCATTGAGGCCGAGCGAGCGGCCTTCGAAGCGAATGTCGCTGTCTGATATCTCGACCTCAAGGCAGTTTGACTGCCCGATGAAGCCGAAGACGAAAGGCGAATTCGGATTGTCGTAGACCTGGTCCGGTGTGCCCACTTGTTCGATCGCGCCCTGGCTCATGACGACGACGCGGTCGGCGAGCTCCAGCGCCTCATCCTGGTCGTGGGTGACGAAGACGGTGGTGTGGCCGGTGCGGTCGTGGATCTCGCGCAGCCACTTGCGCAGGTCCTTGCGCACCTGCGCGTCGAGCGCGCCGAAGGGTTCGTCGAGCAGCAGCACGTTCGGCTCGACGGCCATGGCGCGGGCGAGCGCCACACGCTGGCGCTGGCCGCCGGAAAGCTGGGCCGGGTAGCGTTTTTCCAGACCGGAAAGCTGGACGAGGTCGAGCAGTTCCAGCGCCCGCCTGCGGATATCGGCCTTCGGCGGCCGCCGCGCGCTGTTTCTGACCTTCAGGCCGAAGGAGACGTTTTCGAGCACCGTCATGTAGCGGAAGAGAGCATAGTGCTGAAAGACGAAGCCGATATTGCGCTGCTGCACTGATTTTTTCGAGGCATCCTCGTCGCCGAAGAAGATCAGCCCCTCCGTCGGGCTTTCGAGGCCGGCAATCAGCCGCAGCAATGTCGTCTTGCCGGAGCCCGAAGGACCGAGCAGTGCGATCAGCTCGCCGGAGCGGATGTCGAGCGAGACATCGTGCAGCGCCGGAAAACGCTCGAATTCCTTGCGTATGTTTTGAACGCGTACTTCCATTCCAAATCCTTCAGTGCCGCCGGCTGGCGGCGATTTCGGCGCTATAGCGCATTTCCAGCAGCGTCTTCAAAACAAGAGTTACGAGCGCGAGCAAGGCCAAAAGCGTGGCGACCGCAAAAGCGCCGGTGAAATTATACTCGTTATAGAGAATTTCCACCTGCAGCGGCATGGTGTTCGTCTGGCCGCGGATGTGGCCTGATACCACCGAGACGGCGCCGAATTCGCCCATGGCGCGGGCGTTGCAGAGAAGCACGCCGTAAAGCAGGCCCCATTTGATATTCGGCAACGTCACGTGCCAGAAGGTCTGCCAGCCGCTGGCGCCGAGCGAAAGGGCTGCCTCCTCGTCGGCCGTTCCCTGTTCCTGCATCAGCGGGATCAGCTCGCGGGCGACGAAGGGGAAGGTGACGAACATGGTGGCGAGGATCAACCCCGGCACCGCAAACAGGATCTTGATGTCGTGCGCGCTGAACCACTGGCCAAGCCAGGTATTGGCGCCGAACAGCAGAACGAAGACCAGGCCCGATATGACGGGTGAGACCGAGAAGGGCAGGTCGATCAGCGTCGTCAGGAAGGCCTTGCCCTTGAACTCGAACTTGGCGATCGCCCAGGCGGCGGCGACCCCGAAGACGAGGTTGAGCGGTACGCTGACGCCGGCAACGATCAACGTCAGGCGAATCGCCGAGAAGGTTTCGGCGTCTGCGAGCGCCTCGAAGAACGGCCCGGCTCCCTTGCGAAAGGCCTCGACGAAGACGGCCGCGAGCGGCAGAAGCAGGATCAGCAGCAGGAAGACGAGCGAGAGGATGATGAGGCTATAGCGCGCGATCCTGTTTTCGGTGGTTACCGACCGCAGCTTCGTTGGTTGAGCGGTCGCATCAAGCGCCATAGCCGTACCTCCGCCTGCTCCAGCTCTGGATGAGATTGATGACGAGCAGCATGGCGAACGAGATGATTAGCATGATCGCCGCAATGCCGGTCGCTGCGGCGTAATTATACTCTTCGAGTTTGATGATGATCAGCAGCGGCGCGATCTCCGATTTGAACGGCAGGTTGCCGGCGATGAAGATGACCGAGCCATATTCGCCGACGCCGCGGGCAAAGGCGAGCGCAAAGCCGGTGAGCACGGCGGGCGCCAGCCCCGGCAGCAACACGCGGAAAATCGTTTGGAAGCGATTGGCGCCGAGGGTTGCCGCAGCTTCCTCCACTTCCTTGTCGATCTCCTCCATGACCGGCTGCACGGTGCGCACGACGAAGGGCAGGCCGACGAAGATCAGCGCCACGACGATACCGGCCGGCGTAAAGGCGATCTTGATGCCGAGCGGCGTCAGGAACTGGCCGATCCAGCCGTTCGGCGCATAGAGCGTCGTCAGCGCGATGCCGGCAACGGCGGTCGGCAGCGCGAAGGGCAGGTCGACCATGGCATCGATGATGCGCTTGCCGGGGAAGCGGTAACGCACCAGCACCCAGGCAAGGATGATGCCGAAGACGGCATTGACGATCGCGGCGATGAAGGCGCTGCCGAAGCTGATGCGCAGCGCGTTCAGCGTGCGCGGATCGAGCGCGATCGACCAGAATTTCTCCCAGCCGAGTGCGCTCGACCGGACGGCAAGGCCCGAGAGCGGGATGAGGATCAGAAGGGTGAGCCAGGTCAAGGTAAGGCCGAGCGCCATTCCGAAACCCGGAATGACGCTCGGCCGTTTGAACCGCCACCGCGTGGGGCTATGTGCTTTCATGAAGTCTATTATTGGGCCGGCTTGTAGATTTGGTCAAATACGCCGCCGTCGCCGAAGAATTTCGGCTGCGCCTCCTTCCAGCCGCCGAAGTCGTCGATGGTCGCGAGCGTCAGCTTCGGGAAGCGGGCGATGTCAGCCGGATCGGCGGCTTCCGGCTTGGTCGGCCGATAATAGTGCCTGGCGGCAATCTTCTGGCCTTCGTCCGAATAGAGGTAGTTGAGATAGGCTTCGGCGACCTTGCGCGTGCCCTTCTTGTCGACATTGCCGTCGATGATGGCAACCGGCGGGTCGGCGCGGATGGAGAAGGCCGGCGTCACGATCTCGAACTGGTCGGGACCGAGCTCTTCAAGCGAAAGATAGGCTTCGTTTTCCCAGGCGAGCAGCACGTCGCCGAGGCCGCGCTGGACAAAGGTGGTCGTGGCGCCGCGAGCGCCGGTGTCGAGAACCGGGACGTGCTGCAGCAGTTTCGCAACGTATTCCTGCGCCTTGGCTTCGTCGCCGCCATTCGCCTGCTTGGCCCATGCCCAGGCGGCCAGGAAGTTCCAGCGGGCGCCGCCCGATGTCTTCGGGTTCGGGGTAACGACCTGCACGTCGTCCTTGACCAGATCGCCCCAATCCTTGATGCCCTTCGGGTTGCCCTTGCGGACGAGGAAGACGATGGTCGACGTATAGGGCGTCGAATTGTTGGGGAACTTGGTCTTCCAGTCGGCCGGGATCTTGCCGGTCGCCTTGGCGATGGCGTCGATATCGCCTTCGAGGGCAAGCGTCACGACGTCGGCGTCGAGGCCGTCGATGACGGAGCGGGCCTGGGCGCCGGAACCGCCATGCGAAGCCTGGATCGTCACCGTTTCACCGCTGTCCTTTTGCCACTTGGCGGCAAAGGCAGCATTGAAATCCTTATACAATTCGCGGGTCGGATCGTAGGAGACGTTAAGCAGCGTCTGATCTGCGAGTGCCGGAGCAATGCTTCCGATCGCGAAGCTGCCTGCCATGGCCGCGGCTACGAGGAGCCGGGTGAGCCGTTGTGTCTGCATGGGGAACCCTCCGTTTTTCTGTCTTAACTCTATCAAGTCAGTCGTATAATGAAACAAAGGTTCTTCCGGTTCCGGCGTGGCTGTTAGAATGACATTCCATTTAACAGGCAATTTGGAAATGGACGTGCCGAAGTTGGCCGCGGCCAATTGGAGGCCGAGCCGGCCCTGCCGTAGGGCCGTGTTTTTTTGGCCACAGTTCCTCCACGAAAACGACATGGTACTGCTGATTTTTGCCAGGATTTTGCCGCGATGGCACTTGCGGATTCCTATATGGCCTCCGTTGCGGCCGTATTCGCCGACCGCAACGCGGGGGCAACCCTTGAAGTGCGCCTCGCATTCCAAACCTGTTAAGGGCCGTTCAAAATGAATATCAGGACTATCCTTTTTGCCTCCGTTGCCGCCCTTGCCGCGGCCTCCGGAGTTCGCGCAGCCGACGCCATCGTGGCGGCGGAACCCGAGCCCATGGAATATGTTCGCGTTTGCGACGCCTACGGTACCGGCTATTTTTATATTCCGGGGACGGAAACATGCCTTTCGATCGGCGGTTACATCCGTACCGAAGTGCGCTTCGGTGACGATATTTCCGGCGATTCCGACGTAGACTTCTGGACTCGCGGTCAGGTCACCTTCCAGACTAAGAACGACACCGAGTACGGTACGCTCACCGGCGTTATCACGCTGCGTTACAATGTCGACGATGCCTCCGATCAGGAAGCATTGCTCGATGAGGGCTATCTCGACATTGCCGGTTTCCGCGCCGGTATGATGTATAGCTGGTGGGATGACGACATGAGCGGCGAGACCGATACGCTCGCCAGCAACGAGACGAACCACAACTCGATCCGTTATCAGTACGAGAATGGCGCTTTCGCAGCCGGCATCTCGGTCGACGAACTGGAAGAAGACTACGCCACCAAGCCGGGCGACGGCCCGAACAACTATGGTGTCGCAGGCCAGGTCTCCTACAAGGCCGGCGCCATCAGCGCTTACCTGCTTGCCGGTTATGACACCGACACCAGCGAAGTCGCTGTCCGCGGCATCGTCTATGCCGACATCGGCCCTGGCACGCTCGGCATTGCCGGCGTATGGGCAAGCGGCGCCAACTACTACTACGAAGAGTCCGAGTGGACGATAGCAGCAGAATATGCCTTCAAGGTCAACGACAAGTGGTCGGTCACCCCGGGCTTCCAGTACTTCGAGAACATCGCTCTCGAGGCTGACGGCAACGGCTTCACCGGCGGCAGCGCCTACACGACCGGTGTCACCATCGACTACCAGATCGTCGAAGACCTGCGTTCGAAGCTCAGCGTGCAATATCACGATGAGGACGAAGGCGACGACGAAGTGTACGGCTTCCTGCGCTTCCAGCGCGATTTCTAAGATAGTCTGATTGCAGACGAGCGGGCGCGACCTTCGGGCCGCGCCTTTTTTATGATGCCGAAAAGTGTGAGCGGTTTTCGGACGACATCATGCTCTCGCTATTGAATTTGGACGTCACATCCGTGAATCGGCGATGAAATCGGAATAGAATTCGTCGACTGTTCTTGCCTTGCGCATGGCGGCAAGCACGCCGTCCGATTGCAGCCGCCTGGCGATGGCGGAAAGCACGTTCAGATATTCGCCGCGATTAGTTTCCCCGAAGAGCAGCACGACGGCGATGTCGGTCGGGATATCGTCGATCGCCTCGAAATCCAGCGGCTGGGCAAAGCGGATGAGCAGGCCGCGCGGGCTGGTTATGCCATCGATCGCCGCATGCGGGATGGCGATGCCGTTGCCGATGCCGGTGGAGCCGAGCTTCTCACGCGCTTCGAGCGCCTTCAGGATGGTCTGGCCGTCGACGGAGAAAGCCTTGGCGGCCTTGTCGGCTATGGTCTGCAGCGCGCGCCATTTGGTCGGCGCCGACACGCCGATGAAGGTGTGTTCCGGCCGGATGATGTTGGGAAGGTTCATGTCATTCTCGATACTGTTCGGCTCGATACTGTTCGGGCAGCGGGAGGGAAGGGCGTCAGTCCGGTTCCCTGAGCCGGTAGCCGACGCCGGTCTCCGTGGTGATATAGTGCGGCTGGTCCGGAATCCGCTCGACCTTTTGCCGCAGTTGCCGGACATAGACGCGCAGATACTGCACGTCAGCCGCCGGCCCCCATATCTGCTTTAGAAGAAACTGGTGTGTCAGCACCTTGCCGGCATGCTGGGCGAGCACGCGCAGGATGTCGTATTCCTTCGGCGACAGCTTTATCTCTATGCCGTCGACCTTGACGATGCGCTTGACGAGATCGATCGACAGCCCGCCGGTCTGGAAGATCGCCTTTTCTCCCTGCTGCTGCAGGCGGTGGCGCAGCGCCACGCGGATGCGGGCGCCGAGCTCGTTGATGCCGAAGGGCTTGGTGACGTAATCGTCGGCGCCGCTTTCCAGCGCCTTGACGATGCCGGCCTCGTCGGTGCGGCTGGAGAGAATGACGACGGGCATGGGAAGCCCTTCGTCGCGCCACTCCTGCAGCAGGTCGTAGCCTGATTTGTCGGGCAGGCCGAGGTCGAGCACGATGAGGTCGGGCATGTCGGCGGCGACCGACTGACGGGCGGCGCCGGCGTTCGGCGCCTCCTGCACCTCGTAGCCCTGCGCGGTCAGGCCGACCCGAAGCAGCTTGCGGATCGGAGGCTCGTCGTCGACGACGAGGATTTTGACGGCTGAACCGGTCATCTGAGTTCATCCAGTTTCGGAATGTCGGTGGGTTTCGGCAGGCGGATGGTGAAGACGGCGCCCGGACGGCCCGTCCGGTTGCCGGCGGTGATCGTGCCGCCCATCGCCTCGATGAAGCCGCGACAGATGGAAAGGCCAAGCCCGGTGCCGGCGCGCACCTGATCGCCCTTGCGCACACGGTAGAAGGTGTCGAAGACGCGGGTGAGATCGGCCGGTGGAATGCCCGGGCCTTCGTCCGAGACCTGCACGACGACGTTGTCGGCATCGGCCCAGCCGCCGATATGGATCACCGATCCCTCGGGCGCGTATTTCGCGGCATTGTCGAGCAGGTTGAAGATCACCTGCTCGAACAGGACAGGATCGACGCGCACCATCGGCAGGTCGGCGGGAATGCTCATCTCGGTCTTGTGGCGATCGAGGATCTTTGCGGCACGGCGCAGCGCGCTGCCGACGATGTCTCCGGCATAATGCAGCGCGTGGTTCGGCTCCATCGCGCCGGATTCGATCTTGGTCATGTCGAGCAGGTTGGCGATGAAGCGGTTGAGGCGTTCGGATTCGTCGACGACGGTCGACAGCAGGTCGCTGCGATCCTCCTCCGGCATCGAGGCGAAATAATCGCGCAGCGTGCCGGCGGCGCCGAGGATGGCGGCAAGCGGCGTCTTCAGGTCGTGCGAAATCGATGTCAGCAGGGCCGAGCGCAACCGGTCCGCTTCGGCCGCAAGTCTTGCCCGGTCGACATCGGCGACGAGCTGAATGCGTTCGATGGCAAGGGCCGCCTGGTCGGCCAGCGCATCGAGCAGCCGTTGTTGCTCTGGCGTCAGCAGCGGTCCGTCGCGGCGGTCGCTGTCGAGGCCGATGACACCGACAGCGGTGCGCCCGGTTCGGAGCGGCACATAGAGGCGTTTGGCGCCGGGCAGGGTATCGGCGCCGCGGCCGGCGGCATGATTGTGCTCCCAGGCCCAGCGGGCGGCGGCGATATCGGCATCGTCGAGCGTGTCATCAGGCGGATAACCGGCCTTGACGGCGATGCTACCCTCTTCCGGCAGCAGCAGCACGACGCGGACCTTCAGCATCGAGGCGAGTTGGAAGGCTGTCGCCCAGAGCACGTCGTCGAGCGTGCCGGTGCCGGCGAGCTTTTTCGAGAAGAGATAGAGGTCTTCGGTCGTGCGTGCCCGCTGGCGGGCGGCGGCCGCCTGGCGCTGCACGGTCGCGGTCAGGTTACTGGCGATGATGGCGACACCCAGGAAGAAGAAGAGCGCAAGCACGCTTTCCGGATCGCTGATCGTCAGCGTGTAGCGCGGCGGCAGGAAGAAGAAGTTGAAGGACAGCGCGCTGAGGATGCAGCTGTAAAGGGCCGGCCGCAGGCCGTGGAGGACGGCGGAGGTCAGCACCGCCATCAGGAAGACGAGGGCGAGGTTGCGCACGTCGAGCACCTGATCGAGCACGACGCTGACGCCGAGCGCGATGGCGACATGGCCGGTCGCCAACAGGTAGGCTCTGAAATCCAGTGGCGGCGCGGTGGTGGCCGCCCGGACGCCGCGCGCGGTGGTGCCGTCCTTCTCATTGCCTGAAATGACATGGACGCTGATCTCGCCGGTCTTGCGGATCAGCTCGTCAGTGATCGAGCGGCTCCACCAGTCGCGCCATGTCGGCTTCTTCGGGGCGCCGATGACGATATGGGTGACGTTGTTGGCGGTGGCGTGGCGGACGAGCTCTTCGGCGACTTCGCGGCCGGGAAGGGTGATCGCCTCGCCGCCGAGCTGCTCGGCAAGGCGCAGCGTGGCGGCGACGATATCGCGCTCAGCTTCCGACAGATTGATCGAGCGGTTGGTCTCGATATAGACCGCTGCCCAGGGCGCGCGCAGCCGCGAGGCCATGCGGGCGGCATAACGCACCAGCGAGGCGGAGCGCGGATGGTGGTCGACCGAGACGAGAACGCGTTCGCCTGCCGCCCAGGGGCCCGATATGGCATGGGCCTGCATGTGCGTGAGCAACTGGTCGTCGACGCGCTGTGCGGTCTTGCGCAGCGCAAGCTCTCTGAGCGCCGTCAGGTTGCCGGGCGTGAAATAATTGGTCAGCGCCCGCTCGGCGGTGCGCGCCATGTAGACCTTGCCGTCATGCAGGCGCTTGATCAGATCATCCGGCGTCAGGTCGATGATCTCGACGTCGTCGGCAAGGTCGATGATCGAGTCCGGCACCGTCTCGCGCACGCGGATGCGGGTGATCTGCGAGACGACATCGTTGAGGCTTTCGACATGCTGGATGTTCAGCGTCGTATAGACATCGATGCCGCGATCGAGCAATTCCCTCACGTCGAGATAGCGCTTCGGATGGCGGCTGCCCTCTGCATTGGTGTGGGCGAGTTCGTCGACCAGCACGAGATCCGGCCGGCGGGCGAGGATGCCGTCGAGGTCCATTTCTTCAAGCGCCCGGCCCTTGTAGCTGATTTCGACGCGCGGGATGACCTCGAAGCCGGCGACGAGTGCTTCGGTCTCCTTGCGGCCATGGGTCTCGACGACGCCGATGACAACATCGAGACCGTCGGCGATCTTGGCACGGCCGGAAACGAGCATTTCGTAGGTCTTGCCGACGCCAGGGGCCGCTCCGAGAAAGATCTTCAGACGGCCGCGCGTTTCGGCCCGGGCTTTTTCGAGAAGCGCATCGGGCGAGGGCCTGCCGGCCTGGTCGCGATTGTCGTCTGGCATGTGGTTCGGTCTTTCTGCAGATGGCTGCCCGGGCGGGCGCTACCGCGGATAGGAAGGAACGGGTGCGCCCAGCCTGGCAGGGTCACTGAGTCATAGAAGCATCAAGGGTCTGGTTCAACGCCAGAACATTGACTGTAGGTTCGCCGAGAATGCCGAGTTCGCGGGCTTGAACGGCGCCGTCGACCAGTGCCTTGACCTTGGCTTCATCCATGCTGCGTGCCTTGGCGACACGCGGTACCTGGAAATAGGCCGCTTCCGGCGAGATATGGGGATCGAGGCCGCTGCCTGAAGCCGTGACGAGGTCGGCGGGGACATCTGCCGTCGGGTTCGCCGCCTTGGCTGCCTCGTAGTCACCCTTGACGCGATCGATCAGCTTCTGGCTGGTCGGGCCGAGATTCGAACCGCTGGAGGCAGCCGCATTGTAGCCGTCGCCGGCGGCCGAGGGGCGGCCGTGGAAATACTTGTCGCTGGTGAAGGCCTGGCCGATCAGCGTCGAGCCGATCACCTGGCCGTTCTTCTCGATCAGGCTGCCGTTCGCCTGGGTCGGGAAGAGGGCCTGGGCGGCACCCGTCATGGCGAGCGGATAGAGAAGGCCTGTTATGGCGGTGGTGGCGACGATCATGACGATTGCCGGACGAAGTTCTTTCAACATTATCTTACTCCTTGGAGTGTTCTTTTGCAAAGAGCTCCGGTTCCGATCCTCTCGGAACCGGGATGGCTCCAAGCCTTAGGCGAGGCCGAGGGCTGCGACAGCCATGTCGATCGCCTTGATACCGATGAAGGGAACGATGATGCCGCCGGCACCATAGATCAGCAGGTTGCGCGACAGTAGCGCGCCGGCGCCGATCGGACGGTAGCGCACACCCTTCAACGACAGCGGGATCAGCGCGATGATGATCAGCGCATTGAAGATGATCGCCGAGAGGATGGCGCTTTGCGGCGTCGACAATCCCATGATGTTCAGGACGCCGAGCTGCGGGTAGAAGGTCAGGAACATCGCCGGGATGATGGCGAAGTACTTGGCGATGTCGTTGGCGATCGAAAAGGTCGTCAGCGCGCCGCGCGTCATCAGGAGCTGTTTGCCGATCTCGACGATCTCGATGAGCTTGGTCGGATCGCTATCGAGATCGACCATGTTTCCGGCCTCGCGGGCGGCGACGGTGCCGGTGTTCATGGCGACGCCGACATCGGCCTGGGCAAGTGCGGGCGCATCATTGGTGCCGTCGCCGCACATGGCGACGAGCTTGCCCTTCGACTGTTCCTCGCGCATCAGCGCCAGCTTCATTTCCGGCGTTGCCTGGGCGAGGAAGTCGTCGACGCCGGCTTCGGCTGCGATGGCGGCTGCCGTCAGCGGGTTATCGCCTGTGATCATCACGGTGCGGATGCCCATGCGGCGCAGCTCGGTGAAGCGCTCGCGGATACCGCCCTTGACGATGTCCTTCAGCTGGATGACGCCGAGCAGCCTGCCGTCGCGGGCAACGGCCAGCGGTGTGCCGCCTGATTTGGCGACTTCGTCGGCGATCGACTGCAGTTCGCGCACGACCTCGCTGCCGTTTTTCGAGGATGAATCGCCGTTGACATAGGTCAGCACGGCATCGACCGCACCCTTGCGGATCGAGGCTCCTTCGAGATCGACGCCACTCATGCGGGTCTGGGCGGTGAAGGGCACAAAGGTTGCTTTCAGGCTTGCCATGTCGCGGCCGCGGATCGCGTATTTTTCCTTGGCGAGCACGACGATGGAACGACCTTCCGGCGTTTCGTCGGCAAGCGAGGCGAGCTGGGCGGCATCGGCGAGATCCTGTTCGGAAACGCCTCGGACCGGACGGAAGGTCGTCGCCTGGCGATTGCCGAGCGTGATCGTGCCCGTCTTGTCGAGCAGCAGCGTGTCGACGTCGCCGGCGGCTTCGACCGCGCGGCCGGACATGGCGAGCACGTTGAAGCGGACGAGGCGGTCCATGCCGGCGATGCCGATTGCCGAGAGCAGCGCGCCGATCGTCGTCGGGATCAGCGTGACGAAGAGGGCGACGAGCACGATGATCGGGATCGAGCCGCCGGCATAGATGGCAAAGCTCGGGATCGTCGCCGTCGCAAGTACGAAGATCAGCGTCATACCGGCGAGCAGGATGTTGAGCGCGATCTCGTTCGGCGTCTTCTGGCGCTCCGCACCTTCGACGAGCGCGATCATCCGGTCGATGAAGGTCGAGCCGGCAGCCGCGGTGATGCGGACGCGGATCCAGTCGGACAGCACCTGCGTGCCGCCGGTGACGGCCGAGCGGTCGCCGCCGGATTCGCGGATGACAGGGGCGGATTCGCCTGTTATCGCCGCTTCGTTGACGGAGGCCACACCTTCGATGACTTCGCCGTCCGACGGGATGATGTCGCCGGCCTCGACGAGCACGAGATCGCCAACCTTGAGGCTGGTGCCCGGCACCATGCGATAGCCGCTGCCATTATTGGCGGTGAGCAGTTTGGCCTGGGTTTCGGTGCGCGCCTTGCGCAGCGAATCCGCCTGCGCCTTGCCGCGGCCTTCGGCGACAGCTTCGGCGAAGTTGGCGAAGAGGACGGTGAACCAGAGCCAGAGATTGATCTGGAACGAGAAGCCGAGATTACCGTTGCCTGCTACGAGATCGCGCAGGAAGAGGACGGTGGTCAGCACCGAGACGGTGGCCACGACGAACATGACCGGGTTTCTGGCAAGCGCGCGCGGGTTCAGCTTCTTGAAAGCGGCGCCCACGGCCGGAATGAGGATGCGAGAATCCATGACGCTCGCGGATTTTGCCTGGCTCATAAGAGACTCCAGCTTTGAAACGAGGATGGCGAACCGGAAGCCGGTCAGCCCTGTAAGATTTTGAAGATGGCGGTGATGACAAGGAGGCCTGCCATCATCACCAGGATGATGTCGGAGGCTTGGGGTCTCGGGCCATTCCCTCGTCCCGGCGCACCGGGACGAGGGTGGAAGGCGTTGCGAAGCCTGTGACGGAGGATCATGGCATCACCTCAGAAGGTCTGGCCGGCGATCATGACCAGGTGCTCGACGACAGGGCCGAGCGCCAGGGCCGGGAAGAAGGTCAGGCCGCCGACGATCAGGATCGTGCCGACAAGCAGGCCGACGAAGAGCGGACCGTCGGTCGGGAAGGTGCCTGCCGAGGCCGGAACCGTCTTCTTGGCGATCAGCGAGCCGGCGATGGCAAGCGCCGGGATGATGACCAGGAAGCGCCCGGCGAGCATGGCGATGCCGAGTGTCACGTTGTACCAGGGCGTATTGCCGGTCAGGCCGCCGAAAGCCGAACCGTTGTTGGCCGCGGCCGACGTATAGGCATAGAGGATTTCGGAGAAGCCGTGCGGGCCGGCCGTGCCGATCGAGGCGACGGCGGAGGGCAGCACCGTGGCGATCGCGGTGAAGACCAGCATGGCAAGCGGCAGGCAGAGGATGGCGAGAACGGCCATCTTCATTTCCTTCGCCTCGATCTTCTTGCCGAGATATTCCGGCGTGCGGCCGACCATCAGGCCGGCGACGAAGACGGCGACGATGATGAACAGCAGGATGCCGTAGAAGCCCGCGCCGACACCGCCGACGATGATTTCGCCGAGCTGCATGTTGATCAGCGGGATAAGGCCGCCAAGTGCCGTGAAGCTGCCGTGCATCGCATTGACAGCGCCGCAGGAGGCGGCCGTGGTGATGACCGCAAAGAGGGAGGATAGGGCAACGCCGAAGCGGACTTCCTTGCCCTCCATGTTGCCGCCGCCAAGACCAAAGGCGTGCATCAGCGGGTTGCCGGCAGCCTCTGCCCAATAGGTGATGCCGACGCCTACGATGAACAAGACGCCCATCGTGGCAAGGATCGCCCAGCCCTGGCGCTGGTTGCCGACCATGCGGCCGAAGACGTTGGTCAGAGCCGCACCGATCGCGAAGATCGAGACGATCTGGATGAGGTTCGAGATCGCATTCGGGTTTTCGAACGGATGGGCCGAATTGGCGTTGAAGAAGCCTCCGCCATTGGTGCCG
The DNA here is from genome assembly GCF_012276115.1 of Rhizobium leguminosarum bv. viciae. GTDB lineage: Bacteria > Pseudomonadota > Alphaproteobacteria > Rhizobiales > Rhizobiaceae > Rhizobium > Rhizobium leguminosarum_T. The sequence continues at coordinate 91,705 of NZ_WIEU01000002.1, read as the reverse complement.
AGCATCTTGATTGCAAGCTGCGAGGCGACGGGGCCGACGGCAATCGTCTGCTGCGCGCCTTCGAGCGTGGTCGCATTGACATAGGGCCCAAGCGTCTGCGGCACGCCGAGATAGACGTAGACGATGGTGAGCACGATGCAGATCGGCAGCAGGATGTAGAAGGTGCCGCGGATCATATCGACCCAGAAATTGCCGATCGCCTTGCCCGACGCGCGCGAGAAGGCACGGATGAAGGCGACAGCGATCGCCATGCCGGTCGCGGCCGACAGGAAGTTCTGCACCGTCAAACCGGCCATCTGGGTCAGGTAGGACAGGGTGCTTTCGCCGCCGTAGTTCTGCCAGTTGGTGTTTGTGGGAAAGCTGACGGCGGTGTTGAACGAAAGCTCCGGCGGGACGGCGGCCATGCCGGCCGGATTATAGGGCAGGATGTCCTGCAGGCGCAGGAGCGCGTAGAGGACGAGGACGCCGAGCAGGTTGAACATCAGCATCGCGAAGGCATAGGAGGTCCAGTGCTGCTCCTCGCGCTCGCTGGTGCCCGCAATACGGTAAAGCCCCCGTTCGATCGGAACGAGGACTGGGGAGAGGAATGTGCGCTCGCCATTGTAGACACGCGTCATGTAACCGCCGAGCGGTTTGACGAGCACGAGGACGATCCCGCAGTAAAGCAGGATCTGAAGCCATCCGTTGAGGGTCATGGAGGTAAACTTTCAATACCCGGCTGCTTCTCGGCTGCGCATGGGCGACCTCAGAAGCGCCAGTTCTCTTCAAAAGCGTTCTGGGCGAAGGAGAGCGTAGGTGAGGTAAACGGTGAGAAACACGGTCACGGCACCGCTCAAGACATAATCGAGGGTCATCGTGGTTCTCCTGTCAAAGCCTGTCGCAGGCTCGGGTGTAGGCAAAGCACAGCGCGAAGAATATGATCGCCGTGGCGAGTAGAATGATATCCATCATGATCGTGACTCCTGTTGTTCTTCTTGGAGTCAGACAAGACAAAGGGCGCTGGGAGGCCGCCTTTCATGCTTTCTGGCGTGGAGATGATCTTTCGATCTCTCGGACATCAATATGGAGCCGAAGGGCATAAAGGTTCGAGACGGACGACGGGCCATCTATATAAAAATCTTATAAATGCCCTTACGGGCCGCTCGCCGTCGGACCAGGCTGGCGCAGTTTTCGGGCGGGCCGCTGCCGGTGCTGTACCTTCCGGCAAATCTGCGTGAGCATTTTATCATTTGTTGAGCAAAAGCCTTTTCAATCTGGTTGAATTGGCAAGGCTTCGGGCCTTATAGTCGGCTTCAACGCTGCCCGATGGAGTCATGGGCAAGCCACTAGGGAAGGAAACCGACGATGACCAAAGTCCGCGCGCTTGTCCTCGAGCGCCAGCATGAGCTTGCGCTCCGCGATATCGATCTGCCGCTCGAAACCGGCCCCGGCGAGGTGAAGATCAGGATCCACACAGTCGGCGTCTGCGGTTCGGATGTGCATTATTACACCCACGGCAAGATCGGCCCCTTCGTCGTCAACGCGCCGATGGTGCTCGGCCATGAGGCGGCGGGCACGGTGGTCGAGGTCGGCGCCGGCGTCACGCATCTAACAGTCGGCGACCGCGTCTGCATGGAGCCCGGCATTCCCGATCCGAATTCCAAGGCAAGCCGGCTCGGCATGTACAATATCGACCCGGCCGTCACCTTCTGGGCGACCCCGCCGATCCACGGCGTGCTGACGCCAGAAGTCGTGCATCCCGCCAATTATACCTTCAAGCTGCCCGACAATGTCAGTTTCGCCGAAGGCGCCATGGTCGAGCCCTTCGCCGTCGGCATGCAGGCGGCCGCCAAGGCGAAGATTACGCCTGGCGACACTGCCGTCGTCCTCGGCGCCGGGCCGATCGGCACGATGGTGGCAATCGCGGCCCTTGCCGGCGGCTGCGCCCGCGCGATCGTCGCCGATCTCGCCCAGCCGAAGCTCGATATCGCCGCACAATATCAGGGCGTCATCCCGGTCAATATCCGCGAGAAGAACCTGGTCGAAGAGGTCTCCCGGCTGACCGACGGCTGGGGCGCCGATGTCGTCTTCGAATGCTCCGGTTCGCCGAAGGCCTGGGAAACGATCATGGCGCTGCCGCGCCCGGGTGGGGTCATCGTCGTCGTCGGCCTACCGGTCAACCCGATCGGCTTCGACGTCTCGACGGCATCCACCAAGGAAATCCGTATCGAGACGGTGTTCCGCTACGCGCATCAGTATGAGCGCTCGATCGCGCTGCTCGGCTCGGGTCGCGTGGATCTGAAGCCGCTGATATCAGAGACTTTCAAATTCGACGATTCGATCAAGGCGTTTGATCGCGCCGTCGAGGCCCGGCCAAGCGACGTGAAGCTGCAGATCGTGATGGAATAGGGCGCTACAGTGCTTCTATGAGTGCCTGGCGCTCAGTTTCATCTTGCGAAAGGCAAGAGCCGCGCCTGCGACGACAGCTGCGGCTCCGGCTGCGATCAGCAGGTGGCGGTGAAGGGGAAGGTGGCCCAATGTCTGTTCGATGCCATGCCCGAACACGTAACCGAGCCCTGTGAACAGCTGCCCCCATACCAACGCGGCCGCGGCATTCAGGATGATGAATTTACCGGTCGCAATTCGCGTTGTCCCGATGACGATCGGGCTGATCGTCCGCAACCCAACCAGGAAACGAAACGCGAGGATGAAGCCTGTGGGATATTTTTCCAGAAGCCGGGTTGCGCGCGCCAGCGTCGGTGTTTCCATCAGCCGGCGGACGAGACCCCATCGAGCGGCATAACGGCCGGCGAAGAACCAGAACTGATCGCCGGCGAAGGATCCTGCCGTTGCCGCAAGCGACGCCGACCAATAGGTCAGCAGCCCGCGGTGGGAAATGACGCCGCCAAGGAAGGCAGCTGTTTCGCCTTCGAAGGCTGCGCCCAGAAATATCGCCAACAGGCCGTAGTGCTCGATCAGCAGTTCGATAGACACTCAGCCCGCCTCCAGCTGTCCATTTCGAAGCATCAATTCATAGCTAAACCGGCTTCAAATCCCCAAGCAACGTCGGGATCAGCTCCGACACCGTCGGATGGATCGGCACCGACCATTGCAATGCGGGATAGGTCGTTCCTGCATTCATCGCGTCGATGATGCCGTGGATCACCTCGTCGCCCTCGATGCCGAGGATCGCCGCGCCGAGGATTTTTTTGGTCTCGGCGTCGGCGATTACCTTCATGAAGCCTTTGGTCTCGCCGCGCTCGTTGGCGCGGCCGACGCGGCTCATCGGCCGGGTCGAGATCATGATCTTGCGTCCCGAGGCGCGCGCCTGCTTCTCCGTCATGCCGACGCGGCCGAGCGGCGGGTCGATATAAAGCGCATAGGCCAGGATGCGGCTTGAGACCTTGCGATCGTCGCCGTCGAGCAGATTGGCGGCGGCGATCTCGAAATCATTGTAGGAGGTGTGGGTGAAGGCGCCGTGGCCGTTGCAATCGCCGAGCGCCCAAATGCCCTCGACATTGGTAGCAAGCCTGTCGTCGACGGTGATATAGCCGTGCTTGTCGGTAATGACGCCGGCGGCATCGAGGCCGAGATCGTCGGTGTTCGGCTTGCGGCCGGTGGCAATCAGCACATGGCTCGCATCGATTCTCGCTGAATCGGTGGCCACCGTTATTCCGTCGCTGCTCTTGGCGAAGGCGATGTCGCTGGCGCCGGTATGAATGTCGATGCCCTCCGAGCGCAGGACATCGGCGATTGCGTCCGATATATCCTCGTCCTCGCGCGATGCGAGCTTCGGGCCGTGCTCGATGACGCTGACTTCGGCGCCGAAGCGGCGATACATCTGCGCGAATTCCAGCCCGATATAACTGCCGCCGATGACGGCCAGATGCCGGGGCAGCGTGTCGAGATGGATGATCGAGGTGCTGGTGAGATAGTCGATATCGTTGATGCCTGGCAGGTCGGGGATGACGGGGCGCGCGCCGACATTGAGGAAGATGCGCGGTGCGGTCAGCGTCTCGCCGTTGACGCTGACGGTCTTCGGGTCCTCGAAACGGGCGTGGCCGGAGATCACGGTCATGCCGTCCATGCCGGCGAACCAGCCGATCAGGCCGTTGCGGGCGTTCATAGTCACGGTTTCGGCACGGGCTTTGACCACCTTCATGTCGATGGCGATCTCGCCCTGGAGATTCACGCCGTAAATGGCGCCGTTTCTTGCGACATGGGCGGCGCGGGCGCTGGCGACCAACGTTTTCGTCGGCATGCAGCCGGCATTGACGCAGGTGCCGCCGAGGAACTTGCGCTCGATGAGCGCCACCGTCATGCCCTTTTCGACCATGCGGGCGGCGAGGAAGGGGCCGGCTTGACCGGCGCCGATAACGATGGCGTCGAAGCTTTTCATGACACGGCCACGATCAATAGCGCGCCGATGACGGCGACGGCATCCTCAATGAGAGCAGCTGGCAGATCCTTGCCGAAGGAGGCAGCAAGCCTGCCGCGGACGGCGGCGCCACCATATGTTCCGATGACGGCGCCGATCACGCCGGCGATCAGCCCGCCGAACAGCAGGCTGCTGGCGGCTCCGATCGTCGCCCCTGCGAGTGCGCCCGTGACGATGCGGGCGCCGAATTGCACCGGCACCTTACGCGACGGCGTCGACGGCAGCTGGTCGGTGATCAGTTCGACGACGGCGAGAAGCGTGAAGATCCACGGCGTCCATTGGTAGCCCATGAAGGCAAGCGGAGTCTGCGAGACATCGAACCAGCCAAGCGCCGCGCCCCAGGCGACGGCGGCGGGCGCCGTCATGGCGCGAAGCCCGGCAATGACACCGATCAGCAATGCAAGAAGCAGAAACATGCATGATCCCCCTTTTTGCTGGCTCTTGCCGTCGTTAGGGAAGGTTGCACATTGTCAGGCGCGTGGCAATTCGCCTTAGAGGCGATCGACCCTAGTTCGCAAAGGCGGCAATGCCGGTGATCGCCCGGCCGATGATCAGCGCGTGGATGTCGTGCGTGCCCTCATAGGTGTTGACCACTTCGAGGTTGACAAGGTGACGGGCGATGCCGAATTCGTCGGAGATGCCGTTGCCGCCGAGCATGTCGCGGGCCGCCCGCGCGATCTCCAGCGCCTTGCCGCAGCTGTTGCGCTTGAGGATCGAGGTCAGCTCCACCGGCGGATGGCCTTCCTCCTTCATGCGGCCAAGCCGCAGGCAGCCCTGAAGGCCGAGCGAGATTTCCGCCGCCATGTCGGCGAGCTTCTTCTGGATCAGCTGGTTGGCGGCAAGCGGCCGGCTGAACTGCTTGCGCTCGAGCGTATATTGCCGGGCTCTCGCATAACAATCCTCGGCAGCACCGAGTGCGCCCCAGGCGATGCCGAAGCGGGCCGAGTTGAGACAGGTGAAGGGTCCCTTGAGGCCGGTCACGTCAGGCAGAAGGTTTTCCTCAGGTACGAAGACCCCGTCCATCACCACTTCGCCGGTAATCGAGGCACGCAGGCCGACCTTGCCGTGGATCGCGGGCGCCGAAAGTCCTTTCCAGCCCTTTTCGAGGATGAAGCCGCGGATGAGGCCATCCTCGGTCTTTGCCCAGACGACGAAGACATCGGCGATCGGCGCGTTGGAGATCCAGGTCTTCGAGCCGGTGAGGCTGTAGCCGCCGTCGACTTTTTTGGCGCGTGTCGCCATCGAGCCGGGGTCGGAGCCGTGATCCGGTTCGGTCAGGCCGAAGCAGCCGATCCATTCGCCGGTGGCGAGTTTCGGCAGGTATTTCAGTTTCTGCGCCTGCGACCCGAAGGTTTCGATCGGCACCATCACGAGCGAGGACTGGACGCTCATCATCGAGCGGTAACCGCTGTCGACCCTTTCGACCTCGCGGGCGATGAGGCCGTAGGCGACGTAACCAAGGCCGGCGCCGCCATAATCCGGCGAGATCGTCGGGCCGAGCAGACCGAGTTCGCCCATTTCGCGGAAGATCTCAGGATCGGTCTTTTCATTGCGAAAGGCATCGAGAACCCGGGGCGCAAGCTTTTCCTGGGCATAGGCGTGGGCGGTGTCCTGCACCATACGCTCTTCATTGGTCAGCTGCTCCACCAGGCGGAACGGATCGGCCCAGTCGAAAACCTCGCGCGTATGCTGCATGGCGGCGTCTCCTCACCGTTTCTTCCAAGGTCGCATAAACCCGCCAGCCGACCGCGTCAACAGATTGCGGCCGCGTCGAAAAGACGGGCCGCGCCATCTTTTCAAAAGCATCGGCATGATCCACTTTGCCCACGATCGATTCTGGAATGAGGAGGCGGAAATGTCGTCAAGCGATCTGTTCGTATCGGCCGAAGGCGCCGAATGGGTCAATCCCGAGCCCGGCGTCGTCAGGCGCATCATGACCTATCTGCCCGAGATGATGATGGTGGAAGTTGCCTTCGAAAGCGGCGCCGTGGGTGCGGCCCATTCGCATCCGCACATCCAGGCCAGTTACGTCGCCGAAGGCAGTTTCGAAGTGACGATCGACGGCCGGACCGAGGTGCTCAAGCAGGGCGGCAGCTTCATCGTGCCCCCCAATCTGGTCCACGGCGTCAAGGCACTGGAAAAGGGCCGGCTGATCGATGCTTTCACTCCGCACCGGGCCGAATTCCTGAAGTAGTCAGGTTTCCACCTTTGCCCGGCGCGCCGGACCGGCGGCGGTGACATAGGGCGGCACGAAGCGCGCATCCTCGCCGTGCACCGCCTCGCGCAGGAAATCGATGACGGCGCGCACGCGCGGCGCCTGTTTCAGGTCGCGGTGGCAGGTGATCCAATAATGGCGCTTGAGGTCGATCTCCTCGGGCAGCACGCGTACGAGTTCGGGGTAACGGCTGGCGAAGAAATAGGGCAGGATGCAGAGGCCGAGGCCGTTTCGGGTGGCAGTGAGCTGCGCGAAGATGCTGGAACTCTGGAATTGCGGTTTGATGCGCGGATGCACGTCGCCCAGATAATCCAGCCCCGGCGCGAAGATCATTTCTTCGATATAGCTGACGAAGGGATGCTCAAGCAGGTCTTCCCGGCAGGTGATCGGCGCGGCCTTCGCGAGATAGTCGCGCGAGCCATAGACCTGCAGGTGGTAGTCCGTCAGTTTCTCGGCGAAATAAGCCCCGCCCTTCGGCTCGTCGAGAACGACGGAAAGGTCGGCCTCCTTGCGCGACAGCGACATGATCTGCTGGATCGTCACCAGTTCGAGCGAGAGATGCGGATGCTGGGCGGCAAACTGCGGCAGCACGGTTGCGAAGAAGAAATTGGCAAAACCCTCCGGTGCGCTCAGCCGCACCAGGCCGCGCTGCGCCATCGAGCCGGCGGCGAGGTCGGCGCGCAGCCGCTCGGTCTCCTGCTCCATCCTCTCGGCCGTCTCGACAAAGCGCGTGCCCATGGCGGTCAGCACATAGCCGCGCGGATTGCGCTCGAACAGCTTGACCTTGAGGGTGAACTCCAGCCGATCGATGCGGCGCGAGACGGTGGCATGGCTGGAGCGCAGCTGGCGGGCCGCCGTCGACAGCTGTCCAGTGCGGGCGACGGCTAGAAAAAACTGCAGATCGTCCCAAGTAAACTGCGGTGGATTGTTCATCGCGATCCTCTCTGTTCAAAAACGAACAGATACTGTTTGGAATTAGTTGTAAATCACCCGTTGCCTCAGGGCGGAATTTCCGTGATCGTAAGGTGAGGGTCCGTCGTTCTGAGGAGGACGACTGGCCAAATTTGAACAGATCCGCAATCTGACCAATCTCTGGGAGGAGAGAATATGCGTAAGAATCTCATTGCATCAGTTGCATTTCTGCTTGCGAGCAGCACTGCGGTGCTCGCGCAGAGCGCGACCGACGGAAAGGTCAAGATCGGTATCCTGAACGATCAGTCGGGCGTCTATGCCGATTTTGGCGGCAAGTCCTCCGTCGAAGCCGCCAAGATGGCGGTTGAGGATTTCGGCGGCAAGGTGCTTGATGTGCCGGTCGAGATCGTCAATGCCGACCATCAGAACAAGGCGGATATCGCCTCCAACATCGCCCGCCAGTGGTACGATACCGAGCAGGTGGATGCGATCATGGAGTTGACGACCTCGTCCGTGGCGCTCGCCGTGCAGGCGATCGGCAAGGAGAAGAAGAAGATCGATATCGTCACCGGTGCGGCGACGACGGATCTGACCGGCAAGGCCTGCTCGCCCTACGGCTTCCATTGGGCTTACGACACCCATGCACTTGCCGTCGGCACCGGCGGCGCGCTGGTCAAGCAGGGCGGCGACAGCTGGTTCTTCCTGACCGCCGACTATGCCTTCGGCTACTCGCTGGAGCAGCAGACCAGCGACTACGTCAAGGCGAGCGGCGGCACGGTCGTTAGTGCCGTCCGCCATCCGCTGTCGAGCCAGGATTTCTCGTCCTTCCTGCTGCAGGCGCAATCATCCGGCGCCAAGGTGATCGGCCTTGCCAATGCCGGTCTCGACACCTCGAATGCCATCAAGCAGGCGGCCGAATTCGGCATCACCCAGGGCGGCCAGCATCTGGCGGCGCTGCTCTTCACGCTGGCCGAAGTTCACGGCCTCGGCCTCGAGGCGGCGCAGGGGCTGACGCTGACGGAAGGCTTCTACTGGAACCGGGACGACGAAAGCCGAGCCTTCGCAAAGAAGTTCTTCGCCCGCACCAACAAGATGCCGAACATGACCCATGCCGGCACCTATTCGGCGGTGATGCAATATCTGAAGGCGGTGGAGAAGGCCGGCACCGACGAGACGGAAGCCGTCGCCAAGCTGCTGCATGAAATGCCGGTCGATGACGTCTTCGGCCGCGGCGGCACGGTCGGCGCCAATGGCCGCATGATCCACGACATGTATCTGCTGCAGGTCAAGAAGCCTTCCGAAAGCAAGGAGCCGTGGGATTACTTCAACGTGCTCGCCACCATTCCCGGCAAGGAAGCCTATATCGATCCCGCCAAGAGCGGCTGCGATCTGGTGAAGTAATCACGATGGCGGTTTCCGCAATTGAAACTCAGGAAAAGCCGCGGGTGGTATTGTCCGCCCGCGGCCTGCGCCGCGATTTCGGAGGCTTCACGGCCGTCAAGAACGTCGATCTCGACGTGCATGACGCAAGCGTGCATGCACTGATCGGCCCGAACGGCGCCGGCAAGACGACGGTCTTCAACCTGCTGACCAAGTTCCTGCAGCCGACCTCAGGCACCATCACTCTGATGGGCGTTGACATCACGAAAACGCCGCCCGACAAGGTGGCGCGCATGGGGCTGGTCCGCTCTTTCCAGATCTCGGCGGTCTTTCCGCATCTCACCGTTCTCGACAATGTCCGGGTGGCGTTGCAACGGCCGAACAATCTTTCCACACAGTTCTGGCGGCCGCTCTCGGTGCTCGACCGGCTGAACGAGCGCGCCGAGCAACTGCTCGCCAGCGTCGGGCTTTCGAAGGAGCGCGATCATTTCGCCGCCGATCTTTCCTATGGCCGCAAGCGCGTGCTGGAGATCGCCACCACGCTGGCATTGGATCCCAAGGTGCTGCTGCTCGACGAGCCGATGGCCGGCATGGGGCAGGAAGATGTCGGCGTCGTCTCCTCGATCATCCGCGAGGTCGCCCGCGACCGGGCGGTGCTGATGGTCGAGCACAATCTCTCCGTCGTCGCCAATATTTGCCAGCATGTCACCGTGCTGCAGCGAGGCGAGATCCTCGCCGAGGGCGATTATGCGACCGTCAGCCAGGACGAGCGTGTACGTGTGGCCTATATGGGCACGGAGGAGCATTGATGGCCACTCTCCTCGAAGTCCAGGGGCTCAATGCCTGGTACGGCGAAAGCCACGTCCTGCACGGCGTCGACATGCGCGTGGCCGAAGGCGAGACGATCACCATTCTCGGTCGCAACGGCGTCGGCAAGACGACGACGCTGCGCACCATCACCGGCATTGTGCGGGCTCGCAAGGGCAAGATCAGCTTTGACGGCAGCGATATGATGCAGGTGCCGCTGCACAAGACGGCGCATCGGGGCATCGGCTTCGTGCCGGAGGAGCGCGGCATCTTCTCGACGCTGACCGTTTCCGAAAACCTGCTGCTGCCGCCTGTCGTGGCAGGCGGCGGCATGACGCTCGACGAGATCTACGAGCTCTTCCCCAATCTCTACGAGCGCCGCGGCAGCCCGGGCACCAAGCTTTCCGGCGGCGAGCAGCAGATGCTGGCGATCGCCCGAATCCTCCGCACCGGCGTCAGGCTGCTCATTCTCGACGAACCGACGGAAGGGCTTGCCCCCGTTATCGTCCAGCGTATCGGCGAGGTGCTGAAGACGTTGAAGGAGCGCGGCATGACGATCCTGCTCGTCGAGCAGAATTTCCGTTTCGCCAGCCGTATTGCCGATCGCTTCTATCTGATGGATCATGGGCAGATGGTGTCGGAATTCCCGGTCGGTGAGCTGCCGCAGCGCATGGATACGCTGCACAAGGTTCTGGGAGTGTGACCAGATGACGATGATCTTCGGCATTCCCCTGCAGGCGCTTTTCGGCCAGCTGCTGATCGGGCTGATCAACGGCTCGTTCTACGCGCTGCTCAGCCTCGGCCTCGCCATCATCTTCGGCCTGCTCAGGGTGATCAACTTCGCCCATGGCGCGCAATATATGCTCGGCGCCTTCGTCGCCTATCTGCTGCTGACCTATGCCGGCATCGGCTACTGGCCATCGCTGATCCTGGCGCCCGTTATCGTCGGCCTTGCCGGCGCTATCATCGAGCGGCTGTTCCTGCGCCGGCTCTACGATCTCGATCCGCTTTACGGCCTGCTCTTCACCTTTGGGCTGGCGCTGGCGGTCGAGGGCACCTTCCGTTATCTCTATGGCTCCTCCGGCCAGCCTTATAAGGCGCCCACCGCCCTTGCCGGCGCGGCCAACCTCGGCTTCATGTTCCTGCCGATCTATCGCGGCTGGGTGGTGGTCGCCTCGCTCGTCGTCTGCCTCGGCACCTGGCTGCTGATCGAGAAGACCAAGCTCGGCGCCTATCTTCGTGCCGCCACCGAAAATGCCGTACTGGTGCAGGTCTTCGGCGTCAACGTGCCGGTGCTCTTGACGCTCACTTACGCGCTCGGCGCCGGTCTCGCCGCCTTTGCCGGCGTGCTGGCGGCGCCGATCTACCAGGTCTCGCCGCTGATGGGCTCGAACATGATCATCGTCGTCTTCGCCGTCGTCGTCGTCGGCGGCATGGGATCGATCATGGGCGCGATCATCACCGGTTATATGCTCGGCATCGCCGAAGGCCTGACCAAGGTCTTTTATGCCGAGGCTTCCAACATCGTGATATTCGTCATTATGGCGATCGTGCTTCTCATCAGGCCCGCGGGCCTCTTCGGACGGGATGCCTGACATGGCTGACATGACCGAAACCATCCAAACGGAAAAAAGCCGGACCGCCCTTTCGGTGCAGGCGGGTTTCCTGCTTGCGGGACTGCTGCTCCTGCTGCTGGCGCCGTTCTTTTTCTATCCGATCTTCCTGATGAAGCTGCTCTGCTTCGCGCTCTTTGCCTGCGCCTTCAATCTGCTGCTCGGTTATACCGGCCTGCTGTCCTTCGGCCACGCCACCTTCTTCGGCGGTGCCGCCTATTTCACCGCCTATACGGTGAAGGCATGGGGCCTGCCGCCGGAACTCGGCATCCTGATCGGCGTGGCGGGTGCGGCGTTTCTCGGTCTCGTCATGGGCTTCTTCGCCATCCGCCGCCAGGGCATCTATTTCGCGATGATCACGCTGGCGCTGTCGCAGATGTTCTTCTTTTTCTGCCTGCAGGCGGAATTCACCGAAGGCGAGGACGGCATCCAGTCGGTGCCGCGCGGCCACCTCTTCGGCTTCATCGATCTGAACAGCTCGACCAACATGTATTATTTCGTGCTGGCTGTCTTTCTCGTCGGCATCCTGATCATTTGGCGCTTTATCAATTCGCCCTTCGGCATGATCCTGAAATCGATCCGCGAGAACGAACAACGGGCGATCTCGCTCGGTTATTCGGTGGCGCGCTACAAGCTCGGCGCCTTCGTCATGTCGGCGGCGCTTGCAGGGCTCGCGGGCGCGGTGAAATCGATCGTCTTCCAGTTCGCGACGCTGACCGATGTCGCCTGGCAGATGTCGGGCGAGGTGATCCTGATGACGCTGCTCGGTGGCATCGGCACGCTGATCGGCCCTCTCTTCGGCGCCGGGCTGGTGGTGGTGCTGGAAAATTACCTCGCCACCTCCGAATTCCCGGTGACGATCATCACCGGCATCGTCTTCATGGTCTGCGTGCTGATCTTCCGCCGCGGCATCATCGGCGAATTCTACGCCTCGCGGCTAGGGCGGAAACTGGGCTTCGTCTATCGCCGCTGAACTGGCGGACCTCTCTCTTCTCGGGAAGGAAACTCTCTCCGGGAAAAGAGACGGGCGGCGGCGCTGCGACTCTTCCTCTCCCCGTCTTGCGGGGAGGGGGAAGCGGCAAGCATCTGGAGTCTCGTGCGGGGCATGGATCGTTACGACTACATCATCATCGGGGCAGGCAGCGCCGGCTGCGTGCTCGCCAACCGGCTGTCTGCCGATGGCCGGAGCCGGGTGCTGCTGCTCGAAGCCGGCGGCAGCGACAATTATCACTGGATCCATATTCCGGTTGGTTACCTCTATTGCATTAACAACCCGCGTACCGACTGGTGCTTCACCACGGCGCCGGAAGCAGGGTTGAACGGCCGGGCGCTGAGCTATCCGCGCGGCAAGGTTCTCGGCGGCTGTTCGTCGATCAACGGCATGATCTACATGCGCGGCCAAGCGCGCGACTATGACCTCTGGCGGCAGATGGGCTGCAGCGGATGGGGCTGGGACGATGTTCTGCGCTACTTCCGCAAGTCCGAGGATTTTTATCGCGGCGAAGACGAGATGCATGGCGCCGGCGGCGAATGGCGCATCGAGAAAGCGCGCGTTCGCTGGGCGGTGCTCGATGCCTTCCAGCAAGCCGCCAGGGAAGCGGGCATCCCGGAGACTGCGGATTTCAACCGCGGCAGCAACGAAGGTTCCGGTTATTTCGACGTCAACCAGCGCTCCGGCATTCGCTGGAATACCTCGAAAGCCTTCCTGCGCCCGGCGATGAGGCGCTCCAACCTGACCGTGCTGACCAAGGCGCAGGTCCGGCGGCTGCTGGTGGAGGAAGGCGCTGTTGCCGGCGTCGAGTTCCAGCATGGTGGCGTGGCGAAACGCGCCTATGCAGCGAGAGAAACCGTCCTGTCAGCCGGATCGATCGGTTCGCCGCATATCCTGGAACTGTCGGGTATCGGCAGGGGCGAGGTTCTCAGACAGGCGGGCGTCGATGTCGTCACCGAGGTCAAGGGTGTCGGCGAGAACCTGCAGGACCATCTGCAGCTGCGTCTGGCCTACAAGGTGACGGGGGTTCCGACGCTGAACGAGAAGGCGACGAAGCTGATCGGCAAGGCGGCGATCGGGCTCGAATATCTCGTCCGCCGCTCCGGGCCGATGGCGATGGCGCCGAGCCAGCTCGGCATCTTCACCCGATCGGGCCCGGACCGGGAAACGCCCGACCTGCAATATCATGTGCAGCCGGTCTCGCTGGAGAAGTTCGGCGATCCCGTCCATCCTTTCCCGGCAATCACCGCGAGCGTCTGCAATCTGAGGCCCGAAAGCCGCGGTTCGGTGCACCTGTCCAGCCCGGATTTTGCCGCCCAGCCGACGATCAGCCCGAAGTACCTCTCGACGCAACGCGATCGTGACATAGCTGTTCGTTCAATACGATTGACGCGCAGGATCGTCGCGCAGCCTTCGTTTGCCCGTTACAGGCCGGAGGAATTCAAGCCGGGGCCTGCCTATCAGACGGAGGCCGATCTGGAGCGGGCGGCCGGCGAGATCGGCACGACGATCTTCCATCCGGTCGGCACCTGCCGCATGGGCGCCGACCGGGACAGTGTCGTCGATCCCCGGCTGAAGTTCAGGGCACTCGGCAAGCTCAGGATCGCCGACGCCTCGGTGATGCCGTCGATCACCTCGGGCAACACCAATTCGCCGACCATCATGATCGCCGAAAAGGCGGCAGCGATGATCCTCGAAGACAATCGATAGGAGAAGACCATGGCAAGGATCGCATTCATCGGCCTCGGCAACATGGGTGGGCCGATGGCGGCCAATCTGGTCAAATCAGGTCACGAGGTCCTCGGCTTCGATCTCGCGGCTTCGGTGCTGAAGGCCGCCGAGGAGAGCGGCGTCAAGCCGGCAAGCCATGCCAGCCAGGCGGTCAAGGACGCGGAGATCATCATTACCATGCTGCCGCAAGGCAGACACGTGCTGACGGCCTGGACCGATATCCTGCAGTCCGCCGCGCAAGGCACGCTGGTCATCGATTGCTCGACCATCGATGTCGAAAGCAGCCGCAAGGCGCATGAAATGGCCAAGGCGGCAAGCTGCCTGTCGCTCGACGCCCCGGTTTCCGGCGGCACGGGCGGGGCGGCCGCGGGCACGCTGACCTTCATGGCCGGCGGTTCGGAGGAGGCCTTCTCCAGGGCAAAGCCAATCCTCGAGGTGATGGGAAAGAAGATCGTCCATTGCGGTGAGGCCGGCGCCGGTCAGGCGGCGAAGATCTGCAACAACATGATCCTCGGCATTTCGATGGTGGGCGTCTGCGAGGCCTTCGTGCTCGCCGAAAAGCTCGGGCTCTCGCATCAGGCGCTGTTCGACGTTGCCTCGACCTCGTCGGGCCAGTGCTGGTCGATCAATACTTATTGTCCGGTGCCCGGACCGGTGCCGACCTCGCCGGCGAACAACGACTACAAGCCGGGTTTTGCCGCGGCACTGATGCTGAAGGATTTGAGGCTTTCACAGGAAGCGGCGCTAGCGAGCGGCGCCTCCACGCCACTCGGCGCGGAAGCAGCGCAGCTTTATGCGCTCTTCGACAAACTAGGACATGGCGGAAGGGACTTTTCCGCCATCATCGAGATGTTCCGCGAAAGCAAGTGAGTCTGATAGCTCGACGATATTCGCCAGCCCAACCAGTGCTGTTTCGTCCAATATTTCCTACGCTACCCGGGATAAAGGGGGACCGAGACGCTGCCGCGAATCTCTTCTCCCCAGCGGGGAGAAGGTGCCGGCAGGCGGTTGAGGGGGTGACGGCAAAGCCGCGAATGCACGGAGCGGGCCACCTTCCCGCTGGGGAGAAGAGGGAGCAAGCTGCGATCTCAGTCGATCACAGAAAGCATCTCGCACGCCTTCTCGCTGTGGGCTGTCAACCGCTTAGCCATCATTGCTGAACCTCCTTTCGCGAAAGCAGCCAGATGAGATAGGGGCCGCCGATCAGCGCTGCGAAGAGGCCGACCGGCACCTGGTAGGGGTAGATGACGACGCGCGATAGCCAGTCCGCCGCCATCAGCACGCCGGCGCCGAAGAGAAGGCTCGCTGTCAGCTGGTGGCCCGCGGCGCGGAAGCCGGCAAGGCGGGCAAGATGCGGCGCAATCAGGCCGGTGAGGCTGAGTGGTCCGACGAGGAAGGAGGCGATCGCCGTCATCAGCGCGGCGAGGATGGCCAGCGCCAGTCGGCTTGCCCCGACATGGAGGCCGGCAGCGCGGCTGGGGCCGGCGCCAAGCGGCAGGATCGTCAGCCAGCGGCTGAGGAAGGGCAAGGGCGCTGTCAGCACGACGAGCGAGATGATGGCCGTCCAGGCTTCGAAGGCGCCGGCGCGGTTAGTCGAGCCGGAAAGCCATGTCAGCAGGATATAGCCGCGCATATCGCCCTTCGCGAGCACCATCGTCACGATCGCCATGGCGAAGGCGCCGATGCCGACGCCGGCAAGCAGCATGCGTTCCGGCGAGAATTGGGAGCGGGCTGATATGGCGATCATCGCAAGGAAGGCGGCCAGCGCGCCGAGCGCCATGGCAAGCAGCATGAGGATGGGCGAGGGGAAGCCGAAGAGGAAAAGCGCCACGGTCAGGCCCGCGCCGGCGCCGCTGCTGACGCCCAGCACTTCGGGGCTGGCGATCGGATTGCCGGTGACGCGCTGCATGATGAAGCCGGCTGCCGCCAGCATGGCGCCGGCCCCGGCCGCGACAATCGTTCGCGGCAGTCGGAAGGGTAGGAGATCGGTCAAGAGCGAGCCGGTTGCGACATGCCAGCCGTCCTCGGCAGGGCCGAGGGTGAGGACGACGGCAAAGATCAGGGCGAGGGCAATAAAGAGCGCGCCAATGGCCAGAAGCGGCTTGGCGAGCCTGTTCAGCGCTGCGGTCGACTGGGCTGCAACGGCCGAAACGGAATGCACGCGCGGCAGCAGGCAGAGCAATAAGGGACCGCCGAGCAGGGCGGTTGCGGCTCCCGTCGGCGCAAGGTCGGTAAAGCCGGGGCCGAGGATCTGGGTGAGGCAATCGGTCAGGAACAACAGGCCGGCCCCGGTCAGCGGCGCTGTCAGCATCAGTTTGCCGGTGCTGCGCGCGCCGGCAAATCTTGCGATCGCGGGGGCTGCTAGCCCGACGAAGCCGATCACCCCGACCTCTGATATCACCGAGGCGGCAAGCCAGACAGCGAGTGCGACGATCGCCATGCGTGTCGAATGCAGGGCAAGGCCGAGGCTCCTGGCGCCGCTGTCGTCGAGGGCAAGGATACGGAGCGGCCGCACCAGGAGAAGAGCGGCGGCAAAGCCGAGGGCAAGCCGGGGGGCGAGCGAGAGCACACCGTTCCAATCCTGCTGACTGAGCGAACCGGCGCCCCAGATATATATCGACATGGCGTATTCGCCGCGCGAAAGGATCAGCGTGACGCTGAGGGCCGAGGCGATCAGGCTGACGATCAGGCCGGAGAGCGCGACGGTAACTGGATCGAGCCCGCGCCGCCAGCTCAAGGCCAGCACGATGGCGACAGCCGCGAGTCCGCCGCCGAAGGCGGCCATCTCGCGCGAAAATCCGATGAGCAGGGGCGAAAAGCTCATTGCCGCGGTCATTGCCAATTCCGCCCCCGACGCGATGCCGAGCGTGGACGCATCGGCAATCGGATTGCGCAGGACGCGCTGCAGCAAAGTCCCTGAAAGACCGAGCGCTGCGCCTGCGATCAATGCCAGCATGGCGCGCGGCATGATGCTGTTCCAGAGCAGTACCCCGTTCAGCACGGCTGCATCCGCGTCGCCCTGCGGCACCTCGGGGCGCGTCACGATGAGGAGTGCGAAGGCCGCGACGCAAAGTACGGGCAGTAATATCGCGAAGACGGGCGTGCCCGCGCTTCCTGCGGGCTTGGCGCAGCTAACCATTCCATGCATGCTCAAGCCCCTCCGCCAGAAGATCGGCGAAGCGGCCGGCCGCCGGCAGTGCGCCATAGGGATTGATTGAGCCGAGCATCAGCACGCGGTTCTCGCGCACGGCCGGTAGCGCATTCCAGAAGCTGCTGGTCGCGAGCGTGGCGAGCGCATCGGCCGGCTGTGGCGGGATCATGACGATCCAGGCGTCGGGCACCGATGCCAATATCTCGATGCCGACGGGTGCGGCGGCCGAGTAACTGGTCTGAGCCTGCCAGGCATTTCTGAGGCCGACGCGGTTCAGCACCTCACCGAACATGCTGTCGGAGCCGAAGACGCGGAAATGCCTGGCATCGCCGAGATTGATCGGGATCACCGGCCGCCCGTCGCCGGCGGCAAAGATAGCCCGATGGCGGTCGAGCCTGGCTGAAAGCTCTTCAGTCAACTGTCTGGCGGCGGCAAGCTGCAGACGCTCGCCGATTGCAAGTGTGGCCTGTTCGGCCAGCGCGAAGGGGCTTTCACCGGGTTTGTAAATCGCATGGCTTTCCACCGGCGCGACCCCGCGCATGCGTTCGTCTGCCCAGGCGTAGAAGTTCGAGTTGAAGATCAGGTCCGGCCGTGCAAAGCGCAGCACCTCGAAATTCGGCGTGCCGCGCAGGCCGAGATCGGCGGTCGTGGCAGGCACGTCAGGCGTGACCGCTACCTCGCGGAATTGCCGTAACTCTGTTGCCGCAACGACGTTCGCCCCGATTGCCAGCAGGGTTTCGAGCAGCGCCCAGTCGAGCGTCGCGACGCGCGAGCCCTCCGCCGCCCGCACACGCGCGCGGGTGGAGAGCGAAGCCGCCGCACTGGCCAAAAACTGCCTGCGGGAGAAGAACGCCAAAAAAGCCATGGCCTACAACAAATAGCTGACCGGCTCGTTTCGAACCGGATGCGGGAAGACGCCCATGCCGACGCCGAAGACCGACTGCAGCGTGTCGGCCTGCATGATCTCGGAGGGCGTGCCCTCGGCGGTGATGCGGCCGCGGTTGAGCGCGATGATCGCGTCGCAGTAGCGCGCGGCGAGGTTGATATCGTGCAGCACGATGATGACGGTCAGCCCGCGTTCATGGCTGAGTTCCTTGACCAGCGAGAGAACGCTCGCCTGATGGGCGAGGTCGAGCGCCGACGTCGGCTCGTCGAGCAGCAGGCAGCGGGCGTCCTGGGCGAGCATCATGGCGATCCAGGCGCGCTGGCGTTCGCCGCCGGACATGCTGGCGACGAGACGACCGGCAAAATCCTCGAGCTCGGTGCGGACGATCGCCTCCTCGACCATGTTGCGATCCGTTGAGGTGAAGCGGCCAAGCGTGCCATGCCAGGGAAAACGGCCAAGCGCCACCAGTTCCCGCACGGTCATCCCGTCTGTCGCCGGCGTGAATTGCGGCATATAGGCGACGTGCCGGGCAAATTCCCGGCCGCCCCAGTCACCTGCCGGCTTGCCGTCGAAGGCGATGGCGCCGGATTTCGGCGCGACCTGGCGGGCGACGATCTTCAAAAGCGTGCTCTTGCCGGAACCGTTCGGCCCCACCAGTCCGTAAATGCGGCCGCGCTCAAGCGTCAGGTCGATGCCGGACAGGATGGATTTCGGCCCGATGGCATAATCTATCGCCGACAGGGCAAGGAAAGGCGAAGGCATGATCTGCTCCAGGTTCGGCGCTGCAACGGCTTCGGGAGGGCAAGCCCTCCCTTTCCCCGCAGGTTCCTGCAAAACTAAACTTCGATTGTCAACTTACCACTTCCTGCTGAGCTTGAAGGTGACGGTGCGGGCATCGCCGTAACCGCAGACGGTCAGCCCGCCGCAACCCTTGACATATTCCTTGTCGAAGAGGTTCGCGACGTTGAGCGAGGCGCCCCAGTTTTCCTTCTCGTAACGGATCGCAGCGTCGACGAGCGTGGCGGCCGGCACCTTCTCGGTATTGGCCTCGTCGGCCCAGGACCAGCCCTGATGGCGGACGCCGGCGCCAAAGCTCATGCCCTCGAAAGCCCCTGTCGTCAGCGTGTAGTCGACCCAGAGAGAGGCGGTCACCTTCGGGACGATATAGGGTGAATTGCCGACCAGCGCCGGATTGGCGTCGTTCTCCATCACCTCCATGTCGGTATAGGCGAGCGATGCGAGAACCTTCCAGTTCTCGTTGATATTGACCTTGCCTTCGAGTTCGGCGCCGCGCGAAACCACCTCGCCGAGCTGGCTCTGGGCGAAGGTCAGCGGATTGGTCACCGTGTTGTTGCGCTTGGTGATGTGGAAGACCGAGGCGGTCAGCGAGCCGTCGATGAAGGCCGGCTCATACTTGATGCCGCCTTCGAACTGCTCGCCCTCTTCCGGCTTCAACGCGCCGGAAACACCGGTGCCGACGAGCGGGTTGAAGAAAGTCGCGGCGCTGACATAGGGCGTCAGGCCGTTGTCGAACTCATAGGCAAGGCCGATGCGGCCGCTGAGCGCGCTGTCGTTGGTGCTGTAGGTCGTGCCGATTTCGGCGTTCTGGTCGATATCGACATAGTCGTAGCGGCCGTTGAGCGTCAGCAGCCAGCCATCGCCGAAATGGATCCGATCCTGGGCGTAGACACCGATCTGATTCTTGGTCACGACGCCGTCCGCATAAACGAAATTGGCGCCCTGTGTCGTGCCATAGATGGGATCGGTTGCGCTGATCGAATTGGAGCCGCAGCAGGCCTGCCAATTTTCCAGGCGGTAATAGGTGTAGTCGAGCCCGACGAGAAGATTATGCGTGGCGCCGCCGATTTCGGTCTCGCCTTCGAGCCGGTTGTCGATCGAGAAGCTATCGACCCCCGAGCGGCCTTCGAAGCCGATGCGCGCCAGCTGGTAGTCCGGACCCGTCGGCACGCCGCCGACCCAGCCGTTCAGGTAGGGGCCGATCTCATGCTTGTCGAGATGGCCGTAGCGCGCATTCTGTGAGAACTTGATGCCATTGTCGAATTCATGCTCGAATTCGTAACCGATCATCTTCTGCACATAGCTGCCATTGTCGATGTCGGGCTCGCCATAGAAGGCGTCGCGGTCGATCTTGCCGAAAGGCGCATCCTCGACGGTGCCGACATAGGGGAAGAAGCCGTTGCCGGTATGCACCTGGTCGAGCCCGGCGAGGTAACCCCAGACCGTCAGGCTCGTGCTGTCATCCGGCGAAATGGTGAGCTGCGGCATGATGAAGCCGCGCAGATCCTCGGAAAAGTCCGAATAATTGTCGCCGCCGGCAACCTTGCCGGTGATGCGATAGCTCATCGCTCCGCTGGAGCCGACCTTGTCGGAGACATCGAAGCCGGTGAAGGCGTTGCCGTTGCTGTTGATGCCGATCTCCGTATAGAACAGCGGTTCGTCGAGCGGGCGCTTGCGGACGAGATTGACGATGCCGCCGGGGTTTGCTCCGCCGTAAAGCACGGAGGCCGGGCCCTTCAGCACCTCGACGCGCTCGAGCATGAAGGGATCGAGCTGAAAGCCGCCGAATCCGTAGCTGAAGAGCGTCAGATTGTCGAAGAAGACGCCGGTCTGCGTCGCGTCGAAGCCGCGGATATAGAACCAGTCGGTATCGCCGTCGTTGCCAAAGGGTTGCGACGTGACGCCAGGCGTATAAAGCAGCGCCTCGTCGATCTTGTTGGTAATGCCGCGATCGTCCATTTCACGGGTGCCGATGACGGAGACGGATTGCGGGATTTCGTTGAGCGGGGTGTCGCTCTTCGAGCCGGCGGAGGAGTTCTTGGCGACATAGCCTTTGACCGGACTGGTGGCGGTGTCGCCGCCGCCCTGGATGACGATCGGCGCGAGCTCAGTCGAATTCGCTTCCTGTGCCGCGGCGGAGCCCGCGATCAGGCCGGCGAGCGCCACTCCTGCCAATAGAATTACCTTGAAATTGAGACCCCTGGTCTGCCCGCGCATATGTCCTATACCCCACTCGTGCCGCGCGATTCCAACGTGCGGCGAAGCCCTGAATAAGATGAGTGATTAACTCAGTTTTACCGGGGTGGATTGTCGCGATCGGGGAAAATTGAACGTTTTTGGGCAATTCTCCGCGTTGCAAACAATTGCCCGCCAAGCGTTGCAATCAGGCAACTTGTGCCTTCTTCCAGTTCGCCGGCGTGATGCCGACATGCTTGCGGAAGACGCGGGTAAAATGCGCCTGATCGGCAAAGCCGGTTTCGGCGGCGATTGCGGTCAACGCATTTTCGCTTTCGACAAGCAGCCGCTTGGCCCTGTCGAGCCGGGAATTGGTCTGCCATTGATGCGGAGCAATGCCGGTCGAGGCCTTGAAGGCATGGCTGAAATGCGATTGCGACAGGCCCGTCAGGCCGGCGAGTTCCTCGAGGCGGATATTGCGCAGGCAGTTTTCCTCGATGAATTCGGTGGCGCGGCGAAGCTGCCAGGAGGCCAACCTGCTGCGTTTGCGCGGCATCGCCTTGGCAATCTTCAGGACATCGATGATCAGTGCCAATGCCAGGCCGTCGCCATAGAGATCGTGCAGCGGCTCCGGATTAAGGCATTCGGCGGCGACCAGCTGTGCCAGCGACAGCACCCGCTCATCGGAAAACAGAAGCTGCGGACTTTCCAGACGACTCGGATCGATATCTTCCATCAGCCGGCGGCTGACGGTTTCAGTGTCGAAATGGATGTCGAGGTGGCGCATCGAATGAACGTCGGTCAGATCGGCCCAGACTTCCATGCCGGCCGGCACATAGGAGATCGGCCGTATCTCCGTGTCCTGGACGGTGCTCTGCGCCTTTGGCGTGAGCTTGATACGCGAGCCCGGTCCCCGCTTGTCGAGCATGATGAACAGCCGCGGATCGCGCGAGACGTAATAGCCACCGGCATAGGAGGCGCACTCCACGTCCCAGACATCGGCGACGATACCGTTCCACAGGCGGCGATGCACGCCGCCGATGACGGAGAAGCCCTGGATCTTGTTCTGCATCCGCGGTTGAAACGTCATTTCCACTTCCGCCTCCGGCCATGCGCCGGAAGTAAACCTTCAATTTGTACTCAAGTTTATTACCGCAGGCGAAACCGGATGGCAATTGCCAAATCCGGCATCAAGCCGGGGAAAAACCAGGGTCAAATCAAGCCTTCGACACCGAGAAGCTGAGCCTGATGTCGCCGAGCAGGATGTCGATCTCGCCGGGTTCGGTCAGTTCGATCGCGCCGCTCAACGTGCCTGTGGTGATGAGCGCGCCTGCCTTCAGCGATGTCTCGGGGCGCAAGCCGTCATTGGCGTAATCGACGAGCCAGGTGAGAACGTCGCCCTTCGGATGCTGTGCCGGACCGTCATAGATCGTGCGACCGGCATGAGTGACCTTGAGTGGCGTGCCGGCGGCGGTATCGACGACGCTTTTTTCGACCTCCGGGCCGAGCACATAGCCGCTATTGCCGAGGCGGTCGGCGACGAACAGCAGAGACGAAACGCTGCCGCTTTCCCTCACGGCGCTGACCAGCAGCTCGGCGCCGAGATGGACAGCGGAAATCGCCTCGACCACCTCGGTGCGGCTGTAAGGAATGCCCGCGCGAACCGGCAGGTCGCTGCCGAGGCGGACGGCGATCTCGGTCTCGAATTTCAGGCCCGGATACCAGGGAATGTCCGCGCCCGAAACGGCTTCGGCATAGGGATGCAGCGGAGCGGTGACCGCCTGGCCCTGTGGCGAGACCGTGACTTTCCAGGCATTGCTGGAAATACGGTCCGCCGTGGCGAGCAAATTCTGCGCCTCCATCGCCTGATGCAGATCGGCTGGCAGCGCGAAAGCGCCCGTTGCCTCCTGCCGGCCGGCCTGGCGCAGGCTGTGAAGCCGGGTGGCAAGGGCGCGCGGATCGAATGTCTCTGTCATGCTATCTCCTCGACCTGATTTTCGAGGCGCCACACTAACGAGATGGCAGGGACGAACAAGGCCGCTTTTGGAAAGACTCCTATTCCATCGCCGCGTGCCAGCGGGTGCGATAGGCGGTCAGTCCGGGGATGGCGGTCGGCGGAACATGCGTTTCGGCACCCGATACCGGCCGGATGCCGGTGAGAAGGGCGGCACCCTGGCTGGTGCCGGTCGAGCCGGGAAGGGCCATGACCTCGCGGCCGGTCAAGGCGGCGAGCAGCTTGAGATAGGTCCCATTCAGCGCAAAAGGCCCTTCGACGATCACGGGGCCCTTGGCGCCGATCAGTCCGAGGCAGGCATCGGTCATCAAAGCGAGATAGAGACAGGTGGCGGCAGAGCGCTTGTCGCGGCTTGCCTCTTCGGCGCCGATCCAGCGGCTTGTCTTCCCCGGGAAAGGCCCGGAACCGGGGGCGATATTCGGCAGCAGCATCATGCCTTTGTCGATGACGGGACCGATTGCCGCCAGGGCGGCTTTTTCGTCGACAGGGCCGATCTCGGCCGACAGGATCTCGAATTCCCGCCCACCCATGAAACGCGAGGAGGGGACGGCCCGGCCATAGGCATCGACATTGGCGAGCGCATCGCGTTTCGGATCGAGATGATCGAGATCGCCGCCGACGCCGAAATTGATGACCCATGTGCCTGTGGAGACGACAGCGAAGGGTGCTGCCCGATGAACCAGATGCGGCAGCAGCGAGGCATTGGAATCGTGAATGCCGCAATAGACCGGCACGGGTGCGGCGAGGCCGAGCTCCGCGGCGATGTCGGGCAGGACCGGGCCGAGTGTATCGAAGGCGGAACGGATCGGCGCCATGAGGTCGCGAATGCCAAGCCTGTCGACGAGCGAGGAATAGCGGCCGGCCCTCGGGTTCCAGAGGTCGGTGTGACAGCCGAGCGAGGTCAGCTCATTGGCGGCGACACCCGTCAGCCGGGCCGTCCAATATTGCGCATAGGTGAGGATGGTCGCCACCTTGGCGAATTCGTCGGGAAAGGCGGTCTTCTGGTAGTGCAGCTGCGCGCCGACATTGAGACCCATCGCGAGGTGCGGCGAGAAGGTTTCGTCGAAGGAGGGGCGCAGCCGCGTATAGGCGTCGCGGATTTCCTGCGGATATTCGTGTTCATAGTCGATGACAGGCATGGCAAGCGTGCCGTCCCGGGCAAGCAGTGCTGCGGAGGCGCCATGCGTGGTGATCGAAATGGCGTCGAAGCCGGGCTCGCGCGCAAGGCTCTTCAGCGCATCGAGCGCAAAGGACCAGAGAGCCTCTACGTCGTAATGCGGATAGAGACCGGTTTTGATCGCGATATTCGGCCGTTTCAACACAGCGATCTCGGCGCCCGTCTCGCTGTCGAGCACGACGACCTTGGCATTGGTCTTGCCGATATCGAGGACGGCGATGCGGCGATAGGAGGTAGCGTTCATGGCATATGGAAGACGGTGACCAGGTCGCTCTGGACCGGTGAATTATCGGGATTGGTCGCCATGATATCGGCCATGTGCGCCCACCATTTTTTCACGACCGGATGCTCCGGCAGGCTCGCCATCGTATGGTCGGCGGGCCGCGTCAACACGCCGAACAGCGTGTTGGTCTCGCGGTCGAAATGGATGGAATAGTCGCTGGCGCCCGACTTGTGCAGGAGATCGACCAGTTCCGGCCAGATCTCGTCATGCCGCC
Organism: Rhizobium leguminosarum bv. viciae; assembly: GCF_012276115.1. Lineage (GTDB taxonomy): Bacteria > Pseudomonadota > Alphaproteobacteria > Rhizobiales > Rhizobiaceae > Rhizobium > Rhizobium leguminosarum_T. The sequence continues at coordinate 66,941 of NZ_WIEU01000002.1, read as the reverse complement.
TGCGGTATTCGGCTTCCATGCCGGGATTGAGCTGCATTTTGAAGGCGTGTTTTTCTAAAGTCATCGGGAGCTCATGACCTTGATGCGGCGGGCGATGATCGGGATGGCGATGGTGATGATCAGAAGCAGGCCGATGAAGATCGACATGACGATGCCGGGCACGTTCAGCAGGCCGAGGCCGAAGGTGACGAGGCCCATGACGAAGGCGGCGATGACGACGCCGACGATGGTGCCGGAGCCGCCGAGGATCGAGATGCCGCCGAGCACGACCATGGTGACGACCTCGAGTTCCCAGCCCTGGGCGATCGACGGCCGGGTCGAGCCGAGGCGTGAGGTCAGGCAGACGGCGGCAACGCCGCTCATGACGCCGGTCAGCAGGAAGAGGATGAATTTGACGCGTTCGACCGGAATGCCGGAGAAGCGGGCGGCGAAGTCGTTGTTGCCGATCGCATAGACCCGCCGGCCGAAATTCGTCGCATGCAGCAGCACGGCAAAGAGGATCGCCAGCACGATGAAGAGCACGAATTCAAAGGAGAATACCCAGACGACATAGCCTTGGCCGAAGTAGGCGAAATCTGCAGGGTATTTGCCATAGGCCTGGTCGCCGAGCACGATATAGGAAATGCCGCGGAAAAGGCTCATCGTGCCGATGGTGACGACGATCGACGGCAGTTTCAGCACCGAGACCAGCACGCCGTTGAAGATGCCGCAGGCAAGGCCGGTGCCGATGCCGATCGCGACGAGGCCCGGTGTGCCGATGCCGGCCTGCGCTGCCGCGCCCATCGCCGTCGAGGCGAGCGCGATGATCGCGGCGACCGAGAGGTCGATCTCGCCTGATATGACGAGCAGCGCCATGGCGAAGGCGATCATCGCCTTTTCGGTGAAGTTGAAGGTGGCGTCCGAAAGGTTCCAGGCATCGAGGAAATAGGGCGAAGCGAGCGAATTGAAGATGAAGATCAGGACTGCGACGGCAAGGAGCAGCACTTCCCAGCTCGCGACGATGCGGCGAAAGGGCGTGCCGAGGCGGTCGGGGATGACCCGCTTTTCGTGTGTGGACACGGTGCTCATGCTGCGGCCTCCGTTCTGATCTCGGCTGCGGCGCGGTCGCGCAGGATTATGCGGCCGCGATTGCGCTCACGCCTGGCGTTGAAGGCGACGGCGAGAATGATGACGGTTCCGGAGATCGCCATCTGCGTGAAGGGTGAAATGCCGATCACCGGCAGCGCATTCTTGATGACGCCGAGGAAGAGCGCGCCGAGCACGGTGCCGGCGACCGAGCCGACGCCGCCGGCAATCGAAATGCCGCCGATGACGCAGGCCGCAACGCTGTCGAGCTCGAAGCCGTTGGCGATATCGACATAGGCGACGGCATAACGCGACACCCAGAGATAGCTCGCGAGGCCGGCGAGCGCGCCCGACAGAACGAAGGCCAAAAATTTCGTCCAGCCCGTATCGATGCCGGCATAGACGGCCGCGGTCGGATTGCCGCCGGTCGCATAGGCCGAGCGGCCGAACTGGGTGTATCTGAGCAGGACATACATCAGAAGCACGATGACGATGCCTACCCAGCCGAGAACCGGCAGGCCGAGGATCGGCGTGCGCGGCACCGACAGGAAGACCGGCGTCATCTGATGGGCGTTTACCCACGCCCCGCCCGAGAGCACGAAGGCCATGCCGCGATAGATGGTGAGCGTGCCGAGTGTGACGACGATCGGCGGGATTTCGAGCGCCCAGACGAGAAAGCCGTTGATGGCGCCGAGGCAGGCGCCGATGACGATCGCGGCGAGGATCAGCACGATGAGCGGCAGGTCGGGATAGGCGGCATTCATCATCGCGATCGCCATGCCGGTGAAGGCGAGGTTGGCGGCGACCGACAGGTCGATCGATTTCGTCAGGATGACCGTCATCTGCGCCAGCGCCAGGATGATCAGGATGGAGGTATCGTTGAAAATGCCGGCGAGATTCTCCGGCGTTGCGAAATCGGCAGCGCGCGTCGAAAAGATCGCGATCATCACGACGATGATGAGCAACAGCAGGGTTTCGCGTTTTCTGATCAATCTTGCCATGCTCTTACCTTATGCATTGCCGGTGGCGGCGCGCACCAGCGCTTCCGGCGACAACTCGGCGCGGTCGAAAATTCCGGCGGAAAGACCTTCCTTCATCACCAGGACGCGGTCCGACATGCCGATGATTTCGGGCAGTTCGGACGAGACCATGATGATCGACAGGCCCTCGGCGGCGAGTTCGCTGATGAAGCCGTGCACGGCCGCCTTCGAGCCGATGTCGATGCCCTTGGTCGGTTCATCGAGGATGATGACCTTCGGCGCCGTCGCCAGCCATTTGCCGATGACGACCTTCTGCTGGTTGCCGCCGGAGAGCGTGCCGACCGGGACGGAAAGGGCGGCTGCGCGCAGGTCCAGCCGTTCGGCATATTTGCGGGCGAGCGCGAATTCTTCTGCCGCCCTGAGGAAGCCACGGCGCGAGGTGCGGGTAAGCGAAGGCAGCGTCATGTTCTGGAAGATCGGCATCGGCAGCGCCAGCCCGTGGCGGCCGCGTTCCTCCGGCACATAGACGATGCCGGCCCGGATCGCGTCCTGCGGCGAATGGATGGTGATCTCGCGGCCTTCGAGCATCATCTTGCCCGAGAGCGGCTTGGTGATGCCGAAAAGCGATTGGGAAAGTTCCGAACGCCCGGCGCCGATTAGGCCGTAGATGCCAAGAATTTCGCCCTGGCGGAGCGTGAAGGAGATGTCGCGGAATTCGGTGCGATGGCTGTAATTGCGGATATCGAGAACCGGGCCGCCGATGGCGACGTCGACCTTCGGAAAAGCGTTCTCGACGTCGCGGCCGACCATCATGCGGACGATCTCGTCCTGCGGCGTTTCCTTGAGCCGGCCCTGGCCGACGGCGCGGCCGTCGCGGAAGACGACGAAATCGTCGGCGATCTCGTACACTTCGTCGAACTTATGGCTGATGAAGAGGATCGCCTTGCCCTTTTCCTTCAGGCCGCGGACGATGCGGAAGAGATCGTCGATCTCTTTGCGGGAAAGGGCTGCCGTCGGTTCGTCCATGATGACGATGCGCGCCTCGATCGACAGCGCGCGCGCGATCGCCACCAGATGGCGCTGCGCGATCGAGAGGTCCTTCAGCCGGATCGTCGGATCGATATTGCTTTCGAGCGCGGTCAGCAGCGCCTTGGCGCGGCTGTTCATCGCCTGCCAGTCGATGGTGCGCAAACGCGTGCGCGGCGCATGGCCGAGGAAAATGTTTTCGGCAACCGTCAGCTCGTCGAACAGCACGGTTTCCTGATGGATGGCGGTGACGCCGGCATCGATCGCGGCCTGGGCGCTGGCAAAGGTCACCGGCTGGCCATCGACCAGGATCTCGCCTTCGTTCGGCCTGTAGATGCCGGTCAGGATCTTGACGAGGGTCGATTTGCCGGCGCCGTTTTCGCCGATCAGCGCGGTCACCGTGCCGGGATGCAGCGCGATGCTGACATTGTCGAGCGCCTTCACGCCCGGAAAGATCTGGGAGATGCCGCGCATTTCCAGAATGGCGGGCGCATCGCCGGTTTTGCTGTCCGTGGCGGTTTGTTGAAAGGCGGCGTTCATCGAGCTTCTACCAGTGTCGAATGAGAATCCCGGCGGCCATCGAGCCGCCGGGCTTTTATGCGTCGGCTCCGGATCAGAAGACCTTGGAGAACTGGTCGATATTCGAAGCATTGTAGACGAAGGGATCGGCCATGGCGGCTTCACCATTATCGCCGACCTTGATCTTGCCCATGCGGCCGGCTTCGATCTCGCTGCCCGGCTTGCCGTCGGTCTCGCCCTTGACGAGGCGATAAGCGATCTGCGTTGCGGAATAGCCGAGATCGATCGGGTTCCAGATGGCGAATTCCTTCGTCGCGCCCGACTTGATCGCGCCGGCCATTTCGGACGGCAGGCCGAGACCGGTGACGTAGACCTTCCCGACCAGACCCTTGTCTTCGACGACCTTGGACGCGGCGAGAACGCCGACCGTCGTCGGAGCGACGATGACCTTGATGTTCGGGTTTGCCTTCAAAAGGCCTTCGGCTTCACGATAGGACTTGTCCGAGAGATCGTCGCCATAGACCGTGGTGACGAGGTTGAGGCCCGGGAAATCCTTGAGCTGCTTCTTCATCTGGTCGATCCAGATGTTCTGGTTGGTCGAGGTGGTCGTGGCCGACAGGATGGCGAAGTCACCCTTGCCGCCGTCGAGATGATCCTTGACGAGCGTCAGGCACATTTTGCCGATCAGCTCGTTGGACGAGGGGTTGAGCTGCAGGATACGGCCTTCAGGTGCCACGCCCGAATCCCAGGAGATGACCTTGATGCCGCGCTGCGCAGCCTTCTTCAGCGCCGGAACGAGCGCGTCGGGATCGTTGGCCGAAACGGCGATGGCACTGACGCCCTGGGCGATCAGCGAGTTGATGACTTCGATCTGGCCTTCGGCCGTCGTCGTCGTCGGACCGGTATAGATGACCTCGACGCCGCCGAGTTCCTTGGCGGCTTCCTGCGCGCCCTTGTTGGCGGCATCGAAGAAGCCGTTGCCAAGCGACTTGACGACGAGGCCGATCTTGATGTCGGCGGCGCTGGCTGTCCCGGCCATCATGGCGACGGCAAATGCCACGCCGATTGCGAGTTTCTTTGCGAGTTTCATGCTTTCATCCTCCCACTTGATTGACACTCTTCACACCTCCCCGGTGCCTTATGCGACCGACGAGGAATCCTCCTTGATTGCCTGGGCGGCCGGGCTCGCAACGATGAGCCTGATGCCGGCATTCTCGATCATCCTGACGGCTTCCTCTGGAATGCCGTCATCGGTGATGATCGTAGACACACGCTCGAGCGGGCACAGAATGAGGCTCGACCGACGATGGAACTTGCTGGAATCGGCCATGACGACCAATTCGTCGGCCTGATGCATCAGCTTCTGTTCGCTTTGAATAATCAGCGCGTCGGCTTCCATGATGCCGAGCGGGCCGATGCCCTGCGCGCCGATGAAGAAGCGGCGGGCGTAGAAATTGCGGATCGCGTCATTGTCGAAAGGGGAGAGGATCAGGCTCTGCTCGCGATAGATCGCGCCGCCCGGCACCGTTACCGTGTTCTTCGAATGCTTGACCAGATGTTCGGCGATGGCGAAGGAATTGGTCATCACCTGCAGGCGGTGCGCCGCCATGAAATGCACCATCTGGAAGGTGGTCGTGCCGCCATTGATGATGATCGCGTCGCCAGGATCGCAAAGCTCGACCGCCTGGCGGGCGATTGCGCGTTTCTTGTCGATGTTGACCGATTCCGAAACGCGGAAGGGGCGCCCGGCGAGATTGCCGAGCTGCGGTGGATGCACGGCCTCGGCGCCGCCGCGCACACGGCGGATCTTGCCCTGAACATGAAGAGCCGCGATGTCGCGCCGGATCGTCGCCTCGGAAGCCTCGGTCAGTTCGGAAATATCCTGAACCGTCACGACGGACTTTTCCTGAACGGCGCTCAGAATGATGCGATGGCGTTCGCGTTCGTGCATGGGGCTCCTCCTTCAATCGTTTATTTCGCACATATGACAATGTGTCAATCAAAAACGATCATAAATTTTCATATTGCGCTGCACAATAATCGAATTTGATCGTTTTCGATTGACAACCGCGGTTTTGATGAGCGATACCGTCTGCGAAAAGGGGCGCGAACTTTGCGCTCCGATGATGATTTCATATGGGAGGATGACATGGCGGCGAACGTCCGGCTTCTGGAAAACCGGTGGGATGATGCTTACGCGGCAGGCCTCGATGAGCCTGGCAAGCTGCTCTATCGTTCCAACCTGCTCGGCGCCGACAAGCGCATCACCAATTACGGCGGCGGCAACACCTCGGCGAAGGTGCTGGAAACCGATCCGCTGACCGGCGGCAAGGTGAAGATACTCTGGGTCAAGGGCTCGGGCGGCGACGTCGGCACGATCAAGCTCGACGGTTTCGCGACGCTCTACCAGGACAAGCTGGAATCGCTGAAGGGCATCTACAAGGGTGTCGAGGACGAGGACCGCATGGTCGGGTTCCTGCCGCACTGCACCTTCAACCTGAATGCCCGCGCCGCCTCGATCGACACGCCACTGCACGGTTTCGTGCCTTTCACCCATGTCGACCACATGCATCCCGACGCGATCATCGCGATCGCCGCGTCGAAGAATTCGAAGGAATTGACGCAGCAGATCTTCGGCGACGAGATCGGCTGGCTGCCCTGGCGCCGTCCGGGCTTCCAGCTCGGCCTCGACCTCGGCGCATTCGTTGCCGCAAACCCGAATGCAAAGGGCGTCGTGCTCGAGAGCCACGGCCTCTTCACCTGGGCCGACGACGCCAAGGCCTGCTACGAGCTGACGCTCGATATCATCAACAAGGCGATCGTCTGGTTTGCCGAAAAGACCGAAGGCAAGACCATTTTCGGCGGCGCGGTCGCGCAAAGCTTGGCCGTCGCCGAACGCCGCGCCATCGCCGCTCGGCTGATGCCGGAGATCCGTGGCCGCATCGGCAAGCAGGAACGCAAGCTCGGTCATTTCGACGATCAAGATGCCGTGCTCGAATTCGTCAATTCAAGCGATCTGCGCCCGCTCGGCGCGCTCGGCACCAGCTGCCCTGACCATTTCCTGCGCACCAAGATCCGCCCGCTGATCGTCGATTTCGACCCGGCCAAGCCGGATGTCGACGCGATCGTTGCCGGTCTCGACAAGGCGCTGGAGGACTATCGCGCCGACTACGCCCGCTATTATAACGACTGCAAGCATGACAATTCGCCCGCCATGCGCGACGCCAATCCCGTCATCTTCCTGGTGCCCGGCGTCGGCATGCTGTCCTTTGCCCGTGACAAGGCGACGGCCCGTATCGCCAGCGAATTCTACGTCAACGCCATCAACGTCATGCGCGGCGCCTCGACGGTGTCGCAGTATCAGGGCCTGCCCGAGCAGGAAGCCTTCGACATCGAATATTGGCTGCTCGAAGAGGCCAAGCTGCAGCGCATGCCGAAGCCGAAGAGCCTTGCCGGCCGCGTCGCCTTCGTCACCGGCGGCGCCGGCGGCATCGGCCGGGCGACGGCCGCGCGCCTCGTCGGCGAGGGCGCCTGCGTGGTGCTTGCCGATATCGATCAGGCAGCGCTCGAAGGCGCCGAAGCCGATTTCGTCAAGAAGTTCGGCGCTGACGCCGTGCGCAGCGTCCGGCTCGACGTCACCAAGGAAGATGCGGTGATCGCCTCCTTCGCGGAAGCCTGCGTCGAATTCGGCGGCATCGATATCCTCGTCTCGAACGCCGGCATTGCCTCCTCGGCGCCGATCGAACAGACTGAGCTGTCGACGTGGAACCGCAATATCGATATTCTCGCGACCGGATATTTCCTCGTCTCGCGTGAAGCCTTCCGCCTGTTCCGCCGTCAGGCGCTCGGCGGCAACGTCATCTTCGTCGCTTCGAAAAACGGTCTGGCCGCCTCGCCGAATGCGTCTGCCTATTGCACGGCAAAGGCTGCCGAAATCCATCTCGCCCGCTGCCTGGCGCTGGAAGGCGCGGATGCCGGCATCCGCGTCAACACCGTCAACCCGGATGCGGTCCTGCGCGGTTCGAAGATCTGGAGCGGCGAATGGCGCGAGCAGCGCGCCGCCTCGTCGAAGATCGAGGTGGACGATCTCGAGGAACATTACCGCAAGCGTTCGATGCTGAAACTCAACGTGTTTCCGGAAGATATCGCCGAGGCGATCTATTTCCTCGCATCGGACCTTTCGGCAAAATCGACCGGCAACATCATCAACGTCGATGCCGGCAACGTGCAGAGTTTTACGCGGTGAGGCGGGTCTAGTTGGGAGTGATGCGGGGACCATATTCTCCTCCCTCATTCCTGTGCTTGTCACAGGAATCCAGTGCGCCCAAGTCTTTGGGCGCGGGAGAACAGTATCCTCGTTACATATGAGTCATTCACGGCGCAGACGCGCCGTGGCTGGATTCCTGTGACAGGCACAGGAATGAGGAATGCAACAGCGGGCGTCCAAGACCGCAATGTAGGTCGGGAGGAAGATATGGTTGAACTGAGGATCGCGCAGGATCTGGTCGCAACGGATAACGACAAGCGGGCAACCGCGCTGAAAGCTGATTACGAGGCACTGGGCGCGACGCTTGCCCGTCGCGGCGTCGATATCGAGGCGGTCACCCGCCAGGTTGCGGAATTCTTCGTTGCCGTTCCCTCCTGGGGCGTCGGCACCGGCGGCACGCGTTTTGCCCGTTTCCCCGGCACCGGCGAGCCGCGCGGCATCTTCGACAAGCTCGACGATTGCGCCGTCATCAACCAGCTGACGCAGGCGACCCCGAACGTCTCGCTGCATATTCCCTGGGACAAGGCGGATGCTAGGGAATTGAAGGCCAAGGGCGACGCGCTCGGCCTCGGCTTCGATGCGATGAATTCGAACACCTTTTCCGATGCGCCCGGCCAGGCCCATTCCTACAAATACGGCTCGCTCAGCCATACCGACGCGGCGACGCGGGCGCAGGCGGTCGAGCACAATCTCGAATGCATCGAGATCGGCAAGGCGCTCGGCTCCAAGGCGCTGACGGTCTGGATCGGCGACGGCTCGAACTTCCCCGGCCAGAGCCATTTCACCAAGGCTTTCGAGCGTTACCTCGCCTCGATGGCGGATATCTACAAGGCGCTGCCCGACGATTGGAAGCTGTTCTCCGAGCACAAGATGTACGAGCCGGCCTTCTATTCCACAATCGTGCAGGATTGGGGCACCAACTACCTGATCGCCCAGACGCTCGGCCCCAAGGCCTATTGCCTCGTCGATCTCGGCCACCATGCGCCGAACACCAATATCGAGATGATCGTCGCCCGGCTGATCCAGTTCGGCAAGCTCGGCGGCTTCCATTTCAACGATTCGAAATATGGCGATGACGATCTCGACGCCGGCGCGATCGATCCCTACCGGCTGTTCCTCGTCTTCAACGAACTGGTGGATGCCGAGCAGCGCGGCGTCAACGACTTCAACCCGGCCCATATGATCGACCAGTCGCACAATGTCACCGACCCGATCGAAAGCCTGATCAACAGCGCCAACGAAATCCGCCGCGCCTATGCGCAGGCACTGCTCGTCGACCGCAAGGCGCTGTCTGGCTACCAGGACGACAACGACGCGCTGATGGCGTCGGAAACGCTGAAGCGCGCCTATCGCGCCGATGTCGAGCCGATTCTGGCCGAAGCCCGGCGCAGGGCCGGCGGCGCGATCGACCCGATCGCCGTCTACCGCGCCAGCGGTTATCGCAGACAAGTGGCGGCCGAGCGTCCGGCATCCGCTGCCGGCGGCGGCGGCATCATCTGAACGCTCGATTGTTTCACATGGCCTGAAGCCATGCTGATTAGGGATGATGATTGCCGGCAGCGCAGGGGTGACGCGCTGCCGGCAACCTCGCCGTTTACGGCTTCCAGGCCCCGGCGATCTGGCGGGTGGCGATGTTCAGCCGGTTCCAGACATTGATATTGGCGATGGCGATGACGAGTGCCGCAAGGCTCTTGCCGTCATAATGCCGCGTTGCTTCGTCCCAGATATCATCCGGCACAGGGTCGGCGCGGTCGCTAAGGCGGGTAAGCGCCTCCGTGAGCGCAAGCGCGGCGCGTTCGGCATCGCTATAATAGGGAGCGTCACGCCAGCCAGCGACGGCAAAGAGCCGCTCATCGGTTTCGCCGTGTTTACGGGCAATGCGCCAATGGCCATCGATGCAGACGCTGCAGCCGTTGATCTGGCTGGAGCGCAGATTGACGAGTTCGAGCAGCTTTGGCGAAAGGCCGTTCTCTGCCGGCACCTTGCTGAGGGCATTGAGCGCCTGCATGGCCGCGGGAAGGACGAGGGCGGGATTTCCCATTCTCTCCTGCATGATATGTCTCCTTATACGTTCCGTGTTCGACGATCCGCCGGCGCTGTCACATCGGCCGGGTTTCATGCGTCATGGCTTTGACGGAACGCAGCGGAGGAATGTGACACATGGACGAGAAAAAATGGCTGACTGACGAATTCGAGGCGAACAGAGCGCATCTGAGGGACGCAGCCTATCGCATGCTCGGCTCGCGCAGCGAGGCGGAAGATGCCGTTCAGGAGGCCTGGCTGCGGCTTAGCCGCGCGGATACGACAGGGGTCGGCAATCTCGGCGGCTGGCTGACGACGGTGGTGGCGCGCATCTGCCTCGACATGCTCCGCGCCCGTAAGACCCGACGCGAGGAGCCGCTGGAGGCGCCTGTCCATAGCGGGATCGCCGATCCCGCGAACGATCCCGAGCGCGAAGCCGCCTTTGCCGATTCGGTCGGTCTGGCATTGCTCGTCGTGCTGCAGACGCTGGCGCCCGCCGAACGTGTCGCCTTCGTGCTGCACGATATGTTCGACCTGCCCTTCGACGAGATCGCGCCGATCATCGGCCGTTCGTCCGGTGCCACCCGCCAGCTCGCAAGCCGCGCCCGCCGTCGGGTGCAGGGGGTGGACGAAGCGCCGGATGTCGATTTCGGCCGCAAGCGGACGATCGCCGAGGCCTTTCTGACGGCATCGCGCAACGGTGATCTGGAGGGCTTGATCGCGGTGCTTGCCCCTGACGTCGTCTTCCGGCCGGATGCGACGGCAGCCCGCTTCGGCACGATTGGCGAAATGCGCGGCGCAGCTCACGTGGCCGAAGCCTTCAAGGGTCGGGCGCAGGCGGCAGAAATCGCCATCGTCGGCGGCGAGCTCGGATTCGTCGTGGAGATCAAGGGCCAGCTTCGCGTCGTGGTGGCGCTGACAATCGCCGATGGCAGGATCGCTGCGATCGACGCCATCGCCGATCCGGATCACCTGGAACGGCTTGACTATTCGATCCTTCGGGATTGAAAAGAAACGCGAATTCGCCCGCTCTTCGAAACCAGGCGCGCCTCGGATGGAGCGCGCCGCTCACGTTTCTTCAGCGATGACGGCCGGGTCATTTTTCTTGACAGCGGCGTCCTCGGCTTTATTCTATTATAAAGATTTATATAACATAACTATGGAATTGTAGCGACCCAGATACCTCTCTGCATCTTTCGCTACCCAACACTCTTCCATACTGACCCGCAGACGGATGGCCGAGGAGTGATCCCGGTCCGAGACTTCGAAAGGAATGCATGTCATGTCCGGCGACCAGGCGAAGAAGCCGCTTCTCCTCACCAATGTCAAACCGATGGCTTTTGGTGCGGGCACACAAGAGGGGGCAATCGACATTCTTGTCAATGCCGACGGCAGGATCGCCGAGATCGGTCCGTCGCTCGCGGTCTCGCGGGACGTTGCGCGCATCGACGGCAAGGGCGCCTTCATTTCGCCGGGCTGGGTCGACCTGCATGTGCATATCTGGCACGGCGGCACCGATATTTCCATCCGCCCGTCCGAATGCGGCGTCGAGCGCGGCGTTACCACGCTGGTCGATGCCGGTTCAGCCGGCGAGGCGAATTTCCATGGCTTTCGGGAATATATCATCGAGCCGTCGCGCGAACGCATCAAGGCCTTCCTCAATCTTGGCTCGATCGGCCTCGTCGCCTGCAACCGCGTCGCGGAATTGCGGGATATCCGCGATATCGATCTCGACCGCATCCTCGAAGTCTATGCCGAAAACAGCGAGCACATCGTCGGCATCAAGGTGCGCGCCAGCCACGTCATCACCGGCTCCTGGGGCATCACTCCCGTCAAGCTCGGCAAGAAGATTGCCAAGATCTTGAAAGTGCCGATGATGGTGCATGTCGGCGAGCCGCCGGCGCTCTATGACGAGGTGCTGGAGATCCTAGGCCCCGGCGACGTCGTCACCCACTGCTTCAACGGCAAGGCCGGGTCGAGCATTATGGAGGACGAGGACCTCTTCAACCTCGCCGAGCGCTGCGCCTCCGAAGGCATCCGTCTCGACATCGGCCATGGCGGCGCCTCCTTCTCCTTCAAGGTCGCCGAGGCGGCAATCGCGCGCGGACTTCTGCCGTTCTCGATTTCGACCGATCTGCACGGCCATTCGATGAATTTCCCGGTCTGGGACTTGGCGACCACGATGTCGAAGCTGCTCAGTGTCGGCATGCCTTTCGACAAGGTGGTGGAAGCCGTCACCCATGGGCCGGCATCCGTCATCAAGCTGTCGATGGAGAACCGGCTTGCGGTCGGCTCGCAAGCGGAATTCACCATTTTCGATTTGGTCGATTCCGACCTCGAGGCGACGGATTCCAACGGCGACGTCTCGGTCCTCAACAAGCTGTTTGAGCCGCGCTATGCGGTGATGGGTGCCGATGCCTTTACCGCCAGCCGCTATGTGCCGCGGGCGCGCAAGCTGGTGCGCCACAGCCACGGCTATTCATACAGGTAGGATCCGCTGAAGGGCGCAATGCTCAGCGGTTGCGCCAGCCCATCAGTTTTTCGATCCGTTCCGCTGAACTGCGCACGTGGGCCGTATAGTGGTTCTCGTCGGAAAACGCCTTCTGTTCCGGCAGCACGATGGAAATGGTGGCGACGCACTGGCCGTCGCGATCGCAGATCGGCGAGGCGATGCAGGCAACCGCATAATCCGATTCCCCCGCCTGGATCGACAGCCGCGACTCGAAGGCCTTGCCGGCGGCTTCCGACAGCGTGCCTGGATCGATCTCGGCGCGGCCGGTCGGTGAAGAGCGGGCGCAGCGCTTGAACAGTTCGATGCGCTCCTCCTCGGCCAGGTGGCCGACGAGCAGGCGGCCGGAGGCCGTCCAGTTCAGCGGCACCCTTGTGCCGACGCGGGACGCCACCTGAAAATGGCTCGGGCCGTCGGCCATGGCGAGCACCAGCATATAGTCGCCGTCGCGGCCGCAGACCTGCACGGTTTCGCCGGCCTGGCGGCAGAGATCGTGCATTTCGTGGGTGGCGATGCTCATGAAATCCAGCGACCTGGCATAGGCAAGGCCGTAATGGTAGAGCCGCGCGCCGAGCCAGATCGAGCCGTCGGCCTGGCGTGTCAGCATGTTTTTCTCGACGAGATCGTCGACGATGACGTAAACGGTCGACAGCGGCGCCTTCACCGCCTTGGCGATAGCATAGACGCCGGCGGGCGATCCGGTCTCGTAAAGATGGTCGATCACCTGAAGCGCCCGGTCGATGCCGCTGACGCGCGCGCGGCGTGCCCCCTTGCCACCGGCCTCGCCGACGACGCCCTCATCTTCGGAGTAAACTGCGGATGATGTCTTTCCGTCCAATTCCACGCCCCTCATAAAACTGCGATCATGTTACATTACTATGGCATAGTTGTCGCTGTGGCAAATCGCAACATTTAGCGGGTTGATCGTATGACTAATGTGACGGCGGTCGAATCCCGGAGGCTGCGTGATACCCCACGATACCGTCTACTTCATAACAACCGATGATGCGCGCCGACGATGCTGCAAGCTTTTGCCAGCCCCTTGTCCAGGGTGACGAACGTGGCGTCGCTGCCGAGCGCGACAGCGAGATGCAGAGCATCACCGGCGCGCAGACCGATATTAAGTTGATCAGTCATTCGTGCCGCTTCGACAAAGTGCGATCGCGATATCGGCAGAAGTTCGAAGGTCGTCGAACATAGTTCCTTGAACAACGCCAAAGCCTTGCTGCGATCGTCCAGATCGATTTGTCCGTTTCTCGCCTTAAGCGCGATGGCGCTCGAAAATTCGGTGATCGTCCAGCCGCTGACCGCAATTTCTTCGGATCGAAGCGTCGCTAGCCATTGCTGTACGTCGTCCGTGCGGGTTTCGATCGTCCACGCGGCGACGAGGACTGACGTGTCGATATAAAGCATCAGTAACGGTCGGCGTCGCGCATGTCGCGGATGAAAGTCGTGGAATCGACCGGTTCGGCCGGCGGTTTCATCGAGGCGGTCAAAGCCTTCAATCGCTCGACTTCGATCGGTTTTTTGCGTGTCTTTACGGGCACGAGCTGCGCCACCGGTTTGCCATGCCGCAAAATCTCGACGGTCTCGCCGGCTTCGACGCGATTGAGCAATTCACTGAGATGGGCTTTGGCTTCCGCCAGATTGAAACTTGCCATAATGTGCTCCTGATGACCAATTTTCTGGTCATTTTAGTCCGAAAGCAAAACTGCCGCAAGGCCGCTGGAACAACAAGCCGTAGCCCGAGTTTGACCCCCTGAACCCAGGAGGTCACGATGCCAAATTATCCCACACCGCCTTTCCCGTCCCAGAAACAGCCGATGCCGGGTTTCACGGCACAGATGGACCCCGTTCCCGACCATGGCGAAAAGAGCTATCGCGGTTCCGAGCGGCTGAAGGGCAAGCGCGCGATCATCACCGGCGGCGATAGCGGCATCGGCCGGGCGGTGGCAATCGCCTATGCCAGGGAGGGTGCCGACCTGCTGCTCTCCTATCTCGACGAGGATGAGGATGCCGATGAGACGAAACGTCTCGTCGAGCAGGCCGGACGCAAGGCTATCCTCGTCAGCGGTGACATCCAGGATCCCGCCCACTGCAGACAGATCGTCGAGACGGCGGTCAAGGAGCTCGGTGGTATCGACATTCTCGTCAACAACGCCGCGCATCAGGCGAGCTTCAAGAGCATCGACGAGATCAGCGACGAGGAGTGGGAGCTGACCTTCAAGGTCAATATCCATTCGATGTTCTACCTGACCAAGGCAGCCGTCGCCCATATGAAGCCCGGCAGCGCCATCATCAACACGGCTTCGATCAATTCGGACAATCCGAACCCGACGCTGCTTGCCTATGCGACGACCAAGGGCGCGATCCAGAATTTCACTGCCGGCCTTGCCCAGCTTCTGGCCGAGAAAGGCATTCGTGCCAATGCGGTGGCGCCAGGGCCAATCTGGACGCCGCTCATCCCTTCGACACTGCCTGAAGAAAGCGTCAGCAATTTCGGCAAGCAGGTGCCGATGAAACGGCCGGGACAGCCGGCCGAGCTCGCGACAGCCTATGTGATGCTGGCCGATCCCTTGTCGAGCTATGTCTCCGGCACGACCATCGCGGTGACCGGCGGCAAGCCGATCCTCTAAGGAGCGCGATCCCGTTGGACGCTTTTGCGCGACATGCTAAAGCGGCAAGGGCCGCCGTCAGGTTGTGACGGCAGCCCTTGACGGGGGCAGGGAGAGATCCCCAAGCTGTTTAGGCGGCGTCTTCAGCCGAAGCAGGGCACTGCCGGCAGATTGGCGCGGCTTGCGAGTGCTCCGATCATATTACCCACCGATGTCGAGCGCGGTTCGCGTTTGCGGGCGGCCGTCTCCAGGAGTTGCTTGAAGTCTTCAAGCTTTACGCCGTCGGCGCGCAACACCATGGCGATCAGGGGGTCGCGAAGGGCTTCGGATATCGTCAGGTCATCTCTGGTCTTTGTCATGGTTGTCCTCCTTTCGTGGGCGGTCGCCCGTGTTCCACTTTCCGCTGCCATGCCCTCGGCATTGACTTTCGCGTTTCGTGGTGTTACCGGTAAGTAACAATGCATTTGTTACCGATCGGTCACATTGATGTCAAGGACTACGTCCGCAAAAAAATCAGAAACTTCGAATGAAATCTCCGCAGCCGTTCCAGAAGATCGCTTGCCCCCGCGGGAGCGTATCGTCTCGACAGCCTCGGAGCTTTTCCGCGAGCGCGGCATCCGCGGCATTGGCGTCGATGCCATTGCCGACGCGGCTCTGACCAACAAGATGACGCTCTATCGGCATTTTGGCTCGAAGGACGAGTTGGTCTGCGAGACGCTGCGCCGCGCCTCCGAAAAGGCGGGTGCCATCTGGCGCGATCTGGAAGCGGCCTATCCCGGCAATCCGCGCGCCCAGCTGGACGCCTGGGTGGAGCTGCGGGCGCAATGTCTGAATGGCGAGCCCGCCGGCTGCGATCTCGCCAATGCCGCCATCGAGCTGAAGGGCGAGGGCCATCCCGCCCACGAAATGATCGAGCGGCACAAGGCCGAACAGCGTGATCGCCTGGCCGCGCTCTGTTCGGCGGCCGGCGCGCGCGAACCCCGGCTCCTTGCCGATACGTTGACGCTGCTGCTCGAAGGCGCGCGCGTCAGCCGCCAGGCCATGGGCGCTGCCGGCTGCTGCGGTCATTTCGCCAAGGCCTGCCACGCAGCGATCGCTTCCTTCGCCTGACCGCCGCAAGTGTGTGGGAGGGGAACCTTACCGCTTCCATGCCGTTTTTAAACTAACCCGAGGGCGATGTGGAGGCAGGGAGATGAACTACGTCTATCTCAAACGCCTGTATGCCAAACGCGCCGAGCTCGAAGCCAAGCTGGAGCTCCATGATGCGCGCTATTGTTTCGG
Source organism: Rhizobium leguminosarum bv. viciae (assembly GCF_012276115.1). Classification (GTDB taxonomy): domain Bacteria; phylum Pseudomonadota; class Alphaproteobacteria; order Rhizobiales; family Rhizobiaceae; genus Rhizobium; species Rhizobium leguminosarum_T. The sequence goes on along the minus strand of NZ_WIEU01000002.1, from coordinate 50,657 downwards.
CGAGGAAGAGGTCGATGACGGCACCGACAGCGATTTGCGTCAGCGGCTGAGCGAAATTTCCGAGGAAATTGCTACGCTGGAGAGCAGGCCGGGCCGATAACTATTTAATTTGCAACAGCATTCAGATTTTAAGCCGACAGGCATAGATCAGTCTGTGCTGGCGCTGAGGATTTTCATCGTCCGATCGTCGAATTTTCCCTGATAGAAACGCTCGATCACCCGGTGGAAGGGCGAACCGTGGTCGCTGATCGCGGCAAACAAGGTCATCGACGAGCGCAGCTTGAGGTCGTCGGGCGAGCCCAGGATTTCGTGCGCCGATCGGCCGTCCACCGACAGGATCGCCTCGACGCAGCGCAGCAGCCGGCTTGAGAGAATGGGATCGGCGAGATAGGCGGCGGCTTCCTCGGCCGAGCGGATCGCATATTTTTCGGCCATCGCCGACATACCGAGACCGGCGATCTGTGGGAATATGAACCACATCCAGTGGGACGTCTTGCGTCCGGCTTTCAGCTCTAAAAGCGCCTGTTCGTAGACGCCGTTCTGGGCATCGATGAACCGATCGAGATTATAGTCGATTTCACCGGCCATGGTCCCTTTCCCTTTCTGCTGTCGATGCAGCCTGGGCCAAGGTCTCCATGCCCGGCGAGCCACTGCATAATTCCTTAAATCGGAATCGATTTTAAGGACAAGTTACGCAGCAATTCAAAGTGCTACAACGTCCGTTGCGCGTCCGAAAAGAAACGCGGCGCTGTAGTTGGTATCAGCAGACCCTCTCGGCGTAGGGGCTACTGTCGCGGCAATGGCCGTAGGCCGGATGAGCCTGCGTGTTATCGCCGGCCGGGGCGGCAATGGCCGATGTCGTCATCGGGTCCGTATCGCCGGAAGAATATGCGGCAAAACCCGCAAAGCTCAAGAGAACCAGCGCTCCGACCACGACAATGCGCTCGAAGGCCGAAAGTTTCTGGGCGCTGACATGATCTACATAATCGCGCTCGCCTAAACCGGCGGTTTTGTCCTCTTTTACATGGAGGGTCACCATATCCTGGCGATGGCTTAAAGTTTCACAATCTGTCATTTTAATTACTCCTGCAACACATGCGGCGCCGGTCTCTCTAGGGCAAATTCCCACCCTCGTGCCGAACCGCTTCCGCATGCGAGCAGCATGTGTGTCTTCGATCGTGGCAATTGAAGGGGCGATATTCAAACTCAGTGTTCAAAAAATCGTACCAATAAATGCAAAATATCGTGAAGCTCTGGTTCACAGGAATGATCCGGAGTAGTCCAGAGAGGAGCATCTCTCTTTTGGATAGTCCCATGAGCAAATCCTTCGGCGCGATGTCGGTCGCGCAGCTTTCCGTCCTCATTCAAGGTGGCGCGGCCGACCCGGTCGAGGTGGCCGAGGCGGTCTTCGATTCCATCACGAATTATGCCGACAAGGCGGTCTTCACCACACTGCTCGAAAGCCGGGCGATGGAGGAGGCGCGCGCCTCCTCGAGACGTCTGCGGGAAGGGCGCTCGCTTGGATTGCTGGACGGCATTCCGATTGCCTGGAAGGATCTTTTCGACATGGAAGGCCTGCCGACGACGGCGGGTTCCGTCGTACTGGCAAAGGATATGCCGGCCAAGCGCGATGCGGCTGTCGTCGCTCTCCTGCAGCAGGCGGGCATGGTCGCCGTCGGACGCACCAATATGAGCGAATTCGCCTTTTCCGGCCTCGGCATCAATCCGCATTACGGCACGCCGGCAAATCCGCGCGGCACCGATCTCCCGCGCATTCCGGGCGGCTCATCCTCCGGTGCTGGTGTCGCCGTCGCGGCCGGATTGGTGTCGGTCGCCATGGGCACCGATACCGGCGGCTCGGTGCGCATTCCCGCTGCCTTCAACGGTATCGTTGGTTATAAGGCAACACGCGGCCGCCACGCGATGGCGGGCGTCTATCCGCTGGCAAAGAGCCTGGATTCGCTGGGACCGCTCTGCCGCAGCGTCACGGACGCGGTCTGGATCGACGCGGCAATGCGCGGCCTGACGGTGCCCGATGTCGCCACGCATCCCCTGCAAGGGCTGGAACTCGTCGTGCCTGAAAATGTCGTCTTCGATGGCGCTGAAGCCGGGGTCGTCGATGCGTTCGAGGCAGCTCTGGGACGTCTTCAGAAGGCGGGCGCCAAGGTTGCCCGCACCGTCATCCCCGCCTTCGACGAGATATTCGAGCTGATGACGAGATATGGTCCGCTGGTCACGGCGGAGGCTTTCGCACTTCACCAGGAACGCTTGGCCGGACCGGACGCGGACAGGATGGATCACCGTGTCGTCATGCGCACCCGTCTCGGAAGCAAGACGACGCTGCCCGATTACCTCAGAATCCTCGAGGCGCGCAGCCGCCTGATCGCCGATGTCGAGCGCCTTGTCGGCGACCGGCTGCTCGCCTTTCCGACTGTCGCCCATGTCGCGCCGCCGATCGGGCCGCTGGAGCAGGATGACGAACTGTTCTTCGCGACGAACAACAAGACGTTGCGCAACACCGCACTCGGCAATTTCCTCGACTGGTGCGGCGTTTCCATTCCCTGCGGCACCGGCGAGGCTGGCATGCCGGTTGGCCTGCTGCTTTCGGCCACTGCCCATCGGGATGAGGCGCTGCTGGGGATTGCCCTTGCCGCCGAGGCGGTTGTCCGCGGCGATTTTGCCTGATGGCAATTGAACCGACTGGCTTTTGTTGCCATTGATGGCATGAGGAGATCCTGGAGGAAGACACGTGCAGGTTTTGCAAAACGGACGTTTCGCGGTTTCGACATGGTCGCTGCATCGGCTGCTTGGCGCCGTTCATGCCTATAGTCCCGATCCCGGCAAAAGCGCTGCGCCGAAAGAACCCTATGGCCCGGGTGCCACGGCGCTGATCGACGTGCCGGCGGCGCTCTCGGCGCGCGGCGTTAACCGGCTGGAGGTCTGTTCCTTCCATCTGCCGAGCCTCGACGCCGCCTACATGAGCGACTTGCGTGGCGCGATGGCGGCCTCGAACGTGCTGTTCCAGACGCTGCTCGTCGAGGACGGCGATCCGAGCCATCCCGAGACAGCCGAACGCGACGTCGAATGGATGGCGGGGTGGATCGACATTGCCGCAGCCCTCGGCGCGCAGAGGATGCGCGTCATTGCCGGCAAGCAGAAGCCGACGGAGGAAAACCTTACCCGTGCCGCCAACCATCTGAACTGGCTGGCCGGAAAGGCCGAAGGCAGCGGTGTGCGTATCGTCGTCGAGAACTGGTTCGACCTGCTGCCGTCGCCCGTCGAGATGAACTGGCTGTTGGACCGGCTGGATGGCAGGGTCGGCCTCAACGGCGACCTTGGCAACTGGCCGGCGCCAGCGAAATATGTAGGCCTTGCCGATATCATGGGCCGGGCGGAAATCTGCCATGCCAAAGCCGATTACGGCGTCGCCGGTCTCGACACCGAGGATTACCGCAGGTGCCTGGAGATATGCGAGAGAGCCGGTTACGACGGTCCCTTTACGCTAATCTATGACTCGCCCTTCTTCCCCAATGAATGGGACGGCATCCTGCTGCAAAAGGCCTTCATCGAGGATTTCCTGCGTGAGGCGCCGGCGCGCAAGACGGCTTAAATCAGACGCGCTTCTTGCTCATTCCTAGAGCATGATGCCGAAACGTGTGAGCGGTTTTCGGACGACATCCTGTTCTAGCGTGGGAACCTTTGGTTTTCCTCCAGCACGTTCAGATCCATGTGGTTGCGCATATAGCGCTCCGAGGCTTTCTGCAGCGGCTGGTAGTCCCATGGATAATAGGCCCCATTGCGCAGCGCCGCATAGACCACCCAGCGCCGCGCCTGGCTTTCGCGCACGGCTGCGTCGAAATCGGAAAGATTCCAGCGCCGGCCAGCCTGTTCGACAAGCCTTGCCAAGATCTCGGCATGCGCCGGATCGGCCGCCAGATTGTCGAGTTCCTGCGGATCGGTCTCGAGATTAAACAGCATCGGCGGGTCCTTGTCGCAAAGCGAGAGCTTGTATCGTCCGTCCCGGATGCAGACGAGCGGTGCCTCGGAACCCTCCGCGGCATATTCCATCGGCACCGCGCCGCGGCTGCCGGTGCCTTCCGCAAGCGCTGCGAGATCCTCGCCCTCGGTCCATGGCTTCAGCGAGGCAATATCGATCCCCGCAAGACCGGCAAGCGTCGGCGTCACGTCGAGAGTGGAGACAGGCTGGTCGATCTGTCTGGGCTGCCAGCCGGGTGCTGCGATCATCAGCGGAACGCGGGCCGATCCTTCGAAGAAGTTCATCTTGAACCAGAGGCCGCGATCACCGAGCATGTCGCCATGGTCGGAGGCAAAGAGGATGATCGTGTTTTCAGCCATGCGGCTCCGTTCCAGGACGCCGAGAATGTCGCCGATCTTCTCGTCGACATAGGAGATATTGGCGAAATAGCCCCGCCTTGCCCGCCTGATCTGCTCGTCGCTGATGTCGAAGGCGTCGTGATCGCAGGCTTTCATCAGACGTTGTGAGTGCGGGTCCTGCCGCTCGAAGGCAATCGGCGCAACCGCAGGGTCCAGTGCCGGGCAATCCTCATAGAGGTCCCAGAATTTGCGGCGCGCGACATAGGGGTCGTGCGGATGGGTGAAGCTGACGGTCAGGCACCAGGGGCGCTCGTCATGACCGCGTGACAGATCGAACAGCTTGCGGCCCGCGTGATAGGCGACCTCGTCGTCATACTCCATCTGGTTGGTGATCTCGGCAACGCCGGCGCCGGTGACCGAACCCAGATTGTGATACCACCAGTCTATGCGCTCGCCCGGCTTGCTATAGTCGGGCGTCCAGCCGAAATCGGCCGGGTAGATATCCGTGGTCAGGCGCTGCTCGAAGCCATGCAACTGGTCGGGGCCGACGAAATGCATCTTACCGGAAAGCGCGGTCTGGTATCCGGCGGCGCGCAGATGATGCGCATAGGTCGGAATGTCGGAGGCAAATTCCGCCGCATTGTCATAGACGCGGGTTCGGCTCGGCAATTGCCCGGACATGAAGGAGGCCCGCGCCGGTGCGCAGAGCGGGCTTGCCGTATAGGCGTTGGTGAAACGTACGGAACGCTCCGCCAATGATTTCAGATGTGGCGCATGCAGAAAATCGGCAGGGCCATCGGGAAAGAAAGTGCCATTCAACTGATCGACCATCAGGATGAGGATATTCGGACGCGTCATGTGAAATTGTCTCCTGTGGTCTCAAAGGTCGGGACGATCTTCCTTGAAGGGGACGTCCCTTGCTATTTGCAGATCTTATCAAAACTACTATCATCATGCTTGTAAAGCCGGCTTTTTTTGATGCTTGCCAAAAGGAATTTTTATGTCAGACCGCGTGCCTGAGCTGGGATGGATGCGCATCTTCGCTGAGGTCGCAAGGCTCGGCAGCTTTTCGGCCGCGGCGGCAGGTCTCGGCCTTACGCAGCCTGCCGTCAGTTATCAGATTCGGCGGCTGGAAGAGCAGTTCGGCGTCGCCCTGCTGCGCCGCCAGCATCGCGGCGTCGAGTTGACCGCGGAGGGCGAACGGCTTTTCCAGGTCGCCGCCAAGGCGGTCGGTGACATCGATGCCCTGGCGCGCAGTTTCCGCACCGACGCTCAAAGGCCGGTCGTCAGACTGAGGACCGACTATGCCTTTTCAGCGCTTTGGCTGATCCCGCGCATGCACGGCTTTCGCCTGCTTCACCCCGAAACGGATATACAGATCGTCGCGACCCAAAGGCTTGAACTCGGCTTTCGTGACGACGCAGATGTGGCGGTGGTTTTCGGCACAAAGGCGGAATTCGGCGCCCTCGGATCGCTTCTGCTGCAGGAAAAGGTGGTGCCGGTCTGCACGCGAGGCTTTCTCGATCGCAACGGCCCATTCGACGATCCGCAGCAGCTTGCCAAGGCGATCCTGATCCACCTCGATTCGCCGATGCCGTCGCCTTGGTTCGATTGGCGAAGTTATTTTGCCGAATTCTCCGTCATTCGCGATATCCATGCCGGCCGCGGCGATATCAGCTTCAACACCTACTCGCTGGTCGTCCAGGCCGCTCTCAGCGAGCAAGGCGTGGCGATCGGCTGGATGGGGCTGGTCGATACGCTTCTCTCCACGCACATGCTGGTGCAAGCCGGCCCGCCACTCGAGGCGCGCGACCGCGGTTATTGGCTGATACCGCCGCAATCGGCAAATGTTCACAGCGAGAGGCTCAGCACGTGGCTGGTGGACGAGGTCGGCCGCACATGACGTTCGGACCGAGGCCGGTGCCTCATTGCATCCGGAATATGTTCGCTCTCAGGAGAGAAGCCTTGTCATGACCGACGCCGATCGACATTGTGGCATCGATTCATAGGGAAGGGGCGAAGCATGTCGCGAACCGTCGGATACGTCGTTGGACTGCTCATGATCCTCCTGGGGCTGATTTGGATCGCCCAGGGAAGCGGTTATTTTCCCTATCCTGCATCCAGTTTCATGATCAACCAAAGCATCTGGGTTCTCTGGGGAAGCATCATGGCTGTCGCTGGGCTCGCCGTGACAATCATTATTTCACGACTGCGCCGGAGAGGATGAGCCGGCAACCCGTGCATAGCTTTGAGGGAATTCGGCATTCAAGAGTTCCTCGAGCAGAAATATCTGGCCGCTGGCGGCCTGTCGAATTGAGGAGAATGGCATGAGCGCAGCTGAAATCGACGGCTTTGCGGACCGGATCAGGCACCAGCGGGGCGGCATGATCTCCGCCTGGATCGGTATTCCCGACGCCACGCTTGCCAATCACCTGGCGCAGGAGGCCTTCGACACCATCGTGCTGGATATGCAGCACGGCATGTGGGACATGCCGTCGGCAGCGAATGCCGTCGCCCAGGTGCGGCTTGCCGGCAAGCCGGCGCTGGCGCGCATACCGGTCGGTGATTTCGCGTCCGCCTCGCGCCTGCTCGATGCCGGTGCCTCCGGCATCATAGCGCCGATGATCAATTCGGCCGAAGACGCGCAAGCCTTCGTCAGGACTACGAAATACCCGCCTCTCGGCGAACGCAGCTGGGGACCGTCGCTGGCGCTCAACCATACAGGCCTGTCGGCCGATGATTATCTGAAGAACGCCAACGCGCTGACCGTCGCCATCGCCATGATCGAGACCCGGGCGGCACTCGAGGCGATCGACGGAATCCTCGGCGTTGGCGGCATCGACGGTATCTTCATCGGCCCCTCCGACCTTTCGATCGCACTCTCGAACGGCGACCAGGTTGCGCCGAACGCCGCCGAGATCGACAGCGCCATGCAGCATGCGGTTTCGCGCTGCCGCGCCCATGGCAAATTCGCCTGCGCCTTCGCCGCCGACGGCGAGCGGGCGGGCGAGCTACTGAAATTTGGCTTCGATCTGGTCATTGCCGGTGCGGAGACCGCGCAACTGCGCTCCGGTGCCCGCCGCGCCATCAATGCCGCCCGCAGGATCGCTTCTGCTTGAACGTCATTTCACTGGTTTGACTGCCAGCCAGATGACGTGGCGGGCGCCGCCGCGTTTGCCGTTGGCGCGCGTGTTGACCACATCGACGGCAAAACCGCTGCCCTTGAGACGTCGGGTGAAATCGGGGTCCGGACCGGACGACCAGACGGCGAGCACGCCGCCGGGGCGCAACGCGTCGCCGGCGGCGCGAAGGCCAGCGAAATCGTAAAGTCGGTCGTTGGATTTGCGGGTCAGGCCATCAGGACCGTTATCGACATCGAGCAGGATCGCATCATAGGCGCCTTTGCCGGAACGGATCGCCACGCCGACATCGCCCTGGTGGATACCGACGCGCGGATCGTCGAGACAGCCCTTGAAGACCTCGGCCATCGGCCCGCGCGCCCAGGCGACGACGGCAGGCACCAATTCGGCGACGGTGACGTTGGCATCCTCCGGGAGGACGGCGAGAGCGGCGCGCAGGGTAAAGCCCATGCCGAGCCCGCCGATCAAGATCCTTGGCTTCGGATGCGTTTTGATCCGATCCCAGGAAAGGGTCGCTAGCGCTTCTTCCGAGCCGCTGAGGCGGCTGTTCATCAGCTCGTTGGCGCCGAGCATGATCGAGAACTCGCTGCCGCGCTGCTTCAGCCGCAATTCGCCGTTTTCACCGGGAATGGTCGCGGAATCGAGCTGGATCCAGGGCAGCATGACGGCTTCGCCTCGCATGAAAGGAACCGTCCCCTAGCATAGGGCGCTAGATGAGGCCAGCAAGCCGGCTTCAGATCATCCGCATGAAATGATCCTGCTCGAATTCGACGATGTCGTCCCGCGGCACGGCCGAACGGCGGCGGATGTCCTCCACCTCGTCGGGCCTCAGCCGGGCCTTCGGGTCGTCGAACCGGACCTCGGGATCGGGCACGGCCGAGAGCAGCAGACGGGTATAGGGATGCAGCGGATTGTCGATCACCTTGGCGACGCTGCCCCATTCGACGATCTGGCCGGCATACATCACGGCGATGTCCTCGGCGATATAACGGGCGGTGGCGATGTCATGGGTGATGTAGAGCAGACCGAGATTCATCTCCTGCTTCATCTCGTTCAGCAGGTTCAGCACGCCGAGGCGCACCGAGACGTCGAGCATCGAGGTCGGTTCGTCGGCGACGATCACCTCCGGCTTGACGGCCAAGGCGCGAGCGATGTTGACACGCTGGCGCTGCCCGCCGGAGAGCTCATGCGGATATTTCGGCGCGACGAGATCGGGATCGAGCCTGACGCGCTGCAGCAGTTCGCGGATCGCGGCGTCGATCTCGGCCCCCTTGATCTCCGGGCGGTGCAGTTTGAGTGGCCGCCGGAGATGATGGGCGATGGTATGGGCAGGGTTGAGCGAGGCGAAGGGGTCCTGGAAGATCATCTGCACCGAACGGCGGTAACGGGCGATCTCGGCGGATTTCGCCGCCTCGACAGGCCGGCCCTTGTAGAGAATCCGGCCGGATGTCGGCAGATATTCGCGCATCGCCATGCGTGCGCAGGTGGTCTTGCCGCTGCCGGATTCACCGACCAGCGCCAGTGCCCGCCCCGCATGCAACGAAAACGAGATGGCGCGCGCCGCATGCACGGCCCCGGAACCGTGACCGAAAGTCTTGGTCACCTGGTCGAGCGCGAGAATGGCGTCTGTCATAGCAGCACTCCTCCATGCAGCGAGGGGAAGGAGGCCCAGAGCTTTTTCGTGTAGTCATGCTTGGGTGTTCTGTAGATCGCCTCGGCCGTGTTCTGCTCCACCAGTTGACCTGATAGCATGATGCCGATGCGGTCGCAGAACTGCACCATCAGGCCGAGATCATGGGTGATGAACAGCACGGAAAAGCCAAAGCTGCGGCGCAATTCGTTGATGCGCTGCAGGATCTCGCGCTGGACGACGACATCGAGCGCCGTCGTCGGTTCGTCCATGACGACGAGCTTCGGATCGAGCGCCATGCATACGGCGATAACGATGCGCTGGCGCATGCCGCCGGAAAACTGGTGTGGATAGTCGCGCATGCGATCCGGCGCGATATCGACGAGCGTCAGCATCTCGGCGGTGCGCTCGCGGGCTGCAGCACGGCTCATCCCCTTGTGGGTGCGCAGCATGTCGTAGAATTGCGTCTCGATGCGCAGCACCGGGTTCAGCGAGTTCATGGCGCTCTGGAAGACCATGGCGACCTCGCGCCAGCGGAACGCACTGAGCGCCTGCCGGTCGAGGCTGAGCACGTCGCGCCCGTCGAGCAGGATGCGGCTCTCCTTGCGGATCAGCGCCGGCGGCTTGTGCAGGCGGCTGATGGCAAAAGCGATGGTGCTCTTGCCGCAGCCGGATTCGCCGGCAAGGCCGAAGACCTCGCCGGGCGCGACATCGAAGCTGACATCGTCGACGGCGCGAAAATCCTTCTCCTCGCCGATATAGTCGATGGTGAGGTTCCTCACCGAGAGCAGCGGCTGCGTCACAGGCGGCCCTCCCCTGTTCGAACGAGCAGGGACCAGCGCTTCAGATGATTGCCGGTGCGCAACCGCGGATTGGCGATCTCGTCGACGGCGAAGTTCAGCAATGACATGCCGATGCCGAGGAAGGCGAGCGCGAAGCAGGGGGTGAGAATGTCCCACCAGGCGCCGACCGAAAGGGCCGAGGCCTTCTGTGCATTGTAGAGCATCGTGCCCCAGGAGATCGCTCTCGGATCGCCGAGGCCGAGAAATTCCAGTGTCGCCTCGGTGATGATCGCGAAGATGACGCTGCCGATGAAATTGATACCGACGATAGATATCACGTTGGGGAAGATCTCGAATGTCATGATACGCCATTGCGGCTCGCCCATCATTTCGGCCGATTTGACGAAATCCTTCTGCTTGACGGAGAGCGTTTCGGCGCGAGTGACGCGTGCGCCCCAGGCCCAGGAGGTGGCGCCGAGGATAAGGGCGATGACGAGGGGGCTTGCCTGGCCGATGAAGGCGGCAAGCACGAGCAGCAGCGGCAGGTTCGGAACGACCAGCACCATGTTGGTGAAGAAGCTGATGATCTCGTCGGTCTTGCCGCCGCGATAGCCGGAGATGATGCCGAGCGCGGTGCCGACGAGGGTGATCAGCAGGCCGGCGCCGAAGCCGACGGCAAGCGACGTACGGGCGCCATAGATCAGCCGGGCGAAGACATCCTGGCCGATGCGGGTCGTGCCGAGGATATGGTCGAGCGACGGCGGCTGGTGCGGCCGCCCGGTGCGGGCGGCTGGATCGTACTGCGTCAGGAGAGGCGCTGCGATCGCGACGAGGACGATGAAGGCGATGATGACGAGGCCGACGAGCGCCTTGCGGTTTCGAAGCAGGGTCTTCATCTCACGCTCCCTTCAGCCTGGGATCGAGCAGCACATAGCTGACGTCGACAACGAAATTGGCGATCAGCATGGTCGCGGTCATGATGAGCAACTGGCCCTGGATGACGGGGTAATCGCGGGCGAGGATCGCCTGGTAGAGAATGTTGCCGAGGCCGGGATAGTTATAGACGACCTCCGTCACCAGCGAGCCGCCGAGGATGGTGCCGATGGCGATGGCAAGGCTGGAGACAGTTGGCAGCAGGGCGTTGCGCGCCGCGTACCAGATCATCACATGCCGATCCGAAAGGCCCTTGGCGCGGGCCATGACGATATAGTCCTCGCCGAGCAGATTGATCATGTTGTTGCGCATGGTGACGGTGAAGCCGCCGATCAGCACGGTGCAGAGCGTCACCATCGGGAGGATGCCGTGATAGGCGAGGCTGCCGATATAGCGCAGGCTGAAGGCCGGATCGAGCGATGGGTCGGCGGCATAACCGTTCGGAAACCAGCCGAGCGTGAAGCCGAAGATGAAGAGCACGATCAGCGAGGTGACGACGGCCGGTACCGAGGTGGCGAAGATCGCGCCGACGGAGACGACGACATCGAACGTGCTGCCACGGCGCCAGGCGGCGACGATGCCGAGAAAGGTGCCGAGCGCGAAGCTGACGATCGTCGCCGTGCCCATCAGGCCGACGGTCCAGACGAGCGCATGGCCGAGCACCGAAGTGACCGGCAGCGGGAAATATTTGATCGAGCGGCCGAGATCGCCGGTGAAGATGCTGCCGAGATAGGTGAGGTATTGTTGCCAGAGCGGACCGTCGACGAAGCCGAAGGTGAGCTTCAGCGCCTGCAGGCTTTCCGGCGGCAATTCGGTGCCGGCGCTCGAGAACATGATCTGCACCGGATCGCCCGGCATCAGACGCGGCAGGAAGAAATTGATCGTCGCTGCCGCGATGAAGGCTGCCATGTAGAAGACGAGGCGGCGAAGCAGAAAAGCCATGGGGACTCCGTCGTGACGGAGCGGCGGTTTACGTCGCTCCCGAGGATAGCGATGCTTACTTGACCGGCTCGAGGGCTAGCAGGTTCAGCAGGCGTGCCGGGTTGGTCCGCGAGATCGACGGATTGACGAAGGGGGTTTCCTTGGTCGACCAGCCGCTGAAGCGCTTGGTGTTGTATTGATACCAGTTCGGATTGTTGAACACCGGAATCATTGGCATATTTTCGGCGACGATCCGCTGCGCCTTGTTCATCGCGTCCCTCTGCTTGGCAAGATCGGCGGTATGAGTGAACTCGGTGACGAGTTTTTCGACCTCCGGATTGAACCAGCGCTGCGCGGTGAAGCGGGTCTTGCCCTTGTCCGAGGCGCTGAAGGCGCGCTTGTAGGGGTAATAGGGCGAAGCCGATGCCGGCAAGCTGTTGATCGCCGCATCGAAGGTGCCGTTGATGAGGTTGCCGGTCCAGACGGCTTCCTCCGGCGTTTCGATCTTGGCGTCGATGCCGACAGCCTGGATGCCTTCCACGGTGATGTTGACTGTATCGACCCAGTCCGTCCAGGAATTCGGGACAATGATGGAGAAGGAGATCTTACTGCCGTCGGGATTGTCGCGGAAGCCGTCGCCGTCCTTGTCCTTGTAGCCTGCCTCGTCGAGCAGGGCCTTGGCTGCATCGGCGTCATAGGTTGCGAACTTGCCGAAGTCGGCCTTGATGGATGGGTCCGCCCAGCTCTTGTAAAGCTCGCCCATCAGGCCGGGGTCTTCGTTCAGCGTCGGATAGCCATAGCCGGCGACGTCGATCATCGTCTTGCGGTCGAGCGCCATGCTGACCGCACGGCGGAATTTCAGGTCGTTGAAGGCCTTCTTGTTGTTCTCGTTTGCCGTTTCCAAGTTGAACAGAAAGGCGACCATGCTGCTTGGCGAATACCAGTAATGGAAGTGCGCCGGATCCTTGGAAACATAGACATTGTCGATATCGGGAATAAAGGAGACGCCCCAGTCGAGCGTGCCGTCGGCCGTTGCCGTCAGGATCTGGTTGTTGTCGGCAAGCTGCGGGAAGCGCATGCAATCGACCTTCAGATGAGCGTTGTCCCAATAGTGCGGGTTGCGGCACTGGTCATAGGTCTGACCGGTGAAGCGCGGGACCTCCGTTAGCGGGCCGCTACCAACAGGGGTCTCGTTGGCGAAAGTCACGGGATCGGCGACGTCCTTCCAGACATGTTCCGGGACGATCGGCAGCTGCGAGATCTGCTCGGCAGCAAGCGAGCTCGGATTGGCGAGCGTGAAGCGCACCGTCTGGCCGTCGACCGCCTGCACGTCGGTGACGAAGGTCCAGATGCTGACGAAGTCGAGCGCCGGGAACTTCTTCAGGTAATCATAGGTGAACTTGACGTCGGCTGCGGTCAGCGGCTTGCCGTCGGACCATTTCAAGTTCGGGCGCAGCTTGAATTCGATGCTCTTCAGATCATCGGAGAGCTTGAAGCTTTCGGCCAGGCGATAGACCGGCTTGTTGCTGTCGAAGCGGTTGAAGACGACCAACGGCTCGTAGATGAAATCGAGCGTCGACTGGCGCGCCGAGGTCTGGTTGAACGGGTTGAAGTTGCGAACCCAGGTCGTTGCCGGTTCGATATTCGCCGTCAGCACCGTTTGCGCCATGGCGGATCCGGAAAGCAGCGTGAGTGCTGCGGCTGCAAGAAAATATTTCTTCATATTTTATTCCCCTTTTCTTATGCGGTGAGAGATGGCGCGGCGTTCAGGAGACCAGCGCGCTTGCAAACATGTCTTCGACATCAGCATGGGCGGCGCGGACATCGATCTTGAGATTGCCGAGGCGGGCCTTGCCGGCGGCGATGCGCTTGAGGGCGGCTTCCGTCAGCGGACGGGCGGCCTTGGCGGCGGCTTCGCTTTCCGGAATGTCGCCGTGGCTGTGGAGCGCGATATCGAAGCCTGCGTCGAGCACCTGTTTGACGCGTTCCGGCATGGTGCCGGATAGCGACTGCATGAAGATGCAGTCGGAAATCAGCACGCCGTCATAGCCCATGTCGTTGCGGATCACGTCGTGCATGATCGGCGAGACAGACGCCGGCAGCTCCGCGTCGTAGGCCGAGTAGACGACATGGGCGACCATCGCCCAGGGCGTATCCTTCAGCGCGACGAAGGGCTTGAAATCGGTGGCGGTAAGCGTCTCGCGGCTGGCATTGACCACCGGACGCTCCTTGTGGGAGTCGAGCGTCGCACGGCCATGGCCGGGTATGTGCTTGATAACAGGCATGTTGCCGGTCTCGAGCAGGCCATCGACCACCTCGCGGCCGAGGGCAGCGATGAAATCGGGATCAGGGCCAAAGGAGCGGGCGCCGATGACCGCGCTCGTCGTCTCGAAGACGAGATCGAGAACGGGCGAGCATCCGCTGGAAAGGCCAAGTTCCGTCATCATCGCGCCCATGGCCTGGGAGGAAAGGCGCAGTGCTTTTTTGCCGAGATCGAAATCGCGGCGCGCAAGTTCGGCGAACTGGCCGAAGCTGCGGAAGAGCGGCCAGGGACCGGCATCGAGATGCTGAACGCGGCCGCCTTCCTGGTCGGTGAAGACAGGCGCGTCATCGCGGCCGACCGCTTCGCGGAAGCGCTCGATCAGCCGCTTCGTCTGCTCCGGCTCGCGCTGATTGCGCCGGCCGACGAAGAGGCCGAGCGGATTGGTTTCGCGAAAAAGGGCGAATTCATCATCCGAAATAGTGGGATTCGGAAGGCCGACGAAAAGGGCGAGCGGGGTCGAGGACAATTCTGGTGCTCCGGGATCAGCTGGTCATTTCGGCGTGCTTCTCAGCATGCCTTCGTAGATGCCCTTATCGGGGGCGGGGATGACGATTGCGCCTGCGGTCCTGGCGTAGAAATCGACCGGCCCGGCATCGCCGATGAAGGCATAGGCGTGACCGAGCGTCTTCATGGTCTGAAGGCAGGCGGAAAAGAGGGCGAGCCCGATGCCCTTGCCGCGGACGTCTGGGCCGACGCCGGTCGGGCCGAAGAAGCCGCGCGCCGTCGTGTCGTAGCAGGCAAAGCCGAGCAGCTTGCCGCCTTCAACGGCGATCAGGCAGGCAACGGGCTGGCGGGAAAAGGCGACCGCGACTTCGCTCGCCCAGTTCTCGCTGAACCGTTCGCGAACCCAGCTGACGACGAGATGCAGTTCCGGGGCGAGGGCCGGACGGATGGAGACGCCGACATCATCGGCTTTGCGTTTCAGGTCGGCGAGCTTAATGGAATATAAGCGCACAAGCAGGTCTGGCACCTGTCACACCTCCAATTATTCCGTTATTGCGGAACATATCCCCTTTTAGTGTCATAGACTTGGCCATCTCGCCGGGCTTGTCAACAAGGTTTTTCAAACGGCCAAAGGCACGACCTGCCGCTGTCCTGCAGTTTCAACGCAAGGTAGGTGCCGAACGCAAAAAAGGCCCGGGAAGGGCCGGGCCGTTTCGATTGGCGGCATGTTGGTTGAGCGAGCGCCTATTCGCCGTCTTTCCAAAGCGCATGAAAATGCTGCACCGGGCCGTGGCCGGAGCCGACGGTGAGGCGTCCGGCAGCCGCGACCGCGCCGGCGAGGTAATCCTTGGCGATGGCGACGGCCTCCCGCGCCGAGGCGCCCTTGGCGAGCTCGGCCGCCAGCGCGCTAGAGAGCGTGCAGCCGGTGCCGTGGGTGTTCTTGGTCGGCACGCGCCTAGCTTCGAACCAGTGCAGTCCGGCAGCGGTGGCAAGCACGTCAGGGCTCTCGTCGCCGTCGAGATGGCCGCCCTTGACCAGCACCGCGGCCGGGCCAACCGCGCGCAGGCGCTCGGCCTGCGCCGCCATGTCAGCGCGGTTTGTCGCCACCGGCTGGTGCAGCAGGGCGGCGGCTTCGGGCAGGTTCGGGGTCAGCAGTGTGGCAAGCGGCAGCAGCCGGCGGGTGATCACGTCGACCGCTTCAGGCGCAAGCAGGGCGGCTCCACCCTTGGCGATCATGACCGGATCGATAACGATCGGAATGTCGCGGTGGTCAGACAGCGCACCGGCAACGGCGTCGGCGATGCCGGCATTGGCGATCATGCCGATCTTGACGGCGTCGACGCGGACGTCGGCAAAGACGGCATTGATCTGGTCGGCGACGAATTGCGGCGGCACCAGATGCACGCCGCTGACGCCTTGCGTATTCTGCGCCGTCAGTGCGGTCAGCACCGCCATGCCGTAGACGCCGCGGGCGGAAAAGGCCTTGAGATCGGCCTGGATGCCGGCGCCGCCGGAGGGATCGGAACCGGCGATGGAGAGAACGTTGCGGATCATGCGCGGACCTTTCGAATTTCTGCAGCGATGCGGCGCGTGGCCGCTTCGGGGTCGGGCGTGCCGCAGATGGCGGAGACGACGGCAAGCCCCATGGCGCCTGCGGCGAACACTTGGGCGACATGATCCGCCTTGAGCCCGCCGATCGCGACCGACGGCACCGGCGAGGCCTTTACCAGCCTTGCAAGTCCGTCAAAGCCGATCGGCTGCTTGTGATCGGCCTTGGTCGGTGTCGCAAACACCGGTCCGACGCCGGTGTAATCGACGAGATCGGGATCGACTGCGTTAGCAAGCGCCTCGCTCTCGACCGACAGGCCAAGGATCATCTCAGGGCCGACCATCGCCCGCGCTCTCATCGCATCCATGTCCTCCTGGCCGATATGCAGGCCGTCGGCGCCGATGGCGATTGCCGCCTCGACGTCATCGTTGACGATGAGGAGGGCGCCGGTCCCATCCAGCGCCTGTTTCAAGGCGCGGCCGGTCTGGATCATCCTGATGGTGCCGGCATGTTTGTCGCGCAGCTGCACCATGGTCGCGCCGCCGGCAACGGCAAGGCGCGCGGTCTCGACCATGCCGATCCCCGCGCAGAGATCGGGGTCGAGGACGAGATAGAGCGAAAGGTCGAAATCCTTCATGCGGCCGAAATCCTTGCCCTGGCGTCAAGCGTTTCGGCGTCGAGCGCGGCCAGCGCATCGAGAAAACGCCAGGAGAAGGAGCCAGGCCCGGCGGCCCCAAGGGCGGCCTCCTCGCCGGCGATGGCGAAGGTTGCAAGTGCTGCAACCGTCGCGCCGAAGATATCCTCTGGCGCCGTCGCGGCAAAGGCGCCGACGAGGCAGGTCAGCGAGCAGCCGAGTGCTGTGACCTGAGGCATCAAGGCCGATCCGCCTTCGATGCGCACCGCCCGCTCGCCGTCGGTAACGAAATCCACGGCACCGGTGACGGCAACCACCGCCCGCTGACGCTCAGCGAGCCATCGCGCCGAACCTTCCGCCTGCTCGACCGGATCGCGACTGTCGACCCCCTGGCCGCGGCTTTCTCCGCCGGCAAGCGCGATGATCTCGGACGCGTTGCCGCGGATGATGGTCGGTCGCAGGACGAGCAGTTCGGCAACCGCATTGCGGCGGAAGGCCGTCGCGTAATGCGCGACCGGATCGAGCACCCAGGGTTTGTCGGCTGATGTCGCCGCCTTCGCCGCCGCCTGCATGCCGTCAATCCATTGCGTCGACAGGGTGCCGATATTGATTGTCAGCGCACTGGCGATCCCGGCGAATTCGCCGGCTTCTTCGGCGGCATGCACCATGGCGGGCGAGGCGCCCGATGCAAGCAGGACATTCGCGGCGATATTCATGGCGACGTAATTGGTGATGCACTGAACGAGCGGCGGCTTTTCGCGCATCGCCTTCAGCATCGCTCCTGGTGTGGTCCTGGTCTGCATATGGCCCCTTTCAGGCGGGGGCAGGCACGGGGCGGCCCGTATGGCGATGCCCCGAGCGACTCCCTCCGCCGGCATTATCCGGTTCAGGTTCGAAGGGTGCTTCTCAGCCCGTCTGTCGACGGGCGCCCCTGTCTCTCATCGCGCTCTTTTTCGCAGAGAACGGGGCGACTGTCACCCCGAAAAAGAGAGTTCTACGACCCGTGCGACACGATGACGACGGGCGCCTTATGAAGGGCGATCAGCCGACGATCTTTGCCAGCAGCCGTCCGACATCCTCGTTGGCGACATTGTTATGGGCATCCGACGCCGCCGTCTTGATGATGTACTTGTCCGCCAGGAAGGTGTTGACCTTGCCGGCCTGCGGCGTGAACACGGCATCCGTATCGTCCTCGACGGCCTGTCCCGCCTTCAGGTGCTGCGGACCGTTCGCCCCCATCGCCCCGAACTCGTCATTGGCATCGCCGATGCTCTTGGCGATATCGCGCGACAGGCGCGACGCCAGCGCATAGGCGAGCGTGCAGGCGAGATCGTTGTGGGTGTGGGTGATGCAGATCGGGCCGGTCGGTTTGCCCACGACGTCGGGAAAGGCGCCGGCAAGGCCCGGCTTGATCTCCTTGGCGAAGCCATTGTGCGAGAAGGCCCCCTGCAGCAGGGTGAGCGAGAAGAATTCCAGCTTCGGGACCGGGGCGAGCCCGTTGGCTGCTGCCGCGACCAGCCGGGCGCCGAAGCTGTGGCCGACGAGATGCAGGCGGACCGGCTGCTGCAGCACGAGCTTCGATAGCACGTTTTTCGTCAAAGCCTCGCCGACGATGCCGGCGCGTTTCTTCATTTCGTAATAGGTCAGCTGGTTCAGGAACCGCGCCACCGCCGCTCTCGGGCCGGAGATCACGCCCGAGACGAAATCCCCAAGTCCCTGCGCCTCGCCGACGGAGCTCTCAAGATTGAAAGTCGGCGGCGGGACGAGGCCTTCCATCAGCACCTTTGCGCTATTGGCATCCTCCGTTGCGAGCGCAATCGGCTCGGCATCTGCCTTGAGTTCCGTATCGGATCGAGGAGCGCCGATCGCCTCATTGCCTCTTCTGACGAGGAAAAGCGATGTCGTTTCATCGAGCGTCTCGGCTGCCGCCCGCGCCTTTTCGGCCGTGGCAGTGCCGTCCGGCCCGAAGAGATCCTCGAAATCGGCCAGCACGTCTTTGAAATCCTCCTCGGCGAGATCCTTGACGGGTGCCGGTGTCCCGCCTGCCGCCTGAGCACCGCCGCCTCCGGTCACCAGGGTTTGTGTGTCGAAATCTGTGCGATAGGCCTTGGCGGGCCAGACGACTCCGGCGACGACGGTGTGGCTCGCCTTGTCGGGCGCAAGCTTCTTGCGGGCGTTCGCCCACAGCGTTCCGTAGAGCTTGCGGGCATCGTCCTTGGTATTCTTCCAGCCATGTGACATGACCACCAGATCGGTCGTTCCGGGCTGGTTGAGCAACGCCGCGAGACTTGTCGTCGTCGCGGGATCGATCGCGCCAGTCTTGTCGAATTCGAGCCATAGGAATGGCGAGGGTCCAAGCGTGTCCATATGTCCTCCTCCTTACACAGCCTGTAGCGTTCGCATCAGATCAAGCAGGCCGGCGCCCTGAAACTCCGGCCGCCGCTTGAGGTCAGTCGCAGCGCCGACGAAGATTTCCTTGACGCGTTCCGGTTGGCCGAGAAATTCACGCCGGACCGACAGGAAGGCGGCGATCGCGCCGGAAACATGCGGTGCCGCCATGCTCGTGCCGGTGTCCTCGCGAAACGGCGCCTCGCCTGTGTTGGCGCCGTTATAGAGCGCGCACGAGACGATGCGCTCGCCGGGGGCAACGAGATCGGGCTTCATCCGCCCATCAGCCGTCGGTCCCTTCGAGGAGAAATAGGAGACGCCGTAGGTATGCGGCATGTCGCGATGCGTCGAGCCGACGGTGATGGCGAGCGCCGCGTTGCCTGGATCCATGATCGTGCCGTCATGGACTGCGCGTTCCGGCGTGCCGGAGAATTGCATTACCGTGCCATAGCCGGCATTGCCGGCGGCAACGACTACGCAGACGCCCGAGCGGACGAGCCTGTTGACCTCGACACAGAGTGGGCTTTGTCCGGCTGCGAACCATACCGGGTTGAAGGGATAGCCGAGGCTGAGGTTGAGCCCATGAATCTTGATGTTGCGCCCATAATCATTCAAACGTTGGATATAGTTGATCGCGGCCAGCAGGTTGCTGAGTTTGCCCTGCTTGTCGTTGACGAGCACCTTCAGGCTCATCAGCTTGCACTGCGGCGCCATGCCGGAGATCACGCCCTTATGCTCGTCGGTCACCAGCGACTTTGTATCGTCCTCGTTGCGGATTTCAGAGGTGACCGAGATTTTCGCTATTCCCTCCGTCTTCGGGTCTTCCGATAGGGACGTGCGGCCGGCGATGATGCCGGCGACGTGGGTTCCATGACCGGCGACGTCGATCAGAGCGGCCTTCGATGCCGATGCCGGATCGGGATTGTCTGAGGTAAAGTCCCAGTGATTGAGGCCATTGGGCAGTTCGAGCGTCTTCAACTTCGAGAAATGCGGATGGGTCTTGTCGATGCCGGTATCGGCCACAGCCCAGACGACGCCTTTTCCGCTGGCCGCGAATGAGGCCTGCGCCGCGTCGCCTTTGATCGTCCTGACGGATTCATAGACGCAGCGATAGATCTCATGGTCGTGCCAGATCTTGTAGACAAGCGGAATATCCTTTCGCTTGCTGCCACTCGGCTCGGCTTTGCCCTTGGTCTTCTTGCCGTCGCCCTCGATCTTTTCGTCGTCATCTTTCCGGGGCATCACCCAGGTCGAAAGCTGGCCGATGGCTTCCCGGGTCAGGGTCGCGAAGGCGTAGCTGTCGGTCCAGAGCGATTTGGCGGCAATCCTGCTGCCATTCGAAAACATCTGGGAGAGCTCGAACTTTATCTCTTCGGGGAACGCAGGCATGCCGAGTGGCGCCGACATGCCGAAACGCCGCAGATTGTTGCTTTCATCCGTCGCGCCGATCCTGTCGAGATGCAACAGGTAGGCCTCGAACAGGAGCTGCCGCGCCGCCGTCACGCCGCCTGGAAAATCACGGTTGAATTCGATGACGACATCGAAGCTCTCTGGGCCCTTGGCGACCTTCTTGTGGCGGTCCGGATCGCCTTTCATGACGGACGAGAGATCGCCGCCGATTCGCGTCTTGACCAGGTTTTCCCGAATGCTGTCCTCGGGCTCTGTCCCGGGCTGCCTCGGCCGTTGCCGTTTCGCCATGCGGCTGTCCTCTCGTTTTCCCAGAAGAATAACAGCAGCAACCGTGGGTGCAATGAATTTCTAAAATACATCTCTGTATTTGTGAGGAGCATTGGGAAAGGTACAGATATTGGAGAGGCTCTCTTCTTCGAAGGAATAAGGCTGATCTTCGCAAGACTTCCCTACGTTCCCTGAAGCAATAAAACTATTCATCCTATCCGTTCATCTGCGGCATTTTCAATGCAAGCGGGCACATGGCCAGCTTCGCGTAAGTTGCGCATCGTCTCATGGCTCTCGCCAAGCGGTTTATTCGAACGTTGAAATCGGTTGGCCAATTCGTTGGGGGCGCGTCTCGGCCGAGCGCAAGACTTAATCTCCCGGAACGCGAAGTAAATATCTAACGGAAACTTTACCGTGCTGACACGCTCAGGTTGACGAAATGATAGATTGTAGCGATATGGCTCTACACGTGAATAAAATCTTCCTGAAGTTGCATTTTAAATGAGGAAATTTTTGAGAATCGGCATGACGGGCGGCTTCCGGACTATCGCCTCCGTTTTGATATTCATCGCTTGTGCCAACCCGGCTTTTTCGCAATCGGCTGTTCAAGCCGAGCAAGGACTGGAGCAGGTGCAGGCGCCAGCTCAACCGGCGCCGGCCATGAAATCGCAGAAATTCGATGACTGGTATTATCGCTGCACGGGTTCGGCGGGCACCGAGGCCTGCGAAGTCGCACAGGTTGCGCAAGTCACCAAAGACGGCAAACCCGTCAATATCCTGACGCTGGCAATCGCAGCTTCCCCAGCCCCGTCTCGGGGCAAGGGCGGCAAGGGCAAGCCGCGGCTGATGCTGACGGCCCTTCTGCCGCTCAACGTCTTCCTGCCCTCCGGCCTGTCGATCAAGGCCGACGGCAAAGCGGTCGCCAAACTCGATTATCGCAATTGCAACCAGTCCGGATGCTGGGCGCAGCAGGCGCTGGATGCGAAGACGGCGGCGGCGCTGAAGAAGGGCTCGACCGCCGAAGGGCTGGTGCGGCTGATGAACGGCCAGGACGTCAATATCCGTTTCTCGCTGAAAGGGCTGAAACCGGCCCTCGACGAACTCCAGCCCACTGCCGTGAAGTAGCCGAATTTCAAAATGACGACAGACATTCGATCCTTCCTGGTCGCCGGCGCCGTCCTCGTAGTGGGTGCCGTCTCCGCTTATGCACAATCGCCGGCCGACGATTTTAACCGCCGCCAGGAAGAGCAGACGCAGTCGCAGCGGCTGGATGCGCTTCGCCGTGCCACGCCGGGCGGCAGCGCGGATAGGGAAAACGGGTTTTTGCCTGCGGGTCCCGGAAATGGCGCCTGTTTCGACATTATGCGCGTCGAGATCGATGGGGCAACCCTGCTGTCGGCGCAGGATATCGGCAAGGTGACAGCACCTTACGGCAACCGATGCGTCGGTCTCGCCGAGATCAATGCGGTCCTCAGGGATGTCACGCACCTCTATATCGATCATGGCTATGTGACTTCACGGGCCTACGTGCCGCAGCAGGATATCCGCCAGACCAGGATCCTCCGCCTGCTCGTCGTCGAAGGCACACTTTCGGACATCTATCTCAATGGTCAGAAAGTCGCCGGCAGCGGTTCGCTGGCAACAGCCTTTCCGGGCCTGATCGGCCGGGTCGTCAATATCCGCGATATCGAGCAAGGGCTCGACCAGATGAACCGGCTGCAGGCCAACGACGCCAAATCCGCCATGCTGCCCGGCCCCAAGGACGGAACGTCGATCCTGAATATCGAAAACCGCCCGGGCCGGCCCTGGCATGTCGCCTTCGGCAACAACAATATGGGGCAGGAAAGCACCGGTTTTTCCAGGAGCTCGGCATCGCTGACCTTCGACGATCTCATCGATATCAACGATCAGTGGAACTTTTCATACGAGCATAGCGGTCCGGACTATCCCTGGAGCAATGACGGACGGGGATATGGCAACAGCTATTCCGGCAGCGTCAGCGTGCCCTACGGGTACTCCACTGTCTCGCTGAACGGCTCCTGGTACCAGTATGAAAGTGCGGTCGAAGGCAACTTCAGCACCCTCGAGACCTCGGGCAATTCGGGGCAGGCGGGCCTTGGCATCGATCGCGTCGTCTTGCGCGACAAGGATTCAATCACCACCGTCCGCAGCAGCCTGACCTACAAGCAGACGAACAACTTCCTGCTCGGCAACCTGATCGAGGTCGGCAGCCGCCGGTATACGGTCGGCGAGATCGGCATTTCCCATTCCCGCCGCATGTTCGGCGGCATCTGGGTGTTCGACGCCAGCTATGACAAGGGGCTCGGTCTCTTCGATGCCGTGGAACCAGGGGATCCCGGCGCCGGCAACGCCGATCCGCGATTTGCGAAATTCAACGCCACGATCAGCGTGACACAGCCGTTCAAGCTGGCCGACCGGCAGTTCGAGCTGACCTCACTCATCAGCGGTCAATATTCCCCCGACAATCTGCTCGGTGCGGAACAGATCTCGCTTGGCAGCTACAGCAATGTCCGCGGCACGCGCGAAAGCGTGCTCTTCGGCAATAATGGCATGTTCAGCCACAACGAGATCGTCTGGCGAACGAAATCCAACGAAAGCGGCGACGCAGTCGCGAAGGTCCTCGGTGAACTGCGCCCCTATCTCGGCCTGGACTACGGCCACGTCTATTCGCAAAAACGCTTCGACATGACGGGCGGCGATCTCGCCAGCTGGACGGCCGGTATCCGCACCGTCGGCGGCAACATCAGCGCCGACCTCGGCTATTCCGACATCGTTGCAAGCAGCCTCGACCACGTCGACGGCGGGCTCTTTTATTTCAGCGCATCCACTCATTGGTAACGGAAGCAAAAATGACCACCGGCAGTATCTCGACGAATAAACCCGCTCAAACCTTTTCAAGATCGACGGCGCTGATCCTTGCCGTCTCCATCTCGCTTGCCGGCTGCGCCGGCCGGGAGGTGCGGCCGGTCGCTTCGACCAACCCGACCGACAGCGCCTTCGACTGCGCCGGCATCGCGCGGGAATTCGAGGCGAACGAACGGCAGATCTCCTCGACGGTGAAGGAACGGAGCGACGCGCAAGGCAAGAACATCGTCCTCGGCGCGACCGGCGTCCTTCTGTTTTTGCCGGCGCTGTTTTTCATGGATCCGAAATCGCCTGAGAAAGTCGAGATCGATGCATTGCGCAACAGAAATAATGTCCTGACGAGCATTGCCAAGTCGAAAGGGTGCCCGGCGCCGAAGTCCCAGTTGACCGAGCTCTACAAACATCTCGACGCCAAGCCCAAGTCTGCATCGTCATCGGACAACCGAAACTGAATCTAACAAGCATTTGAATATTATCGCGAATCCTGGAGTTGCGTATGCGTATCGTGCGTTTTCTAGCCCTTCTCTTTCTGGCAGCGACCCTGGCGTCCTGCGTCACCACGAGGACAGACCCCCGGCTGATCGCCGCTCTTCAGCGAACATCCGTGCGTGAGATCCGGATCGAGCTAGCTCCCGACGTCAAGACATTCGGTTTTGGCGACAAACCTGAGCAGCAACTGTCGGAGGCGGTTCACACCCTTCAAGCTGCGATGACGAAGGAACTGATCGGCGTGCCGGGCGGCCCTAACCGGGGCAGGCTGGTCGTGACGCTGCATGTGTTCGACGTCACCACCAAGCAGGCTCGGATTATCGGCGGTCATGACAGCATGATCGACGGAACCGTCCGTCTGGAGGATGCCAAGACCGGGCAATTGATCGCCGAAGCGCAAAACATCCACGGCGAAGACCTCTCCATGCGGGGAAGCGGCTACGGCGTGATCATCGCCGTTGCTGTCAACGCGGCGACAACGTCCGGCGCCCCTGATGTTATGGCACAGCGCCTGTCCAAGTCTTTCACCCGCAACGTGAAAACCTGGCTCACCCAGAAATAGTACCGCAACAGGGCGAGGCGCTGCCGCGGTGAAGGCGGCGCAGAGCCATGATTAATGTCGAGACATAAAACCAGTTGTGCGTTTGGAAAGACGAAACGATGCGTGAAAAATCCGGTCTTGGTTCGAATGGCAAGGGTCTTGGCCGCCAGTTCGGCAGGTTTGCCCATCGCTCGCTCGCGTTCGTGCTCAGCGCGCTGCTGGTGTTTCAGCCGATGCTTGCCAATGCCCAGTCGGTCTCGGCAAGCACCGCCGCGCCCGCCGCCAATCAGCCGGGCGTCGGGACGGCGCCGAACGGCGTGCCGCTCATCGACATCGTCACGCCGAACAGCAAGGGCCTGTCGCATAACAAATACGACAATTTCAACGTCGGCACGCCGGGGCTGATCCTCAACAATTACAAGGGCGAGATCGGCAATTCCAATCTCGGCGGCGTCACGGCGGGCAATGCCAATCTCAACACGTCAGGTCCGGCATCGGTCATCCTCAACGAGGTCATCAGCAGCAACCGCTCGGCCTTGAACGGCGCGATCGAGGTGTTCGGCGGGCGCGCCGATGTCGTCATCGCCAACCCGAACGGCATCACCTGCGACGGATGCGGCTTCATCAACACCCCGCATGCGACGCTGACGACCGGTGTTCCCGATATCGGCGCCGATGGCGCGCTGAAGGGCTTCACCGTCAACGGCGGTGATGTCACCTTCGGCTCCAAGGGCGCTAACCTTGCCGCCGGCGCCGGCAGCGTCGACCTTTTCGATGTCGTCTCCCGTGCGGTCAAGATCGACGGCCCCATTTACGGCAACGATATTCGCGTGACCGCCGGGCGCAACAAATTCGACTACGCGACAGGCGATGCGACGGCGCTGTCCGCGACGTCAGGGACACCACAATACGCCATCGATGGTTCGGCGCTCGGCGCGATGCAGGCCGGCCGCATCAAGATGGTCGTCACCGAAAACGGCGCCGGCGTGCGCATGAGCGGCAATCTTGCCGCCAACACCAACGAGCTGTCTTTGTCGGCCGACGGCAAGATCTCGCTCGGCAACGTCTCCGGCGAGCAGGGCGTTTCGATTTCCTCGAGGGCGAAGGTGACGGCCGCCAAGGTCACGTCGAAAGCAAAGGTCGCAGTTCAGGCGGATCAGGGCATCACCCTCGATACCGTCGCCGCCGATGGCGATATCGTGCTGTCCAGCGGCAGCGGTTTGTTGAGTGTCGGCGGCGAGGTCAACAGCGCCGCCAACGTGATGATGTCGTCATCGAACGGCATTACGGCAGGCAGCGTCGTGGCCGGCAATGCGCTCGCCCTGTCCAGCACATCGGGCAACATCCAGATTGCCGGTGCGGCAAACAGTGCCGATGCGCTGACGATCACGGCGACATCGGGGTCGATCTCGGCAGCCTCGCTTGTCAGCGGCAACGATCTGACGCTGTCAGCCGGCGCCGACATCGGCATATCCGGCGATATCCTGGCTGAGGGCAACGTCTCGGCAACCGGCCGCTCGATCTCGGCCGCGACCATCGCCGCCGGCCTCGATCTCGCCGCCACCGCCCAATCGGCGAACGGCACCTTGATGCTGCAGCAGCCGGGCAGCATGAGCCTTGCCGCCACGAACGGTTCGATCACCGCCGGCAACGCGCTCATGAGCAGCGGCGCTCTTTCGGCCACGGCGACGCAGAATATCGCCTATATCAAGCTCCAGAGCCTCAGCAGCGCAGCACTGACGGCATCGGGCCAGATCAGTTACGGCAACCCCACCAGCGCAACCGGCAACCTGACGCTCACCACCACCAATATCGATCTCTCCAATGGTGCCGCCAGCAACATCACTGCTGGCGGCACGCTGACGCTCAATGCCAATAGCGCCAATCTCCGCAACAACAGCCTCACGCTCGGCGGTCTCGCCCTCAATCTCTCAGGCACGGCCGATCTCAGCGGCGCCACCATCAACGCCGTCACCAGTGCCGGCGGTTCGGGGGACATCGCCATCAATGCCGGCGGCCTCTCCACCTCGGCCAGCACCGCGCTGCTCGCCGCCGACGACCTGACGCTGACGCTGCCGTCTCTCACCAATGCCGGACAATTGGCCGCCGGCGACGATCTGACGCTCAACATTTCCGGCAATTTCACCAACAGCGCCACGGGCCTTGCCTATGCCGGCCACGACGCGGGCCTGTTCATCGGCGGGGTGCTCACCAACAATCAAGGCGCCATCCTCGCCGGCAACGATCTTGAGATTGCCGGTACGACATCAGGACAAAGGAACACCGGCGTCACCAATATTTCCGGTCTGATCCAGGCCGGAAACGACATGTCCATCCTCACCAGCAATTTGACCAACGAGCGGGCCGCCACGCCGCAATGGACGACCGGGACGCTGGTGTCTTCAGGTGTCGTCAGCGGCTTCACGCTCAATCCCGTCGCCGCCGGCCTGCCTTTCGGCTATCTCGAGACCGCAGATCAGAACATGTTCCAGCTCTATGCCGGCGTCGATCCGGGCTTGTGGCAGGATTATCAGCCGCTGCTCTGGTCGAAGGCGACGCTTGCCGACGGCACGACCTATCGTGCATGGACCTGGATTTCGGCTGATGGACCCGAGAAGGTCGAGCCGATCATCGACTGGATCCGGGCCCGCGTGCCGAGGGACGCGAACGGCAATCCCGTTGTCGATCCCAACAATCCGTCGCGCTATTTCATCGTCGACGAGGTGAATTTCAGCGGTTCGGACGAAAGCACCACCTATAGCTGGGATTGGTCGTCCCACCTCAGCCAGTCGGTCTACGAAGACCGGCTGGTCGGCACGCTGAGCCCGGAAGCGACCATCCGGGCGAGCCACAACCTCACCATCGACGCCACGAATCTGACCAATGCCTACAGCTCGATCGAGGCCGGCGGCGACGCGACGCTGCGGGGCTCGACACTGACCAATACCGGCGTCAGCCTTTTCCGCACGACGACGACGACCTGCCATGCCCAAGGCGCCTGCACGGCCTATAATGCCAACGGCACTGCCAATCCCTCGAAGAACATCGCCAACGGCACGACGATCGTCAGCTCGGTCCAGGCGATCGGCGGCGTATCGGCCAATATCAAGGCCGGCGGCGCACTCTCCGTGAATTACAGCAGCGTCAACAATACGTCGGCAGCCGGCTCGATGGCTGGCGGAGCCAGCGTCGCGGCCGCAAGCAATCCCGGCGATCCGTTGTCGGCGCTCTCCGGCCTGACCGCCGGCGGCGCATTGTTCACCGTCAATGCGGGCCTCGGCACCGCCCTTGTAGCTTCGACCAACCCGCAATCGGGCGGCTTCGGCGGCAATATAGCCGGACAGACCTTTTTGTTCGAAACTCGCGCAGCCTACCTCGATGTCGGCAAGTTCTATGGCTCCGGCTATTTTATGGACAAAATCGGCTACCAGCCGGACACCACGGTTCCTTTCCTGGGCGATGCCTATTTCGAAAACCAGCTGATTGAAAAGCAGATCCAGCAGCTTGCCGGCCAAGGTCTGGGACCGGGCTCCTTCATCCCCGGCAGCGATGCCACCGAGCAGGTCAAGACGCTGCTCGACAATGGCGCCGATTACGCTAGCGACAACAATCTGCAGGTTGGCCAGGCGCTCACCCCCGAAGCGGTCGCCGCGCTGACGAAGCCGGTCGTCCTCTATCAGAAACAGGTGGTCAATGGCATCGAGGTGCTGGCGCCGGTCGTCTATCTTCCGAGCACGGCAACGGCGCAGCTGACCGCCTCCGGCGCGCTGATGTCAGGCGCGTCGGTCTCCGTTGCCGGCGGCGAAATCAAGAACTCCGGCGCCATGGTCGCCTCCAACGATCTTTCCGTTTCCGGCTCTTCGATTTCTTCGAACGGCGGCACATTCAAGGCCGGCAACGACGTGTCGCTGTCCTCCTCGCGTGCGCTGACGCTGACGGCGCAATCCATGGATCTCGGCGGCCAGACGATGGTCAATCCGAACGCCGCGGTCACCGTCGGCGGCGATGCGATACTTGCCGCGGCGACCGACCTGACGCTGAACGGCGCTCTGGTCAGTGCCACAGGCAACGCCTCGCTCACCGGCAAGAATGTGACGCTGGATGCAGCCAAGGTCGACAATGGCGGCCAACAAAATGCCACCGGCAGCCAGGTCGCCAGCGGTAAGGCCCTGACGATCAAGGCAACGGACAATGTCAACGTCATCGGCAGTTCGGCCAAGGCGGGCACGACGCTCGATGTGACCGCCGACAATGGCTCGGTGGCCGTGGTGTCGACCGATGTCGCCCGCAACAACCAATCCGGCTACACCAGGACCCTCTCCACCGACCAGCAGCAATCGCAGCTATCTGCCGGCACGAATGCGACGATCAAGGCCGGCGACGACATCCTGCTCTCCGGCTCCTCCGTCAAGGCCGGCGGCAATGCCGCGCTCAGCGCCGGCGACGATATCAACATCACGGCCGCGCAGGAGCAGTCCGAATCCACCTTCGGCAAAAAATCCGCCTCATCGATCACCCATGTCGGCTCGGAGATATCAGCCGGCGGCGATCTCTCGGTCACGGCAGGCAGCGGCAGCGGCGATCACGACCTCAATATCGTCGGAAGTCAGCTCGCCGCCGACGGCAAGGTCGCTCTCAAGGCCGATGGCGACGTGACGATCGCCGAGGCCACCGACACCGCGAGCCTCGACACCAAGCTCAGCATCAAGGGCGGTTTCCTCGGTAGCAGCGAGAAGACGACCACCCATCTGGAAACGACGACGGCCGTCGGTTCCGCCATCACAGGCGGTGGCGGCGTCGACATTGAGTCCGGCCAGGACACGGTCATCTCGGCCTCGAAGATCGAAGCCGGCAATGAGACCGACACCGCGAACCTGAGCATCACCACCAAGGGCGACCTCATCATCGCCTCCGGCAAGGACACCAGTGCCAAGGATGACAAGGGGTCGCGCAGCGGTTTCCTGTCGAAAGGCTCGTCCAGCTACAAGAGCTATGACGAGACCACCGTCGCCTCCGAACTCGGTGCATCCGGCAATATCAACCTGACCGCCGGCGGCGCGGCGGTGATCGCCGGTTCCAAGGCCAATGCCGGTGGCTCGATTTCCATCGAGGGCGACAGCGTCTCGGTCATCGGCGCGGCCGAACAGCACGAGCTTGAGATCGAGCGCAAGAAATCCGGCCTCTTCGTCGGCTCGGGCGACGGCTTCCTATCGCTCTGGGGCAAGGAGCAGAAGAGCGGCAGCCAGGCATCCGCGCTGAATGTGGCATCGGTGCTTTCTGCCGGAACGGACGTTGCGCTCAAGTCCCGCGAGACCGACGTCAACATCCTCGGCTCGCAGATCTATGCGACCGATAACATGACGCTCGATGCGGCCCGCGACGTCAATATCACGCCGGGCGCCGAAAGCGCTTCCTCGGAGGAAAAGGAGAAACGCTCCGGCTTCGGCATTTCCTTCGGCTCGAGCAGCGGCGGCTTCTCGGTCGGCATCGGCGTATCCTCCGTCTCGGACACGACGAAGCAAGGCTCGCAGACCAACGCGATGGCCACCCTTTCCGCCGGCAACGACCTGACGATCAAGGCTGGGCGCGACGCCAACCTGCAGGCCGCCGATGTCGCAGCCGATCGCGATGTTGCGATCACTGCGGAGCGCGACGTCAATCTGCTCAGTGCGGAAGACAAGTCGAATTACGAGAGTGTGCACGAGCAATTCTTTGCCGGCGTGACGCTGTCGGTTTCCTCGGGTCTCGTTTCCGCCGCGAGCAAAGCGGTGGCAGCCGCTTCGAAGGTCGGCGATGGCAGCGCCAGCAAATCCATTGCGCACATAGCGATCACCGGGATCGAAGCCTATTCGGTACTCGATGCCCTGACCAATCAGGACGCTGCCGGTGAGTTTGACAAACTCAAAAATGGACAGTCGAGCGTGTTTGCCTCGGCCTCGCTCACCGCTGGCTTCCAGTATAGCAAGAGCAGCGAGAAAGGTTCCAGCTCAGACCCGGTTTCCACCACGATCCGGAGCGGCAATTCCGTCACCGTCGAAGCGACGTCGGGCAATCTGTTCGGCAGTGGCGCGCAGATGCTTGCCGGCTATGATGCCGATGGCATGCCGAACGGCAAGTCCGGCGACATCGCGCTGATCGCCGGCCAGGACGTTATCCTGCAGAGTGCTCAAGCGACCACCAATAATTCCACCAGGAACAGCTCTGGCGGCGTTCAAGTCGATCTCGTCAATCCCGGCCTCAGCTTCAACTATGGCAAAGGCTCATCCAACGGCTCCTCGGTTACCCAGGTCAGCAGCCATGTCGTCGGCTCCGGTGACGTGTTCATCCAGTCCGGCAATGACACCAGACTGCAGGGCGCCGTCGTTAGCGGCGAGAGCGTCACAGCCGATGTCGGCCACGACCTGATCATCGAAAGCCAGCTCGACAAGACATCACAAAAGGCCAATCAGTTCGGCATCGGCGGCGGTTTTGGCAGCGATACTCCGGCAAGTTTGAACGGCTCCTTGCAGAAGGCCACCGGCAGTGCCGCGATCGTTTCCGAACAATCCGGTATCCAAGCCGGTTCCGGCGGCTTCGATCTCACCGTCGGCAACAAGACTGCGCTGACCGGCGGGCTGATCACCTCTCAGGCGCCAGCAATGCAGAACTGGCTTGAGACCGGCACGCTGGAATTCAACGACCTCGATACCCATTCGAAATGGAAGGCCGACAGCTATAGTGGCGGGCTGACGCTCACTGGACCGCTCCTTGCTCCACCCATGCATGACGGCGAAAGTGCGACGGGTCAGGCGCTCTCGGCCATCTCGCCGGGCCAGATCGTCATCACCGATCCCGCCAACCAGACGCAGGACCTCGACGATCTGCGCCGCGACACCAGCAACACCAACACCTCGCTGCCCGGCATTCCCGAGCTACAGGACATCCTGCGCGAGCAGTTGGAGACGCAGGAACTGTATCAGGATGCTGCCGCCAAGGCCGCCAAGTTCATCGGCGACTTCGCGCTACGGCGGGAGCAGGCGGCAACCACTGACGAGGAGCGGGCCTTCTGGGCCGAAGGCGGTCCCGGTCGCGCGGCACTACACGCGCTGGCCGGCGGCCTGCTCGGCGGCGTCACCGATGTCTCCGGCATGATCAAGGGCGCGCTCGGCGGGGCTACGTCTTCGCTGCTCGGGCCTTATATCCGCGACCTCGTTGCCGAAATCGTCAACGGCACGTCGCTTGCCGGCACTGCCCAAGGCGAGCAGTTGATCAACATCATTAGTGCGAGCTTGGTGCAGGGGCTTGCCGCCACCGTAAGTGGCGGTGAGGGCGCCGCCTACGCCGCGTATGCGTTCAAATACAACTATCTAACGCATCGCCAGCTGGAGAAGCAGCTCGAGGAGATGATTGAGTGTGATCAAGATCAGTCCTGCATTGGCAAGGTGGCGCAGAAATATAAGGCGATCGACGATATCCAAGATCAAGCTTTGGCCGATTGCCGCACAATTGCTTGCGTCGAAATCCACGTAAAGCTGATCCAGGAAGCTAAGGAGTATCTGCTTGAGAATGATTATGTTATCGAACTTGCGGAGTACTCACTTGATGCAGCAACCCGAATTAATCAACGACAAGAAGGCCTATTTTTCTCGCGATCACTGGCTGAGGTAGAAGCCGGCGCCGACCTCACCGCGGTCGCCTTTTGTGAACGCAGTCCGGGACCCAACTGCAAACTACTCGGAGGTATTCTCGCTGACCTCAGCGACGGTCTGACGGCTGTCGCCTATGCTAAGTTGGCGGCGGCGGGCGCCAGTGGACGGCTTGTGGCAGATGACGTCCGGATCCTAAAGGATGCCGTTACCGCTGAAAAAGCTCTAAGCGAGTCTTTTGGCCAAGAGCGGAAATTCTGGTCACAAGAGCCACTGCAGTTCCAGGGAAATAAAGTCTATCAGCGAAATGACCTGTTTGATCCAAACTTGGTAACAAGTTGGAGAGAAGGTGGAAAAGTCATCACCGGTACGAATGTCGAGCGGATGGCTTCGGGACGTGCGCCGATCGGCACGGATGGGAAGTCAGTAAACCTGCATCATATTACTCAGACGCAAAGCGGCCCAATCGCCGAACTGACGCAATCGTTCCATCAGAGCAACGGCTCTGTTATTCATATCAATCCCAATACAATTCCCTCTGGAATTGACCGTGCTGCCTTTGATATCTGGAAGGCTGAATACTGGGAAAATCGTGCGGCAATATATGGGCATTGACTATGAGTGATGTAACTGCTGAGCAAGTCGAAGAATTAGTAGCCTCCTATCCTGAAATCGTCAAATTTGGTAGCGAGACAGATGCGGTAAGTTACGATTGGATCCAGAAGGCAGAGAACCGATTGGGATTTCCGCTTAGCACATCATATAAGTGGTTTATAAAAAAATATGGAGGAGGAGAAATAGGTGGAGAAGAAATATATAGTATATATGGAATTGATTTTGATGCGGTAAATGGTGGAGATATAGTCTATCAATATATTGTTGGGCAAAAGAACGGGCTACTGGAAAAGAATAAAGTTGCTGTGAGTGAAACAGATTATGGAGAAGTATTCTTTTTTTATTACGTATCAAATTCGGCTGAAGAGTGCCCGGTATATTTGAGGCTTCCTTCAGGCGAAGAAATTATGTATTCGTCTAATTTCTTCGAATTCCTCTATAAGCGGATCAAAGCGCACATTTGAATCCGGCGAGTGTGATCCGTCTGACGGGTGGGAATCGAAGTTTGGGGCTCCTTGTGAACCCGGGCAGCCTCCTGAAGAAGTGAACCGCACTGAATTTGCCGGACACCATCATTCCCTTCCTGGGCGACGCCTATTTCGAAAACCAGCTGATTGAAAAGCAGATTCAGCAGCTTGCCGGCCAGGGCCTGGGACCGGGCTCCTTCATCCCCGGCAGCGATGCCACCGAGCAGGTCAAGACGCTGCTCGACAACGGCGCCGATTACGCTAGCGACAACAATCTGCAGGTTGGCCAGGCGCTCACGCCCGAAGCGGTCGCCGCGCTGACGAAGCCGGTCGTCCTCTATCAGAAGCAGGTGGTCAATGGCATCGAGGTGCTGGCGCCGGTCGTCTATCTCCCGGGCACGGCAACGGCGCAGCTGACCGCCTCCGGCGCGCTGATGTCAGGCGCGTCGGTCTCCGTTGCGGGCGGCGCGATCAACAATTCCGGCGCCATGGTCGCCTCCAACGATCTCTCCGTTTCCGGCTCTTCGATTTCTTCGAACGGCGGCACATTCAAGACCGGCAATGACGTCTCGCTGTCCTCCTCGGGCGCGCTGACGCTGAGCGCGCAATCCATGGATCTCGGCGGCCAGGCGATGGTCAATCCGAACGCCGCGGTCACCGTCGGCGGCGATGCGATACTTGCCGCGGCGACCGACCTGACGCTGAACGGCGCTCTGGTCAGTGCCACAGGCAACGCCTCGCTCACCGGCAAGAATGTGACGCTGGATGCAGCCAAGGTCGACAATGGCGGCCAACAAAATGCCACCGGCAGCCAGGTCGCCAGCGGTAAGGCCCTGACGATCAAGGCAACGGACAATGTCAACGTCATCGGCAGTTCGGCCAAGGCGGGCACGACGCTCGATGTGACCGCCGACAATGGCTCGGTGGCCGTGGTGTCGACCGATGTCGCCCGCAACAACCAATCCGGCTACACCAGGACCCTCTCCACCGACCAGCAGCAATCGCAGCTATCTGCCGGCACGAATGCGACGATCAAGGCCGGCGACGACATCCTGCTCTCCGGCTCCTCCGTCAAGGCCGGCGGCAATGCCGCGCTCAGCGCCGGCGACGATATCAACATCACGGCCGCGCAGGAGCAGTCCGAATCCACCTTCGGCAAAAAATCCGCCTCATCGATCACCCATGTCGGCTCGGAGATATCAGCCGGCGGCGATCTCTCGGTCACGGCAGGCAGCGGCAGCGGCGATCACGACCTCAATATCGTCGGAAGTCAGCTCGCCGCCGACGGCAAGGTCGCTCTCAAGGCCGATGGCGACGTGACGATCGCCGAGGCCACCGACACCGCGAGCCTCGACACCAAGCTCAGCATCAAGGGCGGTTTCCTCGGTAGCAGCGAGAAGACGACCACCCATCTGGAAACGACGACGGCCGTCGGTTCCGCCATCACAGGCGGTGGCGGCGTCGACATTGAGTCCGGCCAGGACACGGTCATCTCGGCCTCGAAGATCGAAGCCGGCAATGAGACCGACACCGCGAACCTGAGCATCACCACCAAGGGCGACCTCATCATCGCCTCCGGCAAGGACACCAGTGCCAAGGATGACAAGGGGTCGCGCAGCGGTTTCCTGTCGAAAGGCTCGTCCAGCTACAAGAGCTATGACGAGACCACCGTCGGCTCGCAGCTGAGCGCCAGCGGTGACATCAATCTCGACGCGGGCAAGGCAGCAGTAATTGCCGGTTCAAAGGTCGATGCCGAGGGCTCGATCAATGTCGCGGCCGACAATGTCTCTATCATCGGGGCTCAGGAGACGCACGAGCTCGAGGAGCAGCGCAAGAAATCCGGCTTCGGCGTCGGCGGCGGTGGCGGCTTCATTTCTATCTACGGCAGCCAGCAGAACAAGGGTGCCCAGGCCTCGACGCTGAATGTCGGCTCGGCGCTTTCAGCCGGCGAGGACGTCAACCTCACGGCGCGGGCGACCGATCTGAACATTATGGGCTCTTCGGTCGATGCCGAGCGCGACATCAATCTGTCGGCCAAGCGCGACGTCAACGTCACGCCGGGTGCTGAAAGCTTCTCGCAATCTGAAGAGGAGAAGAAGTCCGGATTCGGCCTGTCCTTCTCCGCCGGCAATGGCGGCTTCTCGGTCGGCATCGGCGCGCAGACGAGCAAGGACAGCTCGGCGCATCAGTCCGATACCAATGCGGCGTCGATGCTGTCGGCCGGCCGCGATCTTAATATCTCGGCCGGCAACAACGTGAATCTGCAGGCCGCCGGGGCCTCGGCCGAGCGTGACGTCAATCTCTTTGCCGGCAAGGACATCAATCTCCTGTCGGCCAATGATGTCACCAACTATGAGGAAGTGCATGAGAAGACGTTCGCCGGCGTGACGCTCTCCGTCTCCAGCCAGTTGGGAAGTGCGGCCCAGAGCATTATGAATTCGGCCGAGCGGCTGACCAGCGACACCCGCGTCAACGCCGTCACCAACACCACCATTGCTGCCCTCGGCTTCTATCAGGGCTACAAGGGCCTGAAGGAAGCCTATCAGCAGCTGACGGACACGTCTCCTACAGCGGAAGGCCTCAAATTCTCGGTCTCGCTGTCGGCCGGCGTCAACCATCAGGAAAGCAGCTCGTCCTCGTCATCCTCGACGCCAGTCGTGACCGACATTCGTGCCGGCCGTGCGATCACGCTGGAGGCGCAGGACGGCTCGATCACCAGCGATGGCGCGCAGATCGCCGCCGGCTATGACCAGTTCGGCCTGCCGACCGTTTCGAGCGACCCGATGGCCGGCGACATCTTTCTGTCGGCGAAGAACGGCAATATCAACCTCAACGCAGCGACGGGCACGTCGGATACGTCAAGCGAGAACTTGTCCTATAGTGTCGGCGTCGGCGTCGGCTGGAAGTGCGGCACAAAGTCCGGCTGCGGCGCGCCCGGCGTCAATGTCACCGGCTCCTACGGTAAGGGCAATGACGGCACGACTGGGCTTACGAATTACAACAGCCATGTCATCGGCACCGGTGACGTCACCATCCTCACCAACGACCTCACTTTGAGAGGCGCTACCGTCACCGGAAATTCCGTGACCGCGGTCGTCCGTAACCTGACAATCGAGAGCCTGGTGGACACGGCAACCGCCGAGGCTCGCCAGCTCAATCTCTCCGGCTCGATCGGGAGCGATGGCTTCAGCGCTTCTGGCTCGACCCAGAAGGCGACGGGCGACGCCGCCATCGTCGCCGAGCAATCCGGCATCCACGCCGGCACCGGCGGCATTGATCTGACCATCGACGAGAAGACGACCCTCGTGGGCGGTCTGATCACCAGCCAAGCCCCGTCTGACCAGAACCACTTGGAAACCGGCACGCTTGAAGTCACCGACGTCGACACCCATTCGCGCTGGAAGGCCGACACCTACGGCGCCTCGATCGGCTCCGGCGGCCTGAGCCTCGCAAAGGTCAATGACGGAGAGAGCGAAACCGGCAAGGCCTATTCGGCCATCGGCGGCAATATCGGCATCACCATCACCGATCCCGAGCACCAGACGCAGGATATCGGCACGATCCGCAGGGACACCGACAACACCAACACCTCGCTGCCCGGCCTGCCGGACCTGCAGAACATCCTGCGCGACCAGTACAAGACGCAGGCCGATCTGCAGGAAGCCCAGGCGACGATGGCGGGGTTGGTCGGTGACATTGCCAACGAGCTCTACAGGCAAGCCGCTCTGAGTGGAGACCAGACCGGAATGGACTACTGGAAGGAAGGTGGGATCGGCCGCGCGGCACTCCATGCGGTCGGTGGTGGTATCCTTGGCGGAACCAATGGCTGGGAGGGGGCGATTAAAGCCGCTCTCGGCGGAGCTACGACCACTCTGCTAGCGCCAGCCATTGCGGCCCTCGTCGATGGCATGCTTAAAGGCACGCTAAATACGAAGGAACACCGGAGGGCGCGGCCCTCGCCAAGCTGGTCGGAGCGAGCCTGACGGCTGGTATCGGCGGGATCATTGGCGGCGGCGAAGGTGCAGCTTACGCGGCAGCCAACTACCAAAACAATTATCTCAAACACAAAGAGCTGCAGGAACTCTACGAGAAATTCGCCGCGTGCGAGAAAGTAGCCAACCCGGTTGCATGTCGTCAGAGTGCCTGGAACACGGCGATCGTTCAATCGCGCGCGAACCTCACCGCGCTCAAGTTGTGCGGCAACAATCTGAGTTGCGTTAATGAAAAACTACAGGAAATCAAAGCTGGCGATCAGATGCGCGTCCTTATCGGGAATACCGAGTGGACGCTGGATCCGAACGCATCGCCTATGGCGATAGCAAACACGCTGTATGGATGGCAAAGTGATGTGGAAGGTGAGACCTGGCAATATCTTGCTCAAGTGACTGCGGGCACCCCCCTCTTTGGTGAGTTTGAGGGCTTGCTTGCCCGACACGGATAGATGGAAAACTGACCGCAGTTGAAGCAAAATATGTGGCCAACTGGACGAAATCGATCCGAAACCCATTCGGCAGTATAGGTTCCTGGTCATGGTCGAAGACGGAGCAAGCGAAGATGCTGGCGCAAGCAAAGAAATATTCGCAGGCGTTTGCGGGCGGCGTAATTTATCACACTAATAGCGTCGAGTTTGCAAACTATTACTCAAATGTATTTCTTGCGAACGGCATATCAAACGCAAAATTTCTAATTACTCCAATCAAGTAAAGGAGAGGACATGGTTGGCGAAATCGATAGGCTGGAAAGAATACTTGGAGGCAAATTTGAGCGGCGTAATGCGCGGGTAATTCCCGGTACGCAGGCTGTCGATGGCGTCGAGTTTTCATATTTCTCCGACGATGGGAAAAACAAATTCGCCAAGCAGTTCAATAACCTCACCCGAAACGTTGAACCGAGGGCGGCGACGCGAGGAGGATTGAATGAAAGTGGGTGCAAGATTACCCCACCGGGCGGCCCCTTATTTCATGCAATTGAATATCACGGTGACGTTGAAGGTTGGAGGCAAGATGTCAAGATCGGTGCAAAAGGTCTTGGTCTGCTTCTAGCCCGAATTGAAAATGGAAACTTCATAATTTCCGACGGACGATGTTTTCCCCTGTCTGAGTGCCTAGTCGATTTTAACTGAGCGACCAGCACGCCTCATTCTTCGGATTGAAACCATGAAACTGATATCCGTCGCAGAAGCCGACCTAATGGTTTCTACAAATCTGGAAGAGCTGCATATTTTTCATGCGGCCTTAAACGAGATTTGCAACGGCATAGAAATTTTCGAGTTTGAGACACGAATCGGAGCTAGTCTCGAAGAAGTTAAAGGTGTCATGCGTTCATTGGATGAGATTCTAGATTCTTGAAGCTGTTCACTATGGACTCAAGATAACGTCCGTTTTTTTATGTGGATGATGCGGTATCAGATCCCATTATCTGGATTCGTATATTGCCGTCGAGAATACGGCATCGAAGTCCCCTAGCTCAAATCATGAAGATCGGCGGCAATCGCCGGCCCAATCCAAAACTCCGAAAACTGCACCTTCCCACGACGCTCCGGCGTGCACGCAGTCGGCCCACCTCATAGCGCTCGGCAGCAGTCAAACAGGTGGCCGGCCGCTTTGGTGGCGGCATTTACCGCTTTGATCCTGCAACTGGAATAATGACCGATTATTAGAGGCGTTTATGCAACACCACATGATACGAATGTTCGTCAACACCGACGCTGTGACTACTGATTGGTCTATTGGTGAGGAGGTGTTGTCGGCCTTCTGCGAAGCGGACGCCCGCCTAGTGCCTGAGAGTATACATCAATGGGAGACGCGCATTGGTGAGTTTCATTCTATCGAGCAGTGTGAGCCCCATTGGGCAGGGATTGCGCGCTGGCGCATTAACGGATCGCTGCTTGAGTTCCCGATCGGGCTAGGTTGGAGAAGAAAAAAAGCCGTCAAATACCAAGCCGAAATCAAGCATAGCCAAACTAGCGTGCATGGGCGTTGGCTTGGTGGAGGCCTATCTGTTTATGCTGCACCACATAACACCCTCGACTGGGTGCCCGTTTTTCGGCGCGCGTGCAATGCCATGACATCCACATTTGGCATCTTGCATTATTTCACGCCTGTCGAGGATACGGGAAGGCCCGGAACAGGTGAGGGTTATTTTAGCGGGGGTATAATCCCAAGCAAAGGCATGCCTAAACGCATACCCAATATTGGCTGGGCCACGTTCTTTGGAGGAGAATTTGCCAAAGACGTCAAGGCAGAGCAGATTGCGGAAGCGGGATTCGCCATTGAAGAGGTGGGTGACGGATATCTGGCTAGAATAACGGACAATATCAACGATGTTGCCGATAGTTACCCTCATTTTTCAAAACGGAGGGCCGAACTCAAGAAGCTGTTTCCTGACGACTTCTTTCTCGTCAAAGATGAGCCGATATCTCTATAATTACTGCGGTTTGGCGTTAACCCTGTTGCTGGCGATTCTGAGCGCAATATACCGCATTCACCGTGTCCCTAACTGAAACCCGGGATATCCTTGCGTCACCCAAATCGCCCACTTGCCGCAAGGCGCTCCTCGTCGACATTTTAGTCAGTCTCAGTCCTTCGATCACGCATGCGCTTCCCTGCCGCGATAGACCTCCGGATCGGGGATCGGAACCGCGGCGATCAGCGCGCGGGTGTAGTCATTCCTGGGGTTCTCGAAGATATTCCGCCGTGTGCCGGTTTCGATGATGTGGCCGGCGCGCATGACGGCGACGTTGTGGGACATGCGCTCGACCACTGCCATGTCGTGGGAGATGAAGAGATAGGCGAGCCCCATCGTTTCCTGCAGTTCGAGCAGCAGGTCGAGCACGCGGGCGCGGACGGAGACGTCAAGCGCTGCGACGCCCTCGTCGGCGACGATCAGCTTGGGCTCCAGTGCCAGCGCCCGGGCGATGCAGATGCGCTGGCGCTGGCCGCCTGAAAATTCGTGTGGATAGCGCGTCGCCGCATCAGGCGTCAGGCCGACCCGGCGCAACAGTTCGGCGACGCGGTCCTGTCGTTCACTGTGGTTGCCGATACCGTGGATGAGCATCGGTTCGCCGATCGCCTTGCCGACGGCCATGCGCGGGTCGAGCGAGGCATAGGGATCCTGGAAGATCATCTGCGCCGAGCGGCGCACGGGCCGCATCTCGCGCTGGTTGAGGCCGGCGATATTGCGGCCGTCGATCAGGACATTGCCCTTGAAAGGGATAAGACCGAGTACGGCCTTGCCGGTCGTCGATTTGCCGGAGCCGCTTTCGCCGACGAGGCCGAGGGTTTCACCCGGCAGGATATCGAAGGAAATGCCATCGACGGCTGCGACCGACGGCTTGCCCTTGAAAAACCGGCTTGCAGCATTGCCATAGGTGACGGTGAGGTCGCGCACGTTCAGAACCGGCGTGCGGTCCGGATGCAGCGTCTCGACGGCGCGCTGGGTGATGCGCGGCGGGTGGTCGGTGCCGGCAAGCGCGCCGAGCCGCGGGACGGCGGCCAGCAATTGCTGCGTATAGGCCTCCTTCGGCCGCTGGAAGACGGCGAGCGCTGTTCCCTGTTCGACGATCCTGCCATTCTGCATGATGACGACGCGATCGGCCATTTCGGCGACGACGCCCATGTCATGCGTGATCAGGATGATTGAGGCACCAAATTCGCGCTTCAACTCGCGCATCAGCCGGAGGATCTGCGCCTGCACGGTGACGTCGAGCGCCGTCGTCGGCTCGTCGGCGATCAGCACCTTCGGCCGGCAGGAGAGTGCCATGGCGATCATTACCCGCTGGCGCATGCCGCCGGAAAGCTCATGCGGATATTGCTTCAGCCGCCGGGCCGGCTCGGTGATCTGCACGGCATCGAGCATCTTCAGCGCCACCGCCTCGGCATTGTCGCTGCCCTGGTGCGCGCGGATTGCCTCGGTCAGCTGGTTGCCGACCGACATGACCGGGTTCAGCGAGGTCATCGGCTCCTGGAACACCATGGCGATATCGCCGCCGCGCACGCTGCGCATCGCCCGGTCGGAAAGCCTGAGCAGGTCGCGCTCGCCGAGCATGATGCTGCCGGAGGCGACCTTCAGCGAAGCCTTCGGCAACAGACCCATGATCGACAGCGAGGTGACCGACTTGCCGGAGCCGGATTCGCCGGCGATGCAGAGCGTTTCGCCGCTTGCAAGCTCGAAGCTGACATCCTGGAGCACCGGCTTGCGGCCTTCGGGTGTGCGGGCATCGACGCTCAGATTACGAAGGCTGAGCACCGGTGCTGCGGCGGGCATGGCGTCGTTCACGCGAACACGATCCTCGGGAAGTAGAAGGAGACCACCCAGTTCGGCTGGTCGACGATCTCGCTGATCCGCAGGTCGCCGCAGACCGAGCAGAGCAGATAGGCATTGATGGCGCTCATGCCGTGTTCGGCGCCGAGAAGATCGATCATACGCATGACGCTTTCGCGCGCCCCGGTCATCAGATCAGGGCCGATGCCTGTCGTCACCTCGTAGCCGGCGCCGTCGAGATGGCGGGTCACCGGTTCGGTGGTGGTGAAGCGCGGCGTCTGCAGCTTGGTGTCCTTGACGAGCTCGATCGTCGCTTCGACGTTCATCTGGCTTTCGATCGCCGTGCCGCAGACTTCGCCATCGCCCTGGGCGGCATGGGTATCACCGATCGAAAACAGCGCGCCGTCGACCTCGACGGGCAGATAGAGCGTCACCCCCGCCGTCAGGTCGCGGATGTCCATATTGCCGCCGACGCGGCGTGGGGGAACGACGGAATGCGTGCCGGGCTCGGCGGGTGCGACGCCGATCGTGCCGGCGAAGGGCTTCAGCGGCACGCGGCCGCCCGGGCCGTAAAGGGCGGGCACCATGCTGTTGGCGTCATAAGACCAGACATGCAGCGCCGGGTCCGTGAATTGGTCCGCAAGCAGGCCGAAGCCCGGAATATTGGCCGTCCAGCCGACACCCGAGGGAATGAACTTGCGCAGCGTCACCTTCAGCGCATCGCCAGGCTTGGCGCCTTCGATATAGACCGGGCCCGAGACCGGGTTGATCTTGCCGAAATCGAGCGCGTTCAGCGTTTCCAGCGTCGCGCCGCTTCCGAGCTGGCCACCCGATGAATCCATGCATTCGAAGTGGATCGTCTCGCCGGGCTTGGCGACGACGGCGGGGGTGAAATCCTTGTTCCAGCCGAAATTATGCTGGGCGCGGTGGATGGTGTGGGTGCAGGCGATGCACATGGCATATCTCCCTCGATTTTATGACGCCTTCCCGGGTGGAACCGGGAAGGCTTTGTTTCTTCATGGCTTATTGCTGACGAAGATCGCGTCGTAATTGATGACGCGGGTCGGATCGATGTAGATGTTGTCGGCACCGCCCATGCGCAGCGACTTGGCGACGACGCGGCGTTCGTTAATGACAGGGATCCACGGCGCATCGGCCATGATGTCGGTAAAGATCTTGCCCCAGGCGGCGGTGCGCTCGGCTGCCTTTGCCGGATCGGACATGGAGTCGGCGGCAACGGCGCGCTTGTCGAGATCTGCGTTGCAATACCATGACCAGTTCCAGCCGCCTGGAACCGCGCCGGCGCAACCGAGGATCGGGCCGTAGAAATTGGACGGGTCCGGGAAGTCGGCGATCCAGGCCATGCCACCGGACCAGATCATCGGCGCTTCGCCTTCCGTACCGCCGGCCGAGATGACGTTTGCCTGGGCCAGCGCCCGGACTTCGGCCTTGACGCCGACGGCAGCCAGATCCTGCTGGATCGCCTGGGCGATGCGCGGCTGCGGGTCGGTGTTGGTGGAGTAGAGCACGGTCTCGAAGCCATCAGGATAGCCGGCTTCGGCAAGCAGCGCCTTGGCTTTCGCCACATCATAGGCATAGCCGGCGAAGGATTTGTCGTAGCCCGGCATCAGCGGCGGCAGCGGCTGGTTGGCAGGCGTTGCGCGGCCGTTGAGGATGCGGGTGATGCGCTCCTTGTTGATCGCCATGTTCAGCGCCTGGCGAACCTTGACGTTGTCGAAGGGTTTCACCTTGGTGTTCAGCGTGATGTAGCCGGTATGCAGCTGTTCGCCGTCGACGATCATCTGCGCGCCGTCGGCCGAATTCTTGATTTCAAGAAACTTCGCCGGCGGAATGCCGTCGCCGGCAATATCGACCTCGCCCTTCTGCAGGCGCAAGAGCGCCACCAGCGGCTCCTGGCCGACTTCGACTTTGAAGCTGTCGATATAGGGAACGCCCTTGACGAGATAATCCTTGTTGCGCTCGAAAACGAGCTGCTGGCCGATCGTCCAATCCTTCAGGATGAAGGTGCCGGAGCCGACCGGCTTCTTGCCGAAGTCGCCGGCCGCGGCCTCGACGGCTTCCTTCGGCACGACCGAGGCGAAGTTGATCGCAAGCACGTGCAGGAAGGTGGCGTCGGGGCGCGAGAGGTTGAAGATGACGGTGCTGTCATCCGGCGTCTCGATGCCGGAAAGCGTCGTCGTCTTGCCGCCGGTTTCATCCTCGAAGCCCTTGATGGCGCCGAAGAAGCCGGCGCCGGGCCCTTGAGTCTTCGGGTCGACGGCGCGTTCGATCGAATATTTCACGTCGGAGGCGACGACCTCGCGGCCGTTCGAGAACTTCACGCCCTT
Organism: Rhizobium leguminosarum bv. viciae; assembly: GCF_012276115.1. GTDB lineage: Bacteria > Pseudomonadota > Alphaproteobacteria > Rhizobiales > Rhizobiaceae > Rhizobium > Rhizobium leguminosarum_T. Next base: position 6,668 of record NZ_WIEU01000002.1, on the reverse strand, counting down.
GTGCAGCTTGAAGGTATAGATCAAGCCGTCGGGCGAAACGGTGAAGCTCTCGGCAAGCGAGGGCACCGGGTTCGGCGTGCCGGGCGCATAATCCATCAGGCGGGAATAAAGGCTCTTGATCATCGACCAGTTGACCCAGTCGTAGCCGATCGCCGGGTCGAGCGTGGTGATGTCGTCCTTGTAGGTGACGACGATATCGCCACCCTGCTTGGGCGTTTCCTGCGCCATGACGGATAATGGGGCGAGCGCCACCATCGTTGCCATGGTCGTCTGTTGCAGCCAGCGTTTGAACATCTTGGTTCCCCTTCTTTGGTTGCTGTCAGCGTGTGCGGATGCGCGGATCGATGACCGGCGCGACGAGATCGGCAAGCAGGTTGCCGATGATGATGGCGAGCGCCGAGGTCAGGGTGACGCCCATGATGATCGGGATGTCGACCTGCTGGATCGCCTGCCAGGCCAGCTGGCCGATGCCGGGCCAGCCATAGACCGCCTCGACGACGACCACGCCGCCCATGAACTGGCCGATATCGATGCCGATCATGGCAATGATCGGCAGCACGGCGTTGGGCAGCGCATGGCGCAGGATGACGCGCTTTGAGGAAAGACCCTTGGCGCGCGCTGTGCGGACATAATCCTGGTTCAGCACGTCGATCATCGACGAGCGCACCATGCGGGCATACCAGCCGGCGCCGCAGATGCCGAGCGTCACGGCCGGCAGGACGAGATGCGCGAAGCTGCCGTAGCCGCTCATCGGAAACCAGCCGAGCGTTGCCGCCAGCAGATAGAGCAGCAGCAGGGCGACGAGAAATTGCGGTGCGGAGGTGCCGACAAAGGAGGCCATCATCACCAGCCGGTCGACGAAGCCGCCGCGGCGCATGGCAGCGATGGTGCCGAGCGTCAGGCCGAGCACCACCTCGACGAAGATGCCTGCAAGCATCAGCGTCAATGTTGCCGGCAGGCGGGCGGCGATCAGCGTCCAGACGTCGGTTTTCTGCGCATAGGAGCGGCCGAGATTACCATGCAGCAGATTGCCGAGATAGGTGCCGAACTGGACCAGCAGCGGCTGGTCGAGGCCGAGTTCATGGCGGATGTTGGCGACCGTCTGGGCGGTGGCGCTGCGGCCGGCGATCATGCGGGCCGGGTCGGCCGGAAGGGCGTAGAGCAGCACGAAGGTGATTGCCGCGACGCCGAGGAGGATGAGAGCCGCCTGCGCCAGCCGGCGCAGCATGAGTGATGCCATCAGCCCCTCCCGCGCTGGGTCGGGTCGAGAATGTCGCGCAGCGCGTCGCCAACGAGATTGAAGGAAAGCGCCGTCAGAAGGATGATCGCGCCCGGAATGAAGACGAGCCAGGGGGCGGCCTGGAAATAGCTTTGGCTCTCGAAGATGATGTTGCCCCAGGAGGGCTGCGGCGGCTGGACGCCGACGCCGAGGAAGGAGAGTGTGGCCTCGAGCAGCACCGTGGTGGCGATGCCGAGCGTGCCCCAGACGATTGCCGTCGGCACGAGGTGCGGCAGGATATGCATGAAGAGCACGCGCATATGGCCGGCGCCGAGCGAGCGTTCGGCCATGATGAAATCGCGCTCCACCAGGCCGCGAGTCTCGGTATAGACGATCCGGGCGACCTGCACCCAGTTGACCAGCGCGATCACCATGGCGACGATCCACAGGCTCGGCTTCAACAGGGCTGCCAGCACGATGGCGAGCAGCAGCGCCGGAAAGGCCATCATCAGATCGGTGAAGCGCATCAGGATGTTGCCCGGCAGTCCGCGGAGATAACCGGCAACGATGCCGACGAAGAGGCCGATCGCCACCGCGATGCCATTGGCGACAAGGCCGATGATCAGCGAGGTGCGGGCGCCGAAGAGCAGGCGCGAGAAGAGGTCGCGGCCGAGCGTGTCGGTGCCCAGCAGATAGGGACCGCCCGGCGGCAGCGGCGCGCCTTCGAGCGAAAGGCCGTCAAACATCTGCTCGTCTGGACTGAACGGCGCGATCCACGGCGCTGCAATTGCGAGCGCGATGACGAGTGTGACGACGATCAGGCCGAAGAGGGCCGTCGGCTGACGGATCATCTGTTTCAGCACATGCATCAGCCCGCCTCCGGCAGAGGTTCGGCACCCGCCAGGATGAAGGCCGATATCTGCTCCATCGGCAGGCGGCGGCGCATGGCGCAGTTGCGCAGGATTGCGTAAGCGCTCTCCTCGTCGATGCCGCGCGCGGCCTGAAGCTTTTCGACGGCGGCGTGAACGAGCGGCCGCAGCCGGACGCGCTCTTCGAGATATTTCAGCTTTTCCGCAGTCGCCTTGCGCTCCTGATGAATGGAGACGGCCATGACAAGCGCCGGATAGACGGCCGATGTGGCGATCGGCTTGGCGATGATCGCGCCGGCACCCTGTCCGAGCGCCCAGGCGATGCGGCCGGGCGCCTCCGAACCAAGCAAGGCGACGACGGGGCAGGCAGGCGTTTCGCCGTTCCAGGGCAGCAGATCGTCCCAGCCCTGGTCGGCATCGACGATGACGAGATCGGGAAGTGCCGCGGCCGAGAGCGGCGCCCATTGCAGCGTTGCATGGATGCCGAGCAGGCGAAGCTGGCGGATCAGCTTTTCGGTGTTGCCGTCCTCGCGGTGCAGGACCATCGCCTGCCAGCCGGTGAAATTGGGTGTCTCTCTCATGACACCACCCTCAGCCGTGGAAACGCCTGGCGGTTGCGGCCGGTCAGATAGGGGTCGGCGGCAAGCGGCGGCCGCGAGGCGACGACATCGAAGCCGTTGTCGGCGTTGATCCGGCCGAGATGGAAGGGCAGGGCGGCATGATTGGTCTCGCGGTCGATCGAAAGTGCGCCGAACGGGGTCGGCCAGGATCGATTGTAGAGCTCGCGCCGAACGGCCTCGGGCTCGTCACTACCGGCAGCGACGATCGCGTCGACGCAGAGCCGGACGGCGGTATAGGCGCTGGCAAAGACGCTGGAGACACGCCGCTCGGCGCCGTGATGCTCGGTGACACGGACCTTGAAGGCGGCATTTTCGGGGGTCGCGATACTATCGAAATAGGAAGCGGCGCAAAGCTGGCCGGCAGCAGCTCCGGCGGCGATATCGTCGAGTTCGCATTCCATCAGGTCGCAGCTCACGACTGGGCAGTTTTCCGCGCGGAAGGCCGGGTCGCGATCACCGAGGGCCTTGATCGCCTCCAGGAAGGCGTAGCTCGAGGGGCCGATCAGATTGTTGAGGATGAAGCTCGGGCGGCGTTGCGCGATCTCGGCGACGGTGCGCTCGACGGCGGTTTCCTCGAGCGGAAGATAGCGTTCACCAAGCACCTCGCCGCCGGCATTGGTAATGAGTTCGCGGGCGAGCCGGTTCATCTCCCAGCCCCAGACGTAGTTGGCGCCGACGAGATAGGGCCTTGCGCCGTAACGCGGGATCAGGTGCTCGAACAACGGCAGCAGATGCTGGTTCGGGCAGCCGCCGACATAGATGACGTTCTCATTGGCCTCGAAACCTTCATAGGGGCACATATACCAGAGCAGGCCGTCATGTTTCTCGACGAGCGGGATGACTTCCTTGCGTGCCGCCGACGTGATCGTGCCGACGATATGGCGGCAGCCGGCGCGCAGAAGATGACGCGCGCCGTCGAGATAGGCGGCAAGATCGGCATGCGGATCGAAGAAGACCGGCTCGATTGCCAGCCCTTCGACGCCGGCATATTCGGCCATCGCGAAATCGGCGCCGTCGCGCGCGTCGCGGCCCATCGAGCCGTAGGGGCCGGTGGTCGAAAAGAGGATGCCAATTTTCAGCGCGTCGTTCATCAAGTGACCACATCAAAAACCCCACGACGCTGATCCCATCGAGCGATGAGGCGTCATGGGGCGAAACTGCCCAGAGACTATCGGAGTCATGTCAATGCGGCCAGCCTTCTGCCTAATCCGCAGGCTTGAGTAAAATACAGGCAGCTTGTCTTTGTCAAGTGTGCTGCGCGGCACTCGCAGTCATTTGATCTTGTTCTTTCGGTAGAGCAGCCAAAGGTCGCTCTTCTAGCTCAAATCATGCAGATCCTTGGCGGTCGCCGGCCCAATCGAGAATTCGGAAAAGCGCACCGTCAGTCCGCTACGCTCCGGCGTGCAGGCGGTCGGTCCGACCTCGTATTGCGCCACTGCCGGGAAGGGCGCGAGCCGCAGCAGCGGCCAGAAGCTGCCGTCGCGCGAGGCCTGGATGCGCATCGCGCCGTTGGCGACAGTGACGCGAATACGGAAATCCTCCAATTCCCTGAAGGGCTGTGCCACCGACCAGTCGGACTTGCCGTCGGTGACGACGGTGCTGAGGAAGGCTTCACCGTCGGTGAACTCGACGCCTGTTTTCACCCAACGTTTTTCGTCGATGCGAACCATCAGGCCGGCCTGGTCGTAGAGCGTGCGGAATTCGCCCTGGACGCGGATCTGCGCGGTGAAGGCGTCGGTGGTGGGAAAGGCGAGGAAATGGCCGCTGTCGCGGGTGAAGCCGTAATGGGTTTCCCGCCAGAAATCTGTTTTCTCGTCGGTCGTTAGGGTGAGGCCGGCTTCCTCCGCGTGCCAGATGGCCGGTTCGTTCAGCCATTTTCCGTCGTTGAAATTGGTGCTCATCTGATTGTCCCGTTCTGTTGAGGCGTCACCGCAGGGTGTTTGACTCACCTTGGCATAATGCGCGGTCTTGTTGCAGGCCGGCGCAGCCGAAGTTGTGTGTTTTTCCGGCGTCTCGGCATCGGCCGAGGGCATAATCCGTCGCTCGTGCTTGACAGGATCGATCCATCTCTTATTCTGTTACAAAAAGATGAATTACATAATTGTGGAACTAAATGGGAGATCTCACATGAAAACACTGGTCGCATTCCTTCTCGGCACCGCGCTTGTCGCCCTGCCTTCGACCCTCTTTGCCCAGGAAAAGGGCGGCGTCATCAATGTCGCGACGATCGGCGAGCCGCCGACGCTCGATCCGATGTCGTCGACGGCCGATCTGGTCGGCATCGTCACCCAGCACATTTTCGAAACGCTCTACACCTTCGACAAAGGCTGGAACGTCACGCCGCTTCTGGCCGAAAGCCTGCCTGAGATCAGCGCCGACGGCAAAACCTATACGATCAAGCTCAGGACCGGCATCAAGTTCCACGACAATAGCGACATGACATCGGAAGATGTCGTCGCCTCGCTTGGCCGCTGGATGAAGATCGCCTCGCGCGGCAAGCAGGTGGCCGGCTTCATCGATAAGGTCACCGCCGTCGATCCGGCGACCGTGACGATCACGCTGAAGCAGCCCTATGCACCGCTGACCTCGCTGCTCGCCTTCAACAATTCGGCCGCGATCATCATCCCGTCCGAAAAGCAGGACGAGCCGATGAAGGACTTCATAGGCACGGGTCCCTATATGCTGAAGGAGCGCAAGGCTGACCAGTATATCCAGCTCGCCCGTTTCGATGGCTACAAGTCCCGCGAAGGCGACAGCAATGGTTATGGCGGCGCCCGTCATCAATATCTCGATGAGATCCGCTTCGTGCCGGTGCCGGATCCGAACACCCGCGTCGAGGCAGCCGTTTCCGGCCAGTATGATTATGTCGACTCGATCCCGGTCGAATCCTACGACAAGCTGAAGGCCTCCACCGCCTCGCAGCCGATCATCCTGAAGCCCTTCGGTTATCCCGTCTTCGTCTTCAACACGAAAGAAGGTATTGCCGGGAATGTCGAGGTCCGCAAGGCGATCCGTCAGGCGCTCAGCATGGAAGATATGCTGGCCGCGGCCTTCGGCAGCACGGATTTCTACGCGCTCGACGGCGCCATCTATCCAAAGACCTTTGCCTGGTCGACGGATGCCGGCGTCGAGGGCGCCTATAACGTCGCCGATCCGGAAGGGGCGGCCGCTGCCGCCAAGAAGGCCGGCTACAATGGTGAACCGATCCGTATACTGACAAGCCGCCAGTACGAATTCCACTACAAGATGGCGCAGGTCGCCGCCGAATATCTGAAGCTTGCCGGCTTCACCGTCGATATGCAGGTTGTGGACTGGGCGACGCTGACGCAGCGCCGCGCCGATCCGAAGCTCTGGGATATCTACATCACCCACAGCCCTTTCCTGCCGGAGCCTGCCCTGATCGGCTCGCTCTCGACCAGTTCGCCGGGCTGGTGGGATACGCCGGCTCGCAAGGCTGCCGTCGATGCCTTCACCTCGGAGGTCGATCCGAAGAAGCGCGTGGCGCTCTGGGCCGATGTTCAGAAGGCGATCTATGCCGACGCCCCCTTCATGAAGATCGGCGACTTCAACGCGGTTTCGGCGGAATCGACCAAGCTCGAAGGCGTCGATCCGGCTCCGTGGCCGTATTTCTGGAATGCTTCGATGAAGAAGTAATGGAGTGACTTTGATGGCCACCGCTTGCTCCCTCATCCCTGTGCCCTCAGGGCTTTGCCCGAGTGAGGTCACAGGGATCCAGCCACGGCGCGTCTGTGCCGTGATTGACCCTTATTCGGTCAAGGAGTCTTCCGCGCCCAAGGACTTGGGCGCGCTGGATTCCTGTAACAAGCACAGGAATGAGCGACTATCTGGGTTGTCAAGTTGCATATTCGAATTCTCTTCGCGCATCTCGTGCTTTTGCATTGAGAATGACCAGGAGTTTTCGGGCGAGCGCGATGCGGATGACCATTTTGGGTTTGCCGG